>JBKQPC010000022.1:0-169206 GCA_052145195.1 Occallatibacter sp. | reverse complement strand
CAGACGCTCTCCAAACCCAAGAGCGACCGGCTCAACCTGCTCAAGGCCACTCATGCGCATTTTGGCCAGATTTTCATGCTCTACTCCGATCCGGCGGGCAGCGTGGAGAAGATTCTCTACGACGGCAACGGCCCCGCCGAAGCCGAGGTTACGGACGAGTACGGCGTGCTGCACCGGCTGTGGAAGATCAACGATCCGGCGGCCATCCAACTTGTGATCGCAGCCATGGCCGACAAAAAGCTCATCATCGCCGACGGGCACCATCGCTACGAGACGGCGCTGAACTATTCGAAAGAGCGCGCGCCCGCCAAACCTGAGTCGCACGCCGCCACGCTGCCACAGCCGGAGTTTCCCGAAGCCGCGGCCATGATGACCTTCGTCAACATGGACTCCGATGGGCTGGTGATTCTGCCCACCCATCGCGTAGTTCATAGCCTCAAAAACTTCGACCCCGCCGCCTTTGCGCGCTCCGCCGAAGAGTTCTTCACCGTCCAGGCCCTCCCCGCCGCCGATGCACCGGCCCTCATCGAAACTCTCCGTGCACAGCAAGGCACTGCCCTTGTCGCCGTCACTCGCGCCGGAGCCCTGCTGCTAATCGCCAAACCCGAGCCTGTTGCCGCCGCGCTCGCCCACCTGCCGGAGCGCCAGCGCCAACTCGATCTGAGCTGCCTGCACTCCATCGTCCTCGACCGGCTTCTCGGTCTCGATGCGGAAAAGGTCCGCGAGCAAACCAACCTTCGCTATCTCCGCGACGCGGCTGAGGCCGTCGAACAGGTTCGAAACGGCCAGGCCGACGTCGCCTTCCTCACCAAGCCAGTCACCATGGAGCAACTCCGGGAGGTGGCCTTTGCCGGCGACGTGATGCCGCAAAAATCCACCGATTTCTTTCCCAAGCTGCTCAGCGGTCTAACCATTTATGCGCTGGATTAATCTAGCATTCGCGGCTCTCGTTGTGACCGGGATGGCCGGATCGCCGGCCCTCTCGCAATCTGCTCCTCCCGCACCTCCCGCTCCGCAAGCCCGCTTCGTCGTGGTTCTCGACGCGGCTCACGGCGGCGATGATACCGGCGGGCGCCTCGCCAACAATCAACCGGAAAAATCCTTTACCCTCGCCCTCAGCGTGAGGTTGCGCTCTCTGCTCGCAGCGCGCGGAATTCAGGTGGTCACCACCCGCGACTCCGATATGACGGTCGAGCCGGATAAGCGCGCGGAGATCGCCAACCGCGCCGATGCCCAGGCCTGCCTCAGCCTGCACGCCACCGCGAGCGGCTCCGGCGTTTACCTCTTTGCCTCTTCGCTCGCCCCCGCCGCTCCCGCGCGCTTTGCTGCATGGAAAACGGCGCAGGCCGCCTGGGTGACGCGCTCGCTCAAACTGGAAGGATTGCTCAACTCCGCGCTGCTGCAAGCCGGCATGAGCGTAACCATGAGCCGCACCTCTGTGACTGCCATGGACAGCATGACCTGCCCGGCAGTGGCCGTCGAGATTGCGCCGGAACAGAAATCCGGCGAGGAGACAACGGGCGGACTAAACGATAAGGACTACCAGGCGCGCGTGGCCGCGGCGCTGGCCGCCGCGCTGCTTGAATGGCGAACGGATGCCGGGAGAACGGAGGACCGTCCGTGATTCCCCGCCACCAGACAATTCTCTTCGCGCTTCTGCTGGTGGCCTCGCTGGCCATGGGTGCGGCGTTGTGGCACTTGCGCGAGCGCGCCCACCAGCGGTTGCTCGCCGGTCAGGACTCCGCGCCCACTAGCGCTCCCGCCGTGGCGCCCGCCGAACAGGCAGTTCTGCTGGTGGCTAACGACAGCGACGGCTCCATCCTGACTCAGCTTCACTCCCTGCCGCTGCCCGCCGATCCTGGCGCCTGCGCTCGCGCCGTGCTGGGCAAGCTGTTGGACCTCTATGCCGCTCCTGATGCCGCCCACCCCGTCCCCGGCGGCGCAAGCTCCGTGACCCAGGTCTTTCTGCTGCCCGCTCCGGAGATCGCAGGTGCCGTTCCCGCCGCTGCCAAACCGAATATCAGCGATTCAAGAGTCGTAGTGAACCTGTCCCGCGCCAACACTCCTGCCTCTTCGCCGCGGGACGCGCCGCAAACCGGACCGCTGCTGGCGGTCGTCAACCTTTCCAGCAGCTTTGCCGCCAACCACCCTTCCGGCATCGAGACGGAAATGCTCACCGTGCTCTCCATCTGCGGCACTCTGCACGCCAATTTGCCCCGCGTCACCCAGGTGCGCTTCCTGGTGGACGGCCGCGAGCGCGCCACGCTCGCCGGCCATGCCGACCTGACCCGCACTTACCTGGCCGGCAATGTCGTACCATCGGATAGAGCGCACCCATGAGCGACGCTGCAAAGATTTCAGGCGCTACATCCCCCACCATCGGCGTCTTCGATTCCGGATTCGGCGGCCTCACCGTGTTGCGCGCGTTGATGGCCCAGTTGCCGCGTGCGCAATATGCCTTCATCGGCGACACGGCACGGCTGCCCTATGGCTCCAAGTCCCGGCGCACCATCGCCCGCTACGCCGTCCAGTGCGCGCAATTTCTGGTCAGCGAGCAGGGCGCGGAGTTCCTGGTCATCGCCTGCAACACCGCCAGCGCTCTGGCTCTGGACGCCATTCAGGACGCGGTTCAGGTTCCCGTGCTGGGCGTCATCGAGCCCGGCGCCGAGGCTGCCCGCGCCGCCTCCCGCACCCGCGACGTGCTGGTCATCGCCACCGACGCCACTGTGCAGAGCCACGCCTACGCCGCTGCCTGCCGCGCTCGCGGCCTGCGCGCGCTGGAAATGGCCTGCCCACTGCTCGTCCCGCTGGTCGAGGAGGGATGGACCGGGTTTCCGGTCGCCGTCGGGAATGTCACCGAAGCCTTTGCCGCGCAAGCGGCGTCTGCCCCACCGCAGGTGGCTGTTACTGCCGAGGTCATTCGCATCTATCTTGCTGAGCTGAACGCCGAAGCCGCCGCCCAGGGCATGAATCCCGATACGCTGCTCCTCGGCTGCACCCACTACCCGCTGCTGCGACCTCTGCTGGAATCTGCCGTGCCCGTCGGCATGAAAATCATCGATTCAGCCGATGCCACCGCCATCGCTGCCGTTCAGCTCGTCAGAATGGAGAAACGTTCGACGTCCGCCCAGGACCCGAACGCGCAGTTCCCGTCCGCGCAGGACCTGTCCGCGAAGGACCATGTCCAGATCCGCTGCTTCGCCACCGATTCTGTCGAGAAGTTCGAGCGCCTCGGTTCCCGCTTTCTTGGCCGCCCCACCGGCAAGGTCGAGCTCGTGGACCTGGGCGGCTGAGCGGTTCTCCAATCGCGCTATGGTGAAACCGAATGACCTAAGTGGCTTTTTCATCAAAAAAAGCCACAGTGTATGGAGCCGTTAAGGCCACGAAAATTGGAGAACCGCTCTGATATTCTATTTAGACGGTAGGTGTCCGGTATCCCCAAAGCTCGGGCCCTGGAGGACGTAAGCAAGCATGATCGATCTGGCAGGCAAGACGGCCGTAGTCTTCGGGCTGGCCAACAAGCGTTCCATCGCCTGGGGCATCGCCCAAAAACTGCACGAGGCCGGAGCCACTCTGGCCATCTGCTATCAAAATGAGCGCATGAAGCTCGAGGCCCAGAGCCTCATCGACGAGCTGCCCGGCGCCAGCGGCTTCCAGTGTGATGTCTCCAACGACGACGAGATTGAAACCCTCTTTGCCGCCCTCAAAGAGAAGTACGGCAAGCTCGATATACTCGTCCACGCCATCGCCTACGCACCCCCCGAGGAGTTGCGCGGCCAATTCATTGACACCACCCGTGAGGGCTTCCGCATCGCCAACGACGTCAGCGTCTATTCGCTGATCGCCGTCTCGCGCGGCGCCGCTCCGCTGATGACCGAGGGCGGCAGCATCATGACTCTCAGCTACTACGCCGCCGAAAAAGTCGTTCCCAACTACAACGTGATGGCGGTGGCCAAGGCTGGCCTAGAATCCACGGTCCGCTATCTCGCCTATAACCTCGGCTCAAGAAACATTCGCGTCAATGCCATCTCTGCCGGCCCCATCAAGACTCTCGCGGCGCGTGGCGTCGGCGACCTCAGTGAGATGATGCGCGTCCACGCCGCGCGCGCTCCGCTCAACCGCAATATCGACCAATTGGAAGTCGGCGCTGCGGCCCTCTTTTTGGCCAGCGACCTCTCCAGCGCCATCACCGGAGATGTGATGTACGTCGATTGCGGCTATAACATCATGGGCTTTTGATAAAACCTCTGATTAAATCGGAATTTTGAAAGGGCACGACTTTATTGAGAACTGTATAAGGAATGTCCCGGCAGCCGCGCCGTAGGCGCAGTGTTTATTAGCCCCGCGCTTTAGCGTGGGGAAAGCGGTTTCCACAAATGTTCTCCGAAGTCCCGTAGGGACGGCGCAAGGACATTTCATTTGCAGGGTCCAATAGTCGTGCCGTAAATGCACCTATAATGAACACGGGCTTTAGCCCCGGATAAACGCGTTTTTCGCTAATATCGTATTGAGGGCATCACATGCAAGGAAGACTCGAACTGATGCTGGGGCCGATGAGAAGCAACAAGACCGCTGAGCTTTTGCGCCGCGCCGACATGCGCCGCCAATACGCCGGCCAATACGTCATGGTGCTCAAGCCCAGCGACGACACCAAGGGCGGCCCGGGCGTGGTGGAGAGCCGCAATCCCCTCGGCCACGGCAAAATGAACGCTATCGAATTCAACTCCGCCAATCCATGGGAGGTTCTCAAAGTCATCGCCGCCACGGAAAAGGAGATCGGTAAGCGTGTCGAGTGTATCGCCATCGACGAAGGTCAATTCGTCTCCGATCTCTTCGCCTTCGTGCGCTATCTGCTCGACGCAAACCATGACGTTCTGGTCGCCGGCCTCGACCTCGACTTCCGCGCCCTTCCCTTCGGAGAGATGCTCAACCTTTCGTGGTTTGTGAACGCCTATGGCGGCAACATCACGGAATGTATCGCCTACTGCAACTGCGGCAATCGCGCCTTTTACTCGCAGCGTCTGATCGAAGGCCAGCCCGCCCCCTACGACAGCCCCATCAAAGTGCCAGGCGACTCCTACGAGCCGCGCTGCGCCGAGCATTTCATCCTGCCCGGTCGCCCGCACTAAATAATCCAACCCAAGCTCGCTTACTCTTTTAAGGTGACCGTAATCTTGCGCGCGTCGCCGCCTGCCGATGCAATCACGATCTCGCCGGTCGCTTTCTTGCGGATGCTCTTGAACTTCTCGCCCCACTCCACCAGCACCAATGCATTCGGAGTGAGCAACTCGTCCAGTCCCAGCGCTTCCAGTTGCCGCTCGCCCTCCAGGCGATAAACGTCCAGGTGATAGAGCTTCACCGGATGGCCATCGCGCACGCCGTCGTACTCGTGAATCAATGTGAAGGTCGGGCTGGTCACCTCGTCCGCCTCGGCGGCATCGAGGGCCTCGGCAATGCCCTTCACCAGCGTGGTTTTGCCGGTGCCCAGGTCGCCGCGCAGAATCAGCAATTGCGGCAACTCGAGCAATCCGGCCAGCTTGCGCCCCACTTCGATGGTCTCCGCGCCACTTGTGGTGGAGAACTCGTGCGTCCGGGCTGATGCGGCAGGAGCGGCTTGACTCATAGCGTGGCCTCATGTGGGGCCGCTGCATGCAATGCCCCCTGCAACCAAAGATAACTGGTCTGACCACTAGAGTGAAAGCGAAATGCTTGCGCAAGATGAGAAACAGTGTCGGTGACCAGCAATGTGTGCTCGTCGTCACAGCGAACGGCCAGATCGGCGGCCAATCCGTGCAGATAAACTGCCGCCTCGACGGCCAGCGCCGGCTCATCCGAATACTGCGCCATGAGGCCGGCAATCAGCCCGGTCAGCAAATCGCCGCTGCCACCCTTGGCCATGCCGGGATTTCCGCTGGTGTTTACGGCCACCAAGCCATCGGGGGAGGCGATAAGCGTTCGCCAGCCCTTCAGCACCAGCGTGACTCCAGTGCGCTGAGCGAATCCGCGCGCCACTGCAAGCCGGTTGGCCTGCACCTCGGCTACAGTGATTCCCGCCAGCCGCGCCATCTCGCCGGGATGCGGCGTCAGCACCAGCGTCCGTCCCCCCTTGGCCAACTTGCTCAACTTCGTCAGCAGCTCCCGTTCCGTCGCCAAAATGTTCAGCGCATCGGCGTCAATCACCGCCGGAATCGTTGTCGCCTCAAGCAGGCCTGTCACGAATTTAGCTGTCTCCGGACTCTGCCCCATGCCGGGACCAATGGCCAACACGGTCTTTCCAGCCATGAGCGCGGAAAGGAATTCTGGCGCAAGATTCTCTGCCGCAATGCAGCCCGAAGGAGTTGACGCTAGCGGCCAGGTCATCAGCTCCGGCGCGATGGCCGCCACCAGCGGCAGTGCTGGCGCGGGAACAGCCGCCGTCACGAGGCCCGCTCCGGCCCGCAACGCTCCCAACGCCGCCATGGCAGGCGCGCCAGTCTTGCCTCCGGCCGTCCCCAGCGTCCCGCCCACCACCAGCACGTGCCCGAAGTTGCCTTTGTTGGCCGCGGCAGGGCGGGGCTTCTGCGCAAGCGCCAGCGACGACCCGGCCCAGGTCAGCTTCAACTCCGACACTATCGCCTCATCCGGCGAGCCGATTGACGCCACAACAATGGGCTGCGACCAGTGCCGCGTCAACTGCCCAAAAACGTGCGCCGGCTTGGGCGCGGTAAATGTAATCACCGCATCGGCGGGAAACACCGGACCGGGAATGGTAACGGAACTCTCATCCGCCGGCCAACCGGAAGGCAAATCGACTGCAAGAATCGGCGCCGTGCTTGCCTTCACCCATTCCAGCGCCGTCAATGCCAGCCCTTTCAGCGGCGGTTTGAACCCCGTGCCCACCACTGCGTCGACGATCAGATCGGTTTCCAGTGCGCAGTTGTACCTGGACAGCTCCTCATCCGCCTCAATGACATGAATGACCCCGTGCGCCGGGCTCGTCAACTCGCGCCACGCCGTGGCCGCGTCGCCCTTTAATTCATCTGGAGCGCCCAGCAGCAGCGTGGTCACCTCCAGCCCAGAGTCCGCCAGCAGCCGCGCCGCCATCATGCCGTCGCCGCCATTGTTGCCGTGCCCGCAGATCACCGTCACCCGCCGCGCGCGCGGAAACTCGGCCCGCGCAAACGCCGCCACTGCCCCCGAGGCCGCCCGCATCAACTCAATGGACAGCACCCCGAACCGCTCGGTGGTCACCCGGTCGCAGGCCTGCATCTCCGCCGCGGAAAGAACGCGCATGGCAACATGGTAGCGCACCAGGAAACAAGAAACAGAGATCAATTTCATTTCCCCCCACCCTTCTGCCCCTTTTTTTGGAACGAATGGAGGTGACTAACGTTTCGTGATTATAGGCCGGATCAATGCAAAGTTTCCTTCTCGTCAGATAATAGACGTGGGCGGTTTACGCCATGATCGATACGATCCACAGGCAGGTGGACGAATATCTCAATCCACTGAAGAAGCGGCGCTTTCTGCGTTTTTCCCGGGAGCTGGAAAAGCGCTTTGAGGCTTACCAGGGCGGCGCGCGGCTGCGCGAAAGCATCATCGCCTCCGCCATCGCATGCCTGTTATACGACCTTTTTCTCGTCAGCGACTACTTGCTGAATCCCGCCAACATCTGGTACTGCATCTTTCTCCGGCTCTGTATCTTTACGCCCGGGGCCATGGCGGCCATGGGCGTAGCTTATATCTGGCGGACCTCATATGTGCGCGACTCTGTATGCGTGATCATGACGGCAGTGGCGGGGTGGTGCATGCTGGGCATCTACTTTGGCCACAGCGTCGCCCTATCCGCATTGGCTCAGGGAGGGATGCTGCTTGTGATGAGCGTCGGCACTCTCATCTTGCGCTTGAGCCTGCCCTATGTGGTGGCGTTAAACGCCATTCTGTTTTGCGAAGACGTGGCTTTCCTTCATGGGGACAAATGGCTGAACAGCGGAGAAAAAGTGACGTGCGTCTTTCTTATCGGCAGTTTTGCCCTGATGTCGATCATTTCAAATTTTCGCACGGAAACTCTCGAACGCAGATATTTTCTGCTCTTCCTCAGGGAAGATCTGCGCAGCCGAAGGTATGCTCTCCTCAATCAAGACCTTACGGATCTCTCCAAGCGCGACGGACTCACAGGGCTCTACAACCGGCGTCACTTTGATGAATACCTCGCCATGGTATGGGAGTCGGCGCGCCTGGGAACCGGCCTGGTCTCCATTATCATGGTCGACATCGACCGCTTCAAGCATCTCAACGACAACTTCGGCCACCTCTGCGGAGATCAGGTTTTGGCCGCCATTGCCGACATCCTGCGTTCCAGCATCCGCGGCAAAGAAGACGTCGTGGCCCGCTTCGGGGGAGACGAGTTCGTGGTCATTCTTCCCTTTATGGATCGCGTTCAGGCCAGCGAAACAGCCGAACGGTTTTGCAACAAAGTGCGCCAGTCGGTCTTCGCCTCCCACGTCTCCGGCGTGCCTCTGCCCATCACCATCAGTTGCGGGGTGGCCACGGCCCTGCCTGCCGATCTGCTCAATGCAAGCGAATTGGTGGCTCTGGCCGATCGCGCGCTCTACCGCGCCAAAAGCCTGGGACGCGATCAGGTCTGCTGCGCATCAGGGCTCTCCAAAACCGAGCAGCTTCCTTGAAGCTAGCGCAGTCTCTGAAGTACTGTCCCGCTCCCTGCCTCAGCCTGCCAACATGCCGTCGCAGCCGCTTGGCCACGGCATTCCCCGGATTTCTCAGAACTCGATTCTTGCCTGAAATGCGATCATGCGCGGCGAGCTGTCTCCTCCCAGACCAACGCCGAGCAATCCTGTTGGCGGCGAGATGGTGCTCTCCAGCGTGCCGAATTTTGCCGGGATATACACCCCGGGCACTCCGGCCTCCACGTTGCTCGGCAAGGCGAAGTTGGGGTGGTTGTACGCATTGAAAAACTGCGTATCGAAGCGCAAGGATACGGCTTTTGTGATGGGAAACTTTTTCGTCAAATAGATGTCCGAATAGGTAAAATGCGGTCCTCGGACCGAGTTGCGGCCCGCATCTCCGAATTGGCAGTTGGAAGCGGAATCGCCTCCTGTGCAAGCGCCCGTTGTCGGATCGACAACGGAGATAAAGGCCTCCGGATTCAGCCACTGCCTGGTTCCAGCCACGGTGACGCCGGAGTACGAAGTCTTCTGGTAGAGCGGCACGCCGGGAACTCTGCGGGCAAATTGCGGTCCGCTGCTTTGAAAGGCGCCGTTGCCGTTTGCCGTATAAGGCTGACTGAGCACGGTGAACGGAAGCCCGCTATGTAAAAATGCCGTTTCGGAAAACGACCAGCCGCTGAAAACCGTCCGAAGGAGCGCATGGGAAGACGAGAAAGGAATCCGGTAGATTCCGAAGGCCGAGATGTTATGGCGCACGTCATAGTCGCAATCTCCATATTGGCGGCTTAGCTCGCCCGGCAGCGGCGACAAAATTCCCTGGCTGGAAAACGAAAGCAGCCCTCCATTCGAAACCTCATCTAGGCAATGGCTGTAGGTGTAGTTTCCGCGTAGAGTAAGACTGCCGATCTGCTCGGTGATGGTGGCCTGCAAGCCGGAATAATTGCTGTTTGCGTTGGTTTGAAACTCATTGACGCTCCCGAATCTTTGATCGAGCGGCTTCTCATACGGATAAGGCTCAAAGCATCCGTCGCAAACCGTCTGGTAGCCGTTCAACTCCACTTGATACGGCTCATGGACGCCGCGCGTGCCGACGTAATCTACTCGCGCCGCGCCATGCGCTCCCACCTGCCGCTCAACCCCCAAGTTATATTGGTAGTAATAGGGCGTCTTGAGCGTGCCGCTGGGAAAGGTGTTCATGCTGACGGCCAGCGGGCATGTGGGCGCGCCCGCGGCAATGCCGGCGCAGGGCGCCGCGCCCGTGCTGAAGACCTGCTGAAAACTTTGGTTGGCATCGGCGGTTGCATCCACCGCGCTGCCGGTTACGTTCGGCGCTATCCCCACGCCGCCCACCTGGCCGCCGATGCCGCCGACAAAGGTTGGTGAATTAGGAGCATTGGTGGCGGCAAGATCGGCAATCTGCGCGGGAATGATGTCGTTGAAGACACCGAATCCGGCATGGATTACGAACCCTGCAGTGATCTGGTAGGCCGCGGCAACGCGGGGCTGCCAGACAAACAGCGGCGTCGCCGGAAAGAGTCCGCGAACCCTGGTTTGAAGCACTTGATCGAGAGGCTGCGCGATGTTGTGGGTGAGATCGAGAAACGATCCTGCGGGACGCGCAAACAATCCCTGTTGATTGACGGGATTGGTATTCCATGTCGTCCGCACTCCGGCGGTAAGCGTGGCGCGCGCCGTGGGCTTGTAGGTGTCCATCGCATAGAGATCGAGATTCCCCGCCGCTACTCGTTCCTTCAGGGAAACGGGAAATGTCCGGCTTGCGGTGTAAGCCTCGCCATAGGTGAACTGGGCAAGATCGTTGTAGACGACGGCAGGCACGATTCCCTCGCCCAGATCGTAGTCGCTCACGTCGATGCGCCGAGTATTGACGCCAAACTTGTAGGTGTTCTTGCCGCGCGTCCAGATCAGGTTATCGTTGATCTGCCACTGGGTCACTTTGCGACCCTGGGGGTAGGTGTTGTCATTGCCTCCAATGGTTGTGAATGGGGCATTGTTGGTGCCTGCCGTCAGCACGATGGGGAAGGTCTGCCGGACCTGCGCAAAGTTGTTCGGCTCGAAGATGCTGGAATACCAGCTCGCGCCGGGATTGAACTGGTTGACCAATTTCGAACTGAACAGATGGGTATAACCGGCAACCAGCGTGTACTGCGGCTGCGGTGAGTAGGAGTTGAAGATTGGGTTAATTGGATCGGTATAGGCGGCCTGTAGCCCCGTGTCCTGTTGGTAGCGATACCAGATGCTATTGTGCGTATCGATGGTGTGGTCGATTTTTACCACGATAAGATTTTCCTTGTCGCTGTTGGTCAGTGACTCCTGGTGCTGGTTCGCGCAACCGCTTCCGTTAAAGAGGTTGCCGCTCGTCTGCGTGCCGGGAAGCAGAGCCCCACTCGCGTCCAGAGGACAGGAACCGACTGGAACCGGGGTTCCTGCCGTATTGCTGTAAAGATTGAACATCGATTGGTAAAAGGGAATCTCCTCCGGCTGAGCAGGCAATGCGGTTCCGGTAATCGGGTCCGTTCCGCCTACAGCCAGTTGGCCCAGTACATAATTTTGATAGGCAGGCGTGGGAGCCACAGCTTGCGAAACCAAAGGCAAGGCAATCCTTACGCCCTCATAGTGGACAAAAAAGAACAGCCTGTCCTTGATGATCGGTCCGCCCACGCTCACGCCGAACTCATTGACCGTGGAGCGGGGCTTTTTGGCAATGCTGCCGGGCGTGTCGTTGTCGTGAAGAAAGTAGTCCTCGGCATTCAGCAACGACCCGTTCCATAGCTCGTAAAGGTCGCCGTGAAATTTGTTGGTTCCGGATTTGGTGAAATAATTCACCTGCGACGCGCCATATCTTCCCTGATCGACAGAGTAGGAATTCGTATTGACGGTTGTCTCTCCGACCGCATCCAGGCCAATGACAAGGTTCGTCGATAACCCGATATTTAGTCCGAGCCACGGATCGTTGCTGTCGTATCCGTCCAATATGTAACCATTCGAGGTCGCGGGAAGGCCGTTGAATTCGACGTTTCCGTAGCCTCCGGCGGCTTTTGCGTCGTTGGAGGAACCGGCTGTATTCATCAGCGCGCCGGGCGCGAACTGAGTTAAATAGGTCAGGTCCTGTCCTGGATTGGGAAGGCTGGCGATGGTTTCAGCTTCCAGCGTGGTGGTGGTATTGGGATTCTCCAGGGTGAGCATTGCCGGTAGCGCCGTCACCACCAACGTCTGCGAGGTTGCGGCCAAAGAAAGACTGAAGTTCAATGTTGCGGTTCGCCCGACTTCTACGGCAACCGGGGGCGAGATCTGTTCCGCGAACCCGCCGGCCCTCACCGTCACCGTATAAGTGCCGGGATCTACCTGGGAAAAGAGAAAGCGGCCGTCGGCATTGGTTTGCCCGGCACGGGTGGCGCTGGTGTTCACATTGGTTGCCGTCACCGCGGCATTGGGTAGTACCGCGCCGGAGCTATCCGTCACCGTGCCCGTGATAGCGCTCGATGTACCGCTCTGTGCTTTGAGCGGAACCGGGTTAACCATAGTTAACATCAGAAAACAAAGACAGATGTACACGTTCCTTCGACTATCTTTCATTCGTAACCTCCGTGGGGAAGCGAGGGGTTAGCGGCCCATCGCAGTTTGAATCAGTAGCCAGGCATTCAATACGACAATCAATGCTGCCGTAATCCACGCCAGCCCTTGCAGCCAGGGAGCGTTCACAAACTCGCCCATCTTCTTGCGGCTGCCGGTGAAGATCACCAGCGGAATCACGGCAAAGCTCAGTTGCAGCGACAAAATCACCTGGCTCAGGATGAGCAGCTTTTCCGTGCCCTGCTCGCCGGTGACCGCGACCACGATGATCGTGGGGATGATGGCCAGCGAGCGGGTGATCAGCCGCCGCAGCCAGGGCGACAGTTTGAGATGGATGAAGCCCTCCATCACCACCTGCCCGGCCAGCGTGCCGGTAATCGACGAATTCTGCCCGCTGGCCAGCAGCGCAACGGCAAACAGCGTGCTCGCCCCCGCCGCGCCCAGCAACGGGCTGAGCAGCTTGTAGGCGTCCTGAATGGCCGCCACATCGTAGAGGCCGCGGCGATTGAAGACCGCCGCCGCCACAATCAAAATCGCCGCGTTCACAAACAGCGCGATAGTCAACGCCAGCGCGGAGTCGATGTTGGCCATGGTGATGGCTTCGCGCTTGCCCTCCGGCGTGCGTTCGTATTTGCGGCTCTGCACAATCGAAGAATGCAGATAAAGGTTGTGCGGCATCACCGTCGCGCCCAAAATCCCAATCGCGATGTACAGCATGTCGGGATTCGTGACAATGGACGGCGAGGGAATAAAAAGATTCCGCAACACCGGCCAGTACTCCGGATTGGAAAGAAACATCTGCACGCCGAACAGCACCACTATGGTGCCGATCAGCGTGATCACCAGCGCCTCAATGTAACGGAAGCCCCAGCGCTGGATCACGAGGATCAGCAGCACGTCCACGCTGGTAATCAGCACGCCATAGAAGAGCGGAATGTGGAAGAGCAGGTTCAGGGCGATGGCCGAGCCGATCACCTCCGCCAGGTCGCAGGCGGCGATGGCAATCTCCGCGCCGATCCATAGGGCGTAGCTCACCCGGGGGCCGTAGCTCTGGTGGCACATCTGCGCCAGGTCGCGCTCCGTGGCAATGCCCAGCTTGAGGCTCAAACTTTGCAGCAGAATCGCCATCAGGTTCGAGGCCATGATGACGAACAGCAGCGTGTAGCCGAAACGCGAGCCGCCGGCGATGTCCGTGGCCCAGTTGCCGGGGTCCATGTAGCCCACCGAGATCAGGAATCCGGGGCCCAGAAATCCCAGCAGCCTCCGCCAGTATTGCGGCGAGCGCGACACCCCCACCGTCGAGTGAACCTCGGGCAGCGAGGGAACGCGGTGCTCCGGTCCCGGCGCAAGGCCGGGGATTACCGGCAACGGAGTGAATTCAGACAACCCCATACAAAACAGTATGCCACAGCTAGTTAACCATGGTTAACATTTTTACTTATTTTTAATTATCATGGCAGTTCCGGCCGCAGCCACACCGCTTCCGCAGCCGGGCGGCCCAGTGTGGAAATTCCCGCAGGTAGCTCAATCGAAACGGTTTGATCGTAATTCTGGCTGACCACGCGTAGGCTTTGGCCGGGGCCGATGCCGTTGCTGTGCAAAAAAAGCAGCAGCTTAGGGTCGCGCTCGTGGAGGCTGACCACCCTGTATCGACGGCCCTCGCTGGCCTCTGAAAGCGGCATCTCGCCGCGCTTTTTGCGCTCAGCCGGACTCGCCGGCAGCACCTGGTTGCCATGTGGACAAGCGCCGCTCTCGCCCAGTTTTTCCTTGAGTTTGGTCTCGAAGGCTGGGGAGACGGCGTGCTCCAGCCGCTCGGCCTCCTCGTGAATCTCATGCCACTCCATGCCGAAGATCTCGCTCAACATGCGCTCGATCAGGTGGTGGCGCAGGGCGGTGCGATAGGCGGTCTCCCGGCCCGTCGCGGTCAACCGCACAATGCCGTCCGTGCCCACCTCGACAAATCCATCGCGCTTGAGCCGCTTGAGCGCCATAGTCACCGCCGGCGCAGAAACCTCAAGCCAATGAGCAAGCAGCGCCGGAATCACCTCGCGCCCCTCGGCCTCAGCCTCCAGAATGGCTTTGAGGTAGTTCTCCTTCGAGACGGGGATGGAGTCTTTCATCGCAGTGCTGCCTCTAGCTTCTAGCTTATTACCGTCAGCCGCATCGCGCAGAGGATGCGATTCCCGCGCTGTTGCGTTCACCCGCGCAAAGTGGAACAATGATTCCACTTCGAAATCTTCTAAATCAATAGAGTGTACCAATGAAAACCTGCCCGCAATGCGACACCGGCTATCCCGACAGTCAGACAGCCTGCCCCGTCCACGGCCATCTGCTCAACGAGATTCGCGAGCTAAAGCCGGGGATGGTGATCCACAAGACCTACCGCATCATCCGCAAGCTCGGTCAGGGCGGCATGGGAACCGTCTACTTAGCCCAGCACATTCAAATGGACGAGCCGCGCGCCCTCAAATTTCTTTCTCCCGAGCTGAGTCGCGACCAGGCCTTCACCGCCCGCTTCCTGCGCGAGGTGCGTACCCTGCGCCAGATTCGCAACCGCAACGTCGTGGACTGCGGCGATCTGGAAGCTGCCGAGGATGACAGCCTTTTCTTTTCCATGGAATTCGTCGATGGCCCCGATCTCAGAGCCTTCCTCCGCGACTATCACTCTGACCAAGCCTCAGAATCATGGGTGCCCCCGGTCCCTCGCATTTGGGGACCGGGGATACCACCCCTTGCCGGCTCTCTCCCCGTCCCACTCGCCCTCTCCATCGCCCGCCAAATCGCCGAAGGCCTCGGCGCGGCCCACTCCAAAGGCATGGTCCATCGCGACATCAAGCCGGAAAACATTCTCATGGCCCGCGACGCCGCCGCCTGGCTTCCCAAGATCGCCGACTTCGGCATCGTGGCCACCAAGGAGTCCAGCACCGCCTACACCCGCACCGGCGGAACTCTGCTCACCATGGCCTACGCCGCCCCCGAGCAATGGCGCGGAACCCCCGCCGCCGAACTCGATGGACGCACCGATCTCTACGCCCTCGGCGGACTCCTCTACGAGATGCTCACCGGGCAGACTCCCTTCCACGCCGAAAACTACGAAGGCTGGGCGCGCCAGCATCATGCTATCCCGCCCCAACCGCCCAGCACCCTCCGCCCCGATCTCGCCAACTGGCTAGGTCTCGACACGCTCGTCCTCCGCCTCCTCGCCAAAGACCGCAACGACCGCCCCAAAGATGTCAGCGAATTGCTCGGCCTGCTTGACGCCGTGCGGTTGGTTTCGCCCGAGGCGAACCGGGAAACTGTGAGTGAAAACAATGTGCAAAAGTTGTCATGGATTGCCGAGTCTCTTCGGAGGAGATGGTCCAGAACAGTTGTCATCTTTCTGAGCGCGGTGTTTGGGGCTTACGCGATTTTCGGGATAGCAGCGGAAATCAGCTATATAGTCTGGATATTTTTCTGCGTGGCGTTGATTCTTTCGCTCACAATTGTTGTCGCATGGGGTCGATTTGGCTTTAGGCGGAGATGGATTCTAGCAGGTTCCATAATACTGGGAGTCGTGTCTATGATTTCCTTCGCAGTTTGCTGTCTGATTCTTTACTCCTATATCGGGGCATATAGTGGAAACATTGGCCAAGGCGAAAACCTTGGAGAAGAATATCTGCGAGGTAACGGAACATTCTTGAAGGATAGAGTTCGCGGCGAGTACCTTCTTCACAAATTGTGCGACGAAGGTGATTCCCGAAGCTGTTATTTTCTCGGCATGAACTACCAATATGGACTATATGTCGAAAAGGATTATGCAAAAGCAGAGGCGTTCTTCATCAAGGCATACAACGGCAATGGGGACTATCCAAAATCTGAGGCCTTAATGGCCTACAGGTCGCTTGCTTTTGATTATTCAGGCGTAGATATGGGCCATGCAGTGTCAATGTTCAACAAGGCATGTGATTGGGGAGATGAACGATCATGCGTCCAATTGGGATACATATATGAGAACGGTACAGATGTGACACAAGACATGGAGAAAGCCAAGCAATATTTCAGTAAGAGTTGTTCAATGGGCAACAAATCGGCGTGTGACGAGTTCAAGTGGATGCGTTAGGACACTCCGTTTTGACAATTCTAATGCGAGGGTGTGTATGGCCTATCCATAGATGTGGATGATCACCATTCTTTTATTTATGGATACTGTCCAAGCGAACTGAAACGGGATAAACTACCTTGAAGGAGATTGAAAATGGCCACATCAAAGAAAGTCGCAAGCAAAGCTGGAAGCATTCTCAGAAAACGCGCAACATCGAAGAAAATGAAATCAGTAGCGGCCTCTGATCTTGAGCAAACTCGAAAAAGGAAGAAGAAGAAGTCTACGGCCAAGAGAACTACAAAACGGTGAGGCATAGGTAGCCGGGAGTGGTAGACCGGGGATTTATCCCCGGCAATCTAGCAACATTCCACGAACGGGGTTTTAATCCCTGAGGCATGCTTTTCTCACTTCACCTTCACGCTCGGCTCCACCGACAGCCCCGGGCGGGTGGCCTTGGTCTCATACATCGTCTTATCAAGTTGAGGGTGCCCCCGGTCCCTCGCATTTGGGGACCGGGGAGGGAGTGAGACAGACTTCGATTGTTTTTCGGACAGGCAGGTGGCCCGTTCATCAATCCCGAAGAATCACATGAGCCTTGAGAAGCTGTGCCCCGTTCATCGCGGCCCTATCGCGATGAGCGGGCGGGTGATCCAGGTCCGACCAATAAAGTTGAGTGCCTCAGGTCCGGGGTCTCCCAACAACCGGTGCCCCCAAGAAGCGGCACTTGCTTCTTGGGGCGGTAATGAATTACAATGTAATTCACGGAAGGTGCACAATGCCCGCAAATTCACTTGTTCAGACACGCATCAATGCAGAGATCAAAGAGGAGGCAGCCACAGTTCTCCGGGCGATTGGCCTAACCGTGTCCGATGCGGTTCGCCTCATGCTGACGCGCGTTGCGCGCGAGAAGGCTCTCCCCTTTGAGCCCTTGATTCCCAATGATGTGACCATCGCGGCAATGAAAGAGGCTCGGAAAGGAAAACTCGAAACGGTGACTCTGAACGACCTGCAAAAGGTGATCGATGCGAGCGATTAAGCAGACCACAGCCTTTAAGCGCGACCTGAAGCGCGAATCGAAAGGGCAGCATCGAGCTTATCTTTCCGGGAATTTTGTCGCTGTGGTTCAGGCTCTTGCAAACGATCAGCCGTTGGCAGAGAGATTTCACGATCATGCATTGTCGAACAACTGGCAAGATTACCGCGATTGCCACATCAGACCAGACTTGGTGCTTATCTACCGAAAGCCCGATGATGAGACCCTCCAACTCGTCCGCTTAGGATCGCACTCAGAGCTTGGACTGTAGCCGCTCTTCACCGCTTCACTCATTCACTGCTTCACTCACTTCACCTTCACGCTCGGCTCCACAGACAACCCCGGCCGCAACTCATGATTCGGATCTTCGCCGGCCAAATTAGTGAAATCGATGCGCACCGGAACCCGCTGCACCACCTTCACATAATTGCCCGTCGCGTTTTCCGGCGGAAACAAACTCAGCACCGAGCCCGTCGCGCCGCCAATCTGCGTCACCTTGCCGTGATAAGTCCTCCCCGTCGAGTCCACTTCGATCTCCACAGTCTGCCCGGCGGACATGTGGCGCAGTTGCGTCTCCTTGAAGTTGGCCGTCACCCACAACCCTTCCAGTGAAACCAGCATCAGCAAGTTCTGACCCGGCGCAACATTCTGATTAATCTCCACGCTCTTGCGGGTGATGATGCCCGCCGCCGGAGCCACGATCTTTGTGTAGCTCAGGTTGAGCCGGGCCATGTCCAGTTGCGCCTGCGCCTGCGCCACCATAGCCTGAGCCTGCCGGGCGCGCGCAGATTGCGCGGCCACCTGTTCGGGGCCGGTTTCGGCAAACTTCAATCCCGCCTTGGCCTGCGTTTCTCGCTCGCGAGCCACGCGCACACCCTCCCTGGCTGCCTCCTCGGAGTGCCGTGCGGCGTCTGCGGCGGCCACCGCGGCGTCAAACTGCTGTTTGCTGATCACATCTTTTTCCACCAGCGGTTTGTAGCGCACCAGATCGGCCTGCGCCTTGGTGTTGTTGGCCTGCGCTGCCTCGAGCTGTTCCTGAGCCTGCACCACAGCGGCGTGCGAACCGCTCACATTGGCGTCAGCTGCATTAAGATTGCTTCCTGTGTTGACCGTGGTGATGGGAACATTAACGTTGGCAGCGGCAGCATTGGCCTGTGCGCTGGCCAGGGCCGCTTCCGCGTTCTCCACCGCGACTTTGTAATCGCTGGGGTCCAGCTCCGCAATCACGTCGCCCGCCTTCACTACCTGGTTCTCATCCACGTAGACCTTGGCCACCTGGCCCGCAACGCGCGAACTCACCTGAAGCAGGTGACCGTTGACCTGCGCGTCGTCGGTGCTCTCGCTATATGTAGAGCGCCACCAGAGTCCCGCGGCAACCAACGCCAAAATCACCACCACCACAATAACAATTCCTCTGCGGCGGGATTGCGGCTGCGCGCTCTCCATCTCTGCTCCCTGCTCGATTGGCTCCGGTGTTGGACTATAATCCGCCACGTCTACCTTCCTCCTAAAAATTTCCTGTAATCCTCGCCTGCTCCCAATGCGCGCGCCAAACTGAGCTTGGCCACATTGTGCCGGTAGAGGCTGGTCACGTATTGATCGTTGGCCTGGGCCACCGACTGTAGCGCCTGGCTCACGGCCAAATTGTCGCTGACCCCGTTGGCGTAACGCTGCTGCGCTTCGCTGAGCGCCTCATTCGATAACTCCACAGACGAGCGCGCCACCTCCACCATCTTCTCGGCCGAGGCAATGTCCAGCAGCGCGTCGCGCACATCGGCGTCCACCTGCGCGTTCTTGTCGTTAAGCCGGGCTTGCGCAGTGTCCAGTTGCGCCTGCGCCACTTGCGCCTCGCCGCGCAATCCGTATTCCCTGAACAGCGGAACGCTCAGCGTTCCAGCCGCGTTGCCCGTGCCGTGCGAGCTCTTGGGATTCACGCCGATGTCGCCGTAATCGCCCGCAAAATTCAGAGTCGGCAGCCGGTCAGCCGAGGCCGCTTTGCGTTGCTGCTCGGCCGCACTGGTCTGTTCCACCATCGCCGCCAGGTCCTTGCGGTTGGCATGAGCCTCGTGAATCGCCGCCTCCACGTCGATCTGGTCAAAGGCCGCGTAGGGCGTCTTGTCGGCCAGCGTAAAACTCTGTTCCAGCGGCAGCCCTATCACGCGCGCCAGCGCCAGCTTGTCTTTTTCCAGTGCATTCCGGGCCACAATCAACTGCTGCTCCTGCGATTGGTAATCCACCCGGGCGCGCAGTTCGTCCAGCAAGGGCGCGGTGCCGGCCTGGTGATTGGCAACTGCCTGGTCGAGCGAAATCTTCGCCGTGGCTGCCTGCGCTTCCACGCTGGCCACGCGGGTTTCATCGGCCAGCGCCAGCAGATAGGCGTTGCCCGCCACCAGCACCACCAGATCGCGCGCGTCCTCAGCCGACAATTGAGCGGCGGCAAAGTTGTGCCGCGCGGCCAGGTAATTGCGCAGAGAAGCCACGTCGATCAGTGACCAGTTCAGCGTGGCCCTCAAATCGGTAAATCCAAACGGCCCGATGATCTTGGGAAAGCCGGGAATGCGCAGCCCCTCCGCCGGCAGGTCCAGCTGCATCACGGTTTCCTTGGCGCTGGCATCCACCGAGGGCAGCAGCGCCTGCAATTGGCTGAGCCGCTCCCCGCGCGCCGCGGCCGTCTGCGTGCCGCTCAAGATCACGCCCAAATTTGTCTTCAGCCCTCTCTGAATCGCCTCGTCCAGCGTGAGAGAAACCGGCTGCGCCAAAACCTCGCCCGTCGTCACGCTGCCCTGAAAGGGAGACGCCGTCTGCGCCCCCAGTCCGCAGGAAAGCAGCCCCGCCAGACCCAGCGCCAGGGCGATGCGGCGAATCGAGTTGTTGCTTGAATAAGTAGCAGAGATCAAGTTCGTTCGACTCTCAGCGAAGCGCTGCGGCCTAAAACGCATCCCATTCTCTGGATGCGAAAAGCCGTCCGCAGTGTTCGTATCTATAGTGTATCGAACCAGCAGGGCAGGCGGCTGAATTCCGCTAGCTGCCCTTCTCCGCCGAGGCGTAAAGCACTTGTGTGGCCAGCGAGCAGAGCCCCTGGCGAAAGACCTCGCTCACGATCTGCGGTGTCCATGCGGCGGCTCGCGGCCCGCCGTGCAACTTCAGCAGCGTGGCCGTCTCGGCGGCATTGAAGCCGGCCACCGCGCGCAACGCAAAAACAGTCCGCATCCACGTAGGCAAACCTTCCAGCCATTCCCGCACCCGCTCGCGCTCCGGCCCGCTGATCATGCCTTGCAGCTCCCCGGCCGATATGCCTGCCGAGGCCAGATCGTCGCCCTCGATGCAGGTGGTGGCCGGCGTCAGTCCCCGTGGCGCATCCAGGCAGCCGGGGCAACGCTCTGCCAGCAGCTTCAGAGCCGCGACGGCCAGAGCCCTCCGGCTGCAACGGCGCGCATTTTGCGGATCGGCGCACGGCGAAACCTGCGCTGACTCAATCGTTTCCTCCACCAGCCGCGCACTCTCTTCGCCTTCGCCCACCAGCATCGACGCTAAACTGTAGAGTCCGGATGTAACCAGCTCGAGGATCTCCTGCAGATCGTCAGAAATCGGCTGGTTCGGCGTCAGATTCTCATTAGGATAGATAGTTGTCTGGTACATAGAGACGGCTCCTTTTGGGAATAAAGTAAGCTACTCTCTCTCTATCCTCACTCAGCATGGCCGGTCAGGTCAATGCGCGTCACGACATTCCTCCGCGTTATCATGGATGTCTATGGCTTTTCCCATCAAAACCTGCGTCGTCTGCTCTCAAGAGTTCGAGCTTCGCCCCGGCAAGCCCGGCTTCGCCAACCGCTGCCCCGCGTGCAGCGAGTCAGAGTCCGCCGAGCCCGCCGCCAAGGGCGGCATCGTCGCCAGCGCCTCCAAGGCAGATAAAGAACTCAACGAAGCCCGCAAGCGAACCATCCGCGACATGCTCTATCGCAAGGAGAGCTAACCGGTCGCGCCTAGCCTGCCATTGACGATGCTGCGCTCAGAAGCGTAATAAATACGATGCCTTGATGAAAATCTGCCGCCCATCGTTCAGAAAATTTGTTGTCCGAGGCGCCACCGTATTGTTGGGATCGCACCCTCCGCCCGGCAAGCGATTGCACAGCGACCGGTCCAGATTTTGCAGGTCGTTGTTATAGCCGATATAGACCGCCGTGCCCGGATGCGGAAGCCACGTCAACAGCGCCTCAGTCCCAACCCCCTTGGTCCGCTTGAGCGACGTCTCCGCGGGATTGGCCAGCGTCGAGTCGTACTCCACAATCACGCGAGCCGACATCGCCCGCGTGAACTGATAATTGACCTTGGTGCGGAAGACCTGGCTTTCATAAACCAGCGCGCCATTGGCCACCGCCTGGTCGCGATCCAGAAGATAGGTATTATCCGCGGTCAGTTGCCGCAGCGGCTGCAAAGTAAACAGCGCCTGAACGGTTTCCTGGTTCATCAAAAACGGCACGCATGGCGGAGCAGCCGGTGGCGTTGCCGGGCAACTCACCGGATTAGTCACCGGGTTGTAGTTCACGTTGCCGCTGCGAAAGGCGGTGATATTGAAATTAAGCTGCGAGTAGGGCGCTCCCCGGAAGACAAATCCGCCATTATTTTCCGTGAAGTTTCTGCTCTGCGTGAGCAAGTACCCGTTCTGCGGGCCCACGGTATCGGAATTCTGGCCGACAATCGGCGCCAGAACAAAGTTGCGCGGCAGAAGAAAGTACGGGTCGAAGGATGAGTAATGGTAGACGCGGTTGCCTGAATGGTCGTAGGCCACATTCTGGTTGGTTTCCACGCCAATGCGTTGGATCGCTCTGTGCTTCGGATACCACTGATAGTTCATGTACGTCTGGCCATTGTGAATGTTCGCAGTCTGAATAAATCCCAACTGCGTTTGAAAGCCGGTGCTGAAATCCAAATAGGATGAATTGAGATTGAAGGCGTGTCCATTGCGCTGCACTTGAATGTTGCTCGCCGGCCCGGCGGAGTATGTCGGAGGAGGTCCGCTGTCCACCGTGCCCTTGGTCGAGCTTTCCACCATCTGTCCCAGCGCCGTCCAATGGTTGTTGAATCGAGCCGTGAAATCCACGCCCCCGATGCGGTTCCATCCCTGCCCGAACTCGTAGTCGGTATAAATCGCGCCGATGCTCGATCCTTTGCCCAAATCTCGCGACAAGCGCCCCACCGCGATCGTCGCTCTCTTGTTGTAGAGCGGATCGCCCGGCGCCACTGTCTGTCCCGGCTCTCGGTCGTCGATGATAAATAAACCGATGTTGGTGTGGCCCGTTTTTCCCGTCACCCGCCCGCCGTACTCCGGATGCACGATGTTGCGCGTATAAACCAGATTGATCGGCGTAGCAAAGTAGTTCGCATTCTCCAGAAAAAACGGCCTCAGCTCCGGAAAATATACCGGGTAGCGCTGATCGACCGTAAACTGCGGCTGGTCCGACTCGATATTGCTGAAGTCCGGGTTGATGGTCGCATCAAAGACAATGCGGTCTTTGAGGATAGCCTTCACCTCGCCGCCCGCCGTGCCTTCCTCGTGCCTCGAACTAAAGAAAGGATTCAACGGATCAATGGTCTTCAGCTCGCGCTCGTTCTGCGCCAGTACATACGGATTGATCTGCACATTGTGCGAGCCAGTCACGCCCTGAATGCCCTTCAGCGTTCCCTCCTGGCTCAGTACGCCGGTGATGTTGGTGGAAATGTGCGGCCAGTTGTCTTGTTCGCTGTTGCGCGGAAAGTTGCGCTGGAAGACCACGCCCCAGTCCGACCCATTGGGCCGGAAACGCAAACTGCGAAAGGGAATGGCAATCAGCGCCATCCATCCCTCGCGCGTCACCTGACCTTCGGAATCCCAAACCTGGTCATAGCTGAAATCCGTGCCGTTGATCTCATCCCACGACGCGTCGGCCTGCACCCCCGCCGGGTTCACCCCGAAGACAACACCCTTGCGGCGGTCCTGGAAGGGGTCCAGAAATACCGCTACGTAGTCGTCCTTCAGAATATTCTCCCGCCGCGCCATATGTCCGCGAATCTGCTCAGGATGGCGGTCGTGGCAAATAAATACAAAATATATCGCGTTCTTGGTATATCCCAGCCACACCTCGGTCTCTTCCGTCGCCGGCTGCCCGTCGTGCGGCGTGTTCTGAATAAATCCGGAGATCTTCAGCAGCTTGTCTTTCAACTCTGCCCGCGGCTTCATATCCGCAAAGTCCGATAGATGCAATCCCTTGTCAATCAACGGCACTTTCAGGCTATTGGAGGGCCGGGCCGGTTGCGCCTCCGCATGAGTCGCCTCCTGCTTGTTTCTCGGCGCACCCGAACTCTGCGCGGCAAGCGCCGCCAGACATGCCAACACTCCTATGGCTCTTTTACGCATTCTTTAGAGATACTCAACTTCCCTATGATTTCTTCCAGAGTACCGGACGAGTCTCCAGGCCTCAAAGATAGACGACCATGCGAGCGATTCGCGAGCAGTTGGCCGCACCGCAGGTGCCGCGCAAGCGCCGCCCGCCTGGACGGCAAGTCCCCGCACCGCAGCTACTTTCAGCTCGTTAATAAAGCCTATGCGAGCGAATAGCGAGCCGCTGGCCCCACCGCAGGTGGCTACTGCTGCAACACCACCTGATCGCCTTCCTTCAGCCCGCTCAAGATCTCCGTCACCGAGCCATTGGAAAGCCCCACCTTCACCGCCACCTTGCGTGTGCCGTCCTTCTTGCTTTTATCCGGAACATCGACCGAAGCATTCTTCTCTTTGTCGTAGCTCACCGCGTTTTCCGGCGCCGTCAGCACGCCCTTGTGCTCGTCGAGCATGATCTCCGCATTGGCCGTCATCTGCGCCTTCAGTTCTCCGCCGGCATTGTTGATGGAGACGCGCACCTCGAATGTGGTTACGTTGTCCTTCTCCACGCCCATGGGCGAAATCTTGGTCACCTTGCCGTTGAACAGGCGGTCGCGGAAGCTCTCCACCTTGATGCGCGCCGGCTGACCCATGTAAACGTGGGCGATGTCCGCCTCGTCTACCTTGCCTTGCACGTAAACCTCGCTGGTGTCGCCCTCGGTCATCACCAGAGTGGCCGTCGAGCCAAGCACCAGAATGGAGCTGACCGCGGCGCCAATCTCCACGTCGCGCGAGAGGATTTCGCCGTCCATGGGCGCGACAATCGTCGTGTAACTGAGCTGCTCCTCCAGTTGCTTGAGGCTGGCCTCGGCCTGCAACACCTGCGCCCGCGCCTGCTTCAGCCGCGCCGAGTCAACGCCGATCTGCGCCTTGGCAGAATCGCGCCGGGTGAGCGCCGCCAGGTAGTCCTTGTTAGCGTCGTCCAGCGCCTGATGGCTCACAATGCCCGCCGTTTGCATCTGCGTATTGCGATCCAGGGTGGCCTTGTACATTGGCAGGTCCGGGGCCGCCGCGTTCACCTTGTCCTGCTCGATATTGGCCTCGTAGGTGGCCACATTGGCCTGGGCCGCGGTCAGTTGCGCGCGCTGCGCGTTCACCTGTGCAAGTATTTCCACCTGGTCCAGTTGCGCCAGTAGCTGGCCCTTCTTCACCCGGTCGTTGATGTCCACGTAGAGCTTTTCCACAATTCCCGAAGCCTTGCTCTTGACCTCAACCTTGGTGATGGGCTGAATCTTCCCCGTGGCCACCACCGACCGCGCCACATCGCCGCGCGTAACCTTGGCCAGCCTGTTGGGATCGATGGAGGGATCCCGGACGAGTCGCACCAGGGCAAAGACCAGCACCAGAACCACTACGGCAATCCCGCTGCCCAGCCAGATCCAGAAACGTTTACTCTTTCGCGATGCAGCCACAAAAACCTCCCCGGAAGTGAAGAAAGCCGTCGCCTTCTCTAAAGCATGTGAATATTTGATGCAAAGAACTTCAAATTAGACAGCGGCAACATGACTCTGTCACCCTAAGATAGTTCTTACGCAACGGGCCGCCCCTCGGTTCCAGACTCCCACATCTTTTTAGTCCCCCACCGGCGTTACCGGCCCGCAGTGCATGAAACTGTAGCGCCGGCCTCCCGGTCCACGCTTGTTTATCATAAGGAACTGCAAGACCGCCCGATGCGTATCACTCACCAACACCCGCTCGCGGTGTCTAAACGCTATGCAGAATTTCTCCGACACCCTCGGCCAGGTCTTCCGCGCCATCATGGCCAACAAGCTGCGCAGCTTCCTGACCATGTTCGGGATCGCCTGGGGCGTCGGTTCGCTGCTGGTTCTGGTAGGCCTGGGCGAGGGCTTCCGCTCAGGCCAGCACCGCCAGTTGTCCACCTTCGGAAACGACCTGGTGATGATGTGGAACGGCACCATTCCCGCCCTGGCCAACCAGCACACGGGAATGCGCCCTTACCAGTTCACCCTGGGCGACGAAGCCGCCTTGCGCGCCCTGCCGCAGTTGCGCGCGGTCACGGCTTACCTCAGCCGCAACGATCTCTACGAGGTTAGCCAATACGCCAACACCTCCGGCGCGGTGTATGGCGTCGAGCCGAATTACACCACCGTGCGCTTTGTGCCCCTCGCCGAGGGACGCTTCATCAGCGATCAGGATCTGGCCGAGCGCCGCCGCGTAGTGGTGCTGGGCTTCAAAAGCGCACAGATTCTTTTTCCCGGACGGCCCATGCTGGGCGAGACCATCACCATCAACGACGTGGCCTTTACCGTGGTGGGCCGTGTGCAATCCGTTAGCCACGGCAACAACGACGGCGATAACCAGAGAATCTACATCCCGCGCTCCATCATGCAGGAGCTGTTCGCCATGAAAGGCGATAACATTGCCCGCGACGCGCTGAGTTCTATCCAGTATCAGCCCTCAACCAAGGGCGACGCCACCGCGGCCAAAGTTGCTGTGCATAAGGTGATTGGCGAGCGGCACAACTTTGACCCTGCGCTGAAAGACGCCTTCAATGAGTGGGACACCATCGAAGAAGAAAAAATGATCGGCGCCATCTTCAGCGCCATGGACGTTTTCCTGGGCGGCGTGGGCATCGTGACCCTGGGCCTGGGCGCGGTGGGCATCATCAACATCATGCTGGTCTCGGTCACGGAGCGCACCCGCGAAATCGGCGTCCTCAAGGCCATCGGCGCCACCAAGCGCAGCATCCTGTGGCAGTTCTTCTGGGAGGGGCTGCTGCTGACCGGCATCAGCGGCGTCATCGGCATTATCGTTTCCGGGGGCTTCATGTGGTTGTTGCAGCAAGTGCTCACCGGCAAAATGCCCGGCTGGGATCCGCCCCGGCTGGTTCCTTGGTCGGCCGCGCTGGCTCTGGGTTCGCTGGTTTTGTGCGGCGTCGCCGCCGGCCTCTACCCAGCAAGCAAAGCCGCCGCCATGGACCCCATCGAAGCTCTGCGGAAAGAGTAGGAGCGTAGCGACCATGCTCAAAGACATTCTCGCCCAAGCCTGGGAGGCCATGCTTTACAACCGCCGCCGCACCGCCATCACCATGGTCGGCATGGCCTGGGGCATCGCCACCGTCGTGCTGCTGCTGGCCTACGGCGCCGGATTCAGCCGCGCCATCGAGAACATCTTTGCCCAGTGGGGAACCAACATGATCGGCGTCTTTCCCGGACGCACCAGCGAGCAGGCCGGCGGTGACAAGGCCGGCGTCAAGGTCCGCTTCACCCTCGACGACGTGGACCGCATTTACAACAGCGTCCCCGGCATCGTCCATATCTCCCCCGCCGCCTACCAGGACGTGGCCGTGCAGAACGAACTGCATACCTACACCTGGCAAGTTACCGGCGTCCACACCTCCTACCAGGACATCCTCAAGCTGGACCTCGATCAGGGCCGATTCTTCAATGGCGCCGAGGATGCTCAGCGCGCCCACGTCTGCGTCATCGGCTCCGAGGCCAAGACCAAGCTCTACAGCGGCGGATATGCGCTGGGAGAATCCATCCGCCTCAACGGCGTCATCTTTACCGTCATCGGCGTGGCTACGCCCAAGATGCAGGAGGGCGACGACAACACCAACCGCACCATTTACGTGCCCTTCAACACCATGAGCGACCTCAAGGATACGCATTACATTGACGGCATCTGGTTCAACTATAACGGCGACAATGAACTGGCCGAGAAGAACCTGCGCCAGACTCTGGCCGCCGCCCACCACTTCCGCCCCACCGATAAGCGCGCCATCTACGTCGCTAATCTGCTCACCCAGCTCAAGCAGTTTCAGATGCTCTCCATCGCCCTGCAGGTGCTGCTCTCACTGGTCGGCGCGCTCACTCTGGGAATCGCCGGCATCGGCCTCATGAACATCATGCTGGTGGCCGTGCAGCAGCGCACCCGAGAAATCGGCGTCGAAAAGGCTCTGGGCGCGCGCAGATGGCACATCCTCACCCAATTTCTCGCCGAGGCCTTCGCCATCACCTCCGTCGGCGGCGTCTCAGGCATCGCTCTCGCCTACCTCATCTCCGCGATGGTGGGCCGCATCACCTTCTACAGCGCCGTCGCCAAAAACGCTGAAGCCGCCGACATCCGCCTCATCATCTCCCCCTCTTCGGTCATCATCGCCACCGTCATCCTCGCCCTCACCGGACTCATCAGCGGAATGATCCCCGCCATCCGCGCCGCCAACCTCGACCCCATCGAAGCCCTCCGCTACGAATAGCACGCCGAAAGCGGCTCAACGATGGAAGCTGGCGCGGAGGGAGCAGAGGGTTTCAACCCACTGAATGTAGGCATCATTGATCCGGCCCAGAAGTTTTGAAACGCTGTGCCCCATCCATCGCGCACTTTGCGATGGGTGGGATATTGGTTTTGTATCAGGGCACGGCTGGTAGGTCAGGGTTTTAACCCTGACTGTCGAAAATGTACAAAATATTCGTCGGGCTTTAGCCCCTGAAGCATGCTTCATCTTCCAGAACCCATCCCTCAGCCGCTAAATCCCTGTTGATCTTGCCGGATTTTTCCCCGCAGTCTCGCTCCCTGCACCTCCCCGAACCCGCTGAGATGTGATGTGTATCACAGATTGCAGCCATCGCCGGTTCGATACTCTATGACGGTACTCAGGAGGCCTGTCCGTGAATAGTTTCTATGCGCGCATGTTCGGTCTCACCCTGTTCGTTTTTCTCGTTTTGGCGATTGCCGTCCAACCTGCCATTGCTCAGCAGGATCAAGCCAGGCACATATTCCATCGGCTGATTCCAGCAGGGGATACCTGTTCAAGCTGCCACAAGGTGATCTATGACCAATGGAAAGCCAGCCCGCATGGCGCCAACGCTGTCGAATGTACCGTGTGCCATGGCGAGACAACAGCAAAGGATTTCGCGGGCACGCCGGCCTTAAGCGCATGCGACTCCTGTCACTCCGATCAGGTGGCGCAACTGAAGTCTGATCCATTCATGAAAGGCAGAACGTGTGTGAGCTGTCATCAAGCACACATCTTCGTGGAGCACAAGAAGGCGGCCCCGGCACCCAAGTGATAACAATTTCCAGGCGTGGCATTCTCGAACTGCTGGCCGGGTGCATCCGCGCTCACCGCCTTGGAAACGTGTCATCGCATGCCAGGGGAATGTACGACCGGTTGCCCTGAAAACTAGCAGGTTGTGCGCCCGGAAAATTCCGCGAAACACAGGGATACCCCGCAACCCGTTTGCCGCCACTGCGAATCGGACGCTGCCGGAGCCTCGCTCCTACCCCTCCCGCACCACTCCCTAAGCGGGAAGGCGATTATGTATCAATCGATAATCTTTTCTGGCGGTATGTGTATTTTTCAAACCTTATATACACTCACCTGGTGGGTCTTGCTTCAGGCTGAGGTACTCCAAACGCCACTGCTTATAGACCAAAATATCCCGAATAGAAAATACTGTATCGGCAACTGCATCACAAGAGCGGAGTTCAATGGAATGCCATAAGCTCTTACCATGATTGAAGAAATTCTTTTCAAAGCTCAAGCGCAGTTCGTTGGCATAGCGCTCCGCCTTGGTTTTAGCATCGTATTCCTCAGTTGAGTAAACGACCTTGACCCAAAGCTCATACGGAACTTCGTCCGGTAGATGATTATCCTCGGGCTCGTATCGCATCCAAGTACCTATGACTGCACTTGGTTCCGCAGAGGAGAGCTTCTTCTTAATCGGCTGCATTCGACTGTTCAGGCCGTCCGGAAAAGCAGCACGTTTGTAGCGTGCTGCTAGCCATACTTGCAAGGTATTTATATCTTTTGCGGTGAGGATTGCGTCTGGATCTGGGTCTATACCGATCAGCATTTTCTTTTCAACGGCGAACTTATTGAAAGCGCACAGTTCGAGTACTTTTTTCGAGCCATTCTGCTCATATTCGAGGTGAAGTGTGCGTGGGTTCTTGCCGTTGGCCAGGCTTCCATTCATTTCATCTTTGCGTTGTCCGTGTAACAGTTCCACATATGGCTCAGTTTCACTCGTCTTTACTAGATCGCAACTATGGGAAATGACGACAAGCACGGGATCTGGATTATCTTTGAAAGTCGACAAGCCGAGCTGATCACGCACAGTCCTGGAAAGAATTGATCCCTGCCTCAGCTTCATCGTCGTATCCTCCTTTTGGGAGGACAATGCGATGGGCTGGTCGCGGGACCTATCCATCAACTTCCTCCAGAATTGGCGTAGCCAATTCCATGACTGACGAAAGATCCTGATTATGATGGCGCGTGTTGTGGTGTTCCGCGAAAGATTTGTCACGCGAACTTTGCTCCACATTAAACTGCTCTTTGAGAAGCACCAGAGCGGAATCCACATTCGCGCCGCTTATCAGCAGTTGGAATAGAGAATCCCCTTCTGGCGAGAGAGGACGATGAATAAAGTGTTCGGGTCTGTCAATGCCTGCAAGTTGCAGGCGTTCTGCGATACGGCTCAATTGCCATATCCTTTGAATATATTCGTTTTTTATGTTTTCCCCTCTTAACCAAAGATAAACAGCTTGTCGAGATACGCCGAAGATATCGGCCACCTCTGACATCTTGAGGCCAAGCCCATCCCGGATTTGAAGGATTGCATTTGGAATGCTAACCTCATGAACCGATATCTTGCGTTCTGCAGAGGGTGAGCTAGTGATTGTGACGACCGGAATATTAGTCGACCCTGGAATCAAATTGGCATTGGCTGCCGAGTACCCACCGCCAGTGCCTATCGGGAGAGTTAGCGCTACGAATAATGTCACAGCAGCAGCGAATGGCTGAACATTTCCTCTCGAATAAAGAACTGATGCAACATTGAAGACCTTATTTTCGCTCTTATCGACATTCATGACGCTACCTCCACAGATCCAATGCTAAACTCGTGACGGCGTTACGGAAGGCCTTTGAGGCTTCCATTTTTACTGTTGTAATGCGCTCGCTTATAGTATCAAGATCGAAGTCGAATTGTTCACGGGCTGCAAAATCCGTATCAAGAATGGCATGCCAGTCGTTAATCGATGTGAATCGTTCATCGATTGTTAGGGCAATGGGCATCAAATCAAGAGGGATTGCGAGCGCACCATGAAGAATAACAACACGTTGAACGAGGAAACCTGAGGAGCCGATGGTTGACACGCCTTCCAGAATATTGCGCTTTAGCTTGTCATTCGTACTCGAATAAAAACCGAGCAGTTCTGGCTTGAGCCAAATTTCCAAAGGATGATTTTTACTTGGAATGATGGCGTCGAGCGTTCTAAATCCGATCTGTTCGACGTAATCAAGATTCAGCTCTTTGTGCACAATCTTAATCGCGGTCATAAGGCGGGATTTAAAATCTTGCGATGTTTCGTAGTTGGTGGTTTGGTATGAGATTGAATTCTGGAAGAGAACGAATTCTCCGGTCCTCTTTGAATTCGTGAATCGCCACCGTTTTTGGCTCGTAGGCACCACATTGGGTGAGGCCCCTGCCGGGTCGAGCTGTATTGAGGTGAGGTTTTCTTCGCTGAATCCGGAAAAGCTGTACTTCCGAAATTCCGTTTGAAGGGCTTCAATATGGAGTTGCATATCCAGAAATGGATTGAAACGTATTTGTCCAATTGTGAATAAGATCGGAGCGTGTTGCATTTTCTCGCCCATATGGTTCACTTCCTCCGAGGGGTAGATTCTGATCCTGTCATCGTCAGACTTTACACCCTACTTGACAGTTTACATATTGCTTGACACTTGTGCGTAACTATTTTTAGGAAATTATCGGCCTCGATCATGGGTTTGAAACTCGCCTCACATTCTTTCCCCAAGTTTGTCATATAGAAATCTGCAAAATTACCTAGAGATTGTGTAACATACGTATTATCAATTATATGCGTCGAGATCGCGCGATAGGTAATGTGAAGTCGGCCAGGGTTCGCCGATCCGCATCGGTATGAACCTCGGTTGGCGGTAACAGCTCGATACGTTCTACGACCGCTCCATCAACCTTTCTTTACAGCTTATGTGCGGTTCTTCGGGAGCAGCCGGCCCAGAACGTGATCGCGCCCTAGCACCCGTCCCTGTTCCCTGTTCCCTGTTTCCTAGTCCCTAGTCCCTGCCGGGGTCCCCGGCGAGCGATTTTTGCTCGCTGGGGTGGCTAGTCCCTATTCCCTGCTTTATCGCACTCTCGTCCCCTCCTTCCGCATCACCCGCACCAGCGCCTTCCGCAGCTCCTGCTTCCAGAACTTTACCTGTGGCTTCGGCTTGGGAATCAGCTTCCGCGCGCCCTCTGTCCGCCTCATCCGGCACTGTCTCCAATACTCCCGCCACTCCTCCTCCAGACGTATCTGCTCCTGCGCCGCCCACCGCTTCCGCGCCGCCTCCCGCCGCCGCTCCCTGGCCTTTTGGAGCTTCCGCTCCCGCGCTTCCACGCGCTTCTGCGCCCGCGCTTCTGCCGTATCCGCCGCTATCGCCGCTATCGTCCCATCCTTCGGCGCCAGCCCATACACCAGATCGCACCCCAGCGCCTCGGCAGCCCGCCGCAGCTTCCGCAGCGTGATCCTTCCCCAATCCTCCGCGTACTCCATCCGGTATACCTCGCTCCCGCCCACCCCCATGCGTCTCGCCATCTCAGCCACCGGAATCCCCACCGCGCGCCGCACCCTCCGCAGCCACCCCTCCACCTTGCCTGCCTTCTCCAGCACCACCCGGAAGGCCATCCCCGCCTCGACCAGCTCCCGCGAGCGCTCTTCCCATCCCTCTGTCCGCATCCCATCTCCATTCCTTTCAATTACTTGACCTCAAAGCTCCCCCGAACGCACGAAGGCTACCGGTGAGCGATCTCTGCTCGCTGGGGTGGCTATTCCCTATTCCCTGTTCCCTTTCCTGGAGTCCAAGACCCCGATTATGCCGAGCCGAAGGCGTTTGCCTGGACGGCAAGTCCCCGCTTCCCGATTAACCCCAATTTACGCGAAAATCCTCTATTTATACGCAAAGGCTTTTTGCTCGCGTCCAATCCGCAGAAAACTGTGATTTATGGCTTGGTTCCCTTATAAGGGCACATCGCGCAGGTCTCGGCAAAGGATTCGTCGGGCGAGGTCGCCGGCCAGCCGATCATGACCAGAAACACATCAAGGACAAAAAGCCCAATAGCGATGTCGTTGAAGAGCGTGGCCTGGGGCAGGCGCGGCCAGAGTTGATTGGCGGCCCAGAAGAGAAAGGCAATTGCCAGCAGAATGGCCTTGACGGCCTCTTTGAACGGAGGCCGGTGCGCGGCCTGATAGGCAAGGTAGGCAATGGCAATCATCGCCAGTGGAAATGCGGCGAGTAGGTCATGGGCATTGGCAGGAAAGAGACGGGGAAATGCATCCCATGCGAACAGTACCACGGTGCTCACGAGAGTGAGCGCGCCGAGGAATACAGGGAGGATTCGATGTGCTCGGTCGAGGCGAATATACATAATCTATTTTTGCTCGGCTCTTCTAAAGGGGTCGTAAGGAAGCATGGCGCGCTCTCTTTGATTTGCGTGCTGGGCATCGTTCGGACTGGCTATTCTTCACTCCTTAACATTGTCGATTCCATCCATTCTGTACCCCTGTTTTGATGATTTAATCGTATTTTCGGAGGCTCTTGGTTCATATTTCCTCCAAAAAGCTGTAGACTGCCATAACAGCGTAAGGTACGGATTCGATGGCTCGAACCTCCCCAAAACAGAAGCTTTTCAACGGCCGCGACCACTCCTGGATGCAGTTCAACCGGCGTGTGCTTGAAGAGGCCGAGGATCCCTCCAATCCTCTGCTCGAGCGGGTCAAATTCCTGGCGATTACCGGCTCCAACCTCGACGAATACGTTGAAGTTCGCCAGGCCGGCCTCATGCAGCGCATCGAGGACGGCTACCGCGAGCCGGGCTACGACGGACTGCGCCCCGACGAAAGTCTTGCCATTCTGACCGCCGAGATTCACAGCTTTGTGAATGCGCAGTACAGGTGCTGGAACGAGCAGTTGCTGCCCGAACTGCGTAAGCAGGGTGTCCGCTTGCTGGAGTGGCGGGAGCTGGACGAAGAGGCTAAGACCTTTGCCCAGAGCTACTTTCAGCGCGAGGTTGACCCCCTGCTCACCCCCATCAGCATCGACCCCGCACACCCCTTTCCCCGCGTGCTCAACAAGGCTCTCTGCCTGGCCTTGCTGCTCAGGCTCAAGCGGCGCAGCTCCGGCCCGAAGGTGCTGGGCGTGGTTACCGTGCCCCGCGCCCTGCCCCGTTTCGTCCGCCTGCCCGGAGCAGAGGGCGCATACGATTACCTCCTGCTCCAGGACCTGATCGAGCAAAACCTGGCCGCAATGTACCGCGGCTACGAGGTGCTCTCCCGCGCCGCCTTTCGCGTCACCCGCAACTCCAACCTCTACTTCGAGGAGGAGGAAGCCCGCTCCCTTTTAGAAACCATTCGCGTGGAGCTCCACAACCGCCGCAAGGGCGACGCCGTGCGGCTAGAGATCGAGACCGGAGCCGATGAGGAGATCGTCGAGCGCCTCAGGGTCAACTTCGAGCTGGACCCCGATCAGGTCTTCCGCGACGACGGCCCGGTAAATCTTTCGCGTCTGTTTTACCTCTATTCCGACGTGAAGCGTCCTGATCTCAAGTTTCCACCCTTTACCCCCAAACCATTAAAATTGAGCCGCAAATCCGGCAACATCTTCGACGAATTGCGCTGCCACGACGTTCTGCTCCACCACCCATACGACTCCTATGACCCGGTAGTGGATTTCATCCAGCAGGGCGCCGAGGATCCGGCCGTGGTCAGCATGAAGCAGACCCTGTATCGCACCAGCGAGGATTCTCCGGTCTTCGCGGCGATGATCGAGGCCGCCGCCACCAAGGAGGCCACGCTGGTCGTCGAACTGATGGCCCGGTTTGACGAGGCCTCGAATATCCGCTGGGCTCGCTCGATGGAGGATGCCGGCGTGCAGGTCTTCCACGGCGTGGTCGGCCTCAAAACCCATTGCAAACTGGCCATGCTGGTGCGCCGCGACGAGGACGGGCAAACCCGCCGCTACTGCCACATGGGGACAGGCAATTACAACCCCGATACAGCCCGCTTCTACACCGACCTGAGCCTGTTGACCAGCAATCCTTTGTTCACCGAGCGGGTCCACATGGTCTTCAACTACCTGACTGCCCACGCGGAGATCGACGACTATCGCCCCTTGCTGGTAGCCCCCCTGACCATGGCCGAAAGCTTTCTGGGCTTTATCCGCCGTGAGCAGGAGCATGCCCAGGCCGGCCGGCCCGCCCACATCGTGGCCAAGATGAACGCGCTTCTCGAACCATCGATCATCGAGGCACTTTATACGGCCTCGCAGGCCGGCGTCGAAATCGATCTGATCGTGCGCGGTCTCAGCATCCTGCGCCCCGGCGTCAAAGGTCTCTCGGAGAGAATCCACGTCCGCTCCATCGTGGGCCGCTTCCTGGAGCACTCGCGCATCTTCCACTTTGCCAACGGAGGCAACGACGAAATCTATCTCGGCTCGGCCGACTGGATGCCGCGCAATCTCTTCGAGCGCTGCGAGGTGGTCTTCCCCGTTCGAGACCCGGCGGCCTTGGCGCGCATCCACGACGAGATTCTACCCGCCTATCTGGCCGACACCCTCAAGGCTCGCCTGCAGCAGCCCGACGGAAGCTATGTACGCGCCGGCAAAGTGCTCAAGGACTTGAAGCCTTTCTCTGCCCAGGACTTTCTCATGCAGTTGGCCGAAGGTAAAGCGGAGCTGAGCGCCATCCCTCAACTCGGCGCCGCCAGGCCACCAGCAAAGGCTGCCGCAAAGAAGACTGACGCCGACGCGACAACTGGTTCATGAGGTTTGATGGATTCTGAACGCTTCTCAATGCACACGCCTGCGTCTGAGCCTTTGCCGAGGAATCTATGGCAATTCCGGCAGCAGGCTTGCAGGGAAGCAATCTCATCAAGAGTACATGCGCAAGTGCACGGATTCGAGACGGAAAAGGGATGAAAAACGCGCAAAAAGACTTTACTTTGAAGTAGAGGTTTTTTGCGCAAAATTGGGTTATTTGGGGTGCGGATTTTCGATTATTAGAGGGATGTATTTGGGAACGGGACAAAAAAACGGCCGGATTGACTGCTTTCCGTGTTACGATAAACGTTAAGCATGATTCGCTCATTTGCCGACGAAGAGACCGGGCAGGTTTTCCATCGCCACCATAACCGGCGGTATGCGGAGTTTGAGCGAGTGGCGTTCCGCAAGTTGAGGCAGATTCACAGCGTTTCGCAGGTAGAAGAGCTCTTTGAGCCGCCGGGCAATCGGCTGGAGAAGCTGAAGGGTGATCGGGAAGGGTTATGGAGTTTGCGTATCAATGATCGATGGCGAGTTTGCTTTGATTGGAGGGATGGGGATGCCTACGAGGTCCAGATTGTTGACTACCACTGAGCCGGCGCTTAATGGCGCAGAAGTGGACGAGGGCGCCCGGATGGCTCCACTGCATCCTGGCGAGATGCTACGCGAGGAATTCATGAAGCCGCTGGGGCTGTCATCCAATGCGTTGGCGATGGAGTTGCGCGTGCCGGTGACGCGCATCTCGGAGATTGTGCGGGAGCGGCGCGGGATTACGGCGGATACGGCGCTTCGTTTGGCGCGCTACTTCAATATGTCTGCTGAGTTCTGGATGCGCTTGCAGATGGATTACGATCTGGAGTCAGCGGCGGACGCCGAGGAGACGGCTATTCACGAAGGGATTCGACCGCGCGCGACGCACACCGTACCCGCGACCGCCGAGCAACGTGTGGTTGCCTGATTGAGTTGAGGTTGAGTATTGTAGATTCCCACTCTTTAGCCCGACCACCCCAGCGACGAAGACCTGTCGCCGGGGACCCCGACAAGGCGAAAGAATGGGGCACGGAGATTGTAGCTTGATGAGGAAAGAGCAAAATCAGGTCCTTCGACTTCGCTGCGCTTCGCTCAGGATGACGGTTTTTTAATGTGGTAACAAGGAAACGAGTTCAAACAGACTATGCCCACTACGCAGAACAAAGATTATTACGGCACGCTTGGCGTGAAGAAGACGGCGACTCCGGAGGAGATTCGCAAGGCCTTTCGCAAGGCTGCGCGGCGCTATCACCCGGACGTGAACCCCGGCGACAAGCGGGCGGAGGAGAAGTTCAAAGAGATCTCCGAGGCCAACGACGTGTTGAGCGACGAGAAGAAGCGCAAGGTTTACGACCAGTTGGGCTTCTACTCCGACCAGATCGATCCGGCGCAGGCCGAAGCGTATGCGCGGCAGAGCGCGGGCCACGGCATGCCGGTGGATTTCGGCGGCTTCGATTTCACCGGCTTCCAGAGCGGGCCGGGGCAGCGCAGGGGTCAGCATTCGGGGGCTGGTTCGACGTCAGATTCAGCGGCGGATTCAGCTTCGTGGGGCAGCTTCAAGGACATCTTTTCCGGCATTTTCAGCGGGGCGCAGCAGCCGCAGAGGGCACGCGGCCCGCAGCCGGGGACGGATCTGGAATATCAGGCTACGGTGGACTTTTGGACGGCTATCCGCGGCGGCCAGGCGCGGCTCGAAGTGCATCGCCTGGAGGTTTGTCCCACCTGCCACGGCCAGAGCTCGTCCGGCGGGTCTATACAGTGCCCGGAATGCAACGGCACCGGCCAGGTTACGCAGATGGGCGGGAGGATGAAGTTCAACATTCCCTGCCCCAAGTGTAACGGCACGGGCCGCATCTCCAATGACTGCCCGACTTGCCACGGCGAGGGCGTGGTCAGCCGTAGCGAGACCGTCGAGTTTCGCATCAAGCCGGGCACGCGCGACGGCCAGCGCATACGCCTGCAGGGCAAGGGCAACGCGGGGCTGAATGGCGGCGCTCCCGGCGATCTCTATCTCATTGTCCGCACCGGAACGCATCCGGTCTTTTCGCGCGTGGGCGACGATATTCATCTGACCGTTCCGGTGACCGTGCCCGAGGCCTCGCTGGGCGCCAAGGTAGACGTGCCGACGATTGACGGGCGCGCGCAGTTGAAGATTCCTCCCGGCACGCAGAGCGGGCAAAAGCTGCGCATGCGGGAGCGGGGCGTGGAGAGCGCGCAGCATCCCGAGCAGCGCGGCGACCAGATCGTGACCGTCGAAGTGATGGTGCCCAAACTGGCCGACGAGCGCAGCCGCGAGATTATGCGCGAGTTGGCCCGGCTGAACAACCAGGACCCGCGCGCGGCGCTGTTTGATAAGCTGTAGGCAAGTTAGGGGTCCGTGTGCAAACAGATCTATTTGAGTGGGATGACGCCAAGGCAGAACGCAATATCCTCATTCATGGAGTGGATTTCCAAGAAGCAAAGACAGTCTTTGAAGATCCATTTGCTATTACCATTCCAGATGAACCTCACTCAGAAAACGAGCTTCGTTCGATTACCATTGGCCGGTCATTGCTAGACAAAGTATTGCTAGTAGTACACACTGAGCGTAAGGAGAGAATTCGGATTATCAGCGCAAGAAAAGCCACACCCTCTGAGAGGTTCCAATATGAAACAGAACGCTAAGCAGGAATCGTTAGTGAACGACGATGAGATGAGGCCTGAATATGACTTCAGCCGAGGGTTACGTGGTGTCCATGCATACCGGTTCTCAAAGCTCACCTCCGATGAAGCGTTTGTTCTCGGCTATTGGCAAAGTAAGGGATTTGAAGTTAGTTCTTTTGCCAAGCGCGAGATGCGAGACTTGAAAACTCCCGATTTTCGTCTTTCGCGTGACGGAGTGGAAGTAGCTCTCTGTGAGGTTAAGTCATTCCAACAAGATTCGTGGCTTGAGGATCAGCTCAAGAATGCGAAACCTGGCGAACTGGTTGGTGGACTGCGGAATGACCCTGTTTTCAATCGGGTCAGCAATGCCATTCACACTGCGTTCAAACAATTTGAGAGTGTGAATTCAGACCACAGATTATTGAATTTCTTATTCTTGTTTAATCACGAAAGCAGCGCAGGTCCAGTGGATTTGGACCGTGTGCTGACTGGTCGAGAGGATCCTCGACACGGACTATATGATCTCACATGCGAACAATTCTCCGAAGGTCGGATTCGACTGGAAAAGCACAGGGTTGACCTCTATGTTTGGTTCGAGCTTGATTTGCTAAAGAAAGGGAAACGCCGCTCAACGGAATATCGTGTTTGCGGAAACCCCAAAACGCAAGAGCAAGTTTGCAGTCTTCTCGGGATTGATCCTGCAACAGTCAAAGACATTTCATCAGCAGCGTAAGTTGAACAGCTCATGGCGGCAAAACGCAAATCGAAGGGCGCGTACATGATCTCGGCGGTGGCCGAGATGTACGAGATTCATCCGCAGACGCTGCGCCTCTATGAGCGCGAGGGCCTGCTGAAACCTTCGCGCACCGAGGGCAACACGCGCCTCTACACCGACGAGGACCTGGAGCGGCTGGAGTTTATCTTAAGCCTGGCGCGCGACCTGGGCGTGAACATCGCCGGCATGGCCATCATCCTGCAGATGCGGGAGCGCATGGAAGAGATGAACCGGCAGATGCAGAGCTTTGTAGAGTACGTGCGCACGGAGATGCTGGCGCGCTTCTCACAGGCCGCGCCGGGCGCCGGAGCGATTGTGCCGTCGCGCAAGCCGGCCGCCGTGGCAAAAGCTAACGGCCGCAAAAGCTAATCCGCGCATCCCGAGGCTGTCAGCATCCAGCCATTCCGCTTGTTCCTGCCTGATTTGACTCCTGTACATCGGTAGAGTGTATGGTGTATTGCGGGCTGAAACGAGCCAGGAAACCGGTTTGAAATGGGCATCCGCCATGGACGCCTGTGAACCGGAGCAGGCGGCGCCGGACGAGCTGCCCAGCACAGGGGATGATGCAACGATGATCGAGAACGAACGCAACTCACTGCCAACAAATGCCTATCTGCCGCTGAAAGCCGGCGAAAGTTACCAACCCATCATTCCCGCGCAGGCCAAAGAGCCAGAGATTACGCTGCGCGCCGTCTTCTGGGGCGTTCTGCTTTGCGTGATCTTCTCCGTCGCCTCGGCCTACTCCGGACTGAAGGTGGGCCAGGGGATGGAGGCCGCTATTCCCATCTCGATTCTGGCCATCGGGTTGGCGCGCGCTTTCAAGCGCCGGACTTCGCTGCTTGAAAATGTCATCATCACCGGCATCGGCGCGGCGTCCGCCAGCGTGGTGTCCGGCGCCATTTTTACCCTGCCCGCGCTGTACATGCTGCACCTCGATCCGCATCCGGTGCAGACCATCTTCATCTGCCTGGCCGGGGGCTGCCTGGGCGTGCTTTTCCTGATTCCGCTACGCCGCTACTTTGTGCGCGAGATGCATGGGCAGTTGCCCTTTCCCGAGGCCACGGCGATCACCGAGGTGCTGGTTACCGGCGAGAAAGGCGGCTCGCAGGCTAAGCTGCTCTTGCAGGCTACCGCCATTGCCGCGGTTTACGACTTTTTTGTATCCACATTTCACGTGTGGAAAGAGTATCTTGACTTTCAGTTCGTGCCGGTGATTCGTTCCATGGCCGAGCGCGGCCGCATGGTCTTCCGATTCGAGGCCATCAGCTTCATCATGGGTCTGGGCTACGTGATGGGGCTGCGCAGCGCCCTCACCTTTTGCGCCGGAAGCATTCTGACCAGCTTCGTGCTGGCGCCGCTGATCTGGTATTTCGGCAGCCACTTTGATATCAAGGCCACCGTCTACCCGGCCACTATTCCCATCGCCCAGATGACGGCGGCACAGATCGTACGCAATTATGTGAGATTTATCGGCGTGGGGGCCATCGCCATGGCCGGGATCATCGGCATTCTCAAATCGCTGCGCGTGGTGGCGGGATCGTTTGGCATCGCGCTGCGCACCTTCCGCCACGGCGAGGCTGCCGCACCGGAACGCACCGACCGCGATATTTCCATCATCTCCATTCTTCTTGGCGTGGTTGTCAGTTCTCTCGCGGTGGCGATATTCTTCGGACGTTTGCAAGTCTCGTGGACGGTGCTGGCACTGGGCCTAGTGTTGACGCTGCTGTTCTCGTTTTTCTTCACCTCAGTGGCCGCCAACGCCATTGCCACCACGGCCAACAATCCGGCCTCCGGCATGACTATGCTGACCATCATCATCTCCGCAGTGGTGCTGTTGAACTTTGGCCTCTCGGGAGACACAGGAATGTTTTTCGTGATGGCCATCGCGGGCATGGTGTGCACCGCGCTTTGCGTTTCGGGACAGTTTATTACCGACTTGAAGGCCGGCTATTGGCTCGGTTCGACGCCGGCGGCGCAGGAGAAGGTCAAGTTTATCGGCGTAATCGCCGCGGCCATCACCGCCGGGCTGACCATCATCCTGCTGGCTCAGGTTTATCAATTCGGCGAGGCATCGCCGGGAGACGCGCGGCAGATTCTGGCTGCGCCGCAGGCTTCCATCATGAAGGCCCTGGTGGTGGGATTCATGAATAACCAGCCGGTGGCCTACATGCTGTTTGGCATTGGCGCTATCATTACGCTGATTCTGGAGATGCTGGGTAAGTCTTCCATGGTTTTCGCGCTGGGAATCTATCTGCCGCTGGAGCTGACCTCGCCGATACTCGCCGGGGGCGTTCTCTCGCACCTCATCAACAAGAAGTCGGAAAAGACCGGCGGCGAGCAGGGGAGCAGAATACGCGAGCGCGGGGTGATTCTGGCCTCGGGGCTGATGGCGGGCGGCGCACTGGGAGGCGTATTCGGCGCTTCCCTGCATCTCTTCGACTGGTATCGCGAGGATCTGATCACCACGCCGTTCTACATGAACGACCCTGTCTCGCAATCGATTTCCGCGGTGATGTTTGTTGGACTTTGCGTGTATGTGTGGATTTATTCCGTGAAAAAGGAAAGGGTGTAAGCAATGAATCAAGCGGACAAGTATATTGCTGATGCGGTTTTAGGCATTGACACGCTGTGGGGCGGGGACGTGATGTGTCCCTCGGGCACGGGACGCTTCATTGCCGATTCGTGGTTCTCAGATTTCCCGCTTCCCGAGGCATACACGCATCCGGCGGCGGCGAAGCTGCGCGCGGCTGGCGGCGTATCCGTCAAGAATCGCGAGGCGGTGGAGGAGTACCTGCACGCGGTGGATTTGCCTGAGGCCATCGCCGGAGTGCGCGAGGAAGCTGCCAAAATGGATGCTTTGCGCCAGGCGTATCTGATTGGGATGGCCGATTGCCTCGATGTGATGTGGGAGTTGGCCATGGAGGTCGTTGGCAAGGGGGATGCTGTGCCTTACGCGCGTTGCGTGTATGCGGCGACGGCGGGGCAGCCGGAACCTTCTCAGCCGGAGAAGAAGCGCGAGCGAGTGGCTGAGTTGCTGGGACGGGCAGGTTATAAGGGCGAATTGCTGGAGGCCGTGGATGCATGGCGGCGGGAGCGGGTTACGCCTATGGCCTCGGTGCGCGCGCTGAGCGCGGCGGTGATCGCCTATTACGACAACCTGAGCGCAAAGCATCTGCTGCCGCATCTTCCGCCGGAGCTGGGGCGTGTGCCGCGGGCTAATATCGAATTCCAGCCGATCAAGGAGGCTTGGTTCTCCGGGTCAATGAACTACATCGGGCGCGCCCGCAACGAGGACGACTCGCCGCAATACGAGGCCAGCTACGAGATCAATGCCTCGCTGCAGATTTCGTATCCGGAGTTTGAGCAGCTCATCAGCCACGAAGTGGTGCCGGGTCACGTGACCACATTCGCGTACCTGCAAGATTTGTACGTGCGCGCCAAGGTGGGCTTCGAGGCGACTATCCTGACCATGAACACTCGCGCGGCTACGCTGTTTGAGGGAATCGCCAACAACGCGATTTTGATTGCGCACGGCGTCACTGAGATTGAGCAACTGCCTGACGAGGACACGCAGATCGGCGTGCTGCTTGCCCTGTTGCAGGACGATGCCAAGAACCAGTCGTCTTATCTGACCTGGGGCGAGGGGCGGAAGCAGCCCGAGGTGGCTGCAATGCTGCGCCGCGATTTTCTGGTCACCGAGGAGCGCGCCGATAAGCTGTCGGGAGCGTGGGGACGGCATCCGCTGCTGGGCCGGATGTATCTGCCCGCTTACCGCCGCGGCACGGAAAAGGTCGCCGAACTGCGGAGGAGTTATCCCGCGGGCAAGGTGCTTCCTGCGATTTATGGATGCCATGGGTTGGTGGATATTCAGACTATCGACCAGGTGCTTGAGGGCTAGGAATCAGTCGCGCTGGTGCTGCGTCTCTTGCGCCAACGCATGAGTAGCACTGCGGCGATAACGGCCAGGACCGCTAAAATGCCGATCAACAGGAAAAGCGCCTTGGTGTTATCAGGATTTCCCGGCTGTTGATCGCCGGTTCCCGGCTGCAGCTTGTGTTGCACAACGTCGGCCGGAACCAGCGCCGTGGCTGCCTCGCCTTCCAGCGTCACCGCGCCATTTTCGAAGGTCTTGAGTGCGGCATCGTCGCCGGCGAATGTTGTCCAGCAAGCAATACCCTTATTGAGAAGGGTGCAAACCGTCTCCACGGTTCCCTTCTGTTCCGGGTGAGCGATGGGTGCGCCGGTGGCGCGTTCAATCCCCAGGCTGTGAGTGCCCAGCGTGTAGACGCCATGGAATGGATTTTCTAACTTAATGGTCTTCTGCATGCCTTGGGATGCGTGAGCAGCAATAACCGGAAGGTCCTTGTCGGTTATCTCGGAGATCCGTGACTTAACACAGTCAAAGGGGATGGCCGAAACCGTAATAACGGAGGCAGGGTGAGGGTGACCGGCTGTCAGCACATCGAATAGACAAGCATCGAGCATTTCCTTTGCGTTGTGTGCGTATCTGGCCCCCTGCATCTGCTCCCACGGCTGTGTTGGATGCTCGGCGATAACCTCCCAGTCTGATGGAAGGCTGTAGCTGAAGCCGAGATCGCTGCGATGTACCTGTAGAACGGGAGGACCAGCCAAGATAGTTCCGTCGAGAGCAGAGGGAGGAATGGCCAAGGGATTATCTGAGAGAACAGAGGCAGGAATGTCAGGCGATTGCGCCACGAGCGTAGCGGCGCAAAGGACAAAGAGCGCAGCACACATGAAGGATTTCATATGTCTGTTATCTTACGTCTACAAGGCTGGAACCAGCCCAACCATATCTATGACCACGTTCTTTGGTATGTAGAGATTGTGCTATCCCAGGTCCCCAAATGCGAGGGACCTGGGGCACCCGCACTTCGCTCAGAAGTATGGGGCACAGATATTCCAGAATCAATAAAAATTCCTAGCTGCAGCCGTTGGTGGTGCCGCAGCTCATGCAGCGATGGCAGCTTCCGTTGCGGACCATGATGGCTCCGCAGGTGGGGCAACTGGGGGCATCGCCCATCTCATACATCTCGCGCATGGCGTCGGCGGCGTGATAGATGCCGCGGTCGTGGAGTTGCGGCGCCTGTAAGGCGCTTGCCGAAGCAGACTGCGCCTCTGGGGCAATGCCGCCTCCTGACGGGCCTATTCCGGAGCCAGCGAAGCTGCCCGCTGGAGCGCTGACCTGATGCAGGCGCTTGGCGACCTCCTCGGCTAACTGGGCCAGGTGGCTTTGCGCGTAGGTGTCCTGGTACGGCTCGGTCTCGGGCGCCATGCTGGGCGAGGCGGGCAGTTGCGAGGCCTGGGAAGCAAGTCCCGAGAAGAGCGTCAACTGCGTGCCGGAGAGGAAGCGCAGATCGAGCCAGCGGAAGATGTAGTCCATGAGGCTGGTGGCCAGGCCGATCTGCGGATTGCCGGTCCAGCCGGAGGGCTCGAAACGGGTGTGGGCGAACTTGTGGCAGAGCACCTTGAGGGGAACACCATGCTGCAGGGCGATGGAGATGGAGGTGGCGAAGGAGTCCATCATGCCGGAGACGGTGGAACCCTCCTTGGCCATCTTGATGAAGATTTCGCCGGGCTGCCCGGTGGGATAGAGGCCGACGGTGATGTAGCCCTCGTGGCCGCTGAGTGAGAACTTGTGGGTGACCGAGGCGCGCTCGCCGGGCAAGCGATGGCGGACGGCGCGGGGCGGGCCGTTCTGGTCCTGCACGTCGGGGTTGATGGCGTCCTGCGTCTCCGAGGGCTGCAAGACAGGCACCATGGCGGCAGCTTTATTCATCTCGGCAATCTGAACAAGCACGTGCTGGAAGGCGGTGTCGGCAAGGAGAACCTGCTGCACGGGAACCTCGATTTTTTCGCCGCTCTTGCTCTCCAGAACCTTGAGATCAGCTTCAGAGGCGGGCAGACCGGCGGCCAACTGCTCCAGTACGCGCGCCCCGGCGGCATCCAGAGGCGAGGTCTCGTGCCGGGCATCCATGCTGGTGTTCAGCGGCTGGGTTCCCTTGGAGCCATCGCGGTAAATGGCTACCGCCTTGATGCCCTGGCGCCAGCTCTCGGCGTAGGCCTCGGCGATCTCCTCGATGCTGGCCTCGTGGGGCAGGTTGACGGTCTTGGAGATGGCCCCGGAGAGGAAGGGCTGCGCGGCGGCCATCATCTTGATGTGGCCCATGTAGTGGATGGAGCGAGTGCCCTTGGTGGGCTTGAAACTGCAATCGAAGACCGACAGGTGCTCGGGGCGGATGCCGGGCGCGCCTTCGATGGTGCCGGTGGCGTCGATGTAACTGACGATAGCGTTGACCTCGTCGCTGGAATAGCCGAGTTTGAAGAGGGCTTCGGGGACGGTGTTGTTGACGATCTTGATCATGCCGCCGCCCACCAGCTTCTTGTACTTGACGAGGGCCAGATCTGGTTCGATGCCGGTGGTGTCGCAGTCCATCATGAAGCCGATGGTGCCTGTGGGGGCGAGAACCGTGGTCTGGGAGTTGCGATAGCCGTATTTTTCTCCGTAAACCAGGGCCGTATCCCAGCTTTCGCGGCTGGCGTCGATGAGGGCATCGAGCTGGGGCACGGTGAAGGGATCGCCGCTCTGGCGCGACCGGCCGATGTTGTTGACCTCGGCTCGATGCATGCGGATCACGTCCAGAAAGGGCTCGCGGTTGACGTAGAAGCCTGGGCAAGCGCCACCCTGGTGATCGACATTGGCAGTCAGAGGCGTAGCGGAAGGAATCGGCGGGCAGCTGGCCGCCAATATGGCCGATTGCAGATAGGCCTGGCCGGTGAGGATGGCGGTGAGCACGGCGGCCATGTCGCGGCCGGCGGCCGAGTCGTAGGGCAGGCCCATGGACATCAGCAGCGCCCCCAGGTTGGCGTAGCCCAGCCCCAGAGGCCGGTAGTCGTGGGAGTTGCGGGCAATCGATTCCGTCGGGTAGCCGGAGTTGTCCACCAGGATCTCCATGGCGGTGATGATCACGGAGATGGCGTGGCGGTAAGCGGGAATGTCGAAGCCGCCCGAGGGCGTGACGAACTTCATGAGATTGAAACTGGCCAGGTTGCAGGCCGAGTTGTCCAGGAACATGTACTCCGAGCAGGGATTGGAGGCGTTGATGCGCGCCGTGTTCTTCGAGGTGTGCCAGCGGTTGATGGTGGTATCGAACTGCATGCCGGGATCGCCGCACAGCCAGGTGGCCTCGGCAATCTTGTGCATGATCTCGCGCGCCTTATAGGTGGCAACCGGGGCGTGGTCCTTGACGGTGTAGGTGGTATAGTCGCCGTCGTTCTCGTAGGCGCGCATGAACTCATCGCTGACGCGGACGGAGTTGTTGGCGTTTTGGAAAAATATCGAGGAATAGGCCACGGAGTCCGGCCCCGAGCCATCGTAGCCAGCCTCAATGAGGGTGTAAGCCTTGGCTTCTTCCTTGGACTTGCACTCGATGAAGTCAACGATATCGGGGTGGTCCGCGTTCAGAATCGCCATCTTGGCCGCGCGGCGGGTCTTGCCGCCGGATTTGATGACTCCGGCAAAGGCGTCGAGGCCGCGCATGAAGCTCAAGGGTCCGCTGGCGGTGCCGCCGCCCGAGACGGATTCCTTGCTGGAACGCAGGGAGCTGAAGTTGGTTCCCGTCCCCGAGCCGAATTTGAAGAGCATGGCCTCGGTCCGGGCCAGCTCCATGATGCCGGCCATCGAATCCTCGACGGAGTTGATGAAGCAGGCCGAGCACTGCGGATTGTGGTAGCCGCTGGCGGAGTAACGCACGCCGTCGGTTGAGGGGTCCCAGTGCCAGTTCTGCCCCTCCGCATCCGGCTCCAGGCGGTCGCAGCCCACGTTGAACCAGACCGGGGAGTTGAAGGCCGCCTTTTGGGTCAGCAGCATGTTCGCCAGCTCGTCGTGGAAGATAGCCGCATCTTCAGGGGTGGCAAAGTAGCTGCCCGCCATGCCCCAGTCGCGGATGGTCTCCGCCACCCGGCTCACCAGTTGGCGAACCCCCTTCTCCCGCTCCGGCGTTCCCAGACGCCCGTGAAGGTACTTGGAGGCCACGATGTTAGTCGCGGTCATCGACCAGTCAGCCGGCGTCTCGACATCCTTCTGCTCGAAGATGATGTTGCCCTTCTGATCGGAGATCGACGCCGTGCGCCGCTCCCATTGAACCTCGTCATAGGGAGAGACGCCCTCGGTGGAGAAGCGGCGGGTGAAGGTCAGGCCCCTCTGGGTTGGGGGAGTCTGCTGGGCGGTGGCGGAAATTTGAAACTGGACCTCATTCATGGAATCCTCACAATCGGCAAATACAACTGAAACATCGGCCCCTCTCCAGCTCAGGGCTGCCTAGAGAGGGTCAGGGATCATCTCGTCGGTCAAAGAACGGGAAACGGGGATTGAAACGTACCGCGAATTCGCTGTTCTCAGAAGCCTCTAGGTGGAACTATCACACCGGAGATCGTAACATCCGATTTAAGGCCGCAGATGAAAAAGTACCGCTGTTGGTTGTGCATGTCAACAAAAAACCACAACATCTTGTATTTTGTTCACTTTTGGGGCACCAAGTTTGCAAACAAAGGCATTTGCCTGTGGAAAGCTCCAAAGCCCCATGCGGGATGCGGGTTTCCGTTTGTTACAAATTGCACAAAATTCGGTGAAATCCCGATGATTGCGGCTACACCACCCCAAACCCCAAGCCTAGTCCTCGCCGGAGCCGGGGACAAGGCGCAGCAACGGTGCAGATGGGGGGCTAAATGTGGGAAATGTGTAGATTTGGGCTGTATGCGTTCATAGAGGTCACATTCAGCGTGCACATGTCCAACATAGCCAAAACCTCGATGCGGCTTGATATGCGATGCTCGACTGAGAGTGTCCCGCGCGCAAGCGAACCTTCGAAGGCTGACTCGCCCCGAATAATTTCGATGAGAAAGGGCGTCAGCGAGCTCAATTGGGATTGATGCCCAAACCCGTCACTTGATAAAAGTCAGTCCAACTTGCACAGAATTAGTGCGTTGGAATTTTGGCGCATCAAACCCGTCGGTATAGGTGACAGTAAAAGCGAGGTTGCCGTCAGGGTTGGGTTTATAAGACACAACACACTTGCTGATGGCCTTCCATCCTGCAAGCCTCAGAGGATAGACAATGTTGGCCTTCGATTGCGTAGCTGAGTTCTCGGTCAGAAAAAGATAGCGTGCAGTAAAGGTTTCGTCCAGGCTGAACTGGCGGAACTGCAGTTCGCCGTGCATCACAGGGGCGGCGCGAAAGATGGAATACGCGGGTATGGGGACGGATGGGGCGGATCCCGTCGAGGGCTTTTGAACGGTGTCGGCCATCGCTCCTCCGCCCTCTAAGCCTGGAGTGAAATCCATCTCATCGCCCCCGGCATACTTGTGGGCTTTGATGTAGCTGGACATTGTCTCCTTTGGGTTGTTACTCTCGATGACCTTATCTTGAAGCGGATGGTTCAGCAACCAGAGATTCGCGTTGAATCCGGCGAGAAAGTTTCTCCTGTCTAGTTCAAAATCTGTCTCATAGTCCGGCGCAATATTCAGGTTGTAAACGCCCAGATACTTGCGGAAAGCGTTGCTTTGAGCTGAATCGCCAAGAAGATAGGTGACTGGGAGCTTCCAACATACGGAATCCGTATAGTTCTGAGTCTTAATGGTCGCTGTGTTGTTCCCTCCATTAGCCGTCGCATTCAGGTAGTGCACAATCAAGCGTTTGAATTGGTACTGCTCGTCCAGGGAGCCATCGAGGCCCCATGCGAAGCGCGCTCCGCTTGCCGCAACGAGATTGACATTTGCGTAGATCGCGGCGTCCTTTTTCTGGGTTGGCGCAGGCCGGGCAACGAATTTCAGTTTGATCTTTGACCCCAAGATATTAGGTCCGATCTCTTGCGTAGGAACGAAGTATTGGCACCTCTTGTTATCTTCCGAGGCAGGAACTCTCAGCTCGCCTACGTAGGTAGGGATACAACTGCTTTTATCCGCGCCACTGCAATGATCTATCTCGGCCTGCTCATCTTGTCGATACCTTGCGAAGGAATCAGACGCGGCCCCGAAGGCCACTTGAGATTGGACAAGGCACACATCTTGGGCTCTAATACCGCTCCATGAGACGCTTGCCTCTATACTATCCGTGATTTTGATGACCAAGGTCTGGCTGTCGGCCTGACCGGTGCTTCTATGCGTAAATCCGTATTGGAGCGTGACAGCCAGGCCAACCTTAAACATCTTGGCGGGGAAGGACACGTAATACCAACTGCCTGCCGGGATACCATTGTTGATAGTGCCGACAGGCTGAACCGATCCGGCCGAAGCGACCGACCCTGGCGAGGATGCCACGACCGGCGCTGGTCCGGGGTGAGCGGAGTCGGTTGCCTGGATGAGGATTTCATGATCCGAAAGGATCCTGAAATCGGGTCCCGACGTTTGCTGAGCGCAGATCGCAATGGGCGTCATGGAAAGAGGTAAGATGCAAATTGCGCGAATGACTTCTGCGCGGTTCCACTGAATCTTCATCGCCGTTAACTGGACCTTTCGTGTTTGTACCTGCAATCGCCGGGGAACGAGCGTGCCACGAACCCTGTGCTCTCCGGCTCAAAGCTCAGCGAGAGCCCCACCCAGGGTATTCCATCTGAGCACGTCTGCTCTTTTCACGCGTGGGTAACCGTTGCTGTGCAGCACATCAACAAGGTGCGCGATTCCTAGCGGGTCGTATGGGGGAAAGATGTTCCCCAAACTTGTCTTGTGATATTGATCCCACAGATGCTGAAGAAGGACGGTCGAATCGTCCAACGGGTCATTTGCATTCAGCCACTCATTGATCAGGTGGAGCGGATTGGACCGCCCAGCTTGCGAAGCAGCGGTTGGATTCGTAGCCATAGGAAACCTCCTGAGCTCTCGAGGCGCGCTCACATATTAGCCATTGGCGCCAAGCCCTCGCCTATCGAGAGCCTTCAGAATTGCAAGATGATTGGTAACGGAACCCACTAGGAGTATCGGGATGACAGGAGTATAACCCGGAATAAAACGGCGAGTAAAGGAAAAGCGGGGAGTGTATATAGTTGTTTACGTGTTTGCAGGAGTTGATAGCTGAATTGAGGAAACTTTGAAACATCCGGGGCCAGTCCGCCGGTAAGATTGTTTGGGTTTTCCGACCCCGTCCATCACCGCCGAAGCAGGGATGGACGGGACTCGGAGTTTGAGGTCGCTACAGGAACAGTGGCGCCATGACGAACTACTAGACAAGAATCAGTTGCTTTCCTTGGTCTCAATCCTCATGCCATAGAAGGATCTGTGCACGAAGAAGACCGAGATCAGGAAGAATACGACGGCCAAAGACTCAGCGAGCACCGGGTTCTTGGCGCTGAGCGTCACGGCCAGCTCGACAGCCAGCAAACCGAACAAGGTGGTGAACTTGATCACCGGGTTCAATGCCACCGACGAGGTGTCCTTGAAGGGATCGCCGACGGTGTCCCCGATTACGGTTGCGTCGTGCAGAGGCGTTCCCTTCTGTTTCAGGTCAACCTCAACGACCTTCTTGGCATTGTCCCATGCGCCGCCGGCATTGGCCATGAAGATCGCCTGGTAGAGGCCGAAGATGGCAATGGAGATCAGATAGCCGATAAAGAAGAAGGGCTCAGTGAAGGCGAAGGCCAGGGTAGCGAAGAAGACGGCGAGGAAGATGTTGAACATCCCCTTCTGCGCGTACTTGGTGCAGATTTCCACCACCTTCTTGCTGTCGGTGACCGATGCCTTCTCCGCGCCTTCCAGCTTGATGTTCCGCTTGATGAACTCGACCGCGCGGTAGGCGCCGGTGGTGACCGCCTGCATGGAAGCTCCGGTGAACCAATAGATCATTGCCCCGCCGGTGATCAAGCCGAGCAGGAAGGGCGCGTGCAGCAGAGAGAGATTATCTTTGCCAACGGTCAGTCCGTGGGTCAGGGCCATGATGATGGAGAAGATCATGGTGGTTGCGCCGACCACGGCGGTGCCGATCAGCACCGGCTTGGCCGAAGCCTTGAAGGTATTGCCGGCGCCATCGTTGGCCTCCAGCAGGTATTTTGCGCGTTCGAACTTGGCGTCGATGCCGTAGTCCTTCTTCAACTCAGCTTTGATGCCGGGAAGAGTTTCAATCAGCGACAGTTCGTAGACGGATTGAGCATTGTCGGTTACCGGACCGTAGGAATCGACAGCAATGGTGACCGGTCCCATGCCCAGGAAGCCGAAGGCCACCAGGCCAAAGGCGAAGACGGCTGGAGCGAGCATCAGTGCATCCATGGACGGGCCGGTCGAGAAGAAGTAGCCCAGACCCATGAGCGCGACCATGCTCAGTCCCAGCCAGTAGGCGGAGAAATTGCCGGCCACGAGTCCGGAGAGGATTCCCAGGGAAGCTCCGCCTTCCTTGGCGGAGGTGACGATTTCCTGCACGTGAGCCGAGTTGGTGGAAGTGAAGACCTTCACCAGTTCGGGGATGAGCGCGCCGGCCAGGGTTCCGCAGGAGATGATGGAAGCCAGCTTCCACCACAGCGTTCCGTCACCGAGAGTGGGGATCATCAGGTAGGTGACGATGTAGGTCAGGATGATGGAAACGATGGAGGTGATCCAAACCAGCGAGGTCAAAGGCGCCTCGAAGTCCATCTCGTCGGCGTTCTGATATTTCGCCTTGGCGATGGCGCCATTGAGGAAGTAGGCGGCGGAGCTGGAGACCAGCATGGCGACGCGCATGACGAAGATCCAGACCAGCAGCTGCACCTGTGTTTTGGGCTCATGAACGGCCAGCAGAATGAAGGTGATCAGGGCCACGCCGGTGACGCCGTAGGTTTCGAAGCCGTCCGCCGAGGGGCCGACCGAGTCGCCCGCGTTGTCGCCCGTGCAATCGGCGATGACGCCTGGATTGCGGGCATCGTCTTCCTTGATCTTGAAGACGATCTTCATCAGGTCGGAGCCGATGTCGGCGATCTTGGTGAAGATGCCGCCGGCGATACGCAGGGCCGCGGCGCCCAGCGATTCGCCAATGGCGAAGCCGATGAAGCAGGGGCCGGCGTAATTAGCCGGGATAAACAGAAGGATACAGAGCATGATGAGCAGCTCGACGGAGATCAGCAACATGCCGATACTCATGCCGGCCTTCAGCGGAATCTCAAAGCACGGATATGGTTTGCCACGCAAGCCCGCGAATGCCGTCCGCGAGTTGGCGAAGGTGTTGACGCGAATTCCGAACCACGCCACACCGTAGCTGCCCGCAATGCCGACCAGGCTGAAGCCCAGGATGATGGGCAGGGTTACCCAAACATTTCCCACTGGCGCCAGCCATCCGAAGTACATGGAGATAATGACCGCGATGAAGGCCCAGAGCAGAAGAATGAACTTACCCTGCGTGATCAGATAGGTTTTGCAGGTCTCATAGATGAGCTCGGAGATCTCGCGCATGGAGCGATGAACCGGCAGGTTCTTCAACTGCTGATAGATCACCAGGCCGAACAGCAGGCCGCCGGCACAGAAGAGCAATCCGATCATCAGAAGGGATCTTCCGTCAAGCCCAAGAAAATTCACGCTGGACAAATCCGGCAGTACCAGGCTGGCTTCGCCTCCGCCCGCACGCTCCTGCGCGCCGGCGAATGCGGGACACAGTAGCAGGCCCAGGACGGCTGCGATGGTTTTCGACGGACGCCTCAGAAACGCGCCGGCGCCTGCCTTGATGGCGCCGATGCTCTGGCGCGCAAAGAAAAAGGCCACCACGAGCGAAAGCGCGCTGACGGCCTCAAAGAGATACACCGAATACTGAGCAGTCACATATCCTCCCAAGCAGAAATTTTGATGGTTTACCACGAGCGAATCCGGGAAGCGCTACAGATTATCCCGGAAACAGGGCCATCCGAAGGCTATCACCCGAAAGTAACACTGTCGAGTGATTGCAGTCACAGGGGCTGCGAAGGCTTCAGGAAGCGAGAACGGCGGTCCAAAATGGAAGCAAGGGGTTTGGGACGGCCAATAAGCCTGAAAAAGATGATAATTCTCGGATGGAATGCCCGGAAAGTCTGCGCGACATCGCCGCCCTACTCAGCGTGAAAGACAACGTCAAATAGCAGCAAGCTGACCGTGGTAAAGATGATGTCGTAGCCGAGGAGCATCTTGATCCACAGCGTGGGGTCGCTTTCGCCGGTAAGGATGGCGGTGGTGGCCTGCACCATGGCCAGCAGCGCAGGAATAAAGATGGGAAACAAGATCAACGAGAGCAGCAGTTCGCGGTTGCGGCTGCGGATGGAGAGCGCGGCAAAAAAAACGCCGTTGGCCACCAGCGCCCATGTTCCCAGCGGCAGCACCAGCGCCAGCAGCCACGCCTGTCCGGCGATGTGAAGGTTATAAAAAATAAAGAATACCGGCGCCAGAATGAACTGAACGATGGTGACAAAGAGAAAGTTTGCCAGAACCTTGGCCAGGTAGAGTTCCGCGCCTGGAGACGGCGTCATGCGCTGCGCGTCCAGAACCTGGTGGCGGATCTCGCGCGCCCAGGCCTGGTTAAGCGCGCTCACCGAGGCGAACAGGATGGCCACCGAAAGCACGCCACCCGCGATCTGTTGGGAAAACGCACCGCGCGGTTCAAATGCCATGGAGAACAGCACCACCACCAGCAGTGAAAAGAAAAGCATGGAGACGAGAGCGTCCAGCGAGCGCCACTCAATGCGCAGCTCTTTGACGAGGTGAGTCCAGAGGGCGCGGGTCATCGGGCGTGTCCCTCCGATTGGGGTGCGGCGGATTTGGTCAGGTCGGCTGTCTGCGCCGCTGTGGCTCGCAGATAGTCGGCGGGCGAAAGGACAAGTTGCGTTCCGCGCGTGCCGGCCGAGACGCTGATTTTGTCGAAGAGAATCGCCGTCTCATCGACGAAGACAGGAAAGGGCTTTTTTGCGCCAAAGACAGTGACCCCGCCGCGAATGTAGCCAGTGAGCGGCTGTACATCTTTCAGAGAAACCATCTCCGCCTTGCGCAGGCCGGCCGCGCGGGCCAGCTTCTTGAAGTCCAGCTCCGCATTGCCGGGAATGACGGCGAAGACGTAGGAGTTTTGACCGCCTGTGGTCAGCAATGTTTTGAAGACCTGCTCGGACGGCATTCCAATCTTTTTGGCGACGGTTAGGGCGGAGAGGTCTTGAGGATTGGATGGATCGACCTCGTATTCCTGGAGTGCGAAGGGAATGCCGAGAGATTCGAGCAGACGCGCGCCGTTGGTCTTCATAGGTTTGGCTTGCCTTCCTCGAGCGACGCCAATCTCCCGGCGTGCAGCGTGAGCACATAGTCGGCAATGGGTGCGGCCATCTCGCGCTGGTGGGTGGTGAGGACGATGGTGCGGTTGCTATGGCGGAAGCTGGCGAGCAGCTCGACCATCTGGCGGGCAGAGTCTACGTCCATGTTGGAGAATGGCTCGTCGAGCAAGAGTAATTCCGGGACGGAAAGCAACACGCGGGCCAGAGAGGTGCGCTGGCGCATCCCCTGCGAATACTGGCCGAGGATGCGGTCGAGCGCGGGGTCGAGGCCCACCTGGCGCAGAGCCTCTGCCGGCGCAAGGCAAGCGTGATCGGGATAGAGGCTGGCAAAGTAGCGCAGGTTCTCCTCGGCGGTCAGCTCGTCGTAGAGCATGGCTGCGTGGCTCATGTAGCCGATGCGCTCGCGAGCCTCGTGGGGTTCGTAATTGTCGAAGACCGTGACGGTTCCGAAGCTGGGCCTGAGCAAACCGGCCAGAATGCGCAGCAGCGTGGATTTTCCCGCGCCGTTCTCGCCCAGCAGAACGTAGCAGCGTCCCGGCTCCAACTCCACAGAAATTTGGCGCAGCGCGGCAAAGGAGCCGAAGAGCTTGGAGACGCTGTCGAGGCGGGCGCAAAGAGTCGAAGTGGCGGTCTCGGATGCAGTAGAGGTCATTGTGATCAGTTTGCCGCGATGGGAACTGCCGCTGACGTGTGCGTGGTGGCAGCGCGAGAATTCGCGGCAGGTTGTGCGGGCGTGGCTCCGGGCTGAGCGGTTCCCGGCTGGGCCGGAGCGTACTTGCTGGCGCACTTGGCTTGCAAGACTGTCGCGTGGAAGACTCCATCGCGACCATAGGTGCCTTCGGCCAGGGCCTGGGCGTCGTCCTTGAAGGTGTCGGGCGGCGGCTCGGAGCCTTTGTAGTTGACCGTGAGCATGCGCCCCGTGGCGGCCTTGGGCGAGTGGCTCTCAAACTCATTCAAAAGAAAGGTGACATGAGGGCCATTGTGCTCGATGGAGCCGGGCACAACGAAGCCTTCGACGCGGAGATTGCTGTGATAGGCCTTGTCGCCCATCGCGCCCAACTCGGGGATGGTAACGTAATAGCTCTTGCTGACGCTCATGCCGGACAAGGCCAGCCAGGTAATGGTGCCCAAGACAATGGCCACCGCGATTCCGATGCGAAGTATGTTAGGGGAAGTTTTCATCATCATACTTAACGATACGAGCCTGACAGGGCGGGGGTCAACTTCTGAAGGGAGGGGAATGAGGGATTTTTCCCTCCGATGCGGGCTCCGGTCTTTCGGCTGAAATCCGCAGATGCACTTGTATTCTCGGGTAGCCGGGCGAGATAAACCAACAAAAACGGCAACGGCCGGCGTCGCTCCTTGCGGAGTCGCCGGCCATAGCCTACGTATCGGCTACTTCGCCGTATAGGTGTACTTGGCCACCGGCGTAGTTGACGTGGAACCGGAGCCGCCAGTCGGCACTTCGAGTGCGTAAATCGTAGTAGTGCCCGATGGGTCTACGGTTAATGGCGTTGCGCCGGTGTATATCGTTGTTGGCGAGGTCGGAGGAGTTGTCCCGGCTGGCGCTACTGGAGTTGTTTTACCATCGGTCGTATAGTAGACGGTGTCATTTGTTGGATCCGCTGCGGTGAGCGTTAGCGTTGGACTCGCACCCGCGGCAGAAGCCGCTGTGACCGTGATCAATGGCATCTTCTGAATGGTGTAGGTCTGGCCTACAATGTTGCTCTGCGCCTTATTCGGAGAGATGGCGATCGCCCGCACAATTTTAGTTCCATCGGTGAGTTTGTAGGTGATTGGGCCGGCGTATTTAGTCGACGAAGCGGAGGGTGTGGTTCCAGCCACATCCGTGTAATAGATCGTTGCATCGGAGGCGCTGTCCTGAATGGAGATGGGCGTACCCGGAGCGATGTTGATCCCGGTAGTCAAGGAATTAGTAACTACGGGGAATCCTGCGTCGATGGAGATTGCAGGGTCCGGCGTGATCGAGACCTCCGTCACCAGCGAGCCATCCACGCAGACATCGACTTGGTCGAGCGGGATGGTATTTAACAGTTCCCGCGGACTCGACCAGAATTGGCTCTGATGCGCAGACCTGAGTACGAGTGCCTGTGGAATGAAGATGGCGAAGTCTTTGGTATGCAGCTTGTCCACAAGGGAATTGGATGTGAATGCCTGGTCGCTCAGCCGATTCAACTGCGTTCCTGTGTGGTCTGGAAGAATTCCGACGAATGCCTGCAGGAAGGCTCCATTAAATACGGATACCGCCGATCCCATCACATCCGAAAAAGCCGTGAGGCCGCTGACGCCGCCGGCAACCGATCCCAGGCCGGTCATGATGTGAAGCGAGAGGTTGCGGGGATCGTAGTCCTGGCCCTTCTCCGGGATTCCTCGCAGTAATTCGAGGCGCCGCGAAGAGGCAAGGCATGCCGCATTGTGATCGTTTTTTGGACCCTGGCACTGCGAATTGGCAATGCACGTAGCCAGTTTCTCGTCGCTCAGACCCTGGCACTGTGAACTGGCAATGCACGCAGCCTTTTGTTGATCGTCGCTTAGACTCTGGCACACTTGGGGCGTGTTTTCAATCGCGAAAACATCCTTCAGATTGACGGTGATGTCATGGACCACGTATTGGTAATCCTTGCTCAGATCGGTGACGCTGACCTGATAGACAATGTAGCGTCTTCCCAGGCGGTGGCCGTAGATGTCGGAGGCTTCTTTAGGCGCAAGAAGTTCTCGCCTGACTCCAATCAAATTGATATTGTTGATGGCAGACCCATTAGCAAGATCGGTTTTATTATCGAGAACACAAGTACTCCGCGTGGTGTAGGCCGAGCTGCCTACCTCTTGACCCTCGCTTGGAGCCGTACTCTGCTGTTGGGAAGCAGCCGGGTTTTGGTTATTAGAGCCAGTACCAGGAAGAGTCAAACTAAAGTGCATTTTTGTACTTTTAGGAATGTTCTTTATAATGCACTCTTTTTGCAGCTCGATCAGCGCATTCAAGCCTTTTTCTAGACCTGCATCCAATGTCTTGAATGAGCATGTTTCAATGATTTGTTGCTTGTCTGCGGAAGAAAGTCCTGCCGCGTTCATTGAATCGTCCATAGCCTTAGCCGCGTTCAGGTTTTGTTGCATACAATCAGGTACGCTGACTGAGGCTTCGGGGGCCAGGCATTTTTGAGTAATTGTTTGCAGATCACTGGCGTAAATCGAGGTGTTCGTCGAGGAACCCGCGGCTGGCGTTTGGGCATCGGCGGCTTTGCACAAGCCTGCCGAGAGAATTACAGCGAGCAAGAGCAATACTTTCATTTCGTCCTCATCGCATGGGTGGGGGATTAGCGTGGGGCGACGGGGAACAAGCGGGGAGGGAGTCGCCAATGTTGACAATATAGGTCAAAATGAAGGCGCAATGCAAGTCAAATTTTCATCATTAACTTATCCGGCTTAGTGCGCTCCCTCCAGCGTTTGCGCGGCGCGCGCGAGCGCCTGGGTCAGCACCGACAACTGCTGCGCGGCACGCGGCTGATCTTTGCTGTCAATGGCCTCGTTGACTCCGGGAATCACCACCGCCGCGTAGCCGGTGTACTCGCCGGGGGCAAATATGGTGTGCCGGAACCAGGGACGGTGGGGCAGGCCGGCATCAGAGGTGAGATCTGTCTCGGCCTGGCGAAGAGCCTGGTTGAGTTTTGCCAGATCGCCGGAGGCCGCGATTTGCAGCCCGTGAACGTGATCCGCCGCGGCGGAGAGCCGCGCGGCGGCAGCCTGCGCAGGGCCGAAGTCGAGCGAGAGTCCCTGGTCCGAGGCTTTATGTTTGGCGGCATCAATATATGAGCTGATTTCGCGCGCGTAGGACACGTAATCGTAGGGCAGCACGTCAGCGTCGGCCATGCGCAGAGCTTCCAGGCCGAAGACGCGAGCCATCTCCTGCAAATATTCAAACTTCGGGTCGGCGTTCTGGGTGTACCAGGCGTAGTTGTCGAAGACGGAATGATAAACGCCATATGGTCCGCCAGAGCTGATGTCGGTGGAGGGCACGCCAACGTGCTGGAAGAAGGGCGTGAAATCGGAACCGGAGCCGAGGTCGCCCACGTGCACTTCTTCACCGGCCACCGGCGGCGCGTTGGAGCGGCGGCGCTCATCATTTCCGCTGGCGGAGTTGATCTTCCACTGCTGATACACAGTACCGCCCTGCGGGCTGGGAACCGAGCGCGTCAGCTCGCGAAGAAACTCCTTGAGCGAGGGAACGGCGGCGGCGGAGAAATCCGGCCCGGCGACGCCTACATCGGTGTTGAAGTAAGCCACGGCGTGTTCGAGCGCCTTGGCGTTTTGCTCCACCCACTCAGTCGAGCCGACCAGGCCCTCTTCCTCGGCGTCCCAACTGCAAAAAACTATCGTCCGTTTGGGCCGCCAGCCCTGTTTGATGAGCGCGCCGACTCCGTGAATCGATTCGAGCATGGCCGCGGTGCCGCTGTTGGGGTCGACGGCGCCGTAGACCCAGGCATCGCGGTGATTGCCAACGACCACCCAATCGTCGGGGAACTCGGAGCCTTTGATTTTGCCGATCACGTCCCAGATGATTCGCCTCTGAAAGTCCTGCACGGAGACCAAGTGGACCTTGACGCTTCCCTGCCCCTCAACCGATCCGATGTGATAGCGAAAGCCCAGCCCGCCCTGCCAGCCCTTCGGAACACCAGGCCCTTGCAAGGCCTGCAGGATGGGCGAGGCATCGTGGTAGCTGATGGGGATGGAGATGATGCGGGGCTGGCTTCCATAGGGAGAGACGCGCGCTGAATCGGGCAGGTCGAGCGTCGAGGCCACGCCGGGTGTCTCCGGGTCGCCGGGATACTCGAACATGTATTGCACCGAGCCGCGCTGCACGCCAGTCTCCGGCCGCCATGGCCCCTGGGGGTAAGCGTCGCCCTTGGAGAAGCCGTCGTCCTGCGGGTCGGAGTAGATCAGCACCCCGGCTGCTCCGCGCTGCTCGGCGATGAAGACCTTCACGCCGCGGAAGTTGCTGCCGTAGCGCACCAGCACGATCTTGCCGTGCAGGTCGATGTGCCGTGCCGCCAGTTGGTCAAAGTCCTCCAGGCGGCCGTAGTTGGCGTAGACCACCTCGGCGGTCACGTCGCCCGAGCCGGAGGAGCCGTTGAAGGGCATCACTACGCGCGGATCGTCCTGGAAGGGATCGCCCTCGACATGTTCTTTGGTAGGTCCGCTCATCAGCAGCTTGCCGCTGGCGTCATAAGCCTCGACGCGCACCACCTTTGGCTGATTCAGCAGGACGCGGTAAGGGACAATCTCCGTCTCCAGGCCGGCGGCGCGAAATTTCTGCGCCACGTATTCGGCGGTCTTGCGGTCCTCGGGGGTCGAGGCCAGATGCGGCTCGCTGGTGAGCGTCTTCAGGTGCTGGCCGGCCAGTATGGCGTCAGGAACGGCGAGGAATTTTTCCTCGATCTTGGCCTGCGCAGCGAAGTCCGCGTAGCCGAAGACGGCCGGCTGAGCAGGTTGAGCGGCGGATTGGGCCGTCAGCGGACGAGAAATGAGAACAGATGAAACCAGCGCCAGAAAAACCAGCGAAACAAGCGGCTTGCGTAACATCATGAACGGAACCTCTTTCAGAATGAAGGATATGGGCTTCAGAACGATGGGTGCGGACTTTAGCCCCTGAAACTTTTGCCCATGTTGCTTGAATTCCACCCTGATCCCGCAGCCAATCACCCGCGCCCAGGGCGCAAAAATTCCAGATGGCTTGTATCGACCGGTTCAGGGTTCTCGAATTCGGGCAACACCGGCAGCCCGGCGCGCAGGCCGCTCCACTCCTCACTCACCACGATGCTGTTCTGCGGGTTGCCCGGCTGGTAACGCGCCGAGCAGGGAAAACCTGCCCGCACCTGGGCAGCATCCACGACGCCGCGCATATCGGTAACGTCCTGAGAGGACTCGTAGTCCACGCCGCCAATGCGATAGCTGTAGAGCAGCATGGTCAGGGTGCGGCCCGGTGCATTCCTGGATTTGGCTGCGGTCTCAACCTCGCAGATATCCAGTAACATGCCGTCCACCACGCGCCCCGAGTGAGACAGGAAGTGGCGGCGCGCGCGTTCCCGCGCTTCCGGCGAGGGGCCTTTGCGCAGCAACAGCCAGAGACCGGCCACCAGGAAAGCGGCGGTAACAGCTCCGGCTGTGGCAATCTCCCACGTGTTGGCGTTGAGTTGAATCATTCGAGGCGGGACACTGCTCCTTCGGTCCCAAACTAGAGAATACCTCAGCGGGCTCCGTGTGCAGCTGGAGGGGCTGTGGAAGCAGCGCCGCTTTCACGTCGCTACATCCAAGGTTCACGCGCTGCGATATACTCGTGACTGCATCCTGAAGGAGTTTTTCGCCGCAAGATGCTATGTTTTCAGAGGTTTTGTTATGGCTTTTCGCAATAATCCCGTTGTGGCGCCTGATTCCCAAAAAAGTGACCCGTTTCGTGGCGGAATTCGTTCCACCACCGTGATCTGCGTTCGCCGCAACGGCCAGGTGGTGATGGCCGCCGATGGCCAGGTCACGCTTGGCGACCACGTGCTGAAACATTCGGCCAACAAGATTCGCCGCCTCTACCAGGACAAGATTCTGGCCGGGTTCGCGGGCTCGACTGCCGACGCTTTCTCGCTCTTTGCGCGCTTCGAGTCCAAGCTGGAGCAGTACGCCGGCAACCTGAACCGCTCCGCCGTCGAGCTGGCCAAGGACTGGCGCACCGACAAGATGCTGCGCAATTTGGAAGCATTGTTAGTGGTAGCCGACGCCGGGCAGACGTTTTTGATCTCCGGCTCGGGAGATGTGATCGATCCCGACGAGCCTCTGGCCGCCATCGGCTCTGGCGGACCCTACGCCACCGCCGCCGCCCGCGCGCTGATGGAAAACACCGACCTCGGCGCCCGCGAGATCGCCGAAAAGGCCATGCAGATTGCCGGCGAAATCTGCATCTATACTAACCACCACGTCACCATTGAGGAGTTGAAGAGCTAGCGGCTTGCATCTGCTTGCGCATTGATCCATGGCCATCTACCTGCCCGCATCCGCCGAAGAACAAGAGCTCTCGCTGGACGAGCTGACTCCGCGCGAGATTGTCACGGAGCTCGACAAGCACGTCGTCGGGCAGAAGGCCGCCAAGCGCGCCGTGGCCATCGCGCTCAGGAATCGCCAGCGCCGGCAGAAGCTGCCGCCCGACATCGCCGACGACATCATGCCCAAGAACATCATCATGATCGGGCCGACAGGCGTGGGCAAAACGGAGATTGCGCGACGGCTGGCCAAGCTCACCGGCTCGCCGTTTCTGAAAGTGGAAGCCTCCAAGTTTACCGAGGTCGGTTACGTGGGCCGCGATGTGGAGTCGATGATCCGCGACCTGGTGGAGATCGCCATCGACATGGTGCGCGAGGAACGTCTGGAAGAGGTGGAAGACCGCGCGGAGATGAATGCCGAAGAGCGCCTGCTGGACGTGCTGCTGCCGCCGCCGCCGTCCGCTCCGCCCGCGCAGGAGGGTCAGCTCACGCTGCCCGGCACGGAGAGTTATCAGCGCTCCCGCGAGAAGTTGCGCCAGCAATTTCGCGAAGGCAAGCTCGATGAGCGCATGGTGGAGCTGGACGTGCGCGAGCGCGGAATGCCGCAGTTCGGCATCATCAGCAACCAGAACCTTGAAGACATGGAGATGAACCTCAAGGACATGCTGCCCAACATCTTCGGCGGCGGCTCCAAAAAACGCAGGATGAAGGTGACCGATGCATTTGATTATCTGGTCGAGGAGGAAGAGGGACGCCTGATCGATATGGATTCGGTGAACCGCGCGGCGGTGGAGCGCGTTGAATCCAGCGGCATCGTCTTCCTCGACGAGATCGACAAGATAGCCGGGCGCGAGAGCGGCCACGGTCCCGACGTATCCAGAGAAGGAGTCCAGCGCGACATTCTGCCCATCGTTGAGGGGACTACGGTCAACACGCGCTACGGCATGGTGCGCACCGACCACATTCTGTTCATCGCCGCCGGCGCATTCCATGTCTCCAAGCCCAGCGATCTTATCCCCGAGCTGCAAGGGCGCTTTCCCATCCGCGTGGAGTTGAAGTCGCTCACCGTCGATGACTTTCTGCGCATCCTCACCGAGCCCAAGGCCTCGCTGACCAAGCAATACTCGGCCCTGCTGGAGACTGAAGGAGTGAAGCTGGAGTATTCATCGGAGGCCTTGCGCGAGATGGCCGAGTTTGCGTTCAAGGTCAACGAGCAAACCGAAAACATCGGCGCGCGAAGGCTGCACACCATTATGGAGCGGGTGTTGGAGGATGTAAGCTTCCTGGCTCCCGACGTGGTTCGCCGCGTTCCCGACGAGGCGGCTGCCGCGGCGCTTAAGGAAGCTATCAAGAACGAGTCTTCCACGCCCTTGCCCTACGAGGAACGAGTTACCGCCGCAGGCACCGAAAAGGTTTTTCTCATCGATGCCGAGTACGTCAAGCAGATGGTTGCATCCATCGTGAAGGATCAGGATCTGTCGCGCTATATTCTGTAACCCGGTTGCAAGCAGCTCTAATGGTTCATCACTTACACTTCCCCATACCATGAATGATAGTTACTTCGACGGAATGCTGAGAGATATGCAGTGCAGATGGCGGAGCTTTTAAACGAAAGCGGAGGAATGGATGAGCCGGAAGTTGCGTATGGGAATGGTGGGCGGCGGGCCGGGCGCGTTCATCGGGCCGGTGCACCGGATGGCGGCCGAACTGGACGGCCGGATTGAGCTGGTGGCTGGGGCTTTTTCGCAGTCGGCGGAGAAATCGCGGGCAGCGGGCGAGAGTTTCGGCATCGATGCGGGCCGGGCCTATGCGGATTACAAGCAGATGCTCACGGCCGAAAGCATGCGGGACGATGGAATCGATTTTGTGGTGATTGCCACTCCTAATTATCTGCACCTTCCGGTAGCCGCGGCCGCATTGCATGCGGGAATTGCGGTGATGAGCGACAAGCCGGCCACAGCCACCTATGAAGAGGCTCTGAAGCTGGAGGCGGTTGTGGCGAAATCCGGTCTGCCGTATGGATTGACCCATACCTACGCCGGTTATGGGATGGTGCGCGAGGCACGGGCCATCTGCGCCAGCGGGAAGCTGGGGACGATTCGCAAGGTGGCCGTCGAATATATGCAAGGCTGGTTGAGCGAGCCGTTGGAAAAGAAAGGGCAGAAACAGGCGGCGTGGCGTTGCGATCTGGCGCTGAACGGGCCGGGAGGCTGCATCGGGGACATTGGGACGCACGCTTTTCACATGCTGGAGTATGTGACCGGACTGGACGTAGTAGGCATCAACGCCGTGCTGCGCTCGGTGGTGGAAGGGCGGCAACTGGATGACGATTGCAATGCATTTGTGCGGCTGGAAAATGGCGCAACCGGCACGCTGATGGCCTCCCAGGTGGCGGCGGGGGAATTGAACGATCTGCGCCTGCGTGTGTACGGCGAAAAGGGTTCGCTTGATTGGCGGCAGCAGGATCCGAACCGGCTGAGGGTGAAGCTGCTTGATGGGCCGGAGGAGATTCATCACGCGGCCACAAGTTACCTGGGGCAGGATGCGAAGGCAGTTGCGCGCATTCCCGCGGGGCATCCTGAAGGATTTATTGAGGCTCTCGCGGTGTTGTACAGGGAGTTTGCCGATGGCCTGGCGGCCTGGCGCGCGGGCAAGCCAAATCCGTTACCCGCAACTTTGCCGGGGATTCGTGCCGGAGTGCGCGGAATGCGATTCATCGAGCGGACCATTGAGAGTAACAAGCGTCAAGCCTGGGTTGAGTTCTAGTATTAGGTGGAATCGGGGCGAAACGATGAAGACAATCAAGGGACCGGGAATTTTTCTGGCGCAGTTCGCGGGCGACAACGCTCCGTTCAATTCGCTGGGCGGGATGGTGGATTGGGCAGCAGGGTTGGGATTTACCGGTGTGCAGATTCCAACCTGGGACCAGCGGCTCTTCGACTTGAAGCTGGCAGCCGAGAGCCAAAGCTATTGCGACGAAGTGCTTGGGGTGGCGGGTCTGGCCGGACTTTGCGTGACCGAGCTCTCCACTCACCTGCAAGGACAACTGGTGGCGACGCACCCGGCGTATGAGCTGCTGTTCGCGGATTTCGCGCCGCCCGAGTTGGCGCTCGATCCCGCTGGCCGGCAGGCATGGGCGGTTCAGCAACTGCTGTGGGCGGCAAAAGCCAGCCAGAGACTCGGCCTGAAGGCTCACGCTACTTTTTCCGGAGCGCTCGCCTGGCCGTTTTTCTATCCGTGGCCACAGCGGCCGGCAGGCCTGATTGCCGAAGCCTTCGCGGAGCTTGGACGGCGCTGGCTGCCGATCCTCGAGGCCTTCGACGATGCGGACGTGGATCTCTGCTTTGAACTGCATCCCAACGAGGATTTGCACGATGGTGCGACCTTTGAGAGGTTTCTCGGCGTCGTAGGCGAACACCGGCGGGCAAACATTCTCTATGACCCAAGCCACATGATTCTTCAACAGATGGATTACCTGGGATTCCTTGACCTGTATCACGAGCGCGTACGAGCCTTCCATGTGAAGGATGCGGAGTTCCGGCCCAGCGGTCGGAGCGGCGTATATGGCGGCTACCAGGATTGGATCGACAGGCCGGGGCGCTTTCGTTCGCTGGGCGACGGCCAGATCGATTTTCATTCCATCTTCAGCAAGATGGCGCAATACGATTATCCGGGCTGGGCGGTGTTGGAGTGGGAGTGCTGTCTGAAGCATCCGGAGGCTGGTGCGGCGGAAGGGGCAAAATTCATCCGGGAGCACATCATCCGCGTGACCGATCGCGCCTTCGACGATTTTGCCGGTGGAGGCACGGATGAACAGAAGAATCGCCGGATTCTCGGCTTGAGCTAAGAAGCCGCGCATGAGACATGTGCCTCCATACGCAGTCATGTTATAAACTCAAGCAACGAGTGTGACTTTCTCCGCTGTAAATCCGGCTGCAAGTTGCTCTGCCGGCGCATGACTCAATCTTCCCCATGTATCTGAGGTTGTAATGCAATTCATGAGAACACTGTGCTCCGCAGCCTGCATCATAATGGCAGCCTGTGTACCTGCGGCCTTCGCGCAAACATCGCAGACTTCGCCTCCCTCCGCGCTTCCTCATCCCACCGAGACCATGGTGGTTCTTGGTTCTACGGTTCCCGTGCCGCTGGCGGAATCTTCCGCTGCGGTCGTTGTGTTGCAGGTCGAAGGCAAGACTCTTACGCTGGAGTCACCGCAGGAGTTGCTGCGCCAGGATTCGTCGGTCTTTCTCGAAGAGCGCGGCGCGGGCGGCGGACAAGCCGACCTGGTTCTGCGCGGAGGCTCCTTCGAGCAGGCCCTGGTGCTGTTGAATGGCTTTCGCATCGATGACAGCCAGACCGCGCATCACAACCTCGATCTGCCCATTCCGCTCGACGCCATGGACTCGATTCAAGTGCTGCACGGCGCAGGCTCCACGCTGCATGGCACGGACGCGTTGAGCGGCGTGGTCGACTTTCTTACTGCCGCGCCTGCCGCGAACTCGCTTCGTCTTCGCTCGGGATACGGCAGCTTCGGCGAGAACGAAGAGTCGCTCATGACTGCCATGGCGCGCGAGCGATGGAGCGGCCGACTGACCGCAAATCGCAATTTCTCCACTGGCTTCATGCCCGACCGCGATTACCGCAATGAAGATGCTTCCTCGGAGAGCTGGGTCAGTTCGCGGCTCGGCATCTCTGATCTGCTCTTTGCCACGAGCGACCGCTCCTTCGGCGCAAATCAGTTTTACGGTCCTTACAACTCCTGGGAACGGACCAAAGGCTGGTTTGTCAGCGGCCGTCAGGAGTTAGGCAGCCGCACTCAAGCGGCCTACGGCTATCGCCGCCACACAGATGAATTTGTGCTGCTGCGCAATGATCCGTCGGTCTACGAAAACAACCACATCGACGGCTCCTGGCAGGCTTCTTTGCGCCATACCTTGCCAGTTACTAACTCCTCCGTGTTGTTATTTGGGCTGGAGTCGGACGGCGACAGCATTCACAGTAACAATCTCGGCCTCCATGCGCGCAATCGCGGCGCAGGCTATGTGGATTTAGACCTCAGGCCTCCTAACTCGCGCTGGAACTTATCCGCTGGACTGCGCGAGGAGTTATTCTCCGGCGGGCCGCAATCCGCGCTCGCTCCGCACCTTGCAGGCAGCGTGCGCCTAAGTGATAAGTTTAAGCTGCGCTCGAGCGGAGGCTACGGATTCAGGCTGCCGACTTATACCGACCTGTATTACTCCGATCCGGCCACCATCGGCAATGCGAATCTGAAGCCCGAGTCAGCCTGGAGCGGCGAGGCAGGCGCCGATTGGATTTCATCCAGCCGAGTTACATTTTCGGCAACAGGATTTTATTCCCGCCAGCACGATACGATTGATTACGTTCGTGCCGCGTCGCTGCCTAACTCACTTCTGCCTTCGTATTGCACAGTCAACACATGGTGCGCGGTCAACTTGAGCGGTCTGCGCGTTGCGGGTATCGAAACCTCCGCGCTATGGAGGCCCACGAAGGGCGAAAGCATTCAGATTGCGTGGACGCAACTCTTCGGCGCGCAACCTCCTTTGAACGGCCTGCAATCCGAGTATGCCCTTAACTATCCGGTCCAGAATCTTCGCGCCACCTGGACGGTTGCGCTGAAACATGATCTGACTGTTACTAACTCGGTTGCACTGACTAAGCCTTATCAGCAGCCCGGCAACCCGCCCTGGAACGCTAACCCCTATCCTGTATGGAACGCCGCATTGGCGCGCGACGCGGGGAAGCTGCGCCCTTATCTCCGCCTCGCGAATCTGAGTAACACCGGCTATCAGGAGATTAACGGCGTCGCGATGCCGGGCCGCTCCATCACCGGCGGAATTTCCTTCTGGCTGGGGCGCTGATTTTTTCACAAAAATTCTATGCGGCAAACACGAAATTCTGCTAACCTGTACTCGTACCTCGCGAGTCCGCGTGATCGAACGATTGAGCGGGTTCTACCTGCACTCTCCAGCTCTTGAGGGAATGTGGATGGGGGCGCTTCGAGAGCACACCGGGAAGGTGTGCGCGCGCCTCGCATTCACGCCGCCTTCCCTCGATTCCACTCCATACAAAACAAAAGGAGAGAATTCATGAGTAATCCAGCACTGCACCACAAAATCACCTACATCGAGTTCACCACCACCGACATCGAGAGGACCAAGAAGTTTTACTCGACTGTCTTCGGCTGGAACTTCAAGGATTGGGGCCCGGATTACATTGACAGCAGCGTCGCCGATGCAGGGATCGCCATCGGCTTCGCTAAGGGCGCGCCGAGGCAAGAGCAGCCTAAATTTGCGCCGCTGGTCGTACTCTACTCCGCGGACCTGAAGGCCACAGAAGCCGCAATTGTCGCGGCAGGCGGCAGTGTCGTTGTGCCCACCTTCGAATTTCCCGGCGGTCGGCGCTTCCACTTCTCCGATGGCGCGGGCAACCTGCTGAGCGTTTGGTCTGAGTAAGCGCTCTCTTAGGCGGGTTTCATGTTTTCCAACTCGGCAAGGCGCTGGGCGAGCAGCGTTTCCAGCTTGACCAGCGCGGCCGAGAAGCCCTCAATGCCTTCCTTCAGCTTATCGGTGGCCATGCGGTCGGCGGCGTGCATGCGGTCAAACGCCGCCTTGTCCACGGTAATCTTATTGATGGGCAGCGTGCGGGCCGTCTCAGGCGAAAGCTTGCGCGGCAGTTCGCCTACGGTAGCTTCCAGCTCAGCCAGCAGTTGCGGCGAAATCGTCAGCAGGTCGCATCCCGCTAACTCAGTTATCTCGCCGATGTTACGAAAGCTCGCGCCCATAACTTGAGTTTTATAGCCAAACTTTTTGTAGTAGTTATAGATTGTAGTTACCGACTTCACGCCGGGATCGTCCGCTCCGTGGAAATCCTTGCCGGTATCTTTCTTATACCAATCGAGAATGCGGCCCACAAAGGGCGAGATCAGCGTGACACCGGCCTCGGCCGCCGCGATGGCTTGGTGCAACCCGAAAAGCAAGGTCAGGTTGCAATGGATTCTCTCGCGCTCCAGCACTTCGGCGGCGCGGATGCCCTCCCAGGTGGAGGCAATCTTGACCAGCACGCGCTCGCGGCCAATCCCCTCCGCGTCGTATTGCGCGATGATCGAGCGCGCTTGCGCGATGGTGGCCGCGGTGTTGTAGGAGAGGCGCGCGTCAACTTCTGTGGATACGCGCCCCGGAACAATGGCCAGAATCTTTTTGCCGAAGGCGATGGCCAGCCGCTGAAAGGCGAGATTGGCAATGGCCGCATCGGTTGCGCCCGCGCCAAGTTCCTTGCGCGCGGCCAACAGCACGCCGTCCACAATCGGCCGGTACTGCGGCAACTGCGCCGCGGCTGTAATCAGCGATGGATTGGTAGTCGAGTCCTGGGGGCGAAACTTTCCGATTGCCTCGATGTCGCCGGTGTCGGCAACAACTATCGTGTACTTGCGCAACTGTTCCAATAAATTCTGCGGCATGATTCCTCCAGAGGAATTGGGAGTTCCTGGCTGCAAGAGCCTCGCTTCCAGCGTAATGCTGCTTCAATCAATTTGGCAAACACGAACGCGAGTGCGACTCAGGCTCGTGGTTCTTCCGGCTGGAAGGTATTTGCCAGCACTCCCAATCCGGGCATGGTTACTTCAACGCGATCTCCGGCCTTAAGCGGACCAACCCCGGCAGGCGTTCCGGTTAGGACAAGGTCGCCGGCTTCGAGAGTGAAAATCGCGCTGATGTAGGCCAGCAGTTTAGGAATCGGAAAGATGAAGTCCAGGGTCGAGCCATGCTGGCGCAGCTCACGATTCACGAGCGTCTCCAGAATGAGGCCGGCTTCGGGGTCCAGCTCGTCGCTCACAACTGGACCCACCGGGCAAAAGCTGTCGAATCCCTTGGCGCGGGTCCACTGACCGTCTTTTTCTTGCAGGTCGCGGGCGGTCACGTCGTTGGCCAGCGTGTAGCCGCGCACCGCGGAACGCCAGGCTTCTTCTTTTAGATTGCGCGTGCGGCGGCCCATCACCAGCGCCAGCTCGCCTTCATAGTCCACGCGAGCCGAAGCGGCGGGCATGCGCACCACGCCTCCGGGCCTATTCAGCGCCGACACCGGCTTGAAGAACAGCAGCGGCTCGGCAGGCAGCTCGCTGCCCATCTCCTTGACGTGGTCTCTGTAATTGCGCCCCACGCAGACAATCTTCGTGGGCGTAACCGGCACCAGCAACTCGGCGGCGCCGAGCGGCATGGGCTCAAAGTTGAAACTCCATGCGGTTTCCCGCCCATGCTCCAGCCTGAAAGCGCGGTCCTCTTCGGGAGCCTCGATCATGCGCACGATCCACGGCTCGCCCTCGCGATCTTCCACCGCGCCGTAGTGGGTTTGATTCTCGAAGAGAAAGCGGCAATATTTCATGGCAACTCCTACCTGCGCGGTAAAGGCCGTCAGGGGTTGGGCACGGACTCCTCGGTTTCAGCCGAGCGGTCGCTTTCGTTTCCGCCCTGGTTGATGGAACTGACAGCGTAGCGGTAGCTGTGACCCGGCTGGATTTGAGAGTCGTGGAAGGCCGGAGTAACCAGCGGCCCGGCAGGCGAGATGCGCCGCCACTCTCCGTCACCCTCCCGGCGATAAACTGCGTATCCGGCCAGGTCGGCGTCGGTAACCGGCGGCCAGCTCAGGTCGATTGCGTTCCCCGCGCCGTTATCGCCCGTGGTGGCCACGGCGGCCAAACCAGTGGGCACAGCGGGAGGAAAGATGTCTCGTGCTTCAACGCGCACCGGCGCGGAAGGCTCACTGGCCAGCTCCAGTGTCTTGCCCTCCACCGTGACCCGGGCCACGCGCTGGGCGCGGTACTCATAGACATGGCCGAAACGGATACTGTTGTCCAGTGCGCGACAGCTTCCATTGCCTGCTTCCGGCGCGTAGGAGTCCACCAGCAGATTCTGTTCCACGGGCTCGGGCTTGGGTGCGAGGAGTCCTTGTTCACCTTGTTGAGGTTTCGCAGGCGGCGGGTTCAGCAACTTGCGGTGCAGCCGGATGGCGGAGGATTCCTGCGCCTCGGCCTCAAGGGGCTCCCAGCGCAAAACCACTCCTGCCTTGCGCACCTCGGCGCTGAGGTTGGCCACCGGCGAAAGCGCTTCTCCGGCCAGCACTACGGCGGCGTTTGACAGCCCCGCCGAGCGGCCGTTGTGGTTTCTCAGTTCGACAAAATAGCTCAGCGGGCGCGGTACTCCGGCGGCCAACTCCGCAGGCAGCGTCTCGGTAAACGAGCCAACTGTCCCTGGAGCGAACGATAGTTCGCCGCCAGTCGCAACGCAGTTGCCGCTATCCGTTTCCTTGCGGCAGACATACGCCGCCACGCTGCCCTTCAGCAGCAGCTTGTCCGTACTCTTTTTGGGCATGGTCCAGGTAAGCGTCACCTGGTTGCCTGTACGGCTGGCGGCCAGGTCTGTCACTGGGACCGGCAGCTTCAGCGAGGGCGGTTGAGGCGCGGCCGGCGTTCCGCAGCCGGCCAGCATCAGCCCTGCGGCCAGCGCGGCAGCTAGGCCAGCGGCAACCAGACCCGCCGGTAGCGCGGTGCATTGCATTCTGTCGATCATATTCATTGCCCTCCCAGTCTAGAGCATTGCCCGAGGATACTTCCGGATCATGGAATCATTACAGCTCTCGCAGCCGCGCGCAGGCGTCGTCCAGCTCGTTGTCTTTTTTGGCGAAGCAGAAGCGCAGCAGATTTTCTCCGTGGCCGGGGCGGAAGAAGGCTGAACCTGCTACGGAGGCAACTCCGGTTGTGGCCAGCAGGCTGCGGGCTTTTTCGGCGGTGGTCATTCCGGGGATGTGCCCAGCGCCGGCCAGCACGTAATACGCGCCGGCGGGGACACTGGGTTCAAAGCCTGCATCGCGCAGCGCGCTCAGGATGCGGGCGCGCTTGGATTGGTGGTCGTTGGCTAACTGCGCGTAAAAGCTGGGAGGAAGCTTCTCCAGGCCGGCGGCGGCACCGTACTGTAAGGCCGAGGGAGCGCATACGTAAGTCAGATCGTGGAAGTAACTCATCGCGCCTATCCAGCGGGCGTCGGCGCAGATGTAGCCCAGACGCCAGCCGGTGACCGAAAAAGTTTTGCTGAAGCCGGAAATCATGATCGTCCGCTCGCGCATTCCCGGCAGCGTGGCGGGCGGAATGTGTTGCGCGCCGTCGTAGACGAAGTATTCGTAGATCTCATCGGTGATGAGGAAGAGATCGCGATCCTGAACGATCTCTGCGATGGCTTCGGTCTCGGCGCGAGAGAAGACCTTGCCGCTGGGGTTTGCGGGCGTGTTGAGCAGCAGGGCGCGGGTGCGGGGAGTGATGGCGGCGCTGAGCGCGTCGAGATCGAGCGCCCAATCCGGCTCAACTAGCGGCACCAGGACCGGAGTGACGCGCAGCGACTTGAGTGTAGCTACGTGGTAGCCGTAAAAAGGTTCGAAGATAAGAACTTCGTCACCTGGATTAAGCAGGGCCATGGCGGCGGCGTGCAGTCCGCCGGTGGCGCCGGAGGAGACCAGTACTTCACTCTCCGGGTCGTAGTCCAGGCCGTAATCGCGCTTCTGCTTCGCGGAGATCGCGTTGCGCAGACGGCTGATGCCGTCCAGGCGCGTGTAGATGTTCTGACCATCGCGAATCGCCTGAATTGCACCCTCCTCGACCGCAGCGGGGACCGGAGTGTCGCAGATGCCCTGGGCCAGATTGATGCCGCCAATGCGGTCGCACTCCAGCGTCATGGCGCGAATCTCCGACTGGATGGTAGCCGGGGCAAGCTGGCTGAGGGCGAGACCCTTCGACAGGCTCTGGGCAGGCTTCGTGGCGGCTGGATTGGGCATCGGCATGATCCTTGTGCTTTTATCTTACAGAGTGGAGCAATTCAGGCGAAGCAGGAGGCAAGCGCGTAAAATTCAACTTGAATGCATGAACTTTCCATCGTGACCAGCATCGTGGAGACAGTGACAGAGACGCTGGCGGCTTTGCCTGATGCGCAGAAGGGCGCGCGGGTGCTCGAAGTTCGGCTGCGCGTGGGAGCGCTGGCCTCGGTGATTCCCGAGTCGCTGGAGTTCTGCTGGGGCATTGCCATCGAGGGAACGCCGCTCGAAGGCTCGCGGCTGGTGGTTAACCTGCTGCCCGTGGTGGTGCATTGCGAATCCTGCGGCCAAGATGTCGAGCTGGAGGGTGTGCAGAGCTTCCGCTGCCCGCGCTGCGGCGAACCGTGCAGCGACCTGCGCCAGGGCCGCGAGCTGGAAATTGACTCGATTGAGATTGAAGATGGCGAGGGGAAGAAATGACATTACAGATTTTGGTGAATCTATGACGACACGGATTGTGGAGTTGCGGCGGGGAATTCTAAAGAAAAACGACGAGCTGGCTGCCGCTCTGCGGGCCAGCTACACAGCTGCCGGCGTGCTGGTGCTGAACCTGGTCTCCAGCCCTGGCACGGGCAAAACCGCCTTCCTGGAGCGGACGCTGAAAGAATTGAAAGCAAGGGGTTTACGGGTGGCTGCGTTGGTCGGTGATCTGGAAACCGATAACGACGCGCGGCGGCTGGCTGCGAGCGGCGCTCCGGTCCGCCAGATCAACACGCATGGAATCTGCCACCTCGACGCCGAGATGATCGGCAAGCACCTGGACGGCTGGGAAGGTGTGGAACTGGGCGGCCTCGACTACCTATTTATCGAGAATGTAGGCAATTTGGTTTGCCCGTCGAGCTACGACCTGGGCGAGAAGATTCGCGTAGTCCTGCTCAGCGTCACCGAGGGCGAGGACAAGCCGTTGAAGTATCCCACACTCTTCAACTCCGCCGATGCCGCGGTGATTACTAAAATGGACATCGCCGAGGCATGCGGCTTCGACCGCGCACTGGCGCTTAAGAATATCAACGAGATACGGCCGGGGATACGGATCTTTGAAACCTCCGCAAAGACCGGCGCGGGGATGGAGGAGTGGCTGGGGTACCTGTCGGAGGCGAGGAAGGGGCAGGTCTGAACGCAGGTTTTAGTGATTTATATCACCCCAAACGCACCCCAAACCCGGCATAATAGAGACTATGTGTCTAGCGATTCCGGGAAAAGTCGAGGAAATCACCACTGAGGGCGATCTCCGCATTGGGCGGGTGAACTTTGGCGGCATCGTCAAGCGGGTCTGCCTGGACTACGTGCCGGAGGTCGAGGTGGGCGACTATACCATTGTCCACGTGGGCTTTGCGCTCTCCAAGATCGACGAGGAGACGGCGTTGAAGACGCTGGAGGATTTCCGCGCGATGGGCATGCTGGACGAGGAACTGGCCAGTGAGGAAGAGGCTTTTACGCGGGCGACCGCGACGAAACCGTCTGCGTGTCCTGACGGAAGTTGTTCCGTACTAGACAATAAATAGCTATAGATATGGATATCCCACCTTAACCGCTTCGCAAATAACGCGAATCGGCGAAGGTGGGGCACCCGCTCTTGTAGGAATGGGAGTTGTCGCTGCAAATGAAGTACCTCACCGAATTCCGCAACGGCAAGATCGCGCAGCACATGGCGCGGGAGATTCATACCGTCACCACGCGCCCGTGGAAGATCATGGAGGTCTGCGGAGGGCAGACGCACTCCATCATTAAAAACGGAATCGACCAGATGCTGCCGGCAGGGATCGAGATGATTCATGGGCCCGGCTGCCCGGTCTGCGTCACCCCGCTTGAGCTGATCGACAAGGCGCTGGCGATAGCGGCGCAGCCGGGAGTGATTTTCTGCTCCTTCGGCGACATGCTGCGAGTGCCGGGGACCGAGGGCGATTTATTTCAGGTCAAGGGCGCGGGCGGCGATGTGCGCGTGGTCTACTCGCCACTGGATGCGGTCGAACTGGCGGTTAAAAATCCTGACAAGCAAGTCGTATTTTTCGGCGTGGGCTTTGAGACCACCGCTCCGGCCAACGCCATGAGCGTTCATTTGACCAAGCGGCGCGGCCTGAAGAATTTTTCCCTGCTTGTGTCGCATGTTTTGGTGCCGCCGGCGATTGAAGCGATTCTTAGCGCGCCAGAGCGCAGGATAGACGGCTTTCTGCTGGCCGGCCACGTTTGCAGCGTGATGGGCTACTGGGAGTATCCGCCACTGGCTGAAAAATACAAGGTGCCGATGGTGGTCACCGGCTTTGAGCCGTTGGATTTGCTGGACGGGATTCGAAGGTGCGTGATTCAGTTAGAGGCCGGGCGGAATGAGGTCGAAAACGCCTACGAGCGCATCGTTACCTTCGAGGGCAATCGCGCCGCGCAGAAGCTGCTGTCTGAAGTTTTTGAGGTGACCGACCGGGCCTGGCGGGGGATTGGCGTGATACCGAAGAGCGGCTGGAAGTTGAGCGAAGCTTATCGGGAGTTTGATGCCGAGCAACGGTTTCAGATTTCCGGTATACATACTGCCGAGTCGCCGCTTTGCCGTTCTGGGGATGTGTTGCGCGGGGCGATCAAGCCCTCCGAGTGCGCGGCCTTCGGCAAGGAATGCACTCCGCGCCATCCGCTGGGCGCGACGATGGTTTCGAGCGAGGGCGCCTGCGCGGCTTATTACAACTATGGGCGGTTTTTGTCGGCGGAGGAGCTGGCTGGGGCGGGAAGCGGGCTGACGGGAGCAACCCATGGTTAAAGATTCGGAACCCGGCGCTCCCGATTTCTCCGGCTGGTCCTGTCCGCTGCCGCTCGCCGATTATCCCACCATTGTGATGGGCCACGGCGGCGGAGGCAAGCTGGGCAACGAGCTGGTGGAGCACCTCTTTCTGCCCGCATTTCGCAATCCGGAACTGGAGAATCTGGGCGACGCGGCGGTGCTTGAGTTTGGCGGCGGCAGGCTGGCGATGAGTACCGATTCGTATGTCGTGCAGCCGTTGTTTTTTCCTGGCGGTTCGATTGGTGAGTTGGCGGTCAACGGCACGGTGAATGATCTGGCTGTCACCGGCGCGGAGCCAAAGTTTTTGAGCGCCAGCTTCATCCTGGAAGAAGGCTTTCCGCTGGCGCAGTTGGCGGCCATCGTAGAAGCTATGGCCAGAGCCGCGGCGACGGCAGGCGTGAAGATTGTCACCGGCGACACCAAGGTTGTGGAGCGCGGCCACGGCGACGGCTGCTACATCAACACGGCGGGGATCGGCCTGCTGCGGCCGGGAATCACGGTCGGCCCGCAGCGCGCACTGTCCGGCGACGCGATCCTTATCTCCGGAACTATCGGCGACCACGGCATGGCAATTATGAGCGTGCGCGAGGGCTTGGAGTTTGAGAGCCAGATTCGCTCCGATTGCGCCGCGCTGAATGGGATGATCGCTGATGTGCTTGCAGCCGCCGGCGCGTCGGTGCATACCATGCGCGACCCTACCCGAGGCGGCCTTGCTTCCACGCTCAACGAGATTGCGCTGGCTTCGAGCGTGGGCGTGGAGATCGACGAGCCCAGCCTGCCAGTGCGTCCCGAAGTGCAGTCTGCTTGCGAGCTGCTCGGCCTCGATCCGGTCTACGTAGCCAATGAGGGCAAAGCAGTTTTTTTTGTCGCGCCCGAAGCCGCCGAGCAAATTCTCAAAATCCTGCGCGCCCATCCGCTAGGCCGCGACGCTGCCCGCATCGGCATGGTGACCGCCGAGCATAAGCGGATGCTGGTAGCCCGCACCGCGATGGGCGCGAATCGCGTGATTCCGCAGCAGATCGGCGAGCAGTTGCCGCGGATTTGCTGAGGAGCGTCAGGCACATTCATCCGGCTTGGTGCTTAAAGAACTTTCAGCGCCTGCGCAATGCTGCCTGCCCAGGCATCGATGGCAGCCCAGTTGCGGAAGTCGCCCTGAGGAAAGATAGCGCCGTCGCGGTTAGCGGGCACCTTGTAAATGAGCCGGTGCCAGAAGCCCAGTTTGGCAGGTTCCATGCCGCCGAAGAAGACCTTGTGCTCCCTGGGCTTGACGGTCCCTTTGAACTCCGCGATTTCCTTGGGTTCCAGAATTTCGCAGAGGTCGCGTCCCTGGGCATCTTGAGCCTTGGCGCCGAGCGGACCGCTGCTGAAGAGCCAAACAGGCCGGTTAGCGAGCGCCTTCGAGTTGCGCCGCACAAACTTCGTGGCCTGCTTCATCCAGTGAAGCATGTAGATGGCGCTTCCAATGACGGCGGCGTCATAGCCGGCCGGATCACCGGCTTGCAGCACGGACTCGACCGTTGCCTCAACGCCTTGCAGGCGAAAGGTGGCGGCGATGCGTTCCGCGATACCTTGCGTGGCTCCGTAACGGCTTGCGTAGGCAACGAGAACTCGCATGTTGATTGGCTCCTATCGTTCGCAGAGGATGGTTGGCCCTACTCTGAATCCTATGCGTTCGTCCGTCTCAGGACGCATGATGGCAGAGTAGGCCTGATCGCTCTCCGCTGCCGTGGCCTACGTCACAGGGTTTGCGAGGCCTGGCATTGCGAGCACTTCCGATCAGTGGAGTAGCGCGAAGGCCTGACGGATGCGATTGGCGAGGCTGGCTGGGTCGCCGACAAGCTTGGAGCTGAGTTCCAGAATAATGGCGGGCGGTGTGGCGAGCGCGTTGAGTGATGTGACGGCAACAGGCCAGTCGATGGCTCCGTCACCAGGAAAGAGATGCTCGTCCATCGTGCCGTGGTTGTCCTGCGCGTGAACCTGGACGATGCTGTCGCCCAGGTGCGTCGACAGAACGCGCAGCTTGGTCACTGAATCTCCCTCGCGCCGGAAACATGGGACCATGCGAACATGGGCGCTCCTTCTATTGTCGCATCTTTGCAATAACTTACGAGCTTCCAGGTGTTGCGGAAGAGGGTGCCGGAAGGCAGGCGTAGTCGAGGGATGCAAGCGGCGGAGTCTTTTTTCCTTCTAGTTTTTTACAAAATCGAAACTTTTTTCTCTTTTTTAACAACGAATTGTTAAAAACTGAGCAAAAGTGAACAGACTTGTCTGTTAAATCCATTGAGATAATAAAGAAGTATGGGTGTTTTTGCTCGAGTATGAGGTCAAAAAGGGGGGCGCTTCGGTATCTCTACGGAAAGACCCCGGGCCAAATCGGGGAAGGGGACATACAGATCGAATGGCAGGGCAGAATCAAGTAAGGTTTGATCCTGAAGTTTTTCTGGCGAAAGCCGGGCTGGGGCGGAGGATTGTCCGAGTGAATCCCAAAGAGGCTTTCTTCTCTCAGGGCGATGCGGCTGATTGCGTCTTCTACCTGCAGAGCGGCCGCGCGAAACTCACGGTTATCTCCAAAGAGGGCAAAGAGGCAACCATCGCGTTGCTCACGGTGGGCGACTTTGTGGGCGAGGATTCGATGGCTGGAACGCCGGGGTTACGCATGGCCACGGCCACGGCCATTACCCCGTGTACCGCGCTCAAGATTGAGCGGTCGGAGATGATTCGCGTGATGCAAGAGGAGCACGCCTTTAGCGACATGTTCCTGAAGTTTCTGCTGGAGCGCAGCATGAGAACTCAGGCGGACCTGGTCGATCAGCTCTTTAATTCCAGCGAAAAGAGGTTGGCGCGGATTCTGCTTTTGATGGCGGATTTTGGGCAGCCAGGCGAACCGGAATCGATGATTCCCAAGATTAGCCAGGAGACGCTGGCCGAGATGATCGGGACCACGCGGTCGCGCGTCAGTTTCTTTATGAATCGCTTTCGCAGGATGGGATTTGTAGACTACAACGGCGGCATAAAAGTACACAAATCACTATTGAATGTGGTTCTCCACGACTGAAACAGCATTTTCCATCTTCGCCAGCTGACAATCGACTTTAACAGGATCAATAGAACAAATCCTGCGGCACTGTGGGAGAGCCGCAGGATTGCGGAGAGAAACAATTGATACACGACTGGGGAACCAGTTTGATTTGATTCAACTAACTTGCCAGGAACATCCCGTGCATAGTTCGCGCGGACCCGGGCGAGGAAAGTAAGAATGCATGCTGCATGTTAGGCGGATTATCCGCCATTACATTTCATACACATTCTCTTGCACAACGCTTATAAATCCTCACGTAAATGAGCTTAATCACTTCTTCCAGGCATGTCTGAGCATTTTTGCACAACTTTTAAATAATAATTGTTCATCTTGGGAGGACTGAACTCATCTGCCACGGCGAGAAGCCCTGCGGTGGTGTGCTACCCTTCCGGGTGGAGCAATAAGGGGAGGGACACGTGCGTATTAGTTTTCCGCAACTGGCCGCCATCGGAGTTGGCCTCGGATTCAGCATTGGTCTAGCATCGCAGACGCCGATGCCTGCGGGACAGACCGCGAAACCTCTGGCTGCGACTGCATCTTCCAGGCCGGCGATCCTTGCACAGGCAACTGGCGAAGCCAACAATCCAGTAGCCGATCCACGGGCTGTGGTCACCATCGGCAAGGCGCGCTTTACCGTACTGACGCCGCAGCTGATTCGCATGGAGTGGGCGGCGGACGGAAAGTTTGAGGACCACGCTTCGCTTGTGTTCCTGAACCGGCGGCTGCCTGTGCCGAAGTACACAGCACATACGATGAATCTGAGAGGTGTCCACGTTCTGCAGATCAAGACCGACTTTCTTTCCCTGAATTACACGACAGTGGATGGCGAGCCGATCGAAAAAGGGGCATTCAGAGCGGACAACCTTATGGTGCTGGCGCAGATGGGCGACGGCAACCAGGTGACCTGGAAGCCGGGACAGGCCGACACGGGGAACCTTCTGGGGACGACGCGGACGCTGGATGGGGCGCTGGGCTCGAAGACCGTGGAGCCGATCGAGCCGGGGCTGATTTCGCGGGAAGGCTGGGTCGTGGTGGACGACTCCACGCGGCCGCTGTTCGATTCCGCCGATTTCAGCTTCCCGCAGGGCGAAAAGAGTCCCTGGCCATGGGTTCTGTCGCGACCGGCCGGCGAGCGTCAGGATTGGTACTTCTTCGGCTACGGTCACGATTACAAAAAGGCGCTAGGCGACTTTGTACGCGTGGCCGGCCGCATCCCGCTGCCGCCGCGATTTGCCTTTGGGGCGTGGTGGTCGCGCTACTGGGATTACAGCGACCAGGAACTCGACGAATTGGTGCGTGGCTTTCACGAGAACGACGTGCCGCTGGACGTCTTTGTCATCGACATGGGCTGGCACATCAGCAAGGCTCAGCTTCTTGCCGCGGGCGAGACCGATCAGTCCGGCCATGATCTGGGCTGGACTGGCTACACATGGAACAAGGTACTCTTCCCGGACCCGGATGATTTTCTGGCCAGGCTGCACACTGAGGGGTTGAAGACAACCCTCAACCTGCATCCGGCCTCGGGAGTGCAGCCCTGGGAGGCGGCCTATCCCGCCATGGCCAAGGCGATGGGCATCGATCCGGCGACGAAGAAATATGTGCCCTTCGACATCACCGACAAGACGTACGCGACAAACTACATGAATCTGTTGCATCATCCTCTGGAGCGGCAAGGCATCGACTTCTGGTGGCTGGACTGGCAGCAGGAGCCGCACACCAATATTCCCGGCGTGATGCCCACCTGGTGGCTGAGCTACGTGCACTTTACCGACCAGCAGCGCGAGGGCAAGCGGCCTTTGCTCTTTCATCGCTGGGGAGGGCTGGGCAATCACCGCTACCAGATCGGTTTCTCCGGCGACACCGTCTCGGTGTGGGATTCACTGGCCTTCCAGCCGTGGTTTACGGCCACCGCGGCCAACGTGGGCTACGCTTACTGGAGCCACGACATCGGCGGCCACATGCCCGGAGCCGTGGAGCCGGAACTCTTCACACGCTGGGTGCAGTTTGGCGCCTTCAGCCCCATTCTGCGCACTCATACCACCAAGAATCCAGAGACCGAGCGCCGCGTCTGGGCCTATCCGGAGCCCTACTCGTCCATCCTGCGCACGACCTTCCAGCTTCGCTATGCGCTTGAGCCTTACCTCTACACCGAGGCGCGACGGACCTACGACAGCGGAGTGGCGTTCTTCCGGCCGCTCTACTACGACTGGCAGCAGGAAGACGCCGCCTACACCAGCAAGGGCGAATACATCTTCGGAGATCAGATGCTAGTGGCCCCGATCACCGCGCCCGCCGACAAGACCAGCAGTCTGGCTACGGAAACTGTTTGGCTGCCCAAGGGCGAGTGGATCGAGTGGCCAACGGGCAAGCACCTCACCGGCCCGGCATCCTTCACGCGCAACTTTTCCATTGAGCAGACGCCCGTTTACCTGCGCGCCGGGGCCATCATTCCTATGCAGCCGCCCATGCGCTATACCGGCGAAAAGCCCGTGGACCCGCTGATCGTGAATGTGTGGCCGCTGGCGCCGGGCTTTACTTCGAGCTACTCGGTTTATGAGGACTCCGGCGTTTCGGTGGAGTATCAGCGCGGCGTCTTTGCGCGCACGCCGATCAAGGCCACGCAGACTCAGGCAAATTTGAAGGTTGAAATTGGCCCGGTGGAAGGCAGCTTTCCCGGCATGTTGAAGTCACGCGCTTATGAGTTGCGTCTGCCCGCCGACTGGCCGCCCGCCGCAGTCACAGTCAACGGAGTTGCGGTCAAGCGCGCCGGACCTACAGGCAAGGGCGGATGGTCCTTCGAGGGCAACACGCTGACCACGGTGATTCCCGTGCCCCGCCAGAGCGTTGCAGCCAAAGTTACTGTCGAGGTGCGCTGGGCACCTAGCTTGATTGCACAACGCAATGAGCTGGACGGTTTTGCCGGGGCCATGACTAGGCTGCGCGGCGCATATGACGCCATGCACCTGACCTGGCCTGTCTCCGATCCACCCGACGTGCTCACCGACGCTATGCAGACCGGCGACCGCCTAAGTTACCACCCTGAAAATGCACAGCAGGAGATAGCCCGCTTCCACGATCTGCTGCCCCAGGCGCAAGCTGCAATCACCGGAATCCGCGCAACCTTCGTTCGACGCATGGTAGAGTACGCGATAGGGTTGTTGGCCAGCAATTGGCGGCCTTCGATCACCGAGATGGAAAATCAGAAGCAACGCCTTCAGGACGCCGTAGCCCGGGCCGAACGGCTGGTGACGGAGGCCGGCAAGTGAGCTGGCCTAGGGACGCGGCGCTGGAGTTTGATTCCCGTTCACCGCGTTTTCCTGGCCAGCGCTGAGCAGGTTGGCCAACAAACGGTATGCTCCCGGCACTAACTCCGGAAGCTGGCGATAGAGCGCGTAGGCCACATAGATATATGTTCCCTTGCCGGGATGCGCCACCAGCAGGCCGCCGCGTTGCGCATCCTGGCCGCGGTCGGCAGTCTCGGTCAGCGCTGTGTAGTGCGCATCCCAGCTATCCAGAAAAGAGTGGCCGCGCTCCTCGACCCAGCCCTCGAATTCCGCATCGCCAATGGCGTTGGGCCAGCGAAGCAGTGGATGCGCCGGCTCCAGCAGCTTCACTGGTGCAGTTTCGTCTACCACGCGCTCCGGCATCCGCCCCATCGACAGCGGAAAGGGCGCAGGGAAGTTTCCGCTTTGGTATTGCACAATCAGCGTTCCGCCTTGGCGGACAAACTCGTCAAGACGCGGCTGCGCAGCGGCCAACTCGGGCCGCGCCCCGTAGGCGCGAATGCCGATGACGATCACGTTCCACGCGGAGAGATCTCCCGAGGCCAGCTCCGAGGCCGTAAGCAGGTGCGCAGCCGAGCCCAAGCCTTCAATGGCCTCGGGAACCAGATCGCCGGTGCCCATCACGTAGCCGATGCGCAACCCGGCGGCGAGCTTCACGTCCACCTTGCGCGTCTTCAACTGAGCTGATTTGTATTGGCTGTAGGGGCGCAGGCCGGGATAGCCAATGCTATGCCAGCCGGTCTGGTATTCGCGCCCGCCGGAGCGCGCGATGGCTTGAATGTTGTAGGCGCCAGTCTCAGCATTGGTTGGCGTGACGGAAAAGAGCAGAGGCTCCGTATCGCCCGCGCTCTCGCGATGAAACCGCGCCTCCGCCGGTTGAGAAGTCCATCCGGATGGCAACTCGAGCGAGACCGTTCCCTCCGCCTCTGCTTGCGTATGAATCGTGATTCGCACCGGCAGCGCCGAACCGTCGAGCGGCAGAATGCGCGCCTCCGGCTCCATGCGCACGCCAATCAGAGGCGTCACCACCAGCGGCTCGTAGACGCCACCCACGCCGGGAACGCGTTGCATGGTCTGGACGACCTGGCCGACGCGAATCGGCAGGCCGTCAAAGGTGAACTCCGCCCAGGCCGCCAGCGGATACGGCGCAAAGGAGCGCAAGCGCCACTCCGGATGGGCTAGATCGTAGTAGGGCTGTTCGATGGATGGACGCGTGAAGTAGGGCTGGGTCGGCTCCGCGTTTTCGGGAACCTGAACGCGGATAATCGGATCGCTGACGAAAGCCGTGGAGTTAATTGCTCCGGTTGTATTCTCAGCTTTCCACGAGTCGCCGCAGCGGCTGTCGAGCCAGACACTGTTGAGCCGTGTCTCCAGCGTCGCTTGTGAAGAGTGGACCCGCACCAGGAACTTCTCGCCTGGCACCACGCTGCGTGTCGTTTCATCGGCGGATGCGCCTCTGCCACCAAAGCTGGGCTGATTATCCGCTTTGGTAGTAAAGGCGAGCATGTCCAGGCCGAGCAAATCCTTCAGCGCATCCTGAAATTCGTCGATCTTGGCGTCGAGTTCGAACAGCAGGCTGGTCCTTGCCTTCCCATCCAGGCTGCTCTTGGCCACTACGTTACGAAATTCAAGTAATTGACGATAAATGGGTGCAAACTCGTGCGCGACAGGGAGGCTTGCTTTGCATGGGCATTTCGATTCAACTTGTTGAATCGTTGCGTCAATATGGCGAAGTGTTCCAGCCAGTTCTTCGGGCACAACTCCGGCAAAGTGAGCAATTCCAGAGACGCTGGTATCAATGTTTACCTTGCTGTTGTGGAATAGATCGTCATTTGCAGTAATAGTTCCCGGCTTGGTTGCCGCTTGTGGCGCAACGGCCCAGAGGTGATAGCTCGTCGCCGCCGGTCCGCTCAGCGTGGGATTCGCACCGCCATTCTGCGACTTCTGCTGGCCCCAGCCTTCGCGCGCAATCTGCACCGGGCTGCGCCCCAGCACCGGGACTAGAGAGCCCACCTGAATTGTCACGTCGGTAGAAGGAGCGCCTTCGATCCATTCGCCGGTCACGTAATTTTTGAAGCGCGCCGGAGCCCACTTGCCGGTAGCGTAGTCGAGCATCTTTCCGTCTTTGATAGGCGCAAACGGAACCATCGAGTAGACGGCCAGCGGCTGCCAAAGCTGCAAGCCGTCCTTCAACTGCTCGGGAAAAACCGTTGGGTCGCCAGCTGCCTTGAAGACCTCCTGCGCAATTTCGCCGGAGACCTGGTGATGGCCGTGGCCGTCGCTCACGCCACCGACAAAGGTGGAGACAATCACTTGCGGCCGCTCGCGCCTCACCGCCAGCACGGCGTCGTAGAGGACGCGATCGTGTCCCCACTTGGCGAAGGACTCCTCTTGCGTCTTGGAAAAGCCGAAGTCAGCCTCCGTTCCCCATAGCTGTTTTGCGCCGTAATATTCGCTGGCCTTCAGCAATTCGCTGGTGCGGATCAGGCCGAGCGCGTCGTAGCTCTCCTCGCCCATGGCGTTCTGGCCGCCCTCGCCGCGAGTAAGCGTCAGCAGCGACGCACGCACGCCCTGCCCGCGCGAAAGGTAAGTCAGCAGCGCGCCGTCTTCATCGTCGGGATGCGCCACGATAATCATCAAACTAGCTGTGGTCCCGAGACGCTTCAACGATTGCTCGAGGGCCGCAGCGCCGCGGTCCTCGGGTAAGGGAATGGCAACATCGCTCGGCTCGGGCAAGGGAAGGGATGCAAGTGTGAGCGCAACGGGCACGGGCTGCCGGGCAGGCTGTTGGACAGGCTGCTGACAGGCCAGGCGAACGGAGAGAATGCCCGCCAGAATCAGGCCGGCAAAGGCCGCACCCGCTGCTGCTTGATTAGACTTATCGGCAAAGAACATACTTCCGTCAGTGTACAATCCGGGGAGCGTATGAGACTCATGCCCCTCGCCTCTTCCATCCCCGCCGCCACCCTCCAGCGCCGCATCGGCCTGCGCTCCGCCGTGGCCTTCAACATGCTGGAGATGGTCGGCGTCGGCCCGTTCATCACGCTGCCGCTGGTGATCGCCGCGGCGGGCATCCGGCTCTCCGTCTGGGCATGGGTGCTGGGCGCGGTTATCGCAGTGGCCGACGGGCTGGTCTGGGCCGAGTTGGGCGCAGCCTTCCCCAGGGCTGGCGGATCTTATGCTTTTATCAGGGAAATCTACGGCCCTGAGCGTGCCGGCAACTGGCTCAGCTTTCTCTACGTCTGGCAGTTGAGCTTCACCGCGCCGCTGGCCATCGCCTCGGGCTGCATCGGCCTCTCCAGCTTTCTAGCCTGGTTCTGGCCGGGGCTGGATCGCGCTCCTATCGCCTCGCTGCCCACGCTGCACTTCACTAACTTCGCCGCCGCCGCCGCCTGTTTGCTGGTTACGGCGATGCTCTATCGCAATCTCAGCTCCATCACGCGGCTGGCCTGGGTGCTCTTTGCGGGAGTGCTCGCGGCCATGGCCGGGGTCATCGTCTCCGGCTTTGCGCACGGATGGCAGATGCCCGCCTCGCCCACGATTCCCCTCCCGGCAGCGCTCGGCGGACTGGCGCAGGCCACGCTGCTGACAACTTACTGCTACTGGGGCTACTACAACATCTGCTTTCTGGGCGGAGAGGTGCGCCGTCCGGAGCGGACGATTCCGCGCGCCATCCTGCTGTCGGTCCTGTTCGTCGCCGCGTTTTACGTTGCCATGAACATGGCCGCGCTGCCTGCGATGCGCGATTTTGGGCGCGATGCCGCCGCGCACGTCTCTGCCGGCGCAACGGTCCGCCTGCAACTGGTGGCCGACATCGCCCGCTCCGCCTTTGGCAATGTCGCAGGCCGCCTGATGGCCGCGCTCATCATCTGGACTGCCTTCGGCTCCATCTTCTCGCTGCAGCTGGGTTACTCGCGCGTACCTTACGCCGCCGCCCGCGACGGCAACTACTTCCGCTTTCTCGACGCACTCCATCCGCGCTACAACATTCCTCACCGCTCGCTGGTTGCCCTCGGCCTGGTGGCCGCGCTCTTCTGCTTTTTTTCTCTTCAGCAGGTCATCACCATGCTGGTCATCACCCGCATCCTGCTGCAATTCTTTCTGCAACACGTGGGCGTCATCCTGCTCCGCATCCAGCGGCCTGAGCTCGAGCGGCCATTTAAGATGCCATTTTATCCGCTGCCTCCTCTGGTAGCCATCGCCGGATTCGTCTTCATGCTAGTGAACCGCAGCCACGCCCTCGAAGGCCTGGGAATTGCCGCAGCCATCGCAATTTCAGGCACGCTAATTTATATGGTGCGTGCCCGGATGCTGGGGCAATGGCCGTTTGCTCTCAGCAAGTAAGCCTACAAACTCCAGGTGCTGGGAATTCACAATCTTTGGCGAATCTTGCACCGCTCAACCCCTATAATGTATCCAATCAGTTGTCAGACCTTCCCCATGCGAGGTCAGTTCATGCTCATCGGCAAGCCATCCGACATTCCCTCTTCGGAGATCACGCCGCAAGATCAGTACCTCAATCGCCGCCGCTTCATGCGCAAGGCCTTCTCCACCTCTGTTGCCGCAGGCGCAGCAGCGCTTGGCGCCGGACGCCTTGCGGAAATCTTATCCCCCTCTGTCTCCGTGCTGGCCGGAACGAAACTTAATACCGTGAAGAGCCCTCTCACCACCACCGGCGAGCAGTTGACCAGCTTCGAAGACATCACCCACTACAACAACTTCTACGAGTTCGGCGTGGACAAGGATCAGCCCGCAAAAAACGCCGGCTTGCTGCCCATCCGCCCCTGGACCGTGCGTGTGGAAGGCAAGGTGAAGCAGCCTAAAACCTTCGACATCGACACGCTGCTCAAGCTGCGCCCGCTGGAAGACCGCGTCTATCGCCATCGCTGCGTCGAAGCCTGGAGCATGGTTATTCCCTGGGTCGGATACTCGCTCTCCGAGTTCATCCGCCAATGCGACCCTCTGCCCAGCGCAAAGTACATCCAGTTTCTCTCCTACTACGACACGAAAATAGAGAAGTGGGGCTCGTCGCAAACCGCCATCGTTTGGCCATACTCGGAGGGGCTGCGCATGGACGAGGCCATGAACCCGCTCACCCTGCTGACCTTCGGCCTCTACGGCGAGGTGCTGCCCAACCAGAACGGCGCGCCGATGCGTATCGTGGTGCCATGGAAATACGGCTTCAAGTCAGCGAAATCCATCGTCGCCGTGCGCTTCCTGGATAAGCAGCCGCCCACCACATGGAACGACCAGGCGGCCAACGAGTACGGCTTCTACTCCAACGTCAATCCCAATGTGGACCATCCCCGCTGGAGCCAGAAGACCGAGCGTCGCATCGGCCTGCCCTTCTACGCCCAGCGCCGCACAACCTTAATGTTCAACGGCTACGGCGATCAGGTAGCGTCGCTCTACAACGGCATGGACCTGCGCAAGTTTTTCTAATGCAGTATTAGCGGAGCGCGGCTTACATAGCCTGAAGGCAATCCATGAAACGACCTATCCTCATCGCGTTGAAAATCCTTGTCTGGCTGGCCTGCCTGTGGCCGCTAGGCTGGTTGATTTGGGGTGCGGCAACCGACAACCTCGGCGCGGACCAAATCCATACCATCACCTTTACAACCGGCCTGACCACGCTATACCTCCTGACCATCTCGCTGGCCATCACGCCAGTGCGCCGCCTCTCGCCGCGCTTGAATTGGCTGATTAAATTTCGCCGCCTGCTGGGTCTCTTCGCCTTTTTTTACGCCTCGCTGCATTTGCTGACGTACATCGCTCTCTACGCAGGATTCGATGTAAACGCCATGGCCGCTGACATCGCCAAGCGCCGTTACATCACCGCCGGCGTGGCTGCGTGGCTGCTGCTGTTGCCGCTGGCGGCGACCTCGACCAACTGGGCTATCCGCAAGCTGGGCGGCGCGCGCTGGCGCAATCTTCACAAGCTGGTCTACGCCGCCGCTGTCTGCGGAGTGATTCACTACTGGTGGCAGGTTAAGCCCGGTGTGCGCACGCCATTGACTATTACGGTTGTGCTGGCTGTGTTACTGCTGGCGCGTCCCATCCAGGAATGGATGCAAACCCATAAGGCACGCCCAACCTGAGCCTCAGGATGAGCCTATTTTGGGCTCGTACTAGCTACGGTACTTTGGGCTTATCTGGCGGAGTCGCCACCAGTTGTATCTGCAGATCATCCACTTCGCCCATCACCACAACAGGCAGTTCCTTTTCCTCATAGCTGCGCGCGGCAATGGGTTTTGAAGTTGCGGCTCCCGTATCGCCAGAACTATCCTCGGGATTCTCCTGCTTCGCATCTTTTGCGCCGGAGACCTGAATAATGTACTTGTCTTCGGGAACATACGGGAAAGAAAAAATCCCATCCTCAGATGTCTTCGCTTCCCGCGCCTTCTCCCGGTCATCTGCATATATTAGCTGCACGGCGGCGTTCTTCAGCGCATGATCATCGGCAAGCGCCGTAACAGTTCCCGCCACCGTATGCAGCCCGGAAAGCGGAATTTCAATGTCAGCACCGCTGGCTGTCTCTCCGGCCTGTACCTTGACGGTCTTCGCATCCTTGATGCGGAAGGTGTTGCCCAGGCAGATGCGGGGCGCGGTGTCTTGCGAATCCAGCGGCATCAATGCACACACCTTATACTCTCCGGGAGAAAGATTTGTCAGGTTGTAATGGCCGTGGCTGTCGCTCAACTCGTCGAGCGCCCAGCCGCTAAAGAGAGTAATGCCCACATCCGTCCAGCTCTTCTTTTCGTTCTTGCGAAAGAGTTGGAAGTGCATCCCGATGGCAGGACTGCCGTCGTCAAACGTCACCGTTCCGCTGATCTCCGCGCCGCGTTCCACTTGAAGTGATATATCACTAGCGCGACGCACATGAACCGTGACTTCGACCATGTGATCCTTCCACTGATTGATCGCATCCAGTTCCTGTTCCTGATTGCTGGTGTGTTCGTTGATCTTTGCAAAATCAAGTCCGCGCATGGGATTCAGGTAGCCCTCCAGTGTAGCGAAGGCATAGTAATGGCTCGGTTCGACGGCCTCAAGCCTGAATCGCCCATCCAAGCCGGTCATTGTGGTTTCGTCCTCTGGAAGAGGAGCGCCTTGGTCGGCTTTTCCATCTTTCTGGGGAGCAGCTGAGAGCGTTACCTTGGCAAAGCGCGCCGGTTTGCCGGTATCCGCGCAGAGAACAATCCCGGTCACTATGCCCTTGGTTGGGTCGGGCTTCTTCGGCTTTTTTGTATCGCAGCCTGCTATTAACAGGCAGCTGATGGAGAAAACCCACAACCAGCGCAACTGTTTCACGGTGAGCCTCACGCGTATTCAGAACTCAGGAAATTGTAACGCCGCCTGCGCTACCGGGCTATAACTCCTGCGGTGCAGCGGCGTCGGCCCCAACCGTTCCAGCGCGGCCATGTGCTCCGGCGAACCGTAGCCCTTGTGCCGCGCCAGGCCGTAGCCGGGATACATGCTGTCCAGCTCCACCAGCAGCCGGTCGCGATATACCTTGGCCAGCACGCTGGCCGCGGCAATAGAAAAACTGATCCCATCGCCCCGGATGACTGCCCTCTGCTCGCAATCCCAGTCAATCGTGTTGCGGCCGTCGATCAGCAAAAAATCCGGACTATGCTCCAATTGCTCCACGGCGCGCCGCATGGCCAGCAACGATGCCCGGTGAATGTTGATGCGGTCGATGGTTTGGGCGTCCACCTCGGCGATACCCCAGCAAACCGCATGGACGCGAATCGCTGCGTTCAGCTCCGTGCGCTTCTTTTCAGAGAGTTTTTTCGAGTCGGTCAGGCCTCGCAGACGGCAGCCCCTGGGAAGAATGACTGCGGCTGCGACGACTGGACCGAAGAGCGGTCCGCACCCCGCCTCGTCCACTCCGGCAATGCGCAGCGCCCCGCGCCCGCGCGCGGCCTCTTCCAGCGTCCATCCGCAAACCGGAATCTTGGCCATGGTTTCAGTATAGAAAGATACACGCAGTTGCGCGGGGACTTCAACTGCGCGGCCCCGCCCTGCTAAACGCCCGCCCTGCTGGAGTAATCTGGTTGCACAGGAGATTGCATCCGAAGATGCTCAGGCTATACCGCTTTTCCTTCGCCATTCTGGCCGTTTTTGTCTTTCCCTCCACGCTGCTCCGCGCCCAGCCCACGGCCCCCGAAGCGCCCCATGAAGACTACGTCCGCGCACACTACACCAAGTACGAGTTCCGCATTCCGATGCGCGACGGCAAACGGCTGTTTACGGCGGTCTATGTACCCAAGGATGCCGCCGCCGGTCCGTACCCGTTCCTGATGGATCGCACTCCCTATAGCGTCGCTCCCTACGGCGAGGACCAGTATCCCCGCCACCTGGGCCCGTCCGAGGAGTTCGAAAAAAGCGGTTACATTTTTGTCTATCAGGACGTGCGCGGACGCTGGATGAGCGAGGGCGAGTATCAGGAGATGCGTCCGCACATCGACGACAAGAAGTCGCCCGCCGACGTGGACGACTCCTCCGACACCTACGACACCATCGAGTTTCTACTCAAACACGTCCCCAACAACAACGGCAAGGTGGGCATCTGGGGAATCTCCTATCCCGGCTTTTATACCTCGGCGTCCATTATCGATTCGCACCCGGCTCTGGCGGCCGCCAGTCCGCAGGCGCCTATGACCGACCTGTTCATGGGTGACGACGCCTACCACGGCGGGGTCTTCATGCTCAGCGCCAACTTCAGCTTCTACTCTTTCTTCAAGCCTCAGGAGAACCCGCTCACCCCAAAACCATCCATTCCCTTCGACTACGGCACTCCGGACAGTTACAAGTTCTATCTTCAGGCCGGTAATATCGCCAATCTCTATCTCAAAGGTTCCAACTGGCTCTTCAAAGATCAGGCCATGCATACGACCTATGACAGTTACTGGCAGGCCCGCGACCTATCGCGCCACATGAAGAACGTGCGTTGCGCGGTTCTGGTGGTGGGCGGATGGTATGATGCCGAGGATTTAAGCGGCCCCTTCAGGACCTTCTACGCCGTCGGCAAGCTCAACCCCAAGACACCCGCCACGCTGGTCGAAGGCCCCTGGGTGCATGGCGGCTGGTCGCGCAGCGACGGCTCTCACCTGGGTGAAGTGCAGTTCAACTCCAAAACCGCCGAGTACTTCCGCGCCAACATCCAGTTTCCTTTCTTTGAGTACTATCTGAAAGTCAAAGGAAATGAATTGCCGCACGCGGTGGTCTTCGAGACGGGCACGAATGTGTGGCGCAGTTTTGATTCCTGGCCTCCCAAGGCAGCCGCGCCCAAAACGCTCTACTTCCGCGCCGGCGGCAAGCTCAGCTTCGATCCACCCACAGAGCAGAGCGGCGCGGACGAGTATGTCAGCGACCCCAACCATCCCGTCCCGTTTGTGGGCTACACCACCGACACCGTTCCCCAGCGCTACATGGTGGACGACCAGCGTTTCGCCAGCTACCGGCCCGATGTGCTGGTTTACCAGACCGAGCCATTGGAAGAAGACGTCACCATCGCCGGTCCCATCTCTCCCAAACTCAAGATCGCCAGCTCCGGCAAGGACTCCGACTTCGATGTGAAGCTCATTGACGTCTATGCGGAGGACTACCCCGACCCCGAAGATACTTCCCACGGCAGAAAGCGCATTCTCGACGCGCCGCCGCTGCACATGGGCGGGTACCAGCAACTGGTGCGCGGCGAGCCATTCCGCGCGAAGTTTCGTAACAGTTGGGAGAAGCCGGAGCCGCTGACGCCAGGCAAGGAAACCGAAATCGACTTTACCATGCCCGATCTCTTTCACACCTTCCGCCGCGGCCACCGTATTATGGTCCAGGTGCAGAGTTCCTGGTTCCCGCTGACCGATCGCAATCCGCAAACCTTCACCGATATTCCCAACGCGAAGCCGGAAGAGTTCCAGAAAGCCACCGAGCAAATCTTCCGCCAGAAGGAGGCGGCGTCTGGAGTAGAGGTGCTGGTCATGCCAAAGAATTAGCTATTAGCTGACAGCCTCTGGATTTTGTCTTCGCGAATGCCTGGCTAGTAGCTGGAAGCTGCATTTCAATGAATCAGGAGTTATATGTTTGCTCGCAAACTTCGTTCTGTTATGCTGCTGCAGGTCGCCTTGCTCGTGGCCGCCCGCCGTGTTGAACCCATCTTCCGCTAGACTAATCGCCGCATTCGCGACACCATCAGCAGCGTGCTCATACCCGCCGGAGAAAAGCTGGGCAAGGCTCGCTTCCTGGTCTATGCATGGACGCCCATCCCGGCGCTACCTTCACCCTGCGGCTGAGCTATGGCGCCATAGATGGCTATCCCTATAACGGCGCCGTCGCTCCGCCCTTCCCTTTTTGTTGTTGCCGGCCCCTCGCCGCCAAATCCTGCCGGAAATATCTTCTTTCGACGTACAATCAAGACAGCCCCACTCCCTGCGGAGGGATGGGTGAGCGGTTGAAACCGGCGGTCTTGAAAACCGTTGTGCCTGAAAGGGCACCGGGGGTTCGAATCCCTCTCCCTCCGCCAGCACCCGCGGTGCGGCAGACGCTCGCGGGACGCTCGCATTGGCATGGTTGCAAATCCTAAGAGAGAGCAGTTTGCTGTGAACTCCATCCACCGCCATAGAGTCTTTATAATCAATAGTTTATAGAGAAAATTCGAAAGCTCATCCCGAGAATCTAGCTAGTGGCTTCCTCCATATTTCTGAATCTAGTCGCGCACGCACAGCCCAGATGTTCTGAAGCGACTTATTGCCTGGTATAAATCTGGAATGGGGCCCAGAAAAATGGTTTGCGAAATTTGCTTTGTGAATGTAATAAGGTGAGTTTTGCGTTGCGCAGCGAGGTCGCGGGCGCCTGGCCGTCTTCCAGGCTCTGATAGAGAGTATCCATCAAGCGTGGCGTCGAATCGTCACTAACCTCCCAGAGAGCGCCGATGACGTTGTGCGCGCCGGCGCGGAGAAATGCCCAGGAGAGGCCCACTAAACCTTCGCCTGCATAGGAGCGCGTGCCGCTGCCGTAACAGGCCGAGATGGTCACCAGCCGGGCATTGATGGGATGCTGCATAATGTCGCGCGCGTAGAGCTTGAAGGAAGCCTCGCCGGTATTGCTGCCGGAGAGCTTTGAATCCGAAAGGATGATGGCTGAATCCAACGGGTCTGTGCGGTTGGCAACCGCATGAGAGACAAAATGGATGTAGGAATATTGCGCCGGATTGCCGGTCAAATAAGCTGCGGGACTGGCTTGTTCTCCAGCGAAGACCGTTGCACGATGTGAGGCAAAGTGCCGTTCAATCCGGGTCATCTCCGCGCCGAAGAGCGGCAGGCTGGGATACTCCGGGCTGGGCGAGACGGGGTTGCCCAGCAGGAGCAGTTTTCGACTGAATCCGAGTGCTGGCTTTGCCGCTGCCAGCAGATCCAGCGACGGGGCCGAGAGCAGAGTTGCGTCTTCGATCCAGTAATGTACGGCATAAGCGGGGGCTGTGCCGCGGCCAACCTTTGGACCAGGACCTGGAGCCAGCAGGGTTTCAAAGTTCAGTTGACTCAGTGCACCGTCGGCCAGAATCATCACTGGCGCTTTGCGACGAATGAGCTTTGCGGCCGGAGCTACTAAATTTTGATAGAGCGCCATCCCATCCGGATTGCCGGCCTGCTGCGGGTCCTCCAGGTCGAGCAGAGCCTGGCTGTAGCGCTTGATGTGAGCAACAATCTCAATCTGCGGGGGTAGTTTAATCAGCGTAATTGTGGGTGGCGTGATGACCCACAGGTAGGACTGCCGGACTCCCAGCCAGTAGAAAAGCAGCGTTGCGCCGGTTTGCTGAGCGATCTGGCGGGGGTTGATGGCTGAGGGCTGGAACGAGGCTTTGTTCACGGCCACGCCCAGGCCTTGGGCCAGGGTCCGGGCGCGGCTCTGGCTGGCCACGGACAGGGCTTCCTCGCTTCTGCCTTCTTCCACCAGCAGGTGAATGTATCCGTCGTAGATGCCGGTAGCGTTAGACGCGAAGGGAAGCCGCGAGTCTTCGTGCTTGAGCTGCGCCCGCGCCGACTCGAAGGTGGCCAGCGTCGTCTTGTAGGTTCGCTCCGCTTCCCGTGTGTTACCCTGGCGCTCCAATAACCGTGCCAGCTCGTCCCCTGCGTTGAGCCGCCTCGTGGTGGGGCTTGCGGAGTCATTTTGCACCGCGCGAAAGAGCGTCTCCGCCTGCCGGTCCTCGTGCCGCGCGGCGGCCAACATGCCCCGCGTCACCATCAGATAGGCGCTCAGGCGCTTGCCGCCCGCGCTTTCTATGGGAGTTACCTGATGGATATAGTCGCTTGCCTCATCCAGTTTTCCGGTCTCCACCGAAACCCTTGCCAGGTCCTCCAACGCAATCACGATGTCTTCCTTGCTATCAATCTGCCTTGCCAGATCGAGCGCCTGGCGATAGGACTGTGCGGCCCGGGTCAAATCGCCGCTGTCGCTATAGACATATCCGGCATTGCTGATCCATTTGAGTTCAAAGCGAATATTTCCGAGCCTTGCTGCGATCTTTTCCGCTTCATGATACAATTCGAGCGCTCTTTCGTCGTCTCCCAACTGGTAATAGGCCCATCCGAGATTGCCGGAAGCAACTTGGGCCATATCTTCAGCACCTAACTCCATAGCAGTTCGATATGCGGACGACGACCATTCAGCGGCTTCGTCATAGCGGTCGTTCTGTAGTGATGTCCATCCTAAGTTCAAAAATGTTCTTGCTTCCAGGAACCGATCCTGATGGATATGCGCAAAAGAAAGACATTCAAGAAACAGGTGATTGGCCTCAGATATATTTCCCTTTTTAACCGCCAGTATGCCGCGTGTCCGAAGTACAGCGCCACATGATGTGTAATATGAATCCTTGCAGATTGCTTCAGCCAAGATGATACTTTGATTGGCGTTTGAAATCTGTCCTTGGCTAGTCAAAGCATCGACTTCGATTGAGAGCTTACGGATGGTTTCTTCAGAGTCTTGAGGATCGGAGTGGTAGCCGGCAAGGAGTCGCAGGGCATCCTGATACATCCCGCGCCGCACCATAGTCTCGGCTTCTAGGAGAAGGAATCTCTCTGCCCATTCCGGACGGGAAATCTGGAATTGTCTGTTTCCCTGTTCAGCTTCCCGCTCACTATCAGCCAATCTCCCGCGTTGAAAGAGTATCAAGGCATGGTCATACGCCGCATGTGCTGCGCCGGGATTTGTGTCTTCAAGTGGGATGAGGACCAGCAATATCACTACCCATGCGAACTGGATACATGTGGATCGGAAGCTGCTAAAAATGAACATGATTCCATTCCATCATATAATCAGGATAGTGTTGTTCGCATCTGTTCCACAGATTGACGGATCAAGGAGTACGAAAGACGTAGATTATAAGTCCATTTCCGGATGGATAAAGGATCATTAATCTCTCGTGCATATGCTATAGCGCAGCGATAGTATTCAATGGCCCGCAAATAATCGCCCCTTTTTCGATAGACATTACCAATATTTGCGATCGTGACTTGATAGTTGTGAACCCATCCTGCTTCAGCATAAAAAGGTAACACATCTTCAAGCAATTCCAGCGATTTAGTGTCATCTCCCATGCCCAAAAAGCATACTGCCATGTCGGCGTATGCAAACATTTGCCTTCCTGCAGTGGCAAAAAGATCGTGTGATTCTTCAAACCAGGGTAGCGCCTCCTTGAGCAAGAGCGGATCTCTACTCCTGTGTCCTCGCATCATGATGTTTTTCCCTATGCCCCACAGTCCAATAGCACGGTAATACCAATCATCAATCTGCTCAGAAGCACTGAAAATCTCTCGAAAAAGGCGTTCTGAAGACTCAAGATCGTCGCGAACGTATAGGAGCCAAGCTTGACAGTGCTGTACTTCACAGAGCAATTCCAGCATTCCGGAATCCCTGGCCATATGCTCCGCCTCTTGAAGCAATCCATCCGATGGTGCATATTTCCCTAACATACAGAGGCAATATCCACAGGTTTTCTTGAGGCCGATCTGGGATGGAAGGTCGTGGTTCTTCGGCGGAAATTCTATCTCACAAGAATGAAGATATTTCAATGCCTCATCTGTATGCCCAGCATATCTGATCAGGTCAGCGCGAATAAAACGTAGACTCCAGACAACCGTGGAAGACCCTTGGTCTCCACATTTTTTGAGCTCGGCATCTACGATACGCCTTGCACCATCTGAATTGCCTAATCGTAACAGATCTCGGGCCGACTTGTGGGCAGATTGTGTCATTTCAAAATACAGAGATGGAAATGCATCCAAGTAATGTCATATGAAGTCTAGGCGCTGCCGGGCCGCGTATCTTGCAGAGGAATCAACAGCAAAAGTACCCACGCATAAGGAAAAAACCGGGGCTGGAAGCAACACCACACGGTGCTAAACAATCTCCGAATGTCCGCCAGACCTGATGTAAGATACATTGTCCAGCGGACATACAGAGGGGTCGCTAGCTCTACTAGGTGGTGGTCCCGTTGGATCCGCCATCTCCACGCCCTCCGCCAGGGGTGGGGGTGGGGTTGCCGTTTTTATCGTCCATTGTCGTAACTGTACCAGCGGAATGTTGCTGAACAGTAGCGTTTACTTGCGCTGGATTGTTATGGAGAAAAAACACGAGAAATGAAGTGAGCAAGCTGAACATGAAATGTCCTCCTTGCTTACCTTTTTTATCGTTTGCTACGTTAGTGTCAAGTGAAAATCAAGAAATGTCTTGATCCTAATATGATCCTCCGTTGGATCCGCCATCTCCAACCCCTGCGTTCCCCTTGGTGGGGCAGCCCAACTGGAGATCGATCATCCTCAGGGTGAAGGTGGTATTGCGGGGGACTTTCGTTTTTTCGTGAGGGTTCTCGTGCTTCACGGTCAGCTTGGCCAGGGTGATGATCCCGAAGCCGGGAACCGTGATGATGTGCCCAAAGGTTTTCCCCGGGTAGCGGCCAGCCGCCTGGTTGACCAGTGAACATTCAACCGCCTCCGACTTGCCAAGAGTGGGGGATAGTTGATTGTACCGTTTCAGCAGTTCTAAAGGAAGATCTTTGTTTGAAGCGATACGGTCGTACTGGCGGGCGACGCGTTTGATCAAGCCCGTATCGTGGGTGTAGGGCGCATCGTCGGCCGGTTTGGGGCCGAAGATGTTGTGATCGAACTCCAACTCGACCGGGAAGCCGGCGATGCGGAGATTCTCAAAGCGGGTGCCGAGAAAGGAGATGGTCGGCACGTAGCCTGCGAGGGGGTGTTCAGTGATGGTCTGCCCCACGACGCGGTCAGCCGTGAGCACCTCCATCACATTGAGCCCTTCCACCACCGTGGTGGTTAAGGTGTCCCATCCCCTGCCCGGCTTGGGGCTTTTGCTGCCCGATACATGGGAATAGGCGGCGCTGAAGGAGATAATAGTTTCAATCCGGAAACTATCCGAGCGCTGGTTGAAGTAGCCGCCCTTCTCCGGGAGTTTCGAGTAGGCCAGGGGTGCAATTTTCTGGGAGACTGGAAGGTCTAGTTGGCCCGAAAGGACCACAGCTTCCGCATCGAATCGGTGCGTTCTTTCGTTCACTTCGGACATGGGATTACACCTTTCCTATTTAGAGTAGGGGGAGAACATTATGGCGTCCGGGGAAGACGCATCAATCGGTCAAACGAAGATCAAAGGCATACCGGTCAATCACGGTGCGTTCTCCATGAGCCCCGGCGCCGGAGACCACCAGGGAATAAACACCGTTTTGCAGCATTGCTCCCGGAATCACCAGAGAGAGCCGCTGACCGTCGCTGCCGCTGGGAGCGGCCACTCCGCCGGTCCAGGCAAGCTTCCCTTGAGGGTCATAGAGGTCGAAGCTGTAGGAGGCGTAGGCCTCCGGGCTGGATAGCGCGGGAAGATCGACTGGAAGCGCAACTCCGCGCCGGCGATCAACGGTGACGGTCAAGGGAGCGCCGCCCCGCGTGGCCCCATGCAGTGTAACCGAGGGAAGAAGACGTGGCTCGCCGGCCGAAGCCCGCAATCTGGGATAGGTGACCAGATTCTGGTAACAGAGAACCAGCAGTAAGGAGGCAAAGACGGGAACAGCAAAGGAGGGCTGCAGCCAACGGAGCCGCCACTCCCGCCGTACCCCAGGCTTGTGGGAACGAGACGGAACGGGGGCCGGCGCAGCGCCGGCCAGCTTAGGCAACTGGGCTTTGGCCGCCTCTACGAATACGGCTCCTGCACGGATATCAAGGGCGCACTCGGGGCAATCGAAGAGATGCTCCTCGAAGGCCTCGCGCTCATTAAGCGTCAGCTCATTCAGAAGATAACGCTCGGCAATCATCTGTTGTACAGCTTCGCTGTGATCCATCTTCTTTATCCCCAATACGGTCCAACTATGGATAGTGGCCACGGCGGGTAAATCGTTTCAAATCCCCCTGATATTTGTGCCCTGGGGCATCTGATTCCCCATACGCTTGATGTACTCGGCCTTGAATTCCTGCTTGGCGCGATGCAGCATCACCCGCAGATAGTCGCGGTCCACTCCAAACTCCCGGCAGACTTCGTCGCGGTCACGTTCGTCAATAAAGACGGCCTGCAGCAACGAGCGGTCACGCGGGTCCAGGTCAAGCAGAATCTCCCGCACTTTGTCCTTGATCTGCCCGGCAGCCGCAATCTCCAGGGCATCGGCGCCCTTGGAGGCCAGTTCCGGACGCCCTTCCACATCCAGCGACTCGCTGCGGCCGGCGGAGCGGTAATGTTCAAACAGTACATTGTTGCATACCATATTCACGAAGGCGCCGAGACGCTCCGGCTGGCGCAAGCCGCCGTTCCTGCGCAAAACAGACAAGACGCGGGCAAAGGTCTCCTGGCGGATATCCTCAATGGTTTGTTGGGATTGGAGGCGGTTGCGAAGCTTGAGTTGGATCAATTCCGTGAAGTAGCCGACAAAGTGCTCCTGCGCCTGGTGGTCACCGGCACAGAGACTCTCCACATAGCCTGCATTGAATGAATAAAATTGCAACGCTGACTCCGCCTAGCCGAGTGGACCAAAGTATAGCATTGCGGAGGTTGCCTGCGCACGTAACTTATGAGTTCTAGAGGAGAGCCGAACCGGATGCCCGACGCGGCAGCCGGGGCATTTCCGCGTCCTTTTCAAAGCAATAGCAGCCAAAACAGCAAAATCATTGACAAGTAAAACCACGGCGAATTCAAAGGAATATCTAACTTCGACTCTCTCCCGGCCAAAGCACGAGGCTTATCATATTTTGATAATTCGCCTGGAGACGATAACTCCGACCACGGAACTGCCTGTTCCACATTGCTCTCACTGCCGGGACTCTCATAGTTCGCCTGTGGTTGCATTTGCATCGCTCTCACACTCCTCCGCCGATGACTTTATCCAGATAAGATGTGGAAACGGGAATTACGCGGTGGCTCCTTTGCCACCCCTGCATTGCTCTTTCCAGCAGACATGCCAATGCCGAGAGTGCCAGCCACTGTACGAGAAGCTGCATCCAACTGCTGCTCATCCAGATAGCGGGAGGCAGCGAAATCAAGAAACTCAAAGAGTAAAAGCAATCCATCAGGCGGCCCAACTTGCCGGAGCCAAGAGAGGCGCGCAGGCGCTCAATCAGATCCCAAGGGCCGTTCTCCCTGGCCAGTAAATGAGCAATCCGCCAAATAGCCAGCGCGCAGAGAGCAAAACGCCAGGAGTAATTGATATCGATCATCTCGAAGTTTCTCCTTTTTATCTGGCTGCAGACGGAACCCGCTCCGAAAAGCGGGCCCCGTCTGCTTCTGGGGGAAGCCGGTCGATCAGCTTATCGCTCGCAGGCAAAAACTAGCCGGCACGTCCTTTGAGCTGGATCGTGCGCCGCTGCTTACGTTGATGTCCAAAGGAATCAGGATTAAGCCATCCAGACTATTTCCCCAGATCACAGGAGCACAAGGATCGGTGGTGGAAGGCGGCGTATTCCAGGAAAGCACCGCCCGCACCTTCACCCTTCGTACTCCTTTGCTGCCGGGTTGCACGTCCGCTAGAATATCCACCGGCAGAAAAACTCTGTACTCCAAACCGGCTGCCGGAAGGTTGCTGTAGTCGTGCACCGCCACTGAGGTTGTTCCCTCATACTGGAACCCCGTACCCCAGTCAACCCAGATCGCGAGAAACTCTCTGCTGCCCGCTGTCGAAGGCCCACCGGAGTAACCGCTGCGCCGCTTCACCGTTAACACGCCGGTCAACCAGCCCGTATTCGCATCCAGCCCGATGCTATTCAACTGCTCGTATTCGGTGTTTCCGTTAGTGTGTAGCCACGCCTCAACCACTTTCGATAAATTGACTCCCGAGATACCGTCAAGCCATTTCGCAGGGTCCAGAGCAATCGCCTGTGAGGTGACGGCCGTGCTCAGCAAACTGGACAGATAGCGATGCGCAGGAACTGATGTGCCGGCGTATATTTGATGCAACTCGGCAGCATTCAGCAGCTTCGTCCTGGACGCCAGAGTCGTCTGCTCTGGATAAATCATCTGCGCCGGGGGAATCGTCTGTTTTATCTTGTCGTTGAACTTTAAATCGGTTTGTGCCGGAATGATGGCTGGCGGGATGCGGCCCGGAATGTCCATCTCCATTATGCGCGTATCGTCAAATTCCGTAGCCCACTCCTGAGAATTCTGCGCGTGGCAGAAATCTTTCTTCGGCACGAGATGCAGTTCTGTCTCAGGAGTGCACGAAACCGCGCGCTTATCGTTAGGGGAAGCCATCAACCTACCTCAAAACATGATTACGGCTTGCGCTCCATTCGAGTGCAGCCACGGATCCATCCTGCGCGGCCAACCCTTGTTCTCGATGGATTGCATATGCCTCCGCGCCGCGGAAAACTGGCGCTCTGAGTTGCCGCACAACCTATAGTGCACGCTCATTCGTGATCGTTTCAGCGTCTTGTGGAAAACTTCACCGCACTTATCGGAAAGGGGAAAAGTGGTGGCAGTAGGCCCGTGGTTCGCCATGGTTCTATCAGGGCGCGACGTGGGTCTGATTCGTAAATTGGAGGAACTTTTGTAAGGGATTTTCAAGTCAGAATATTGGCGAGTAACAGGAGCGTAGCTCGTATCCAGCTAAAATGCAACGCGGGAGATGGCCTCTTGGCCATCTCCCGCGCAAGTACTGTCTGGGTTGTTTACGGACGAATTGCTGCTGCCTGTCGATGCCAGGCGAAGAGCATCAAGAGGGCTAAGGGCAGGCTCATGAGTATCCACGAAGCCGGCTCGGGGTTTACTTGCACCGGGTCTGAAAATGTCCCGGAGCCTAGTGTGTCCGTGTCTGGGTCAAAGTTTGGGTTGTTTGGATCCACGCTGAATAGTGTGTAGTTAACGTTGATGGTCCCGGAAAACGAGAAGTCTCCAGGATCGGTGGCAAAGAGATCAAACTCACCGGTTCCTGTCTGCGCAGTCTGGTTCCACAGCGAAGTAATCGTCGCGCTTTCCGGCGCTGGCCCGGCCACATAGTTCTGGCTTCCGATGTAGTCCGTGTAGCTTCCATAGAGTGACGTGCCGACGAAATAGGAACTGTCTAAAAGCACCCATTCAGATGCATTGTTGTCAGTGAGGGTAAAGCCCCAGCCTACCGCCTGCCCGGCAGCCCCGTAAACAGGTCCGCTGGCAGGGATGAGCGTGAGCGAGATATCGTCAGCATGCGCACCGAGGGCAAAAGCCGCGGCCGCCATGAGCGTTAACACAGATCGTATTGCAAAGCATTTCATCGGATGGCCTCTCTTTCTGTCTTATCGGAACTGGTTGCCTAGCACGTAGGTGCCGGTATCGTAGGTTGCCGAACTCCACGGCGCACTCATCTTGAACCGCGCCAGATTGGCGCAGCCGGTGAAGTCGATGGTAAAGTTTACGCTTGCGCTTCCGCCAGCCGGGATGTCACCGAGGGAAACAGGGTATGAACTCGGCGGATTAATCACTGGCGTGCAAGCCGCTCCCGATGTCTGAGTCAGCGTGAAGCCGGTAATTTGCGTCGCATAGGCCGTACCCACTGTGCCGTTAGTTGCGGTCAGGGTCCACACGCGCGCGTTTTGCGCGCCCGTTTTGTTGCTCACCAGGAAGGTCATGCCGAATCCCGGCAACTGGGTTGGATCGACAATGCCCCAATACGCGGGCTTGGCTTGCAGGTTCATGTCAAAGGGCAGCGGATAGTCGGTGCGAGTGACCGGGAAGCTATCCAGCCATGTGTCGTCGTCCGCCATGCCCCAGATGGTCACGTCGCTGATCTTGCCCTTCAACTGGCGGAAGGCTTCAAAGTACTGCGCGTAGAGCCAGCCTTCTTCGGCGAGAACCGCTGGCGGAATACTGTTTCCGTAATTCGATGTGGTGTCGCCGGCATTGTAGACGCTGAGATCCATCTCGGTGATCTGCTGGTTGATGCCAGGGAAATCCGCGGCGATGGTATCGACCGCGTTGACCACTGCGGCTACCGATGGATAATTGATGGCGCTGTGCGTCTCATGGCCGACGCCATCGATGGGAATGCCGCGGCTCTTCAAGTCCTGAATCACCTGCACCAGGCAGGCGAGACGGTTGGGGTCAGCGGTGCTGTAGTCATTGATGAAGAGCAGCGTGCCGGGCGGCGCATACTGCCGGGCCGCCTGCAGGGCAACGTCAATATAGCTCTTGCCAAGCACCTGATAGAACGGCCCATGCAACAGGCAATCCGGCTGGCTGGGATCGAGCGGTTCATTCACCACATCCCAGAGATACACCTTGTTGCCGAAGTGCTGCACCTCGCTCTGAATGTGCTCCTGGATATTCGCAGTCACCGTTGCCTGATTCGCGGGCGTGTTTGATCCGTCCCCAAATGCATAGGACGGTGTCTGCGCGCCCGATGCCCAAACCAGATTATGGCCGCGCACCTTCATGTTGTTGCAGACTGCTTCGTTCACGAGATTGTCGCCGTTGCCGTAGGTGTAGGTGCCCAGCGAAGCCTCCACCGAACTCCACTTCAGGTCGTTGCCCGGCGTCATGCTGTCAAAGTGCATCGCCAGCAGTTGCGCATGCGCTCCCGACAGATCGGTGGTATCCACCGCGGCGCCGATGGGGAAATACGACGAAAGCGACTGGTAGATCGATGGAATATTTGTCTGGATGCTCGGCGGCGACACATAGGACAACTGGAAGTCGTCGATATAGAACGAGACCAGGTCGGTGCCTGACGCGGGCACGGTCTGCAGATAGAGCGAGGCCTGGCCGGTGTCATAAGGGCTGGACATGGTGTAGCCCATCACGTTGATCTGGTGCCAGTTGCCATCGTCTGGAACCGTAACGCCCGGATAGCCGCTCACGCTTGGATAGCTGGTGGTTCCGCTCTTGGTCGTCTGCAGGCTCATGTTGATCACGTGTGATGAGCCATCGATCGGCATCATCATCACCCACACGCTCAGGTTATACGTCGAGCCGACATACATCTTGTTGCTCACATTAATCGATGGCCCATCCCAGTTGGCGGTGCGTCCCGTGGTCAGCAGGCTGTGAGCGCCACTGTGCGCCGCTGCGGTCGAGTTAGTAACCGAGGAACTGCCGGAGCGCGAACCCCAGCCATCCGTCGTTCCGTCCTCAAACGTGCTCGTAATGCCAGTGTTGTCCTGCTGGCTTGGGTTCGGAGGAGGCGGCGACAGTTCACCGATCGTCACATCGGTCACATAGAAAGAGTCCGTCGCGCTGCTCGATTGCAGATAGAGATCCAGAGTCGTTGGCGGTCCCGGCAGATTGCTGTAGCTGAAGGTGCCCTGCACCTTGGTCCATGCCGTGTTCGATAAGGCCGTAGAGGTGGCAATTGTTCCATACGATCCGGTGGTCGCGCAGTCTGCTGTTTTGGTCGATAGCGTGACCGTCGGATTGCTCGTGTCCGCCGATTGCAGCATCACATATGCGGTGATCTGATAGGTCGCGCCGGCAACCATGTTGTTCACGCCCAGAAGGTTCAGGGCCGGGCCCATGTAACCCGCGGTCCGATTTGATACCAGCAGGCCGGTCGTAACGCCGTTCGGGTCGGCCGGTAGCGAGGTCGATGGGGTCAGCGTCGGCGATCCGAAGGGGAACCAGCCGTCCGTGCTCCCGTTGAAGGTATAGCTCGCAATCGTCGCTCCGTTGGGCGGTGGCGCGGTCTCGGTAATCACCACATCGTCCAGATAGAAGCCTATCGCGCTGGTTGCACCCACCAACTGCGCATATAAGAGCAAGCTCGTCTCCGTCGTGGTCGGCGTATAGCTGCCACCGATCTGCGCCCAGCCCGTGTTGGTCACGGCCACCTCGTAGGTGCCGATGGTGTCGTAGCAGGTTCCGCCGGAGCAGCTTGGGTCGCTGCGCACCATCGAGAAGTTCGCATTGGCGCTGGTGGCGCCGGAGGCCAGCCTGACCCATCCGGTGATGGTGTACGTCGCTCCCGGCAGCAATACGCTGTTCAGGGAGATGGACGGCCCACCGTGCCCGGCGGAGGCGGTCGTCGTCAAAAGGCTGTAAGAGCCCGTGTAAGCCGCGGCGTTCGTTGCTACCGGCGTACTCGCTCCGTAAAACGAGCCCCAGCCTTCGGCGGTTCCGTCTTCAAAGTCGTATGATGCCACTGTCTGAGCTCTCAGGAACCCGCTTCCGAGCATTGCGATAGTTACAGTCAGCAACGCGGCGCGAGCGATCAAGCCTATTGACAGACTCTTATTCGGACACAGATGTGAGGGATTCATCTCGTATCTCCTATTCAGATGTGTTGTTGGACCGGACTCGAACAGTTTCTAGTTCGCCTCAAAGTTTCAGGCTGCCAAGTAATGTGATTTACTTGGGCACAAAAAGTATATGTACGTTTTTGAAAAACTGTCAAGAAAAACTTGATCTGACCCCAGGGCCTGCGCATATCAATAACAATATGAAGCGGATGCCGATCTCCCCGACGGTAAAATCGGCTTTGCCCGCGACGGCGCACACCAGACCGCAATTCTCGGTCTTTTCCGCGAAGATCGCGCTTCAACTCGGGAGCTTAAATCAGGGAGCCATAAAGCTTGAACCTTCGATGTGAAAGGGCAGGAAGACACCTGATTGGTCCGTGGGCTGGCTTCCGCCTATATAGAGTTCATACTCCCCCGATTGCACGCTTCGGCGGCCATCCGCGTCAACTATGCTTTGTTCGCGCGTGTCAATCTTGAGACGAACAGTTTGCGTCTCGCCTTTCATCAGATGCACTTTATCAAAGCCTGCCAGCCAGCAGATGGGTGCTTCCGGTCTTGCCTTGGGAATCAGGTAGAACTCGACCGTCTCATCGCCTGCTCGATCACCCACGTTCTCCACTTGAACGCTCGCTTCCAGTGCCTCTCCCGCACGCAGGGTGCTGGAAGACAGGCTGCCGTTGCTATAGCGGAAACGGGAATAGCTCAGGCCGTAGCCAAAGGGATAGAGCGGGGTTCCGCTGAAGTAGCGGTAGGTGCGTTCCTTCATGGTGTAATCGTCGAAGGCCGGAAGCTGGGAGGTGCCTGCATAGAAAGTAAGAGGCAGGCGGCCGGATGGATTGATGTCTCCAAACAGGGTCTCCGCAATGGCCGTGCCTCCGGATTCACCCGGATACCATGCCTCCAGAATGGCGGATGCCTTTTGCTCTGCATCCTGCAGCGCGAGCGCGCTGCCATTCATAAGGACAATGATCAGAGGCTTGCCGGTTGCCGCCAGCGCGTTAACGAGCTGTCGTTGAGCTGCGGGTAATTCGATGGCACTGCGATCACCGCCTTCGAATCCATCTACATGGAGCGGCATTTCTTCCCCCTCGATCTCGGGGCTTAGGCCAAGAAATGCAACCACTACGCTGGATTTGCCGGCTGCTGCAACTGCTTGATCGCGGAGCGCATTCAATGGAGGCTCCCAGTTGAAGGTAAGGCCGGCCCCGAAGTGAGGGGAGTCGTGACTATACTCGATGCGAATGGGGTGAGGCTGGGTGTCCTTGAATGTCAATATGAAGGGCGTCGTTGGCGCGCGCCGCCCATGGGTGGGCGCTTGAATAAATTTATACACAAGCTTGCCATCGAGCCAAACCTTTACGACCTCACTATCCTCGCATGTACTGCAGTGCGCCATCGAAAAGCCAAAGTGGATCGTACCCGGCGCGGGAACAGCGATTGTGCCCGTCCAGCGCACCGAGAAACTAATACCGGAAATTCCAGCTGCCGGCGACGCGCCATTCCAATCGAAATCAATGGCGCGATCGATGCGTTGAAGAACGGGTCTGCCTCTGAATCTCTTTCCGGAATAATACTCAGCGCTCAAGCCACGTACATTCGTTCCATCTGCGACCGTCGAGAAGACAGTCGTTGGAACCGGCACTGGAATCCCGTCTACATAAGGGGATCCCTGGGCATAGAGGATTCTTCCCGGCAGTTTCATTTCCAGCGCGTCGAGGGGCGTAACTGGATGCGACGCTATGGCATTATAGTTCCCCTCCAACGCGGGAAGAGCCGCCGCATTGGGCCCCACGACCGCGATCGTCAGTGGCGCATTGCTGCTGAGCGGCAAGGCGCTTCGTTCATTCTTGAGCAGGACTATAGAAGCGCGTGCTGCCTCAAGCGCGAGCATTCTGTGTTTTGCGGAATCATTTTCCGAGAAGGAAATGGTGTTGTATGGAACCATTGCCGGCGGATCGAACATGCCCAGCCGGAATCGTGCCGTGAACAAGCGCTTCACGGCGGTGTCTATCTCCGCTTCGCTGATCAATCCTTCGCGCACCGCATCGGTCAGCGAGCCATATTCCTTGCCGCAACTCAGGTCCGTTCCCGCCTTTACAGACAGCGCTGCGGCATGCGCCAAATCCGGGGCAAAGTTGTGGCCTGCGGCTATATCTGTAATAGCAGTGCAATCGGAAACCACGTACCCATTGAACTGCCAGTTCTGTTTCAATGTCTTTTCTAGAAGCATCTTGTTGGCGCAGGCCGGTGTTCCGTTCACGGAGTTGTATGCGCACATCACGCTATCAACATGCGCGTCGACAACCAGCCTGCGAAATGCCGGTAAATAGGTGTCCTCGAGATCACGCGCGGAGACGTTCACATCGAATGTGTGGCGTTGCGACTCCGGCCCGCTATGCACCGCGAAGTGTTTCGCCGTAGCCACGACCTTGAAGTATTTGGGGTTTGAGCCTTGCAGCCCGTTGACGAAAGCTGCTCCTATGCTGCCGGTAAGGAATGGATCTTCTCCGTAAGTTTCCTGTGCGCGCCCCCAGCGCGGATCGCGCACGATGTTGATGTTGGGAGACCACATGGTGAGACCGTAATTGATCGCTCGATTGCCTTCGCGCTGCGCTTCGTTATATTTGGCTCTCGCCTCGGTGGAGATTACGTCGCCCACGCGATGGATTAAATCTGTATCCCATGTCGCCGCCAGGCCGATGGCCTGAGGAAACACGGTTGCATAGCCGGAGCGTGCCACGCCGTGCAGTCCTTCATTCCACCAGTTATATTCTGGAATTCCGAGTCGCGGAATCGGCGGAGCATCGTTCTGTATCTGCGACACTTTCTCTTGCAGCGTCATGTGGCTAACCAGGTCTGAAACTCTCTGCTCCAGGGTAAGTGCCGGATTGAGATAATCATTCGGCTGGGCGAGACTTTGGGCCGGCGCCGGCCGGAAACAAAGAAGAAGGATCAGAACCACAAAATGCTGTGGTAAGGCACGCGATGAGGAAGCGGACATATTTATCCTTTTGCTGCGCAATGTCAGCATCCTTTTGCCACTTGAGTCAGTACTTGCTGTACCGAGCCTCAGGTAATCCAGGGTTAGCAGGCGTCCAGTCTTTGGGACTGGACGCCTGTAATGGTTGAGGGAGGCTTCGGCTCAACCTTCGCTCGCTGTGGGCTCAGAAGACGAGCTTAAGCGAAAATTGCGCGATGCGCTCCGTGTTCTGAAGGGTTCCTATACTGCTGGACCAGTTTTGTGGGCTTGTACCTGTGATTTTGCCAAATGACCCGCCTGCTGTCCCATTTGCCGTGCTGAGCGTGGTGTTGGGATCGCCAAGGTTGGTATGGTTCAGCAAGTTGAAGTACTCTGCGCGGAACTGCAAGTTAGCCCGCTCCTTGTAGACTGGGAACTTGCGTACCACGCTCGCGTCCCAATCGACATAGTGCGGACCCACAAGACCACCCTTCTTAAAGGTTCCGTATGGTGTGCTGGGGGTAGTTGAAGGATCCGTAAAGCTAGTCTGATTGAGGTATGAAACACAGTTATATGCGCCAGCGCACGCATTGCCACCGTAAGCCGCCCCCGTTTGCACTGCGCGATCACGCATTTGGAACGAACCATCGTTGTTATTATGATTCGCCCAAATGGTCAGCGGGTCGCCGCTGCGGAATTGGAAGAGACCTGTGGTTCCCCAATCATTCACTACGTATTGGACTGCTTTCGGTGCGTTGTTCAGAACCTTTGGAAGCGTGTACACATACGATACCGAGCTGACAATGCGATGATCGAAATCCGACGGTCCGTAGTCAAGCGCCTTGAAATTAGCGACGGTTATCGGGTAGACGTAGGAGTTGTTGTTGCCAATCGACGTGGACGCTTGATTCCACGGCTGGTTGTCGAGCGCCTTTGACCACGTTAAATTGGCAAGCATCGTCAAACCATAGCGCACGCGTTGCTCGGCCGAAATTTGCATCGCGTTATAGTTCATGTTGCCGCCGGTGTTTGCCGCCGTGATTGTCTGGGTGTAGCAACTGTTGGTGGCCGCGCAGCCCGGTTGATTGTAGAGGCGCGTTCCGCTAACAACGGGATTCAGCTCTATGTCTGTCCACTGGTGGCTGCTATACCCGCCCACATAGGCGCCACGCACGGTTAGGCTCGGGCTCAACTGCTGTTCTACCGCCAGGTTCCATGCGTACGTACGCGGATCCTGGAAGCCATTGATCGGATCGTAGGTCAACCAAGCTTGCGCGGCGGAGATTGGAGTGGATGACGTAGGAGGCAGCGTCGCCGACGGGAATGTTGGATACACAAAGGGATTGGTAAGCTGATAGCTGCCGTATGGATCGGCAAACGAAATACACGTGCTCGTCGTGCTGCAACCCGATGCCGCGTTCGCGGGATTTGCATTCGAGAAATTCGTGCTTATGATGAACGGCGCAAGGTTCGAGTAAATGTTGAACAAGGTGCTGTTGATGCGGCTGTCGAAGAACATGCCGCCGCCGCCGCGCACGCTGGTCTTGCCGTTGCCGAAGACATCCCAGGCAAAGCCGAGTCTGGGCATGAAGTGATTGTATGCAGAGTTGACGCCGTTCTTGTTGAACCCCGGGTCGCCGGCAAACTGCATTCCCGAGGGCGCATTGGGATACATGGTGGAGTGAGTGCCCGAGGCCCATAGCGCTGGGTTGAAGCCCCCCATGCGCCCTTCGAGCTCATGCCAGGGCGTAAACGGCTCGTAACGGACGCCAAAGTTCAGCGTCAACCTATGAGTTGCCTTCCAACTGTCTTGAACGTATGCGCCCTGGAACTTGCCGCGCGGGTTGAAAAACTGGCCTGAAGCCTGCGTTAAATTAGAGGCAAACCCAAACAGAAAGCTGGCTGAGGCGTCGCCGGTGTAGTTGGCATTGAAGGTGAACTGTCCCGGCTGCTCGTAAAGGTTATTGATGTCGATCTTGGACACCTCGCCGTGATAGCCCACGTCGATGTTGTGCTTTCCTCGCAGGTAATGCAAGTCATCGGTCAGCGTATAGTTGCCGCGGCGGAAGAACGCCTGCGGATTGTCGCCAATGTTAAAGTTAGTGGTACTTCCATTCACGACCTTGATTTGATTGATCTGCTTGAACGGCGGCTGCGAGATCTTGACGCCCAGGTCCGCCAAGTCGATGCTGTTCGAAATCGGCCCGCGGGAATCGAGTTCCAGCTGATTGCTGAGAATGAAATTGTTGACGAGGTGCTCGCTGAAGGTGTGCGTCTCAGAGATCAGCGAGTTGTAGTAGTGGTTCGCGGCCCCGTCGGCATAGGTGAGCAAATCCGTCATATCGAGTACGCCTGTCAGGATGTACGCGTCGGAGAAGTAGCGCAGCGTCATCTTGTCCTTGGGCGTCAACTCCATATCGCCGCGGGCCGTTATCTCGGCAAAGCTGTAAAGGTTCGGCTTCGCGATGGTAACGGATCCCGTTGAGCTTAAGGCCGGCAGGTACTTCAGCAGGTTGTACGCCGGAACTCCCGCGCCGGTCGTCAGGGCGGTAGGTTTCCAATGATCCGAAGATCCAGACGCGCAATTGAGCGCCGGGGTCGGGGTATCAATAGCCCCTGGATTCAACCAATCTGTGACGCACTCCGGAAACACCAGGTCGTTTGTGCCCGGCGCTCCGCCTGACGTCGCTTCGCCTGCCTCAGCAATGGTGGGCAGAATGGTTGAGGAAAACGCTGCCGCATCATGACTGATGGTCCTCTGGTATCCAAAGAAGAAAAACAACTTGTCGCTCTTCATGAGGTGGGGAATGTTCAGCGGCCCGCCAACCGTGCCGCCAAACTGGTTCCGCTTGAGCGGGTTGACGAGCTTGGTGTTGGTTATGGCGTTATACGTGAAGTACTGTCCGGCATCGAAGTAGCGGTTGCGGACAAATTCAAACAGGTCGCCGTGATATTTGCTGGTTCCGCTCTTGGTGATAATGTTGACCACGCCGCCCGCGTTCTGGCCATATTGGGCGTTATAGTTGTTGGTCTCGATGCTGAATTCCTGCACCGCGTCGGGCATCGGGAAGGGGGCGTTGACGTTGGTGTACTCGTCTACATTGTTGCCGCCGTCGAGCATATAATTCGTCTGTCCAACGCGCGTGCCGTTGGCCGAGATGGTATAGGCCACAGGAAATGTCTTGGTATTCCCCTGATCCGCTTGAGCATGCGGCGCCACAGTGACGCCAGCCACCTCCGCCGTTAGAGCGGCGGTATTGCGGCCGTTTAGGGGCAGTTCGTTTATCGACGCTCCGCCGATCACCTCAGAAAGCGTTCCGGTGGTCACGTCCACCTGGGCCGTATCGGCGGTCACGGTGATGGTCTCGGTCGCGGCGCCTGTCTTGAGTGTGATATTGGTCGTAACCGCCGCATCCGCGCGGACTTGCACGTCTCGCTGTGTGTACGTTGCAAAGCCTGGGTGACTAACGGATACGTGATAGACCGAAGGCGCTAGTGTGGGAAAGACGTAGAGTCCTTCCCCGCTTGTGGTTGTTTTAATCGCCAGCCCTGTGCCGGCTTGTGTTGCCGTCACCGAAGCCCCTGAGACGACGGCTCCGGTCGAGTCGGTCACAGTTCCTCTGATGCTGCCATATCCTTGAGCCCATGCTCCGCTGGATACGCAAATCAATGCCGCCCAAACGACCGCCAAGCTGCCGGTCACTTTAAGAAAAGTTTTCATTTCTGCCTCCTGATGCAACTTGCTTGTGATCCAGAACGACTTCTCTCAGATGGCCCGATAGAGCCATGTAGAGTGTTGGTCCACCCGTTTTGATTAACCAAACGGTTTTTACCTGTCTCAACGCAAGGCAGGAAAGACAGATACCGTCCCTGACCGTCAGGAACTGCCCTATTTTATTTTTTTGAGCAATAGACAAACTTGGCAAGCGGTGACGGCAGCCGTTGGGAAGTGGCATCTATTCCTGGGATACGGCCAGAACTCTGGGAGGGCCTGGGGTCCCGTCGGTAACCGTAGTGCCTAAAACGATCTGCAGATTCTGGTTGCCGGCGCCCATCCGCGCTGTCTTGCCAATGGCTTGCATTAACTGTGGATCGGTCAGGAACTCCCCGGCGGACTGAGTCCCGTAGGTATAGAGCCCACCAATCACAACCAGAATATGGCCGGTTTCGGAGTTCCGGATACGGGAAATCAAAGCATAGTCATGTAGAACCGGGCCACCCGGTCCTCCCACGTGATCGGTCGGCTGATTGGTCCCCCAACTCCATGCCCGCGAGGAGGGATTCTTGCCATCCTTTATATAGATAAGGTGGTTCTCGGCATCCAACGCCAGGGTATAGCGCAACTGACGAGTGAGACGCAGGCTCCACTCGTTGTTGAAGGCCCCGATCAGAACGACCGGGCCTTCGCGCAGATCCGAAAAGGAGCTGGTGTTTTCCCGGCGAATCAGCACCTTCTTGCCATGGGATTCCAGCACCCCCACAACCCTGGCGATTGTAACCGCATCGGCAAACGGTACGGAACGAGTCGAATCGGACTGGGGGATTGCCGGGGGGGAATTCTGATTATCGACGGCTGCGACTGGCAGGGGCGGCCCATGCGGAACGTCGCCAACCGCCAGCAGCACCGGCCCCGGCGTATCGAGAACCGGCTTCCAGAAGAGGTATTCCGGGGTCTGTGAATGAAGCCAGAACCACGCGCACAACCCGGTAACCAGAACCATCGCAAACAGTAATGATGCCGCCTTCCGGTATCTCCACCGATGTGCCTTGCTGCTGGGCGAGAGGTCGGATTCTGCGTGGAGATTGGCAAACACCCCATCTTCCGGGGCCTCTTGGGCGAACTGATGAGCGTGCATAAATCTTGGGATGTAGGAGCCTGGTAAAAGACTGATCCTCAGTTCGGCGCGATGCTTTTCGTCCCCGTAATAGATTGCCAGTCTTTTGCGCAGTTCAGTTGCGGCGGTGCGAACAATGTGATCCAGATTCGTGTCATAGGACGAAGACCGGCCAAACACCTCCATGCCGATGGTGCGTTCCTTGATCTGGTCCTCGGAGCCCTTCAGTGTCTCCTCAACCACAAACCTCAAAAACGCGATAGACCTCTTGCTGGCACGGAAAATCTCATCCCCAGTAAGCAACTGAAGTTGCGCCCGAATCATTTCGGAGGTCAAATCCGCGGGGATGCCGTGTTGGGGGGCAGTTTCTGTCATTTGCTTCGATGCGAGCGATTCTAGCACCCGGACCGGCAAGTGACTATGTCGCTGCATCCACTCAGTCCAGATAAGGATATACAGAGTTCCCGATGAATTGAGAAGGCTACTGACTCCAATCACTGTAATCTCATGTGTTGAATACATGGATGGGAACCGCATTTCCTGGGTTTTGATAGTTTTTAGCGTCAAATATTATGAATAACTTGTTTGGAATCAGTACGTATCGGCAGTTGAATCCCTCTCCCTCCACCATATAATCCAGGTTATTTATTTTGTATGCCTTACCCAGGAATAACTTCGCAATTTCGAGCTATTTCCACGTGAGGGATACCTTGACTTCTTCAATCAGTTCTGGCAGAAAGAAGTTCATGGGGCTTCCGAATATTTGCGATAGAATGGAGCGATCAGGCCAGCTTTCTTTCCCCGAATTGTGAGGCACGATGGAATCTCGCGGACCTGAATTGCGGAAATTCGTGGCGCCGGAAGTGGTGTTTGGGGTTGGCAGTTTACACCTGGCCGGCCAGTATGCACGGAACCTGGGTGGCAGCAAAGCACTGGTTGTGTCCGATCCCGGCGTGGTTGCAGCCGGCTGGGCACAACAGGTTCTCTTGAGCGTCGAGCGCGCAGGCCTCACGTCCACCCTGTACACGCATGTCACACCCAATCCACGCATGGATGACGCAACCGCCGGGGCCGCGGTTTACGCCGAAGAAGGCTGCGATATCATCATCGCAGTCGGGGGCGGCAGCGCCATCGATTGCGCGAAGTGCATCGGCCTGCTTTCTGCAAATCGGGGCGACCTCCGGGACATGGTGGGCGTGGACAACGTGGGCGCGCCCATGCCGCCGACCATCTGCATTCCCACCACCGCGGGAACATCGGCCGATCTCTCGCAATTCGCAACCATCGTGGACAGCAAGATCAAACGGAAACAACTGATTATCAGCAAGGCGGTGGTCCCTGACCTTTCCCTGATCGATCCTGCAACGTTGACGACCATGGATGCTTTTCTGACCGCCTGCACGGGATTGGACGCGCTGGTACATGCGCTGGAAGCGTATGTTTCGCTGGGGCGCTCGCCGCTGACGGATATCCATGCGCTCGAGGCCATGCGGCTGATCAGCTCCAATCTCCTGCAGTCGATCGCCGCGCCGGACAATCTTGAATACCGCACCAACATGATGCTGGGCAGCATGGAGGCCGGTCTGGCCTTCTCCAACGCAAGCCTGGGCGCGACACATGCGATGGCGCATAGCGTTGGCGGACTGCTCGATCTGCCGCACGGCCTGTGCAACGCCATGTTCCTGAACGGCGTGATTGATTTCAACTATGGGCACGCCGAGGATCGTTACCGCAACGCTGCCATCGCCATGGGACTCGAGGTTGGCGGCCTTTCTCCGGGCGAGATTCGCAAGCGGCTGGTCGCTGAAATCGCACGTCTACGAGAGGCGGCCGGCCTCGGCGATACGTTGTCCCGAGCCGGAGTCCATCGCAGTGAAGTGCGCGAGCTTGCCGAGATCGCGCTCCATGACCCCTGTGTAGTCACCAATCCACGCAGGCCGGGCCAACGGGACATCGAGGTCATCTATGAGGAATCCCTCTGACAACTGGGAAGAGCTGCGGCAAAAGGTCTTAGGGTTGGGCGATACCTCCGTCCGCAAGACCCACTATCCGAGCCTCAAACAGCGCCTGGCTGAGCTGGAGCAAATGACCCGGGAACTGCAGCGCAGCCAGGCCTACCTGGCAGAAGCGCAGACGCTGAGTCACACCGGGAGCTTCGGCTGGAAGCCGTCGACGGAAGAGCACATCTGGTCGGAGGAAACGTATCGCATCTTCGAATGCGATCCGGCGGTCAAGCCGTCGATGGATTGGATCCTCGACCGAGTTCATCCCGAAGACCGCACCTTTGTCTCTGAGACGCTGAAGCGGGCAACGGAGACTGCCCAGGGCTTCGACTACGAGCATCGATTGCTCATGCCCGACGCCAGAGTCAAGTTTCTCCACGTTCTGGCGAAAGCGATGCCGGATTCCTCCGGCGGCCTGGAGTTTGCCGGCGCGGTGACGGACATTACCGAGGCCAGACGGGCGGAGGAGAAGATCCGGCAAAGCGAAGCTGAGCTTCGAGAGCTCATCGATGCAATTCCCCAGCAGGTTTTTGTCTTCGCTCCGGATTGGAGTCCGCTTTTCGCGAACCAGAAGGAACTGGAATACACAGGTCTCACACCAGAAGAGGCGCAGTCGAAGGATGCGGTGGCGCATGTTTTTCATCCGGAGGATCTGGAGAAGCTGCAAAGTGCCCGTTCCCGCGCGCTTTTTGGCAGGATGCCGATCGAGGTCGAGGCGCGCATCCGGCGAAGGGATGGGGAGTATCGCTGGTTCCTGATCCGCGACAATCCGCTGCGAGATGAGCAGGGACTTGTTCTTCGCTGGTACGGCACACGCACCGACATCGAGGACCGCATGCGCGCAGAGCAAGCTCTACGGCAGTCCGAGGAGCGCCTGCGGCTGACTTTAGAGAGCACTCAAATCGGAATTTTCGACTGGGATATCGCGCACGATGTGTGGTACGCGTCTCCGGTTTACTATACGGCTCTCGGATACGAACCCCGCAAGGGGCCAGGAGATCGGTCAGAATGGATTGAGCGTCTGCATCCCGAGGACCAGGATCGCGTTACCCGGATACTGCAGGGTGTCTTGGCAGGCGAGACCAATCGCTATGAATACGAAGCACGCCTGCGTCACGCTGATGGCTCATACCACTGGGTTCAGGTCAAAGCATTAGGCATCGAGCATGACTCCGACGGGAAAGTCAGCCGCGAATTGGGTGTTCGGATCGATATTACCGAGAGCAAGCGGGCTGAAGAAGCTCTGCGCCGGAGCGAATCATACCTGGCTGACGCGCAGAGACTGACCCACACAGGCGTTTGGGCAGGGGATCGTACCAGCAAGCCGTTGTACTGGTCGGAGGAAGTGTTCCGGATTTTCGGATTTGATCCGCAACAGGGATTGCCGACGGGGGAACAGGCGCTCGCGCGAATACACCCGGAAGATTTTGACAAGTTCCAGCGTAGCACGATCAATGAGAAAGGATACTTAGAGAGCGAATACAGAATTGTGTTGCCCGACGGAACACTCAAATACGTTTTTGGCTCAGCCCATCCGGTTTTGGATCGCAATGGAGAGATTGCGGAAGTCGTGGGCGTGATCGTCGATATTACGGAGCGCAAGCGGGCCGAGGAAGCGCTACGCGAGAGTGAAACGCGCTTCCGCACGTTTGTGGACCACGCGGCGGACGCCTTCTTCATGCTGGACTTCGAGCAAGGAACCATTCTTGATGTGAACCGGTGCGCCTGCGAGGACCTGGGCTACACTCGGCAGGAGCTGATCGGGAAGACCCCGCTAGAGTTCGATGTGAATCTGGATCAAGCGACCCTTGAATCCATTGCGGCGCAGGCGGCTGACGGCGGGACCGTATTGTTTGACAGACACTGGCATCGGCGAAAAGACGGGTCGCTGTTTCCGGTCGAAGTTCATACCAGCGCCTTCAGGCATGGCGGGCGCCGTCTTCTGCTGAAGGTGGCCCGCGACATCACCGAGCGCTTGAAGGCCGAAGAGGCTATTCGGCAAAGCGAAGCGGAGCTGCGGCAGATATTGGATGACGCGCCGCAGCTTTTGGCCGTGCTGGGAACGGACGGAACCCGTCTCTATCTCAACCAGGCCGCTCTTGAGTATCTCGGATGGACGCTTGAAGGGTCGCAAAATCGTCCCACGTCCGCGCTCTTTCATCCGGACGATATGAAACAAGTCGATGGCGAAGTTCAACAAGGGTTCTCAACCGGATCCCCGATCGAAGTCGAGGCGCGCATACCGCGGCACGATGGGGAATACCGCTGGTTTCTCTTGCACTACAAACCGCTCCGCGACGCACATGGGCGGATCACTCGTTGGACTGTAGCGGCGACGGATATCAACGACCGTAAGCTGGAGGAAGAGAGACTTCAACACGAAAACGTTGCGTTGCGCGAAGAGATCGACAAGGCGTCCATGTTCGAGGAGATCGTGGGCTCGTCTCCCGCCCTGCGCGCCGCGCTATCTCGTGTCGCTAAGGTCGCGCCCACTGATTCCACGGTTCTGATCACCGGTGAAACCGGCACCGGAAAGGAGCTGATTGCCCGCGCCATCCACAAGCGATCGCGGCGCGCATCGCGTGCATTTGTGAGCGTGAATTGCGCCGCAATTCCACGCGACTTGATCGCCTCGGAGTTGTTCGGCCATGAGAAGGGCGCCTTTACGGGCGCCACCCAGCGGCATTTAGGCCGCTTTGAATTGGCCGAAGGAGGAACGATCTTCCTCGATGAAGTCGGCGAGCTTCCCGCGGAGACACAGGTCGCTCTCTTGCGTGTTCTACAGGAACGGGAATTCGAGCGTGTAGGCGGAGATCGGACCATCCGCTGCGATGTGCGCGTGATTGCGGCCACCAACCGGGACGTGCAGGCAGCTATCGCCGCGGGCACTTTTCGCAGTGACCTCTTTTATAGGCTCAACGTTTTTCCCATCGAGACTCCCCCTCTGCGGAAAAGAAAGGAAGATATTCCGTTGCTGGTCGAGTACTTCATCGATCGTTACGCAAGAAAAGCAGGGAAGAGCATACGACAGGTTAGCAAGAAGACTCTGGAGTTGCTTCAGTCCTACACTTGGCCAGGAAACATTCGCGAGTTGCAGAATATCGTTGAGAGATCAGTCATTGTGTGCGAAACGGAGAGTTTTTCGGTAGACGAAAGCTGGCTCTCGAGTCAGCCCCTTGCAACAGAGCCGGGCAGCCAGGTTGGACTCTCTCAGTTGCTTGCCACACAAGAGAAAGAGACGATTGAAGCTGCGTTGAAAGAGTGCCGCGGACGCGTCTCGGGACCGTCGGGCGCGGCTGCCAGGCTGAGTATGCCCAGGTCAACTTTGGAATCCAAGATCAGGTCACTCAATATCGATAAGAACCGTTTCAAGACTCAATAATACTCAAGAAACCAATCGCCCTTCGAACTCCTTCCCGCAAAGATATTCTGTACAAATCTGCTCCGAGTTTTGTACAGAATTTCGCCAATTGACGAACTTTCGCCATGCAGATAGTTCGCAAATACTTATTTATCAATGACATACATTTGGGCCACCGATTGCATTTACCTGATCATGGAATCGTTCGAAGTGAGGAAGAATGCTACGGATTGAGCGACTTGCGAATGGGGCTGCCGTCTTTCGGTTGATCGGCCACTTGAATGCAGAAAACGTCGACGAATTGCAATCGCTCTGTCAATTGGAAGGTAAAGATCGCCAGATCATCCTGGACCTGCAAGATCTGACGCTTGTGGATCGAGAGGCAATCAGGATTCTGGATCATTGCGAGCAGGGACACATCAAGCTCACAAATTGTCCGGCGTATATCCGCGAATGGATCAATCAAGAAAGAAACACTTCTGACCGGCATCATAAGGCTTAGAAAACGAGCAATTGGAGGATAACCATGAATCTGGAGGGAGTTTCGAATTACAATCTCCGCAACGAACAATTGTGCAGAACGAGAGACGCGGCAATCAGGGCGTGTAATGTTCTCTTTCCTAATAAGGAAATCCCTGTCCGGCCAGGGTTTGAGGGAATCGTGGGGCAGAGTCGCGCCCTCCGCGAGGTGCTCGATCTCGTGGAGATGGTAGCTTCCTCCGATTCAACCGTGCTGCTTTTAGGAGAGACGGGAACCGGGAAAGAACTGATCGCGCGCGCCATTCACGATCATAGCCGTCGCAGGAACCATACCTTCGTAAAGGTCAATTGCGCTGCCATCCCCAGCGGCTTATTGGAAAGTGAACTCTTTGGCCACGAGCGCGGCGCCTTCACGGGAGCGCTCGAACAGAGGGCCGGCCGGATTGAGTTGGCAGACCAGGGTTCGCTGTTTCTGGATGAAATAGGCGATATACCTTTGGAGCTGCAACCCAAGCTCCTTCGCGTCTTGCAGGAGAGGGAATATGAAAGGTTGGGCAGCACGCGAACCAAGCAGGTAAATGTGCGCGTAGTAGCCGCAACCCATCACAACCTGGAGGAGATGATCCTGCAGAAGCAGTTCCGCAGCGATCTTTACTACCGGCTTAATGTTTTTCCCATCACCATTCCTCCATTGCGCGAACGCGCTGACGACATTCCGATGTTAGTGCGGCATTTTGTCCAGCAATTTGCCCAACGGATGAACAAGACCGTTGAAGCGGTCTCGCCAGAAACCATGGAGGCTCTGGTTCGCTATCCGTGGCCCGGAAACATCCGCGAGCTGCAGAACATCATCGAGCGCTCCGTGGTGATCTATGAACAGGGAAGGCTCTCTGTGAAGAAGAGCTGGCTATGCCGGGATTATTTCCATAACGAAGCGCCGGCTCGCATTTCTTCCAGCAGTTTTGCTATGGGGGACCGCGAAATGATTGGCGCGGCGCTGGCTGAAACCAGAGGCAGAGTATCCGGGCCGTCCGGCGCGGCAGCCAGGCTCGGCATTCCGCCATCGACTCTTGAGTCGAGAATCAGATCGATGAACATCAACAAGTATCAATTCAAAACGGCGTAAAAAGAAAGGAATGTAACTCCATGTCTGACAATCTAGCTAACGATAACACGAAATTCTACTTAGTGGGAGGTGGAATCGCTTCCCTTGCGGCTGCTGCCTTTTTGATTCGAGACGGAAACATCCCCGGACAAAACATTACCATCCTGGAAGAGTCGGCCAAAATCGGTGGAAGCCTTGACGCCGCTGGTAACCCGAGAGATGGCTATGTTATGCGCGGCGGAAGAATGTTCGAGAGCAAATACCTTTGCACTTTCGATCTGTTTTCGTCGATTCCGACTTTGGATGAAAGCAAGACGGTAACAGAGGAGATGTTCCAATGGAACGTGGCGATGAACACCTCTTCTAAATCTCGCCTATTCCGTGATGGCCACAGGGTCACCGCTCCAAAATTCGGCCTGGCAGAAAAGCACATCCTGACCATGGAGCGCATGTCGCTTGAACCGGAGGAGACGCTGGGACCAAGCAGAATTTCAGATCAGTTCGACCCCTCGTTCTTTGAGACAGACTTTTGGCTCATGTGGTGTACGACATTCGCGTTTCAGCCTTGGCATAGCGCCGTCGAATTCAAGCGGTATCTGGATCGCTTTACACATATGATCTCAGGCTTCAACACGCTGAAAGGGATCATGCGTACCGTCTACAACCAGTATGATTCGATGGTCCGCCCTCTTCAGAAATGGCTTGTGGCCCGGGATGTACACTTCGAGCTCAACACCCGCGTCATCGATCTTGAGTTCAGCGGTGACGCTGAAAATGAAGATTACGCTGTGCGACATATATTGTATCGGCGCGACGGCGGTCTCCAGGAGATAGTGGTGGGCGAGAACGACAAGGTGATTGTGACGCTTGGTTCGATGGTGGAAGGTTCCAGTCTGGGCTCGATGGACTCGGCGCCTGTACTGAAGCACAATCCCGATGGCGGCGCATGGACTCTTTGGAAAAACATTGCCGTCGGCAATCCGCAATTCGGGTATCCAGCCAATTTCACTGACCATATTAAGGAATCGAAGTGGGTATCCTTTACCACGACTCTTCACGACCCGACTTTTTTCCACCTCGTCCGGGATCTCACAGGCAACGTCCCCGGAGAAGGTGGACTGATTACCTTTCCAGAGTCACGTTGGCTTGCTTCCATTGTATTGGCTCACCAGCCGCATTTCATCGGACAACCATCGCACGTTAACGTTTTCTGGGGCTATGGCCTGTTCGTCGACATCCCGGGCAACTTCGTTAAGAAGCCAATGTCGGAATGCACGGGCAGGGAGATTATGACGGAGATCATAGGACACTTGAGGATCGAGAACCACGCCAAAAAGATTCTCGAATCCTGCATCTGCATTCCGTGCATGATGCCCTTTATCACCAGCCAGTTTTTGTGCCGGGCGAAGGGTGATCGCCCTCAGGTCGTACCGCCTGGTACGAAGAATCTTGCGTTCGTTGGACAATTCTGCGAGCTTCCGGATGACGTGGTGTTCACCGTGGAGTATTCAATCCGATCCGCGCAACTGGCAGTGTACTCGCTGCTGGGACTGAAGCGGACTCCACCGCCTGTCTATAAAGGTCAAGATAGCCTGCGTGTTCTGCTCAACGCTTTCGAGATGTTGCATGACAAAGGCTAGAACATGAATTGCGCTAAGTCTTGGGGAGACGACTCCGCAGCATGAAGGGATATTAACTTTGAAAGGAACTCTCAAACTTGCGTTTAAGCTGCTGGTCAACGACACGGCCAAGTTCACGGCGTTGCTGATGGGCATCACGTTTGCCGTCTTTCTGATGTTGTTTGTTACCTCGATGTTTGTCGGAGTGTTGAATCACGCATCGGCCACCGTGACCAATATCGGCTCCACGCTTTGGGTCATGGATCCCGCGGTGCAGACTGTGGCCAACACGGTTGGAATGCCGGACTATGTGCTGGATGCGGTTCGAAGCATGCATGGAGTCAAGTATGCAGTGCCTCTCTATTCGGGGGCAGGACTGGCCAAGCTCTCCGACGGAAACTATCAATCGGTGAGCATCATCGGATTGGACGACACAAGCCTGCTGGGCAGGCCTGAATTACTTGAGGGGAAGATTGAAGACATTTATGCGGAGAATGGGTTCATCGCGGTAAAAGATGCGGAATTTTCCAAGCTCGAGAATCCGCACATCGGGTCGGAGTTCCAGCTGAATGACAATCGCGGGATCATCGTAGGCATCGCCAAGGTGGCGACCTCTGGTTTGTATGGAACTCCGACTTTGTACACGACCTACGAAAGGGCCGCTCAGTATCTTCCCAATCCGAGATACACCATCTCCTACGTACTGGTAGAACCGCAAACTCCCGCCGATGTAGAGAGGATCAAGCAACAGGTGCAGTCGCTCGGATATTTGGCGCTGACCAAAGAAGAGTTCATGCAGCGAACCGCCGATTTTTTCGTGTACAAGACCGGCGGCGGAACCAACATGCTGATCATGGTCTTAATCAGTTTTACTGTTGGGCTGTCAATCTCGGGTCAAACCTTCTACACGTTTATCCTCGAGAACCTGGAGCGCTTCGGAGCGCTGAAGGCCATCGGCGCAAGAAGCCGCGATTTGGTCACCATGATACTGTTCCAGGCCACTTTTGCTTCGTTCACAGGTTATGGCCTTGGGGTCGGGATGTCAGTACTCCTAATCTGGCTTGCAAAGGCAAGGCTTCCCAGCTACGCCGCCATGCTCTCCTTTGGAAATCTCGCAATTGGATTTGTCATGGTGGCGGTCATTGCCGGGATTTCAAGCTTAGTGGGAGTGCGCAGAGTTTTGCGAATCGATCCATTCGAAATCTTCAGAGGTTGATATGCCGCGCTCAGCTATTCAAGCGAAGGGACTGGTCAAGTGGTTCGGCGAAGGGGAAGCCAGAACTTCAGCTTTGAAGAATGTCGAGCTCGAGGCCTACTTCGGCGAGATGGTTTACATCGTGGGCCCATCGGGGAGCGGGAAAACAACGCTGCTCAGCGTTCTTTCCGGAATTCTGAAGCCCAATGAAGGCAGCGTTCAGGTGGAGGATGTCGATATCTGGAAGCTGGACTCCGATCGATTGGCCGACTTTCGTCTCGACAAGATCGGATTTGTATTTCAGGATTTCCATTTGTTTCCGCGCCTGACTACAGCCGAGAACGCTGCCATTCCGCTCATCCTGAAGAAAAAGGATTGGGATGAATCCATCCGCGAGGCGGCCGGCTACCTGGAGATTGTCGGCCTGAAAGGAAGAGCCGACATTCCGCCCGTGAAGCTGAGCGGGGGTGAACAACAACGCGTGGCCATTGCGCGCGCGATGATCAGCAAACCCGACATTCTGATTATGGATGAGCCCACCGCGTCGCTGGACGGCGATACGGGAAACGCAATCCTAAGTTTCGTTCGCAACAACATTCTCAATGAAAATCGTTGCGTCGTGGTTGTCACGCATGACAGCAGAATTTATGAATATGCGACCCGTATCCTGCAAATGGAGGACGGGCGTCTGACTGCCACCACAGAAAAGAGCGCGAAATGAAGCACAAACTCATCTTTGCAATTTCACTTATTGGCATTCTTGCAGGAGCCGCGACCGCCATCTACTTTGGCATTAAAACGCCGCCCCAGCCTCCCGCGTTCAGCCCGGCTTCCAACCCCTATGGCAGCGGCATCTACGCCGAAGGTATTGTGGAGAGCGCGCAGAGCAGCGGCGAAAACACCAGCATGTATCCCGAAGTGGCGGGCACCGTGAAAGAAATCTTCGTCTCTGAGGGTCAGCAGGTCAAGGCCGGGGATGCTCTGCTTCGCCTTGACGATTCAATTCAACGGGCGACGATGGAGCAACAGGGTTCGCAGGCAGAAGCCGCCAGAGCGCTGCTCAATGAGTTGAAGGCGCAGCCGAGAAAAGAGGTTCTTGATGTGGCTGCCGCGCAAGTGGCTTCAGCGGAAGCTGCGTTGAAAACCGCCCAGGACACTTTGCAGAAAGACCAGGCCGCATACCAGATGGACCCTCGTTCTGTGAGCAAGGATGCTCTGGATAGCGCGGCCAATGCCGCCAAGGTTGCGAACGCCAATCTTGAGGTGGCCAGGAAGCAATACGAATTGACGAAAGCTGGAGCCTGGGTCTACGACATTCAAAATCAGGAGCGGCAGGCGGCCGCGTTGGAGCAGGCCCATACGGCGTCCCGCGCGCTGCTCGGCAAGTACACCTTGCGCGCCCCGCGCGATGGCGTAGTGCTCTCCATTAACACCATCGCCGGAAACTACGCATCGCCACAGGGTTCTTACGATGCATACACGCAGGGCGCGGTCCCGGTTATCACATTAGGATCTTCGCCGTCATCACTGAATGTGCGCTGCTACGTGGACGAGATTCTGGTTCCGCGTCTGCCTTCAGGCTCCAAAATGATAGCTCAAATGTCGATTCGCGGCTCGAATGTCAAGATCCCGTTGCAGTTCGTCCGGGTGCAGCCGTTTGTCTCTCCGAAGATCGAGCTCTCTGACCAACGCCAGGAGCGCGTGGATGTCCGGGTGCTTCCCGTGATTTTCAAGATTGCTAAGCCCTCAAATGTAAATCTCTATCCGGGGGAACTGGTCGATGTGTACATCGGTGAATGAAAGCGTGGAGAGCCACAATCGAGCAATCGCCGTGAGCGGCATGCGGGGGCCTGCTCGAGAGACCGAGGCAGATCTCCAGCAAGCCTATGATGCGGAGGATCACAAAGTTTTCCTCGGCTGGTGCCTTGTGCAGATTGTGCTCTTCGTGATTTTCTTTTTCCTGATTGGGTGCGGCGTTGGTCCAAAGTATGTGCGCCCACCGGTTCAAAGCGCGCCGGCCTATAAGGAACTTCCACAACCGGCCGACAGCACATCGAATCTATGGCGGACCGCGCAACCGAGCGACGCCGCATCTCGAGGAAAGTGGTGGAAGGCCTTCAACGATCCGCAATTGGATGAGCTGGAAGAGAAAGCCAGTACTTCGAATCAGCAAATCGCAGCTGCCGCGGACAACTTCCTTATTGCGCGAGCCTTGGTCAGGCAGGCCCGCTCGCAATACTTTCCCACTCTAACCACCAACCCGAACGTCATCCGGGAGCGCCCATCGCCCGCGCAATTAGGCGGATTGCTGGCAGGTGGATCTTTGTCTGGTATCTCCGTCCAATCGTATACGGATTATTCGCTGCCCTTCGATGCTTCCTGGGAGCCTGATTTTTGGGGGCGCATCCGAAACAATGTGAAGGCGAGCACTTACGCTGCGCAGGCCAGCGCCGCCGATTTGGAGAATGTTCGCCTGGGTGTGCAAGCGGAGCTTGCCGTCGATTACTATGAGCTTCGCGCGCAGGATTCCATGAAAGAACTGTTCGATGCCACGGTTAACAACTATCAGCAATCCTTAGACCTGACTCGAAGCCAGTACAGTGCCGGCCTCAGTACCGATGAAGCGGTGGCGCAAGCCGAGGCACAGCTCGAAGCGGCACAGGCTCAGGATACAAACCTGGGAATCCTGCGCGCCCAATATGAGCATGCGATTGCCGTTCTCATCGGCCAATCCCCATCGACATTCTCACTACCAGTAGATGATCGTGAACCGGAGCTTCCCGCAGTTCCCGTGGGGATTCCATCGGAGCTTCTCGAGCGGCGCCCGGACATCGCCTCGGCGGAGCGCGCTGTCGCTCAGGCGAATGCGGAGATTGGAGTGGCCAAGGCCGCATATTACCCGGCCATCATGCTCAGCGCCATCGGCGGCTTTGGAAATTCCTCGGCATCGAGCTGGCTAACCTGGCCAAGCCGCTTCTGGTCAGTTGGTCCGAGCCTTGCCGAAACGATTTTCGACGCGGACCTGCGCAAGGCGACCGTGCAACAATATCGCGCGACCTATGACCAGAACGTGGCAAACTACCGGCAAACCGTGCTGACGGCGTTTCAGCAGGTCGAGGACAATCTCGCATCGCTGAGAATTCTGCAGCAGGACATCGAGCAACAGAACGCAGCTACGGAAGCGGCCGCAAGAGCCCTACAGGAAGCGACTGTCAGGTACAAAGCCGGACTCGACCCCTATCTGAACGTGATCGCGGCTCAGACCGCCCTTCTGAACGACCGGCAAACGGCAGTGACATTTCGAATGCAGCGAAAAGTAGCAGAGGTCCAACTCATCAAAGCCCTCGGAGGCGGCTGGAACGCATCGCAAATCCCATCTTCCAGGAACGTAAGATAGGTATCCCGATGAAAACCGGAAGTAATCAATGATTCACGATTGCTAATTCAGTTTGCTTACTTTACGTTTCTTCCTGGGCCGATACCACAAAAAGTAGATCAGTGCGCCGATGCCTGCCGCAACTGCCATCGCGATCAGGAGAACCATCAGCAACCGGTAGTTCCGCGAGAAGAAGCCGATCATCTGATGGCCATAAATCCGGCCCAGCCAGGCCTCGGCAAAAAAACGCACGGACCGCCCCACCACCAGCGCAGACAAGAACTTCTTGCGCGGATATTGCATAACCCCGGCGGTCATCAGCACGGTTGTGAAAGGGAACGGCGGGGGGAGAAGAGCGCCGGCCAGCACCGTGATGCTCCCGAATTTCTCGAAGCCCTTATAGACCATCTGTGCGCGCTGTTTCCCCACTTTCTTTTCCAGCGTCTGTTCACTGCCTTTTTCCGACAGCCGGTAGGTTAGATAGCCCCCGAGCACTTCCCCCACCAATGTCATGAAGGCGTAATAGGCCCACCATTCCGGGTGGTGCGCCGCAAGCAGGATGACGCATATGTCTACGCTTCCCGGCGGAGCAGAGACAAAAGGGGTGTTGTCGAAGATCCCCAGCAAGATCAGCCCAGGCCCTCTCAGGCCGTGGATCCAATTCCACACTGACGGGGAAATCACAAAATTGGAGAGGATAATCACAGGAAGATCATACTCATTTTCTGGCACAAAAAACGTGACCGGACACACGTTGGAGGCCAATCGGAGTTTCGTGTGCCCGGTCAACGATCAACGCCGGCTTCATTGCGATTCTGCCGGCCAATGCTGCAACACCAGTCCGCTCATCCTTCGGCAGTCATGTGCGTTTCTTATTTTCAGCGATCGCCACCATCGTGGATGCGCTGCAATTAAGAAATCGCGCTTAGGGCGTAGTCGAACTCGATGAGATTTCTCACTTCCGAGACGCCGGGCGCCGCCCAGGCCGCTCGCTCCGCCTCCTCACGCTCCGCCCAGGAATGTACACTGCCGGTCAATGTCACTATTCCGTGGTTAACTTGCACGTTGATAGAATTCGCGTCCAGCATGGCGCTGCGTTTAAAGGCAGCGTCAATCTTGGATTTCACTTCCGTCGGTGTGGTAGTTGGCTTGATGTTGATTTCATTCGTAATCCCTTTAACCCCAATCAGGCCGCGTACTGCAAGCTCGGCGCTCGACCTTTGATGTTCCGAGTCAACATCACCCTGCAGAGTCAGCCATCCGTGCTCCACTACGACCTTGATGCGTCCGGCCGGCACCGGAACGGTCCAGCCCAATGCATTCTCGGCTGCCCGCGCGATATCTGCATCGGACCGCATAGTGGAATTGGGCAGCTCCACTTCGAGATCCATGGCCAGAGCATTCACGCCGTGCACTCGCTTGGCTGCCCGCTCTGCTGCCCATTTTTCAAAATAGCTGTTCACGGTGCCGGTAAGCGTCACCACGCCGTCTTTGACGGCCACCCCGATCTTCGAGGCATGCACCAGCCCCGGCTCCCATTTGAGTTCTTCCTGAACATTTCTTTGCACATCCGAGTCGCTCATTGTTTAATTCCTCCTTCTCTGTGGTTCAATCAATTCATCTCAAGCTAGCTCCGTTGGCAGACAACCCTCCCTACGATTCTCCGCCCGGACTTTGCCGCCTTGGCGGCAATACAGTGCTCGTCAACAGAGCGCCACTTCCGGCGCGGCGGCTAAACCGCCTTTGGTCCAGTCTCAGCCTGTTTGTCCAGCTCGGCCTTGGGCAGGTCCAGCTCCAGGACTCCATCCTTCACTCTGGACTTAGCTTTTTTCACAACAACCGCGGCTGGAAGGTCAACGACACGGCGAATCTGATCGGAGCAGGTTTCGTGGTAGATGGTTTTTCCGGTCTTGGACTCATTTCTGGCTTCCCGCTTGCCGGTAATCGTTACGCGATGCGGTTCCACGTTGATCTTCAGGTCCTTCTCCTTGAAGCCCGGCACATCGGCGCGAACGGTTACGGCCTCGGGAGATTCAGAAACCTCGATATGAAGAGGATGAAGGAATTCCATTTCGGCCTGGAGCCAATTGTCCAGGTCGCGACCGAAGAACCGTCCGTTGTCGCTGAATATCTCGAAGGCACGGCAGGCAATAAGGTCACTTAGATCGGGTACAATCTCGTCAAGTTGAGCCGGTTCGTCTTCCAGAATGAACGTTTCCGGTTCGGATACAATTGCTAATGCTGACGTTGGCATTTCTTCCTCCTTGGCCCATCGAAGGGCTTACCAGTCATAGAGCAATGCGGCTGCCAAATCTAACTGATTGAAAACGCGCGCAATCTCAGATTCAATCATCGCTATTTCTTCGCAAATTTGCGACCTGCGCGAAGAATTCTCCGCGTCAATCGGATGACGGCTTGCGGAAGTCCGCTTGAGCCGAGTGAGCGGAAAGCCGTCCTGGACATAGAGTTTGCAGGAAACTTCGCGAATACGCGAAGAGATTGCGATAGGGCATTGCGCGGGCTCCAGCGTTTTCAAATGCTTACCAATCGGCAACTGAATTGCATCCAAAGAGCCGCGCGACAAATTCGAAGGGAATCATCCTGCCATGGAAAGAATATTGGCAGTCATTTTTCGTCGTTGCTTGCCCGTTTATATTCGGCACGCCCGGTAACGAATTTGGACGAAGTGAGGATGCATATTTGACCGGGAAGAGAGGTCCATTATGAACGACATCAAGGATGCGGAAAGCATGCATAAATGCGCTCACGTGCCGTGCCAGTGCCTGGTTCCACCCGCGCAGGAGTACTGCAGCGCCTACTGTTCGGAGGCTGACGATGTGGAATATACCGAGCATCATTGCGACTGTTATCACGGCAAGTGTGCATCCCAATGTGCGCCCAAAAGAGAGCATCGTTTATTCGCGGCATGTATTGAAGGCCAAGGCAGTGCAGTAAGCAGCATGGCTACCGGACACGCAATGGTAGTGCCACATGACAGTTCCCGGAGTTTCGCAAATTAGCGAAGAAATCGCGACATTGCGATTCATCTACCCATGTGTTTTCAAGGAGTTATAAATGGCATTGGCATTGCAGTAGGAAAGATAGGTTTTTCAAGAACTATCGCGCAACAAACCAAAATTCAACACGTTAGGAGAAGTACCATGACCATCGAAGCAACTGCCGCAAAGCAAGCAATCCACGACAAGCTCGAGTCTCAGATCAAGATCGCCGAGGCGAAGCTTGCCACATTGAAGTCCCGGGCCGAAACCGAAAAGGCCAACGCCGAGATCAAGGCAATATCCGACCTGTTGCCCCGAAAGGAAGAACTCCATCGGAAACTGCAGGAATTGAAGAAGTCGGGTTTAGATCATTGGGAGGTCTTGAAGAACGATCTCACGGTGCTGGTCGCCGACTTTGAGAAGTCGGTCAAGGAAATTGAATCGAAGCTAAAGGCGAAGGCGCACTGAAACGCGAAGGCGCTCGTAATGTTCGCCGTCAAAAATGGAATCACGCCTGCTGTGTTGACTGGAGGGGGCGAGGAGATGTGCATGAATCCCGCGAACCGGGAAGGATCCTCGCCCCACAGCAGGTTGGAAACCAAGGCGCTCTAGTTTAACTCTCCGTAAAAAGCGGAAGCGCATGCATCTCACATCCCACGAAGCAGTAAAAAGGAGAATCATCATGGGACACAGCACAACAGGCGTATTCAAGGAAGTCACGGGGATGTCCATCGCATGGTCGGTAGTCATGATCATCCTTGGAATCCTGGCAATTGTTCTCCCCCTTGCAACGGGCATCGTCATCTCCGCATTGGTGGCGTGGCTCATTGTCCTGAGCGGCATCGCAATCCTGGCATCCGCATTTGCCGGCCAGAACGCCAAAGCAGTCATCTGGCGCATTCTGATAGGAATTGTCTACATCGCGGGCGGCGGCTGGCTTGCATTCCACACGCAACTCGCATTGGAGTCTCTCACCGTTGTATTGGCGGTGATCTTTTTATTTGAGGGTATATTTGAGATGATCCGGTTTTTCCAGCTCCGCGTCTTTCCGGGCTCGGGATGGATTCTTTTTGACTCCATCGTCACGCTCCTGCTGGCAGGCCTGATCGGATTGCCCTGGCCGTCCAGTTCAGCATGGGCCATTGGAACGATTCTGGGCATCAATCTCATCCTAAGCGGCATCACCGTGCTGATGTATTCGCTGGCAGCCCGCAGAGCAGTGGAGGGGCCACGTTGATCACGGTAAGCATTCTGATGCTGGCAATTGAGCTGCAATTCTGTCTTGCTGTTACTGCAAGGCTCGACAAGTGGAAATACGCGCAAGAATCAATCGGAAATTCCCGAAAGGAGAAAAATCAATGTTTGACTCACTGACTATTGTTCAAGTCACCCCGGAGATGATCCATAGCTGGGGATGGCTCCTTGCATTTGGAATCGTGCTGGCGGTGCTTGGCGTTGCTGCTGTGGTCCGGTCCTTCTCGGCCACGGTGGTTTCGATGGTGTTCTTCGGATGGTTGCTCGTGTTCGCCGGAATCGCCGAGTTTGTCAACGCATTCATGGTCGGGCACTGGTCGGGCTTCTTCCTGCACCTGCTGGCCGCGATTCTCTTGGTGATTACCGGTTTCCTGCTGGTGATAAGGCCGTTAATCAGCGCGGAAGTCGTAACCCTCATCATGTCGATGTTCTTCCTCATCGGCGGGCTGTACCAGTTCATCGCCTCCATTTGGACTCATCTGCCCGGCTGGGGCTGGCAAGCCTTTAGCGGTGTGATCTCGACGCTGATGGGGATCCTTCTGCTGGCTCAATGGCCCTTTTCCGGGCTTTGGGCAATCGGCCTGTTCATTGGAATCGATCTAATCCTCGCCGGCTCGACTTGGATAGCGCTGGCGCTCAACCTTCGCAAGCTGTGACCTGAAATGCGCGGAGTAAAGCATCGGGGGCCATGCGGGAAGATAGCCGATTTTCGTCCCGTCATTGGCCCCCTCACCCGCAATCGGGCCCCTCTAAGTCCGGAGCTTATTTGTAATCAGCACGCCGATTGTCAAAATATCCACGGTTGGCCCGGCTATCGTTATCATTTCGGTGTTGCTATTTGTCCTGAGCATTATTAAGAAGAAGTAAAAGTGCAAGTGGCAGTAAAATTGGATGTGCGAGGTGGACCATGAACGAACCGGAATCGTCACCAGGAAAACACGACCGCGAGGATGAAAAGAAGCGCCAGGAGCAAAACCGGCGCCGGTTTCATTTCGGCATCAGCTACCTGATCGCCAGCCTGATTCTTTTGTGGCTGTTCCCGCTGCTTGTTATGACTCCGCTGGCCAAAAACACTGAAATTCCTTACAGCGAATTCAAGAAAAAACTGGCTGATGCTCAAATTGTAGACGCCACTATCGGTCAAAGGGGCATCGTTGGCGAGATGAAAAACCCTAAACAGGATGGAACTCCTTCGCTCATCCCGTTCAATACCGTTCCCGCGCCAGAGGGCGACCCCAAGCTGATTGAAGAGTTACAAGCCGCAAATGTAACTTACCATTTCGAGCGCCCCAGGAATCCTATGGGAGATATCTTGCTTGGGAACATTCTGCCGCTTTTGTTACTCGGTTGGTTCTGGTACATGGCCTACCAGGGAGCGGGCGGGGCCGCTGGCGGAGGGATGGGCGGCATCTTTGGGGTCGGCAAGAGCAAAGCGATCGCGGTCAAGCCCGAGGATGTTACGGTCACATACAAAGATGTGGGCGGGGCGGATGAAGCCATCGCCGAACTGCAGGAGATCATTCAGTTTCTCAAAAGCCCGGAGCAATTCGCTCAACTCGGCGGGCATATTCCCAAGGGCGTATTGCTGGTCGGGCCGCCGGGCACCGGCAAGACGCTGCTGGCCAAAGCAACGGCCGGCGAAGCCCAGGTCGCGTTCTTCGAGACCAGCGGCTCCGAATTTGTCGAGATGTTCGTTGGCGTGGGCGCGGCGCGCGTCCGCGACCTGTTTGAGCAGGCGCGCAAGGCGGCTCCCGCGATCGTTTTCATTGACGAGATCGACGCCATTGGTCAAAGCCGGGGAGGCGTGGCGCGCATGGGCACCAACGATGAGCGCGAGCAGACCCTCAACCAGTTGCTGGCCGAGATTGACGGCTTCAAAACCGACGCCAGCGCGCCCGTGATTATCATGGCTGCAACCAACCGTCCGGAGGTGCTCGACCCGGCGCTCCTGCGCGCGGGCCGCTTCGACCGGCAGATCGCCATTGGCAATCCGGATCTCATTGGCCGCGTGCAAATCCTGAAAATTCACAGTAAGAATGTAAAGCTGGCGGCAGACTTCGACCTGGATCAGGCCGCCCGGATCACTGCTGGCTTCAGCGGCGCCGATCTGGAGAATGCCATGAATGAGGCGGCATTACTCGCTGCCCGGAACAAGGCCGCGGCGGTTACGTTGAACGACTTCGAGGCTGCTATCGAACAGGTGATCGCTGGTTCCGAGAAAAGGAGCCGGGTGATGAATGCGCAGGAAAGAACGACGGTTGCATACCATGAGGCTGGGCACGCGCTGGTGGCTGAGCTGGTGCCGCATGGCGAACCGGTGAGCAAGATCAGCATCGTTCCCCACAGCCGCGGCGCCCTGGGCTACACCATGCAAATGCCGACCGAAGACCGCTATCTGCTCTCCATTGACGAACTGAAGGATAGGATCGCCGTTATGCTGGGCGGGCGAGCCGGCGAGTTGGTGGAGTTTGGCACCATCAGCACCGGAGCCAGTGACGATATTCAGCGGGCAACTGAGCTGGCCCGCCGCATGGTGACGGAATTCGGCATGAGCGATAAACTCGGCTCGGTGCGTTACGCAGGTCAACAGCTCCAATACCTGGGCGGATCGGTCGAAGACAATAGCCAGATCAGCCCAGAGACTCGTCAAGTAATCGACACGGAAGTCCAGCGTATCGTAACCGAACAGTATGTGCGCGCTCAGGCGTTGCTGCGCGATCACCACGCGGCCCATCGGACATTAGCGCAGCAACTGCTGAAGCAAGAAACGGTGAGCGGCAGCGACGTAAAAGCGGCGCTGGAAAATAGCTCGAGTCCAGGGTCTCCTTCCGATTCCGCCAAATCCCAACGGAGGCCGGCATGATGCGAAGTGTTATTCCAGCTCTATTGTTGATTGTCGCTATCGCAGCGGCCGCCCCACCCGGCTCTGCTCAATCGAGTGACCGCTTACAGGCATTCTTCCGGGAGAATATCGGGTTGAGTCAGGATCAGATCGGTGACATCCGAATTGGAACCCCGGTCGTCATGGCCCTTCCAGCACGTTCGCAGGAGGAGGTTTTTCTCTTCGGCGCGGTCTACATTCATGCTGCTCCGGAGAGTTACCTACAACTTATTCTGGACTTTGACCGCCTTCGCAAGCTTCCCAATTACCAGGCTCTCGGAGTCTTCGGGAATCCGCCGCGGCTTGCAGATTTGAACGGTTTTTCGTTGGACAGCGCCGACATCCGTGACCTGCAGAAATGCCAACCCGGCGAGTGCCTGATCAAGTTGCCCGGCAGCTCGATGGAAGAGCTTCACCAGACGATTGATTGGTCGGCCCCCAATTTGGACGACCAGGTCAATCAATTCCTGCAGAACAAAGCGCTGCAGCATCTGCTTGCCTACCAACGCGAGGGAAACAAAGCGCTCGGGGTCTACAACGATAAGCGCGACCCCACTGAAGTGGCCCAACAGTTCGCCTCCATGCTCAGTTACGAAAATGCATTGCCGGCCTATCTGCCGGAGTTTTACCGCTACCTGCTTGACTATCCCAACGCGAAGCCCGCGAATGTCGAAGACCGGTTTTATTGGGCCAATATCAAATTCGGATTGAAGCCTACACTGCGTGTGATTCATTTGGTGACAATGCGCGGAGGCCCTGCCGACGATGTGGCCTATGCCATCGCCGAAAAGCAGCTCTATTCGAGCCACTACTTCGATACCGCGATGGACCTCTCCTTTTGCGTCCGAGGCCGGGACAATCCGAGGCATCCCGGCTTTTACCTGATCATGATCTTGGGTTCAGAACAGTCGGCCCTGGCTAGATTCAGAGGAGAGATTATTCGAAGGGTCGCTGTGTCCCGCGCGGTTTCCGATCTCCAGGCCGTGCTCACGAATACCAGGAATCGGCTGGAAGCGGAGAGTAAGCCTTAGGACATCCGCATCATTCCACATCCCCTCGCCAGGCGATTCGACGCGGGTCTTCGATGAAGCGCGCCGTCACAACCCCGAAGATGAATCCGCCGACATGCGCCAGGTACGCTACTCCACCGGTCTGCTCGGCTGTCACTGAGCCGGCATCAAAAAGTTGGACAAGAAACCAGAAGCCGATCAGCAGCGCTGCCGGGACGAAGGTGGTGCGAACAAACATGAAGATGAACAGAAGCGAGCGAATCTCGTCGCGCGGATAGGTGACCAGAAACGCCCCCATGACCGCGGCAATTGCCCCGCTGGCGCCCAGGACCGGGACAGTGGAATGGGGGGTGACTGCGACCTGGGTTATCATCGCCACCAGGCCGCCGGCAAAGTAGAATGTAAGATATCGCCAGTGGCCCATCGCGTCTTCTATCTCCGGGCCGAAAGCCCACAAGAAGATCATGTTGCCGATGATGTGCATCCAGCTGCCATGCATGAACATCGAAGTGATCAACGTAATCCACTGGTGGCCGGAAACAATCTGGGCGGGAATTGCGGACCACGTTATCACGAATGCATCGCCACCCACGAGCTCCATCAGGAAGACGAGGCAATTCACCAGAATAATCAGGGCCGTGATGACGGGCATGCGCGCAGGGCGCCGGGATACATCGGCTAACGGTATCAACCCTCCCATACCATCCTCCCCTATCAACTCAGATAAAAATCGGCTCCTCGCGTGAAAGCTGATCATAGAGGATGCCGGACATCCTGCAAGGAACTTTCTGCGTAGTGTACACCGCGCGGCTGAGGCGTGATACGCAGGTAGCGCTGGATGCAACAGGGAATTCAGTCCAGAGAACAGTTCGTTAAAAACTCTATCCTCCGCCATATAAATTATATTATTATCATTGACTTACATATATATTCTTGTTTTCTTCGCCTGAGATGAGCCCATGTCGACGGCTACGGTCAGATGCAACGAAGATTAAAGACGTTCTCCCCTTCTCCTCCGTATCAGTAACGTCCTGCTCATGTCATCTGGCCCCGTGTGAAAGGTCTGCCCGCGGTCCGCCCGGAGTTCTGTCTCTACTTGAGGAAGCCGTTCGAAAGCCGCATATCAGTACTATTTTTGGTCATATCCTAAATTGGTTTGTTGCCTGATAATCTGCGCGTCATGGTTCTCAACTTTATTTTCGATGCCTTAACTCTAGCTCACAACTCTGGACCCCATGAATGCCAATATCCAAAGTGAACCTAGCACAATCCGACTTTAGTCGGATTTAATTTGCACTCGAACGGCGTAGTATGCGCTCATCGGTTCGAGAAGCGCTCAATGGCTCTTTGCCACAAGGCGATATGCGTGCCGGAGTGAAAAGCAAAGTCCAGAGGAACTGATTTATTGACTGGATATGCATGCTTTGAAAGGCATGAGACTTATGCGCCCTCTTGAGGTATCTTTGGTTGTGCTCGTCTTTGCGTGCTGCTCGTGCGCACAGCCACCTGCTAATCGCCTGGTTTTTGACGCAACGGCTTCAAATGCAGCACCCAGGCCCGTTCCCACGCAACTTGGTAGTAATCGCGCGCCTGACGGAAGTACGATCACCGTAAATAGCCAGTACCTGATGCGAGACGGCAAGCCCTGGATTCCGGTCATGGGCGAGTTTCACTACACGCGCTATCCAGAGCCCTACTGGGAAGAAGAAATTCTCAAAATGAAGGCCAGTGGCGTCGATGTTATCTCAACCTACATATTCTGGATTCATCACGAAGAAATAGAAGGCCAGTTCGATTGGAGCGGCCAGCGCAATCTGAGAAGGTTCGCCGAACTGTGCGCCAAGCATGGAATGCTGCTGTATCCGCGCATCGGTCCCTGGGCCCATGGAGAGGTTCGCAACGGCGGACTACCTGACTGGGTGCTCAAAAATAGTGAGGTGCGTTCAAACGACCCTATCTATCTTGCGGAAGTAAAGCAATTTTATACACAGATTGGGCAACAGCTTCATGGCCTGCTTTGGAAGGACGGCGGGCCGGTCATCGGTATCCAAATCGAGAACGAGTACGCGGCGAATGGCCCAGGACAAGGACGAGAACACTTGGCCGCACTCAAGGGCATGGCCATCGACAGTGGCCTGGACGTTCCTCTATACACCGTAACAGGCTGGGATAATGCAGTTATTCCAGAAGATCTGTTCCTGCCCATCTATGGTGGCGGCTATCCCGATGCTCCGTGGGATGAAAGCACGAAAGTTCTTCCTCCGGCCGATGTTTATTCCTTCCACTTCGCCAGTCGCGTGGCCGCCAATATGGGCGATATCAGCAGTGACTCCGCGGCCGTCATCCGGCACGACGCCGAACTGCGCGCCGAAACGCCATTTCTAACCGCGGAGGTTGGCGGCGGCATCGAGGACACCTATCATCGCAGACCGGTATTGGCAACGAGAGATGTGCCTGCTACAATTCCCGTGATGATTGGCTCGGGAGTCAATCTCCTCGGCTATTACATGTACCAGGGCGGAGAGAACCCGGACGGGCGGCTCACCACGCTCCAGGAGTCGCAGCGCAGCGGTTATCCGAACGATCTCCCCGTCAAGAGTTACGATTTTCAGGGACCGCTCGGCGAGTTCGGCGAAATGCACGCTGAACTGTGTGAGTTGAAGCTCGACAACTATTTTCTGCAAGACTATGGCGCGAAGATTGCTCTCGCGCGAGCCATTGAATCGGACCGGCAGCCAAGTGGGCCGGGGGATTTCTCGATTCTTCGCGCCTCCGCCCGGATGGACGGACAGAGCGGCTTTCTGTTTGTCAACAATTACATCCGTGAGCGGGAGCTTCCTTCACGGCCTGGAGCGCGGTTTGAACTCCAAGTTCCCGGTAAGACGCTGCTTGTTCCCGCCAGGCCCATCACTATTCCGGCTAACAGTTACTTCTACTGGCCGATCAACCTCGATCTCGACGGTGTCATGCTGCGCTATGCGACTGCCCAGCCAATCTTGAAGATACGTTCCGGCGGCGAGACGTATGCCTTCTTCAAGGCAATTCAGGGCATTGCCGCGGAGTTTGCGTTTTCCGCCGCGGACCGTTCCGTGATTCACGCCAAGCAAGGTTCGCTTTCCGTTTCAGGCGACACGCTGAACGTGAGAGATGTCGCGCCGGGATTGAGTACTGCAATTACCATTCGCGGGAACAGCGGCGTTACGCACATCGTTCTTCTAAGCGCGGAAGATGCGGGAGATCTCTGGAGAGTGAACTTTAAGGGGAGCGACCAACTGGTGCTGACCTCAGCTCAGGTTTACAGCGATGAATCGCATATTATCCTGCGCCAAATAGGCAAATCACACTTTAACGCGGCGTTCTTCCCCGCCGGCAACTTCACTGCCGACAATGCAGCAGCCAATGCCGAAGCTGGTAAGCTGACGGGGCTTTTTCAATCTCTGGATTGGCACGAGCCAGTGCGAAAAGTGGCGCTCCAGTTGGCGCAAACTAGGACTGTGGGCATAGCACCTTCGCCAGTCCTGGGTCCGAAGGCGCCGTGGCGACATGGTTCCGTAGTCATGGCTCCAGACGACTCCAGTTTCATTCACGCGGGTGAATGGAAAGTCGTCGTTCCTCAAGATGCGCTCGATGGGCTCAGCGATCTCTATCTCAAAGTACATTATCAAGGCGACGAGGCGCGCTTGCTGGAGGGCGGTCGCCTGCTTACCGATAACTTTTTCAATGGAGCCGAGTGGCAAATTGGGATGAAGCGATTTCTATCCGGCTCCGCCTCGCGCACATTCTCGCTCCAGGTTCTGCCGCTCAGCCTGAAGGCCCCCATCTTCTTCGAACCAGGCAAGGGGCCCAGGTTTGGCAGGGATGGCCAGGCGGGATCTTTGGACTCAGTGGAAGCACTTCCCGAGTACCAGGTCGTCTTATCAAGATGATGTGTTACTTCAGGTGAATCAGTCCCCGTTGCAGTGCTATGACCACGGCCTGGGTGCGGTCACTGGCGTTCAGACGCATCAGAATGACGCTTACGTGGCACTTCACGGTAGCCTCGGTGATTCCCAGGCTGCTGGCTATCTCCCGATTGGACTTTCCCTTTGCCACCAGTCCAAGCACCTCTCGTTCGCGCTGGCTGAGGCTTGAGTCGGGCATGCGCGAGGCCAGTGCCTGAGACATGGGTGGAGGCAGAAACCTGCCGCCGGCGTGAACTCGCTTTACGGCGTTTACCAGCATTTCCTGGGGCATTCCCTTCACCAGATAGCCTGTGGCTCCCGCCTCCAAAGCCTGGAAAATATCTTCGTCGCCATCGTAAGTGGTGAGCACAATAAATCGCGCCTTGGGAGATTGGCTGCGAATGCGGCGGATGGTTTCCACGCCGCTGATGCCGGGCAGCCGCAAATCCATGAGTGTGATGTCCGGGTGATGAAGCGCGTGCATGGTGAGCGCCTCTTCCCCGCTGGCGGCCTGGGCCACCGTCTCCATATCCTTAATGGACTCAATGAGTGCCGTGATCCCTACCCGCATGATGGGGTGATCGTCGACGATAAGAATGCGAATCGGCGGCATAACCGGATTATAAGGTGTGGAAGACATCATGCTCTGCTCCGGCGTACGCTCAGATGGATGGCCGCGCATCATAGGGCGATAGCCGCGCGCGGAATCTCCAATCGTACGCAGGTTCCCTGATGAGGAGCGCTCGTAATCTCGAATTTTCCGTTGAATTGGTGTATTCGTTCCTTCATCCCGCGCAGGCCAAAGTGCTCGTCGGAGAAGGCTTTCGAGGCGTCGAAACCCTGCCCGTCGTCTTTTACCGTCAGTGAAAGCGACGCGTCCGTGTAGCAGAGCTCCGCTACGACTTGTTGCGCGTGCCCATGCAGGATCGCATTAAATACCGCTTCCCGGGCTACCATCATCAACTCATGGGTAGCAGGCAAGCTGATCGCAAAGGGCTTCCCCAGCAGGCGACAGAGCATTTCTACTCCATGTTCCCGTCCAATCCGTTCGGCCATGCGCTGTAGCGCCGTGCCTAGATCAACACCTGCGCGCTCCTCGACTCGCAGATTCCACACTGCCTGCCGCGCTTCATCCACAGTCGCGCGGATTTGCGTGGCGGCATAGTCGATCATGTGCGCTTTCGACTCGCTGTCTTCAACCTCGCCGCTTGACACTGCCTCGAGCAGCGCGGAGATACTCACGCAGCCCTGGATGAGCGTGTCATGCATCTCGCGCGCCAGCCGCGTTCGCTCGGCCAATACGGCATTGAAGCGGTCGTGAATCTGCTTCATCCGCACCTGATACACAAAGATGGACAGCAGCGCAGCGAGCAGTGCGCAAAGAACGATAAACCACTGCGTCCGGTAAAAATAGGGTTTCTTGATGAAATCAATCGAGGCGTGTGCCGCATGTTCCGGATGATCCGTCTCCCAGGTTTCCACAAGAAATTTGTATTTCCCGGCAGGGAGATTGGTATAAGTTGCCAGACGCTGTGGCGCGCTTGCATAAGTCCAGCTGTGGTCATATCCATCGAGCTTGTAACGAAAGCGAAGGCCGTCCTGCGAGCGCAGCAACACCGGCTCGTAGCCGATCTCCAATCTGCCGCTGCCTGCATCCAGACTCAGCTTTTCGGTAAGAGGCACCGGCCGGCCGTCGACCGTTACCGCGTCAATATTCAAGTTGGAGACGAGCTGGCTCTCCAATTCATCCGGTCGGATGCTCCACAACCCCTGACTGGTGGGAAACCAGGCTTCGCCGTTTCTGGTCATGCTGCCGGCAGGTTGCGTTCCTCCATAGAACTGTGCGGATTTTCCGCCCTCATTGGCGCGAAAGATGCGCAACGAAAGCCGCTGCTGCGTGTCATTGGCCTGAGCGTCAAGTTCGGCGCGGTTAGCCAGCATCACTCCCGAAGGACCGCTGCACCAGAAATGGCCCTGCTTATCTTCGAGGATGGAATAAATGCTGTCGCTGGCCAGTCCGTTAGCCGTGGTGTAGTGAGATAGCTGGCCATTGCGATAGCGATAAAGTCCGTGAGCGCGCGTGCCGATCCAGATTCCCCCATCCATATCCTGATGGAGCGCCCACACCTTTTCATCGCCCAGTGCGGCGGTCATCGCGTCGTGATAAAACCCGCCATTCCTGTACTGGCTCAGTCCGCGTTCGGTGCCGATCCAGATGGTTCCATCACGGTCCTCAAGCAGCGAGCGGATGCTGTTGTAAACCAGCCCATTCTGCGCGGTGTAGTTATGTATTCCTCCTTGATCGAGATGACTGACGCCGTTATCGGTCCCCATCCAAATCGAACCGTCTTTGGACTCGAAAAAGACGCGCACAAAATTATTCACCACGCCATTTTGCGCGGTAAAGTGCTGCATTCCCTGGGAAGAAAGATGATAAGCGCCGCCTCCGTCAGTCCCGATCCACAGCGATCCATCATGGCTGCGTAGCACATTGCGAACACGCACGTCGCCCAATTCCGGAAATCTGACCGGCGTAGCGTGGCCTCCCTGCACATGCACTAACTGGTTGGAAGCGGCCCACAGCGAACCGTCTGTATCCAGAGCAACCGTGCCGAAATCCGAGTCGGCGGCCTCGGAGAGAGCCAAAACACGCACCGGCGTACGGCTGAGGCGCATCATGCCAGCCTGGGTACCTAACCATAAATCACGGTCGGAATCGGCAAAGATGGAGAGCACCGTGTTGCTAATCAGTGTAGAGGGCGCCTTGAGGCGCGTAACGCGATTGCCGCGAATTCTGAAGATTCCTGCGCCGATTGAGCCCGCCCACAACTCGCCGCTGGGTGTCTCGCGCAGCGATCGGATGGTGCCCGAAACTCCCGCAACCGGCTCGAAGTGATCCTGTCCGAGTCGCAGACGGTACAGTCCGCCGACCGTTCCCACCCAGATCACTCCGTCAGAGGTTTGCAAAAACGATTTCACTTTATTCTTGCTGTCATTGCCCGGCAACGAATACTCATGAGACTGGCCGTCTTTCACGGAGTAGAGGCGCGATCCGCCGACCCAGATGCGGCCGGAGCGGTCTTCCAGCACCGCATGCACGTTAAAGACAGGCAAGCCCAGCGGCTTGTCCGCACGTTCCAGGCGGCCGTTTTTGGCCCAGAACAGACCATCGTCGGTAGCAACCCACAGCAAGCCCGTGTGGTCCTCTGTGATCGCTCGCACAAAGTCGGCAGTCTGACCCTGGGCAACGGGATAAGCATGAAAAACACCATTTTGCCACTCAATCAATCCGCTGCCATCGGTGCCGATCCACAGGCGGCCATCGCGGGCGGCTAACAGGCAAAAAACACTGTTTTCCTTGAAGTCGGGTGTGTTTTCATGAGCAAAGAGGTGGAAGCGCGCCCCATCAAAGCGCATCAGCCCGCCGCTGGTTCCCACCCAAAGATAGCCGTCCGGAGTTTGTGCGAAACTTTGCACCGTCTCTTCCGGCAATCCGTCCTGGGACTGCCACGATCGGATGGTGTAGTTCCACTCTTCGCTGCCCGCCGTAAATGTCTCAACAGCCAATTGCTGAGCCTGAACGCTTCCGGCTGATTGCGCAAGCATCCCGAGGATAGCCAGCATCAGCAAATAAAGCAGATGCCTGGCGGCGCACGCAGTCCTGTGTGGCCTCGCGGGCAAACAAACCGGATGTGAGACAGCGTTCATGCGTCCCCTATCATTCTCGCTCACTGTGCCAGGGGACGATCCCCCGGTATTCGTCTACTGGCGGCGATCAGCCAAGGTGGTGCGAAAAAAGGCCCGGACGATAATCACCGCCCGGGCCTCCAATGAAGGCGCGCAATCAGAAGGTCACGCGGAGAGCGCCTTGGAAGATACGTGGACCACCGTTCATGCCGCTGATTATGCCAAAAGTACCAGCACCCTGATTAACGGTGGACGCCGGGTTGGAGAAGTTCGGATGGTTGGTGGCGTTGAAGGCATCCCAGCGGAACTGGAAGGTCTTTCCTGGCGTCAGAACCCAGTTCTTCATGATCGATGCATTGACGCCAAAGACGCCCGGTCCCCAGTAGGCGTTCTTGCCCGTGTCGCCGAAACCGCACCACCCCGGCGTTTGGTCGTTACAGGAGACGGGAAGGGTGAAGGCTGCCTCGTTGAAGTAGCCTTTAGCCGGGTTAGTCCAATCCCAGTGGCTGCCCTGGCCCACGTTGGCGGCTACGCCCGGAACAAAATCGGCGCGGTTATTCCACATGCCGACTCCGGGGTCCGTACCCCACTGGCCAATCGAGAAGGGGTTGCCTTTCTGCACGGTGATAATGCCGCTCAACTGCCAGCCGCCGACTGCCTCTTCCATCAGCTTGCCCTTTTCCTTGAACGAGGGGGCCTGGTAGATAAAGTTGCTGATCCAGTTAAACGGCATGTCCGCGTTGGAGTTGCCGCGGTTCCACTTGGCGCTGATCGGATTGCCCAGCGCCGGATTGCCGAAGGAGACGTTGCTGCTGCTGGCGATGTCGATGGAATGCGCCCAGGTGAAGCTGGACTGCACCTGGAGGCCATGCCACACGTGTTGATCCAGGCTGAACTGCAGCGAGTTGTAGCTCGCCGTCGCCCAGCTCTGGTCATCGTAGATGTCCCCTACGTTCGGGTTAACGGGTATTTTTGTGGCCCACTCCGGGTTCATGTCGATGAGCACCGACAGGTGCTCGGTTTCGTTGCCCACATAAGCCAGGCGGAGGGCCGTAGTCGGGGTGAGCTGCTGCTCGACCGAGGCGTTCCACGCATACACCGTGGGCAGCTTGAAGTTACGCGCGAAAACCTGGCCGACTTGCTGGCCCGTGGGTATGGCAACGGTTTTCGCCGGTTTGTAGGAAATCGACGCCCAGGGGAATGTTCCCGGGAAGGGGCTGGTCACAAAGGGGGTGGCGGACCAGGGGTGATCAAAGGGGATGATATCGCCTTTGAGAGTGGCGTCGTGACAGGCGGCAGCGCCGCAGGTGGAGTCCCAATCCCATCCCGAGTAGTTAAAGGTGGGGCTGAAGGGGGCGACGTCGGCTGCGTGGTTGTACTCCGAGTACTGCAGCGGACCGGTAAACATGCCGGCACCGGCGTGAATGACGGTATGGTGCAGGAACTTGGGCTGGTAGGCCACGCCGACGCGAGGCTCCCAGTAATTGTAGTCGCTGTTCATCAGGGTATTGGGCACGCCAGGATCGCCGGGGAAGTCGAGTCCCGCGGGAGCGTTGGTAAACACGGTGCTCTGCTGGCCGGGGGTGCTATTCGTGTAACCCGTACCGGCGGTAGCCGCGCCGGGGATCCAGGCTGCGCCACGGCTGCCTTGGGAGACGGGAGGCGTATTCGGATCCCAGCGCAGGCCCAGGTTGATGGTTAGGTTGGGACGAATCTTCCAGTCGTCTTGAATGAAGGGTCCAAACTGCCAGCCGGCCACATCGGCAATCTCGCCGGCGCCCTGCATGTACCCCGTTGCGGCGCCCAACATATAATCGGCCAAAGCTGCTCCGGTATATGCACTAACACCACCACCGGTTCCACTTCTTCCAAAACCGATCAACGGCTGCGTCGGATACTCCGTATTCTCGACCGCGTGCTGATGCATCAGGTCGATGCCGGCGGTGATCGAGTGCTTGCCCATCTGCTTGTTCAACGTATCGACCAGGCCGAGGGTGGTGCGGAGTTCCTGCGAGGGCTCATCCCAGCCGCTCTCAAAGCCGTAGTTCGAGTTGATGCGGAGTGCGCCCATGTAGCAACTGCCCGAGGGCTCGCTGACACCAATACCCGCAAAATTAGTATCCCCGCTATTATTGGAGAAACACATCGGCTTGCCATCGCTGCCCAACTCCTGGGCGCCGCTGTGCGCGCTCATCTGGGTCATGAAGACCGAAATGGTGTTGACCGTCTTCGGATTGATCGTCCAGGTGTGCTGCACCAGGTTGTTGAAGTAATACATCTGCTGCCAGAAGCTCGCAGTCCACGACTGATGGTTGTAGGCGCTCTCCATGTTGCCGGCAACGTCGGTCGACGGAGCTCCGAAGGCGTTGGAGTAGGAGCGCAGCGAGAGGGTTTGCGAGGGCGAGAGGTTGTAATCCAGCTTGAGGGTGCCCTCTTCGTAGCTGTTGTGGACGGTGGGATAGGTGTACATCATATCGCCGTTGGCCCGCTGCGCTCCGGGGGTCAGATTCGCGCTGTTGGCCACTATATTGGCGCTCCTGATCATGCCATATTTTGCAAAATAGAGCGCGGCCGGAGATATGCTGGCAATGCTGGTGTCGACTTGGTCGTGATTATGGGTCACAGGGTTCAATTTGAAGGGGCCTAACAGATCTTGACCTAAGCCGCTGAAGTCGCCCGTGAGCATGGCGGCGGTCGGCGTGCTGGTCAAAGAATCGGTCGAGTTCCAGATGATCTTGGTGCCCTGGTAGTTGGCGAAGACGAAGAGCTTATCCTTCTTGATCGGCCCGCCGGCATATATGCCGTACTGGTTGCGCCGCAGCGTATCGGTCGTGTGGCTGAACCAGTCGGTGGCGTTCAGGGCGTTGTTGCGGATGTACCAGAAGGCGCCGCCGTGGAACTGGTTGGTGCCGCTCTTGGTGGCAATGGAGACCACCGCGCCGGGCGCAAAGCCGAACTGCGCCCCGTAGTTGCTGGTGATGACCTTGAACTCCTGTGTAGCATCGGCGTTCGGGAAGGGCGAGGTCAGTAGGTTGTAGTTGTCCATATTGGTGACGCCGTCGAGCATATAGAAAGTGCTGCCCTGGCGGCCGCCCGCGGCGCTCGCGCCGGTTTCGGTCGGGAAGGAGAAGCCAGTCTGAATGCCTTCGCCGCCGTGATTTAAAACGTTGACGGTGCCGGGCGCCAGCAGAACCAGGCTCGAAGGATCGCGTCCGTCGAGCGGCAGCGCTGTAATGGCGGCTTCATTGATCGTCGATCCCAGTTCGGCCGAGGTGGTGTTGATCAGTTCGGCATCGGCCGTGACAGAGACTGTCTCCGCTTTGCCTGCGCCAACCTTGAGGCGCACATCCTGCGTTGCGGCCAGATTGACCGTCAGGACGATGCCCTTCTGCGCATAGCGGGCAAAACCGGCGGCCTCGATGGCTAGCGTATAGTTGCCGATCGGCAAGGGCCTGATCAGGTACGACCCAACACTGTCCGTTTTGGCTGACTGCGTTAAGTTTGTGTCGATGTTGGTGACGGTTACCGTCGCGTCGGGCACAGCAGCTCCGGATGGATCGGTAACGTTGCCCGTCAGGCTGGCACTGGTTCCTTGTCCATAAGCGAAACCGGCGAGGCCAACGAAAATGACGAGTAGCAGTGCGCGCACATGCTTTGCATGGATGAATCTCACAACAGCCTCCTGAATATAAGTTCCTGGCGATGCGTAAAGCGAGTTGCGGAGATTGTAGGCTGCTGTCGTTTGCCTTTGCAGCCGTTTACTACCCCTTGCCCGCCCTACCGAGCCGCGTATGTTCAGAATTCCTCATTCCTCTCCCTCTTGGCCGTTGCCAAATCGATCGAAATGTAGATTTCTGAATCGAGGGAATCCTACGCTTGCGCGATATCAAGATGAATCGGCCAAAAGTAGGATTGGCAGTTTTTTTGTTTTGCCGGATATTTTGCTTGTAATTTAGGATTTTTCCATGGCGTTGCGCTGATGGAGCAAGATGACCAGTTGTTGAATCGTCGCGGTACTGAATTCCGTGGGTATTATTACGTGTGGATAGGCCGCGTTTCCTGCGCATAAAGAGTTCTAAGCGCCTAATAATTTCAATAACTTCTTTAGAATCAATGCGGATAGGCGGCTCGAATCTCTCTCCCTAATTAAGTCATTTAATATGAATAACTTGCGTTTTTATCTAGGCGGACACCCGATCTTCGTTGGCAGTCCATTTTTCTGCTGGCCGGCGCAAAACTCGATGCCAATGGCAAAGAAATAAACGCCCTTGAACACGCTCAGGCCGGAGCGCGATGGTGTTGGGAGACAGGTTCAGCGATGGTGGCCAGGTAGCGATCGACAGACGCGGCGGCCTTGCGGCCTTCGCTGATGGCCCAGACTACCAGCGATTGTCCGCGGCGCATGTCTCCTGCGGAAAATATGTTCTCGACTGAAGTCCGGTAGTCGGCGCCGGTGGCTACGTTGCCGCGATTGTCCACAGCCACGCCGAGTTGCTCGATCATGCCCGAGCGCACAGGGCCAAGAAAGCCCATCGCCAGCAACACAAGATCGACGTCGAGCGTAAACTCCGAACCGGCGACAGCTTCGAACTTCGGCGGAGGGCCAACGCGAACCGCGTGCAACTGCTTGACGTTGCCTTTTTGATCACCTGTGAATTTGACGCTGTTGATGCTCCAGTCCCGGATGCCGCCCTCCTCGTGCGATGTTTCCGTGCGCAGTTGCAAGGGCCACATCGGCCAGGGCGTTTGGGCGGCGCGCTGCTCGGGCGGCTTGGGCATGATCTCAAACTGGTGAACGCTCTTGGCGCGCTGGCGCAGGCTGGTGCCCAGGCAGTCGGCGCCGGTGTCTCCTCCGCCAATGATGAGCACGCGCTTGCCCTCGGCGCTGATGGCGATGGAGGGATCGATCATGTCGCCCTCGCAGCGGCGGTTCTGCTGCGGCAGAAACTCCATGGCAAAGTGAATGCCCTTGAGCTCGCGGCCGGGAATCTTCAGGTCGCGGGGCTGCTCGGAGCCGCCGCACAGCAGAATAGCGTCATAGTGGCCGGTGAGCGCTTCGACGGGCACGTTGACGCCGACATGCGCGTTGGCGACAAAGGTGACGCCCTCGGCGCGCATCTGTTCGAGGCGGCGGTCGATGACGTGCTTTTCCAGCTTGAAGTTGGGGATGCCGTAGCGCAGCAGTCCGCCGATACGGTCGTTCTTTTCATAGACGGTGACGGAATGGCCGGCGCGGCGCAACTGCTGTGCCGCGGCCAAACCGGCTGGCCCGCTGCCCACCACGGCCACGCGCTTGCCGGTGTTCTGCTCGGGAGGCTCGGGATGAATCCAACCCTCATCCCAGGCGCGCTCCACCACGCCGCGCTCGATGAGCTTGATGGAGACAGCAGGTTCGCTGATGGCGAGCACACAGGCCGCCTCGCAGGGCGCGGGGCAGATGCGGCCGGTGAACTCGGGGAAGTTATTGGTGGCGTGCAGGCGGTGGATGGCTGCTTCCCATCGGCCGTTGTAAACCAGGTCGTTCCAGTCAGGAATCAGGTTGTTGACCGGACATCCCGTGTGGCAGAAAGGGACGCCGCAATCCATGCAGCGTGCGCCCTGTTTGCGCTGCTTCTCCTCGGGAAACGGCTCGTAGATTTCGAACCAATCCTGAAGCCGCGCCTCAACCTTGCGGCGGGCGGGTTGTTCGCGCTCGATCTCCAGAAATCCTGTCACCTTACCCATGAAGCACCTCGACTGCCTCCTCCTTAAGCGATGATGTTGTGGGAGAAGAATAAACTGCCTCGGCGCGTTCAATGCCCAGCACGCGCTTGTACTCGTGAGGAAAGACCTTGATAAAGCGCGGCTGCGCCTCGGTCCAGTGCCTCAGAATCCACGCGGCGCGCGGGCTCCCGGTCAGGTCGCGGTGGCGTTCCAGCAGGCTGCGCACCTCGGCGGCATCCTGTTGCGAAGTCAGCGGTTCCAGATCGACGCTCGTGGTGTTGCAGCGGCGAATGGAAAAATCGCCCTGCTCGTCGTAAACAAAAGCGCGACCGCCGCTCATCCCGGCGGCAAAGTTGCGGCCTGTGAGCCCAATGACGATGACCGTGCCGTTCGTCATGTACTCGCAGCCGTGGTCGCCTACGCCCTCTACCACCGCGATGGCGCCGGAGTTGCGCACGGCGAAGCGCTCGCCGGCAATTCCGTTCAGATAGGCTTCGCCGCTGGTCGCGCCGTAGAGCACCACGTTGCCCACCAGAATGCTCTCTTCGGGCAGAAAGCTGGAGCCCTTCGGCGGATAGGCGATGATGCGCCCGCCAGAGAGCCCCTTGCCTAAATAATCATTCGACTCGCCTTCCAATTCCAGCGTAACGCCCGAGGGAAGGAATGCGCCGAAGCTCTGCCCGGCAGAGCCGTTGAATTTGAAGTGAATTGTCTCGTCCGGCAATCCGGCCGATCCATAGCGGCGGGCGATTTCGCCGCCCAGCATTCCGCCTACGGTGCGATGCACGTTGCGGATGGCGAAGCTTCCCCTGACCGGCGTTTTGGATTCCAGTGCCGGCGCGGCCTTCTCGATCAGGACGTGATCCAGCGCCTTGTCTAGGCCATGATCCTGGGCCTGAACTTTATGGCGAGCCACGCGCGCAGGCAGCGTGGGCGAGTAGAGAATCGAGGAGAGATCGATGCCTTTGGCCTTCCAGTGATCGCTGGCAATGGCGGCATCGATTTTTTCCACGCGGCCCACCATTTCGTTGAAGGTGCGAAAGCCCAGCTTGGCCATGTATTGGCGCACCTGCTCGGCGAGGAAGAAGAAGAAGTTGATTACGTGCTCGGGCTGGCCCTTGAAGCGAGCCCGCAACACTGGATCCTGAGTGGCAATGCCCACCGAACAGGTGTTCAGATGGCACTTCCTCATCATGATGCAGCCCAGGGAGACAAGCGGCATGGTAGAGAAGCCGAACTCTTCCGCGCCCAGCAGCGCCGCAATCACCACGTCGCGGCCGGTTTGCAGTTTGCCGTCGGTCTGCACCTTGATGCGGCTGCGCAGATCGTTCAGCAGCAACACCTGCTGGGTTTCGGCCAGGCCCAGCTCCCACGGCAGCCCGGCGTGCTTGATGGAGCTCAAGGGCGAAGCGCCGGTGCCGCCGCTGTCGCCGGAGATGAGCACCACGTCGGCGTGCGCCTTGCTGACGCCCGCGGCCACCGTGCCCACGCCCACCTCGGAGACCAGCTTGACGGCGATGCGCGCCTGGGGATTCACATTCTTCAGGTCGTAGATCAGTTGCGCCAAATCTTCAATCGAGTAAATATCATGGTGCGGCGGCGGCGAGATCAGCCCCACGCCGGCAATCGAGTGGCGAACCTTGGCGATGATCGCATCTACCTTGTGGCCGGGCAACTGTCCGCCCTCGCCGGGCTTGGCCCCCTGCGCCATCTTGATCTGCAATTCGTCGGCGTTCACCAGGTAATTAGTCGTCACCCCGAAGCGGCCGCTGGCCACCTGCTTGACGGCCGAGCGCCGTGAGTCGCCGTTCGCGTCCGGCTTGAAGCGCGCTTCGTCCTCGCCGCCCTCGCCGGTGTTGGACATGCCCCCCATGCGGTTCATGGCAATGGCCAGCGTCTCGTGCGCCTCCTTGCTGATGGACCCAAAGCTCATGGCGCCGGTTGTAAAGCGCTTCACAATCTCTTTGGCCGGCTCAACTTCATCCAGAGGCAGCGGCTTGTCCGCGTATTTGAGCTGGAACAGCCCGCGCAGCGTGCACAAGCGGCGATTATGATCGTCCAGCAGATCGGTGTACTCCTGGAAGGTGGCAGGATTGTTCTGCCTCACGGCGTGTTGCAGCTTGCTGATGGTATCCGGATTCAGCAGGTGATACTCGCCGTCCTCGCGGAATTGATATTGGCCGCCAACCACCAGCTCGGTTTCAGACTCCGTCAATGGTTGGAATGCGTAAATATGCTTGAGCAACGCTTCGCGCGCCAGAACGTCCAGACCCACGCCCTCGATGCGCGAGGCGGTTCCGGGAAAATATGTCTCCACCAGCGATTGATTGAGCCCTACGGCCTCGAAGACCTGGGCGCCGCGATAGCTTTGCAGGGTGCTGATGCCCATCTTCGAGAAGGTCTTCAGCAGGCCCTTGTTGATGGCCTTGATGAAGTTCTTTTCCGCATGGTTGGCGGTGACGTTGTGCGGCAACAGGCCAAGCCGCTTCAGGTCGTGCAGCGTTTCAATAGCCAGGTAAGGATTGATAGCGCTGGCGCCATACCCTATGAGCAAAGCAAAATGCATCACCTCGCGCGGCTCGCCGCTCTCGATGATCAGCGCCACCTGCGTCCGGGTCTTCTCCTGCACCAGGCGATTATGCACAGCGGCCATGGCCAACAGGCTGGGAATGGCCGCATACGTGGGATCGACGCCGCGGTCCGATAGAATTAGCAGCGTGTAGCCGGATTTCACGGCATGCGAGGCGCGCGCGCTCAGGTCTTCGAGAGAGTGCTTCAGGCCCTGCTCGCCATCGGCGGCGCGGAACAGCGCCGGAATCGTGGTGGCCAGCAGATCCCCCGTGGAGACGCGGCGCAGTTTTTCCAGATCGCGATTGCTCAATATGGGGTGGGGCAACTTGAGCGTGTGGCAGTTTTCCGGAGCCTCATTCAATATGTTGCGCTCCGTGCCGATGTAGCTGATCAGCGACATCACCATCTCTTCGCGTATCGGATCGATGGGAGGATTCGTGACCTGCGCAAAAAGTTGCTTGAAGTAATTGAACAGCGACTGCGGACGGTCGGAGAGGCAGGCAAGCGGCACATCGTTGCCCATGGAGCCGACAGGCTCCTCGCCCTTCGCGGCCATCGGCGCCAATAATATTCTCAAATCTTCTTCGCTGTAGCCGTAAGCGCGCTGGCGGCGCAACAAGGTCTCGGGGTTGGAGGCGATCATCCGCGAAGGCTCCGGCAACTGCTCCAGTGTGACCTGCTGCTCCTGGAGCCAGTTTGCGTATGGTTGCCGGCTGGCCAGCTTCTTCTTGATCTCGGAGTCGGATACGATGCGCTTTTCTACCGTATCGACCAGGAACATGCGGCCGGGCTGCAAGTGGCCCTTCTTGCGAATATCCTTGGCCGGCACGTCGAGCACGCCGGCTTCGGAAGCCAGAACTACTAAATCGTCCTTTGTAACGATGTAGCGGCCGGGGCGCAACCCATTCCGGTCCAGTGTCGCACCCACCACGCGGCCGTCGGTGAATGCGATGGCCGCCGGGCCGTCCCATGGCTCCATCAGCGAGGCGTGGTATTCGTAGAAGGCGCGCTTGTCCTCGTCCATGTCGGGGTTGCCCGCCCAGGCCTCGGGAATCAGCATGGCCATCACGTGGGCCAGCGAGCGGCCTGACTGAACGAGGAACTCGACCGCGTTGTCCAGTGAGCCGGAGTCGCTGCCGCCGGGAACAATGATCGGATAGAGATCGTCGATCTTGCCGCCGTAAAGCGGGCTCTCCAGAACCGACTGGCGCGCATTCATCCAGCTGATGTTGCCGCGTATGGTGTTGATCTCGCCGTTGTGCGCCACGTAGCGGTATGGGTGCGCCAGCTTCCAGCTGGGGAAGGTGTTGGTGGAGAAGCGCTGATGGATCACGCAAAGCGCGCTCGTTACCAGCGGATTGGCCAGCTCGTAGTAGAACTTCTCAATCTGCGGCGCCAGCATCAGACCCTTGTACACAATGGTGCGGCAGGATAGCGAGGGTATGTAAAAAAACTCCTTGCCCTCAATCTCCGATTCGGCTACCTCATTTTCTGTCCGGCGGCGAACCCGGTAAAGCAGCCGCTCGAAGGCGTCTTCGTCCAATCCCTCCAATCCCGCGGATCGGCCCAGAAACAATTGCTCTATGTAGGGTTGCGACGCGCGCGCTTCGCGCCCGATGGCAATGCCGTTCACCGGCGTATCGCGCCAGCCGATCACCGTCAGCCCTTCTTCTTGCGCTATGCGCTCGATGACCCCCTCGGCTTGCAGGCGGCTATGCTTTTCAACGGGCAGAAAGCACATGGCCACGCCATAGGCGCCCGCTTCGGGCAACTGCATCCCTAGTTCGCCGCATTCGCGCGCGAAAAATACATGCGGAATCTGTATCAGAATGCCCGCGCCGTCGCCCGTCTCCGGATCGCAGCCCGCCGCGCCGCGATGGGTGAGGTTAATGAGCACCTCCAGGCCCTTGCGGATAATTCCATGGCTTTTTTCTCCGCGTATGTTGGCGACAAACCCCATTCCGCAGGCATCGTGTTCGTTCCGCGGATGATAGAGCCCCTGCGGCCGTGGAGTGCGAAGGCGATGATCCCAAGTATGCATGGCAACCTTCTTAATGAAAATTTCCCAGGCAGATTGCTATTTCCGGCCCTGAGTACACAAATGCCGCGCGATTCCATTCATGGAAATCGCCCTCTCCTTTATGAAAAGGCCTAATGAAACGGAGCAGGCCCGCGCGCGTCTGGGGTGGTGCCGGAATCTTTAATATACCGTAAATTTCGCTTTTTTGCGACACTTTCTTGCGCTGCCGGGGTGGTGCCTCCTTCGCAAGCGCCCAGTTCTGCCGCATTTTTCACTAACTTCGCCTTGTTCGCCGTGAAAAATGTCCTCAGTGCAGATGATACGGCTGATCCGGAATAGGAACCGGATCTCCGCTCTTCGGCCCTTCGATGGTAGCCGCGCCGTGCAGCCCGATGCCGGTTACGTTGTGGATGTTGATCAGCGGCCCCGTATAGCCTGTCACGTTGACGTTTCGGATCACAGCGTTGCGGACATTCGCCAGATAAATTCCCTTGGCGCAGCTTCCCGTCACGTTGGTCAGCGAAAAGCCTTCCAACGGCTTATCCGGATGAACGCTGGTTCCATCCACAAGAATGGGCGCATCGACTACGTGAATGTTGGAGAAGCGGAAGTTCCTGACGGTGGGGATGCCTTCGGTGCCCGGAACAGGCGACTCGTCCTGCTTGCCGCTGGCGAGAAGATTGAAGCGAATCAGCCCTCCCTGGGTTCCGGAGACATCCAGATCGTTGGCGACAATGTCTTCAATAAAAGCGCCCCGTCCGGGCCGGCTCTTGATGTAGAGGGCAAAGGTTTTTGCGCCGGTAAATTTGCAATGCTCAATGTGCACGCCGCGGATGCCGCCGGAGGTCTCGCTGCCAATCCCAATACAAGCAAATATGGAATCCGCAAAGGTGCAATTGGAAATATGCACGTCTTCCGTCGGCTGGTGCAGCAGATAGCCTTCGCTGCCGCGGCCGGACTTGAGCGAGATGCAGTCGTCTCCGGTGGAGATGTCGCAGCCGTCGATATGAACGTGCCTGCATGAGTCCACGTCGATGCCATCTCCTAAGCCTCCTGTCGAGCGAATGGTCAGATTCTTGATAGTCAGATTTTCGCAGCAGGTGGGATGTAGAGACCACATCCAGCTATAGCTGGTGGAGAAGCCTTCCAGATGAATGTCCATGCAGTGTATCGGCTCAATCAGCGTGGGACGGCGCAGCTTGATTTGCGAGTTGGAGGGAAGGTTAGCCGGCGTGTAGCCCACGATCTTTCCGGGGCCGATGATGCCTATATGCTCCGCGTCAATGGCGTAAATCAGCGCAATGTGCCCCTGAATCCATTTCCCTTCCCAGCGAACCTGGGTCACCGGATAGTCTGCATAATCGGAGCTGCCGGTGATCGTCGCGTCCTGCTCGAGACGCAAATCGACGTTCGACTTCAACTGAATCGATCCGGTGAGATAGTTGCCGGCCGGAATCAGCACCTCGCCGCCGCCAAAGACGGAGCAACGGTCGATGGTTTGTTGAATGGCGGTAGTGTCCTTGGTCGTACCGTCTCCTGTAGCGCCAAAGTCGCGGACGTTCAGGACAATTTTGGGCTTGGCAACGGCGGGCTTCGCGTTGTTGGTTGCGCCCTTTGGGCCGGCCTTCACTGCTTGCGGCACTTCCGCCGCGCCGATGTCGGGCAGCAGTGACAACGCGGGAAGAGCGAGCAGACTCTGTCCGGTCTTCAACAAAAAACTGCGGCGTGCCAGCAAGCGGTTCTTCATCTCAGTTGCCTCCCGATGTGAAAATCACGTCTAAACAGGCCCTATTGCGTGGGGCTGGAAAGAACTTTGAGCGGTGTGGAAGTTTGGCTGAGGTCATCCGTGCCCTCGAGCGGAGCGGTCTTCGTCACTCGGGTTCCCAACGATTTCATCAGGTCTGGAATGTCGTAGCGCGGAAGTACTCGGGGCAGAACGTCTTCCGGCGCGCCAATCGGCAACGGTGCGTTGAGCAGGCTGCGATAACTGCTGAGCGCGTGATCGATGGTAATGTGCTTCAGGCGCGAATCGAGCACGGCGGCATGAAGAAGCACCAGGCCCATGTGACCGCTGGCAACTGCAGTGATGGTGTTCGGGTCAACGTCGGTGCGGCTGGCCAGATAATCCGTCGCGCGAATCACGTCATCGACGCGCAGGCCAATCAGTGAGCGGCCGACCAGATCGGCGCGCAGGCTGAGCAGGTAGAAAGGTCCGAGAATCGGAGACTTCATGTCGTCGCTTCCGGGAGGCGAGGGGCGTGGAGTGATCGCCAAAACAACATTGCCGGCGGCTGCGAGTGAGTTGAACCGAGCCAGATTGGCGCGCGCGATGGGGCTGTCTCCACGAATCGAGTCGGGCACGAGCAGCAGCACTGCCGGGTGGCGGCCCTCGCTTAGTGGCACGCTCAATTCTCCCTGCAAATCAGTTCCTGCGCCGGATGGAAGGATTATCGCGCCGCTCTTTGCGGCCAGTAATTCCGCTCTGGGTTTGGACATGCGCGGTACTGCCTCCGCTCCGGTAACCTTGCGAATGGACTCGGCTAGTTTTCCCACAGTCGGAACAGGGCGGCTGGCGGGAACGATCCCGGCCGCACGCTTCTTGTTCAGAGTGAAAACCGTCTCGGAATTGGGATAGCTGGTAAGAACCTGGCCCGTGGGAGTGACCTGGAGGGCGTCTTTGGGAAGGCCTGTGGGTTCTGGCCTGAAACCGTTTGCTCCGGGAGTGCGAGGTGGCGGAAGAATCGGGTGGGGATCCGTCGCGCCGGGCGTCAGGTTGCGCATGTAGAAGCTTAGAATGTCGCCCATGATGGGAGCCAGTGCGCCGTGGCCTCCGGGTCCGGTAATGAACTGGAGAGCGGCGGTGGGAGGAATTTGCTTTGCCGTGTCGCAATTTAGCGCGGGTCCGGTAGGCGTGGGCGGCGTAGCAGGCTTTGCGCGGCCAGAGGGTTTTCCGGCGCTGGCGGGATCGAAGAAAGCGTAGAAGCGGCGGGCCTCGGCAACGCTCGAGCGTGCGCCGGCAAAGGGAAACATATCCGAATAAGTGGCGATGACCGCGTAAGGACGTGGCGCGGCCAACTCGATCCAATCGGGAAAATCGAAGCCGAAGGAGATAAAGTGTGGCGTGGATTGCTCGCCGTCCTGGGGGCCAATCGCAGGCAGCAGCGTGTCGAACGAGGTGATGTAGCAAGCCACGCCGATGGCGGCGACGCGCGGGTCAAGCGCGCCAAGCATCGCGGTGATAGTGCCTCCGCCGGAGCAGCCGAAGGCGCCGATGTGCTCAGATTCGACCTCGGGAAGCTGGGCTAGATAGTCGATGCCGCGCATTGCGTCCCAAAGTTCGTAGCGCGCAAAGGCATCGCCGATGAGCATCGGCTGAAGGCTGGCTTCGCCGTGCTCGCCGGTAGCGCCGGTCGCAAGGGAGGCGCCAGGCTTGGCCGGATCGGGATACTGAAGCCGCTCACCCTGCCCAATGGGGTCGTAGGAGAGAACGATGAAGCCATTATGGGCAAAGAGGGCGGCAGTGATAGTGTCGCCGGCCTTCCCCGCGGGACTATGGCCGGGGCTCATCAGAATCGCCGGACGCTTGCTGCCCGCTGCCGAGCCATCGGGAAGGTAGAGCAGCGCGGTCACGGGAAAATTGGGCTGGCTGTCGAAGAGTACTTTCACGACGCGAAAACCGTCGGCCTGTGTAGTACCGAGAACTCTGGCGTTGAGCGGGGTCCGCTCCGGAAGACTGCCGATCAGCGACAGAATTTGTTTGCGGACCATGATTTGTCGCTCTTCAGCCTCGCCGTGGGTTTGGATCGAGGACACGCTCGCGGCGCGAGAAGCGGTAAATCCGGCTGCCAGGCTGTCCAGAGAACGGGTGAGTTGGGTGCGGCCAATCTGCGCGGGGCTATTGGGGTCCAGCCGCGCATGGGGGGCGGGAGCCGGGCGCACAGGTGGCGTGGAAATCTGCGCCATAGCCAAGCCTGCAAACAGCGCTGTGGCGTAGATCACACTAAATATGGACGAGATTGTCTTAATCATCACTCTGCATTGATACTCGTTCGATGCAGCGTCGGTCAATCAAGTTGGGATGATTCCATGATTAGTTTCTTTGCTTATGTATATGATTCCCAGGTTTTTTTTTGGCACTCGAAGTTCACATTTAGGCCTCCTTGTAACAAATCGCACAATCGCGGGAGAATATCCGATTTTTTCCCCGCTGTCGATGTTATGAATCGGTTTATAGCGACTGCGCGCTGCTAGTACTTTGATGAGGAAGACCGGCGTGTGGGGGAAAGGGATCGCCTTCGCCATGACCGCATCGCTTCGCTCTCTTCGCTCTGCTTTTGCCGCTATCTCCTTCAAATTAGGTCCTTTAAAAGCTGCCTGCGCGGCGCTTCTCTTCGCCTTGCCGCTGCTGAGTTTGCCGGCGTCCGCACAAGCCCCTGCCACCACCATCAGCGGTACAGTCTACGATCCCAGAACCACTGCCAGCTCTCTTCCCCTCCCCAATGTCCTCGTCTATGTGACCTCCGGGACAGTGGACCCGCTGCCTTCCGGGGTACAGTGCCTGACGTCATCCAACTCCACCCCTACCGGCGTGGTCAGCTATACCTATACCGCCGTGGACGGAACCTTCACGCTGGGCAACGTGCCGCTAAACGCCACCTACACCCTGGTCATCCAGGCGGGCAAATGGCGGCGTCAGTTCAGCGAGACCGTTGCCGCCGTTCCCCTCACCGGGCTTTCTCTCCACATGCCATCGACCCATGCGCAGGGAGACATCCCCCTGATCGCCATCGCCACAGGTGCGCTGGACGCACTGGAGTGCGTGTTGCTCGATATGGGCATTGCCCCTACAGAGTTTACTGACGACATCGGCAGCGTCAATCCCGGAGGCCGTATCCATCTTTACAGTGGTAGCTATGCGGAGGGCGCGGAGATTAATGCGTCAACTCCCTACCAGACTGCCCTGATGAGTAATTCGGCTACCATGAATAGCTATGACGTGCTGATGTTTCCGTGCCAGGGGAACGCGATCGATCAGGCGACTGCAACCGGCGCGACCAACCTGCTGAACTACGCCAACTCCGGCGGCCGTGTCTTTGCAACCCATTACAGTTATGCATGGCTGGACCCAGACTCGCCCTATGATTCGCAATTCCCGCCGGTTGCAAACTGGACCGTGACCACCGAGGAGCAAGTCGCTTTCGGCGTGGGGTCGCTCGATACAGGTTTCACCGACGGCGCGACGATGGCGCAGTGGTTGCAGAATGCGAATGCTACGGTTACGGGGACGAACAACCAGATTGACATCAGTGCGCTGCGCACCGACGTGAGTTCAGTCATTTCGCCGACGCAATCCTGGGTCACTCTCGACAGTAGCTCGTACCATGGCCAGACCGGAAATCCGGTGATGCAGATGACCTTCAACACGCCGGTCGGTTCGCCCGCGGCCAGCCAGTGCGGGCGCGTGATGTACAACGACTACCATGTTTACAACGGGTCGGCCATAGGCGCGATGTACAATCCTGATCTCCCCGGCGGCCAGACCTTTACCGAATGCAGCCAGCAGCCGCATACCATGACCCCGCAGGAGGAGATGCTCGAATATGCTCTCTTCGATCTCTCCTCCTTTGTCACGCCGGTGGTGGTGCCCACGCTCTCCATCGCCTTCAATCCCAGCCCCTTGATCGTCAAGCAGAGTGACAGCGCCGATGAGCTCGCGATCAATGCAACCAACACCAGCTCGACTGCCGAAATCTACAGCTCCGTCGTTCTTACCCTGACGCTGCCCTACGGACTTACCGCTACCTCTTTGTCGGATTCAACCGGCGGCTGGATTTGCGCGCTGGGCACCCTGACCTGCACGCGAACCACCAGCATCGCTGCCGGCGCCAGCGATCCGGTCACCCTCACCGTCAGCGTCCCCGCCTCCACTACGGGAAGAAGCACCCAGGGAACCATCACCGCCATCGCTTCCAGCCCAAATTTCTCCAGCAGTGTCACCGCGGCCGATACCGTCATCTTCCAGCAGCCGCCGGCCATCGTCTGGGCAACGCCCGCTCCCATCCTCTATGGAACCCCGTTGGGCGCAACCCAGCTCAACGCCACTTCGCCGATTAAGGGCAGCTTCAGCTACTCTTTCTCCGCCGGAACGGTGCTCAGCATCGGCCAGCACACGCTCACCGCAAATTTCTCGCCAACCGATACCACCGACTACACCACCTCCACGGCAACCGTTACTCTGACCATCATCCCCTCGACTCCGCTCCTGATGCTGGGCTCCTCCGTCAACCCCATCTATACTTCCAACCCCGTCACCTTCACCGCCACCCTTACTACTCCAGCCGCCGCGCCCACCGGCGCCGTATCCTTCTACGACGGAACAACGCTGCTCGGCACGGGTGTTGTCACCGCCAGCGTGGTTACTTATACCATGCCTGCCCCGGCAACCGGCATTCATTCCATAACAGCGCTCTACTCCGGCGACAGCAACTATTCAGCCGCCACCAGTCCCGTTCTCTCTGAAATCATTCAGGACTTTACGCTTACTCTATTGGGTGGCAACGGAACAGCGGACACCATGACTGTGCCCCTTGGAGGGCATGTAACTTATCCGTTCGTTATTACTCCCGTCGGCGGCGCCATTCTGCCGGCTGCGGTGAGCATGAGCCTGGCCGGACTTCCGCCGGGAATGACGGCGATCTTCTCTGCGCCTGTGGTGACGGCAAACTCTCCAGCGGCCAATGTAGCGCTTCTGGTGCTGATGCCCGGCAATACGGCACTGCAACCGCCTCCCGGACCCTTCGGTGGACGCTCGCTTCCTGTTGCCTTGGGACTGATCCTGCTGCCTTTGGCCGGCAGACTGCGCAAGGATGCTCATCGCTTCCGCACGATAGCCGTGCTGGCTCTGGCCGGCGCTGCACTCGCCGTGGAATTGACCGGATGCCATATCACGTTTACTCCGCAATCCATTCCTTTAACCATTACCGCGACCTCCGGTACTCTGTCGCACTCCGCCACGGTGAATATCATCGTGCAGTAGCCCTGAGCAGAATCGCCAACGCAGGCCTTTTTGCCAGATCACAGATTCACATTGACTGGACCTGCGCCATGCACTTAAGACGATCCATCGTTGCTTCGTTTTTCTTCTTCTTTGCCGCCGGTGCTTTATCCGCGCGCGCGCAAGCGGTTCCCTCGGCCTACGCGCAGCGGTTTACGGTCAACGTCGGCGCCTTGGGCTCCGTTTTTCAGCCCGACTACTCCGGCGCAGGCGTCGCGCATACTGGCCCCCTGCGCCTCTATGGCGATGGCGCCTATATGGATCTAAAGCTCACGCGCTATGCTCAGATCGAAGCCGAGGCGCGCTGGCTGCGTTTCAATTCCTACATCAATATCCGTGAGGACAACTACCTGATCGGTCCCCGCCTTCCCTTCGAAAAATTACGCTTCAAATGGGCCACTCCCTACGCTAAAGTCCTGATCGGCATTAGCAAAATGAACTTCGAGTACAACGGCGCGTACGGCCATTACACTGACATCGCCTTTGGTGGCGGCGTGGACGTTAAGCTGACCAGGAGGCTCACCATCCGGGCCTTCGACATCGAGTACCAAAAGTGGCTCGGGTGGCCGGATATACCTGGAATCCCGAACAGCACGCTCTCCCCCTACGGCGGCAGCGTGGGCGTCAGCTACAAGGTTAACTGAGCCGCTACTCAGCGATTCAGCCCCTAATGCTCCTCCCTGCCCGGCCGAAGCATCAAATCCCTGATCGCCTCGCGCGGGTTCTTGCCTTCGTCCAGAATCAGCTCCATCTGCTCGGTGATGGGCATCTCGATGGTGTATCTGCGAGCCAACCCTAACGCCGCGCGAGTGGTCAACACCCCCTCGGCAACTTTTCCGTCTAGTCCGGCAAGAATCTCCCCAAGCTTGCGGCCTCGCCCCAGCTCCTGTCCCACGGTGCGGTTTCGGCTGAGCGAGCCGGTGCATGTAAGCACTAAGTCCCCCACTCCCGAGAGGCCGGCCAGTGTCTCGCGCCGCCCGCCGCAGGCCACGGCCAGGCGGGTGATCTCGGCGATGCCCCGGGTCATGAGTGCGGCGGCGGAGTTGTGTCCCAGCCCCACTCCGTCGGCAACTCCGGCGGCAATGGCGATTACGTTCTTCAGCGCCCCGCCCATCTCCACGCCAATTACGTCCGTCGAGGTGTAGAGTCTGAGCGTCTCCGAAGCCAGCTCCGCCTGGATGCGCGCCGCAATCGCCGCGTCTTCAAAGGCCACGGTGACGGCTGTGGGCTGCCCCTCAGCCACTTCCAGCGCGAAGCTGGGGCCGCTGAAGGCTCCTATCGGCAACCTGAAGCCGGTGTCCTTGAGACACGAGGCAATCACCTCGGTCATGCGCAACAGGCTGTGCGCCTCCATGCCCTTGGTGGCGCTGACGATGATCTGGCCGGCGTGAAGATGAGGGCGCAGGCGCGTAAACGTAGCGCGCAAAAACTCCGAGGGAATCACGGAGACTACAATCTCCGCCTCTCCAATGGCGGCCTCCTCGCCCGTGACGCTGATTCCGGCGGGAATAGGGAAGCCCGGCAGAAAGAGCGTGTTTTCTTTAGCCTCAACAATCTCCCGCGCAAGCTCGTGGCTGTGCGCCCACAGCGTAAGCTCATGCCCGCCGCGCCGGTTGAGCGAGAGGGCGATGGCGGTTCCCCAGGCTCCAGAACCCAGAATGGCGATGCGGCTCATGCGGTCTTTTTAGCTCCCAGCTTGGATTCCGTGCCAGCCAGTAGCCGGCGAATGTTCTGGTGGTGCTTGGCAATCAGCAGCAGCGCAACAGCGATCTGCACTGCGGTGAAAAACGGCTGCCTGTCGCCATATCCCATCCACCAGGCAAAAAACGGAAAGCTTGCCGCGCCCAGAATGGAGGCCAGCGAAACGTAGCGGCTCAGCGCCAGCACCACGATGAAAACGCCAATAGCCGCCAACGCCGCCCACGGCGCCGCCACCAGGAAAACGCCAAATCCGGTGGCCACGCCCTTGCCGCCCTTGAAGCCCAGCCATACCGGAAAGATGTGCCCCAGAACCGCAAACAGCGCCGCCAGCGCCCGCATATTGTCCGGCGCGGCGGCGGGGGCGAGCAGGCCGCCGATTAACCCGCCCAGCCACACAGCCGCACAACCCTTGAGCATGTCCATGAAAAATGTGGCCGCGGCCAGTCCCTTGCCGCCGAAGCGCAGAACATTGGTGGCGCCAATGTTGCCGCTGCCGGATTGGCGAATATCCTCGTGGCGGAAGAGGCGCATCAGCACATAGCCACTGGGAATCGACCCCAGCAGGTAAGCAACAATGATTATGAGCAAACAGGCAAGAATCATACCGAGGGAGAGTTTAGCAGGTCGCGGGCGGTAATTGCAGCGGGCGCACCATCTCCCACGCTCGAAGACAGAAAGTGGCCTTCGAAGTACACCTTATTGTCATTTTGAGGAGTTCTAAACACGTTATAGGTATGCTTCTGCATACACCTATATCTGCCAAAGTCGGGTACAAGTAAAAACGATCTGCCAAGACCAAAAATCGCGGAAAGCAGCCCCGGAGGAGGTATATTGTTTATTCTCTCTTGACTTTATAAACAATATTGTTTATATTTGAATCCATGAAGAGCAGCGAATTTAAACGCTGGCTGAAGGAACAAGGCGCGACATTTGGTAAGTTCGAAGGCTCTCACATGAAGATTTATTTGAATGGCCGCCAGTCAATCTTGCCCATGCACCACAAGGAAATCGGCAAAGGCCTGGTTGAGGATATCAAAAAACAACTTGGACTGAAGTAAAGGAGCGTCCTATGCGAGCATATCCAGTGACATTGACCCAGGATGGAAAGTTCATTAAGGTGAACTTCCCCGATATTCCCGAGGCGCTCACCCAAGGCAAGGACTGTGAAGAGGCTTTAGTGATGGCAAAAGAGGCTCTTGAATTGGCAATGGAGTTCTATTTTGAAGATCGGCGTCCGGTTCCAGAACCATCGAAAGCGAAGCGCGGACAGCCGGTGATTGAGTTGTCCGCGAGTCTATCCGCCAAGGTGCTCTTGTTGAATGAAATGCTCCGCCAAAAGGTAAGGCCGGTTGAATTGGCGCGGAGATTGCGGACCACCCCGCAGGAGGTTAACCGGCTGACAAATATACGCCACACATCCCGCATCGACGGCATCGCCCACGCACTCAAAGCGCTGGGCAAGACGATGGAGATTCGGGCTGTTTAGGCCGTATCTTAAAGTTCTCAGTTTGTACAAACAAAAAACCCGAAAGTCGAATCATTGAGGTTTGTGGCCATACGTAGGCCGCTCGCCCGCTCATCGCGAAAAAACCGCGATGAACGGGGCACAGCTTACCATGGCTCAGGGTGCTTCTTCGGAGCTGATGAACGGGCCACTTGCCGCCTTCATCGCAATAGCACGGCTTCCGCTTTCTCCAGCGACACCCCGCGCAGCAAAAAGACCTTGCTTCGCGATGACTCCCCGGCCTTCAACTCCACGAAGTTTTTCGGCACACCCAGTTGATCGGCCAGAAACGCGATTAAAGCATCATTAGCCCGGCCTTCGAGCGGCGGAGCTTTCACGGCAATCTTCAGTTGCGCCACCGCCCCCTCGCCATAGACCCCGGTGATGGCCGTCTTCTTTGCGCCGGGCTGCGCGCGAACGGCCAGCGTCACTCCTTCAACGGTCGCCCGCAGCATCAGGCCGGCTCCCCGTTTGCCGCGCGCTCGCCAAAAAGCGCTGTGCCTATACGGATGCGCGTTGCGCCCTCTTCAATGGCCAGCCAAAAATCCTCGCTCATGCCCATCGAAAGCTCGTCCAGCGCAAGCCTGGGATGCGCCTTCGCCCAGCGCTCGCGCCAATCCCGCAATTCGCGAAAGCAAGCCCGCGTCTCCGCCTCCGGCACATCGAGCGGCGCTATGGTCATCAGCCCGCGCGTTTCGAGATGCTCCAAATCCGGCAATCGCTCCAGCAACTCCGCCGCCACGGCCGACTCCGGCTCCACGCCCGACTTGCTCTCCTCGGGGCTGAGCTTCACCTCAATCAACACCGACAGTCGTTTGGCGTACTTGCACGCCGCTTCATTCAGCCGCTCGGCCAGCCGCGGCGAATCCAGAGAGTCGATCCCATCAAACAATTCCGCCGCCCGCGCCGCCTTGTTCGATTGCAGATGCCCGATCAGGTGCACGCGAATCGGCTGAGTGGCGCGCTTGCGCAGCTGCTCCAGCTCCGTAGCCTTGGCGGCAAACTCCTGCACGCGATTTTCACCAAAGAGCGACAACCCCAGCGCGGCAGCCTCGGCCACCGTCGCCGCCGGAAACGTCTTCGTCACGGCCATCAGCTCGACTTCGCCACGCGTGCGCCCGGCGCGACGGCAAGCCGCCGCAATCGCCGCCTCCAGCCCTTCGAGATTTTCAGCCAGCGTCGTCATAGTTTTGAAAAATTCCTGCAAGCGTTGGTCGAGCGTCTGCCCCACCGCAGGTGGTCACAACCCCTGCTCTTCCAGAAACTTCTCCGCCTCCAGCGCCGCCATGCAGCCCGATCCGGCAGCCGTAATCGCCTGCCGGTAGCGCCGGTCCTGCACGTCGCCGCAGGCATAGACGCCCGGAACCACCACGCCTTTGTTCGTCACCAGCACATTTCCCGTCGTCCGGATGTAGCCATCGTCGTCCATATCGATCTGCCCGGCAAACATCCTCGCATTCGGCTCGTGGCCAATGCCCAGAAACAATCCGCTGATGGCCAGCGTCGTCTGCTCGCCGGTGGTCAAATCGCGCAGCCGCAAGCCCCTCACTTCCTTCTCTTCCACGCCCAGCACTTCCTCAATCACGGTGTTGGGGCGCATAACGATCTGCGGGTGAGCATGAACGCGCTCCAGCATGATCTTCGATGCGCGGAACGCCAAGCGGCGATGCAGCAGCGTCACCTTGGTGGCAAAGCGCGTGAGAAACAGCGCCTCTTCCATCGCCGAATCGCCCCCGCCCACCACCGCAATCTCACGCCCGCGGAAGAAAAATCCGTCGCACGTGGCGCAACTGGAGACGCCATGCCCAATCAGCGCCTGCTCGCTGGGCAGCCCCAGCCAGCGAGCGCTCGCGCCGGAAGCCACAATCAGCGTCCGCGTCAGAATCTCGCCCGCCGAGGTCTGCAAGCGGAAGGGATTTTCTTCGAGGTCCACTGATACCAGGTGCGCATGCTGGAAGGTCGCCCCAAAGCGCGCCGCCTGCTTCTTCATGTTCTCGATCAGCTCCGGCCCCTGAATCCCCTCCGGCCAGCCCGGAAAGTTCTCTACCAGGGTGGTCATCGAGAGCTGGCCACCCGGCTCGTGCCCCTCCAGAATCAGCGGGTTAAGGCTGGCTCGGCTGGTGTAGATGGCGGCGGTGAGCCCGGCGCAACCAGAGCCCAGTATTACGGTCGAACGAATCTCTGTCATGTGCTTTCCCTGCTTGATTTTAGCTCTTGCGGTGGGCAGGCTTTCTTTTCCCACGCCCGGCCTACTAGTTTGGATGATTTTCAGGCCGCTATTGACTCTGCGCCTGCGTCACGACTTAAAAAATCCTCATTAAGACTTTTTCATAAAAGAATTGCAATCCAGGCGCTCCCCGTGCTGATGAGAGTACTGTTTCCGCCTCGAAGCCTGCGTCGAGTTTTTCTAAGAAGATTCCACGGCGGCCCGCCAGTTTCTCTCAGGAGCATCACCGATGTCCAGCCACCGCAATTCCCTCCATCGCCGCACCGCAGTCTGGCTTCTCGCCTCAATCCTCTTGCCGGCCTCGGCGTTGGCGGGAGGGCCAAAGTTCGTGGCCGGGGTCAGCTACTTCAATCCCGGAGTCGTGGGCCAGCCACTGCACTGGGCCAACGGCCAGCTGAATTACTACGTCGATCAGGGACCGCTGAATTCCTCGGTCTCGAACGAGCAGGCCAAAGTCATGGTCGATGCGGCCGCCGCGCTCTGGAGCGCCATTCCCACCGCCGGCGTCACGCTCACCGACATGGGCACCCTCAACGAAGACGTCAATGGCTTGAACATCCTGGTCAGCGGCACGAACTTCACCGTGACCAACCAGCAGATCAGCCAGCTGGGCGTCCTCACCGAGCCGGCCGACGTCACTCCCTCGGCCACCAGCTATCCGCTGGCCATCATCTTTGACGCCGACGGGTCGGTCATCAATACACTGTTCGGCGCCGGAGTCAGCCAGCAAAACAGCTGCGAGAACAACGGCGTCTACGTGTGGATCGACAACGTCAACCCCGATTCGACCTTTGCCCACGCCGTCATTCTGCTCAACGGTCTCTGCGCCACCAACGCGAATCTCCTCGAGATGATGAGCTTTGAGCTGGAGCGGGCCTTCGGGCAGATTCTCGGCCTGGACTACGGGCAGGTCAATCCCGGCGCGGCCACCAACGGCGAGGTCAACGGCCTGCTCGGCTGGCCGGTGATGCAGCCCATCAGCGGCCTCTGCGGCGCATCCGGAGGAGCCTGCATCCCCAACCCCTCCGTCCTCCGCTGGGACGACATCGCCGCACTGAACCGCCTCTACCCCATCACCGCCGGCAACCTCTCGAGCTTTCCCGGCAAGCAGATCACCGCCGCGAACACTGTCTCCATCCAGGGGACCATCACGTTTAAAACCGGCATGGGAATGCAAGGCGTCAACGTCGTCGCCCGCCCGCTCGACTCGGGCGGCAACCCCCTCTATCAATACACGGTGACCGCCGTCTCCGGAGTTTTCTTCAACGGCAATCACGGCAACCCGGTTACCGGTTGGACCGACATCAACAACAATCTGCTCACCATGTGGGGATCGAACACTGCCTCACAGCAAGGCTTCTTCGACCTGAGCGGAATCCCTCTGCCGACGGGCGCAACCACCGCCAATTATCAAGTGACATTCGAGACCATAAGCCCCCAATACATCCTCACCAACTCCGTCGGCCCCTATCTGGACGGCTCGCCTGAGCCATCCGGAACGCTGTCTGCCATCTCCGTTCCGTCGATGTCGGCGGGCAGCGCGCAAACTCTCACCGTCAGCGTGGCTGACTCGCCCATGAGCGACTATGACAACGCCATTGGAAGCCAGGCCCAGCCGCGCCTTCTGCCCGCCAGCGGACTCTGGGCCGGCCGTCTCAGCCAACTGGGCCAAACCGACTGGTTTACCTTCCCTGTCCGCGGCGGGCGCTCCTTCACCGTGGTCACCCTGGCCCTCGACGAGACCGGCGCTCCCACCAGCTTGAAGGCCTTCCCCTCGCTGGGTATCTGGAACGCCTTCGACCGGGTAGGCTCCAATGCCGTCGGCTTTGAAGCCGGCCTCAACGGCCTGGCTACCGGCCAAAGCTGGCTCCAGGTCGCTGCTGCCGGCGACGACATCGTACGCCTGGGCATTGCCGATGAGCGCGGCGACGGCCGCCCCGACTACGCCTATGAGGGTTGGGTTCTCTACGCCGACACCGTTTCGCCCCTGCGCCTGCCCGCCTCCGGCGGCCCCATCGTCATTCACGGCATGGGCTTTCGCTCCACCGACACCGTGATGGTGGGCGGCCAGCAAGCCCTGATCACCAGCATCACGCCCAACGAAATCACCGCCATCGCTCCGGCGGCCGTCGGCGTCACTGGCTCGGTCAACCTCGAGGTGGACGACCTGCCCATCTACTACGCCTCCACCATCATCTCCGGCGGCATCAGTTACGACTCCGGCACAAACGACTCGCTCACCCTGATCACCGCGCCCACGAGCTCGGTCCCCATCGGCGTTCCTGAGTCCTTCTCCGTCCTCGCTCTCGACTCCAATCTCAACCCCGCTGGCGGCGTCTCGGTCATTTACACCGTCATCAGCGGAACCGTTACCCTGGGCTGCGGCCTCTCCACCTGCACCGTCACCGCAACCGGCGACGGGCGCGCCACCATGAATGTGACGGCCACGAGCAGCGCCTGGTCCACCGTGACCGCCTCGCTCACCAACAGCTCCACCAGCATCAAAACCGAGTTTTATGGCGGAACGCCGCCCACTCTGGCTTCGCTCTCCCCCATGCTTTCTCTGGCCGCCGGAGCCACCATCACCTGGACCACGCAGGCCCTTGTCCTCAGCAACGGCAATCCCTTCAGCGGCCAGTCCGTCGCCTGGCAAACCTCGTCGAGCGCCATCACCTTCCAGACCGGCAGCGTCACCACCAACTCCAGCGGCATGGCCGCCAAGTCCCTCACCGTCGGCCCGCTCGCCGAGGGCCAAACCGTCACGGCCAAGGCCTGCCTTAACGGAACCTCGCAGTGCATCACCTTCACCGCCTTCGGTTCCCGCCCGGAGTTCGCCACGCTGCAAGCTGTTTCAGGGACCGCGCAAAGCCTGCCGGTGAGCGGAACTCCCGCGCTGATCACCTTGCGCGTCCTCGACATGGACGGCAACCCCATGGCCGGCGGCACGGTCACGCTCTATCAGGCTCTCTATGCCTGGGCGCCTGCCTGTCCTGTCCATGGCCGCTGCGACCAACCCAATCTGCTTGCCACCCAGGCTGCAACGGCCACCTCCGCACTCGATGGCACCGTTAACTTCGTCCCCGCATCGATCTCCGGCGTTGCCACTAATCTGCTCGCCATCGCCGTCACCGGCAACACTGCCAGCGTCAACATCGCCGTCGAACAGCATCCATAGTCAATCGCACCATAACCTTGCCGCGTGTCACTTCTCGTTCCCTCACGCATCTTAATAAGGGAGAGGTGCGCACTGTGGGTGAGTTGACCAGACCGCCAATTCGAGAAAAGGTCCAACCGCTGGCCCGCAAGCCCCGTGTGGTGATTGTCGGCGGGGGCTTTGCCGGCCTTCACGCAGCCACCGGTCTGGCACGCCTTCCGATGGAGGTAACCGTGGTGGATCGCCGCAACCATCACACCTTCCAGCCGTTGCTCTACCAAGTGGCGCTGGCGGTGCTTTCGCCGGCCGACATCGCCCAGCCCATCCGCGCTATCCTGCGTCGCCAGAAAAATATCCAAGTCCTGATGGAAGAGGTGGTTGCCATCGACACGGGAGCGCGTCGGATTACGCTGGCCAGCGGCGCCGAGCTTCCTTACGACTATCTGGTGCTGGCCGCCGGGGCCACTCACTCCTACTTTGGCCGCGAAGAATGGGCGCCCTTTGCGCCGGGACTCAAGACCATCGAGGACGCCACCGAGATTCGCCGCCGCGTGCTGCTGGCCTTCGAGTTAGCCGAGCGCCAGATGGTCGAGCACGGCTGGCACCCGCCGCTCAATTTCGTGGTTATCGGCGGCGGACCCACCGGCGTCGAGCTGGCCGGCGCTATCTCCGACATCGCCCAGCTCTACATGCGCCACGACTTCCGCCACATCGATCCGGCCAAGTCCAGGGTTTTGTTGCTGGAAGGTTCGCCGCGCGTATTGGGTGCCTATCCGGAAGACCTCTCCGCCAAAGCCGAAGCAGCGCTGGGCAGGTTGGGCGTTGAGGTCCACACCCATACACATGTCACTGGAATCGGGCCGGGCTGGGTGGAGATGGCGGGCTATCGAATCGACGCTGCGGTGACACTCTGGGCAGCGGGCGTCGAGGCTTCGCCGCTGGGCAGGTTTCTAGGCACGCCGCTCGACCGCCGCAGTTCGGTGCTGGTGGACGACCGGCTCAATCCGCCGGGGTTACCCGAAATCTTCGTCCTGGGCGACCTGGCCCACCTGGAGCAGGATGGCCATCAGGTTCCCGGAGTCGCTCAGCCGGCAATGCAAATGGGCGATCACGTAGCCAAAATCCTCGCAGCCGATCTCGCGGGCGCGCGCCGTCCTCCCTTTCGCTACTTTGACAAAGGCGACATGGCCACCATCGGGCGCATGGACGCCGTGGCCAGGATTGCGTGGCCCTTCAAGGCCCACTGGAGCGGTTTTCCCGCCTGGGCCACCTGGCTCACCGTGCACATCTTCTTCCTCATCGGCTTCCGCAACCGTCTCTCCGTCTTTGCCGCCTGGATCTGGACCTACTTCACCTTCACCCGCGGCGCACGCCTCATCACCGGCGACCAGCGCCTCCCCGGCTGGCAGGAGCAGATAGACGCTGGACAGGGCGCGGCGTCACAACAGTCAGCAGCGCGGGAGTAGTGTGAATGCATCTCAAAAACATGTAAAATATCACCAGTTGGTGATATAATGGGTGATGGAGGAGGTTTTCTATGAGAGCAACTGTGGCACTCGATGATGAATTGGTACGTAAGGCCCAAGCGTTTTCAGGCGTGAAGGAACGAACGGCCTTGCTCCGGGAGGCTTTGAAGGCGTTGATTCACATGGAGGCGTCGCGCAGGCTCGCGGCGGTTGGAGGTACGGAACCGGATTTAGAAGACATCAAGCGTGTGAGGGCTGACAGTCTGTGATTCTGGCCGACACATCGGTCTGGGTTGACCATCTGCGAAACCGCGACCCGGAGATGGAGCGGCGCTTGAGCAGCGGCCAGATCGTGATGCACCCATTCATCGTTGCAGAGATTGCCCTTGGTTCACTTCACAACCGGCGAAATAGACTTGACGACATGGATGCGCTACTCGAAGTGAGAGTGGCGCAACTCAATGAAGTGCGGCACATGATCGAAGCGCACACCCTCTACTCGAATGGCATTGGCCTTACGGATGCGCACCTCATTGCATCCTGTCTGATGACGCCAGGAACGCAATTGTGGACGCGCGACGCCGCTATGAAAAAAGTAGCCAAGACTCTGGGAATTCTCGTCAATTTGCCCTAAGGCATCCAGGGAAGCTCCAAACCAGTCGAGTAAACTGGTAGTGCGATGCTTGACCTGGGTTTTGTCCGTGCCAACCTGGAACTCGTTGAGAAGAAACTGCGTGCGCGCGGGGCGGACCCGGCTGCGCTCCTGGGCAACTTTCGCGCTCTCGATCAAAACCGGCGCGAGGCCATCACCACCTCCGAACGTGGGAAGGCTCGCCGCAATGAGCTGAGCCAGCAGGTCGGCGCACTCAAGAAGGCTGGCCAGGACGCTACGGCTGTGATGGAAGAGACGCGGGCGCTCAAGGACCATCTCGAAAAACTCGAGCGATCCGCGGCCTTATTTGACGATGAACTCCGCCGAGTTTTGGCCATCATTCCCAACCTGACCCGTGACGAAGTGCCCGTGGGCACATCCGAAGCCGACAACCTCACCGTCAAGACGTGGGGCGAAATCCCAAAATTCGACTT
>JBKQPC010000021.1:0-195848 GCA_052145195.1 Occallatibacter sp. | reverse complement strand
ACTCAAGGCATCTGCGGCGCCGCAGCCGCCTCCGGAGAAACAGTCATCGTGGACGACGTCAACGCCGACCCGCGCTATCTTTCCTGCTCCATCCAAACCAAATCCGAGATCGTCGTCCCCATCTTTGCGCACGGCAAGATCATCGGCGAAATCGACATCGACAGCCACACCCCTGCCGCCTTCACCCAAATCGACCGCAAATTCCTTGAAGAAGCGGCGCGCATCGTCGGCGCTTATGTTGAAAGCCGCTCTGGCAAATCGAATTAAGGAATCTCTGACCGGAGGGAGGCCGGGGTCCCCAGCGACGGGTCCTTGTCGCTGGGGTGGCATTCTTGGATTGGAATCAGAGGCACCGGTTAGCGGGAGATTTAAACTAGGCGTTGGGCGCCGGTGCACGGAAGTGCGGAGCACCGCGGAATGGAGAAGGCTTTGGCAGAGACGATGTACGACGTGGCGATTGTGGGCGGCGGGCCGGGCGGCTATACGGCGGCGTTTCGCGCGGCGCAGTATGGGCTGAAGGTGGCGCTGATCGAAAAATCCGACAAGCTGGGTGGCACCTGCCTGCACGTGGGCTGCATTCCCACCAAGGCGCTGCTTTTCAACGCCGAGATCTGGGACTATCTGCGGCACGCTGCCGAGTTTGGCATTGAGGGCATCGGCGCGCCTAGGCTCAACTGGGCCGCGGTGCTCCAGCGCAAAGACGCCATCATCGCCAAGCACGTCAAAGGCCTCGACTTCTTGATGAAGAAGCACAAGATTGCGCGCATCGTAGGCTATGGCCGGCTGTCTGGCCCCGCGCAATCCGGCACCCATTTAGTAGAGGTCAAGGCGGCCAGCGGCGAAATGAGCCAGGTAAATGCGAAAAACGTGATTCTGGCCACCGGCTCCGAGGCCAAGATGCTCCCCGGTCTCGCACCCGATGATCGCATCCTCACCAACATCGAAATCCTGGCCATGGAGCAGGTGCCCAGTTCGTTGATTGTCATCGGCGCGGGCGCTGTGGGCATGGAGTTCGCCTCGCTCTTCCGCACCTTCGGGACCGAGGTGACGATTCTCGAGTTTCTGCCTCGCGTGGTTCCGGTGGAGGACGAAGAGATTTCCAAAGAAATTACGCGGCTCTTCAAAAAACGCGGCATTGACGTCAACACCGGCGCAAAAGTCGAGAAGGTCGAGCGGACTGAAACAGGCGTGAAGGTAAGTTATATCGATCAGAGCGGAAACCTAAAAACGAAAGAGAGTGAGAAGCTCCTGGTGGCCGTGGGCCGGGCCGGAAGAACCGGCGATCTTGGCCTGGAGAAGACGCGCATCGAGCTTGAGCGTGGGCTGATCAAAGTCAATGAGGTGCAGGAGACCGCCGAGCCCGGTGTCTTCGCCATCGGAGACATTGTAGCCGGGATGCCGCAACTGGCGCACGTGGGCGCGATGAGCGGCATGATCGCCGCGGCCAAAATCGCCGGCCGCCCTTGCCGACCAGTGCGCCGCGACCGCATCCCCGGATGCACCTACACCGAGCCGCAGATCGGGTCGGTCGGCCTGACCGAGGCGCAGGCGCGCGAAAAAGGCTACGAGGTCAAGGTGGGCAAGTTTCCCTTCGCGGGCAACTCCAAGGCCACCATTCTGGGCTCGCATGATGGCTTCGTGAAGGTGGTCACCGACGCCAAGTACGGCGAGATTCTGGGCGTGCATATCCTTGGGCCGCAGGCCACGGAGCTGATTGCCGAGGCGGTCGCCGTGTTGGAGCTGGAAGGCACGGTCGAGGAGCTGATGTTTACCATCCATGCGCATCCCACTCTGGCCGAGTCCCTGCTGGATGCCTACGGAGCGGTCGAGGAAATGGCGATCAACGCGTGAGGGGGCGGTCTGTGGTCTTTTGCTCTTCTGCCCAAAACCATCCGGCAATTGCCTCACGGATGTTCGCCATAGCCTCCGCTTCGTCCCTGCCTTGGCTTACGCAACCGGGTAATTCCGGACACTCGGCGACAATCCAGCCGGATTCATCACTCGACAGAATAACCTCTCGGCTCATCGCTGCACTCGTCTTTGTTAAGGTCTGACAGTACTACAGGACTTGATCTATATCAGGGCTAGTTGAGGATCTTCATCGATCTGAGGCGTGATCGGAAACTCTGAAATGTCCATGAATATCCCTGCCATCTTGGCTCGACCAGACAATCTACCTTTGAAAACCCGCTTGGCTCCAAGTTGCAATAGCTTCTCATTTCCGGGAGCATCTTCGGGCATATTCTCGTAAACCGCAACATATAACGGTTTACCAGCCTTTAATGTTGAAATTCCGGCGTTTACGGTTCCACCGGACTCCCCAGCCTCCACAACAATCATCGCCCCACTCAGTGCGATGATCAACCGGTTCCGGTCCATCGCGCGATACACACTCCAAGGTGCGTCCGGCTCGAACTGGCTCACTACTAAAACTCGATTCCAGTCCCAGACATCGCGAAGGTCCCTCCGCACACGAAAATGATGAATACCCTCCGGAAGAACCAGAATCGTGTTACCTCCTGCTTCGAGGGCAGCACGGTGTGCCGCCGCGTCAATTCCCGCGGCGTTCCCAGAGACAACCGGCTCGCCCCCTTTAGCAATCTGGTCGGCGCAATCTCTTACGGTTTCGATTCCTTTGTCGCTCGACTTCCGTGAACCGCAAACGCCCACACCGATTTGTCCCAGCAGGTCTAAGTTGCCAGCACAGTACAGGATAGGAGGATGCTTGGGTGCAAAAAGCGCATTAACGGAGGAAGGGTATTGGGGGTCGCTGGGTGCGACCGAACGGAGATTGGGCAGGCTCTCACCGGGAATTTTTGGTGTGGGCATAATCATCCCCCTTTAACCTTTAGATGCATTATCGGTGTCCCGGAGCGTCTTGACCAGTGAAATTCCGAAAATAAACCGAGCACCTGCTTCTTGCAATTTCATTGCCACAAATTGCATGGTAGTGCCCGACTGGTACTTGTCATCAATCAGTATCACATCTGATTTGTTGGATATAGAGCAGTTAAAACGGAGACCCGTTGCCTCTAATAATGTCCACTTTTCCTCAATTCGAGCGCCCTTCAGGGGCTTCTGTTTCGCATGATCCCAAGCGAAGCAATCAGTCAAGTTCTTCTTGCTGAGAGCAACAGAAACTCTGGCAGCAACCTGCGAGGGCAGGTCGTACTGTTTGGCAGACATTGTAGGGACGGCCACAATGAATTCGGTATCCCGATAATAATGCAGATTCTGAATTGTGTCTGCGCAGAATTTGGATAAGGAGGCAACAGCTTCGGCATCGCAAACTGGCTTGGCGCGATGCTCCAGAGCACCAATCTCCGTATATTGCCCATTTTCGATATTAGCGATGTTGTAGTCGAGAGCAATGGAGAGGTCGAGACAGTTTCTTAAAAATTTTCGTGTCCCTTGCGCCAATATCCATTCTTGAATTCTGGCAAATTCAGCTTCGTCATGAACAGAGCGCCACATGCCATCTTTGAATTTGCTTTGGAAAAGGTCGAGTCCCGTTTCCTTCTCAAAAAGCGGACGAATGGTCTCGACAAAGGGCACAACAAACTTTCCTATAATATCAGGACGTTCAGATACCGCTTCACGTGTCAAGGAATCTTGATGGCAGCCGATGAAATCGAGGCGCTTCGGTATTTTTTCTCGATACTCGAGCACTCGTGCCAATGTGATCGGCCTGCGCGAGAAGGGCTGCCTCTTGAATGGCAATTTAATATTGAATGGCATAGCTAAATCCTCAATATACTCCCTTTGAGATGAATTTATTCATCCTTACCGCGCGGTTCCACAGGTCAAAACCTTCCGTCTGAAACAGACGATCATGTATCCTCGAAGCATTGAACTAGGATTCGCCTTTCGCGCAAGGTTATAGACTAGAAGAGATATGACCACCCTGAAAGCCGTTCGCGGGACGCGCGACCTGTTGCCGCCGGAGACCGCCCTTTGGAACCGCATCGAGGCCACCGCGCGGGATGTCTTTGCGCGCTACAACTTCGGTGAGATTCGCACGCCGGTCTTTGAGGACACGGCCCTGTTTGCTCGCGGCGTGGGCGAGGAGACCGACATCGTCTCCAAGGAGATGTACACGTGGGAAGACGGCGAGCGGTTCGACGATAAGAAGATGATTGATGAGTGGATCAAAAGAAATCAGCCTGATGAGCAACACCGAGCTCAACACCAAATCCAGGCTGATCGCATAAATGTCCAGGGCAATCCTTCATTTTTAACCAAATTAAACGCGCTTGGTGTTCAACTCCAGGTTTACCGAGGCGTTCAGCAGGGACTACATTTGACCGGGGTGACCGAGTTTGTGTGTTTTCGGCCTGCTCTATCGACAGACGCCATTTCCGCTCTTGTAAAAGCTCGTGAGCTTGCTAAATCTGATCCGTCGAGTCAACTCCAGCAGGGTCGCATTGAATTGCGGCTTGTGATTCCTACGTCTGCGCCCCCGAATCCGTGGATTGATCGATGCGATGTCATTGTCGAACAATTCGAGGGACAGTTCTTCGCCTCTTCCCAATCTCTGACCCTACGCCCGGAGAACACCGCCGGCGTGGTCCGCGCGGCCATCGAGCACAATCTCTTCGAGAGCGGCCAGTTGCAAAAGCTCTACTACATCGGCCCGCAGTTCAGGCGCGAGAGGCCGCAGAAGGGGCGCTACCGGCAGTTCTCGCAGATTGGGGCGGAGGTTATCGGGCCGCCTTCGTCGGGCAGCGAATCGCCGCTGCGCGACGCGGAAATTCTGGAGATGCTGGCCACGCTGCTGGACGAGCTGGGCATCACCGGCTGGACGCTGGAGCTGAACTCCGTGGGCTCGGCAGCCGACCGCGCCCGTTACAACGAAACGCTCCGGGCCGCGCTGGTACCCGTGGTCTCGCAGATGTGCGCGGACTGCCAGCGGCGCGCCGTCACTAATCCGCTGCGCGTTCTGGACTGCAAGGTTCCCGGTGACCAGCCCATTATCGAGAAGCTGCCGGTGATTGCCGATTCGTTGGACGAGGAGTCCAAGAAACACTTTGCTGCGGTCACATCGGCGCTGGATGCAGCCGGCGTCCCCTACACGCTGAACCACAGACTCGTTCGCGGTCTGGATTACTACACCCGCACTACCTTCGAGTTCACCCACGGAGGACTCGGCGCGCAGAACGCCCTTCTCGGCGGAGGCCGCTATGACGGCTTGAGCGAGATGCTCGGTGGACCTCGTGCTCCGGGCATCGGCTTCGCCATGGGCGAGGACCGGCTGGTGCTGACGCTCCTCGCCGCACTTGACCAAAACTCCGCCGTACAGCAAAAGGCCGAGGCCTTCATCGCCCCGCTGGGCGAAAACCTGAATGCCGCCTCCCTGATTCTGGCCCGCGAATTGCGCCATCAGGGACTGTGGATCGAGCTAGGCGAGGGCAGCTTCCGCCTGAAAAAATCCTTTGAAGCTGCCGACAAAACCGCCCGCCACATCGTGATTCTTGGCGAAGATGAGCTCAAATCCGGTATTCTGACAGTGAAGAACTTCTCCACAGGCATACAGACCAAGGTTCCCCGCGCGGAGCTGGCTGTCTTTCTTTCTAACTGAACGGGGCGGATTCATGGTTTCCCACCCTAACCGCAAAAACAAGAACGCGGCGAGGGTGGGGCACCTAATCATTTTCAGGATCAGCAAGTAAGTAAAGGATAGAGGTAGTGCTGGATTTTTTAGGAAATCTCGAACGGACGCATTATTGCGGCGAGTTGCGCTCGGCGCATGCCGGCCAGAATGTTGTTGTGATGGGCTGGGTGAATCGTCGGCGCGATCACGGCAACCTGATCTTCCTTGACTTGAGAGACCGCACCGGCATCAGCCAGATTGTGCTGGACAAGGAGTTGACGCCCGACGGCCACCTGAAGGGCGAGCAGGTTCGCCCGGAGTACGTTGTAGCCGCCGTGGGCAAGGTGCGCCTGCGCGATAAAGATTCCATCAACCCCAAGATGGAGACCGGCGAGATCGAGATCGAGGCCACGCAATTGCTCGTCCTGAACGACACCCGCCTGGCGCCGTTTTCGCCTTCGGAAGAGGCCATCCAGAACGAAGAGGTCCGCCTCAAGTACCGTTACGTGGACCTGCGCCGCCCGGAGATGCAGCGCAACTTCCGACTCAGACACGACATCACGCTGGCCATCCGCGACAACCTCAGCCAGCAGGGATTTCTGGAGATCGAAACGCCCATCCTCACCAAATCCACTCCCGAGGGCGCGCGCGATTTTCTGGTGCCCAGCCGCGTGCATCCCGGTGAATTCTACGCGCTGCCGCAGTCGCCGCAGATCTTCAAGCAGATCCTCATGATCTCCGGCTTCGACAAATACTTTCAGATCGCTCGCTGCTTTCGCGATGAGGACCTTAGAGCAGACCGCCAACTGGAGTTTACCCAGGTTGATCTGGAGATGAGCTTCCCGCGCCAGGAGACTGTTTTTGCCGTGGTCGAGCAGTTTCTTGCGGCGGCCTTTTCCGCGGCAGGCGTCACGCTGCCCACGCCCTTCCCTATCATTACGTACGATGAATCGATGCGGCGATTCGGCAGCGACAAGCCGGATCTGCGCCTGCCTGGACTCATCGATGCGCGCCCGGCCTTCGCGGATGAGGCTCTGGCCACACTGCAAATCGATCCCGCGCTGCCCGTGGTGGCGCTGCGCATTCCCAATGTGGGCGAGCTGAGCCGCAAGGAGCGCGAGGACAACCACCCTCTCTTTGATTTGAAGAAGGGCGCCAAGTTCATTGACGATTTCAAGCGGCTGGCCAAGGGCTACCCCAAGGCCGCGGTCAAGGTGCGCGAGCTGGTGGGAGCGGTTGATGCTGACTTCGTCATCATCGTCACCGGCGACCCGGCTCACCCGGTCAAGGCCAGCGACACGAAATTCGCAGGCCGTTTGAGCGAACGAGAAATCAACGTTTACTCCGCCGCCGGCAACTTCCGCACTGAGTTGGCAAAAAAATACGCCGACCGGCACGGAGCCTTTGCTGTCACGGAAAAAGTCGTTCAGGAGGCGAACGCGCGGAGTGGCGGAAAGTGCGTTGATGGCGCGGCGGCCTTCCGTCCCATCTGGGTCACAGACTTCCCCATGTTCGAGTACGACTTGGCAACTGCCAAATGGATGCCGGCGCACCATCCTTTTACCGCGCCTTACGAGGCAGACATGAAGAACCTGGTCACCGACCCGGCCTCTGTGCGCGCCAACTGTTACGACCTGGCGATGAACGGCCTGGAGCTTGGCTCAGGCTCCATCCGCATCCATCGCAAGGACGTGCAGCAGCAGATCTTCCAGTCGCTGGGGATTTCCGACGAAGAGGCCCGCGCGCGCTTCGGCTTTTTCCTCGACGCGCTGGAGTACGGCACGCCGCCCCACGGCGGCATTGCGCTCGGCCTGGACCGCATCGTCATGCTGTTGGCCGGCGCGCCCAGCCTGCGTGAGGTGATCGCCTTCCCCAAGACTGCCAAGGCGGTTGACCTGATGGTGGACGCGCCTACCACGGCTACTGAGCAGCAGTTGAAGGAACTGCACATCCGCGTGGCGCTTAAAAGCTAGAGCTCCTTGGTCGCACAAGAAAATGAAAGGCCCAGACTGGAGAGTCCGGGCCCTTTTGTGTTGAGCGTGGGTGCTCGTCGCTACCATTACTTCTCGGTCACCAGGGCGTTGATCAGTCCTTGGCCGTTGGGGCTTCCCCAGCCGGTCACCAGATCGTAGCCGGTCACAGCCGAATAGCTGCCGGATTTGCCGCTGGTGATGTCGTGGAAGTCCGTGCCGTAGCTGGAACTAACGCCGAACGCGTAGATGTACGGGTTGATAAAACCGAGGCTCTTGTAGCCGTCGGCCACCAGTTGCTGATTGACCAAGGCCATGTAAGCGGCCCACATGGGAGCGGCAAAGCTGGTGCCGCCATATTCATTGGCCAGGCAAGCCTTCTGGTCGGCACAGGTGTAGAAGGTGAAGTTGGCATTGGCTGAGACATCCGGGCCGTTGCGATAGGTGGTCGAGCCTTTGTTGGTAGAGTTGATCACGCCAGAGAGCTTTTGCCATGCAGGAATGGCAATCTTGTCCGGCGAGATGCCGCCGCCCGAATCTGCCCATGCGGTTTCCGACTTCCATGCGCCTCCCGCGCTGGCGGTTATCAGGTCCGTGCCGCCGACAGAAACGACATTCGCATCGTCCGCCGGCCAGGCCTCGTTTCTCGACGACCAGGTGGAGCTGTCGCCCGAGGCCGCAAAGAAGTTCTGGCCTTGAGCTGCCATCTTCTGGAAATAAGGGTCAAGCGTGGTTGGATCTGCCGGCGTCCAGCCCCACGAACAGCCAATGGTGGTGGGTAGAGGGTTGTGTGTGGTCATGGCGCTGATGATGGCCGTGTCGGTCGAGCCGACGTACATCACCAGGCTGGCCAGCCCTGGAGCCATGCCGATGGCTTGGGTCATGTCGAGAGTCTGCTCGGTGTCGTCGCAGTAGCCGCCGGCCCTCGAATAGACGCAGCTTGTGCTGGTCCCATCCACGGAGAGCAGTGTGATGGGCACCTTGTTGGTCTGCTTCACATTGGTGTAATAGGTGTTCAGGTCAGCCAGGTCGGTGCCGAGATACTCGAACAATCCGAGATTCTGACCGGCGCCGGTCAGCGCCGTTCCGCCGTAGTAGGCCGCGCGCATGTCGCTGCCCAAAAACGAAGCTGAGGGACCGGAGCCGGTGGTGGCATGGGTCACGGCCTCCTTCGCATCGATGCCGTGGGCCGCTGCATAGTCGCTTCTGCTGACCAGCATGGGCTTAGGAATCGAGTAGTTGTCCAGACCGGATATGTGCCACAACTGAAAGGGAAGGTCAGCAGTAGGCTCACGGTCCGCGGCATAGAAAACGCGATCCTCGGTGGGGTGTTGGTAGTTCTTCAGATAAATGTGGAAGGCCTCCTCGATAGCCGCAACGGAGCCCTTGACCTGCACATCCATTCCATCGCGCGAGCCGCCGACAACCGTCAGGCCGTTCGCCTTTGCGAAGGCAAGCACGGCGTCATATTGTTCCTGGGTGGGGCCAAAGCGCGCGGTGAACTCCTGCGGCGTCAGGTATTGCCGGTAGGAGGCGCTGGCCGGATTGTTGAGATCGATCAGGAACTCGTCAAGGCCGGCTTGGTCGCTCAACGGCAAAACAATATCCAACTGCAATTGCTGGGCATCAGGCAGGCGCCCGATCAATTGCGCTTGCCCATTGTTAACGACATCGCGCACATGGCGCGTCTTCAGCGATTGCGCATGGCTGGTCAAAGCGCCGGCCACGAGAATCGCTGCTATGGTCAACACGAATACTCTGATTTTTCTGTTCACATTACCTCCTGTCGGGACTTGTTAGCGGGGGAGTTGTTGATCCGCCTTCAAGGAGACTGTTAGCCAATTGTCTGTAAGCACACAGTAGTTGTCAACCATCGAATCTCCCATTTTCAACCCATTTTTGGCAGATAAAGATGCTTCGGGAATGAATAAGCAAAGGCTGCTGAGTTGAACAAGCACACTCTTTAACAAGACGTGATTGAAGCTGGGCGCCACTCCGCAACACCCCGGATTCTGCTACACTGATTCAAGCGCAATCGAGGGGCCATGAGCGCCAGGCCGCGCCCCATAGATACGCTCCTGCAACCCAAGTTCGGGGAGTGGCTCAGCCTGGTAGAGCACCTGGTTCGGGACCAGGGGGTCGGAGGTTCAAATCCTCTCTCCCCGACCATTCTTTCTCTCGCTAAATCAATGAGTTAAGCCGCTTTTGAGGCTTTTGTTTATGATGCAAATCTCGGGACATTCGGGACAACTGAGGGCAGTGCAAAACCAATTCCGTACTCTTCGGCCTTCTTTCTACGGAAACCTGCGTCGTCCTTAACCCGGTCATAAAGGTCATCCATCGAATCGCCGGTGTGTCCCAACCAGTAATCGCGAAGCCCTTTCGGACACGAGGTCTCATTCCTGAGGTAGGTGTTGCGGTAACGCCGGAATGCGTGATTCCCTGCCTTGTGCGTTCCTGTGCATGGATTCACGTAGCCGAGTTCCTTCAATGCCGGATGTAAATGCCGACGAATCACGTTCGAGGACGAGAGCGGGACTCCGTTTCGACTCTGGAAAAGAAAACCCGTTGTGCGTTCTCCTACGAAACTCCTCAGCAGTTCGGCAATTGAAGGATGTAGGTCAACCTGACGCTTGGCACTAGCAGTTTTGACTCGTGGTTCTACTTTGCAGTGCGGAACCTTCTGGTTGATGGTGATGGTCAAGAGGTCCTTTGAGAAATGCTTGTCGATTTCGAGACCAAGCGATTCTCCGATTCTCATTCCGGTCGCACCCGTAAGGATAAAGAGCATTCGCTCCTTCGAGTAACGCCAGCACGCGAGACCTGACATGACGCTTGATGAGAACGAGGGTCTATTTTGCTCCGCTGATTCAACGATTGGCGAATCAATGAACTCACTATTCCATTTGCGCGGCAAGACCTGATTGCCGTCATCGTCCAGCAGTGATGCGACAACCGCTTTCGGCACTTGCAAATAGTTGTCAATCGTCTTCGGCGATAAACCTTTCACTGTCATTTTTTCGACCAAATGTTTTAGAGTTCTGTTCTTCACATCCGAGATGGGACAGTCTCCGATGTGAGGGTTAATCCAATTCCTGAGAATGGACTCATAATCGCCGATGGTGCTCACCGCGACAGGCTTGCGCTTGCGTTTCCGAAGATATTCAAGCCATCGCGATGACTGTTGACTGAATGTAACTGCATCGCATTTCTTCTGTTGAACAACCTCGTTGAAATGCTCAACGCTGTCAGCACCACTTGCAGCGACAATCTCACGCGCACGCCGAATCCGTTCCGATTTTGATAGGCTTCCAACGCCCGAAACCGGACAGATTTTGGCACGCTAGTGGCTTCTTTGGTACTGACCGGGTTCGTCCTGCCACCAACGAACGACCCACCATTTTCCGCTCCTTTCAAGACTTCCGTTTTGACCAGTTCTGCGGGACATGCTCTTGCCTCTCCGCTTCACTGGTGCCGCTGGAATCACCTTAGGTGGTTCGGTGGCGATTGGCAACTGCTGACGCAGGTTTTCAGGCTGTTGCAGTGTCAGTTCAGGCCAAAGAGACAACTGCTCATGAGCTGTGTATCGCCAAATTACCATCTGACCGGCAGCGGTCTAATTTTCTGCTTGAAAATTGACCAACCTGCAGGAAGGCTCACGTAGCAGAGTTCCTGAACGCTCACTGTGGGCCACGGATGGCTTCTCCCCGAGGTCCGCAAACACCGATGAGCACTGGCTGAAAGTTCGCTGCAAGCAGATTTCGACTGCGCAAAACTGCAAGTCCCCAGACAATCCTCCCCATTGAGTTGAATTTCAACAATTACCTAAGGTTTTGCTGATCATAAAGTCCCTCTAAGAATTGTCGATGACATTACTGAGTGCGTTCTCAGGTTTCGAAAAGAGCATAATCCATGAAATACATCACCTTAGCGTTGTCTTTGGGTTTTCTGGTATCAGCTCTGGCTTCAAGACCCTCCCTCGCAGCAACTCGTACCGCCTCACTCAGTATCACCGCAACGGTTGTGTCCTCCTGCCAAGTCTCCGCCCCGGCCACGGCACCCGGAACCTACACAGCTATAAGGGCGAATGGTGCAACCTCCGTCTCTGTCGCTTGCACCTACCCCACGCCGTACAATGTCAGCCACAGTACAGGCCTGACGCCCAGCGTAACCGAGATCACGCGGAAGACCTTCGGAACTGAAGCTGGAACTAGCAACGGAGCCGCCCAGTCGCCCAGTGCGTACGATTTTGTTACAGTCAGCTATTGACCAGTGACGTTTTTGGGTATTACCTTTTCCTTCTCACGTAACACTAAAGATACGACTCAATCCCTGGAAGAACATCATAAGCTATTGCCAATAAATTTATTAAAGAGTAATAATGTCTTCAAATCACGTTTTTACAGGAGCCTTTTCGATGCAGTACTCGAATACTGTGAAGTCAGTACTATCCGCCGCCGTTCTGGGATTCCTGATGCTGGGCCTTGCTTCCACAACAGCCAATGCACAAGCCAACCCTGCAACAACCACGTTTGGTGTCTCCGCGACGGTGCTCAAAGACTGCATAGTCTCCGCCGCCGCCATGGGATTCGGAAACTACTCTGGAGCGGTTGATACCCCCACATCCACGGTCACAGTTACCTGCACCAACACCACGACGTACACTATCGCGCTAAATGCCGGGACGACGAGCGGCGCGGCCGTAAACGCGCGATTGATGGCCGGCCCTAGTGGGGCCACGCTGGCGTATGCGCTGTACTCGAACTCCGCGATGACCACCATCTGGGGCGATGGCACCCACAGCACCTCTACGGTAGGAGGCACGGGCTCAGGCAGTGCCCAGCCGTACACCGTCTATGGCCAGATTGCGGCGGGACTATATGTGACGCCCGGTTCTTACACCGATACGATTACCGTCTCCGTTACCTATTGACCGGCAGTGCCCGATGGAGCCAGCCTAAGACAGCCGGAGGAATTACTGCCTCCTTCTCAACTTATTTGCCTTCCTGCATATGCTGGCGGCGGTGTCTCTGAAAGTCCTTGGGCAATATCTTTTCAATCTTGCGTGCAGCCCTAAAAGTAATCCAGCGTGAAACTTGCAGGTAATCTCATGCGGCACCGATGGTGCAACTGTAACCGCCGGAAGAACACAATTTGCTATTGCGTAAAAATTTATTAAGGAGTAATAATGTCTTTAAGTTCCACAAATCACGTTTTTCAAGGGGTCATTTCCATGAAATGGTCAAATTGTGTCATGTACTCAGTGTCCGCCGCCGCTTTGGGATTACTTGCGCTGGGCCTCGCATCCACACCTGCCTTTGCATCAACTGCCAATGGCACCCTCAATGTCACCGCGACGATCGCGACCAACTGCACGGTCTCCACCACTCCCGTGGTATTCGGTAACTACACGGGCGCGGTAACGGACGCCTCAGGCACCGTTTCGGTCAGCTGCACCACCTCCGGACAGTCGGTAACTTTCAGCCTCGGTGCAGGAAATGGCACCGTTGCCCAGCGGCAGATGACCGCCACGGGCGGGTTCACGCTGAACTATAACCTCTACACGACCACTGGGTATGGTACCGTCTGGGGCGATGGCACCGGCAGCTCCGCTACGCAAACGGCCCTCACGACCGGCACCGGGACGGCGTCGTTCACAGCCTACGGCCAGATTCCGGCCCAGAGTGTAACAGCGCCAAACGGCACTTCGTTTGCCGATACGGTTACCGCCACCGTCACCTATTAACGGTAGGCCGCGTTTCCAACTGGGGCATCTATGATCTCGCGGAATTCATCTCGAAATTCGGCGGTAGTCGGAGTGTTCGCGTTCGTTTTCTCTGTTCTACTGACCGGCATAACGGCCGGCGCGCAGGCGCTGTCGGTTCTGCCCGTCAACATCTTCTTTTCGCCCGGACAGAGAGCGACGAGCCTGACGGTGACCAACCAGGGGAAGAGCGAAATCGCCATTCAGATTCGCGCCTTTGCCTGGAATCAGCCTGACGGGAACGATAAGCTCACGGCCTCCGACGAAGTGGTGGCAAGTCCGCCTCTTGCCACCATGGCTCCGGGAGCCACCCAGGTTGTACGCCTCATTCTGCGCCAGTCGCCGCAGAGTAAAGAGGCTACCTACCGCATTCTGCTTGACCAGATTCCGCCTCCGTCCGAGCCTGGGGTGGTGCATATGGTGCTGCGCCTGTCCATTCCGATTTTTGCCCAGTCGGCGGTTCGCTCCTTTGCCGATGTTCAGTTTCATCTTGAGCGCGACGCTGGGCAGATCTATCTGGTGGGGTTCAACGCTGGCAATCTCCATGAGTCGATCCGCGATATCGAGTTGTCAACGAGCGATGGACGCAAGCTGAAAGAGGACTCCAACACATCGCCCTACATTCTCTCCGGCATCACACGGCGTTGGCACATTGCCGCGCAGGATCCCCTGCCGCTGTCAAGCGAAACCCTGCAATTGACTGCCCATGCGAACGCCGGCGCCATCAACGAGCAGGTTCACTTTGTTCCAGCGCAATGATCCTCTATGTATAGCGGCCAATTGCCTCCGCCATGAGTGGATCCTTCTAATTCTGCTGATCATTATGCCGCGAATGGGAGCAGCGCCCAGTTCTGCTCCCAGTTCTGCACCCAATGCAGCTCCCAGCGCAACCTCCAGTTCAGCCCCTGGCGCAACTCCCAGCGCTACCCCCAGCGCAAACCCCATCGACGACCCCACCATAGACCCCAGCGCAGAGTCCAGTGCAACTCCCGGAGCAGCTACAGGTGCTGCCGCTGCAGCTTCTGAGACACTCCTTCTGGAAGTTTATGTCAATGGTCATTCCATCGGTAAGATCGGGGAATTTATCCTGCGGCGCGGCAAGTTGATGGCGCGGCCAGACGAGTTGCATGCTCTCGGTTTCCGGGTTCCTCTGTCTCGCGCCTCTGAGACCGGCGGCCTGATCGCCGTGTCTGATCTGCCCGGTGTGATCTATAGCATCGATGAAGAAAACCAGGTGCTGCGCGTGACAGCCCGCGACAGTGCCCTGCTGCCGACAGTGTTGCAACTCTATGGAAGAGAACAGCCAGGAAGCCATCGAACCATCGAGAGCGGCACGGGCGTGACGCTCAACTACGATCTCTTCGGCACATTCGCCAGTGGCCAGGCCGGCGGCACCGGGGCGCTGGATTTGCGCGCCTTTTCTCCGCGGGGTTCCGTAAGCTCGAATTGGCTGATCTTTGCCGGCGCAACTCCGAGTGCCTCCGGCCCGAACACAGCGGTACGCCTTGATTCAAACTATACTTTTGCCAATGCCAATACCCTGCGGCGCTATAGCCTGGGAGACTTCATCACCAGTGGCCTGTCCTGGACCCGTCCGGTTCACCTCGAGGGCGCACTGATCTTATCGGACTTCAGCACGCGTCCCGATCTTGTGACTTTTCCACTTCCCTCGGTGAGTGGCTCGGCAGAGGTTCCCTCCACGGTCTCCGTGCTGACAAACGGCAACATGGTGATGACGCGGGAGGTTGACGCCGGACCCTTCGAGATTCCGCAGCTCCCGGTGATCTCGGGGGCGGGCACGATCTCGATGTCAGTGACCAATGCAATGGGTCAACAGGTGACCGTGACGCAGCCCTTTTACGCCAGTCCCACACTGCTGTCGCCGGGTTTGCAGATTTTCGCCGTTGACGCAGGCCTGCCACGGCGCTTCTGGGGCTCATACAGCAACATCTATGGCAAGATTGCGGGCAGCGCCATCTATCGCCGCGGCCTGACCCGGAAGTTCACGATCGAGGGCAGCGTTGAAGACACTCCAGGCGCGGCCGTGGAGGGTGCGGGCGGCGTCTTCCAGGTCGGCCATCTTGGCGTGGTCAATTTCGCGGCGGCGGCAAGCTCAGGCTCGGGGACCACCAGCGTGCAGTATTCCGCGGGCGCCCAGCGCGTCGGCAGAAAATTCAGCGTGGGGGCCTCCGCGATCATCGCTGGCCGCAACTACCGGGACATCGCGGCAATGAACGGCGCTGCCGTTCCACGGAAGCAGCTCAACGGAAACACCAGCATGATCCTGAAGCACTTCGGCTCTGTGGGCTTTGCCTATGCGGGGCTCGACCAGGACAACTCTCCTAATCCAATTCCGCCAGGCACCTCAACGGCCCTGCACACCAAGGTCGTCTCTGCCAACTACTCGCTCCAGGTTCACCATATGTTTATCTACGCCAATGAATTTATGTCCTTTGCCAGCACCGGCAATACCAACGGGCTACAAGTTGGCATCACCATCCCGTTCGGCAAGCGAAGCGCGGTTACCGTCAGTGGGGCCTCGGACGGCAGCGGCCAGGTGCAAGCAGAGAAGTCGGCGCCACTGATCGGCGATTGGGGCTATGATGCCTATGTTTCCGCCGGCGATTCCACTCACGAATTCGCCCAGGGGCAATACAAATCGCGCGTGGGTCTGTTTACGGCCGGAGTCGACCAGGCCTCCGGGCAAACAACAGTGCGCCTGGAATCCCAGGGAGCTCTCTCGTTCATCGATAAGGCCTTGTTCCCGTCCAACTGGGTTTACGACAGCTTCGCCATTGTGGACACCAGTCCCATTCCGCGCGTACACGTCCTGCAGGAGAACCGCGACGTAGGCCGCACCAACTCATCGGGGCGGCTGCTGGTGCCGGATATGCTCTCGTTCCAACTGAATCACATCGCCATTGATCCGACCGATATTCCGGCGGATGCCACGGTTAACGTCGCCACGCACGTGTTTCGTCCCCGGGATCTCTCCGGCGTAGTGCTCAAATTCCCAATTAAATTCAGTCATGCCGCGTTGCTGCGGCTGGTTGATGAGGCCGGGGTCTCGATGCCGCTGGGCAGCACTGCCACCTTGAGAGCCACTGGCGCCGTTGTCCCGGTTGGATTTGACGGCGACGCCTATGTTGAGAACCTCAGTCCCCACAACGAACTTATCGTCGAGCGGCCGAACAGGCGGCGCTGCACTGTCGCCTTCGACTACCAGCCCCTGCCCGGAGAAATCCCGTCGATTGGGCCGCTGCGCTGCGTGGAGGTAAAACCATGATGCGAAAATTTGCACCGGTATCGTTGTTTCTGCTTATCTGTGGAGCGCTTCCGGCAGCGGCCGCGACCTGCCGCACGCCGACCGCCACGGGCGTCGCATTCGGCACCTACACCGGCTCCCTCATACAGATCACCGGCACGATAACGATCCACTGTTCTAATGGCGCGGCCTATGATGTCGGCCTCAGCGGAGGGGATAGCGGGAGCGTGACCGCCCGCACCATGGAGAATGGCACGGCCAAGCTGAATTATGCGCTGACCAGTGGCAGCTATACGGGTACGAACTGGGGCAACACCAGCCCCACGTGGGTAACCGGAACGGGCAGTGGAGCTAACCAGGTGCTCACCGTCTATGGTGAGTTGGCGGCGGCGCAGTATGTCGCGCCAGGCACTTACACCGATACCATTACCATAACCTTGTCAGGCGCAACCTTTGCCACCAGAACCGCCACGTTCACCGTCACCGCGACGGTTGTCAAAGACTGCGGAGTCTCCGCCACGAACCTGGTATTCGGAAACTATACGGGAGCGGTAAACAACACAACATCCACCGTCACGGTCACCTGCACCAATACCACGACCTACACTGTCGGGCTCAGTGCGGGACTGGCGACCGGCGCCACCGTGACCACCCGGAAGATGCAAAATGGCACATACTTGCTGCCCTATGCTCTGTACTCGAACACCGGGAGGACCACCAACTGGGGCAATACCGCCGCCACCGGCTGGGTGGCCGGGACAGGCTCCGGGATTGCCCAACCGCTCACCGTCTACGGCCAGATTGCGGCAGGACTGTATGTGACCCCCGGTTCTTACACTGATACGATCACTGCCACCGTCACCTACTGATAAGAGCTGGCATGTGATGAATGGCCAGTGTCCGGAATCGAACACTGCCGCGCCGGAAGCGGTCATATCAATCGCCGCCCATCCGCTCATTTTCATTGAAGTGCTTTGTTTTCAACGCACCTGAGGTTGATTTCTTTGGCATGGCAAATGCTGTATCCAAGATGTTATGGATATAGCACGCCCAGACTTATTGCAAAAAAGGAAGCGCCGCTGGCTGGCGTATGCCGTGGTTGCTTTGGCAATTTTTGTGGTCGCAATGATAGCCGTGTACAGGCTGAAGCCGGCCGCGCCGACGGTAGACCGCTCGACAATCTGGCCGGATACGGTCAAGCGCGGGCCCATGATCCGCCAAGTGCGCGGCTCGACCGGATCTCTGGTGCCACGCGAGGACTCGATCGAGCTCATCCCCGCGCAGACCGACGCGACCGTCGTTCGTATACGCGTCTTGCCTGGCGCCAAAGTCACCCCGGACACCATCCTGATGGACCTGGCCGATCCTCAACTTCAGCAGGAACTTCTCAACGCCCAGTTGGCGCTAAAAGCCGCACAGGCCGACTATAAGAGCCTTCAGGCCACGCTCCTAAGCACGCTGATGGACAAGAAGACCGCTGCCGCGCAAGTGAACTCCGACTATACCCAGGACCAGTTGCAGGCGCAGACCGACAAGGCGCTCTTCGATCTCGGAGTGATCTCCGGCATTGCCTATAACAAGTCCAAGAACACGGCCGATCAGCTGACTACCCAGCACAAACTGAGTCAGGAGCAGCTCGAAGTGAACCAGAAAGCTATCGAGATACAGCTTGCTTCGGCACAGACCAAGATCGACCAAGCTCGGGCTTTGCTCGATCTCTATCAGAAGCAGGCGCAAGCGCTTGAGGTCAGGGCCGGAATCACCGGTGTGCTGGCGCCGCTTGCTACTCCGCTGCAGGTGGGCCAGCACGTGATCGCGGGAACCTCGGTGGCCGAGGTGATTCAGCTTGACAAGCTCAAGGCCGCTCTCCAGATAGCCGAAACCCAGGCTCGCGACATCCAGATCGGCCAACCCGCCTCCATCGACACGCACAACGGCATCATTCCCGGCCACGTTACCAGAATCGATCCCTCTGTCGTGAACGGAACGCGCACGGTTGACGTAGCACTGGATGGGCCGCTGCCTCCGGGAGCAGTCCCGCAGTTGAGCGTGGACGGAACGATTGATTTGGAACGCATGACGGATGTTCTGTATGTGGGCCGGCCGGCGCTGGGCAACGAGAACTCGACGCTGAGCTTGTTCAAAATCGACCCGGACGGCAAGGGCGCCACGCGCGTGCCGGTGAAGGTGGGCCGCGCCTCGGTGAACAGCATCCAGGTGCTCGAAGGCTTGAAGGAAGGCGACACGGTGATTCTTTCCGATATGTCGCGCTGGGATAATGTGGACCGCATCCGGCTGGAGTAAGTCCTGCGCGCACGGCGGGAGGCGCTTCGCGCGCGGACTTTGAAATCAGAATCTGGAAGTTAACAACACGAGGGGGATTAAATGGCATCGAATGGCAAGCTGATTGAAATTGAAGACCTGACCAAGATCTTCTACACCGACGAAGTGGAGACGCACGCGCTCTCCGGCATTCACCTGACGATCTCGCGCGGCGAGTACGTGGCCATGTCCGGACCTTCGGGGTGCGGCAAATCCACGCTGCTATCGATACTGGGCTTGCTCGATACGCCCACGAACGGCAGATATCTGCTCAACGGCAGCCCGGTGGAGAACCTGAGCTTCGGGGACCGCTCGCGCATCCGCAATCAGGAGATTGGCTTCATCTTTCAGAGCTTCAATCTTATCGGCGATCTAACGGTAGAGGAAAATGTCGAGCTACCGCTCACCTATCGCGCTGGAATGCCGTCGGCGGAGCGCAAGAAGCGGGTGAAGGAAGCGCTGGAACGCGTGAATATGGCGCACCGCATGAGGCATTATCCAGCGCAACTATCGGGTGGGCAGCAGCAGCGTGTGGCTGTGGCGCGCGCCCTGGCCGGTTCGCCGTCGATCCTGTTGGCCGACGAGCCTACCGGCAACCTGGACTCGAAGAACGGCGAGGCAGTCATGCATCTGCTTGCCGATCTGCACCGCGAGGGCTCGACCATCTGCATGGTGACGCACGATCCCCGCTTCGCCCGCCACGCCCAGCGCGAGGTGCACCTGTTCGACGGCAAGGTGGTCAGCGAGCAAGAACTGAAGAAACTGGAAGAGGAAGTGGAGGTATAGACATGCTGCTCCAAAACACGTTTCAGGATTTGCGTTACGCATTGCGCCAGTTGCGCAAGTCGCCGGGATTCACACTGACCGCCGTACTGACACTGGCTTTCGGCATCGGCGCAACCACCGCCATCTTCTCCATTGTAGAAGGCGTACTGCTGCGGCCCTTGCCGTTTCCCGATCCGGACAGGCTGGTTACGCAGGGAGATGTGCTGGAGGGCACGAACTTCACTGGCAGCGCGCCCAGCGTCACGGCCGTGGGCCTCCGCACCTATGCCCGCGAAACCAGCAGCTACTCCAACCTGGGCGCCTACCAGCAATCCAGCTACGAGTTTTCCGCCGCCGGCGAGCCGGCGCAGATCAACGCTTCGCGGCTCACCGCCAGTATGTTCCCCGTACTCGGCGTTTCGCCTCTCCTCGGCCGGGCCTTCACCCAACAGGAGGATGAAGGCCACCAGCAGGTGGCGGTGCTGAGCTACGATATGTGGCACAGCCGCTTCCATGGGGATGCCCACATCCTGGGCCAGAAGATTTCGCTCAATCGCAATACCTACGAGATCATCGGCGTCATGCCGCGCGGCTTCGAGTTTCCCCTGGTTCCGGGACAGTTGAACCGCAGCGAACTGTGGGTGCCGATGAGCATTACCCAGTTGGAAATCAATGACGCAGCGGGCTGGGAGTTTCAAATAGTGGGCCGGCTGAAGCCCGGCGTGACGCCGGCCCATGCCGAGCAGGATGCGGGGCGCGTGGCGCGCGAGATTATGCGCGGCTTTCCCGCGTTCATGGGCAGCTTACATATCCGACCGGTGGTCCAGCCGCTGATGGATAGCGCCGTGGCCCAGGCCCGGCCGCTGATTCGCACTCTCTTCCTGGCCGTCGTGGTTGTGCTGTTCATCGCCTGCGCCAACCTCGCAGGGCTCTTGCTGGTGCGGGTGATCCGCCGCCGCCGCGAGATTTCCGTGCGCCTGGCCCTGGGAGCCAACGGAGCCGCCATTCTGCGACAGACCCTGGCCGAGACGCTCTCGCTCAGCCTGGCCGGAGGTCTGCTGGGACTGATCCTGGCCGCAGCGGCTCTGCCCGTTGGCGTCAGTTTTCTTCCCGAGTCCCTGCCCCGCGTCAGTTCCATCGAACTCGACTGGCGGGTGGCGGTTTTCGCCCTTCTGCTGGCGGTTTTCACCGGCCTGCTGTGCGGGCTGATTCCGGCCATTGCCGCCTCGCGTACCAATGTCAACGACGCTCTGAAAGAAGCCGGCCGCACCGGAACGGCCGGCGGTGGCCATGCGCGCCTACGCTCGGTTCTGGTCATTGCGGAACTCTCTGTGGCGCTGGTGTTGCTCACCGCCTCTGGCCTGCTGCTGCGCAGCTTTCAGAAGATGCGCTCGGTTCAGATGGGATTCCGCACCGATCACTTGCTGACCGCCGCCTACGGTCTGCCCTCGCAACAATACTCGACGCAGGCAGCCGTAGACGGATTCGATGGCGCGCTGTTGCGCACGCTGGAGCAGTTGCCGGGTGTGGAGTCGGTGGGAGTCACCCAGCAACTACCCGCTACTGGAGATAACGGCGTCAGCTTATTTGTTGTGGAAGGTTTTGTGCCGCCCCAGGGAGCCGGCATCAATACCTCCTGGAACTCGCACGAGGTGATGGGCCACTACTTCCGCGCCGCGGGCATTCCGCTATTGCGGGGCCGCGACTTTACCGAAGCCGACGATGCCAGGGCTCCGCTGGTGGTGGTGGTGAACCGCACTCTGGCGCAACGCTATTGGCCCGGCCAGGACCCCATAGGCAAGCGCGTGCGATGGGGCGTGACCGAGTCACCCACCCCTTGGATGACTGTGGTAGGCGAGGTCGGAGATATCAAGCAGACTGCGCCCGATGCCGACACGCAGGCACAGATTTATCAGCCTGCCTGTCAGAATGTCGCCTCCTACGGTCCTCTGGCGCGTCCCGAGATGTTGAATGCCTACTTTGGCAGTATCGTGCTGCGCACCGTGCTGGCGCCCGAGCAGATGGCGGATGCCATGCGCGCCGCGGTCCGCTCGATCGACCCGCAGTTGCCGCTCACGCACGTCGAATCCATGGAACAAGTGGTTTCCGAAGGCCAGGCCTCGCGCCGCTTCAACACCGTGCTCATCTCCAGCTTTGCCGCGGCGGCCGTGTTGCTGGCTCTGCTCGGCATCTACAGCGTCATTGCCTTTTCCGCTGCATTGCGCACGCAGGAACTGGCCATCCGCCTGGCGCTCGGCTCGCAGCGCTCGAGCGTGATGCGTCTGGTTCTCGTATCCGGCGCTAAGCTGGGCCTGCTTGGCTGCGGAATCGGAGCGATAGGAGCCATCTTTGCCACACGACTGCTGCGTTCAATGCTCTTCCAGGTTGATCCGCTCGATCCATTCGTCATGGTTCTGGCGTGCATCTCCATCCTTCTGCTGGCGCTTGCAGCTTCCGTGATTCCCGCCCGCCGAGCCGCTTCCATCGAACCCATGCAGGCGCTGCGCTCCGAATAACCAGCTATCGAGGAGAAACGAAGATGAATACGCTGCTTCAGGACATACGCCATGCATTGCGCCAGTTGCGCAAGTCGCCGGGATTCACGGCTGTTGCAATCGTCGTGCTTGCTCTCGCCATTGGCGGGAACACCGCCATCTTCACCGTTGTACGGGAGCTGGTTTTCAGCCCGCGTCCCTACCCCGACGAGGCACAGGTCGTCCAGCTCTACACACAGGGCCGGAAAGATCCGAATGCCTTCCGCACGTTTTCCTACCCGACCTACCGGGAGATTCGTGAGCAGAACACGGTTTTCAGCGGCGTTCTGGCTCACAACCTGACCATGGTGGGAGTCGGGGAAGGTGATGGCTCTCGCCGTGCCTTTGCCGCCATCGTTAGTTCAAACTACTTCAGCACACTGGGTGTGCCGCTGGCGCAGGGCCGCGCCTTTCTTCCCGCGGAGGAGCAACCCGGCAGCGCCGCGCCCGTCGTTATCGCCAGTCACCTCTACTGGGAGAAAACCGGCCGTGACCCACAACTCGTGGGTAAAACGATCCGCATCAACGAGCGCCCGTTCACCGTCGTCGGCATCACGCCTGAGCATTTCACCGGCACGATAATGCTCTTCGGCCCCGAACTCTACTTCCCGCTGGGCGATTTCGACCTGCTCATCAACAACTCCCAGGCGGCTGACATACGCAGTCTGGATCGCCGCGATGCCTATAACCTTTATCTCGTCGGCCGCCTCAAGCCCGGCGTTACGGCGGCTTCGGCCGAGGCCGCCTTGAGCACCCTTGCCAGCAATCTTGAAAAAGCCTACCCAATCGAGCAAAAGGACCAGACCTTCACTACGCGTCCTCTGCCCCGCTTGAACACCAGCGGTGGCCCCTCCAGCGAAAAAGACAATATGAGGCTCATCAGCACGTTTCTGTTTGGCATGGCTGGCGTAGTACTGCTTGTCGCTTGCCTCAACATCGCCAATATGTTCCTTGCCCGCAGCTTGTCGCGGCGCAAGGAAATGGCCCTCCGCCTTACTCTTGGCTGTGGCCGCGCCCGCATCATCCAGCTCATCCTGACCGAGGGCGTGGTGCTTTCCCTTGCAGGCGGCGCCGGGGGCTTGCTGCTCGGTCTCGTTTCCTCCAATCTGCTTGTGGCCTCGCTGGGCGCGCACATGCCGGTGGCGATCTTCTTCCGCAGTGGCGCCAATCCCGCTGTCTTTGCGGCCACTCTCGGATTCTGTGCTCTGGCTACGCTATGTTTTGCGCTTTGGCCCGCGATCAAACTCACACGCACCGACCTGCTGACCGACCTGAAGGAACATGCGGGCGAGGATGCCGCCCCGCACCGCTTCAGCTGGTTTACGCGCAATGCGCTCGTGGTGGCGCAAATCACCCTCTCGCTCGGCCTGCTCGCCGCCGCTGGATTGTTCGTCCGGAGCGCGCTCAAAGCGGGCAGCGTCGAAACCGGTTTCCATGCTGCTCCCACTATCCTTGTCGAGGCCGACGCCAGCCTGGGCGGTTACGACCAGACCCGCAGCCTTCAGCTTTTTCGCGCCGTGAACGACCGCCTTGCCGCGCTGCCGGGGGTGCAGTCCGCCAGCATCTCTGCCATCGTGCCCTTCGGTTCCGAATACATCAACCGCTCTGTACAACGCATCGGCGTGAAGCCCGCGCCCAATTCTCATCCGGCTACCGCCGCGGATGGCCTGGCCTTCTCTGTTCGTTGGAACAGCATCGGCGCCGATTACTGGACGACCATGGGTCTGCCGCTGCTGCGTGGCCGGGCCTTCACCAGGAATGAGGCGGAGAGTCCCGATTCCTTGCCGGTCGCGATCATCGACGACGTACTGGCGAAAAAACTCTGGCCGGACGGCGATGCCCTGGGCCAGCGCATCCAGTGGGCTGAGGGTGGCAGCCCGACTGACTACAGTGGCAGCGGTAACGGGCCGGGAACCAGTAATTTTTATTCCAAACACGACGGCGACGCCCAGTCACTGGAGATCGTGGGCATCGTGCCCACAACGCGCTGGGAACTCTTTCAGTCTGAAGTCGGCGGCCATATTTATGTGCCCTTTGCGCAGGGATTCCACAGCACGGCATTCTTTCTGGTACGCACCGCTCCAAGGGTTCCCGGAGCCGACACCGCGCTGTTTGATCTCATTCGCCGCGAAGTCCGCTCGACAGCGCCCGGTTTGCCGGTCATTTCGGTTCAGTCATTTCACCAGTATATTGACAGCAACGTGGAACTCTGGGCGGTTCGCGCAGCAGCCACGATGCTTTTGATCTTTGGCGGTCTCGCCCTTACTCTCGCCGCCGTCGGCGTCTACGGCATCAAGGCTTACGCTGTGGCCCGCCGCACGCGCGAGATCGGCATCCGCATGGCGCTCGGCGCGAAACCTGGCGAGGTGGTGCGCATGATTCTACGCGAGGGCCTGATCATGACACTTAGCGGGGTGGCGCTGGGATTCCTGCTTGCGCTCGGTATCGGCCGCCTCTTCAGCAGCATGCTTTACCAAGTCAGTCCAGTGGATCCCGTTGTCTTCACACTTACTCCCTGTGTGCTCCTTGCCGCTGCGCTCCTGGCCTGCTGGATTCCCGCCCGCCACGCCGCCTCCATCGAACCCATGCAGGCCTTGCGTGCCGAATAACGCGCTATCGAGGAGAATGACCAATGAACACGTTGTTTCACGACATTCGTTACGCATTGCGCCAGTTGCGCAAGTCGCCGGGATTCACGTTGACCGCCGTGATAACGCTGGCTCTGGGCATCGGCGCGAACACGGCCATCTTCACGCTGATTCACGGCATCCTGCTGCGCTCGCTGCCGGTTGCCGATCCCTCGCGGCTCTATCGTATCGGAGACGCAGACGACTGCTGTGTAGATGGCCCGTTTCCGGGCGACTCGGCAAGTACCGGCGATTTCTCGATCTTCTCCTATGACCTCTTTCTGCACCTCAAGAACTCAGCGCCAGAGTTCGAGCAACTGGCCGCGGTGCGGGCCGGGCAGTTGCTGTGGAGCGTGCGCCGCGGAGAATCGCAGGGTAAATCGCTGCACGGGCAATTCGTTTCGGGGAACTTCTTCTCCACGTTGGGCCTGGGAGCCTATGCGGGACGCATCTTCGGCGAGAGCGACGACACACCCGATGCGTCCCCCGCCGCTGTCATCAGTTATCGAGCATGGCAAACCGAGTTTGCCGCCGACCCGTCAATCATTGGGTCAACAATTTTCATCCAAGCCAAGTCTGTCACAGTCATAGGAGTCGCTCCTCCCGGTTTCTTTGGGGATCGGGTTACGGATTTTCCGCCCGACGTTTGGCTGCCCCTCCAGACGGAACCCTATCTCAGCACAGCGGGAACCTCCATCCTCCATGATAGAAGCGCGAACTGGCTCTATCCGCTGGGCAGAGTGCGTCCCGGAACCAACATCGGCGCCTTGCAGGCCAAGCTATCCATCGCGTTAAGACAATGGATTTCCACACTCCCGGAGTACACCGCGGACGGTGGGGCGGCCATCATTCCCAAGCAGCACGTAGTGCTCGCTCCCGGCGGCGGCGGCATCCAGAGTCTACAGCAGCAGACAGGCCAAGGCTTGAAGATGCTGATGATCCTCTCTGGAGTTGTGTTGCTCATCGCGTGCGCCAATATCGCCAACCTGATGCTGGCGCGCGCCACTACGCGGCGAGCTGAAGTTGCAGTGCGCATGGCTCTGGGCGCGGGACGCAGAAGACTCATCCGTCAGATTCTTACGGAGAGTGTTTTGCTCGGTTTGATCGGCGGACTCGCGGGGCTGGCTGTAGCCTATGCAGGATCGCGCACAATTCTAGCATTGGCCTTTCCCGGCGCCAACAATCTGCCCATCGAGGCAAGTCCTTCGCTGACAGTGTTGTGCTTTGCGTTCATAGTCTCTTTGGTTACGGGCGTGCTCTTCGGTGTTGCTCCCGCGTGGTTTGCCTCGCATGCTCAACCGGCCGAGGCGCTGCGCGGAGCCAATCGTTCCACGCGCGATCGTTCCTCTCTACCGCAGAAGACGCTTGTCGTTGTACAGGCGGCGCTGTCAGTGGTCCTGCTGGCTGGGGCGATCCTGTTCTCCCGGTCGCTTGCCAACCTGGAACATCAGAACATCGGCCTGGCTACGGCCAACCACTACGCGCTGCACTTCGATCCGCAAGGAGCCGGTTACACCATCGATCGCGTGCCCGCACTCTATCGCCAGATCGAAGATCGTTTTTTGGCTCTGCCCGGCATAGCCAACGTGGGCCTGTCGCTCTACGGTCCGATGGATGGCAACAACTTTGGCGAATGCGTCGTTCTGCAGGGCCATCCCGCTCCGGGACCGAACGATCCATGCGGCTCGACATGGGACCGCGTGAATACTCACTTCCTCGACTCCATTGGCGTGCCTGTCCTGCGCGGCCGCGGATTGACAGAACAGGATACGGCCGCATCCCCGCAGGTCGCCGTGGTCAATCAGACTTTTGTAAAGCGATTCTTTCCCCATGAGGATCCGATCGGCAAGCGCTTCGGCGCTGATTTGCCATGGAAATCAAACGCATTTGAGATTGTCGGCGTATTCGCTGACTTCAAGATCAACAATCCGCGCGAGGCGGTGCGTCCGGTCTACCTGCGCCCGTTTGCACAGAAGTTTACCTATGACATACCTGGCCTGGACGCCGTAGAAATGCGATCGATGTTCGCCAACACGATGATCCTGAACTTCAAAGGGCCGCAGACAAATGTCGATGCGCTTATTCGCCGCACTTTGGCCGGGATCGATCCCAATCTCACCGTCGTGGATCTTCGCCCCCTCGATGCACAGGTGGAGGGCAACTTCATTCAGGAACGCATCCTTGCGCAGCTCACCAGCCTCTTGGGCATTCTGGCTCTCATCTTGGCATCGGTGGGACTTTACGGCGTCATGTCCTACTTTGTCGCACGCCGCACCGGCGAGATCGGCATTCGCATGGCGCTGGGAGCTACGCGGTCAAGCGTAGTGGCCATGGTTCTGCGCGGCGCGCTCGGGCAGATTCTCATCGGCCTTGGCCTCGGCATTCCCGCCGCGCTCTTTGCCGGACACCTGATGCAGAGCCAACTCTATGGCGTGAGCGGCTTCGACCCGCTCGCCATGACCGGCGCAGGCTTTGTGCTTGGCCTTTGCGCTACAGTCGCAGGATTCATTCCCGCGCGCCGCGCCGCATCCATCGACCCCATGCAAGCCTTGCGCGCCGAATAACGCGCTATCGAGGAGAAACGAATATGAACACGCTGCTTCACGACCTTCGCTACGCACTGCGCCAGTTGCGCAGATCGCCGGGATTTACGCTAACCGCCGTCCTCACGCTGGCGCTGGGCATCGGCGCCAACACGGCGATCTTTACGCTCTTCGACCAGGTGCTGTTGCGCATGTTGCCGGTGGAGCGGCCCAGGGAACTGGTGCGCTTCGAGTGGAGCGGAGATTTTTCAGGTTCGGCCAGCAGTTTTGGCGGCGATATGCATAACTACTTCTCCTATCCCATGTACAAGGACCTGCGCGACCAGAACCAGGTCTTTGCGGGCATGTTGGCGGCCGACAAGGCCTACGTTGGAGTTTCCTGGCGCAACCAGGCCGAGGACAAAGACGCCGAGGTTGTAACCGGCAATTATTTTCAGTTGCTCGGTCTTAAGCCGGCGCTGGGCCGTTTGCTGACCCCGCAGGACGACACGGCGAAGAACGCCAATCCCTTGCTGGTGCTCAGCTACGACTATTGGAAGACCCGCTTCGCTGCATCGCACGATGTAGTCGGCCAGACGGTGCTCATCAACGGCCATGCCTTCACCATTCTCGGCGTGGCGCCGGAGAACTTTCAATCGGCCATTGGCGGTTACAAGCCCGGTGTCTTCATCCCCATCAGCATGGTCGAGATCGCCATGCCGTGGATGGCCCCGCGCGACGACCTGAACAATCATCAGTCTCTCTGGCTGACCTTGGTGGCGCGGATCAAGCCAGGGATGACCATCCCCAAGGCGGAGGCAAGCATGGGTCCTCTATGGCACTCGCTCCGGGCATATGAGTTGACTCTTTACAAATCAAGGACGGAGAAATTCAAGAAGAATTTTCTCGACAACTCGCAACTCAAAGTAGTGGACGACGCGACCGGATTTTCCCCTGACCGCATGGAGTTGAAGACGCCGCTCATCATCCTGATGAGCATGGCCGGGCTGCTGATTGCGATGTGCGCCATCAACGTGGCTACGTTGCTGCTGTTGCGCGCCGCCGGCCGGGCGCGCGAGATGTCGATGCGCTACGCTCTGGGCGCTAAACGCAGCCGCATCGTCTCGCAGTTGCTGGTGGAAGGCGGATTACTGGGATTGGCAGGAGCGGCCGCGGGCCTTGCTCTTGCGCCGGTTGTGGCCACTACGCTGGTGCGCCTGATGACCAACTCCGACCCCGGCCAAGAGCCGTATTCAACCAGCATCGATGCGCACGTGCTGTTGTTCACCCTCGGAGTTGCGCTGGTTGTGAGCCTGCTGTTCAGCATCGCGCCGGTCTTTCACTTTATGCGTCCCGACCTCGCCAACGCGTTGCGCCAGAGTGCGGGAACGGCGTCGAAGGGCTCGCAGAGATTCCGCAAGCTGGCGGTAGGCGCGCAAATTGCGCTCAGTGTGATTCTGCTGGGCGGCGCGGGCCTGTTCGTGCGCACGCTCGACAATCTTCGCCATCAGTCCGTCGGTTTCGACACCAGCCATCTTGCCACCTTCTCGCTTGATCCCACTAACTCCGGCTACGGTGAAGACCGCACTCCGCAGATTGTGAGCAGCGCGCTCGAAGCGCTACGACGCATTCCCGGCGTTACCAATGCCGCTGCTACCACCGATCCGGAACTTGCTGGAGACAGCTCCCATTCCTCCTTCACCTTGCAGGGTTATAAGCCTGCCGAGGACGAAATCCTGCACTTCGAGGCTGAGTGGATCACGCCAGGCTACGCCGCCGCATTGCGCCAGCCTCTGTTGGCTGGCAGGGAGTTCACCTCTTCGGACACCAAGGGACAGCCGCTGGTGGCCATCGTCAATCTGGCTTTGGCCAAGCGCTACTACGGCTCGGCGCAAAACGCGCTCGGCCGCTCGCTGGCTGAAGGGCGCGGCGACGACGTGCATCCCGATACAACCATCGTCGGTGTTGTGGGTGACGTGAAGCATCAGAATCTGCGCACCGACATAGGTCCGGCCGTCTACAGACCCTATCTGCAATTGAAGCATCCTGTTGGGGTGCAGGTCTACGTGCGAACCGCGCAGCCGCCGGAGACAATTGATACTCCAATCCGGCAAGCGATGCACCAACTCGACCCTACACTGGTCGTCGATGGACTGCGCACCATGGAAGCAGAAGTAGATCAACGCGCAGCCGATGTAATCGCGCTGGCATTTCTGTCCATTGGCTTTTCTTTGCTGGCCATGGTGCTGGCAGCCGTTGGCCTCTACGGCGTGCTCGCCTACTCCACCGAGCAGCGTACCCGCGAGATCGGCGTGCGGCTAGCGCTGGGCGCGCAGCGCTCGGGCGTGGTCCTGCTGGTGGTGCGCGAGATGGCCATCATAGCGGCCATCGCCACCATCATTGCGCTGCCGTCCATTGTCGCGTTGGCCCGGCTCTTCCGCAGCCAGCTCTACGGTGTCACTCCCTCCGATCCACTCACTCTGGTTGGTGCGGCGCTTTTGACTGCGGTGATGGTCACACTTGCCGCGGTTCTGCCCGCGCGCAGAGCCGCAACCGTTGAACCCATGAAGGCATTGCGCATCGAATAGATCACCTTTAAGGAGTAACAAGCATGAACACGCTGCTTCAAGACCTTCGCTACGCGCTGCGACAGTTGCGCAAGTCGCCAGGATTCGCGGCTGTAGCCGTGATCACGCTGGCGCTGGGACTCACCGTCAATGCCACCATTTTTTTTATGATTAACGACCTGTTTCTGCGGCCATTGCCGGCGGCGGACCCTGGACGGCTGGTGGTGATTGGACAGACGACCACTCAGATGCCAATGGTAATTCCTTTTTCGTACCCGGATTTTCTGGATTTTCAGCGCTCTGTTGAAGGGGATGGCCATGAATTTCCAGAGATGGCGAAGGCTTTTTCCGGCATCATGGCCTATCTGGAGTCGCCAGTCCAGATGAGCCGCCAGGGCGAAGCCGCCGAAAGAACCTATGTGCACGCGGTCAGCGGCAATTACTTTACGGTACTGGGAACGCAACCGATGCTGGGACGGCTCTTCCTGCCCAATGAAGGCCGCACAGCGGGCGCGGATGCCATCATCGTTCTCACTTACGACACATGGAAGAGCCGCTTTGCCGCCGACCCGCATATCATCGGCCAACTGGTGAAGATCAACGGCCTGCCGTTTACCGTGGTGGGCGTAACGCAGCCCAAGTTTGTGGGCGCGAGCTGGGGCACGGCGCTGAGCGGATTTGTGCCGATTTCGATGCTGCCGCTGATGAATCCCGGAGGCAACGAAATCTTCACCAATCGCGGCTTCTCATCGATCTTCATGATGGGACGCATGCAACCGGGCGCAAGCCTGGAACAAGCCCGCTCCGCGGCGAATTTGATGATGGCGCGAATCATGAAGGATTACGGCCCGCAGCACCCGCAGGGCGCAGCGGCCGCGGTGATCCGCGAATCAATGAGCCGGCCCACGCCCTTTGCGGCCAACTTCATGCCGCTGATTGCCGGCGCGCTGATGATCCTGGCGCTGCTGGTGCTGGCGATCACGATGGCGAATGTGGCCAATCTGCTCTATGCGCGTACCGCCGATCGCGAGCGTGAAGTAGCGATTCGCGGCGCTCTGGGCACCACGCGCTGGCGGCTGCTGCGCCAGTTGCTCGCCGAGAGTACGCTGCTCGCCCTCGCCGCCGGAGCTATCGGCGCGATGGCCGCCCTCGCCGTTACTCCCCTGCTCAATAACATGATCGTTGTCGGAGACATGGCGCCCGCTGCCAACACCGGAACCGACTGGCGCTTGTTTGTCTTCACCTTTGTCACTTCGCTAGCCACGGGCATCCTCACGGGATTGCTCCCCGCCTTGAAGGCGACCCGGCTGGAGATTTTGCCGTTGCTGAAGAACGCTCCGACTATCGCTTCCAATCGCCATTGGTTGCGCAGCCTGCTGGTGATTTCCCAGGTGGCCTTCTCGTGCGTAGTGCTGATCTGCGCCGGACTGGCGGCGCGCAGCGTGCAAAAGCTCGCGCAGATCAATCTGGGCTTTCGCCCCGATCATGTCTTTCTCGCCTCGGTCGATTCTTCACTGCAGCGCTACAGCGATGAGCTCAGCCGCAAGTTTCAAACGCAGTTGCTCGACAAGCTCCGCGCCCTGCCCGGCGTCACCAGCGCCAGCCTCGCCACGCATCTTCCTTTTGATATGGGAGGCGGTATGCGCGCCGGCGTTTGGCCCGAGGGGCAAACCCCAACCGAGATCCAGAAATTCCTAATGGTTCCTTGCATGTCTGTCGATCCTGCCTTTCTTCAAACCCTGGGCGCGCGCGTTCTTGCGGGCCGCGACTTTACCGCGCAAGACGATGAGGCCGCGCCGCGCGTGGTCATTATCAATCGAACGCTTGCTCTGCAACTTTGGCCCAACGGCGATGCTGTCGGGAAGCGAATGAAGCTGCAAGGAGACGTGATGCAGGTCGTCGGCGTCGTCGGCGAGATGCGCTACTATGCGATGGCCGACACCAATCGCCCGCTGATCTTTTATCCGCTGGCGCAGCATTTTCAGCAAGGCGTAACCATCGTTGTGCGCACCGGAATGGACCCGATGCAAATCACCGCCTCCGTCAAGCAAGCCGTCGCCCAACTAGACCCCGATATGCCGGTCTACCACATTCGCTCTCTCGGCCAGCAGATCGACAGCAGTCCGATGGGTATGGGAGCCATGCGCATGGGCACCATCGTCGCGGGCGGGCAGGGCCTGATTGCACTCTTCCTCGCCACGCTGGGCCTCTACGGATTAATTTCGCACTCTGTCAAGCAGCGCACGCATGAAATCGGCATTCGCCTCGCTCTCGGAGCCACGCACGGCAAGGTTCTTCGCATTCTCATCGAGCAGGGTTTACGGCTGGTTATCATCGGCCTCGTCCTGGGATTGGTAGCCGCCTTCGCAGTAACGCGTCTGCTCTCCAGCGTGCTCTACGGCGTCAAGGCCAATGATCTGCTCACCTTTGGTGGCGTCTCGCTGCTGCTGGTCGGAGTGGCTATACTCGCCAGCTACATTCCCGCCCGCCGCGCCGCTTCTATCGAACCCATGCAGGCGCTGAGAACCGAATAAATGAAACCAAATAGTCTTGCTTTGTGATCGGAGTAACTCATGATCGAACTGAAAAACGTAGAACGCAGTTACAAGACCGGACCCACCGAAACCTGGGTGCTGCGCCGCATTTCACTTACCATCAAGAAATGTGAGTTTGTCACCGTGATGGGTCCGTCGGGAGCCGGGAAGTCGTCGCTGCTGAACGTGCTGGCGCTGCTTGACGACGGCTGGAAGGGTGAGTACTGGTTTAGCGAAACCGCCGCGCACAAGCTGAACCGCAAGCAACGCGCCGACCTTGCCCGACAGCACACGGGGATGGTTTTCCAGAGTTATCATCTGCTCGATGATCTTACCGTGGCCGAAAACATCGACTTACCTCTCAGTTACAAGAACCTGCCCGCTAATGAAAGACAGGGGATGGTGGCCGACGTTCTGGACCGTTTTCAGATCGTGGCCAAGAAGGACCTGTATCCCAACCAGCTCTCCGGCGGACAGCAGCAACTGGTGGGCATTGCGCGCGCCGTAGTACATGCTCCCGCGTTGCTGCTGGCCGACGAGCCTACCGGCAATCTGCACTCCACGCAGGCCCGCGAGATTATGAATCTATTTTGTGAGTTGAACCGCGCGGGAACGACCATCGTGCAGGTCACACATTCGGAAGAGAACGCGCGTTACGGCAAGCGCATTATCGAACTGCGCGACGGCTGGATGACGCGCGATGAGATTCTTGAACTAAAGGCGATGGAGGTCGGCAAACCGTGAAACAAACCAAAACAACTCTGGCCAGATGCACACAGGCCGTAGTCGCGATTCTCTTATTGCAGGTGAACATGGCTCTAGCCGTGGAACCGGCTGCTCCAGCGGCCGCGTCAGTGTCTGCTCAAACTACTTTGTCAACCGCAGTATCTGCGCCGCGCAACATTTCCTTCGATCAGATGTTGCGCTCTTCGCGCAATCCCATCAACTCTTATCGGGGCAAGACCGCGCCACCCCCAGTGCTTGTGAATTCCACGCGCATCAACTCCCTGGTGCGAGACGGCAAGTTCTACCTTTCGCTGCACGATGCCATCGATCTTGCCCTCGAAAACAATCTCGATCTGGTGATTGCTCGTTATAACCTGCCCATTGCGCAGATGGACATCCTGCGCACTTCGGCGGGAGGTTCGGTGCGCGGCGTAAACACCGGCGTGGTCTCTGGAACTCCCGGCGGCAACGGCGGCGGCATCGGCGGCAACTCCGGTGGGGGCGCTGGCGGCACTAGTGGCGGCGCAGGCGGTGCAGGATCTGGTGCTTCGGGCCTGGTTACCTCGACCTTGGGTACGGGAACCTCCGTCTCTACCTACGATCCGCTCATCTCTGCCACCACTTATGTGGATCACCTCACCCAGCTGCTGCCCAACAAGACAGTCTATGGCGTGCCCGTCATTCATCAGAACACCATTCTGGGCAATATTACCTTTCAGAAGGCGTTTCCTACCGGTGGCGGTCTGCAGGTCGCATGGAACAACAACCGACAGACCTATAATAGCCCTAATCAAAGCATCAATCCGCAGTTGACCTCCTATTTCCAGGTCTACATGCAGCAGCAACTTTTAGCCGGCTTTGGACTGGGCCCGAATCTGCGCTACTTGCGCATCGCTAAAACCAACCAGAAAATCTCCAACATCGCCTTCAAGGCCCAGGTGATTGCCACTGTAACGCAGATTTGCGATCTCTACTGGGATCTGGTGAGCGCCTATGATAACGAGCAAGTAGAAGAGCGCTCTGTGGCCTTCGCAGCAGAGACCTTGAACACCAGCCGCAAGCAGCTTGAGTTACAGGCCATTCCGGAGATGGATGTGCTGAAGGCTGAAGGCGAATTAGCCAACCGCGAACAGGACTTGACGGTGGCGCGCACCAATCTGGAGTTGCAGGAACTCTATATGAAGAACGCCATCACTCGCTCGCTCGACGATCCTGCCCTGCAAGAGATACCGGTGATTCCCGTGGACCATATCGGCAATCAGGCGCAGGTTATCACTGAGCCAATGCAGGATATGATTGCGGATGCCCTCAAGAACCGCACGGAGCTACTGGAGTCGGCGCTGGACTTGCAGAACCGCGAACTGAGCCGCAAGACAGCCCGCAACGCATTGTTGCCCACGCTCTCCGCCTACGGCTTCTATGCCGGAACTGGATATGGAGGCACTACCAATCCCTCCAGTGGCTCCACAATCCCGAGCGGCTTCGGCGGGGCCGTGGAAAACGCGTTCAACTACTCCTCGCCTGAATATCAGATGGGCTTTCAACTGAGCGTTCCGCTGCGCAACCGCATCGCCAAGGCCGACCAATACCGCACCGAACTGGAGTATCGGCAGTCGCAGGTATACGCTGAAGAATTGAAGAAGCGCATCCACATCGAAGTCCGCAATGCGCGTTATGCTCTTGAGCAAGGGGCCAGCCGCGTTGACGCCGCGCGCCATGCCCGCGACCTGGCTCAGAAAACATTGGATATCATGCAGAAGGAACAGAAACTTGGCGCGGGATCGAACCAGCAGACGCTTTCTGCCGAGCACGATTTGGCTCTGGCGGAGTCGGCGCTGGTAACGGCTGAAACCGCGTACGAGAAGGCGCGCATCGAAGTCAAGCGCGCCACCGGCTCCATACTAGAGGAGTACGGCATCTCGATAGCCGACGCCAAGGCCGGTGCCGTGGAGGCAGATCATATCCAGTAAAGAGCCAATCCGGGTTCTGGTCGCAGACGATCAGCCGCACATCCTTGAGGCTGTCGAGTTGCTGCTCGTCCCGCAGGGAATCGGCGTGGACTGTGTGCGTTCTCCCCGCTTGCTGCTTGAAGCGCTGGGCCAATGCGACTACGATGTTCTGCTGATCGACCTGAACTACACGCGCGACACGACTTCTGGCCAGGAAGGACTGGATTTGCTGGCGCGCATCCAGGAGTTCGATGCGCGGCTGCCGGTGATCGTGATGACCGCCTGGGGCAACATCGACCTGGCGGTTGAGTCTATCAAGCGCGGCGCCCGCGACTTCATCCAGAAACCGTGGGAAAACGAGCGGTTAGTCTCGCTGGTTCGCGTCCATGCCGAACTGCACCAGGCGCTGCGCCGCGCCAGCCAACTGGAGCTTGAGAACAGCCTGCTTCGCGCCGAAGGCATGCCGGAGTTTGTGGCCGCCGCGCCCGCCATGCGGCCGGTGCTGGAATTGATCGCGCAGGTCGGGCCTTCCGACGCCAATGTGCTTATCACCGGCGAGCACGGGACGGGCAAGGAAATCGTTGCCAAGTTGCTCCACGCCGCCTCGCCCCGTTGCCGCATGGCACTGGTAGTCGTAAATGCCGGCGGGCTGCCCGAGGGCACCTTCGAGAGCGAGATCTTCGGACACGTGAAGGGTGCATACACCGACGCTCGCACCGATCGCGTGGGCCGCTTCGAGTTGGCCAACGGCGGGACACTTTTCCTGGATGAAATCGCCAACGTGCCTCTGCGCCAGCAGGCCAAGCTGCTGCGCGTGCTGGAGACCGGAGAGTTGGAGCGCGTCGGCTCATCGCAAACCCGGCGCGTGGATGTGCGCATTCTTTCCGCCACCAACGCCGATCTGCACGCGGAAGCGAAGGCCGGAAACTTCCGCGAGGATTTGCTTTTCCGCATTAACACGGTGGAGATTCACCTGCCCGCGCTGCGCGACCGGCGCGAAGATATTCCTCTGCTGGCTGCGCACTTTCTCGGCCGCAACCGCGCCCGCTATCGCAAACAGATCAAGGGCTTTTCTCCGGCCGCTATGCAGCAAATGATGCAGTATTCGTGGCCGGGCAACGTGCGCGAACTGGAGCACACCGTGGAGCGCGCGGTGCTCTTGTGCCGGGGCGAAGAGGTTGAACCGGCCAACCTCGCCGTCACCGCAGCTAAGCCATCTTCGCAGTCGTATGAGAACATGAGCATCGACGAGGTCGAGGCTATGCTTATCCGCAAAGTTACGCGCCGCTATGACGGCAACATCGCCAAGGCCGCCGAGGCCCTGGGCTTGAGCCGTGCTGCTCTGTATCGCCGCATCGAAAAATATGGGCTATGAGAAGGTCAAACAACGGCATCGGCGCTCGGCCCTACGCCGTGCGCGGCTCTATTGTCTTATGCTCTCGCTGCCGGCGCTGATCTTCGCCGCCATTATTGGCTATCAGAACAAGACGAGCTTTGCGCCGGCGCTTCTTGTCGCCTGTTGCCTGCTTCTGTATCTGACAATGGTGGCCGCTGCGCTGACTGAGAGTATGATCCGCCCCTTGCAGACGCTTTCCAACGTGGTTTCGTCGCTTCGCGAGGGAGATTACTCCTTTCGCGCGCGTGGCGCCGGCGCGCCCGGAGATGAATATCGAGACGCGCTCGCCGAGCTGGCTTGGGAGGTCAACGCGCTCGCCGATCTCCTGCAAAAGCAGCGCGTGCGTTCGCTAGAAGCCACTGCGTTACTGGCTCGCATTCTTGAGGTTATGCATGCGCCCCTGTTTGCTTTTGACAGAAACGACTTGCTTCAACTAGTCAACAACGCCGGATTAAAGCTGCTGGGTTTGCCTCATGCCCGCTGCTTCGGCCACACCGCCCGAGAACTGGGCCTGGAAGGGTTGCTTGCCACGCCGGACCAGAGCATCCACTCTTTCGGCGCAAAAACTACCCGCTGGCTGCTGCGCAAGGCGGCTTTCCGCCAGGACGGCGTGCCGCACACGCTGCTGTTGCTGGCGGATGTGAGCCTTCCGCTTCAAGAAGAGGAACAGATCGCCTGGAAGCGGCTGATCCGCGTGCTGGGTCACGAACTCTCGAACTCGCTGACGCCCATCAAGTCCATCGCCGGCAGCCTGCTGGAGCGGGTGGACGCAATCGATGGCGACGACGCTACGCTGCGCGACTTTCGCCGGGGTCTGGGCGTGGTAGAAAGCCGCGCCGACGTCCTATACCGTTTTGTGCAGTCTTACCGGCTACTGGCCCAGTTACCCCCGCCGCAGCTCAGGCCGGTCTCCATTGGGCCGCTGCTGGAGCGGGTCGTGCTATTGGAGCAGCGGCTGGCGGTTCAACTCGATCCAGGTCCGCCCGCCATTCTTGACGCCGATCCCGACCAGTTGGAACAGATGTTCATCAACCTGCTGGCCAACGCCGTGGACGCCTCGCTGGCCAACGGCGCACAGCCGGTGCGCGCAAGTTGGAAGCTCGCCGACTCCAATGTACTGGTAACCATCGAAGACCGCGGCATGGGCATCGCCAACGAGGAAAACCTGTTTGTTCCCTTCTATACCACCAAGCCGTCCGGTAGCGGCGTGGGCCTGGCGCTGGCCCAGCAGATTGCCCGCGCCCACGGCGGCGAGGTACAACTGGTCAATCGCGTCGACGGAGAAGGCGCGCGCGCCATTGTGCGCCTGCCCGTGGCGCAGTCATAAGGCATTTTGCAGTAAGTGGAGTTTTCCGGTTTACAGAAATCGGGCCTTAGTTGTTGCCAAAGCGTCTTTCGGCGTTTACGCTGTTGCTTCCTTGCCGGCGACAAATACGCGTGGCCTAAAAGACGCTGCGATAAAGTACACAAGCTCGCGGTAATCGTTGAACTCGTGGATCAGAAAATCGGCATCCTTGCCAGCTTCCAGCGAACCTACCCGATCTCCCAGGGCCAGGCTCCATGCCGCGTTGAGGGTTGCGGCCACAAGCGCCTCTGCGGGAGTGAGGCGCATTTGAAGGCACGCCAGCGAAAGAATGAACGGCATCGACGCCACCGGGGACGATCCTGGGTTGAAGTCGGTGGCCAGCACGATTGCCAGACCCAGCTCGATCATCTTCCGTGCCGGCGGGTACTGCTCGCGCCCGAGCGCAAAGACCGAGCCCGGCAACAGCACCGGCTGCACAGCAGCCTCGCGCAGCAGTCCAAGTGTTTTGCTGGTCACGGCCTCCAGATGATCGGCGGTTGCAGTGCGCAGTTCTGCGGCCAGCGCGGCTCCCGTTCCGGGCCGGAATTGCTCCGCGTGAATGCGCAGCCGCAAGCCGTGGCGGCGAGCCGCCGTAAGCACGCTGCGCGCTTCATCGACGGTCAACGCGTGGTCGTCGCAGAAAGCATCGCAGCTGGAGGCCAGTTTTGCCGCGGTCACTTCCGGAATCAGCTCCTCAGCAATCCAGCGGAGATACTCTTCGCGGCGTCCATCAAACTCCGGAGGAATCATGTGCGCCGCCAGCAGGGTGGATACAATGTGCGCCGGACCCTCCGCATTGAGCCGCTTGAGCACGCGCAGCATCTTCAGTTCCGTCCCTCGCTCCAGTCCATAGCCTGACTTGGCCTCGATGGTCGTCGTGCCCGAGCGAAGCATCCAGTCCATGTGCTGTCGCGCCGCGGCCAACAGCTCGTCCTCAGTTGCCGCGCGCGTCAGCCTCACCGTGCGCAAAATCCCCCCGCCCTCCGCGGCGATTTGCTGATAGGAGGCTCCCGCGATGCGCTGCTCAAACTCATCAGCGCGATTGCCGGCAAAGACCAGGTGCGTATGCGCATCCACAAAGCCCGGTGTAACGCACCGCCCCTCGGCATCGATGATCGTGGCCTCCGGCGGAATGCTGGCGCGCAACTCGGCATAAGGCCTAGCCGAAGTAATGCGGCCATCTTCCACTAGCATCGCCGCATTCTCCACCAGCCCCAACTCACGCAGTTCCACGCCTCCTCGCGGACGCGCCGGACCAGCCAGCGTAACAAGCTGGCCGATGTTGACGACGGCGAGAGATCCAGTCATGTCTATTACTCCGCCATCGGCATTTGAATGCCGCGTTCCCGCGCGGTTCGTTGTGCCAGTTCGTAACCCGCATCGGCGTGCCGCACTACGCCCAGCCCCGGATCGTTGTTCAGCACGCGCGCAATTTTTCGCGCCGCCATCTCCGTGCCGTCGGCCACCGTCACCTGTCCGGCGTGCAACGAATACCCCATGCCCACGCCGCCGCCATGGTGAAAGCTCACCCATGTTGCGCCCGACGCGGTATTCAGCAGCGCGTTCAAGATCGGCCAGTCGGCCACCGCATCCGATCCGTCGAGCATCTTTTCCGTCTCGCGATAGGGGCTGGCCACCGAACCCGCATCCAGGTGATCGCGGCCCATGGCAATCGGCGCGGAGATCTCTCCCTTGCGCACCAGCTCGTTGATCGCCAGACCCATCCGCGCGCGCTCCCCGTGGCCCAGCCAGCAGATGCGCGCCGGCAAACCCTGGAAGGCAAACCGGCCCCGCGCCAGCTTCAACCAGCGCGTCAGAATCTCGTTGTCTGGAAATAATTTAAGCGCCAATTCATCGGTGCGGTCAATGTCCTTCGCATCGCCCGACAGCGCCACCCACCTGAACGGCCCCGTGCCGGTGCAAAAGAGCGGGCGAATATACTCCGGCACAAACCCTGGAATCAGAAATGCATCCACGCAGCCGGCGTCGAAGGCAAAACGGCGAATGTTGTTGCCGTAGTCGAAGGCCACCGCGCCCGCGCGCTGCAGGGCGAGCATGGCATTCACATGAACAACCATGGTCGCCGTCGAGCGGCGCACATACTCTTCAGGATCGCGCGTTCGCAGTTCAGCAGCTTCGGCCAGCGTAAGCCCCCGCGGAATGTATCCGTTCAGCGGATCGTGCGCGCTGGTCTGGTCGGTCACCACGTCGACCACGACGCCTCGCCGCACAATCTCCGGCAACACGTCGCCGCAATTGCCCACCAGGCCCACTGACAGCGCGCGGCCTTCACGCCTGGCCGCTTCTGAAAGCCGCAGCGCCTCGTCCAGGTCTTCTGTAACTGTGTCGCAGTAGCGCGTGCCGACACGTTTTTCAATCCGGCTGCGATCCACGTCGATGGCCAGCACCACTCCGTCGTTGAGCGTCACCGCCAGCGGCTGCGCTCCACCCATACCGCCAACGCCGCCGGTCACCACCAGCTTGCCCTTTAGCGTCCCGCCAAAGTGCTGCCTGGCCAGCGCGGCAAAGGTCTGGAAGGTCCCCTGCAAAATCCCCTGTGTGCCGATATAAATCCAGCTTCCCGCCGTCATCTGGCCGTACATCATCAGGCCCTTGCGGTCGAGCTCGTTGAAGTGCTCCCAGTTGGCCCACTTGCCCACCAGGTTGGAGTTGGCGATGAGCACTCGCGGCGCCATCTCGTGCGTGGGAAAGACGGCCACCGGCTTGCCCGATTGGACAAGCAGGGTCTCTTCGCCGCCCAACCGCTCAAGTTCGCGGACCATGGCGTGGAAACACTCCCAGTTACGCGCCGCTTTGCCCATGCCGCCGTAGACAACCAAATCCGCGGGCCTCTCCGCAACCTCCGGATCGAGGTTATTCATCAGGCAGCGCAACGCCGCCTCCTGCTGCCAGCCCTTGCAGCGCAACTGGCTGCCACGCGGCGCGCGAATCGTCGGAGCCATGGTCGTCGTCATACTCTCTCCCGCCGAAAGAACCTCTGCTACACCCAAGCGCAATTCACCAATTGCCAGAAACTACCGTATATCATTATCCTTCTTCTGTGCCCAACACTCTCGTAGAATGCGTTCCTAATTTTTCCGAAGGCCGCGATCCCGCCAAAGTCGATGCCATCATCGAAGCCATGAAGCTCCCCGGCGTCTTTCTCCTCGACCGGGAGATGGACTCCGACCACAACCGCTGCGTGATTACGCTGGCCGGCGAGCGGGATGCCATTCAGGAAGCTGCGATTCGCGGCGTAGGTAAAGCCGCCGAGTTGATCGACCTGACCCAGCACACTGGCGCGCACCCTCGCATGGGAGCGGCTGATGTGGTCCCCTTCATCCCTATCGAAGGAGTCACCCTCGAAGATTGCGTGGCCATGGCCCGCCACGCCGGAGCAGAAATCTGGCGCCGCTTCCAGATTCCGGTCTATCTTTATGAGGCCGCCGCGACCACGCCCGAAAGGCAGAACCTGGAAAACATTCGCCGCGGACAGTTCGAGGGAATTCGCGACGAAATTGCCGCGAATCCCGCCCGCAAGCCCGATTTTGGCGAACCACGCGTCCATCCCACCGCCGGAGCCACCGTGGTGGGCGCGCGCAAGCCCTTGATTGCCTATAACATTTTCCTGAATACGGCTGATGTCGAACTCGCTAAAAAGATCGCTAAGGCGGTGCGCTTTTCCTCGGGCGGCCTGCGTTTCGTCAAAGGGTCTGGCTTCCTGGTGCGCGGCATGGCCCAGGTTTCCATGAACCTGACCGATTTCGAGCAGACGCCCATCCACCGCGTATTCGAATTTGTAAAACGAGAGGCAGCGCGATACGGCGCTGTTCCGGTCTCCAGTGAAATTGTCGGACTGATTCCCAAACTCGCTCTGGAGCAGGCTGCGGAGTGGTTTCTGCAGGTGGAGAACTTCGACTCCTCGCTTATCCTCGAAAACCGCCTCGCCGCGGTGATGAGCGGCAAGGGGTCCGCAGGTAGCCTGAGCGCCGGAATTGCTCCGTTCATCGAGCAGTTAGCCGCCCCCACCGCAACACCCGGCGGAGGCAGCGCCGCCGCTGCCAGCGGCGCCATGGCTGCCGGCCTGGCCGGCATGGTTGCGTCCATGTCGCGCGGCAAAAAAGCCTACCTGCAATACGAAGTCCAACTCAGCGAAGCCATCGCACGTCTCACTCAACTTCGCGAAGAACTGAAGTCAGCGATCGACGCCGATGCTGACTCCTACAACGCCGTCATGAAGGCATACAAAGCAGCGAAAGAATCTTCCGATGGCGGACGGGGAATCGCAGCTGCGCTCCAGCAGGCAACCAGCATACCCCTGGGCGTGGCCGAAAGAGCCGTCGAAGTGGCGCGGATCGCGACCAGCCTGGCATCGATCACCAGCCCCAATATGAGCTCCGATCTGACCACCGCGATCGCCTTGGCAAAAGCTGCACTCGAAGGCGCGCTTGCGAACGTTGAGATCAACCTTGCTTCGCTTCCGCCGGGCACGCCTGAGGACGAAGCATTCGCGAGCGAGACGCGCAAACGCGTGGCAGGGCTGAAAGCGCATGCGTAGGAGAATAGCTCCTGATAGGCATTCCCGAAACCACTTTCAGACGCGGATTTTCCCGCGCCTGACGCAAGCTGGTTTGTGGGCTACAATCCTCGCTTAACAATTCTTTCGTAATATCACCCAAGGGGGAATCCATCCATTATGCCCAGTGCCGATGTAATCCCTGGAGCGGCTGCCGGCCTGACGTCACAGGAAGCCGAGGCGCGGTTAAGCCAGTTCGGGCCAAATGAGCCTGCTGCGACAACGCACTACAACCCTGTTGCCGATCTCGTGCACATAGTCATGAATCCGCTGACGCTGATCCTGCTTATTGCAGCGGGGGCTTCGGCCTTTCTGGGCGATAAGGTCGATGCGGGCATCATTGGCGCCATTGTTCTTTTAAGCGCGGTGATGGACTTCAGCCAGACCTATCGCTCCCAGAAGGCCGTCGAACGGCTGCACGACCAGGTGGCCCCGACGGCAACCGTTGAGCGCGATGGCGCGTGGAAAGAACTCCGGCGGCGCGATGTGGTGCCCGGAGACGTGATCCGGCTCTCCGCCGGGGATTTGGTTCCCGCGGACGCGCGCCTTCTGGTTGCGCGCGATCTCTATGTGCAGCAGGCGGCGTTGACGGGCGAGTCGCTCCCCACCGCAAAGGAAGCAACATCAGAGCCGGCCTCCACCAAAGCAGATGCGCCCAACATGGTCTTCCTTGGCACATCGGTGGTGAGTGGAACGGCAACCGCGGAGGTCGTCGCGACGGGTCCTCGAACCGCCTTTGGCGACATCGCGGCCCGCCTCGCCGCAAGGCCTGAAGCGACGGCCTTCGACCGGGGCTTGCGGGATTTCAGCCGCTTCCTCGCGGCAACAGTCTTTTTTCTCGTGCTCTTTCTGATTGTGGTTGGCGTCATACGCCATCGCGATCCGTTTCAATCTCTGCTGTTTGCCGTGGCGCTGGCCGTCGGCCTGACCCCGGAATTCCTGCCCATGATCACCTCGGTGACGCTTTCCAAGGGCGCCGTTGCCATGGCGCGCAAGAATGTCATCGTCAAGCATCTTTCCTCCATCCAGAACCTCGGCAGTCTGGATGTGCTTTGCAGCGATAAGACGGGAACGCTCACCACCGGGACCATGTCCTTCGATCGCTCTCTCGATGCCTTTGGCAAGCCATCAAGCCGCGCGCTGGAACTGGGGTTTCTCAACAGCAAATTCGAGACCGGCATTCGCAGCCCGCTCGACGATGTCCTCGTTCATCAGTCTCCGGCAAACACCGAGGGATATACCAAGTGCGACGAGATTCCCTTCGACTTCGAGCGAAAGCGGCTCTCCATCGTGGTGGAGCGGAACTCCCAGCGGACCCTCATCACCAAGGGCGCTCCGGAAGGAATCTTCGCGCTCCTCACCGGTTACGAAATCAATGGCAAGGTCGAACCCGTTGGGGAAGATGCCATCAAGCGCATTCGCCAGTCCAGCAACGATCTGAATGGCCAGGGATACCGCTCGCTTGCCGTGGCTTACGTCAATGTCCCTGTGCGCGCGGACTATTCGGTTCAGGACGAGCGCAACCTGATCCTGGCTGGCTTTTTAACCTTCTCTGATCCGCCTTTGCCGGATGCAGCCCAGGTTCTGGCTTCGCTCAAACAGGATGGAATCGAGGTCAAGGTTATCTCCGGCGACAATGACCTTGTCACCGCTCACATTTGCTCTCAGGTCGGACTGGACGCTGGGCACATTGTAACGGGCGACGAAATAGCCCATATGTCGGACCCCGCGCTGGTCCACGACGCCGAGGAGTCGCACATTTTCGCCCGCATCTCTCCGGCGCAGAAGAACCGGATTCTCATGGCCCTTAAATTCAAGGGCCACGCGGTCGGATTCATGGGCGACGGCATCAACGATGCGCCTTCGCTGCATGCGGCCGATGTCGGCATTTCCGTGTCCAGCGCGGCTGACGTGGCCCGCGATGCCGCCGACGTCATTCTCATCGAGCCCGGCCTGCGCGTCCTCCATGACGGCATCATCGAGGGGCGCAAGGCCTTCGGCAACGTGATGAAGTACATCCTGATGGGCACAAGCTCGAATTTCGGCAATGTCTTCAGCATGGCAGGCGCTGCGCTCTTTCTGCCCTTCCTGCCCATGCTGCCCACCCAGATTCTGTTGAACAACTTCCTCTACGACCTGGCCCAGATTACGATTCCAACCGACAATGTCGACGACACCTACCTGATCAAGCCCCAGCACTGGGATATTGGCGTAATTCGCAATTTCATGGTGTTCGTCGGGCCTATCAGCTCCATCTTCGACTTTCTGACCTTCTATGTGCTGCTGCATTTCTTCCGCGCCACCGAGGCGCAGTTTCATACCGGCTGGTTTGTCGAGTCGCTGGCCACCCAAACGCTGGTCGTCTTCGTCATTCGCACATCGAAGAATCCCTTGCGCAGCCGCCCCAGCATTCCCTTATTTGCAACGTGCCTTGGGGTCGTGGCCATCGGAATGTATTTGCCCTTCAGCCCCCTCGCAACCGTGCTCGGCTTTACTCCGCTGCCGCTCAGCTATTTTGCCTTTGTGGCCGCCGCCACCGCGGTCTATCTAATGCTGGTGGAAGCCGCCAAGCGGATTCTTCTCCATAGGGCCACCCACAAAAACGCACCCGGGCATGGAAAGCCCCTGGTAGCTACAACCTAGATTTCGCGGTCAATTCGCTTTATGTGGAAGGTGCGCGGCAGGGCGGGACACGCAGTTTGCGCGGGATGTAAGCTGATGGCTGGCAAATCGCTCCCGTTCGATAACAACTTGCGACTCCACAGCTAGCATCGGTGATTGCAGTCACTTCAAACTGTGCTTCGAGAGAATACGGTGGTACTTGGCCTGTGCGTTGGCCGGCGCTTGAACGGGAAGGGATTTGTATGGATCTGGGATTTATTGAGAGCAAGACATTCGACGAGATTTCAGTTGGCGACACTGCCGGGACAGAGCACGTGCTGACCACGGAAGACGCCATGGCCTTTGCCTCCATTTCCGGATTCCACTCCGTTCTGAACTCCGATGAACTCATTGATCGAGCCGGCGGCATACCTCCCACAGGGCCAAATATGTGGTGCGCCTCGCTTATCTCCGGCCTTTTCAGCATGAATATACCAGGACCCGGATGCACACTGACCAACGTATCGCTCTCCTTTCACAATCGCATCCGTGTTGGCGATCGCATCCTCGTCAAGGTTCAGGTTACCGCCAAGGACGATTCCACAAAGAGGGTTACATTCGATTGCTCGGCCAGCAATGGCGCCGGCACACCAATCTTCTCGGGAACCGCTCAGCTCCTCGCGCCGCTGAAAAAGCTGCGCTGGTCCACCCTCCCCGTGCCTCAGCTCATTGTGAACAATCCCTATCGTCACTATCTCGGGATGATTGCGCGCGCCACCTCCAAACCAGCGGTGAAAACTGCGATTGTCTGGCCATGCGACGAAGTTTCTCTCGGAGGCGCCATCCAGGCATGCAAAGACAGGTTGATTGTTCCCATCCTTGTGGGTTCTGAAGCAACCATCCGCGACCTTGCGGCAACCATGCAACTTGACTTGGGAACCATCCAGATCGTTGACATCGACAATAGCCGCAGCGCCGCCATGCGGGCCGTTGAGATGGCTCGTAAGGGCGAGGTGCAAATGCTCATGAAGGGCTCCCTGCACACTGACGAACTCATGGGCGCTGTGGTCTCGCGCGAGGGAGGATTGCGCACCGGGCGGCGCATCAGCCACGTTTTTGCCCTGGATGTTCCCTCCTACCACAAGACCCTCTTCGTTACCGATGCGGCCGTCAACATCCAGCCGGACCTGGAAACCAAGATCAGCATTCTGCAGAATGCCATCGACATGATGATCACCCTCGAGGTTGTGAACCCCAAGGTGGCAATCCTGTCGGCGGTTGAGTCAGTCAACCCCGCCATCCCATCCACGCTCGATGCCGCCGCCCTTTGTAAAATGGTCGATCGCGGACAGATTACCGGTGCCATCGTCGATGGCCCACTCGCATTCGACAATGCCATTTCCAGCGAAGCCGCGCGCATCAAAAAAATCAAATCGAAGGTCGCCGGTGACCCCGATCTCCTCATGGTCCCAAATCTGGAGGCGGGAAATATCCTCTTCAAGGAGCTTCAGTACCTGGCCGGTGCCCTGGCTGCCGGAGTTGTGGTGGGGGCTAAGGTCCCCGTCGTTCTCACCAGCCGCGCCGACGGAGAACTGGCTCGCATGGCAAGTTGCGCCCTCGGCGTCCTGCTCGCCAAGCCCGCGCCCGAACCAAAGTAGCTGATCGAAGGATGGAAATCCTCGAATCCTATGGCGCGCAAGCGCCGAGTGCCTGAATAGCCTGCCCTGAGCGTAGTCGAAAGGGGGCAAGTCCCCTCGCATCTGCTAAAGTGAGTTATGGTTTCCTGGCGTAAATCCCTCGCGGCAAGAGGGTTTTACGCAGTCCATCGGGAACTCGCCCAAGAACAAGATGCCCCACGACCTGCCCAAAGCCTACGACCCCGCTGCCATTGAAGATCACTGGGCTGAATACTGGGTGCGCGAGAAGCTCTTCGCCCAGCCTACGCCTCCTGCTCTGCCCACAAACACAAAAAACCACGGCCTGGACGGCCAGTCCGACGCAGCCGGCAAAGGTGAGCCCTTTACAATTCTTTTGCCGCCGCCCAATGTCACCGGCCGGCTGCACATGGGCCACATGCTCAACCAGACAGAGATGGACATCCTCATCCGCTGGCGGCGCATGACGGGCCGCCGCGCTCTATGGCTGCCCGGCACCGACCACGCCGGCATCGCGACACAAATGATGGTCGAGCGCCAACTGACATCTGAAGGCACGAGCCGTCAGAAGCTCGGCCGCGAAGCATTCGTCGAGCGCGTGTGGGAGTGGAAACGCCACTACGGCAGCGCCATTCTCGACCAGATGAAGCGCCTCGGCGCCTCGGTCGATTGGCAACGCGAATACTTCACCATGGACGAGAACCTGTCAGTTGCCGTACGTGAGGCCTTCGTCCGCTTGCATGAGCAGAATCTAATCTATCGCGGTGCTTACATCGTAAACTGGTGTCCGCGCTGCCAAACCGCCATCAGCGACCTGGAAGTGTTCCACGAGGAACAATCTGGCCACTTATGGGAGATTCGCTATCCCGTTCTAAACAAAGACGGTCAAGATTCCGGCAAGTTTTTGTCGGTCGCCACAACCCGCCCTGAGACCATGCTCGGCGACGTTGCCGTTGCCATTCATCCCGAAGACGAGCGCTACCTCAGCCTGCACGGCAAGAAGCTGCGCCTGCCTTTGATGAACCGCGAGATCCCCATCGTCCTCGACGAGTGGGTCAGCCGCGACTTCGGAACAGGCGCGGTCAAGGTCACTCCGGCTCATGACCCCAACGACTTCGCTATCGCCGAGCGCCATCGTCTGCCCTCCATCAATATCATGGACGACACCGGCCACATCAACGCCGAAGGCGGGCCCTTTGCGGGCCTCGACCGTTACGTGGCGCGCAAAAGAGTCGTCGCTGAACTCGAAGAGCAAGCTCTCCTCGCCGGTATCAAGGACCACGTCAACAACATCGGCCACTGCGACCGCTGCAAGACGGTCGTCGAGCCGCGCCTCTCCACGCAATGGTTCCTGGCAGTCAACAAAGAGCCGCAAGGCAAACCATTCTCGATGGCGGAACAAGCCAAAGAAGCTGTCCGGCAAGGCCACATCAAATTCACGCCGGAGATGTACGAGAAGACCTACTTCGAGTGGATGGAGAACATCCACGATTGGTGCATCTCGCGCCAGCTCTGGTGGGGCCATCGCATCCCCGCATGGCACTGCGCGGAGTGCCGCAAGATCACCGTCGCCCGCATCGATCCCACCGCCTGCGCCCACTGTGGCTCAAAGAAGATCACCCAGGAGACTGACGTTCTCGACACATGGTTTTCGTCGGGACTGCTGCCGGTCTCCGTCTTCGGCTGGCCCAACATCACGCCTGAAACGTGTGCGGACTTCGACGCCTTTTACCCAACTAGTCTCCTCGTCACCGGCTTCGACATTCTCTTCTTCTGGGTCGCGCGCATGATCATGCTCGGTTGCTGGTTCGCAGGTGATGTCCTCATGCCCGACGGCTCCAAGCGCTCGCTTGCGGATTCGGTTCCCTTCCGCGAGGTCTACATTCACGCCCTGGTGCGCGACGCCAACCGCGAAAAGATGTCCAAGACCAAGGGAAACGTCCTCGACCCCATCGAGATCGTCAAGACATTCGGAACCGATGCGGTCCGCTTCACGCTGGCATCGATGGCCTCGCCCGGCACCGACATCGCCTTCAACATCGCCCGAACCGAAGGTTACCGCGCCTTCGCCAACAAAATCTGGAATGCCGCCCGCTTCCTCTTCATGAACGTGGACCGCGCCGCCGAAATCGGCATCACAGTTGATCCCGCCGCACTGGGTGCAATGCCCGTTGCATCTCCCGACGCCCCGCTCGAAGCCCGTTGGATTGTGGCCGAACTGCACGCCACCGCGGCCAAGGTCAATCAGTCGTTGGAAAACTATCGCTACGACGACGCGGCGAATACGATCTATCAGTTCTTCTGGGGCAGCTTCTGTGATTGGTACCTGGAAATCGTCAAACTCCGCCTCGACTTTTCCGAAACCGCCGACAAAGCGCAGACCAAAACCGCGCTCACCACGCTGGTTCAGGTTTTTGAAGCGGCCCTGCGCCTTCTCTCGCCCTTCATGCCATTCCTGACGGAAGAACTGTGGCACGCTGTCTACGACGGCAAATCGCCGGCGAAATCTATCGCCCTTTGTAAGTATCCGTTGGGTGATGGAATTCCCATAGATCGGCTTGCGATTGAGCAAATGCGCCATCTGCAATTCATTGTCATCGGGATTCGCGAAAATCGCAAAGACCGTGGTGTGCCGGAAAAGCAAATTGTAGATGCAAAAGTACTCGAGGTTTTTAGTCAAGCTACTGGAGTAGGCGGTGACTTGATTGGAGAAAACAAGGCATGGCTAGATAAGCTTTCATCCTCAAGGATTAATACTACAACTCATCGTGATGATCAACTGAACTGGCGTAGTATTGGGCCAACGGATATTGCGATAGTCTATGAAGCGCAAATCGATATCCCAGCCGAGCGCGAACGTTTGACAAAAGAGATTGCCAAGTATGAGAAAGGTCTAATCTCCGCCGAGCGCCAGTTAGGTAACGAAGGCTTTCTCGCCAAGGCTCCGGCAAACGTGGTCGAAGGATTGAAGAAGCAGGAAGCGGAGACGCGGCTTCTTCTAGAGAAAGCGCGCATCGCGCTGGATAATCTGAACAAAGGAAGATAAGTCATGTCCTGCGACTGTGGTCAATGCCGGCAGCACTACCGAACGCTGGGTATCGCCTACGGAATACCCTCCGAGGTCGAGATCGAAGAGGCCTATCGCGAAGGGATCAAGCAATGGCATCCCGATCTCTATGAGAATTACGCCAACTTGCGGGCAGATGCAGAAGAGCATTTCAAACAGATTCAGATTGCCTATCGGGAACTCAAGGAGCATAGTGGGGCATCGGAAGAATCGCCAGTAATAAGCAGCCCAACGGTAAGCAGCCCGGCGCCGGATGTTCCGGTGGACAGCTTTTTCACCCAGCCCCGGAGCGTACAGGAGACGCCTACTCTCTCGTTTGGCGGCGCACCCGGATGCCTTGTCGCGCAGCAATTTACCACAGAAATCAAAGAGATCGTCGCTAGCCACCTGGGAAAGATTGACACTGCTCTTGCTATCGTTGACCTTGACGGCGCACGGTCCTACGCCGGCTACTCTCATTTCTTTCTCTTGGCTACCCGCGGAATCATGGTGCGTGACGCCCGTAACATTGTCTCCCTGCTTTGGTATAAGGACCTGGGAGAGGTCAACCTTATTGATAAACGCAAGAGCGGGATACTCGGTTTGTCGCAATTACTCAACGAGATAATCTCCGGCAGCCAGCATAACTACTCCCTTAAGATCTACAGGAGCGACGGAACTCACTTTTTTTCAATTACCAATCAAGTGGATGACAACGTCAAAATAGTTATATATAACTTTCTTTTGCAACAAAAAACTCAAATACGTCCCTAACCGCGCGAAAAAGGAACTATGGACTGGAAAAACAGCCATATCGACGCATTGCTGGAGCAGGCCCTGATTGAAGACAAGGCTGCCGGCGACTTGACCACCAACCTCACCATCGACCCCGGTCTGCGCGCCACCGGCTCCATCCTCGCGCGCCAGGAGATGGTGGTTTGCGGACTGGGCGCGGTGCCGCAGTTTCTGGAGATCTTTGCCCGGCTCGACAAGCGCGCCCCGGCGCAGACCCGTTTCGAAGTGGTTTGCCATCCGGAGATTTTCGACGGCGTACGTGTCCACGATGGTCAGGTGCTGGCTGTCATCCGCCACAACGCCCGCGCGCTGCTCAGTTGCGAGCGCGTGATCCTGAATCTGATGCAACATCTGAGCGGCATCGCCACATTGACGCGCAAATTCGTCGACGCCATTCATGGCACACAGGCCCGCGTGCTCGACACGCGCAAGACGGTACCGGGTTTGCGTGCTCTCGATAAGTATGCCGTGCTGTGCGGGGGGGGAGTCAATCACCGGCTCGATCTGGCCAGCGGAGTCCTCATCAAGAACAACCACATCTCGCTGGGCGGAGGGTTGCCCGCTGTGCTGACGCGCGCCCTGGAAAAGCGCAAGAAGGGCCAGCGCGTGCAGGTGGAGGTGCGCAGCGAGCAGGAGTTGGAAGAAGCTCTCCAACACGGGGCGGAGGCCATTTTGCTGGACAACATGACGCCCAAAGAGGTGAAGCGGGCAGTAGTGCGCATCAAGCGCGCAACCGCGGGGCAAGCCGAGCGCTGGATTCCCACCGAAGCCTCGGGCGGCATCCATCTCGAAAACATCCGCGCCTACGCCGATACCGGCGTGGACTTTATCAGCGTGGGCGCTCTGACCCACTCCGCCAAGGCCGCCGACATCTCCATGCGCATTCATGCGGAGACGGAGTAGCCGTGCACGGAGCCTCGCTGGACACGTACGATCTGGCGGCTCTGGAAGCGTCGCTGGCCGGAACCGTCTTTGCGGGCAAGCTGCATTTTTCTCCGCTCACAGACTCCACCAACTCTGATGCGCTGGAAGCTGCCCGCAGTGGAGCTCCACACGGCTCGGTCTATTTTGCCGATGAGCAATTGGCAGGACGCGGACGCGGCGATCATGCATGGGACTCGGCCGCGGGCGATGGACTTTACTTGAGCGTGCTGCTACGGTCGCCGATTCCCGCCATTCGCATGCCGCTGCTTCCGCTGGCTGCCGGGCTCGCTGCCGCTGAGGCCATTCGCGCCGTAGCAGGCCTGCCCGTCGATCTGCGCTGGCCCAACGATCTGATGCTGGATTCGCACGGGAGCCCACGCAAAGTTGGCGGCATCCTTGCAGAGTCGAAGATTTCCGGCGGGTCGGCTGATTATGCCGTGGTGGGCATCGGCATCAATGTCCACCAGCGCGCCTTTTCTCCGGATCTGTCCGCGACTGCCACCTCGCTGGATTTGGAATGTGGCCGCCGCATTTCACGCCAGCCTTTGCTTGTCTCCCTGCTAAAATCGCTGGAGAGTGAGACGGTTATGCTGGCCGACTTGGCGGCGGGCGTCACGATTCCAGCGCGCGTCGAGCAGGCCTCGACGTGGATTCGCGGGCGGCGCGTCGAGGTACATGGTCCGCAGGCATGCACCGGCGTGACGGCCGGAATGGACGAAAACGGCTTCCTGCTGGTTCGCACGAATTCAGGAATCGTAACTGTGCAGACAGGCGGTATTCGCGCCACCGAGATAAGCTGAGAACACCATGCTGCTAGCCATCGATGTCGGCAATACGAATACGGTTTTAGGGCTTTATAAGCTTGAAGGTGAAAGAGCGGAGCTCGCCGCGCATTGGCGCGTAACCACGCACCGCTCTCAGACCGCCGACGAGTACGGTGTTTTCTTTGTTAATCTATTTGAAATGAGAGGTTTGGAGCCAAGTAAGGTCTCGCATATCATCATCTCTTCGGTGGTGCCGCCGGTGGAGAGCACGCTGCGCAAGGTCTGCGAGGACTACTTCCACACCAAGCCGCTCTTTGTTGAGCCGGGCATCAAGACCGGAATGCCGGTGCTGCAAGATAACCCAGCGGATCTGGGCGCGGACCGGCTGGTAAACTCCGTTGCCGCCTTCGAGCGTTATGGAGGCCCCTGCATCGTGGTGGACTTCGGCACGGCGACCACCTTCGACGTGATTTCGGCCAAGGGCGAGTACCTGGGCGGGGCCATCGCGCCTGGCCTGGGCCTCAGCGCCGATGCGCTCTTCTCTCACGCGGCGCGATTGAGCCGCGTAGACATCAAACGCCCCGCAAAGGTCATCGGCACCAACACTGTCACCCACCTGCAAAGCGGCCTCTACTACGGCTACATCGGCCTGGTGGACGGCATTCTGGAGCGTATTGTGGCCGAGCTGGGCCAGAAGCCGCGCGTCATCGCCACCGGCGGCCTGGCGCGGCAGATCGCCGAGGATTCACGCTTCATCTCCGAGATCGACGATATGCTCACCCTCGACGGCCTGCTGATCCTCTATGAGCGCAATCGCCCCGCCAAGCCCCGCTGAGGCGCACGCCGTGCTGAACTACTTCAACTACTTCACCGAGATCGAAGAGCGCTTCCAGCAGCGGCGCGGAGCGTTGCTGTTGCTCTCCACGCTGGATTGGGCGCTGATCGAAACCTGGCGCGAGGCCGGCGTTCCGCTGGAGGCGGTGCTGCGCGGCATCGACGCTGCGTTTGATAAATATGAAGCGCGGCAGCGTCGCGGCCGAATGCGGCGCATCAACGGCCTGGCTTGGTGCGCGCAGGCGGTGATGGTAGCCGCCGAGGAATTGCGCGAGGCTTCCGCCGGCACGGCTCCCTCCATAATCGCTCGCGAATCAGGATTCGAGCTTGAGCGCGTGGCCGCTCATCTGGAAGCTGCCGCCGCGGCGCTCGATGCGGCTACGGTCGCTCCCGAGGCCTGCGCCGCAACCGCCGCCCGTTTACGCGAGCTGGCCGCTGCCGCGCACAGCAGTGAAGGTGAGAAGCTGGACCTTGAGGCTCTCGAACTTACCCTCACCGTGCTCGAAGAGAAACTCTTTGCCGCCTTGACCGCTGCCGTCCCCGAGGAGCTGCTGGTGAACCTCAAAGCGCACGCGGCCCGAGAACTTGCGCCCTACCGCAGCCGCATGGGCGCCGTGCAGTTGCGCCAGGTGGAGCGGCAATTTGTGCAGAAGCAATTGCTGGTTCACTACAACCTGCCTCGCCTCAGCCTCTTTTACATGAGCCAGCAATGACGCTTCCCGTGACGCAGCCCGCAAAACACACCGCCGAGCCCCAGCTTGTCGAGATCGAGAAGCCGGTCTACGGCGGAGCCTTCCTGGCTCGTCTGGAAGGCAAGGCGGTTTTTGTGCCGCTCACCTTGCCGGGCGAGCTGGCGCGGGTGCGCATCACGCAGAGCAAACCCGGCTACGCGTCCGCCGAGATTGACGAGATTGTCCGCGCATCGCCGGAGCGCATCACGCCCACCTGCCCGCACTTCGGCATTTGCGGTGGCTGTCATTACCAGCACACCGGCTACGCAACCCAACTAGCCTTCAAACAAGCCATCCTGCGTGAAACCCTGGAGCGCGGCGGCGTGACTGTCCCCTCGGAAATCGCCGTGCTGGCCGCGGAGCCCTGGCGTTACCGCAACCGCATTCGCCTGGCCTTCGACGCGGCTGGAAACCCAGGCTATCGCGGACGCCGATCCCACGGAGTGATTCCCATTCAAGAGTGCCCCATCGCCGCACCGTTGCTCGTTGAGGCCGCGCAGGCCTTTGCTCAGATTATGCGCGAGTTTGCCCATGCGTTGCGCTCCACGGAGATTGCACTTTTCTGCAATGCGGAAGAAACCGCGCTCATGGCTACTGTCTTCACCGTCACTCCGTCCAAGCTACGTTTTGACGAATTGGCGCAGGCGCTGCATGAACAGATTCCAGCGCTCACTGGCGCGGAACTGGTGACCGAGGGCCGTCCCAGCCAGCCGTCACGCGTTCTGGCGCAATGGGGCGCGGTGTCGCTCGATTACCATGCGGCCGGATACGACTATCGCGTCGATCACGGAGCGTTTTTTCAGGTGAACCGCTGGCTGCTGGACTTTCTGATTGAGCGCGTCACCGCCAATCATCAAGGCAATCTCGCCTGGGATCTCTTTGCCGGCGTCGGACTCTTCGCACGGCAACTCACTGATCGATTTGATCGTGTGGTTGCCGTTGAATCGGCGTCTTCGGCAACCCGGGCGCTTGCGTCTAACCTCAAAGGCACAGCCGGAGCACCCGTGAAGAGCGAGACCCTGGATTTTCTTCGCGCGCACAAAACCCATCGTCCTGCTGGCGTTGCTTCCCGTTCGGCAACCCTTGACCTGATTGTCGTAGACCCGCCGCGCACCGGCCTCGGCGCCGAGACTTGCACTTTGCTGGCCGGGATCGCCGCGCCCGCCCTGGTGTACGTCTCCTGCGATCCGGCCACGCTGGCTCGCGACCTGCGCGTGCTCATCGCTTCAGGTTATCAAATCCAATCCATCACCCTCACCGACCTCTTTCCCCAGACCTTTCATCTGGAAACAGTGGTCCATTTGCGCCACTCCTGATAGGCTTGAGGGCCAGAAGAGCTTTTCAGTTTCCAGGCGCGATGCAATCCAAATCTCCCACTTCCGCGCAAGCCACCGGCACTTCCGCCGCACTCGGTCCAGCCCCGCTCTTTCACGCGGCTTGGCTCTTTGCCGTGGGAATTACGGTTACTCAATTTCTCTGGCTGCGGCCCAGCCTGGTGCTCGTCGCGTTGGCGCTGGCGGCCGTGTTGTGCGGCGTGGCGGCAATCCGCGCACAGCGCATCGCCTGGCTGCCGCTGGTTGCGCTGTGGTTGTTGCTGGGCGCATGGTGCGCCTGGATGGAGCCACATCCGGCGCCCGCGCCCGCGCTGGCCGCGCTCGCCGACGGCTTGCTGCGCACCGTTGATGGCGCCGTCGTCGATGTAGGGCCTATTCGCGGCGAGACAGAACAAAATCTGGATGATCCCGGTTCAACCCAAGACCCCGCCCAGCAGCCTTCGCAGAGAATCGACCTGCGCATCTCCAGCATGGAAGTGGTCACCGATGCCGAGGATGCGCAAGCGCCCATCGAAGGCCGCGTACGCCTGACCGTTCGCTGGCCCGTCGCCACGGCAATTCAGCAGCCCTTTCAGTGCGGAGAGCGCCTCCGCGCCGTGGTCCGCCTGTTGCCGCCAGAGGTCTATCACGATCCCGGCGTCTGGAGCCGCGAAGCTTTCCTCGTCGAACAGGGCATCACCTCCACAGCCACCGTCGCCATTGATCGCGTAGACCGGCTCGGCCCGTCCCCCGGCCTCTTCCTCGCCTGCCGCATCAGCGGATTGCAGCACGCCTCGAGCGCTCGCCTGCTGGCTCTGCGCGCGGCCATGCGACGCCTGCCCGCTCCCTTGCGCCTGTCAGAGGACGACGCCATCATGCTCGCCGCCATGGTCACCGGCGACCGAACCTTCCTGACTCACTCTCTGCGCGTGGGATTTGAGCGTACCGGCTCCTTCCATATGCTGGTGATTTCGGGCTTTCACCTGGCTATCGTGGCCGGCTGCCTTTTCTGGCTTGCGCGACGCATGCGCCTTCCCCGCGTCCCGGCCACATTCGTCACCATTCTGGCCTCCTTTGCCTATGCCATCTTCACCGGCTTTGCCACGCCGGTGGCGCGCTCGCTGTGGATGGTCACCCTCTACCTGCTCGGCCGCTTACTCTACCGCGAGCGCAACGCGCTGAACACCATCGGCTTTGCAGCCCTCTGCCTGCTGGCCTACAGCCCGCGCAGTCTCTTCGACGCCAGTTTCCAAATGACTTTGCTTGCAGTAGTCGCCATCGGCGGCGTTGCCGCTCCGCTGCTGCTGGCCACGGTGCATCCGTACCTGACGGCCTCCCGCGACCTGCGCCAGATCGCTGTGGACGCGAAACTCGCTCCGCGCCTGGCGCAATTTCGAGTCACGCTGCGCATGATGGCCGTGGGATTCAGGGATGCGGCGGGCGGCCGATCGGCCAACTTCATCGCTTGGCGCGCCTTTCCCTGGACAGTGCGCTTTCTGATCCGCTGTTTCGAGTTGATGGGCGTCTCCTTCGTGGTGGAGCTGGCCATGGCCCTGCCCATGGCAATCTACTTCCACCGCATCACCGTCTTCGCGCTGCCGGTCAATGTCTTCATCCTGCCGCTGCTGCTCATCCTGATGCCAGCCGCGCTGGTCACCTTGCTGGTGGCTCTCGCATGGCCTGCCGCCGCCGCGGTTCCAGCCATGTTCGTGGCGCTGCCTCTGCACTTTGGAATCTGGCTGGTGCGCCGCTTCGGTGGATTGCCCTGGGGCGACTTCCGCATTCCCGCGCCTTTGCTTTGGCAATCGCTGGCCTTCTGCGCGCTGCTTGCCCTGGCCATCGTGCTGGCACGCTTGGCCGTTTCGTCGGATGCCCGCTGGCGCCGACGCGCCATTCTCGCTTCTTTGTCCGCGCTGATATTGGCCGCCGTCGCCGCCGTCCTGCCCCGATCCGTCGATCACCCCAGCAACGCCCTGCTCGTCGAGGCTATCGACGTAGGCCAGGGCGACTCCATATTGTTGATTGCGCCCGACGGAAAAACCCTGCTGGTAGATGGCGGCGGCCACGGAGGAGGCCCGCGTCAGGCTCCCCAGGACTACGACATCGGCGAGGAGGTCGTCTCCCAGGTGCTGTGGTCGCGCGGCATTCGCCGACTTGACGTGGTCGCCCTCACCCACGCCCACGCCGACCACATGGGCGGACTGCCCGCTGTTCTGCGCAACTTCCATCCCGCCGAGCTTTGGGTGGGCAACAATCCCCGCTTCGGTGCATACAATGCCCTGCTCGACGAAGCCGCCGATCTCCACGTGCGCGTTCGCTCGCTGCGCGCCGGCGAGGCCTTCCCATTCGGCCCAACCCAGGTCAGTGTCCTCGCGCCCTTCCGCGGCTATCAGCCCGGACCAGAGCCCACCAACAACGACTCCCTGGTGCTGCATGTGGCTTACGGCGCGACTTCCGTGATGCTGGAGGGCGACGCCGAGGCCCCCATCGAGCAAGCCATGCTGACCGAGCAGGGTCTGGCCAGCACCCTGCTCAAGGTGGGCCATCACGGCAGCATCACTTCCACGCGCCCGGAATTTTTGGCCCGCGTGGCGCCGCAGTGGGCCGTCATCTCCTGCGGTCTGCGCAACCGCTACGGCCATCCCCGCACCGAGGTGCTCAAAGCGCTCGAAACATCCAAAGTCCGCACCTTCTCGACCGACATCAACGGCGCTTCCTGCTTTATGCTCGACGGCAAGACCACCACGCCAGATTACGCCTGCGGTTGGCGGCATATCCCCTGATGCAGGCTATTAAATCTCCTCCAAACCAGCCAAATCACTTCGCTTGAACCTCATTCGTTACGTATTGCGAGCCTGATTGCGCCTGAATGGCATATAATCCATGCGATAAAAGATTTGGCTGCTGGATGCCTTGAATCGTCATCCGCAACCCAGGAGGCTGTTATGTTGAAGCCGTTGATGTTTGCTTCTGCTGCTGTATTGTTTGGGATTACCGCCTTGTCCACCCCTGGTTCCATCTCGCAGGACACAACACCGGCCCCTGCTGCCGGTCAAAAGAATCCGGTCAAGCCCACCACTCAGTCACAGGCGCGCGCCAAGGAAATTTATGGTGCCGATTGCGCTCTTTGCCATGGGGATTACGGGAATGGCAAGACCGATCTGGCCAAGGACATGGAATTGAGACTTGACGATTGGAGCAATCCCACAACACTGGCCAATAAGCAGGACCAGGATCTGTTCAACGTCATCCGCAACGGCAAGGGCAAGATGCCTCCGGAGGCCGAGGGTCGCGCCAAGGACGAAGAGGTGTGGAATCTCATTATTTACATCCGCGGCTTGTACAAGTTGCCACCGGCACCCGCGCCAGCGCCTGCGCCAGCTGACGCACCCGCGCCTGCGCCCCCGCCCCCGCCAAGCAACTAGAGCGGTCAACTGGATTGCTTCATGGCTTCCTCGCGCAGTTCTTCGATGATATCCGCAAGTTCCGCTCGCTTGCGGTGGCTCAATTCGACGAAACGTATATCGACCGTTTTCTTGTCGCGCACCTCCTCGGTGACGCCAGCCAGCAGGAACGGAAGTCCGCGCATATGAAAATCCACTTCCACGCGGATATGACTCCCTTCAGTGAACGGTTTTGCGCTTCGGAAGCTGCACCCCTCCTTGTTCAGGCCGATAATGGCTCCCTTCATGCGAGAGTTATCCTTGAGATTCTGTAGGACGGCAGGCCAAACGCCTTCCTCCACAATCAGAGATCCTGCCTCGCCGGCCTGGACCGGCTTTTTCGCGCGTAGCGGAGGAGGCGGGGGCGCAGGACGCTCCTCCAGCTTTGGGGGTTCCTTGAGTTCAGGAGTGGGCGCGGGATTCGGTAACCAGTCTTCGGGAACTTTTACATTCAGATAGGTGTCTCTAGTCTGAACGGATAACGCAACTGCCGCCTTTACCTCCTCGGGAATACTCTGATCCACCAGGCAGGTGATCAGGCCGGCCAGTTGATTCTTGGACTTGGAACTGGCATGGAAGAAGATGATGCCTATCAGGTTACCGCGGGCCAACCATTGGATTTTTCCCACCAGGCGCAATACCATTCCCAGGATGGGCATTACGATCTCGACGTGGGCCAGGTTGCCATGAAGGAAGGGGCTTTCGGTGCGAACGCAACAGCCACTCAGGCTGACGTCGACAATTTGGCAGGGATATTTTGAGCCCTGGTAGTTAATGCAACCTCCTGGTGCATTCACCTCAAAGCGTTCGTCAACACGGCGATCCCGGTAACGCGCGTCTCTGGTGCGCATTTGTTCACCTTCGCTCATGTTCGATACCGCCATCCTGGCTCCCATCTGCCCTGCTTGACAGATTCCCCTTCATCCTTACTCTTTGCTTCATCCCCCAATAATCTGCGAGCGCTGGCACTGCGCCTCACGGCCCTTTGGGTGCGCATTCGCCGGACAAAACTGACCCTGTCCCCTGACCTATTGCAGAAGATGGCCTCGCGAGTTTTCTGACATAATCATCGGCTCGTGCATAGGCGTCTTGAGTCTTATTTGCCGTGGCAAGCTCTTAGAACCTCAGCCTCAACCCGAACTGAATCTGCCGTTCGCGAAAGAAGTTGGTTGCGTTGATGTTCAGCGGCTGGCCGAAGGCCGTGGAATTGGGATTTTGAATCGTGCCGGTCGTTCTTACGAGTGGACCGGCGAGGAAGTTCAGCGTGGGCAGGGAGTTTGTAGTACCGGATTCGATGGAGTAGCCGGTCGTCTCCAGTTCAGTTACATTCTGGTGATTGAAGAGGTTGAAGCTCTCAGCTAGCAGTTCCAACTCACGCATATGCCCCAAGTCGAAGCGTTTTCCCAGACGCAGGTCGGCCTTCCAGGTGGACGGGTACCGATAGGTGTTGCGGCCTATGTTATAGATAATGTTATTGTTGCCCACTCCATAGACGCGGTTGTCGCCGCCCGAGCCATTCATGCCCGGCCCCAGCCCTGCAATGGCCGCGCCGCTGCTCGTGAACACCTCAGGCAGCGAGCCCGAGGTGTGCATGGTGAAGGGCAGGCCGCTGTGAAACTGGCCAACTCCCGACAGCATCCAGCCATTGCCCAGCTTTCCGGCCCTGCCGCTCAGCTTCCACGGCGCTCTATAGATCACCATGGCGCTGGCCGAATGGCGCACGTCCAGGTTGCTGGTGCCGTACTCCAGACTGAAGTCGGCAGGGTCCAGCACGTCGTCGCCGGTCACCTGCGCACTCTCGTTGGGGTTCCAGTCCATGGCGTGCGCATAGATGTAGTGAGCGCGCAGACTCAGCCCCCGGCGGCCATTGCGTTCAACCTTGAGCATCCACGCCTCGTAGGTCGAGTTAACGCGGCTCTCGATATTGGTAATCTGCTGGTAGTCCGGGCAGAGCCGCCCGGCAAGGCCTGTGATTGCAGGCTGGTAGTATGGGCAGGTCCCTCCGGCTGCCGGCCAGGAAGCATAGAAAGGAACCGTGATCTGCGTGGCTTTGATAGGTCCGGCGCCGGTCGCGTCTTCCACGGCATAAGTGATTGTCTGCGTCGATGCCGGGCTGTCAATGTTGGTATCGATGGAGATAGGCAGACGGCGGCCCAGGCTCACCATCGCGCTGGCGATCAACTCCACGTGGCCGGGCAGCGTCTCTTCCACGGCGGCAATTGCCTGGTGCACCTCGGGATTGTGGAAGTTGGGCGCAAACTCCACCGCTCCCGGTTTCACCACGCTTCCCGGCTCGCCACTCAGCACATATGGAAACGGCGGAGCATTGCTGGTGCCGGTAGAAGGGTTGTAGCCATCCGTGGGCCGTATGAAAAAGTTCAGGTCTCCGTTCAAGGAGCCGGTCTGGGATAGTGCGGTCTCCAGCTCCAAGTTCCCGGCGCGCCCGAAGTACATTCCATAGCCCAGCCGCAGCACCGGCCAATGCTTTTCTCCCGATCCCACGGCCAGGCCAACCCGCGGACCCCATTGATTGCCCAAGGCAGGCAGTCTTTCCGTCAGCGGCAGATTCGCATTCAGGACTGCGGCAACCGGCGGAGACAACTGTTCCCGCTCCCAGCGCAACCCGGCGGAGAGAACCACGCGCTTGCTCGCTTCCCACTGGGCCGTTGTGTATCCCGCCCAATCATTTGTGCTCAAATGCCAACTGGACGGGCCCATGGTCTGCGAATAGTACGAATAGCAAGGCAGGCTGCCCAGCCCGCGCAGCACACCCCCCGAATTTCGCCACGACTTGCCTGTCTCGTCGCAATTGTGTTGGTTAATCGGGTCGAGTTCGCCTGAAATTCCAAATTTCTCAAAGGCCAGCGCGTCGGAGATGAAGTTTTCCACGTTGGAGTAGTTATACGTCCCTGTCTGGTTGCGCAGCAGGCTGGTCGCATCGCTATTGTGGCTCACCTCGAATCCGGCCTTCACTAGCAGCTTGCCGTGAATCCAATCCAGCGATTCCTGCCCGTGGTAAAGATGCTCGTCTGGATAGCTGCCCTGCCCGAAGCGCGATGGGTTGCCGATGGTGAAGCCGTAGCGATTATCCACCACGATCTCCGGCAACTGGCCCCACACATTCCCCGCGAGGAAGGTTTTTTCAAAATCAGAGGGAGTCTCCGGCCGAGCTTCCAGGAGGGCGTGTCCGGCAGAAAACTGGGTTACGGCCAGCAGGTTGGGGGTGATGAAGGCCTCCCAGCGGCCTAGAAGCCACTCCTCGCTGGCTGTGCTCGATCCGAAGCTGTGGTTGCCGTAGGTTTCAGAAACCTTGGTCAGCCCTCCGCCCGGCGAGTTCCAGTAGGCGCCAATGCCCTCCAGTGTAAAGCGATGGCGTTCGGTCGCCTGCCAGTCAAGCCGCCCAAAACCGGTCCACTGCGTGGCCGTGCGCGGAGCCGGTCCAAGCAGCCCGTTGAGTGTCTCCAGCATCGGCGAGTAGGCCGTCAACCCTTCGCCAACAGGATTGACGCTGCTCAATCCCAGACGCGCGCTCAACACCTGCATCTGGTCGTTCGTTGGCTGGGCAAAAAATCCGGTTTGTGCGGTACATGGTGGATTCGCGCATGTGTTCGGAGGCTCTAACTGTTGCAGATAGGGATGTTTCACCATGGCCACTCCCGGATCGTTGCGTTGAGTGCCGTCCACAGCGGCAAACCAGAAAAACTTGTCGCGCCGTATGCGGCTGCCCACGCCGATCCCCCACGTGATCTCGTGATCTGGCGGAGTATAGGACTCCGGCGTAAAAACAGGAACCGGAACGGTGGTCCCGTTAGCTGGCGTGGTCTCCTTCACCCACTGCGTAAAGGGATTGCGCGCGCCCCAGTTGTTCTGGCGATCATACAGAAACCCCTGTCCATGCAATTCATTGGCGCCGCGCTCGGTCTCCACGTTCATCCGCCCGCCCGCCGCTCGATCTGCCACTGCCTCCACGTTGCCGGCCACCGTCTCTACCGTGCGGATTGCCGCCTCGCTCATGGCGAGCCCATGCCCCCCCGTGCCCACCTGCGCCATTCCTGCCGGATTCTCGCCATGACCCAACGACCCCCGGCCTTGCGAACCCTGCCCAGGCTCATTTGTTGTGCCAAAGGCCAGCCTCTGGCTCATTCCATCCACCGCTATCTCCGCAGGCTGACCCGCGCCTCGCAGGATGATTTCTCCCTGGCCGCCCGCCGGGGTTGTGGATGTGGGCGTATTGTCCAGCACAAAATCCTGCCAGTGCCGCCCGCTCACCGGCAATGCCTGCAGCTCGGTGGCGCTCATTGTGCTGCTCAACGCCGGAGCCGTTGGACCACTCTCCTGAGAGGCTGCCTTGATGGGTACGATATTCGGCAGGTTTCGTCCCGCCAAAGCAAGCGTCCACAAGGGCTCCATCTCCAGCGTTGTGTTCAACTCAGGCGTCCAGGTCTGAAGAATCTCCGCACTCACCCACTGCCCGCGCAAGGGCGGCAAACGCACTGGCTCGGTCTCCTGCGTAGCGTTCAACTCGGATGTCGTGGTCTGAGAAACTACCGTCCTCACCCCCTGCCCGCGCAAGGGCAGCGAATGCATTGGATCGGCGGTCAGCGCAACATCGCGCACCGGCAGAGCCTCCGGCTCCAGGACGGGCCGGTTCAGCCGGGGCTGTTTTCTTTCTGGCAATGCCGCCAGATCTGGACTGTGCGAAAGCGGCTTCAACTCTATCGCCGCCTGCACTCGCGCCTCGTGGCCGGCAGCGACCACAATCCATTCCACCTGCCCACGCCCCAGTTGTGGGCTTTCGGCGGTTAGCGAGTACTCGCCCGGCTCCAGACCACTGAACCGGTAAATCCCGTTTCTTGCTGTGATTGTGCGCGCTTCAGCGCCGGTGGCCTGGTTACGCAAAATTACTACAACGCCCTCCAGGGGTCTGGAGTGCAGGTCGGTCAATTTGCCTGTCAGTGAGCCGGTAAATTCAGTTTCAGCCGCTCGAGTCTGGGCCGGCTGGGTAAAACACGTCGTTCCCGCGCCCATCAGCAGCACGGCAACCGCCAGCGTTTTCGTCCAACTTCCTGCCATCGAGACTCGCTCGCGGCAGACCATGGGAAAACACTCCAAGCTTCAACTCCGGCCCGCTCTCATGTCGGATCCGGATGGGGCGATGCCCTGCGGCCATTGTCAGACAGAAACCTCCCTGCCTTGGCCGCTCTAATTACCCAACAACTACGTTCTCAGCGATTCTATGCCCTTCTCCGGTAAACTGGATAGACGGAATCTCGGATTTAGCATAGATAGTTTGGGATGAAGCGCAAATCGTAGCTTTCTATTCCCTATCCCCTGCCGGGCCCCCGGCGAGCGATCTTGGCTCGCTGGGGTGGCTGGTCCCTATTCCCTGTCTTTTTATGTTCATTGATGAAGCAAAAATACGCGTCAAGGCCGGTGACGGCGGCAACGGCTGCATGGCCTTTCGCCGTGAGAAGTTCGTGCCCCGAGGAGGGCCATCTGGCGGCGACGGCGGGCGTGGCGGCGATGTCGTCATGGTCAGCTCGCAGCGCCACAACACCTTGATTCATTTCCGCTATAACCCTGAGCACAAGGGCCAGCGCGGCGAACACGGCATGGGCTCCAACTGCTCCGGCCTCGACGGCAACCCCGTCATCCTGCAAGTCCCCGTCGGCACAAGCCTCTACGACCAGAACACCGGCGAGCTGGTCCACGACTTTCAGGAGCCCGACGAGCGCCTCGTCATCGCCAAAGGCGGACGCGGTGGACGCGGCAACCAGCATTTTGCCACCAGCACCCACCAAGCCCCGCGCGAGCACGAGCTGGGCCGTCCCGGCGAGGAGCGCCACTACCGCCTCGAACTCAAGCTGCTGGCCGATGTCGGCCTGGTCGGCTATCCCAACGCCGGCAAGTCCACGCTCATCTCCCGCATCTCCGCCGCTCGGCCCAAAATCGCCAACTATCCATTCACCACCCTCGAACCCAATCTCGGCGTGGTCACCGTGGGCGAGGAGCCGGATCTGGAATCCTTCGTTGTCGCCGACATGCCCGGCCTCATTGAAGGCGCGCATCTCGGCTCAGGCCTCGGCACCCAGTTCCTGCGCCACATCGAGCGCACCCGCCTGCTCGTTCACCTGGTCGATGTCTCCGACGCGAGCGGCCGTCCCGACCCCGTGGAAGACTTCAAGGTCATCAATCAGGAGCTGGCCAGCTTCACCAACGCCAACGGCGAACACCCTCTGGCCAACAAACCCATGATCGTCTGCGCCACCAAGATCGACTCCGCCAATTCCGAGAAGCTAAAAAAGCTGGCCGCTCATGTCAAGCGCCGCAAGCTGGAATTTCACGCCATCTCCGCCGTCACCGGCCAGGGCATCGACGAACTAAAGTGGGCGCTGGCCAAGCGCCTGCGAACGGCAAGCTAGAATAGATAAGTAGGGCCAGCGGCAGCACCAGAGCTTCTTCTTGTCTGACAATCAATGCGTCGAGGATATTCCGAAGAAAACCGCCGGCGAAACGTTGAACCGACGACTCAGCCGCGCAATATGGTCCCGGTTCAACTGCCGCTTGCCGGAGAGAACCAGCGAGACGGTGCTTTCACTTCCCAACTCCGGTGCAATATCGCGCTGCGAGAGTCCATTTTGCTCCAACAGAAAGCGCAGCACATCGGCAGGCTCTGCCTCCGGAACCGGGTAATGCTCTTGCTCGTAGCGCTCGATCAGCAGGGTCATCAGCTCGATTGCATCCTCCTCGTCAGGAGTCGGATCGGGCTTCGCTGTCAGCTCGAAGAGTGTACGGGTGTATTCCGCAAGTTCTTCGTCCGAGTGAATCAGCCGGGGCGCTCCCTGCCGGATCATCTCGGTTGGATTGGCAAGCGTCGTGCTCATCGTTTGACCCCCTTGTCCCAATTCGCCCGGTTATCGTATTGACAGTGTGTTAGAAAGGCCCGGATGTAAATATGGCCCTGCGTGATGCGGCCTTCCCTCTCTCGCGCGTAGTGAATAATCGTAACCAGCCGGTAGCGATTCTGCCGAATATTGAAGATCACATATCCATCCACATTATCGGCATCTTTGAAGACCTGCCGCACTTCAACGAAATTCCGCCATCGCGCCTCGCTTGCAATCCTATACCAAGCCCGAATCTCCCTGGCCGCCTCCGGGTACTGCATTTCGGCCTCGATCAGGTGCTTGCGTGTGACAACGTGCATAGAAATCTTCTCAAGTCACTTCCGCAGGTGTTGTCATAGCAATTGACCCTGCAAACTCAATATACTTTGCAAATTGCAAAGTTGTCAAGCAAGCCTTACCATACCTCTAGTCCATGTGCAACATTCTAAACAGCAAACTGGCATAAGCCGCAAAAAAGGCCGCCTCCGTCTGAGAAGCGGCCTATTTTGTTTTTGAATTCGGCTCTCAGACTAGAACGGGTTCAGCTTGGACAAACCCTTCTTCTTTTTCTTCTTGCTCGACGATTCGTCGTTCAGATCGGCCTTGGGCTTCTTCCCCTTCGTTGCGCCTGCGGCCTGAGCCGGTGTCGAGCCGGACTTGATGTCGTTGACCTGACTGGGGGCTTCTGCCGGCTTTTCCACGGGGGGCGCGACGGTGTTGACCGGGCCGACAGGCTTGAGGACGGGATTGGGTTCAGCCGAGGGCGCGTTGACTATCTGCACGCCCACACCAGTTCCACCCGCAGGCTTCTCCAACTGCAAAGGCGCCTGGGAGGGCTGATCGCTGCGCGGTGGTTCATTCACGCCGGTAGGCGTAACCGCGCCGGCCGGAGCGGCTGGCCGCCCAGCATTGATGGCATCGGTGAACATCGCGAGATTCTGCTTGGTGATATCCGGAGCCAGAGTGCGCTTGGGGTCGTCAAGGCTGGGGTCGCCCACGTGGACTGCCTGGACAACTGTGGGCCCGTGCCTGATGAGGTCGAAGGTCTTATTCGTAATGCGCACGGGCTGGCGGCTGCGCTCTTCTGCATCGCTCTCGGCAATTGCTTCCTGGGTGGGCTCGGGAACAGGGCGGTTCATGGACACTAGCCGGTCGCGGGCATCTTCCACGTGGGGAGCCATCGGATAACGCGTAATCACTTTGGTGTAGGCCTCGGCGGCACGGTCCTGGTAGACCGCGCGCAAACGCTCCTTGATCGCTCCGGGAAGATTGGGCGCAATCTGGATGGCGTGAGCCTGGCCGGCATAGGCATCGCCGATGCCCAGCAGCGCCTGGTCGCTCCTCGAGTAAAGCGGATAGGTATCGACCACCGTCTTCAGGCGGGCGATGGAGGCCGTAAAGTTCTCCCGGCTCCCGTAAAATAGCCCGATCTCTGTTTCACGCTCGGCCAGAACCTCCTGAACGTCGCGCAGCTTCTGCGTGGCGCGGGGCACCAGTTTCGAATCGGGGAACATATTGATCATGTTCCGGTATTCCTGCTCCGCGCGCTGGGCGTTGCTGTAGTCGCGGTCGGGCTTTTCCATCTGCTCGTAGTAGATGTCTGCCACCTTCATCTGCGCCTCGGCGGCTTCGGGAGCCTGGGGAAAGAAGGTGATAAAGTCCTTGTACTCGGCTTCGGCTTGGGTCAGGGCCGCGGTGCCGCCCTCCTTGAACCAGCTATCGCCCACCGCCAGCTTGGCGCGCATCCGGTACTCGGAGTCGGGATAGGTGTTCAGCATGGTCTGCAGGTCAAGCCGCGCCACGTCGAAACGGCCCTTCTTGATGGCGATCATAGCCTTGTCGAAGAGCTCCTTGTCGGGCTGCTTGGATTTCACGCCGAGCAACGGATTGGCGCTCAGGTCCTGCTTCTTCTGCTTGGGCTTTCTGCCCTTGGCCTGGGCCGCAACTCCACCCAGCAACAGAACCGCCAAAGCTACCGCGGCAATCTTCGTCATCAACCGGTTCATATCCCCTCATTACAGCCGCAACCCGTCTACAGGCCGCAAGCCAATTCTTCAATATTCTCAGCGACTTACGATCAACACCCAGCTAGGTCTCTAACTGCTTGTTTTAATACCAGTTCCTTACCCCATCCTTTCACCTTTTTTCTGGCGAAAGGGTGGGAAACCTCGAATCTCAAAGTGCGAAATCACGCGGTCAAAATCCTATTCCCCGCTGCCTTGCGAGCCGCAACCAGCAGCGCGCGTGCATCCCGCTCCGGCTCTCTAGCGCCAAAAACCGCGTTGCCGGCCACCAGCAACTCCGCTCCCGCTTTGACGATGCGGGCCACCGTATCGTGAGCCACCCCGCCGTCCACTTCGATTCTAAATGCCAGCCCCAGCTCCTGGCGCAACTCCACCAGCCGTTTGATCTTATCCAGCGAAAATTCAATGAATTCCTGCCCGCCGAAGCCCGGATTCACGCTCATCACCAGCACATGGTGAACCATGGGCAGAATCTCCTTCAGCAGCTCGACGCGGGTAGCAGGATTCACCACCACACCCGGCTTCATCCCGTGCTGGGCGATCAGCTCCAGCGAGCGGTGCAAATGGGGGCAGGTCTCGTAGTGGACGCTCACCCAGTCAGCCCCGGCCTCCGCAAAGGCGGGGATGAAAGCGTCCGGGTTCTCGATCATCAGGTGGCAATCGAGCGGCAACTTGGTCACCTTGCGCAGGCACTTGACCACCGGCGGCCCAATGGTGATGTTGGGCACAAAATGCCCGTCCATCACATCCACGTGGATCACCGTGCCGCCGCCCCGCTCCGCCGCGGCAACCTGCTCCGTCAAGTGGGCAAAATCCGCTGATAATATCGATGGAAGCAGTTCAACCATACGGATTCCGATACTCTCCTAGCTCCCTCAGTGTACCAGTGGGAAGACGCGAGAGGAGGCGATCAAATTGGTAAGGCCGAATTAGATATTCAGGTTTCGCCGGGGGAAATCCGCGTAACAGGTGGTACAGTTCAGAATAGGTGAGCGCAAATGTCCAGAAGGGCAAGGGATCTTTCTCCGATTTTTCTCTCCAGACAGGACGAGGATTTGCAATTACTTGAGCCGCCTGGACTTGCAAAGCGGCCGGGGAAGTTGATCGCCTTCGGTTGGTATGGGGGTAAATTTAGCCATTTGAACTGGCTGTTGCCGATGCTCCCTACTTGTCACCATTACTGCGAACCATTTGCTGGTTCTGCTGCCGTTTTATTGAATCGCCCTCCTTCGCCGGTAGAGACATATAACGACATTGATGGTGAGGTTGCAAACTTCTTTCGGGTATTGCGCGATCAGAAGGATGAACTCATAGAAAAGATAGGGCTTACGCCATTCTCTCGTGAGGAGTTTTACTATAGTGTCAGCAAGAATCCCGAGCGTGAACTTGATGGGGTTGAGCGGGCACGCCTGTTTTATGTACGTGCGCGACAAGCCAGAACTGGTCTTGCTCAAACCGCATCACTGGGACGTTGGGCGAACTGCAAGGAAACAAGCAGGGCTGGAATGTCAGGCGTAGTTTCACGCTGGCTTGGTGCTGTCGAGGACTTGCCATATATCGCTCAAAGATTGCTCCGCGTCCAAATCGAGAATCGTCCAGCGGTGGAGGTGATAAGGGTTTATGATGCGCCGAAGACGCTTTTCTATTGCGACCCTCCATATCCTCATGCCTCTCGAAGCGATATTAAAGCGTATGGACACGAAATGACTGATTTCGACCACCGAGCGTTGGCGCATGTGTTGAAAAAATGCAAGGGGATGGTGGCGATTTCGGGGTATCAGTGTGATCTCATGGATGAGCTATATGGGGATTGGCGGCTCATCGAAGCGCCGGAGAAACAGTGCCATTCAGTAAAACAATACAGAACTGAGGCTCTTTGGGTAAACTTCTAGCGATATGTCTATCGACTATGAAGCCGCAGTGAAAATACTCTCCGATTTATTTGCCGGGGTTGAGACTCTTCTGCTGAATGGTCAATCGCCTGTGTGCAATGAGGGATTGAATCCTCATTTTGACACAATTTTCAGGACGAAAGTTCAGGCATACCGCGAAACTCTGCTTGGTTGTGCCCTTGCTCATCTGCTTGACCGGGAGATCGATGTCCGTCTTCCCTATATGAATCAGGGAGAGCGTGCCTACAATGGAAGGACACTGGACGAACGGGTGGTCAATCCCTTCTTACAATTAAATCGAATACCTTGTTCCAAAGGACCGTTTTTGGCCCTCTTCCGCCGGTCTGTTCGTTTTGACGTTTCGACGCGCGAGGGGCTTCGCGACAAAAAGGGCTACGACGCGTTTCTGGCGATAGTCGCCGATTTGGAGGCGTTGTCTGAAGACCAAGAGATTGTGAATATTATCCAATGTCTTCTTTACCGCTTTGCTAAGCTTCGCGAAGCGGCTGATGTGGCTTTGTCGCGTGTCCAAAGGCTGAGTCTGGAACAGATATCGTCCCTAATTGATTCTCTTCTCGCTTCGCCGAGCGGGGGAAGAATCCCGGTTATCGTAGTTGTCTCTGCATTTCGAACCCTCAACGAGTTCTTCGGAGCTGACTGGACAATTGAGTATCAAGGAATCAATGTTGCAGATTCTCAAACAGGCGCAGGTGGAGACATTACTGTGAGAAGCGAAAGCAATATCGTTATAGCCGCCGAGGTGACAGAGCGACCGATGGATCGTGGCCGCGTGGTACAGACATTTCATACAAAAATTGCACCGCATGGTATCGAAGATTATCTGTTCTTCGTTCGGCTTGACAGTTTGGATGATAGTGCTCGACAACAGGCCAAACAATATTTTGCTCAAGGACATGAAGTGAATTTTCTTGCGATCAAGGATTGGGTGGTCATGCTTCTTGCTTCTATGGGAGTTCGCGGACGCGGCATATTCCTCTTTCGGCTTCTTGAATTGATTGATGATACATCGATGCCACGATCGATCAAAGTCGCTTGGAACCGTGGGATTGCTGCACTGGTTGATTGATATGATTCAATAGCTGGGGACCTGGGAGACCTCGAACCCCATGGCGCGCAAGCGCCGCCTGCCTGGACGGCCAGTCCCTTGCAGATTATTTCCTTTATTCGTTGCACAATGATCTCAGAAGTCTTCCTTCAAATCTTCGTCCGGGCACCTCCTCTTCGCGCCGTTTACAGCCGGAAGCAGCCAACAAAGGCCAAAACGTCGCGTAACTCCTTTGTCTGGAATATTTTGCAGGGAACTTCATTGTTTTCTATATTTTACAGCGCAACCCCGTCTGTAAACTAAAGAAAACAAGGATTTTGCGTCCAAAATACGGGTGGGGGGACCTGATCTTCCGGTCGAACTCCTGGCCGGGCGTCCTCCAGCGCCAATTCCGCGTCCAAGTCTATAGTGAGCCTTTTTGCCCCACCGCCGGTTCAAGTGGTCACGCCGAACTCGCCCCGCGCGGCGGTGATGGGCTGGCTCGCCCACCTGGGTCCGCTGGGACTCTTTTCGGTTGCGGTCATCGACTCCTCCGGGATCCCGTTGCTCATCCCCGGCAGTACCGATCTGCTGCTGCTGTGGATGGTCTCCTACAAAGGGAATCCATGGTTGATGGCTACGTGTACAGTCTTCGGCAGCCTGCTGGGTGGATACATCACCTGGAGCGCTGGAAGCCGAGGCCGGGAAGCGGCACTTCGCCACTACGGCCCGGCCCGCCACTTCGGAAGCTTTATCGCGTGGGCCAAGCGGCATACGGTCCTCTCCATCTTTCTTCCCGCCTTGCTTCCCCCGCCTGTTCTGGTCGGCCCTTTCGTCTTCGTTTCCGGCGCGATTGGCGTCTCGCGCAGGCGCTTCCTCGCTGTGTATGGCGCGTCGCGCAGCCTGCGCTATGGGCTGGTCGCCTGGCTGGGAGTGGTCTATGGCCGAAGCGTCATGCGCCTGTGGTCCACAATGATTCAGAAATGGTCGGTCCCATTGATTTGCATCTTCGCTGGAGTGTTGGTGTGCGGCGCCAGTCTGGCAATCTGGCAATTGCTCCGCCAGCGCAACTCTAAATCCCAGGAAGACCGCACTGTCGAGACCGGATCCGCTCACGCCCGCTAAAGCACGCTCCGTACGCTCTCAATCACCGGCTCCCGATGAACTCAGCGAACCTCTTCGCGCGTGCCGATTCAATCTGCTTGAGCAGCATGCGTCCGCGCGCTCGCATGGCCGGTGTTCCAGAGCGGCTGTGGATGTTCAACAGGTCTACGACCTCAGGCAGTAGCGAGGAATCCTGCCGGGTCAGATCGGCAAGACCTTGCAGAGCCATTGTCTTGACGATGGACCTTTGGTCGTCCAGGTAGGACAACAATGTTTTTGCCACGCGCCGGCACTCTGGAACCGTGAGTGTTAGGCGGGTCACAACCTGTGCCAGACACCAACGCAGTTTGTTCTCATTGGTTTCTGCGAGCAAACCAATCAGCGGCGCCTTCCATGAGCCCTGAAGCGTTTCAAGGATCGATTTTTGAATTTCGTCTGCAACCGGCGATCGGCGGCGCGTGAGTTTTTCCAGCGCGTCGGCAGCACGCATTGCCACACTTGGGTCCTCGTCCCAAAGGCATTTGGTCAGTTGCGCCACTTTTTTCGGGGTTGCCCGGACGAGGTTGACGACCTCGGCGGTTCGGCCGCTGGAGATACGGTTGCGGCCAACGGCGAGCATGGAACGGATGGTCTCGGAGGCGGGCATGGCTGGTTATTTCGATCAGATTACTTGGATTGGTTCGCGGCAGCCAGCATTTTTCCGGCAACGCGCCCCACGCCGCGCAGCATAGCTTTAACCGGCCAGCGGCCTTCGGCGTTGGGAAAGAAAATTTCGCCACTGCGGCGGGCTTCAGCGCGGTAGTACCAGCGCTTGAGCAGTGCCAGATGGCCCTGTCGGAGAGTCGCGGAAGCCGGTCCGGAAGGCAATGCTAACTCGGCCAGCGCCGCCTCCATGCGGGCTTCGAGCACGCCGCGAGCGAGCTTGGCGGGCGCGGACGATTCGGCCTCTGGTTGTACAGCATCGGCCGATTCAACTTCAAGGTGTGCCTCTTCGGAACTGTCGGATTCGGGAGCGGCCTCCGAAACTTGAGCCTCAGCCTCCGGAATCGGTTCTATCGCCATAGGATGCGCAAACAGCGACGTAGAACCGGATTGTTCGTTCTGGATTCTCATGCCCAACGTCGAAAATCCAGCCGGGCCACTGAGCCGTCCGTTTTCATAGAGGAAGACTGCGACTTCTCCGGGATTTGCCGAAGTTTGCAGCACGACCGCGCGAAGCTGCGAGAGCGGGCGAACCAGTTCGGAGGCGAGAGCCTTCACGCTCTCTACGCGCTGGACCTGAGCGTGGAGAGCAGCGGCAGCCTCGAAGTCAAGGTTCGCTGAAGCTGTGTCGCGCTGGGCGCGCAGCGCAGACAGACGGCTCTCGCCACGCGTGGCCAGAAACTGCTCCACCGCCGTGGCCTCCTCCGCGTAGCGCTCATCTGTGCAGCCCTGGTAGCAGGGCGCGAGGCACATCTTCATCTCGGAGTAGACGCAGCCGGGGTGGCTGGGATTCGGCTCCAGCTCCTCCGTGCAGCGGCGCAGCAAAAACAGTTTGAGCGCCTCATCGGCAAAGCGCTCGGCCGCCGCCCGCGACTGAAACGGCCCATAGGCCCAGCCGGTCTCGCGCTGGCTGGGATGATTAGTCACGGCGATGCGCGGGTAGGGATTGCTCCCCAGAAAGCGAATAAAGGACGGCGCTCCCAGGTGCATCCGCTCCAGAGATTTGGGACCGTATACATTTTCCAGGAGAGAAAATTGCGAGAGCAGCGATTCAAACTCCGAGCCGGTCAGACGCCAGTGAATCTGACGCACGCGTCCGGCCAATTGCAATCGTCGCGGATATTTTTCCGAAGGCTGCAATAGCCGTGCAAGCCGCGCGCGCAGATTGGGCGTGCGTCCAATGTAAGGCTCGGCGTGAGCCTCCGCGCCATAAAGCGCGAAGACCGCCTGACTCGTCGGCAGTTGCGCCAGAGCGGCCTTGGCGTCGGCAGGGTCGAAGCCAATCTGCTGCATGGCAATCTCGGGATTCTGTTTCGAATCTGCCATCCTGTTCTAACTCCGCTAACTCCCCGCAATCATCATGCCGTCAATGCGCAGCGTGGGCGAGGCCACCGCGCCGCGAAACTCCAAATCATTGCCGATGGCGGTCACGTTCCTCAGCATCTCGGCCAGGTTGCCGGCAATCGTCACCTCTTCGACGGCGTGAGTGAGCTGGCCGTTCTCGATCCACAATCCGGTTGCGCCTTGCGAGTAGTCGCCCGTGACCACGTTCACGCCGAAGCCCATCAGGCTGGTGACGTAGAGCCCGGCGCGCACATCCGCGATGATCTGCTCCAGCGTCAGCGTTCCCGGCTCAAGATACAGGTTGCCGCAGCCAATCCCCGGCGCGCCAGCCAGCCCGCGCGAGGCATTGTGCGTGGATTTCATGCCCAGCTTGCGCGCCGTGTAGGTGTTCAGCAGATAGTTACGCAGCACGCCATTCTCCACCACCACCGTGCGCTGCGAGGGCAATCCTTCGCCGTCAAATGGCGACGTCCCGAAGCCGCCCATTCCCGTGGGCAGCAGCATGGTATTGTCGTCGATAATGGTCACACTCGCCACGGCGATCTGCTCGCCCAGCTTTCCGGCCAGAAACGATGCGCCGCGCCATATGGCGTCGCCCGAGGCCGCCTCGAAGACCACGCCGAGAAGTGTGCCTGCCACCTCACGCGCAAAAACAATCGGGACCTGCTGCGTGGGAACGCGCCGCGCGCCCAGCCGGCGAAGCGTCCGCCGCGCCGCCTCTTTCCCGATAGCCTCCGGCGATTCGAGGTCCTTGAGCCGCCGTGCGCTCGACCACCAACCGTCGCGCTGCATCGAGCCGTCCACATCCACGGCCAGCGGAACCGCCGCGACCCCGGCATAGCTGGAGCGGTAGCTGCCATGAAAGCCGCGCGAGTTGGCCAGCGCCTTGCTCCCGGTGGCCGCCTCAAAGCTGCCGCCGTCGGAGTTGGTGATGCGCGGGTCAGCCGCGAGCGCCGCCGCCTCCGCCCGCCGCGCCCACTCAATCCGCTCCGACCCCGAAAGCGAGTACACGTCTTCGTCGTAGAGATGCAGGTCGCCGGATAGCGAACCGAATTCGCCAGTCTCCGGCAAACCGCTGAACGGGTCTTCCTCGGTCACTTTGGCCAGCGCCAGCGCGCCCTCCACCAGTTGGCGAATGCCCTCCGGGGTCAGGTCGCTGGTTGAGGTCGAAGCCGACCGCTTGCCCAGAAATACCCGCAGGCCAAGACCACGCGAGCCGGACTCCTTCAGCGTCTCCACCTGGCCCATACGCACGTTGACGCTGAACTCGTCGCCCTCGCGCGCCACGGCCTCGGCATCGCTGGCGCCGGCTTTCATGGCCAGCTTCACCAACTCGGCAGCAAGGGATTCCAAATCGAGTTTTTCGGGATTGCGTAGAGCGTCAGCTTGGGCCATGGGTCAACAGTACCAAATACCCGTCCATTTCAGCACCCGCTCGCGCTGGAAAGAACGCGGCCTACTGTAGAGGCTCAAGGTTTCGCCGGGTTACGGGCGAAGAAAAAACCAGCATCGTAGTGGTTGCCACATAGGGCATGAACTTTTTAATGATATCTTCCAGGGCCTCGGGCTTGGGCACAAAAACTTTGAGAAGGAATGTGTCTTCTCCGGCGATATGGTGACATTCCTGGACCTCGGGCATCTCGCGGGCCAGGGCGATGATGTGAGATATCAGGTCGCCGATGACGCGTACGCGAATAAAGGCGCAGACGGGCCGACCGACCTTTTCGCGGTCGATCTCGACTCGGTAGCCGGTGATGATTCCTGCCTCTTCCATGCGGTGAACCCGCTCGATGACGGCTGGCGTCGATAGGCCGACCCGCCGGCCAAGTTCCGAAAAGTGAATGCGCGCATCGTCCTGGAGTTCGGCCAGAATGTGCCATCCGATGGGATCGAGAAGCTTGGTAATTTCTAAGGTGTCTGCCATACGTGACCTAAAAGAGTTCCGAAAATACGCAAAAGTATCGTATAAATCGTATTCCTTTCTGTTATGAGCCTCAAGTAGATTTCACTATAGCATGGGTTCCGTTTCTCAATTTGGCCATCTGGAATTCCGCTCGTTCAACATATGCGTGAACGGATCCATGCGATCGCCACAGTTTGCCGGTAAAAGCGTTGCTCAGGAGCATCCTTCATCATGGCAACATCTACCTTGTACGAATTGCGTTTAGCTCGCCGCATGAGCCGGCTGGGCACCGAAACCGCCTTTGAAGTTTTGAATAAGGCGAAGGCGCTGGAGCGCCAGGGCAAGAGCATCATCCACCTGGAAATCGGGGAGCCTGATTTCGATACGCCACCCAATATTGTTGAGGCGGCTGTGGATGCACTGCACAAAGGCTGGACCCACTACTGTCCCTCCGCAGGCCTACCCGAGCTGCGCCAGGCTATCGCCGAATACGTCAGCAACACACGCAGCATCACCGTCACGCCAGAGGAAGTCGTGGTGGTCCCCGGCGGAAAGCCCATCATGTTCTACGCCATCCTGGCGCTGATCGATGAAGGCGATGAGGTCATCTACCCCAATCCCGGATTCCCCATCTACGAATCGATGATCAACTTCATGGGAGGCAAGGCCGTTCCCATCCAGTTCCGCGAGGAGCGCGATTTCACGCTGGATGTTCGCGATCTGCCCGCGCTGATTACCGACCGCACCAAGCTCATTATCATTAATTCCCCGCAGAATCCCACCGGCGGCGTCATGCAGCGCCAGGATGTAGAGCAGGTAGCTAAAATCATTGGCGACCGCAATATTCTGGTACTCTCGGATGAAATCTACAGCCGCCTGCTCTTTGAAGGTGAGCACTTCTCGATTGCGACGATCCCCGGCATGAAGGAGCGCACTATCATTCTCGACGGCTTCTCCAAGACCTACGCCATGACCGGCTGGCGCATGGGCTACGGTGTTATGCGCACCGATCTCGCCACGCACATGACCCGCCTGATGACCAACTCCAACTCCTGCACCGCCAGCTTTACACAGATCGCGGGCATCGAGGCGTTGCGCGGAGATCAAAGCGCCGTCACGCGCATGTGCGCGGAGTTTAAGAAGCGTAGTGAATTTTTTGTTGCCGGGCTGAACAAGATCAAGGGCTTCACTTGCCGCCAGCCCAAGGGCGCCTTTTACGTCTTTCCCAACATCACCAGGACGGGATGGAAATCGAAGCCCCTGGCTGACGCTCTGCTCGATCAGGCCGGCGTGGCGGCGCTTTCCGGCACAGCGTTCGGAGCCTTCGGCGAAGGCTATCTGCGCTTCAGCGTGGCCAACTCGATGGAAAACCTGCAACAGGCGCTCGAACGCCTCGATAAGTGGACAAAACAGAACCTCTAGGAGTAGGCCATGGCCCTCACAGATTCCACCAGCGGGAAAGTAATCCAGGATTATTCCATCGAACAGCTCAAGGATGCCGCCAATCTGATGCGCGGCTATGATCTTGTCGAGCTTTGCGCGGCAGGCTCGGGCCACTCCGGCGGAACTCTCTCCATCATGGACATCGTAGCCGCGCTCTACCTCCATATCGCCAACCATGACCCCAAAAATCCCAATTGGCCAGATCGCGACCGCATCATCTGGTCCGCCGGCCACAAGGCGCCGGCCCTGTATGTCGGACTGGGCTTCGCTGGCTTCTGCGACATCAACGACGTGGTGACTCTGCGTAAGATCCACTCACGCTTTCAGGGCCACCCGCATTGGTTGAAGCTGCCCGGTGTCGAGGTCTCCTCGGGATCGCTGGGACAGGGCCTCAGCATTTCTGTCGGCATGGCACTGGCCGCCAGGCTGGACGGAAAGAAGCACAAAATCTTTTGCCTGATGGGCGACGGCGAACAGCAGGAGGGCCAGGTCTGGGAGGCCGCCATGGAGGCCGGACACTACAAGCTGGACAACATTATCGCCGTCATCGACGTCAATCGCCTGCAGATTGACGGCTGGGTGAAGGACGTGATGGAAGTCCAGCCGCTGGATGCGAAGTACAAGAGCTTTGGCTGGGAGGTGCTGCGCGTCGATGGCCACGACATGAAGCAACTGGTCGATGCCTTCGACAAAGCTAAAACGATCGTCGGCAAGCCGGTGGTCATCCTGGCCGACACCGTCAAGGGCAAGGGCGTCAGCTTCATGGAGAATGTGGCCGGATGGCACGGCAAACCGCCTAATCGCGAGGAGCTGGACGCAGCCCTGAAAGAGCTGGGGCTCGCGGAGCGCATCCCCGTCGAGCAGTTGCTCAATCACGCCAAGAACTACCAGGCGCAGATGGATCGCGAACTGGAAGCTAAAATGCCAAAATTCTCCCACGACTATTGGTGGAATGCGGGCGACTCGATGAAGGTCAAGATGGAGCCCACCCGCAAAGGCTTCGGCAAGTCACTGGCGGCCAACGGCGGCGATGAGCGCATCGTTTGCCTGGGACTGGACATCTCCGGCTCCATCACCATCAGTGATTTTTACACCGGTAAGCCGGAGCGTGCCCGTCGCTGGTTCAGCATGGGAATCGCTGAGCAATCGGCCACCTCCGCCGCAGCGGGCTTTGCCAAGGAAGGCAAGCTGCCGGTGCTGGGTAGTTACGCCACCTTCATGTCCGCGCGCAACCTGGATCAGATTCGCGTCTCGATTTGCTACGGAAACTTCAACGTGCTGATTGCCGGAGCGCACGGCGGCGTCTCTGTCGGACCCGACGGCGCAACCCATCAGGCCCTCGAAGACCTCTTTGCCATGCAGGGCTTGCCTAATATGTCCGTCGTTGTGCCCTGCGACATTGAGGAGACGCGCAAGGCCACCGATTATCTGCTGCTCAAGCACGTGGGGCCAAAGTATATCCGCTTTGCCCGCGAGGCCACGCCAGTCGTCACCAATCAGGAGACGCCGTTTGTCTTTGGCAAGGCCAATGTGATTCGCCTGCGTAAAGATGCGGCCAACTTCGCAGACGCCTTCGAAACCCTCCTGGCTTCCGATTATAAGAACGAGTCGGAGGATCTGAGCATTATTGCCTGCGGGCCCATGGTTCCAGAGGCGATGCGCGCGGCCTGCATCCTCAAGCAGGACTTCGGCTACGAGACGCGCGTTCTCAACCTGCACACCCTCAAGCCCATCGATGCCGAGGCCGTGATTCGCGCAGCCTCAGACACCGGCGTGGTGATCACCGCCGAGGAGCACCAGATCGGCGCTCTAGCGTGGCGCGTTAGCGGCCTCCTGACCGAGAGCAAGCAGCTCTACGGCAAGCCGCTGATCACCGCAGCCATCGGCGTGAAGGATCGCTTCGGCGACTCCGGCTCGCCATGGGAGATGGTCAAGGAGCTTGAAGTCAGCGCCGAGCATATTGCGCAAAAGGCCGTCGAGTTGATGAAGATCAAGAAGAAGTGACGTGCGGCACTCAGGAATCGCTCGGAGGCTCTATTCGAACTGGTCTAAGAACAACGCCGCTCAGAGGCAGGCTGAAAGACAAACATAAGGGGCAGCCCATATTTCGGGCTGCCCTTTTGTATTTGCCGGAAGCCGCAGGTTTGCGAATTAGGGCAGATAGTAACGTAAGGAGGTCCAGATCATATTGTCGATGCCCTTGGCGCCGTTCAAAGGAGTGGACAGCGCGCCTGCGGAGCCAGAGCCTGACCAGCCCTCGCGCACCGCGTAACCGTACTGGAAGCCCTGGCGGAAGCGGCCGTGGTCTCCCTTGTAGATGTCAAACCAGTAGCCGCCGGTGATCTCTTGCACATTGCGGGTGTTGTTTCCGCATGCAGAGCCGCCAGGCAAGTAGCCCACTGAACCGGAAGCGTAGCTGGGGTTGTTCGCTATGGCACAGGTAGCCGAGACACTAGCATAGCGCGAGCCGTAGCCGATGGCAGTCATTGTGGGCGTGGCAGTCCAGTGCGAGCCCCAGGTGCCGCCACCGTTGGTTGTAGCCAGGGTGGCAGATGCGGAGGAGGCGCATTGAGCGGCGGCGGTGGCAGTCGTAAGTCCCGCCGTCTGGCAGAAGTAAGGCTTGGGATCACCCAGCGTAATATCCGTGGAAGCGAAGTCGGTGCGTCCCGCATAGTCGCCGCCGTAATTCAGATAGATGATAAGGCGAGGAGTGGGTGTCGCTTCGAGTGTGAACAGGCCGCTGAGGTTATGGATCGGAGCAAGCTCGCCGTGTTGGTCGTTGGTCACATCCGACAGCGTGGAGTTGCCGTAACGGCCCATGCCGGGTCCGTAGAGGCCCTTGGCGCCGAAGGTGAGCTTGTCCTTGATGACCGGGATGCGCAAGCTGGCGCCGATACCGCCGAGGACGATGCTGTTGGGGTAGTATCCAGCTGTGGTAGAACTCGCCCATACTGCCGTTCCAGGAGCGGCTCCGTTGAAGCCCATGATGTCCGTGCCGCCGCCATACTTGACCGAGTTCTGGGTCACGCCGGGGTAGACCGTCTCATGCGCGAAACCGACGATGCCGAACAGCTCATAGTGGCCCCAGCCGGGATCGATGGCGGCCTTCATGATGACATCGGGGGCCTGGTTGAAGGAGATGTTGGTGATGTTTGTGTTGGCCGTAATCGTGGCGTAGGTCGGCATGTAGGTGTTGACAAGGTTGCCAGTGGTGGCGTCATAGTTCTTGACGTTCGCGTAGCTCTTGACGTAGGTCGTCGAACCAACGGTGCTGACCGCGGCATTGTAGTTGCCGCCGTTGGCGCCGGCCGAACCCAGGATCGCGTACGGTGTATCGCCTGCGATTGCGGCGGAGTAGAGCAGTTGCGGATTCTCGGCCGAGATGCCGAAGGCTACATTCTTGAAGCTCTTGACCACGCGGAAGCCATACTGGCGGGTCCAGACGAATCCCGGAACGTAGTTCGGGTCGATGGTCTGCGGAGTTGCCACGTCTCCCGGTACGCTGGTGATTCCCTTCTTCTGTTCGGCTGAAAGGGACCACAGCTGACCGCCTACAACCGTCCAGCCGGAGTTGGTCTTGGCCTCGCCGTATAGCACGCGCTGGCGCAGAACGTAACTATTGGACTGGTTGTTGTTGGAGGTGATGCCGGTGCCCAGGAAGTCGGCCTCATAGTAGCCGCGCAGTGTGCCCCAGTTTACCTTGCCCTCGGCCAGCAGCGTGATGCGTGATTGGCGCGCTGAGCCATAGAACTCGCTCAACGAATAGGCATCCGCGCCCTCGTAGGGAATCGCGCTGAAAGCGGTGGGAATATCGCCGCCGGTGGCCTTAGTGCGGTAAACAGTTTCAGCCGCCAGGAAGCCGCCGGGAGTGAGGTTGACGCCCTTGTAGTGCAAAGTGGCGGGGTTGGCCATCTCCTTCTTGATCTTGGACGTCTCGTCAGAGACCGTGGTGGCTAACGAAACTTGCGCGCCCTTTAGATCGTTGACAGAGGATTGCAGCGTGGTAACAGCGGCCGCATTGTCGGTTACCGCCTGTTGCTGGGCTGAAGCCGCGGCTTCCGCCTTGCCTGCCGCAGCCTGAGCATCGGCTGCCGCCTGCTGGGCCTGTCTCAACTGCGCGTCCTTCTCGGCCAGGCTGGTCTTCAGGCTGTTGATCTGGCCTTCCAGATCACGGCGCAGCGACTGAATCTGCTCTTCCACCGTCGGCTTTGCAGGCGCCTTGACCTTCTCCGGGGCCTTAGCCTTCATGGTTGCAACGTGCTTCTTCGCCGGCGGGTTGGTGTTGCTTGTTTGTCCATAGGATGCAACTACGCTGACTGCCAGGATTACCGTGGCAGCGATACTGAGTTTGAAATTCACTGGGCTACTCCTTTTACTCTCAAGTTGGTTTTGGTTCATGGAAACGCCCGCGTGTACGGCGAGCGCCCTGTGTTTTCGTATCAGCGAAACTGCAGAAATGCGAACAATCGTGATGCCAGTCCATAGCTGTGGCCCGGCGGGATTACCGGGCCACAGCTTTATAACTACTGCAATGAATAAATCGTCTTCAGCACCTTTTCCGCCACATTCTTGGGCAGCGGAGCATAGGAGAGAGCCGTCACTTCACTCTCGCCAGAGTTGACGATCCAGCTCAGCAGGTCCTTGATGACCTTGCCCTTGGCCGCATCGGCAGCATGGATGGGAATCAGCAACCAGGTGAAACTGGAGATGGGGTAGGCATGCTGGCCGGGCGCGTTGGTGATGGAGACGCGATAATCCGCGGGCATCACCTTGATGCTGGCCGCAGCTTCGGTAACGCCCTCGATCGAGGCCCTCTCGAAATTGCCGGCGGCGTTCTTTACTTCGCCAAAGGTGATCTTGTTTTGCAGAGCGTAGATCAACTCAACGTAGCCTATGGCTCCAGGCAACTGGCGTACCAGGCCAGCCACGCCTTCATTGCCCTTGCCGCCTACGCCTGTCGGCCAACTGGGAGAGGCGCCCTTGCCGGGGCCGCCGGCCCAATCGTTGCTGATCTTGCTTAGATAGTCGGTAAAAATGTATGTAGTGCCGCTGCCGTCTGAACGGTGTACCACGATGATCTTCTGGTCAGGCAGCTTCACGCCGGGGTTATCCTTGGCAATGCGTGCGTTGTTCCAATTGTCGATCTTGCCCAGGTAGATGTCGGCCAGCACGTCGGGACTGAATTTAATGTCGTTCACTCCGGAAACATTGAAAATGGGCACCACGGCGCCTAGAACTGTGGGAATATGGATGAGCTTGATCTTTGAAGCGCTAAGAGCTTCATCGGTCATGACTGCGTCGCTGGCGCCAAAGTCCACCAGGCCTGATGTTACCTGGCGGATACCGCCGCCGGAGCCGATCGACTGATAGTTGATTTCAACCCCGGGATGGGCCGCACTATACTCACTAAACCATTTCGAATAAATCGGATACGGGAAGGTCGCGCCTGCCCCGGTAATCTTTTGCGCTTGAGCTGAGCTAAAGGCCAAAACCAGTAGCCCAACCGCAATCAATGTCTTTTTCACAGTAATCCCCCTCGCAATGTAAAAGTACTTGCGCCATCGATTTTCGACCGGAAATGTTACTGCTCGATAAATAATTGATGTATTTTGGATGAAAGGAAAGCTCAGGGGCTGCCGGGAGGCGTGTACGCTAACGTAACATTACTCTCGCTCCCGGCAGGGAGCGTTCGATACAAATTACGATTTGTTTCCCCCGCCCCTAGCCCTGCTGTTCCGTGTTGATATTCAGGCTCTTGTGGTGGCGCACGTCGTCGCCTTGCACCCAGAAGATCACATCTTCGGCAATATTGGTCGCATGATCCGCGACACGCTCCAGGGAGCGGGAGATCATCAGCGCATTCAGCGCCTGCGGAGCCAGGTGGCTTTGTTCTTCCATGACCTTAATCAGCGATTTATAGGCCGCTTTGTTCATGGCGTCTACGGCATCGTCCATGGTAAGCACGGCACGCGCCGATTCGGCATCCGCCTCGATGAATGCTTGCAGGCTTTTGCGCACCATTTCGGAGGCCAGGGCCGCCATCCTGGGAATATTGACCGGTAGTTCGGCCGGAGCCATCCGTTCCATGTGGCGCACTCGTTCGCTGATGCTTTTCGCGGCGTTGCCTACGCGCTCCAGTTCGGCATTAATCTTGATGACGCTGAGGATGAAGCGCAGGTCGCCGGCCATGGGCTGTTCCGTCGCCAGCAAGTCAAGCGCGGCCTGGTCGATCTCCCGCTCCAGCCGGTTGATGGTGATCTCACCCAGGCTGACCTGATCGCACATCAACAGGTCGCGCTCCCGATAGGCTTCAATGGCGCGCTGGGTCGCCTGCTCGGCCAGCCCGGCCATCTCCAGCAACTTCTCCTTCAATTCTTCAAGACGCTGTTGAAAGCGTATGCGTGTCATCCGAACCTGCCTGTGATGTAATCTTCCGTGCGTTTGTCGCTGGGGTTGGTGAAAATCTTGTCGGTCGAGTCGAACTCCACCATCCGGCCATTCAGAAAGAAGCCCGTCTTTTCTGCCACGCGTGCAGCCTGCTGCATATTGTGGGTAACAATCACAATAGTGTACTGCGCTTTCAACTGAAAGATCAAATCCTCGATCTTGGAGGTGGAAACCGGGTCCAGCGCCGAGGCCGGTTCATCCATCAGCAGCACCTCGGGGTCCACGGCCAGCGCGCGCGCAATGCACAAGCGCTGCTGCTGACCGCCCGATAGGCTGGCGCCGGATTCCTTCTTCAGATTGTCCTTGACCTCATCCCACAACGCAGAGTTCCTGAGCGACTTCTCGACGATCTCATCCATCACTTGCCGGCTGCTGTAGCCGTTCAGCTTCAGCCCCGCGGCCACATTGTCGTAGATCGACATGGTGGGAAAGGGGTTGGGGCGCTGGAAGACCATGCCCACGCGGCGGCGAATCACCACAGGCTTGATGTCCTTGTAAATATCCAGATCGCCAATGACCACCTTGCCGGTAACCCGCGCAACGGGAATGGTTTCGTGCATGCGATTCAGGCAGCGCACAAAGGTGCTCTTTCCGCAACCCGACGGCCCGATCAGCGCCGTGGCATGGTTAGCCGGAATGTTCAGATTGATGTCCTGCAGCGCGTGATTGCTTCCGTACCACGCATTCAGGTTCGATACTTCAATGCCGACGCCCACTTAGCTTGCCCCTTTCAGTACGCCGCGGCTGGTTACATAGCGCACCAGCGAAACAGCCAGAACAATCAACACAATCAACACCAGCGACCCCGCCCACGCCAGCCGGTGCCAATCGTCGTATGGCGAGAGCGCATAGACATAAATCTGCAAAGGCAGCGCGGCTATTGGCTCGTTCAGCCGCGCGTTCCAGCCCACGTTGCCAAATGCGGTAAAGATCAGCGGAGCCGTTTCCCCTGCTACGCGCGCAAAGGCCAGCATGCATCCGGTGATAATGCCTGGCGATGCTGTCTTCACCGTTATAGCCAGCACTGACCTCCAGTTAGGCACGCCCAGCGCCAGGGCCGCCTCTCGCACTGCATTGGGCACCATCAGCAACATCTCTTCCGTGGTGCGGCAAACCGTCGGAATCATCATGATCCCCAGCGCCACTCCGCCGGAGAATGCCGAGAAGTGCCCCTGCGGAACCACGATCAAGGAGTAAATGGCAATGCCCATCACGATGGAGGGAACGCCGTTGAGCACGTCGGCCGTGAAGCGCACTGCATTGGCAAGTTTTGTTCCGCGCCCGTACTCGGCCAGAAAGATGCCTCCGGCAATGCCCATTGGAATACCAATCAGACTGCCTATAGCAAGCAGAATGGCCGACCCCAGGATCGCGTTGGCCATGCCGCCGCCGACCTCGCCCACCGGCTTCGGAACATCCATAAAGAAGGCCAGGTTCAGCGAACTAGCGCCCTTGTAAACGAGGTAGACGAAGATGGCCACCAGCGGCGTCACCACCAGTATGGTCGAGAGAACCGCCAGCCCGGTAGCCGCACCATCGCTCAGCGCCCGTAATCGTGCACGCAGTTTGTGTTCGTCTCGCACCCTTCGCTCTCCCGCGTTCTTAACTGATCTCTGATCTCTGACCACTGATCCCTGTACTTAACCCGCCCGCGATGGCTCTCCGCGCGTCACCGCCCACACCAGCAGGCGGGCAATCGCATTCACAATGATGGTCACAATGAATAGCGCCAGCCCAATCTCCATCAATGCGCTCAGATGCAGATCGCCCGAGGCCTCGGCAAACTCGTTGGCGATCACCGATGCCATCGAGCTTCCGTTCGACAGCAGCGAGCGGCTGATTTCAGGACTGTTTCCTATCACCATGGTCACCGCCATGGTTTCGCCCAGGGCTCGCCCCAGGCCCAAAATGATGGCGCCCACGATGCCAATGCGCGCATTCCTCAGCACGCCCATGCGAATCATCTCCCACCGCGTCGCCCCCAACGCCAGCACCGCCTCCCGCTGCGAGTTAGGAACCGCCGTCATCACCTCCCGCGTCAGCGAGGATATAATCGGCAGAATCATGATGGCCAGAATGATGCCGGCGGCCACAAAACCCAATCCGGTGGGGTTGTCGTCATTAAATAAACCGGTCCAGCCGAATCCCTTGATCAGCCAGGGATTCACGTCTTCGCGTAGCAGCGGAACCAGCACAAAGACTGCCCACAATCCATAAATCACGCTGGGAATGGCCGCCAGAAGCTCCGTCAGGAAGGATAGCGGCGCCCGCAGCACATGCGGGCACATCTCGGTCAGAAACACTGCCACGCCAATGGCCAGCGGCACTGCCAGAAGCAGCGCCAGAAACGACGAAACTAGCGTTCCATACACGAACGGCAGGGCGCTGAAGTGCCCGTTGATCGGGTCCCAGTACATCGGCTTATGCGTGTAGGTATCGATGTAGGCTCTATAAAAAAAGTCCAGGCCAAACTTGCCCCAGGCCAGCTTCGACCGCACCATCAGCTCATAGGCGATCAGCACCACGATGCCGAAGATGCTCAGCGCGCACAGCACCATCAGCCAACGAAATCCACGATCGGCCATGGCCGAGTTGCCGCGCGACAACAGGTACTTGCGAATATGCGAGGCCTCGGCAGGTACGGCTCCGGCTTGGTGCTCGCCGTCCTGTGGAGCCGTTTCGGTCTGAAACTGGATCTTGGTAAGATGTATCTCTGGCACGTGAATATTCACCAAAGTATCAGCCTACAGAATTTGTGTGAATAGAAGGTTACAAGCTCTCAAGAGCAGGCATTTTATCTATGTGAAAATCCATATATATTTCAACGCTTCCCTTGAACTGTCTCTTTCAGGGCATTTCCACAAGAGGCCGCCCATTCAGTGGTTTGTACATGCCTTCCATGTGGAATGCCCGTCAGCAGGTTAGGAATCCGCCAACCGTTGCAAGGTCTCGCTATACCGTTCCATCACGCTCTTCGCGACTTCTAGTTGTTTTGCCAGTTCGGGGTCATCCTTCGCCTTTTCCTGGAGTTCCAACCAAAGGGGGCTGTTGCGATCCTTGTTGGGTTTTGCCTTCACTTCCACTTGAATATCTCCTCCCAACCCCATGTATCGACTGGTTCAATCCCGCTGTCCAGTAAAGCAGCAAAGGCGTCCATTCATTAAACATCCCAACAGGGCACGATCCTATCGCCAATCGTCCCGCGCCGCCCCCAGCCCTTCGTTCATCACCGTTTCGAAGTTGTTGTGCTTCTTGACGAAGATCTCGCTGAATTGGCGGTCCTGACGAAGCAGAATTGCCTGCAAACGGACCATCTCCAGCAGCGCCAGGAACATGGCGATCAGCGCCCGCTCGCTGTGGGTGTGGCTCAACAGGCGGCGCAGGGCCACCGGTTTGTCTTCCAGGGTCAGGCGGCGGGCAAGAAACTGAATCATCTGGCCCACCGTGACCGAATCCTCCTCCACGTCGATCACCGGGCGATTGCGGGCGCGCTCCAGAATCTCGCGGAAGATGCGCACCAGGTCCACGGTGTCGGCGGCGATCTCCGGCTCGGCAGCCTCATCGTCCTTGAACTCGCGCGCGCCGGGATTGGACCACGAGGCCGCTTCCAGCATCTGCTTCTCCAGCAGCATCTGGGCGGCGTTCTTGAAGCGCTCGTGCTCCAGCAGCCGTTCCACTAGCTCGCGCCGCGGGTCCTCGGCCGCCTGCTCCGGGCCAGTATCCGAATGCGGCAGCAGCATCTTGCTCTTGATGTGGATCAGCAGCGACGCGGTATAAATGAAATCTCCCGCCACGTCCACATCACTGGCCCTGAGCTGGTTGACATAGGCCAAAAACTGGCTGGTGATGGTGGCGATGGGTATGTCGTAGATGTCGATGTCCTGCTTGCGGATCAGGTCCAGCAGCAGATCCATGGGGCCGTCATAAACCTGCCCTACAATCACCGAAAAAGGAGACTCCTCCGAGCCCTCGTCCAGCTTTTTCTGTCGCGCAGCCTTCCGCGCGGCGGCCTTTTCTTCTTCGCTGGGCTGCGGTTTGAGCAACCGCCTCGGGCCGGCAACGGCGGCTGCAACCGGGATGGCGACTGGCTCGGGAGCAGGCTCCGGTTCGGCTTCGAGCGGCAGCTCGGCAACCGGGATTGCCTGCTCAACTTCGGGAGCAGCGGCCGTCTCCGCAGCAGCTTCCGGCTCGGCTTCAGTCATCGGTTTTGTCACTTTGACCGGCTCCGGAACGGTCTCATGCCCGACCTCAATTTCTGTGGCCTCTTGAACCTTTACGGTCTGCTGTTCTGCCTTATTGCTCACTTTCCGTCCTTTTATCGCAGCCCGAGCCGGCTTAGCGGCAATGGCTGGATTCGCCGATGCGGCAACAACTTGGAGGGACGGTTCGTTCAAGGCTTTCTCTTCTTCCGGATGATCATTGTAACTGCCTGAAATCAGCGCTTCTGTGACAGGCTCGGGCGTTGCATTCCGCGTGAAAAAGCCGAATCTGGAGCGAAATCCTCCCAACGCAAACTCCAGCGCCTTTCGCCACCACGGAATTGTCTTTTCAGCCATCTGTATCCCCAAGGCAGCGGCTAAGTTGAGGCGTACTCGGTGCGACAAGGCGTAAAAACGTCAAGAACTTCCGAAGCCCGGTCCGTGCACGCCTGGTGCAGAATGCCGCCGGCCACCAGGATGCTGTCTCCAGCGGAGAGTGCGTGAGTGACGCCTGCAATGGTGAGCTGGATCGCGCCGGAAACTACGAAAACCACCTGTTCATGCGGATGGCTATGCGCTGCGCCGGCCCATCCCGGCTCCATTTTATGCCGGACGAGCATGATCTCTTTGCTATAGGACATCACCTGCCGCCGGAGTCCCGGCTCGGGACGGCTCATGCTGCTGTCATCGGATTTGACCACTCCATCTGCGGCTGACATTCTGTCCTTCCTTCGCTCCCCAATGGAGCGCTCAATGCGGCTTCTTCTCTTATTTCAGCGGCTCGTAGTTGCTTTGTAGTTCGTCTATTTCCCTGGAAGTTTGCCCTGCGATTCTAAGGTGGAAATGGTTGCCTTCGACTCTGGTAACTATAACCTGGATTTTTTCATCCTTTTTTAATGACTTTTTTGCCAGGGAAAACTGCTGAGAAAAAAATTTCTGAGGAACGATGAAGTCGTGGAGCCATTTGTTCTCGTTTCTCCAGCAGAGTAGAGTCCAAACTTCGTAGGATCTAAATGGAACCTCAAAATTCCACTTGTCCGCTACGTCCACGTCCCTTGACGTTGTCACAAAAATGCGCTTTTTCTTTGCGCTAAGAAATGGTTCTTCCAACTCACGGTCATGAGAGGTAAATATACGATTGCTTTCTTGTGATAGCTGTACATCGCGGGGCATAAGATTGGACAGCCAGTAGTCGCGCAACAGCTTGGCGCGTTGATCCTGAGGCAGGTTCCACCATGACGAATTCTGACTGAGGTCATGAGCCTTAACGAGGTCTTCGTTAGAAGCCATAAAATGGCGCCTAATCGACCCTAGATCGTGTGAGAGATCGAAGATGTTACGCACAGACAGCATCGTTTGCTCGGCGCGAATTGCCGCCTTTGTAGATTGATCTCTGAGCATCTCCCAGGTTTGATCGATTTGGCTTTCGAACTGCATCCGCTTACTCTGAATTGGATCGGTGATGTCACAGACGGATTTGGCGGCATCGAATTTGCAGAACTCACACCTTAACGTGGCCGCCCTGCAGCCACTTTGTGTTGCTGCAAGCATATCCGGAGGGCTGAAGACCTTGTGCAGATCGCCTACCGGGCAAAGATCGGGATCGCCAGGGTCGGTCTGCCGGATGCGCTGGCCGTTGGTTGACATGGAACCAATCTTCGCGGCTATTAATGTCGGCGCTTCCGTCAGTCCAATCGTGTTCCCATAACTTTTCGACATCTTGCGGCCATCTAATCCGGGAACCTTGGGTGATGGCGTGAACAGAGCTTCGGGTTCTGGGAATACTGAGGTCTTGTACATCGAATTGAACCGCCGCGCCATCTCGCGGGTCAGTTCAACGTGAGCGGTTTGGTCCTGGCCCACGGGAACAAACTGCGTCTGATAGAGCAGTATGTCAGATGCCATCAGCACTGGGTAGCCGAGAAAACCGAAGTTGGTCAGATCCTTGCTGGCCAGGTTCTCCTGCATTTCCTTGTAACTGGGCACGCGTTCCAGCCAGCCCAGCGGTGTCATCATGCCGAGCAGCAAGTTGAGTTCGGCGTGTTGCGGCACATGGCTCTGAATAAAAATCGTCGATTTCTCCGGATCGAGCCCGGCGGCCAGAAAGTCAAGAGCGACATCAAGCGTATTCAGCTTGAGGCGGCTTGGATCAGCGTAGTCCGTAGTCAGCGCGTGCCAGTCGGCGATGAAAAAGTAGCACTCGTACTTGTCTTGCAGCTTGACCCAGTTGGCCAGCGCGCCCATGTAGTTGCCCAGGTGCAGCTTGCCCGTGGGGCGCATGCCGCTCAAAACGCGAGGACGGCCACCTGCGGTGGGGCCAACTGCGCCTGCGGCGCTCAAATCACGGGGAGAGGAAGATGAGATTGTTTTTTCTGCCATGGTGTTGATCGATTCCGGAATGATGCCAGGAAAATGTCGCCGTCTCGCCGGAAAATCCGGAATAAACGGCTCCTTCTATTGTAGCGGTCCATTGTAGCGGCAGGCGCTGCTGTTGGCGTTATTAGATGCGGGCCAGAATACCGTAGGCCAGACTCAAAATCGGAGTCATCACAACTCTCAGCACGGCAACACCCACTACGAGAAGGAGCACGTAGCTGAGCGGCCCGGTGATGCTGTCGAAGACCCGCACCGCGCCATAAGGCAGAACGTTCCTGAGAACATGGCTGCCGTCCAGCGGAGGAATGGGAAGCAGGTTGAAGATGCACAGCGTCAGGTTGAGCCGCATGGCTATGTCGCAGAACATCTCAAGAGATTGCTGAGTGGTCGAGGGGCTGGCCCCCGCGGGCAGATGGCTCTCGGAGAAAAGAACTGCTGCCAGGCCGAGGAAGGCGATGATGGCCAGTAGCAGGTTCGAGGCTGGGCCGGCCATGCTGACCAGCATGTCGTCGCGCTTGAAGTTGCGGAAGTTGCGGCTGATAATCGGCACGGGCTTGGCCCATCCAAAGAGAAAACGTCCAAAATAGCCGAATCCGAAGAGCGGCCCGAAGATCATCAGCCCAGGGATGAGCAGCGTGCCGATGGGGTCCACGTGATCCATGGGATTGAGCGAGACGCGCCCCAGCATCCGCGCCGTCTGGTCGCCCAGCCGCGAGGCCATCCAGGCGTGCGCGGACTCGTGCACGCTGAGTGAAAACAGGAGCAGAACGAACTCAAAGATTGCTATTACGATGGCGCTGGATTGCAAATCAACACTCCACAAGCTTGAAATCTCAGGTTAGCATGGAGGGGCGTGCAGATTCACGCTGCCGGGAAGTTGCCCACCAGCTCTCCGGCGGCAATGTGCTGGCCGGCCAGCACGATGGCGTGGCTGGCAATGTGGGCCGCGGGACCGATGACCGTGGGCTCGAGCGTGACCTCGCTGAAGTCATGAGCCGCGTGGCTATGCGAATAGATGCGCGCAAACGAGCCGATCACCGCGCCCTTGCCGATGGTGATGCCGCCGCGGTCGTTCAGCAAAACATGCTGGCGAATGACCGCGCCCTCCTCGATGGCCAGGTTGTAGCCGTAGGTCAACTCCACGCCGTGGAAGATCTTGACGCCTGCGCCGATGCGGGCGAAGATGTGCCGGCCCAGCATCGCGCGGAAGCGCACCCCCAGCCAGTGGTTGGTCCCGATCGGCGAGCGGTCGAACATCTGCCAGAACCACAGCAGCGGCTTGCGCTGGGCAAACAGCTCCGGGTCGGCGTCGCCAAAGTGCTCCGCCTCCAGGGTCACGTTGTCCGGGTCCAGCGACAGCGAGAGCACGTTGCCGGGCAGCTCGCTCGTGAGCGTCAGGTTCAGCTTGCCGCCGTGCGGGCGGCCCAGGTAGAGCTGCGTCAGTTGGTCGCGCACAATCTCCGCGCGCAGCTCCGGCGCATGGTGGCGGGTGAACTCCTCGTCGAGAAACTGAAGCCAGCGCCGGTAGATTTCTTCGGCCTCGGGCGCGGGATGCGGGGCATTGCTCTGCATGTGTTCCATACGAATGGAACAATACAACATCCGGCTAGGATGCGGCGAGTGGATCGCGCTTTTGCGGACTGTGCCTGTGCATCTTACTTCTTGTCTGGCGCGCTCGCCTCTTTCGGTCCCAGCAAAATCTGCACGCCTACATACGCAATCCAGTTCGGCTCGCTATTTTGCTGCGTCACAGTCTGAATCGCACGTCCGCCCATGAACAGCAACCGCAGATGTCCTCCACGGTCCAGCGTCTGGCGGCCGCCGAGGTCCGCGAACAGCATGCGCTGCTTAGGCACAGTGCCGATGCGGTTCACGTCCTGCAAGTCGTAAATCTCGCCGTACAGCTCCAGCCGCTCGCTGAACTCGTGTCCCGCAATTAGCCCGCGCCCCCAGCGGCTGGGAACATTGAGGTTGCCGATCCACCGGCCTACCTCGCCGTTGAAGTCAATGGGCCCCCATTTGGCCGTGAACTCCACCGGCAGATAGTACTGTGGCCCCGGCTCCACAATCCCGCGCCGCACCGCGCTCGTTGGGTTGTTGATAGAGACCTGCGGATAGGTGCCCAGCGTAAAGTTCTTAGTTTCATCCGACTTCGGCTCACCGGCGCGGTAATGCTCAAAGTAGCGCCACTTCACGCCAATGAGCGACCCGCCCAGCCCGACTTTCGTAGTGTTGTTCTCGTCAGTGGCCGCGGCGATAGGCAGCTCATACTTGAGCTGGATACGATCTCCCCAGCCATAGTTGATGTCGAAGTCGGGCAACTGGTAGCTGGCATGCGCCGGGTTATGGTCACCGATCCAGCCCAGGTTAATCTCCCAGTGCCGGTTGCCGGGCGTGCCAGGGTCGTCGGTAATAAACGGAGGCCCTCCCTGCGCCAGCGCCGGCAGCGCACCAAAAATCAGCGCCAGCAAAATCAGCATTAACAGATGGATGAGCCTGTGCATTCTGTGGATCAAATTACTCCGTAAAATCTTCCTGCCTGAAATCCGAGACGTACACGCTCAAGGTATCATCTAGGCCTGAATTAATTGCAGGCACACAGATTGAAGCGCTGTTCTGTTCTCTTTTCCCTATTCCCTATTCCCTATTCCCTGTTCCCTGTTCCCTACTCCCTGTTCCCTACTCCCTGTTCCCTATAAGATATTGTGCATGGAGACAACCACCATTGCCGGCGTGAAGGTTTCCCGCATCGGCCTCGGCACCTGGGCTATTGGAGGACTGGATTGGGGCGCAATCCCCGATGAAGTCGCCATATCGACCTGCCTCGGCGCCCTCGAGCGCGGCATCAACCTCATCGACACCGCACCCATCTACGGACAGGGCCGCGCGGAGGAGATTGTGGGTCGAGCCATGCGCGCCCATGGCCGCCGCGAGGATTTTTTCATCGCCACCAAGTTCGGTCTCGATTGGAATGAGCGCGGCGTCTTCGCCAACTCAACCGTGCAGCGGCTGCGCGAAGAATTGGAAGCTAGCCTGCGCCGCCTGAGCACAGACTACATCGACCTCTACCAGGTGCATTGGCCTGACACGCGGACACCCATCGCCGAAACTGCCGCGCAGTTAGCCGAGTTTCAGCGCCAGGGCAAGTTGCGCGCTCTTGGGGTGAGCAACTTCAGCGTCCCGCAGATGGAGGAGTTTCGCGCCGTAGCTCCGCTCGCCTCCAACCAGCTGCCCTACAACCTCTTCGAGCGCGGTATTGAGTGCTGCGCGCACGGCGAAAATCTTTTATCGTGGTGCAAAGAGCACAACGTCGCCATCCTCACCTGGAGCACGATCTGCCGCAGCCTGCTCGGCGGACGGGTCACGCGCGGCATGAGCTTCGACAAAGGTGACATTCGCCGCGTCGATCCCAAGTTCCGCGAGCCGCGCTTCTCCCAGTACATCACCGCCGTCGAGGGGCTGGCGGAGTTTGCGCATCAGCACTACGACAAATCCGTACTGGAACTGGCTGTCCGCTGGGTGCTCGACCGCCCCGGCGTCAGCGTCGCCCTATGGGGAGCAAAACGCCCAGAACAACTCGACGCCGTCAGCGGCGTGCTTGGCTGGAAGCTCGACGCCGCGGCCATGGCCGAGATCGACCGCATCGTGAGTGAATCCGTAACCGACCCCATCGGCCCCGAATACCTGGCGCCCAAGGTGCGGGAGAACTGAAAACAGAAATCGCTGTTTGTTTATTACGCCCGGTCCAGCTCCGCGAACAGCTCGCTCAGCACCACGCGGATCGGCGTCCCCTGCACGGTAAGTTCGCCGGTGTGAACTTCCTCCAGGCCCGCCGATGTATACCGGTAAGCCAAGCGCGGCTCCGGATCGATAATCCATATATTCTCGATGCCGAAGCGGCGATACTCCGCGGCCTTCTCCTGCATGGCGCGAAGCGTATCTTCCGGTGAAAGAATCTCGACGGCTATCAACGGCGGATGGGTAACGTAGCGCTCAAAGGATTCTCCCGCGCGCACAACCAGTACATCTGGCACACGGAAGTTTCTAGCCGCAGTCTGCGTACGCAGTTCGGGAAAGACCTCGACGCCCCACTCGGCCCGCTTCAGCGCAAAAAGAACCGTGAGATATCGCTGGATGATAGAGTGCTCTTTCTCGCCCAAGTTCCGCTCCTCGATCCGCCCATTTACAAATTCGCGGTCCGGGCTCCAGCTCGTGGAGAGGTATTCCCGCACGGTCCAGAGGTCTTCGGAGGTGGGCAGAGTAGCCATGCATTGATTATCGCCCCAAACCGGTTGCCCCGCCAGCGGAATCCGTGCACGCTATCCAGGCATGTCCCTTTATGCCCGGTCCAGCTCCGCAACCGCTCGCGCAGCCCGCTGCGGTTGGTTCATTCGCTAACTCAGGATTGGCCCTGCACCGGCTCGCGCTTGCGCAGCAACAGGATGCCGACAACAATCATCCAGACGGCCAGGGGGAAGCCGTTGGCGATGGCCTCGGCGCCCCAGCCGGCTGGGTTATAGAAGCCGAAGATATCTACATGATGCACAAACATAGTCGGGACGAAGGCCAGGCAGACGAGCGCGCAGGCGAAGCCGACCCAGGCGGACCATCGTGGCAGAGCGCCGCTCATGAGAGTGACATAGCTGAGAATGGCCATAAAGAGCGCGATGAGCCAGAGGGCGACGGAGCCGTACATGAGCAATGTGCTTTCCCACATGGCGCGGATGACAACGCCGTCACCGGGAGTGTTGAGAGCGTCAATAGCGGTCGAGGCCTGCAGGGAGTCGGCTACAAAGGTCAGAGCCACGAAGACCAGCCCAACGCCGTAGAAGAGACTGGCAAGCCACTCATGTTGGGGATTGGTCTGCCGGATCAAATGACGTACTCCAGCAAAGAAGATCATGATGAGCGTAAGGATGATGAGATCGAGGAAGACGCAGCACATGATATTGGTGGCGTTGCGGGCAGAGAAATCGGCCAGCTTGTCCGACGCCGCCAGGCCAGGGAAGGGAGTGCGGACGAGGTAGAAGGGAAACTCGAAGAAGAAAGTGGCGACGCCGGCCAGCGCGCTGATGCCGGCGATGCGGTAGATTTTTTGGTCGTTCATGAAGATCGTCCTTTCTCGCGCGGATAAGGCAGCGATGGGTCAGGCGTAGTGGAAGAAGATCGCGCCGATCATGGCCAGGTTGCAGGCCGAGTGGGCGATCATGGCGGCATAGAGAGAACCAGTTCGCAGGCGGCAGAGGGTAAAGACTGCGCTGACGCCAGCCATGAGAAGGACCATGAGCGCGCCGGAGACAAGGCGCAGATGGAAGCCCGCCGCGTCGTGCCACAGGCCGTGAACGTGCAGGTGGACGAGGCCGAAGGCCAGCCCGTTGATTACGGTTGCAACAGGAACATTCCAGCGGCGGACGAAGCTCTGATGGATAAGGCCGCGAAAGAGAATCTCCTCGCCGATGGGAGAAAAGATCATGGCGGGGAGAACCACGGCCGCGAAGGCCGCGGCGAGAGGCATGGCAGCGTGCAACTGGGCAATCTGAAATTCGTTGCGGATGCTGACGCACCAGTTGTCGGGCGAGGCTCCGTAAAGCGCCATGCCGGCGGCGTAGACCGCAAAACCGGCACAGGCTCCCGCCAGGGCGCTGAGGGCCAGCACGGACGGGCTGTTGCCCTGCTTACGGAGGCCTATCTCCCGCCGTCCCTGCGCGCTGAGAACAATGAACGGCAACGCCCACATCACGAGGAATTGAATCAGGAAGAGGATGCGCGCCTGTGGCGGCCCGAAGACAGCGTAGAACCGCATGGCGGTCAGCAGCGCCAGCACCAGAAGCGAGAAGAGCCAGGGGGCGATGGGGATTCGGCTCCACGGGGCGCACAGAAAACTTGATTGGCGCGGAGATTCAGCGTTCATGAGGATGGGTCCTTTTCGAAGTTAAAATGCAGCTCTTCGTGAGGCAAATATTGATACGAGCGGAACGCGCATGCGGTTCCCGAATCACGGCCCAGAGCCTGAACGCAGAATTGCTTTTCACAATCCTCTCCCATCCCCGGCCCGGCTCTGCGATACTGTTTTGTTATGCCTATCGACGACCTGCAACAGGCAGCCCTGAAGATTGCCGGACTCCTTGCCACCTTAAACAAGCTCGGTGGCCTGCGCCTCAAGTACCGCATCAGCGCCGGCAGCGGGGCCGGCGAAGGCGCGTACGATGCCGAGACGACTCTGGCTCCCGTTCTCTGCGTCGAGCTGGCCGGACCCGATGTGCCGCTGGTTACCCAGCACAATGGCGAGCTGCTGCTGGCGCTCGAAACCATCGCCGCGCAGATTCTCCGCCTTGACCAGCGCGAGGGCGACCTGGTCAGCTTCGACGCCGCCAACTTCAAGGCCCTGCGCGCGGCCGAGCTGCGCCTGACGGCTGAAACCACGGCGGAAAAGGTGCTCCGCTCCGGCATCCCCTTCGCCTTTCCGCACATGAACAGCCGTGAGCGCCGCCTGCTGCACATGGCCTTTCGCGGCATCGAAGGCGTGGAGACGGCCAGCTCCGGCGAAGGCATGGAGCGTTTCCTCGCCGTCTATCCGGCGGGCAAAACCCACCTCCCCGTCGCCCCGCCCCTTAAGCCGCGCGGATTTGGCGATCGCGGACGAAGCTCAGGGGATCGCAGGCGTCCCCGGCGTTAGCGCCATTGAGCTTTTGAATCCCAGGTCCCAGTATCGTGATCTCCACCCCACGGACTAAGACCTGTCCATGGGGACCCTGGACCTGGGTCGCCTATCACGATTTCGGCTATTTGCTCGTTTTGTGTGCCTGCGTGGTACTGCCTGCCGCGGACGCCTGCTTCTGCGCGATGAGGTGTTCGTTGATCAGTTCCGTCTGAAAGCGGTTGATGCTGTCCTGATCGGTGAAGATCGACTGCGTGTTATTCTGCGCCTTGTATCCCTTGGGGTTCTTGGTTGGGTCCGCATTGCCGATGACCTGCCAGGGGCCGTTGTAGGTCCCCTCGCCGGAATCCGACCAATTCGTCGAGCCTTCCGCGCCCACCTTGCCATCCACCACAAAGCCCTTGGTGTGGCTGATCTGGTGGGTTGCTGACTGGCCGACGACAATATGGCTATTGAAATCCGACATATTCTTTGCCTTGTCCTGATCCAGCAGCGCTTTCTCGTGCTTGCCGCCGGATTGGCTCTTGTCCAGCGTAATCACCACGGTCACGGACGGGTCCATGACCTTCTGCATGATGATCTGGTTCAACTCATCGTCGTCGTAGCCGAACATGTTCAGATAGAGCGAGACTCTGGCCCGCGAGAGCACGTACTTCAGAATCTCGTGGACGTTGTCGCGGCCCACGTAGAAAAGATGAAAGTCCTTGCTGGCCGTGTTCGAGTACACGCCCTCGCGGGTGAACTGCTGCAGGTCGTTCAGCTCAAAGTCCTGCAAGCTCTGGGCGTTGTCGCTGATGGCGTTCACCACGCCGGTCTTCTTCGCTCGTTCAGGCATGGCTGCGTGCTGAGTAGCATGTGCGGTTGTGTGCGCGCTGGTGTGCGCGGTTTTATGAGTAGTCATGGGGGGAAATCTCCTTCGTCCGCAAATGCGGATGGCAAAATCATAGCTTCCGCCATCGATGGTGGCAATTGTTTTTTTTGAGGATGAATGAATGAAAGCATCGCGCGGCATCCATGGGCGCTCGGCATGGTTAATCAACATTATCGCTAAATAGGCTCTGCTGGTCCTCGCGTAGAAGATAGTGCAAATAGCGATCTGGAGAGGACATAAAACCGCTCATAATTTGGTAGGCTTGGGTCTCGCGATAGGAAATCTCGCGGATCGCTCCATCATCGAAGCTCAAAATCTGCGCACCAGGATAGGCCAACAGAATGGGCGAATGAGTGGCAATGATGAACTGAATCTCATCGTTGTTGCGGGCAATAGCGTGCAACATTGCCAGCATGGCCAATTGCCGCTGCGGAGAAAGCGCGGCCTCCGGTTCGTCCATCATGTAGAGTCCGGAGGACTCGATGCGGTTTTCGAGGATAACGAAGAACGACTCTCCGTGCGATTGATTATGCAGGCTGGTGCCTCCATATGCCCATGCCACACCGAGATTATCCACATAGGTTGCCAGATTGAAGAAGCTTTCAGCTCGCAGATAGAAGCCTTTGCCGGTGCGTTTGCTGAAGGCAAGCCGGAGAGCCTTTCGCAAGGGATCGATACTGGAAAGCGTCTCAGTGGAGGCAAACTGCGTGTTTCGATTGCCGCCTTCCGGGCCAAATCCGTAGTGTCCGGCAATTGCTTCGAGCAGTGTCGATTTTCCTGAACCGTTTTCTCCAACAAAGAAGAGCATCCGAGATCGTACTTCAATCTTGTTGATGGCGCGAATGGCGGGAATAGTAAACGGGTATGACTCCCAGTCGACAACTTTGCTTTTATCGAGCGAGATGGAGATCAATCTCATCATGTGGAGTTCATTTTATCGAAAAGAAGCCGCATATCTGACTTCCGGATATTAGGAAGCCCGCGCCTCAAACCACGACGCGGGCTTCTGCTTTTCGCTGACTCGCAGACTTGCTGACTTGCCGGTGCGTACCGCCGCTACGCGTTCAACACGTCCTGCAGCTTGTTCAGAGTGCGTTGCAGATCCTTGTCTTCGCGGCGCTGCTCTTCGATCTTGGCGATGGAGTGCATCACCGTGGTGTGGTGCTTGTTGCCGAACTGGCGGCCAATCTCCGGCAGGCTGGCCTCGGTCATCTGCTTGGCCAGGTACATGGCGATCTGCCGCGGCACCACCACGTTGTGCGAGTTGTTCTTCTGCTTCAGGTCGGCGGGCCTCATGCCGAAGTTCTCGCTGACGGCGCGCTGAATGGCTTCAATAGTAATCTTGCGCACCTGCATGTCGATGAACTGCTTGAGGCACTGCTGCGTCGAGGCCAGCGTGATCTCCATGTGGTTGAGCTGGCACCAGGCAATCAGCCGCGTCATGGCGCCCTCCAGCTCGCGCACGTTGGTGCGCACGTTGGAGGCTACGAACAGCGCCACGTCGGCGGGCAACTGCACCTGCTCGCTCTCCGCTTTTTTCTGCAGAATGGCGACCTTTGTCTCCAGATCGGGCGGCTGGATGTCGGCGATCAGCCCCATCTCAAAGCGCGAGCGCAGCCGGTCCTCTATCTCCGCCAGCTCCTTGGGCGGGCGGTCCGAGGCGATCACAATCTGCTTCATGTTTTCGTGCAGAGCGTTGAAGGTGTGAAAGAACTCCTCCTGGGTGCGCTCCTTCTGCGCGATGAACTGGATGTCGTCGATCAGCAGCACGTCCACCGAGCGGAAACGGTCGCGGAAGCTGGTCATGCGGTCGTTGCGCAGCGAGGTGATCATCTCGTTGGTGAACTTTTCCGCCGAGACGTAGCAGATGTTGGATGAGGGCTGAAGGCGCTTCACCTCGTGGCCGATGGCGTGCATCAGGTGGGTCTTGCCCATGCCCACGCCGCCATACAAGAAAAGCGGATTGTAGGCCTTCGAAGGCCGTTCGGCCACTGCCAGAGACGCGGCGCGCGCAAACTGGTTGCCATTGCCGATCACGAACGCCTCGAAGGTGTAGCGCGGGTTCAGCTGCGCCGCGGTCGACCAGTCGAAGCGCGCCTGTTCCGGGGTGCGCTGCGCCGGCGCCGTTGGCGCATGGGCTGGCAACGGCGCGAAGCCGCCGTCCTTGCGCACCGGCGGAATCGAGGGGTCTTCCTCGGCGGTCACAAAACTCACGTCGTCCAGCTCCAGCTCCTGCTGCTCGATGGCCTCCTGGATCAGGTCGCCATAAAGGTCTCCCAGATTTTGAAACTGCGTCGAGGGCACGCGCACATACAGCGTGCGGTTGACGACATGGCTGTACTTGGTGGGTTTCAGCCAGGTCTCGAAAGACTGGCGATTCACCTTCATCTCTAGGGCAGCTAGAATCTGAAGCCAGGGGTTGGGGGCCGTCGCCGGCGAAATTGCGTATGCCATCTGCTGATCCTTACCTGCCGCCTGTTCTTTGCCAGGCCAGTTTATTTTACGCGCTTGCGCAACAGCTTCCCGCGGCGCAAGGCCTGGGGCCTGGCGTCGATTTGCCGCTGCTCGGCCCCTGACTTTGCCTGGGACCAGTATGAAATTCTGCCGGTTTTTGAAACGTTCCGTGGAGTGTTGGGAAAATTTCTCGAACGGTCACAAGAGTAGCACACTTGGGCGTCTTGTAATCACTCTTTCACATAAGTTTTTTTGCCGTCTACATCGGATGCACTAATGATGGTGAAACTCGCCTCTAAGGTTACCAGAGTTTTCGCTGCATAGCTGCTGGATTACGCTCTTCATGGCCATTCGAGAGAATTTTTTTCATCGTGCGCAAGCTCGCGGGCAGCCCCTCCCCTGGGCTGCGCTCAGGGCAGGCTTTCGCCGCGTCTCGAGTTATTTGTAGCCGGGGTCGGCGCGCGCAAAGATGCCTTTTACGCCATTCCCGCTGGATTCCTGGCCTAACCTGCGATACACTAAGTACTTGCCGTTAAGGCATAGATTCATTCAGAAAACAGGAGCGCATTTTCATGCCCAAGCGCACATTTCAACCCAATCGACGCAAACGCGTGAAAACTCACGGCTTCCGCGCTCGCATGAAGACCAAGGCCGGCGCAGCCGTACTCAGCCGCCGCCGCGCAGCCGGCCGCAAACGCGTCTCCGTCAGCGCGGGATTCCGCGACTAGCCCTCGCCCAAAGTTTTGTTTCAGCCGTAATCTGCCGTGACCCGGCGCGTTCCGGCTGGAACGCCTTCCGGCTCAGCTATGAACACTCCTCTCCAGCCTGCTCCGCGGCAGTCCCCCCGCCAATCTCTGGTAGGAGCGCGCCTGCGCAAGCACGCCGACTATCAGCGCGCCTATGCGGCCGACCGCAAGCGCCAGTCCGCATCCATGAGCTGGTTTTTAGCGCCGCAGACCATAGCTGCCGGCCCGCGCGTCGGACTCACCGCCGGCAAGGTGCTGGGCAAGGCCCATGAACGCAACCGCATCAAGCGCCGCATGAAAGAGGCCCTGCGCCGCCACCTCGACCTGTTGCCACATGGATGCGACCTCATCCTCCACCCGCGCCGCGCGGTGCTCACCATGGATTTCAAGAAACTTGAGGCGGAGGTCGTGCGTATCCTTCAGCAGGCAGCCGCCGAAGCCGCCCGCATGAAGCAGAATCCCAACCCGAGTGTCGCGCCGCAGGTGCCATGACCAGTCTTTTGCTCGCTTTACCAACTCGTTCCGTGCCCCATCCATTCCGCAGTTTTATCGCGGAATGGGTGGGAAGCCGCACACTTCCGGTGAGAACTGGGCCATGACTAATTTTCTGCTTGCCCTCCTCGCCTTCTATCAACGCTGGCTCTCACCGGCGATCCATGCGCTCAATCCCGGCCATGGCTGCAAGTTTCTGCCCACCTGCTCGGAGTACGCCTCCCTCGCCATCGCCACCCACGGACCTCTGCGCGGCACGGCTCTGGCTATCTGGAGGCTGCTGCGCTGCCATCCCTTCACCCGCGGCGGTTTTGACCCCGTGCCCCCAGCGCCGATTTCACGCTACTTTCCCCACAAACCATTACCATAGAAAGAGCGGCAGCCTGACGGCTCGCCCCTTTACGAACAGGAAGTATACTTTGCCAGAATTCAGCAATCCTAATCTTCAAGCTCCAGGCGGAGGCGGCGGCAGCGGCGGCGATATGCGCGGCCTGATCTCCATGACCCTCCTGGCCCTTATGGTCCTTCTCGGTTTTCAGTTCTTCATGAGGCCCAAGCAGCCGCCTGCTCCTGCGCCCGCTGCTCAAACCCAGTCTCAGGCCCAAAACCAACAGCAGGCAGCACAACCAGCCGCAGCCACAACCCAGCCGCAGTCAGCCGCCGCGCAGATACAGCCTCCCCCGGTTGCCACTCCGATGATCGCCGCCTCCGCCGTGGCGGAAACAACGGTGGAGAACGCCAACATCAAAGTCGTCTTCACCAACCGCGGCGCGCAGGTCGAGCACTGGATTCTGAAGGACAGCAAGTATAAGGACCATCCCGGCCCAAGCGGTCAGCAGCTTGACCTCGTCAATTCCAGGACCGCTGCCTTCGGCCTGCCGCTCTCGCTCTACACTTATGAGCCGGAGCTGACCAAACAATTGAATGAGGCCCTCTATCAGGTCTCCGTCTCCGGCGCTGCCTCGTCCACCGGAGTTCTCCAGGCTCCCGGTTCCATCTCCTTCCACTACGCCGCTAACGGCCTTGACGTAGTAAAGACCTTCCGCTTTGATGCGAGCTACGTGGTGACAGCCGAGGTCGAGGTCCACCGCTATGGCGCTCCTGTGCGCGCCCTGCTGGCCTGGCCCGCCGGACTCGGCGACCAGACCGAAGCCATGCACTTCGCCACTGGAAAATTTGCCTGGTCGCTGAACGGCAAGGACGACTCAACCGACGCCAAAAAGGTCAGCGGCGGCGCCACGCTCGATCAGCCCTTCGACTACGCGGCCATCAACGATCTCTACTTTGCCGCCGCCTTCCTGCCTGACGCACCCTCTCGCACTACCGTCGTTACGCTGCACAACTCCATCGACCTGCCCACCAATCCCTCCGACCCCAACAGCCAGAAGAAACCGGCGGACGTGATCGGCCTGGCCGTGGCGGATACCAGCGGCTCGACCCGCGTGCGCCTCTTCGCCGGACCTAAAGATACCGATGTCCTCAAGAGCATCCGCGCAACCGGCGCCGACGGCAAGCCCACCGGACCCACGCTCGAGCCCCTCATCCAGTTCGGCTGGCTTACCATCATCGCCAAGCCCCTTTATCTGGTCCTGCGATACAACTACAAGCACGTCATTGCCAATTGGGGCTGGTCCATCATCATCTTCACCGTGCTCTTCAACCTCCTCATGCTGCCTACCCGCTACATGATGATGAAGTCCTCGCTCAAGATGATACGTCTACAGCCAAAGGTCGAGGCTATCAAGAATCGCTACAAGCACCTCAAGGCAACTGACCCCAAAAAGGCTGAGATGAACGCCGAGATGATGGCCCTCTACAAGGACGAGGGCGTCAATATGTACGGCAGTTGCCTGCCCATGCTCATCCAGATGCCCTTGTTCTTCGCCTACTATCAAGTACTGCGCAATGCCGTCGAGTTGCGCCAGGCCCATTGGTTCTGGCTCAACGACCTGTCCAGCGCGGACCCGTATTACATTCTGCCGGGCATTATTATTCTCACCATGTTTCTGACCCAGTACATCACCCCATCGCCCGGCATGGACCCCGCACAGCGCAAGATGATGGCCTTCATGATGCCGGTGATGATGGGCTTCATCTTTGGAAACCTGGCATCAGGATTGGCGCTCTATATGAGCACCAGTGGCGTCATCAACCTGGCCATCCAGATAGGCATCAACCAATCCAGCATGGGCAAGGAGATGCATGAGATCGCCGCCCGCCGCGCCGTCAAAAAAACCGGCGGCAATCCCAAGACCATCCAGGGCAAAAGGTAAGAGTTCTCACTACGCAGAAAAAGCCCCGTTCAGGCTCAACTTGAACGGGGCTTCTGTTTTATTTGCGGAATCCTTAAATCAGCTCGTACCCCGCAAACCAGTACCCAATCTCAAACGCCGCCGTCTCCTCGCCGTCCGATCCGTGTATGGCATTCTCTGACATCGAGTCGGCAAACTTCTTACGAATGGTTCCCTCTTCGGCGTTGGCCGGATTGGTCGCGCCCATCAGCTTGCGCAAATCGGCAATCGCGTTCTCCTTTTCCAGAACCATCAGCACCAGTGGCCCCGAGGACATAAACTCGCAGAGCCCATCGAAGAACGGCTTGCCCACGTGAACGGCATAAAATCCCCTGGCCTGCTCCTCGGAAATCGACTGCCTCTTGATGGCCACAATCTGAAAGCCGGCCTTCGCGATCTCCGCCAGAATGGCCCCGGTGAAACCCTTGCGGACCGCGTCCGGCTTGACGATGCTGAAGGTGCGCTGCGCCACGAAGTATTGTCTCCTGCGGGAATTTTGTCTGCCTCCTTATTGTAATCCGCGACGTGATGCGCAGCGCTGTTGCCTGCAAGGCAGCCAAATCTGATAAAGTTTCCGCATGTTCAGCTTCGCCGTTTCACCCCATCGCTCTCTGATCGTGCCGGCCGCCATCCTCGCTGCCGTCATGCTGGACGCATCAGCACTTAGCCAAAGTGCGCCGTCAGGCGCGCCCGCCCCCGCGGCAGCATCTGAATTGCGTGTCTTCGATTCCTCGCTCATCGACAAAACCATAGACCCTTGCGAGAACTTTTACCGCTTCAGTTGCAACGGGTGGTTTAAGCGCAATCCGCTACCCCCCGACCAGACCTCCTATGGCCGCTTTACTGAGCTGGCCGAGCTAAATCGCATTCGCTTGAAACGAATCCTCGAAGAAACTTCCGCGCCTCTGGCCTCACGCAGCCCCAACGAACAGAAAATTGGCGACGAGTATGACAGTTGCATGGACACAGCCACGGTGAACAAGCTGGGCCTCGCGCCTCTTCAGCCGGAGTTGGACCGCATCGCCGCGCTAAAAACATCCGCCGACTTGCCCGCGCTCCTGGCCCACCTGCATTCCATCGGCGTGCGCGCCTTCTTCGCCATGGGATCGAATCAGGATTTCGCCGACTCCACCTCCGTCATCAGCTTTTATGGAGCCGACGGCCTCGGCCTTCCCGAGCGTGACTACTACACCCGCACCGACGCCAAATCTGTCGAACAGCGCCAGCAGTACGTGGCTCATGTCAAAAAAATCTTCTCACTCGCCGGCGAGCCCGAGGCGCTGGCCGCAAAAGACGCCGAGACTGTTCTGGCTATCGAAACCCGCATGGCCAAAGCCTCGCTCACCATCACCGAGCAGCGCGACCCGCAAAACCTGAACCACCCCACCGACGTTCTAAGTTTCCAAAAGGAGCTGACGCACTTTTCGCTCGCCGACTACGTTGCCACCGCGCACGCTCCCGCCGTGGGCAAAGCCAACGACATGGAGCCGAAGTTCTTTGCCGAGTTCAACGCGCTCGTCGCCGATACGCCCATCGATCAGATTCGCACCTATCTGCGCTGGCACCTGCTCCACGCCTTTGCGGGAACCAGCCTGCCGGAGAGCTTCGACCATGAAAACTGGAACTTCTACTCGCACATCCTCAACGGCGCTGAGAAGCAGCAGGAGCGCTGGAAACGCTGCACCCGCCGCGTGGACCAGGAGTTGGGCGAGGCGCTGGGCCAGGTCTACGTGGCGCGCTACTTTCCGCCTGAAGAAAAGCAGCGCACCCTCGACATGACCCTGGCCATCGAGCAGGCCATGGACAAAGACCTCGACAGTCTGGACTGGATGAGCGCCGCCACTAAGATCAAAGCCAAGGAAAAGTTGCACACGGTGATGAACAAGATTGGCTACCCCGACAAATGGCGCGACTATTCCACGCTTCAGATCGTCCACGGCGACGCCCTGGGCAACCAGATGCGCGCTCATGAGTTTGAATTCGCGCGCGACCTAGCCAAGATCGGCAAGCCGGTCGACAAGCTCGAGTGGGAGATGACCCCGCCCACCGTCAACGCCTACTACGACCCGCAGATGAACAACGTGAACTTTCCCGCCGGTTACCTGCAACCGCCCTTCTTCAGCGGCAAGGAGGACGATGCGGCCAACTACGGCGACATGGGTTCCACCATCGGCCACGAGCTGACCCACGGCTTCGACGATGAGGGCCGCCAGTTCGACAAGGAAGGCAACCTGCGTGACTGGTGGACCAAGGAAGACGAGCAGAAGTTCAACGAGCGTGCTGACTGTATGGTCAAGCAGTACGACGCCATCGAGGCTGTTCCCGGCGTTCACCTGAATGGCAAGCTCACCCTGGGCGAGAACCTCGCCGATCTCGGCGGGCTGTGGCTCGCCTGGCTGGCCTGGCTCGACAAAGCGCAGGCCGCGCACGTCGACATGAATGCCACCATAGACGGCTATACTCCCGAGCAGCGCTTCTGGATCGCCTATGCGCAGCAGTGGTGCACCCAGACTCGCCCCGAACAACTGCGCACACAAGCGCAGACCAATCCCCACGCGCCCGACGAGTACCGTACCAACACCGTCCTCCAGGATCTGCCGGAGTTTGCCAAAAGCTTCAGTTGCAAGAAGACCGCGGCCATGGTGAATTCCAAGCCGTGTAGAGTGTGGTGAAGCCAACCTCGCAGCAAACACAAAGGCCCGTCATTCCGGCGGGCCTTGCTGACTGCGACGACCACTATTTGGAGTTGCGTGCGGCATAGGCGTCCATGCGCTTCTTGTAAAGCAGCAGAACGCTCGGGCCAAAACAAAGCAACATCACCGCGATGCCCGTGACAATGCCGAAGCTGGTTACTGCCGGCGCTGTACAATCATTACGCCGCCGTGCAATCACATGGCTGGGAATCGCGATTAAAAGCTCCAGCACGCTGCCTTTCAGCAGCCATGAGACGAGTCGCGTGGTGATGTCGGTAGAATTTCGCAGATACAAGTAGAAGAGAATCCCCCAGAACAACCATAGCAACGCGCAGAAGCAAAGTACCTGAGGCGCACTGCTTAAATATTGATTTACGAAGGTAGAGTTTTTAATTGCGGAATCCAGGGAAATTACGGCAGCAAAGGTGAGGAGTGCAAACAACATGGATGCGGCGATGCACGAAACGGCAATATGTGCTCTGGGCTTGCGCCGTTTGAACGAGGTATCGACAGATAAAAAAAGTAGGACAGCCTGACCGGACAAGACAACAGCAAACAATATCCAGGATCCCACGAATCCGTAAACCCATATTATGGATTTCTGGAACTCCTGCAAAAAAGGCCCTTCATCTGCGGCGAGGAGCGCAGTAACCGGAAAAAGAAGACCCACAACTATTAGAGCGTAAAACAACGTAACGATGATGCCCCATTTGCGCATAGAACATCCTTTCCGTGGCTGATCTTGAGAATTATTGGTCCGTGAGCGGTGAGTCGGAAGCTGAATTAATGCTAATTCGACTTCGGCACAGTGTAAACAGGAATCTTGCTCTTCACAACAGCACGATTCTAGATGTGATGAGATAGGGAGGATGCTCTTCGGAGTCATTCAATCGCTATGTGCTAAACATGAAGATCCCATGGATGCCTCCTCACACTCACACTCACACTCAAAGCTAGCCTTTCCCAATCACTCGCGCCAGCGTCGCCCCAATCTCTGCCGGCGAAACCACCACGTGAATCCCCGCAGCAGTCATGGCCTTCATCTTCTCGGCAGCCGTCCCTTGCCCGCCGCTGATGATGGCGCCCGCGTGGCCCATGCGCCGGCCCGGAGGCGCGGTCTGTCCGGCGATGAAGCCCACCACCGGCTTCTTCACGTGCTGCCTCACAAACTCTGCCGCGGCCTCTTCCGCCGAGCCGCCTATCTCGCCGATCAGAATAATCGCTTCCGTCTCCGGATCGTCGTTGAACAATCGCAGCGCGTCGATGTGCGTGGTGCCGATGATCGGGTCGCCGCCAATGCCTATCGCGGTCGATTGCCCAATGCCCCGCTGCGTTAACTGGTACACAGCCTCATAGGTCAGCGTTCCGGAGCGCGAGACAATGCCCACCGATCCCTCTTTATGAATGCGCCCCGGCATGATGCCGATCTTGGCCTTGCCCGGCGAAATCACTCCCGGGCAATTCGGCCCGATCAGCCGCGACTTCGAATCCTTCAGCTTGGCCCACACCTTCACCATGTCCAGCGTGGGAATGCCCTCGGTGATGCACACGATCAGCGGAATCCCCGCATCCTCGGCTTCGAGAATTGCATCGGCTGCAAACGGCGGCGGAACAAAAATCATGGTCGCGTTGGCGCCAGTCTTGCCGACGGCCTCGGCTACGGTGTTGAAGACCGTCCAGCCCTCGTGCGTCGACCCGCCCTTGCCGGGAGTCACCCCGCCCACAACCTTCGTGCCATACTCCGCGCAGCTCATCGCGTGGAACGTGCCTTCCTTGCCGGTAATGCCCTGTACAATGAGTCGAGTATTCTTATCAACTAAAACAGACATTAGCTTCTAACTCCTAGCTTGCCACCTTCACAACTAACTCAGCCGCTTCTTTCATCGTTGCCCCAACTTGAAAATTCAATCCCGACTCTTTCAGAATCCGGCGGCCCTCCTCCACATTCGTCCCTTCGAGGCGCAACACAATCGGCACCTTCACCTTCAAATTGCGCGTCGCCGCCACCACCCCCGTGGCCAGCCGGTCCACTCTCAGAATCCCGCCAAAAATATTGATGAAAATCGCCTTCACGTGCGCATCGGCCAGCAGAATCTCGAAGGCATGCTCAATCTGCTCCTGGGTCGCCCCGCCGCCCACATCCAGAAAATTCGCCGGGCTGCCTCCGGCATACTGAATAATGTCCATGGTCGCCATGGCCAGCCCCGCGCCGTTCACCATGCAAGCTATCGACCCGTCCAGCCTGATGTAATTGAGCGAGTACTTGCTCGCCTCCACCTCCAGCGGATCCTCCTCGGCGGTGTCGCGTAGCGCCTTGATCTCCGGGTGGCGGAAGAGCGCATTGTCGTCAAATGTAATCTTCGCATCCAGCGCAAAGAGCTTGTCGTCCGTCGTAGTGATAAACGGATTGATCTCAACTAATGACGCATCTGTTTCGATGTAGGCCTTGTACAAACTCTGCAAAAACGCCACCGCCGCGTTGATCTGCGTCGGCTTGAGTCCCAGCGCGAAGGCCAGCTTGCGCGCCTGCCACGCTCCCAGGCCAATCACCGGATCAATAGATTCTTTGTAAATCGCCTCTGGAGTCTTCGCGGCCACCACTTCAATCTCCATCCCTCCAGCCTGCGAGGCCATGAAGACCAGCCTGCCCGTCACACGGTCGAGTACGATGCCCAAATACAGTTCACGGTCGATGCTGGCCGTCTCTTCAATCAACAGCCGCTGGACTTTTTGCCCCTGCGGCCCGGTCTGGTGCGTCACCAGCGTCATGCCCAAAATCTGCTGGGCATACTGCTCGGCCTCCGCTTGCGTGCGCGCAACCTTCACGCCGCCGCCCTTGCCGCGCCCTCCGGCGTGAATCTGCGCCTTGACCACCACGCCGCTCGCGCCCCCGGCAAATAATTTGCGCGCCGCAGCCGTTGCTTCCTCCAGCGTGTTGGCCATTTCGCCCTGGGGCACAGCCACGCCGTACTTTTGTAAAATTGTTTTTGCCTGATACTCGTGAATCTTCATGTCGGTAGGGACCGTTCTCTCCGCTAGCCTTGGGGATTCGTCTCTGGCCCCGGTGGATTCCGGAACGCCGAGACCGTGTCAGCGGCAAACAAATACTATCCTGCGCGACGAAGAACGGGCAAACGAAACCCATGCGAGCGAATAGCAATCAGTTGGCCCCAACGCAGGTGGTTATCATTGTTCATATGGCCTCTCTGAAGGAGCTGTTGAAACCGCTAGCCCAGGATGGCGCGACGCTGACCCGCGACCAGGCAGCCGGTGTGCTCGAGGAAATCCTCTCCGGCAGTGTGCCTGAAGTTGAGACCGCAGCATTGCTCACCGTGCTGGCCACCCGAGGCGAGCAAGCCCCCGAGCTGGCCGGTTTTGTCGACGTGATGCGCCGCCGCGTCACGCCGCTGCCCTTCACGCCCGCTGAGCGCGCCGATCTGGTCGATGCCGTCGGCACCGGCGGTGGCGGACCGCTCACCTTCAATATCTCTTGCGGCGCGGCGCTGGTGGCTTCAGCCGCCGGAGCCAAGGTCGCCAAGCACGGCAATCGCGCCGTCACATCCCTCTGCGGCGCGGCCGACGTGCTCGAAGCCCTTGGCGTACCCATCGAATTAGGCCCGGATTTAGCTGTCGAATGTCTCCGCCAGACCGGTTTCGTCTTCCTCTTCGCGCCGCTCTATCATCCCGCTATGAAGGCTCTCGGGCCGTTGCGCCGCGCGCTCGGCTTCCGAACCATTTTCAACTTAGTCGGCCCGCTCACCAACCCCGCCGGCGCGCGTAATCAGGTCATCGGCGTGCTCTCACCCAGCAAGGTCCTTCTCGTGGGCCGTACGCTCGCAGCTCTCGGCGCTAAGCGTGCCTTTGTCGTCCACGGGACAGATGGGATTGATGAGCTGACCACCACCGGCGAATCCATCGTGGCGCGAATTGAAGAATCCGAAACCGGCGGCGAATCCACCCTGCACGCCGCCCGCATCACCCCGCAGATGGCCGGCCTGCCTCGCGCCACGCTCGATCAGTTCACCGGCGGCGACATCGCCACCAACAAGGCTTTGCTCTACGACGTGATCACCGGCGTCCCCGGCGCGCGCCGCGACATCGTCCTGTTGAACGCCGCCGCCACCCTTGTGGCTGCCGGGCTGGCCGCCGATCTCAAAGAGGGCGTCCACATGAGCGCCGAAGCCATCGACTCTGGCCAAGCCGCCGCACTCCTCGCCAAACTACGGGAGTTCGGGGCCAAGCACGAGCAGCTCTAACGCAACAACGCCGCCGTCAGCACATCTCCCTCGCCGTTGAAATATTTTTTCAGCGCGTCGTTGAATTCGGCTGCGTCCAGCCCAGCCTCTTCGGCGGCACGGGCAAAGAGCGTCATCGAGGAGCGGAACTTCAAATCGTCGGGATAGCCGAGAATCCGGCTGATCGTGCGTCCTTCCACCTGCGTGACCAGCCGCGCGCATTGCCGCAGCCGCGGACCCAATACCGGATGCCGCAGATAGGCCGCCGCCTCTTCCAGAGAGCCGATGCCGTAATACTCCGACTGTGAACTGTGCCCCAGCCCCTTCATCTGCGGAAAGATAAACCAGATCCAGTGGCTGCGTTTTTCTCCCCCGCGCAGCTCCTCCACCACCCGCGGAAACACCGCAGCCTGCGCGCTCACAAAGCGTTCCAGGGGATCGGCCATCACGGTTGCCTCCAGCGACCTCATGCCCGACTCTAGAGCAGCCCTCCGCGCCCAGCCAGCCGCCGCGACAACAACCAGGAGAGCAGCGAAATTCCCAGAGCCAGCGCCACCCAGCCAGCTTGCTCCAACGAACGCACCTGTTCTGTAGAAAGAGGCGGCAGCGTAAACGTCCACCAGCTCTGCCCAAGTTGACTGAGTTCAGTCAGGCCCAGCGCAGTCAGGCTACGCCCCCGCATGCCGATACGAACCAGCTCCACTGTGCTCCAACCGACGCCTCCGCAGACCAGCAGCAGGAGGGGAATCGCCATCTTCCATGGGAAGGGAATCGGCTCGGGCATAGCGGCCTCTTGCCGCACCTGTTCCATCACCGAGGCCACAAAGCCCGAGGAGGGCATCAGTTCCTCTTCGCCGGCCAGTATGTGGTCGATCTCTGTTTCAATCCTCGCGCGCCCGGCTCCACTACGGCTTGTCTTGGCTCGATTCATCGCGCGGCCTCCTTTCCGCGCGTTTGTGCTATTTCTGTATCCATGAAATTCGGGTGCCCCATCTTTCGCGTTTTTGGCGATGGGTGGGAAGCGTGCTCCTCTTCCAGCCTCGGGAATCGTTGTCGCAACAGCTCCCGCGCCCTGGAGAGGCGAGCCTTCAACGTTCCTTCCGGCATCCCCATCGTGCGCGCCGCCGCGGCCACGTCCATCTCGTAAAAATAATACAGAACCACCGGCTCGCGGTAGTGCAGAGGTAGGGCCAGCACGGCGCGGCGCACGGCTTCGTGACTCATCCGCGCAGCCAGCTCGTTGTGTTGAGTCGCCAGCCAGGCAGGCTCGGGAGCGGATTCCAGCGGAAGAGTCTCCGTTGGGAATCGCTTCAACTCCGAGCGATAGACATTGGCCGCCAGCGCAAACAGCCAGGTGGAAAAACTCGATTCCCGTCGCCAGTGGCTTAACCCGCGCCAGGCGCGCAGAAAAGCCTCCTGGGCCATCTCTTCGGCACGCCCGCGATCGCGTGAGTAGCGCCACGCCATGTTGATCAGCGGCCCCTGCCAGCGTCGCACGATCCCCTCGAATGCCTGCGCGTCGCCGGCCAGCACTCGCTCGATGTCGGCAAGGTCGGCCTGATTTTTTTCGGCGCTGGTGGCGGCGTTCATTCTGCGGTAATGCCTCTGTGGATAGTATGACCCGCTTTCTCTCACTCTGGTTGCATTTTCTCCCCAATCGCTCTATTTCTGAAATTCTGCAACCGGATTCAAAGACCACCTGTCCTACCAATCGCATGGGGAAGACTCCCCGGCAAGGAGGAAGATATGATTATTCCGATTATCGGTATGTTTATTCCGATCATCGCCATCGTGTCAACGTTTACGATGATCATCTTCGGCATCTGGTTCGGTACCCGGCAAAAGGAGCGCGAGGCTTTTTACAAGGCGGAGACCCTGCGGCGGATTACCGAGTCCTCGGGCGAGGGCGCCAAGGCGGCTATCGATTTGCTGAAGGAAGAGGAACGGTTGAAGAGGATCAAATCCCGCGAAGGAATAAAGATTGGCGGCCTCGTCTGCGTCAGCGCAGGTATCGCGCTGCTCATCTTCCTGCGGGCTCTGATCGGCAACGAACCGGTCTACCTTTGCGGCCTGATTCCAGGCCTCATCGGCGTGGCCTTGCTGGTCTACGTCTACTTCATGGCCGGGCCTGTAGAGTAGTAACAAGGAAATCCCGCCATGACGAGCAAGCTGAAGGAAATTGGCGGTTGCTGCCTTGTGGTGCTGATCGCGCTCTACGTTGTGGGCGCGGTCAGCCACGGCTCGTTGCGCCACCTCGTGCAGACGCTGCCTCTCTGCTTTCCCATTGTGCTGGGCTTCAAACGGCGGGAATCGGCTCGATGGTCCGCTCTGCCCTGCCTGGTCTTCTGGCTCGGTATCATGGCGATCATCTGGCTATACCTGCTGGGATGGGCGCATATCGTCTCCGGGCATTTCTCGCCGGTCGAGATTGCCATGACGCTCATCGTCGGCGCTGCCAGCGCCCTCGGTATCAGCTTGTGTCTGCGCCGGGCTCGATGGTCGGCGCGCGGCGCCGCTCTGGTCGTCCTCTTTGCAGTCCTGCAAATCCTGGCCTTAAGGATTAGCCTGTTTCCAGCCATTGCCCACCAGTGACCCTGCCCGGCGCCCCCGCTCAGCTCGGCCCGGTCTGGTACCAGCGCCGTCTGCGGCCCAGCTTGAGGCCGGAGTCGATCACAATAGCCAGCAGGCAAAAGATCATGCAAAATTCGGTGCGCGCCGCGTGTAAAAAGCTCAGCCAGCCGTACTCGTTGAGCTTTTCCAGCGGGAACGGGCCTAGTGGCCTGCCCAGAAGGATAGGAAATTTGTTCGCAATCAGGGCGGTGACGATGACCGCCAGCAGCGCCAACGCCGCATCGCCGGCGTAGAAGTTCAACAGGATGGCCGCGCCCCCACCGATCTCCAGCCCCCCTGCAAGCAGACCCAGATAATGAGGGAAGGGCAGGCCCAGCGCCGCGAATCGCTCTGCGCCCAGCTCCTCGGGGCGGAGAAACTTCAGGCTGCCTTCCAGCAGAAATACCAGGCCCACCATCACCCGGATTACGATCATGGAAAGATTTCGGCGCCCTTCTGGCTCCATCTCCATTCGCCGGCCTCCTCCGGCATGGCCTATACCCTCGCTGGGAAAAGCCGCATTGATGGCCGGATAGGTAGAAGCATACCGCAAGGGCCAATCGCAGCGGGAAAAAAGAGAATATTCGGCAATATATTACTAAATTACTGTATATTTTTGGGAGGATGAGCGCCCTTGGTGCCGTTCCAGACTTACTACACCCCGATCACTGTTCCCGTCTCTCCTGAGTTGAAATCGCATCATGCGCTCATGGCGACTCCTCCATCTCCTCAAATCCTTAGCCAGCAGAAGGTGTCCTGCGCGCCCGACCTGCGTCTAAATATGGATCTTGTGCCCTCCGATGACAGGATTAAGCATCCCAACCCGCCTGCGTCCGGTAGACTGTGGGATAGGTTTAGTTTTACTCCCAGGGCCCCCAGGAAGTGGTCTTTGCTTTCTGGGGTGATAGCCGGGGTCCCCATAAAGTGGTCTTTGCTTCATGGGGTGATAAGACGGGTCTTGTCACTGGGGTGGTAAAATTGGTTTTTCCTCTAGGCAGCACCAGATTTTCAGCAACGAGGGTGTCGATATTCTTCCCGTGAAGCCGAACGTGATGGCGAACTATGGACCGCACCAGTCTGTGTGCTCAGCGCAGGGCTCCAGCCCGGTGAAGATCAAGCACATTTCCATCTCCCGCGCCTTGCCGGCAGCATGCCGTCTGGCGCGCACCATGCTTGTGCTCGCGCTGGCGCTCTCGGCCGCCGCGGCCCTGGCCCAGCAGCCGCAGCCCATTGAATCCATTCGGGTCATCGGCAACCGGCGCATTCCCAAAGAGACCATCCTGGCGCGTCTCTTTACTCACCCCGGCGACTCCTACGATCCGGTCTCCATTGAGCGCGACTTCAACTCGTTGTGGAACACCTCGTACTTCGACGATGTGCGCATCGAGCGGGAGGACTCGGAAAAAGGCATCATTCTGAACGTCTTTGTCCGCGAGAGGCCCACCATTCGCGAGATCAACTACAAGGGCCTTAACGCCGTCTCCCAGTCCGACGTGCTCGACCGCTTCAAAAAAGATAAGGTCGGCCTCTCCGTCGAGAGCCAGTACGACCCCACCAAAATCAAGCGGGCTGAGACCGTCCTTAAGGACATCCTCTCCGAGCATGGCCACCAGTTTGCCACCATCAAAACCGAGATCAAGACCATCCCTCCGGCCAGCGTGCAGGTTAACTTCAACATCAAGGAAGGCCCCACTGTGAAGGTGGGCCAGATCAAGTTCACCGGTAATCCCCACATCAGCAGCCTGGCCTTGCGCCGCTCCATGAAGAACCTGAAGCCCATCGGCATTCCCCGTTCGATCATCTTCGAGAATCTCTTTCCCCAGACCTTCGACGCCTCTAAGCTCGAGGAGGATACCGAGCGCGTGCGCCAGGCATACCGCGACAAAGGTTATTACAACACCGCCATCGAGGAGCCCAAAACCCAAATTCGCGACCAGGGCGGGCTGAACTGGTTTACCTTCCGGCCCAACAAAGGTAAGCGCATCGACATCCTCATGCCCGTTGAAGAGGGCGCGCGCTACCGCCTCGGCACCATCACTTTCACCGGCAACAAGGCGGTCAAAAACGTCAAGGCCCTGCGCGCCACTTTCGCGGTCAAGGACGGCGACTGGTTCAACGCCACGCTCATCGCCAAGGGCCTGGAGAACCTCAAGAAAGCATACGGGCAGTTGGGATATATCAACTTCGGCGCCATACCCAAACCCGTCTTTGACGACCAGAAAAAAACCGTCTCGCTCAACATCGATATCGACGAGGGAAAACCCTTTTACGTCGCGCGTATCGAGTTCGAGGGCAACCGCATCACCCGCGACAAAGTCATCCGCCGTGAACTCATGCTGGAGGAAGGACAGGTCTACAACTCCCAACTCTGGGAGTACAGCCTGCTCCGCCTCAACCAGCTCGAGTACTTTGAACCGCTCAAAGTCGATCAGGACTCCACCGCGCAGCAGGATGCCGAGGCTGGAACCGTGACCCTGCTGCTCAAAGTGAAAGAAAAGGGCAAGAACTCCATCGGCATGAACGGCGGCTTAAGCGGCCTCTCCGGCGCCTTCATTGGCGTCAACTACCAGACCAACAACTTCCTCGGACTGGGAGAAACCCTCAGCCTGCAAGGCAATCTGGGAAACGTCAGCCGCACATTTATGTTCGGCTTCACCCAGCCTTACGTGCGCAACCGCCCGTTCAACGTCGGTTTCCAGCTCTACAACAACAAGCAGGACTTCAACGCGGCTAAGAATTACCAGGCCACCACAGGCTCGTCGCCCAACCTGTCCGCGGCGCAGACGTCGATGATCCAAAACTACAACCAGGCCGCCAAGGGCTTCAACTTCTCGGTCAGCTATCCCCTCAGGCGGCACGCCTTCCAGCGCGTCGGCTTCACCTATTCGTGGAGCAAGTCGAATATTACCGCCTTCTCCACCGCCTCGCAGACCTTCTTCCAGACCATGAGCTTCCGCTCCGGTATCCAGGGAAACAATGCCTTGACCGGCATTGTCAACAGCTATGCCTCCTTCAGCTACATATACAACACCATCAACAACCCCATGCGTCCGCGCACCGGCAAGGAATACACTGCCGTGATGCAGGCCTCCGGCATCTGGGGCAACGTGCGCTATATCGCGCCCATGGTGGCTTACAAGCAGTTCCGGTCCATGCACTATCTCATGCCTTCGCCCACCGGGCGTAACGTGCTCGGCGTGCGCGCCCAGTTGGGTTATGTGATGGGATACGGCGGCGACGTGGCCCCGCCCAACAACCGTTTCTACTCCGGCGGCGAGGGCGATTTACGCGGTTTTGACGTTCGGGCCGCCACCCCCTACGGTTATGTGCCTACCCGCGTCAATTTGCAGTTGACCAATCCGGACGGAACCTGCGTGCCGCGTGACCCCGCAAATCCCCAGTTGAACCAATGCATCCAGGTGCCCTTGCCGATATACGGCATCGCCTCCATCGGCGGCGATTCCAACTTGACCGCCAATGCCGAGTACCGCATTCCCATCGCCGGACCCGTCACCTTCTCCTTCTTCGACGACTTCGGTCTCAACGTGGCCCTCAAAAAGGGGCAGTTGATGCAAAGCATCGAAGGCTTTAATTCACTTATCGCGCCCCTCTATGGTTGCCCGGTGTGGAACAACGGCGCCTGCCAGGGAGGCATTCCCGGCTCGCTGGTCGGCTTCCAGCGGAATATCCACCCCATCGCTGGTACCAACTTCGTTCCTCGCATGTCCACTGGCGCAGAACTCTCCGTCATCATGCCGGTCATCAACGCCCCATTCCGCCTCTACTACGCCTACAACCCCCTGCGGCTCTATGAAAGGCCCTACTGCGACCTCGGAATTGGAAGCCGAAACCAGAGCTGCTCCGCGCAGCTGATCACGCGCGACATGTTCCCCCCGGGCGGCGCCGGCGATTACACCTACGCAGAGGCAATCCAGGGTTACGGCGCGCGCAACACCTTCCGCGAGCCGCGCAAAACCTTCCGCCTCACCGTCTCCACCACCTTCTAGGCGCAGCGCTCAACAAGCAATTCCAGGGGCCGCCCGATCCGAGCGGCCCTTATCCTGTCGCGGTTGTTGATTTCTGCCAGTGCAGGTTTAGTTCCCCCGGAGGAGGAAAGGATATTAGCCCCGTAGGGGCGATGTGTACTTCATCCTGACGCTACGGACTGCCACCTGCGTCCTTTACAGATTTTTATTCTCTTTGCAGGGATTTTCACGCCTCGCCCGTTTGACGCTCCCACCCCGGCACCCTATAATCCATCTAGTTCCTGCTGACGTCTTCATTCGCGTCTTTTCCTGCCTCTGCTCTTTCCTGCGCAGAGTTCTGAATGGACCGGAAGGTTGCTCAGGAGGCGATAGTCTGCTTTCGCGTTGAAACGCTCGCAGACACACAGGAATCCCGAAGGAGCATTACACTCGCATGAAGCGCTCACTTGCACTTATCGTTACGCTGGCCTCTGGTTTTGTCCTGAGCGCCGCTGCCCAAACTCCCGCCGCTGCGGCGCCTGCCGGTCCAGCCAAGATTGCCGTGATCGCCTTCCAGGTCGCTGTTGCCCAAACCAATGAGGGCCAGCGCAACTTCGCCGACCTGCAAAAGAAGTACGAACCCAAGCGCCAGCAGCTCAGGGCATTGGACGAAGAGATCGGTAACCTGGCCAAGCAGCTTCAGGCGCAGGGCGACAAGCTCAGCCCCACCGAACAGCAGTCTCGCGCCAAGGCCATTGACGACAAAAAGAAGCTGTTGGAGCGCTCCGCCGAAGACGCGCAAAACGACTTCCAGGCAGAGATGTCCGAGCTATACAACGGCTTGGCAGCCAAGGTCTACGATGTCCTGGCCAACTATGCGCAGCAGCAGGGCTACACCGTGGTCTTTGACGTGACCGGAAGCCAGCAGCAGGCCCCCGTTGTGCTCTACGCCAGCGAGTCCACCAATATCACCAAGCAGATCATCGACGCATACAACCTGAAGTCGGGTGTGCCCGCTCCTCCGCCCCAGCCGGCAGCCACGGCTCCTCCGGCACGGCCCGCCGCCAAACCTCCCGCTAACTAATGGCTTCAATGCCAAACGTCAAGAGCTCCGCATCGCTGGGCTCTTGACGTTATGCTTTGCATTTCATCCGTTTCACAACGGGTTGTTCACCAATAAACTCTCCACAGCTTCTTGCGCTTCCCTGTGGAAAATTCTGTGGATTACTTTCGCGAATCCTGTCAAGTTATTCAATATATTTCTCTTGCCAAGAACTGAATTTTTCTGGTATGCAAGACAACTCCTTATTTATCAGTAGATATTACGAGAATGCCCTGTCACTTGTGCAGAGATCCCCTTGCGCTGCCGTTCGCGCGGAGCTGCCGGGGTTATCCACATATCAGGATGAATGAATTATGAATTAGATCTCAACGAATTGCACCTATTTCTGAGCATCTTCGCCAATCCGCAACACCGCCAGAAAGGCTTCTTGCGGGATATCTACCCTCCCAATCCGCTTCATCCGTTTCTTCCCTTCCTTCTGTTTTTCCAATAACTTGCGCTTGCGCGTGATGTCGCCGCCATAGCATTTTGCCAGTACATTTTTGCGCAGCGGGCTCACCGTTTCGCGGGAAATAACCTTGGCGCCGATGGCCGCCTGGATGGCCACCTCGAACTGCTGGCGGGGAATCAGTTCGCGCATCTTCGACACCAGCGCCCGGCCACGCTCGTAGGCAAAGTCGCGATGCACGATCACCGAAAGCGCATCCACCGGCTCCCCGCTGACCAGGATGTCCAGCTTCACCATGGGCGACTCCCACTCCCCGGCCAGTTGATAATCCAAAGACGCATACCCGCGCGAGATCGACTTGAGACGGTCATAAAAATCCAGAACAATCTCATTCAGCGGCAGCTCATAGGTCAGCAGCACGCGCGTGCTCGTCACGTACTCGAAGTTCAACTGCCGGCCGCGCTTTTCCTCCACCAGCTTGAATATGCCGCCCACATACTCTTCATTGGTGAGGATTTTGGCGGTGATCACCGGCTCGCGAATGCTCTCAATATTAGTCGGCTCGGGCCAGCGCGAAGGGTTGTCCACCTCCATCTCTCTGCCGTCCGTCAGCGTGATGTGGTAGCGTACGCCGGGTGCGGTGGTGATCAGATCCAACTCGTACTCCCGCTCCAGCCGCTCCTGGATAATCTCCATGTGCAGCAGCCCCAGAAAACCGCAGCGAAAGCCGTAGCCCAGCGCCACCGAACTCTCCGGCTCGAAGAAAAACGACGAGTCGTTCAGCCGCAGTTTTTCCAGAGCGTCGCGCAACAGCGTGTGCTCGTGCGAATCCACCGTGTAGAGTCCGGCAAAGACCATCGGCTTGATGTCTTCAAAACCCGGCAATTGCGCCGCCGCTGGCCGTGTGTCATCCGTAACGGTGTCGCCGATCTTGGTGTCGCTGACAGTCTTGATTGTCGCCGCAAAAAATCCTACCTCGCCGGCCAGCAGTTCGCCGATCTCCACCGGTTTGGGCATCAGCACGCCCATGGACTCCACTTCAAATGCCTTCCCATTCGACATCAGCCGGATGCGCTGCCCCTTGCGCATCGTGCCCTGCATCACCCGCACCAGCACGATCACGCCCCGATAGGAATCGAACCAGGAGTCAAAGATCAGCGCCTGCAGCGGCGCCTCCGGGTCGCCCGTAGGCGGCGGCAGCCGGTGAACGATGGCCTCCAGCACCTCATCCACGCCCTGGCCGGTTTTCGCGCTCACAGGAATCGCATCCGTTGCGTCAAGCCCCACGGCCTTCTCGATAGCCTCCTGCGTGCGCAGAATATCCGCCGAGGGAAGATCGATTTTGTTGATGACCGGAATGATCTCCAGCCCGTGGTTGATGGCCAGATAAGCATTCGCAAGGGTTTGTGCCTCCACCCCTTGCGAGGCGTCCACCACCAGCAACGCTCCCTCGCACGAGGCCAGCGAGCGCGAAACCTCGTAGCTGAAGTCCACGTGCCCAGGCGTATCGATCAGGTTCAGCTGGTAGGTGTTGCCGTCGTGCGCCTTGTACATCATGCGCACCGCGTGTGCCTTGATGGTGATGCCCCGCTCCCGCTCCAGATCCATGTCGTCCAGTATCTGCGCCTGCATCTCCCGCCCCGTCACCGAGCCGGTAAACTCCAGCAGACGGTCGCTCAGCGTCGACTTGCCATGGTCGATGTGGGCAATGATCGCAAAATTTCTTAGGAAGCGTGCGTCCATTTGGCCTGGAAAAAGAGGCTTTTCGCGCCCTTGCGGCGCGCATGCCTCCAGGCCATAGCTTATCATCGACATAGAGTAACCGTTTCCTCCATGCGCATGTGCAGAACGTGGTATCGACTCTTCGGCTGTGCCCTGCTGGCTCTCTCGCTGGCGGGATGCGACCCCACTGCGTCCAACAGCGCATCCCCTGGCGCGCAGCCGCAAGCCACCGCGCCGCCGCTCACCTTAGGTGCGAACTCGGCTGCATCCGCGCAAGCCCTTCCGGCTCCCGCGCCCGCGCCCCATCCGCCTACACGCCAGCAGCAACAGGTTCGCTCCCTGATTAAGCTGGTGGAGCAAGCCTACGCAAGCGGCGAGGCTGAGTATCGCAAAGGTCGTTTGCGCGAGGCTAAGCAGGAATTCGATCGCGCCGTCGACTTGATGCTCACCTGCGGCATCGACATCAAAAGCACTCCCGAGTTGCAGGAGGAGTTCGACCGCATTGTTGACCAGGTTAACGCCCTCGAGATGGAAGCTCTCAAGCAAGGCAACGGCTTTGTCCCAAAAGAGGAGGAGACTCCCTCCGACGTGGCTGAGAACGTGACCTTTGTGGTGGACCCCAACATCGTCGCCAAAGCCCGGGCAGACCTGGCTACCACAAACTCCGATCTCCCCCTGGTGGTCAACGACTACGTGGCCACCTACATCAACTTCTTCTCCAGCACGCAGAAGGGCCACAATACCCTGCTCCATTCCTTCCAGCGCGCCGGCCGCTACAAGGCCATGATCCAGCGCATTTTGGCCGAGGAAGGCGTGCCTCAGGACCTTATCTACCTGGCTGTCGCAGAGTCCGGCTTTCAGCCCCGCGCCGTCAATCGACGATCCAGAGCCGGCGGCATGTGGCAGTTTATGCCCCGCCCATACTACGGCCTGGTCCGAAACGCCTATGTGGACGAGCGTTTCGATCCGGAAAAATCCACCCGCGCATACGCCCGCTACATGAAGTACATTTACGACCAGCTCGGCGATTGGTACCTGGCTATGGCCGCCTACGACCATGGCACCGGCAACATCCAGAGAGAGGTGCAGAAGACCGGCTACGCCGACTTCTGGGAGCTCTACAAGCGCGGCGAACTTCCCAGGGAAACCAGTAACTACGTGCCCGAGATTCTGGCCGCCATCATCATCGCCAATCATCCCGCGCAATACGGCTTTGACGATGTCACCCTCGATCCCCCCGTATTGACCGACACGGTGACCATCCATTATCCGGTGAACCTGAGGCTGGTTTCCGATATCGTGGGTGTGCCGGTGGATGAGCTGACGGCGCTCAATCCCAGTTTGTTGCGCATGACGACCCCACCCGACGCGCCCTTTGATCTGCATTTGCCCGGCGGCACGTCGGCCGTCTTTCAGCAGACCATTGCATTGATTCCCGAAGGCAAGCGCAATGCATGGCGCTATCATCACGTTGCCGCGGGAGACACGCTGGCCTCGGTGGCGCTTAAGTATCGCGTCACGGATGCCGCGCTGGCTGCCGCCAATCATCGGCGCGTGCGCGATGGCATTGAGGGAGTCGAGGCTCTGCTGGTGCCTGCGGCTCCGGTCGCTGAACCCGTGACCCACCCGCGCATCTACACGGCCCGCAAGGGCGATACGCTGGTTACCATCTCCGACCGTTTCGGCGTCTCGCTAAGCGAGTTGCGCCGATGGAACAAGCTCACCGGGATCAAAGTGCAGCCCGGACAGCGGCTCTACGTGGCCGCACCACCCAGCGTCCACCACGCTTCCACTCGCGCGCCCCGAGGCGCCGGCGCTCCAGCCAGCCCCCAAACACACCCCGCCGCGCCTAAGATCAACGGCAACCCCGCTGTGAAAAAGCCGTCCCTGAATCACCCCGCCGCCTCTGCCCCTGCAAAGAAAAACGCCACCGTGAACGCGGGAAATGCCCCTCAATAGAAATCCGCGCCTGCCTCCTCGGCCCGCTAGCCAAAATAATTTTTCCCGAAAACTGCATTTCGTGCTTGTCAACTGCTGGTGTTTACGTGCAATCTATTGCTAGAATACTTTCGCGGCGGAACCAGGGTTTTCCCGCCACGCAAAATTGAAAATGAAAAATTTCGTGCAGCGGCAGGCCGCTGGAGGCAATGGGATGGAAGAGTTCAAGATGTACGCGATGAGCGACGGCGAATCAAATTATAAGCCGGGCGCGTTTGAGTCCGATCACGACGACTTTGAAGAGGATGAAGAGGTTGAGTCCTATAGCGTGCTCACCTCCTCGGACGACGACGAGGGAGTAGTGGCAGAGTCGGTGATCGTGGCCGTGGAAAAACCAGTATCGAAACCGGCCCCTCGTAAGGCCGCGAAGAAAAAGGCTCCGGCAAAGAAACCTGCCGCGAAAAAGATTGCGGCCAAAAAGGCTGCAAAGAAATCCGCCGCGAAGAAAAAGGCTGGCGTAAAGGGCGGAAAGGCTGGGGCCAAAAAGGCCGCTGCCGGCAAGAGCGCCAGAAAATCAATCAAACGAGGTAAAAAGTTGGCCGTTAAGAAAGCAGCAAAGAAGGCCCCCGCCAAGAAAAAGGCGAAGGCGAAGAAGGCAGTTGCCAAGAAGAAGGCTCCTGCAAGGAAAAAGAAGTAGCCGCTGCAATGTAGGCAACCAAACAGCGACTGCCTGAAGCTCAAGGCAAGCAAAAAAGCCCGGCTCGCGCCGGGCTTTTTTGCGCCTGAAATCAGGCAAGAGCATTTTCATTGTTTCTGGAATGCCCCATGCCCCATCCATTCTGCGTTCTTTGCGGAATGGGTGGGAGACTATGGATGCTATTGAAGGTCCGGATCAATAGATGCCTGTCTTCAAGCAACCGGTGCAGTGAGCTGCGCCAGATGCCAGCGCTGGTGCCTGAAGTAATCCTCGACCACAAAGCGTAGCGTAACCGGCGCGTTGTCGCCGATTTTGCAGACCGCATTCAGCCGCTCTTCGGGAATATGATCCACCGCGGCCGCCAGAATCGCGTGCTCCACCTCCCACCAATGCAGCAGAGTCGCCCAAGGCAGATCGCCATAGCCATGCGCTGCAACCCATTCCGCCTGCGCGTAGTCTGGCCCTGTGAAGCTGCCGTGGATAACGGCGCGGACAAAGCGCTGGCGGTTATTGGCTGCCGAATCAAGCATATGCCCGACGATCTGCTTGCGCGTCCAGCCGCCCTCGCGCCAGGTAATCTCCGCTAACTCCGGGGAAAGGGCAATCAGGGATGAATGAACTGCATCAATTTCAGCACGAAAATGTTGGGCAATCTGTGTTGGCATACATTCCTCTATTTTAGGTGGTCGCACTTTCACTCCCATCATAAAAACAGCGGCCTCGTTGCCGGAGCCGTGCGCTTCCGTCAGCTGCACATTCTTATTTCTTGAGTTCCGCCAGCGCCGCCAGCACCTCCGCCGAGTGCTGCTGCACATCCACCTTGCTCCACACCCTGGCGATCTTGCCCGCCGGGTCAATCAGGAAGGTGTGCCGGTTGGCAATGGTGATGGGGCCAAAGTGGCCCAGTGAGCCGTACGCCTCCACCACCTTGTGCCCCGGGTCGGCCAGCAGACGGAAGGTCAGACCCTCCTTGGTGCAAAACTGCTGGTGGCTCTCCGGCGTATCCACGCTCACCCCCAGAATCACTGCGTTGGCGGCGTCATATTGGGCCTGGTCGCGCTGAAAGTTGTGCGCCTCGATGGTGCAGCCCGTGGTCATGTCCTTGGGATAGAAGTAAAGCACCACCCACTTGCCGCGAAAACTATCCAGCGATATTTGGGAACCGTCCTGCGAGGGAAGCGTAAAGCCGGGCGCAACCTGCCCCACCATGGGCAGAACTTGGTCACTATCTCCGGCCGCGCGGACCGCGACCGTTGCAACCGCAGCCACAACAGCCGCGATAAGGATAACGAAAAGGGGTAATTTCACGGGGAAACCTCCGCTCCCTTGGATGGGATTGGGTGCCATCGGGACGCAGAGTTTTTTGTAATCCTGACCAGCACAGTGGATGACAACTGCGGGTGCCCCACCTTCGGCGCAGTTTCATCGCGCCTAAGGTGGGATAGTTCCACCTATTTACTGCTTTTTATAAGCCTTTATCAAATCGAACCAAAAAATATCACCGCGCCGCAGCCACAATCGCAATCCCCGCCTCGGCAGCCCTCTTCAGCAGCGCCTCGCGGTCAAAGAGTAGTGTGCGCCCGGCCTCCACTGACAGGCAACTCGCCCCGGCGCGAATCATTGTCTCAATGGTCGCAACGCCGATCACCGGCACATCGAAGCGCATATCCTGATTGGGCTTGGCCACCTTGACCACCGTCAGCCGCCGTTCCAGCGTTGAAGCGTCTTCTTCCAGCGTCTCCATCAGCCGCCCGGCCCGTTCAATCGCCGCATCGGTCCCTTCCATCGCCTCCACCGCCACGCAGGCCTGTGCCGCCACCACCACCGTCTGCCCAATGTCGAAGCCCGCCACCGCTCGCGCCACGCTCAGCCCGTACTCGATGTTCCTGCGCTCCTCCTCATCCGGAGCGCGTTCCGTCAGCACGCCCTCCTCGGCCAGCAGTGGCTCCAGAAACTTGGTCGAGCTCATCAGCTCTATCCCCTCATCCTCGAGCACTTTGGCCACAGCCCCGATCAGCCTGTCCGTCGAGCGCAACGGCAAACTCAGCAGCAGCTTAGCCAGCCGCCAATCCGGCCGGATGCTAGAAAATATCTGCTTGTGCTTCACCTGCCCAGCCATCACTGCCCGCGTGACGCCTTCCTTATGAAAGGTCTCAATCAGCCGCGACAGCTCCCCCAGCGAGAGCCAGTGAACCGTAATGCCGCTGTCGGCTGCCGCGCGCCGGTCGATCTCCGCGTCCGTCTCCTCGCGGATGGCCGCCACCACCACCGCCAGCCCCTCAGCCCGCGCCGCATCCAGCAGCAAAAACGGAAACCGCCCGTTGCCGGCAATCAAACCGAGTTTCATGGGTTGCCTCTTCGGAAATAACTATTCAATTCGTCAATTCTTCCCTCATCGTCGAGGCATCGCTGAACTTTCCGTTGTTCGCTGCGCAATTGCAGCACGGAAAGGGTCTTAACTTTGCGCTTCGAGATGTTCTTCCTCGCCAGTAGCGAAACCGGGTACGGTCCGTTGTAGGCCTCATGAAAACCCGATCCTCGATCAATCGTTAGCACAATCAAAAGGTCGGGGTGAGTGTCGTACTCGGCAAGGCTTACTGAGTCGCCTGCGGTCAACTTGATCTGAACAGTTCTGCGGGATTCACCGAGAGTTCTTGCATCCCAATTTTGATTGTTAACCGGGAGAAGTTCAAGATTATAGAAGTACCTCGCTACAACCTCGCCGATGCTCCCGACAAGGTGTCCGTCCAAGGTGAAATTCCTCTCGGAAAAAAGAGTTTCTAGTTCATCCACTAGAGCATAGAGGCCCGCGATGATCGATGGGATTTTGGATTCGGACATGAGTCATCCCCTTACTTGATCACCCCGCGCTCGCTGCGTTCAATAAACGCCGCCAGCAGCGCCGCGTCCTCGCCCTCCAGCTCCTTGATCTTTTCAAGAGCCTGCGTCGTATTCATCTTCGCCGCCAGCAAGAATCGAAAGGCCTTCTGCAGCACCTGCAAGCGCTCCGGCGAAAACCCCCGCCGCTGCAGCCCAACCTTGTTAATCCCAAAGGCCTTGTTCTCCCGCCGCGACGAGGTTAGCGAAAACGGCAGCACATCTTGAGTTACGATGGTTCCGCCGCCGATAAAGGAGTACGTGCCGACAATGCAATGCTGATGCACCGGGCAGAAGGCCCCCAACGTGACGTGGTCCTCGATGATCACGTGTCCCGCCAGCGTAGCGCAGTTGGCCAGGATGCAGTGGCTGCCCACCTGGCTGTCATGGCCTATGTGCACACCGGTCATCAGCAAACAATCCGACCCCAGCCGTGTCACCCCTCCGCCGCCGGTAGTCCCCCGGCTGATGGTTACGCACTCGCGTATCGTGTTGCCGTCGCCCATCTCCAGCGCCGTCGGCTCGCCTTTGTACTTCAGATCCTGCGGCGCAACTCCTACTGCGCAAAACGGATGAAAGACATTGCGCGCCCCGATCCGCGTCCGCCCCTCTAGCACCACATGGGAGATCAGCCTGCAATCGGCTCCCAGTTCCACCTCCGGCCCAATCGTGCAATACGGCCCCACCGTGCACGAGCCCGGAACCACCGCCCCGGCGGCAATCACCGCGCTGGGATGGATGCTCACTCCCCCGCCTCTGTCTTTGCCTCGCCTGTCACCGGCGCGGCCTCGCGCGCACGCTGTACCACCTGGCAGGTGAGCGTGGCCTGGCAGGCCAGCTTGCCGTCCACATACGCCTTGCCTTCGATGCGCCCCACGCGTATCTTGAGCGACAGCACGTCTGCCTCGATGCGCAACTGGTCGCCGGGCGTCACTGGGCGCCGGAACTTGGCCTTCTCGATGCCCGTGAAGACCACCAGTTTCGCATCCAGGTCCGGAATCTCTTTCAACATGATGATGGCCCCGGCCTGAGCCATGGCCTCTATCACCATCACCCCCGGCATAATCGGGTAATCGGGAAAGTGACCCTGGAAAAACGGCTCGTTCATGGTCACATTCTTGATGGCCACCAGGCGCTTGCCGCGCTCGAACTCGACCACTCTGTCGATCAGCAGAAACGGGTAGCGGTGAGGAAGTAATCCCAGGATCTCCTGGATATCGAAGGTCATGCAGGTCTCCAAAGCGCGATTGGCCCGACTGCTCAAGCGCTTCTCTGGATTATATCGAAAGCCCCATACTCCCTTGAAGAATGTCGCCGGCCACTTGGCCTTGAGCAGTTATCCTCCGAAAATGTGACAGTGGTGTCTGCAGCGAAACGGTTGCAAAAATCAAGAACCAAAGGGTATAGTGCATGTGACGAGGAAAGCCTGGCCATATTTACTATCGAATATCTTTCGCCTGGCTCTGATCTTCTGGTTAGCGAACATCAAACTGGAGGTATGATGAAAATCAAAGCCGATCGCCCCATCAAATTATTGCTCATCTTCCCCGTCGCCCTTTTCGCAGTCATGGGATTCGCCCAACCCCCGCAGGATGGTCAGGAAACAGACCCAAACGGCGACATCGTTGTCACCAGCACCGTCAAGCTCAAGCAGAGCGCCGAGAACCTCGAACAAAAGCTCGAGAAAACAAAGCAGGAAGAAGCTGCGGCGGTACAAAGTTTAAAGAACGCCGATGAGGAATCGCGCCCCCGACTGGAGCAGACCATCACGGCCGCGCAAAACTACGAGAAGCTGCTCACCCCGGCCATTAAACAGGTCAGGCAGATTGCCAAAGATATCGATACCGGCAATAAGACGCCCAAAGAAAAACAAGAATTATTGCTCCAGGCCAACCTGATCGTTACCACCGCCTACATGACCCACGCTTCCCTGCAGTTGCACACCGAGTTCCTCGACGAACTCAAGGCGCGGGCTGAAATCGGAACGCATATCCCCGTCAACGATATAAAGATTGCTCCCATCTATAGCGGGGCCGCGAAAGTCTTCTCTGAAGATGAGATGGGTGGTGGCGTCTTTCTGGATGAGCCCGCCCGTTTGCCCATCGATGCGCATTCGGTAACTGGGGCCGAGTACGATCCCGCCCTGGGCCGCTTCGTGCTACATCAGAATGGAACCAGCTTGTTTTTGCCGCGAACAGATCCCAGCCACACTGCAACGGTGATTCACTGCCTGTACAACCCGGAACCGCGAAACAAGATTGCCGTCAGCGAAGATATCGATCCCATCAATAAGGGCGATCTCACCAACACCGCCCCCTTCGGCTCCGACCAGGTCATGTTCGGTTGCCAGAACCTGTGGAACTCCGATGCGGGCAGGATTCTGATCGACTCCGATGACCTTCTGGCGCACATCTGGATGGGAAAGAACCGCCGCGGCGACGATCTGACGCGGATATACAAATTCCACTCCGCGGCTCAGTTAACGCTGGACCTGGCGCCGCCGGGCAAAGAACAGGATGGCAAGCCTGTCTGGACGCGGTACTGGATTCGGCCCAAGAGCATCTCCGCCCATTTAGTGGGCAACGAACTCGTCTTCACTCCCATCCCCTTTGAACTGTTCACCTCGACCATTCAATTGCCTTCCCCGCGCGCCTTCCGGGGCGTGGCCTATTCAAACCCCGGCGCGGACGTATTTTCGGCCTTTTTCAACCTGAATTTTGAACGTTTTGCGCACTTGGTCCTGCGCGAGGACGAGGAGACAGGCCGTGAGATCAAACCCTTCGAGGAGCTTCGTGACCTCGCCATGATCGCCGGCATCGTCAGTTGGATCAGGGACTCGGGAATCCCTATGAACACCGCATGGGCCTCCGATTACCCCGTCGCCAGGGCCCTGACGCGCCACAACCTGCCACGTTTATATCCGCACATTGTCGAAAGCGAGATCGTGCCTCCCATCGTAATCTACAACCAGTATGGCCCCAGCCGCATCATCGACAAAAGCGGCCGCATGGTACGTTATGACTACGACAGCGCGGGCAACTTTATGAAGTTGGTCCGCGTTGTGAGACAAAGCGACGGGAGCCTGGTCGAATTGCCGGGTACGCTCGTCTCTGGTAACGACTAAGTGGAGAAATTCGCCATGAAAAAAGCCCTCCTGATTTTCGCCCTCGTCCTGGCTTGCTGCGCCGCCATCTCGGCGCAGGTCCTCACTCCGCCGATCATCCCAAGGCCGATCATCCCTCCACCGGTCATCACTCCGCCAGTTTTAACCCCGCCGGTTTTAACTCCACCGGTTTTAACTCCGCCAGTTCTAACTCCGCCGGTCATCATCACTCCCCCGGTCGTCATCACTCCGCCAGTTGTGCCCTTTCAACCCCCGCCGCCTAATCCCCCCGTATTTTCAACCCCCATCGTGGTTGGCTGTATCTCCGATCTTTCCTACAGAAGAACGTATCCTTCCTGCATGGTCTACGTCCTTGAAAGCTATCTCTCCGCCTTTGAAATGACCCCCAGCCTCCGCTCCGGGCTCGCCAATGCAATTTATGCTCTGCCCGCCTCAAGCTCATCCAGAACGGAATTGAAGAATGCCGAGGACGATATCAATCAAGGCTACTCGCTCTTCCAATCGGGAAGGTTTACAGAGTCGCGCATCAAGCTGGAGAGCGCCTATGACATCATCAAATACTCTTCTGACGTTCCCAGCGCGACAAAGACCTTCATAAAAACACAAGTGAACATCGCAAGTGGCGAAGAGCAATTGCAAGACAACAATATCTCCACCGCTCGCGATCAATTCCATCAAGCCTACATCGTGGCGCAGGATCACCAGCAAGAGGCTTCCGCGCTGGTGGGGGAGGCTTTATCGGAAAAGGAGGCGCTGCATGATATCCGCGCCATGGAGCTCCTCGATCAAGCCTTCGGTAGAAGTACAAACGAGGACCAGAAATCGTTCATCCTGATGACCAAGGGCGGAATTCTGGCGAGCCGCCGCGACTACGACGATGCAGAGGCCAATCGCGATCTTGAGCAAGCGGTCTCCCTCGCCGTCGGCGCGCAGCAAAAAACTCTGGCCCTCGTCACCTACGCCTCCGTCGTCCACAATTTCAATCCCGCGCGGGCCAGCGAGATCCTGCGCCGTGCGGAAGCCTATTGCAACGAAAATGCCGCATGGGCGCGGGAGATGCGCACTACCATCCTGGATTACCACCAGAAATGGGGCAGTTAGCGCAAGATGAAAACAAATCAACCAGCGAGCCGCATGTTGAATACTTCCTACCGGCTCCAGGAGGATTCCATGAAAAATATAGCCGCAATTTTCACCCTGTTGCCCGTCTTCGCCATCACTCCGCATCTGGCGCGCGCGCAAGCCTCTTCCTGTCCCGCCAACACCGTCGAAATCTCGCGCGAGGTAGTTACCAGCGGGGACGAACAGACCACCCGGCTTCACTGCCGGCGTATCGACAGGCTTACTCCCAACGAGCTTTCCAATCTCGGCGCCGGAGCGCTGGCCAATCTCTCCGCTGAGGACAGAAAGCGCGTCGATTTTCTCCGCCGGCTTCAGAACACCTATGAACGTGACCTGCCGCTCGATGCGCCAATCACCAATGACGCCGGAGATCGCAGCGCCTATAACTATTTCAAGGTGATCGAGCAGTTCCAGGTTGAAAATAGTCAGCGTTACGCGCCGGACATCAATACCTATTGCAATATCTTTGCCCAGGATGTGACGCGGGCCATGAATGCCCCCCTCCCGCAATTGGTGGTCAATGAAATGGTCGACTGGCTGAAGGAGAACCGGGCGACCAGCGGATGGAGACGCGTAGACGAGCGCATGGCCCAGCAAATGGCAAAAGAAGGGCATCCCAGCATCGCGATTGCCGCCAATGTCAATCCAAGCAATCACGGACACGTGGCGGTGATTCGCCCTGCTTCCGACAGGGACAGCCGCGGCGCAGCCATCACTCAGGCGGGAGCGAGCAATTTCGATGCAACGCACATCGAGTATCTCCCGGCCTTTAGCGATCCAACAAAACTCCAGCCGATTCAATACTGGTATCACGACTAATTCGACAACTAAATAACGCCGGAACCTAACCCTTGAAGTAGCTGCTCTGGCTATGGTCAGCCCCCTTCGCCTTTCACGCCGAAGGCCGTCCGCCTGGACGGCAAGTCCCCCACCGCAGGTGGCTTTTCGCCTGCTCTTCTCTGCCAGACCGTCAATTCTGTTTGTACCCGACTATGCCAGTTATAGGTATCCTTCGAAGCACACTTATCGGGCACTCCAAAGCCCCTGAATCAGCAAAAAAGTGGGCTTCGAACGCCACCTTCTGCCGAAGGTTAGCCGACCAACGGGAGGCGTCCGCCTGGACAGCCTGCCCTGAGCCTGTCGAAGCGGCCAGTCCTATTTCTTGATGCGGCTCGTGGCCGCATCCACGCTCCAGAAATCCGCCGGAAGTTCCTGGTTATACGCAACATGCACCAGAAAGTACTGCCGTGTCATATCGTCGTTTTTGAAGCGCGTGATGGTGAACGGCGTGGGAAAGCCGTCTATAGTGTGATAGTCGTCGTACTCCTCAGCGTCCAGATTCTTGTCCTTGTAGACCGGGTCGCGCCACTCAAAGGTTCTCCGCAGCGGCAGGTGAGTCTCGACGTCCATAAGAATTGTAACTGCTTCATTTTCAGCGGATATCAGCGTCACCTGGTCGGCCAGATGGCGCTCGGCCAAGTGATGTCCCTCGTAAATCAGGATCGTCCGGGGATCGTTGAGCCACACCTTGAAGGCAGTTTCGATGGAGTGGTCCCGGCGGCGCAGAAACTCCTCCACCTGCTCCAGTGGCAGCTGCGACTTGCCTTTATAGGTCACCTCCGTGCCCGTGCGCCCCAGATAAAACTGCACCACATCGCGGCGTTTGGTGTACTCGATGAGGTCGTGATCGGGCCACGCATGGTACTCCCAATACTCGGTGGTGCCGCCCGAGGGCATGCCATGGAAGAAGGCGGCCACGCGCCCCTCGCGCATCTGGTTCTTCATGTTGAGCCAGGCCTCGCCGCCCAAAGCCTGCACCATGGCGTCCAGCGCCACCCGCGCCTGACGAGCGTTCTTCTGGCCTGCATCCTCAGTAGCTTGCGTCCGCGTGGTGAGCGGCAAAACTAAGATCATCAGCGCCAGCGCCACCGGCAAAACTCTACGCATCTATTACTTCTCCAATGGGTTGGACGGAATCCGGAGGCGAATAGAACGCCCCATGGGCTCACGCTACCGCAACCAGCCGGGAGGACGCAAGGAATCTACTTCTGATTTGGCGGAGCTTTTGACTCGCCCGACGTGGCGGCCGTCTGCTTGACTCCAGCCGCCGGCTTGGGTTTGTGGATTGCTTCGATCGCCATTGCCGGAGCCGTTGCCTGAACCAGACTGGTTTCTTTTTTCTCAAAAGCCGCTGGCGATGCTGTCTTTGCCGTTGGTTGCCGCACTGGACACGAGGCTAGAACAGGCCTTGCCCGGCGCGAGACCGGCCTTCCGGCAACTCGCCTGACCGGACGGTGCGCCTCAGTTTTGCCCGGGACGCTTGCCGGACCTTTAGCCGCAACGACAACCGGAGCAGGGGCTGCCGCCGGAGCTATTGCTGGAGTTGCCACAGGAGCGGAAGCTGTTGCAGGAGCAGCAGTTAATACCGGCTTTGGCTCGACGGGCTTGAGCGCGGCTTCCTTTGGGGCCGGAACCGATGCCGTCGGCACTGCAACCGCAACTGCGGGAATCTGCGCGGAGTGCGGATGGGTCTCCGCCTCGGCTGGCTTCCGCGTTACGACCTCCACCGCGGGCAGTGCCGTTGCAACCGCCTCTGGGGCGGGAATCTGCGCTTCTGTCCTTGCAACGGACGTTTCCGCCACTGAGTTCTTCCCATTGCCCTTCACAAAAACCGTGAAGACGCCGGGCGCGTCCTCCACCGTGGCCGTCCCGCAGCGATTGGGCGCGCTCAGGCCATCGCGCCGAATCAGGTCCACGCTGAAGCTGGCCCCGCGCGGCTTGGTCTGGCAGAGCGGCTTCTTGGCGACCCACACCTGCAGCCAGGGTAGATTCGCCAACTGCCCCGACAGCCGCGCCTGACCATGCGCATCGGTAAGCACTTCAGCTCGATAAAGCTGGTCGTGCAAGTCTCTCTGGTCATACCCGCCAAGCAAAACTACATGTAAATGGGCGAGTGGCTGACCGTCCTTTCCACCAAGAATGCGGACGGTAATGGGGTCTTTGTGGACCATTGGAAAACTCTCCGCCACGCCGTTAAGCGTCGCAGTCAGCAGAGCCATTCCGGCGGCAAATGTGAGTGCGAGAGGTCGGATCACGAGTTTTGCACCTAACAAATCTATCGGCGCAACAGGCCTTTATCTCGAGCTTTCTAATGACCTTTGCCGGGAATCCCGCCCCCATCGGCTGCGTTTTGGGAGTATCAATAGCCCCGAATAACCCGTGCGGGAAGCAGGATAATCGCGCGTATCAGCTCCAGCGCGCCGCCCACCGCGATGCCAACCAGGCGAAACGGCAGCAGCAGCAACCATACCAGCGGGTAGAGCACCAGCGCCACCAGCGCCAGCGGCCAGCACAGCACCAGCAAAATGCACCACAGCAGAAACTTAATCATGGTTAAGCACCTCTTTGCGCGCGAACTCTTACCCGGTCCGATCTATTCGAGATTACGGAAACGCGCCTGAAGTAGTTCCCACTGCGTCTGTTTCGCCTATTTGCGCGCGGTCAACTGCTTCTTGCGTTCTCGAATCAGTCGGGCGCGCTCCTTCTCGGGCAATGCCAGCATCGCCTTGGTCCGTTTGGGCATCTTCTCGTAGATTAGCGCATGGGCGCGGGCCAGTTCCTCCTCAATCTCGCGCGGTCTTAGTGCGTCCCACCGCTCCAGCGCAACCCAGTAGGCTCTGGCCAGGTGCGGCGCGGGGAGGATGCCTTCATTCTCCAGCAGCTCGTCATAGCGCTCGGCACCGCAATGGAAGCTGAGAACAGGAGTCTCCATGCCGTCTGCGTTGGTCAGGGCAAACATCTTGCCGCCAATCTCCCGGTCGCCCACCCAGTAGACCAGAACATGCTCCCAGTTGAGCGTCTCCGCCGTGTGCGGCAGCGCCAGGCAGATCTCGCGAATGCGCTCATTGTCCATGGTCCAGTAGCCTCCTCAGAACTTCGCCTCAAACGTCCTGAACCTCCGCTCCAGCTCCCACTGCGCAGCGGCTTTTTCGCTGTTGTCGAGTAAGGCTTTGCAGGCGGCGGGGGGTGGGAAGATGCCGAGCGCTGCACCTCTGCACGAGGGGACGGGGATGGTGAAGTCGTCGGGCGCGGCCCAGAGGCTGGGGCCTTGCAGGAAGCTGTGCTCCATCCCAGTGCGAGCCATCTGCTTGAGATCCTGATAGCCGAGGTGATAGTCCAGGGTTGCGCGCACGTACTCATTGGTCAGATCGATGCGACTTACTCCTTCGTCGTCGGTGGAGAGCGCCACCGGCACGTGAGCGGCGCGGTAGAGCGGGAAGGGATGCTGGGTGCCCTTGACTCCAAGGATGCCCTCGTTGGAGCTGAGGTTGATCTCCACCATTACATGCTTTTGTGCCATCTCCTTTAGCAATCCACGGGCGTCGTCTTCATACATCACGTCCACGCCGTGACCAATGCGCTGGGCGTGACCGAGTTCGACGGCCTGGCGAATGTGGAAGCGCAGCCCCTCGGGCGGGACCAGGCCGAGGGTGAGCTCGCCGGCGTGCAGGCTGATGGGAACCTTTGGATAGACCGAGTGCAGGTAGTCGAGCATATACATCTGCAGAGTGTAGTCGCGCATGGAGATGAGGCCGTCCTCTGGTTGCACGAAATTGATGCCGACAAAACCGTGCTCGTGCGCGTTCACGCTTTGCTGAACAGTTTCAAAGCCCAGCAGTGTCTGCGCAAAGACCTTTTCGGGCGGTGAGCCGCGCAGGATCTGGTAGATGTAGCGCGTCTCAACCGAGCAGGCGGGGGCGGCCTGAGGCGTGCCGCAGTGCTCGATCTTCAGGCGCTGCTGCTCCATTGCGCTGACCTCGCTGCTATCGATGGAGACTTCTTTGCTAAGGCCGAGGCCGAGCAGGGTCTGGCGCATGGCTGCAAACTCCTGCTGTGTGGGGATGGAGCCAGTGAAGTTTTTGGCGATGGCTTTGGAGAGAGTTGTGGCGTTGGTGAAGGTTGGGGTGAGCATCAGCTCGGTGTACTGCTGATTCTGCGCGGCGGCGCGGCTGGCGACCTCATCGATCCACTCGCCGCTGTGCGTTTTGCTGGTCCAGCCGAAGCGGCCAAAGGTGGCAAAGAACTGGTCGTGACCGCTAAAGCCGGAGGTGGGCACGAAGCCGCGCATGGAAAATGAGTCGATAAGCCGGTCGTAGAGCCTCTGGTTGGCGGAGGTGATGGAGTCTGAGAGATCGATGGCGGGGATGAGCGGGGCCGTGCAGGGGGCATCGGCGAAGCTGAGCGCGACGGGATCGACGCAGAGACCGTCCTGGCCCGCCTCGCGGATGAAGCTCTCTGCATAGACGGCTCCGGAGAGGTGGACGTGCAGGTCAGCGCCCTTTGGAAACTGATCCAGAAAGGCGCGTAGCGCCGGTGGACCCTCGTGCAGGGCGACCTGATAAGCGCGGGCGGCACGGGCTTCCGCGTCAGGCGCCTGGGCGTGTAGAGTGGCTACGTTAGCGAGGACAATGCAGGCGAAGAAGCAGACAAGTCGGCGCATAATGCCTTCTAGTGTAGAACAGCCGTGGCCGTACAGGCGGCATCAGCAATCGCGGCAGGCCCCTGCGATTGCCTGGCGGACTTCTACGTTCTCTGGCGCTCGAACCGGCAAGTTGATATACTGTCACAAGTTGTTGCAGCCAACTGTCACAGGAATCGCCCACCTGCTCCGGCGATGCCGGAATCCGCGCAGGAAATTGCAACGCGAAATCTGCACTGAGGCCAGGTAGCTCAGTGGTAGAGCGCGGCCCTGAAAAGGCCGGCGTCGGCGGTTCAATCCCGTCCCTGGCCACCACATTAGACTCACATATTTAGAAATTGATTCGATACGCCGGGATGGCGGAACTGGCAGACGCAGCGGACTCAAAATCCGCCGGCCCTCGCGGCCATGGGGGTTCGACCCCCCCTCCCGGCACCAAACTATTACTCTTTTATTATCAATTGTTTACGTGGTTTTATGCCTCGCTGTCCTTGTGGTGTGCGGACAGATCAATCGAACCGTAATCAAGAATCCCAAGTGTTTAGAGGGCTTGGGCATCTCCTTTTGCCGAGCCCACTGGAAGCCCCTACAGGTGAATCCAACCGCCGCGAATGAGTGTGAGAGACCCCACTGCAACGATTATCCAGAGAATTATTCCTTGCAAAAACGGTCGAATCCCGACTTCGCGGAGAGTCTTCATGGAGAGTCCAGTGCCTATCAGGTAGAGCGTGACGGTCAGGCCGATGACGCCCAGGTGCTTCAGAATCGGATAGGCCGACTGGAAAATGTGAACATAAGTGTTGGCTACAGCCGCGAGGCAGAAGAAGAGAATAAACCAAGGCCATTGAACGCGCGCCTTGCTCTTTTTGACCATTGCGGTCCCGATTGACAGCGGTACGATCCATAGAGCACGGGCTAGCTTCACGGTAGTGCCCACCGCAAGAGCCACCGCTCCGTACTTTGCTGTCGCACCTACTACGGAACTGATGTCATGAATGGAGAGCGCCGACCAGAGCCCAAACTGGGTCTGCGTCATGTGCAGCACTGACCCGATTGTTGGAAATGTAAGCAAGGCAACCGAGTTCAACACAAAAACAGTTCCTAGCGAAACGGCAATCTCTTCCTGGCTCGCATTGGTGATTGGGGCAACCGCGGCAATCGCGCTGCCGCCGCAGATGGCTGTACCGGCTGAGATAAGAAATGAGATTATTTGTTTTATGCGTAGGAATCTTCCCAACCCCCAACCTAGCAGTAACGCGAAGCAGATACCGGCTGCGGTATAGATGAAACCGGCACGTCCTGCTTGCATAACCTGCTGCAAATCCATGCCGAATCCGAGGCCGACCACGGAGGCCTGGAGAAGGATCTTGGATAGCTTCTTTGCTTCAATATGGAATGGATGAATGAATGAAAAACCGTAGATGAGACCTCCGGCCAATGCAATGGGCGGCGACACGAGGCCGCTGGCGGCAAGGATCAATCCGATAAAGAAGATGTTTTTGGACACGGTGCCAGGTTAGATCCCTTCGATCAGGCGTTCGATGCAATTGATAGTGGCCGCCTTACGTGAGCCGCTTCATCCATGCCCTCATGTGTGGAAGGCAGTCGTTTCCTTGGTAGTTAGCTCAATCGCAATCTCCGGCGGCGTCATGAGCGTGTTGTGAACCAGGCAGTGATGCACGGAGCGCATGAGTCCCTCCGTCTGCTCTTCGGTGAGAGAAATGGGGCAAGACACATTAATACGGAAATTGCCCAGCCGGGCAGGCTGCTTGAGCTTGTCGGCGGTCACGGAAACCGCCACGCCGCTCTCCGACAGGTTGCGGGTCTTCAGGTATTAGACAGCATAGAAAGCCGCACAGGAGCCCAACGATGCGAGCAATAACTCCGGAGGCGTCATGCCGGAATCTGCGCCTCCATTCTCTGCCGGCTGGTCGCAGACAATCGTGTGCGACCGGGACTGAATGGAGAACTTCACCTGATCAAGATGCGTAATCTTCACTTCCATGATGGTTTTCCTCGTTCATTAGAAGAAAGACACGCCGGCGGAGATTCGTTACAGCACAATGGAGAATTATTCTGTGCTTGGGATACCCAGCATGCGCAAGTACTCCTGTGTGAGGATGGAACGCAAACGAGACGCGACGGCCGGGTCACAGGGAAGCTCGAGGGAGCGGCAGCGATCAATGGCGCCGCGCAAGTCGCGGAGAAATGCCACACAGGCTGGACATGCCTCGATATGCGCACGCATCTGCTCGCAGGTGCGGGGCTCAACCCGGCCATCCAGATACTCAGAGAGGTTTAGAAACAATTCGCGGCACCCCTTGGGGCGTTGCGCGCCTTTTGACAGAATGGCTTTTGCTTTTTTCCTGGCTGGTTTGTGATTATCATTCTGTTCTTGCGCCCCGTCCAGAATCCTGTTCATCTCTTTGCGCACGGAGAGGCGCGCCCTGTGCAACCGAACCCTGACCGTTCCCGGTTGTAAATCGAGAATCTGCGCCACTTGTTCGGTGGTCATCTCCTCCATATCGTGGAGAACAAGTACAATCCGCAGTTGAGCAGAGATGCGCAGGACCGCCTGATGTAAAAGATGGTGCTGCTCGGCATGAAGCAGATTGCCTTCAGGACTCTGATCTGCATCCTTCAACAATCGCCCCAACTCTGCCTCGTCCGGCATCAATTCGTCGAGTGAGAGTGTATGGCTGGGAGCATGAGCCGGTTTGCGGCGCATCCGCCAGCAACGGTTCCGCGTCACGGTGTAAAGCCAGACGGCGAGAGCCTGCGGATCCTGAATCTTCGCCAGATGACCCAGGGAACGGTAGAGCACCTCCTGCATGGTGTCTTCCGCATCTTCCGGATGGCCGCAAATCTTCATGCTGAAGGAATAGACCGTGTTCTGCAGCACCCCGATGGCCTGCTCGGCGGCTTCAGGAGTATTGCGGTGCAGTAGATCGATTGCCTGGGCTAGTTCTGGTCGCATCGCTTGCTAATCTCAGCAATACGACCAGTATAGCCTCCGGCTGCTTGTTCAGTTTGTTCAGTTTGTTCAATTTGTTCAGCTAAAGCAGCGCTTCTCGCTTACTTGGTTGCGCAGCCGTCTCCGCTCTTCAGTCCCAGGCCGCGCAGCATCGACATAGCCGGGCACCAGTTGGTGAATGCCGACTGCAACAGGTTGAGCCCAACGAAAGCCGTCAGCCACAGCCAATAGAGCGAGAAGTAATACGCCAGCGCGAGAGACACGAGAATAATTACGCCCGCGATCAGGCGCACACCGCGTTCAACTGTCATAGGGAGTCTCCTTCTTCTGTGATGAGGTCTGTTTCGGGTTGAGGTCCTGTCCCGGATTCGTGCCGGGAGTAAACCATGTAGTAAAGCACCGGAATCGTCGGCCATGAGAGGAATGTCGAGGCTACAGCTCCGGCAATCAGCGACAAGGCAAGCCCCTGAAATATGGGGTCGGTGAGAATCACGCTGGCGCCCACAACCACCGCCGCCGCGGTCAGCAGCATGGGGCGGAAGCGCGTTGCACCAGCGTCGATCACAGCTTCTGCAATCGGCATTCCCTGGCGAATCCTGAGTTCGATGAAGTCTACCAGGATGATCGAGTTGCGCACTATGATGCCTGCTCCTGCAATAAAGCCAATCATCGAAGTCGCCGTGAAGAATGCGCCCAGCATCGCGTGCGCCGGCATAATGCCTACCAGCGTGAGCGGAATCGGCGCCATGATGATCAGCGGCACAATGAAGGAACGAAACCAGCCGACTACAAGCACATAAATAAGGACGAGCACGGCGGCAAATGCCAGTCCCATGTCGCGGAAGACCTCGATTGTGATGTGCCATTCGCCGTCCCACTTCATTGAGTAATGGTCTGTGGACTCCGGCATAGCCGCGTTGTAACGTGTAAGCGTGTATCCTGCCGGAAGCGTGAGATGGTCGAGGGCCTTGTTCATCTTCAAGATGGCATAGACCGGGCTCTCTTCCGCTCCAGCCACGTCTCCTGTGACATACACCACTCGGCGCAGATTCTTGTGATAGATGCTGCGTTCGATGGTTTTGTGCTCGACGATAACCAACTCCCGCAGGGAGACCATGGCGCCATCGACTCCAGGCAGGCGGATATTCTGGAGGCCCTGCTCGGAGGAACGATCCGCGCGGTCAAGTTCTACCATTGCGGGCACAGGCTCACGCGTGGCCTGATCGTGAATCAGGCCGACCTCCGTGCCCGAGAGGGCGAGCGCCAACGCATGAGTTATATCGGAGACCGCGATGCCATGCTCGGCGGCCTTGACCTCATCCACGCGCATCACCAGTCTCGGTTGCGGGTCTTCGACGTACCAGTCCGTGTCCACAACTCCCGCAGTGTTCTGAAAGATCGATTTGATCTGCTGGGCGACCCGCGTCTGACCATCCAGGTCGGGGCCGTAAACCTCGGCCACCAGCGTCTGCACAACAGGCGGCCCTGGAGGAACCTCGTTCACCTGAATGCGCGCGCCATACTGGTTGCCGATAGCGTCCATCAACGGGCGAAGCCGCTTGGCAATGGCATGACTCTGCGCGCTGCGCTGTTTGGCCGGCAGCAGGTTCACTTGTATGTCGGCTTGGTTCGGCTGGCGGCGCATATAGTAGTGGCGCACCAGTCCGTTAAAGTTATAGGGGCCTGAGGTTCCGGCATATGTCTGGTAGTTCAGCACCTCCGGCTGCCGCGCCAGCTCTTCGCCCAGCGCCTGAGTAACTCGCGCGGTTTGTTCGAGTGGTGTGCCATCGGGCATGTTGATGACCACCTGCAATTCGCTCTTGTTATCAAACGGCAGCATCTTCACGCGCACCAGTCCCAGCGGCACCAGCGCAACCGAAATCAAAAGCAGCACTGCCACGCCGATGAAGAACCAAACGCGATTGCGCGCGGAGTGAATCAGCGGCGTCATGATGCGGCGATAGAGCCTGGTCCGCCAGTTTTCAGTCTCCGGCTCCAGAATCTTGGCTCCTTCAAGATGCCTGCCTACCAAGCGCAAAGCAGCCCAGGGCGAAACTACAAAGGCAACCAGCAGCGAGAAGAGCATGGCCGCCGATGCGCCCACGGGAATGGGCCGCATATACGGACCCATAAGGCCGCGAACAAAGGCCATGGGCAGCACCGCGGCGATTACGGCGAAGGTAGCCAGAATGGTGGGGTTGCCCACCTCGGCAACCGCTTCCACCGCAACTTCACTCATTGACCGGCCGTGATTCTCCGGAAGGCGGAAATGGCGCACCATGTTTTCGACGACAACGATGGCGTCGTCTACAAGAATGCCGATGCTGAAGATCAGCGCGAAGAGCGTAACGCGATTGATAGTGTAACCCAGGAAATAAAATACCGACATAGTAAGCGCAAGCGTGACCGGAATCGCCAGCAGCACCACGCCCGACTCGCGCCATCCCAAAAAGAGCGCCACAAGCAGTGTTACAGATAGTGTCGCCAGCAATAAGTGTTCCAGCAACTCGTCCGACTTATCCTTGGCCGTCGCACCGTAATTTCGCGTCGTAGTCACCGTCACATCATTGGGAATCGTGACTCCCTGCATCTGGCAGACGCGCTTGAGAACCGCGTTGGAAATATCGGTGGCGTTAGTGCCCTTGCGCTTGGCCACCGTGATGGTCACCGCCGGATACTGGCGCGCCGCCGACGCCCCCGCGTCGGTCGTGCCGTAGACCACATAGTTTGCCGGTTCCGCCGCGCCATCGATGATCTTTTCGGCAACGTCGCGCAGATACACAGGACGCCCATTAGCGACACCTACAACCACCGTCTCCAAATCCTCGCGGCTGGTGAAGAGGCTTCCGGCATCCACCCGTATTTCCTGGTTGTTCTCCGCAAAGCTGCCCGCCTGCACGCTGGCATTTGCGGCTTCGAGATGGCCAACGATAGCCATGGGCGACAGGCCGTGGGCGCTGAGCTTTTCGATGCTCAACACTACGCGCATGGTGTGCGGAAGACCACCGATGATCGCCGTCTCCGACACATCGGAGATCTGCCCGATGTTGTGTTCGATCTCGGCGGCGATGGCGCGAAGCTGATAGCCGTCGTAATGCTCGCCCCACAATGTCAGAGCCAGGATGGGAACATCGTCGATGGAGCGGGCCTTGATGAGCGGCTGCGAAACTCCCGGCGGTATGCGATCGAAATTTGAGTAGAGCTTGCTGTAAACCTTGATCAGCGCATCTTCCTGCTGCGTGCCCACCAAAAAGCGCACGATCACCAGGCTCTGGCCCGGCATCGATGTGGAGTAGACATATTCGACGCCCGGAATCTCGCGCACCAGGTTTTCGATGGGCAGCGTGACGCGCTGCTCCACCTCCGCCGGGGATGCGCCCGGCATGGCGGTGGCGATGTCCAGCATCGGAACCAGAATCTGCGGCTCCTCTTCGCGAGGGATGATCGCCACCGCGAAGATTCCGAGGGCCAGCGACGCAACAATAAACAGCGGCGTCAGCTTGGAGTTGAGAAAAAAGTGCGCCAGGCGTCCGGCGATTCCAAGCTCTGGCTTCATGGCTGGACCTCAATGCGCTTGCCGGCAAGGTCACGGTCTGCCGGCGCGTCAACAAGTCTTTCGCCGGTTGAGATGCCCGATAGAACTTCGACAAGATTGCCTTGCGACGCGCCTAAAGTGATGGACCTTAGTTGCGCGATTCCGCGAGAGTCGAGAACGTATACACAGGACAGCGATCCGCGAGAAACAACCGAGGAACGCGGAATGAGAATCGCCTGCCTGAGGCCGTTGGCAAACTCCGCCGTACCATACATTCCGGCGCGCAATTGGCTCGAAGTTGGCAAATCAATCTTTACGAGAAAGCTGTGGCTGGCGGGATCGGCGGCGGCGTTGATCTCTGCGATGGTGCCGGCAAATGTCGTGGCCCCTTCACTGTCGCCCGCTACCTGAACCTTCATCCCCTTGTGAATCGCGCCAATGGCGGACTCATCGACTGTAGTTTGCAGTTGCAGCGTTCCGGCCTTATCGACCTGGAGCAACGGCATGCCCGGCGCTGCCATGGTGCCCGAATCGGCCATGCGCGCGGTTATGACGCCGGAAAAGGGCGCGTGCAAATGCGTATAACTCAGCATCGCTGCTGCGCTGCTTGCCTGGGCTCGCGCTGCTTCGGTTTGCGCGCGCATCGCATCCAGCCTTGCGGACGCGGCCTCGGCTCGCCTCGCAATCTCATCCATCTCCTGCGGGCTTACGCTCTTCTCCGCTTGCAACTGCCGATAGCGCTCCAACGTGCTGGCCGCCAGATTGGCGTCGGTTTGCGCGGTAGCCTGCTGGCCTTGCGCTGCTCTCACCGCTGCCTGCGACTGGTCCGCCGAGGCGCGCAGTGCCGCATCGTCAAGCACCACGAGAGTCTGTCCCGCTCGCACGTTGTCTCCGGCGCGCACCAGAACCTGCTGGATGCGGCCCATCACCTGTGCCGACAAAATCGCTGTCTCCCGCGCGTGAACTGTCCCCGTGGAGCGCGTGTTCTGAGGTACTTGCTGCTGCTGGCTTGTGACGATGCGCGCCTGCGCGGTTTGGATCACAGGAGAAGCGGAATCGCCGCCCTGGCAACCGGCCATCATCATTGCGGAAACGGCAAGCAAACTTGCCCCTAAGACAATCTTCATTGCAATTCCTCCGCTGCATCAAGAGTCAGCGTCCCTGTCGAATAAAGCAGCTCGGCATAGGCCATGGCGTTGCCGTATACCGCATGCCAATAATTGGATTGGCTCTGCCGCTCGGCATCCTCGGCGCGCAGCAAGTCGGTGATGGTGGCAAGGCCCGCACGATAACGATTCTTCAGAATGCGCAGGCTCTCGGCCGATTGATCCATTGCCGCTTGCGCGGTTTCCAGCGTGAGTTCCGCCGTTTGCCGGTGAATGTGCGCCCGGCTCACCTCTGTGCGCATGTGTAGTTGTGAAGCAGCCACTTGCGCATCGACTCGTTGCTTGCCCGCGCTCTCCCGCGCAAGCTGGGCGCGCTTGCCAAATGGCAGAATATCGAGGCTGACCTGCACGCCCGCCACCCAGTTATTGCCTCCCGAGCCGGCAAAGGTTGTTCTGTCTTCTTCCCAGTTTCCATAGGCGCTCACGCGAGGACCAAACTCCGATTTCGCCGCGCCCACAGCTGAGCCTTGCGCTGATTGCGCCTCTCCCAGCGACCTCAGATCCGGCCGCGCCTTTGCGGCGGTCGCCATCTCCTCCTCCAGCGGTTGCTGCGGAAATCTGTGCGGCTCAATTGGCTTTAGTTCGGACGCCTTCAGCTCCGGGGCTCCCATCGCCTCGCGCAATTCCGTCCACGCCAAATTCAGGTCGCCCTCGGCGGCAATCAATTCTTCCTTGCGTGCTGCCTCGTTCACCAGCGCCGACATCCGGTCCGACTCCACCGCAAGGCCAGCCTTGACGCGCTCCTCGATGGAGGTCAGCAGCGCCGCTGCCGTCTCCTGTTCATGCCGGGCGACAGCAACCTCCCGCTGCGCGTAAAGCACCGACTGGTATGCCTGAACAACGTGGAGAACTATTTGCTGGTCTACCGCCTTGGCCGAGGATGAGGCGCTTTTTCTGAACAGATCCGCGCGGCGAATCTCCCTCTGCGTCTTGAACGAGTCGAAGGCCATCCACGAGCCGGAAAAGCGCGAAGAGAAGTTGCCGATAGGCTGAGGGAAGTTCAGCGCGTTCAGCGCAAAGTCCGCCTGCGTGAACTGCCGCTGCCGTAGCCGCGTGCCGAAGGCGTACACCGGGTCGTTGCCGCGGGAGATATCTTCAGTGAAGTTGAGCTGCGGAATCAGTTGGGTACGGGCCATGCTTGCTGCTGCGCTGGCCGCCTTATCGTCGGCCCGGGCAATCGCCGCATCAGGATTCGGGCCCAGAGCTCGGTCAATGGCTTGCCGGAGCGTAAGTGGCTCTTGCGCAGCGGATGCCACTCCGCCCATACAAAGCAGGAAAGCAAGGCATACAACTCGATAACGGTGGGAATTCATGGCGTAGACTTCCTTGGGTTGAGCATTCAATTGAATAAAGACCCAAGTGCGCAATTCGTTACAGAATGTGACATAAATGTGGCCGGGGAGTGTTCTTTTGTCCGAAAACAGAGATACTGCATTTAGCGTGATATTTAGGTGATTACTGATGGTCTCGTGTACTTGTAGCGTACTCATGAACCGCGTTTCCTGCGTTTTGATAGTTTTGAGCGTCTAGCATTTTCAATAACTTATTTAGAATCAATACGAACCGGCAATCCGACCCCTCCTCCCGGCACTTAACTCATTTAATATCAATAACTTAACGCTCTTGCTTGGTTGTGTTTATGGCGTGCGAATGGATCAATAGGTACCCTAATCAAAGATCACAAGTATTCACGTTACTTGGACATCTTTTCATGCAATTTCGTGTATTCGTCAACAGAGGCAACTTCCGAATAGTACGTCATCCGACCGGAACACTACCGAAACCTTAGAACCCATTTGAAATGCCTACTAGTGAGAACTCATCATGAGTAAAGCTAATATGCAGCGAGGACCTCTCCTTTAAGGCCGCGCGTTTTTATGTTGCCGGCCCCCGTTTCAGTTCCAGCTCGCATAGCCAGGTGAAGATTACCGGCGTCACAATCAGAACGTGAATGAGGGAGCTAAGCATTCCTCCAAGCACGGGAGCGGCCAGCGGTCTCATATATTCAGCGCCGGTTCGCGTAGACCACATCAGGGGCAACAGACCGGCAACCACAGTGGCTACGGTCATCACCTTGGGTCGAAGGCGGAGCAATGCGCCTTCCATCACGGCTGCGTGTAAATCGGTACGTTTGAACTGGCCTTCCGCGGCTCTTCGTCGCGTAACCGCATCGCGCAGATAAATAACCATGACGACGGCGGTTTGCACGGCGGTTCCGAAGAGCGCAATAAAGCCTACCCATACGGCAACGGAGAAATTGAGACTGAGCGACTTGACGAGGAATATGCCTCCGGAGAGCGCGAAGGGCACAGCCAGTAATACGTGCGCTGCCTCTTTGGCGGAACCATAGGTGCGATAGAGCAGGACGAAAATGATCACAAGCACAATAGGAATGACCAATTCCAGCCGCTTGTGGGCACTGATCTGATTTTCATACTGGCCACTCCACTCGATGTAGTATCCCGGTGGCATCTTCACCTGCAGGGCTACGGCTCGTTGAGCCTGATCGACGAAGCCTCCCACATCGCGGCCACGCACGTTCAAGAGCACCGAGCCGCGCAACAGGCCATTTTCACTGCTAATCATCGACGGACCCATAGTTGTCTTGATTGTTACTACCTTGCTGAGAGGCACCTGCGCTCCGTTACTGCCTGATACCAGCACATCGACGAGCTGTTGCGGGTTTTCGCGGAAATCGCGTGCGTATCGCACGCGTACCGGGGAGCGTTGCCGTCCCTCGATGGTGGTGGTCAAGTTCTTGCCGCCTACGGCAGTTTCGATAACGTCCTCTATATCGGCCACGTTTAGCCCATACCGATCAGCCGCAGTTCGGTCTACGGTCATCTCCAGATAGGGTGAGCCGGTGGTTCGCTCAGCATAGAGATCGGTCGCGCCGGGCACCTGGCTTACCACTTCTTTGATCTCTTCCGACTTCTTTTCAATCACGCTTAGGTCGGGGCCGAATACCTTGATGCCGATCTGCGTGCGGATACCCGTGGAGAGCATGTCGATACGATTACGAATCGGCTGTGTCCAGATGTTGGTTACACCGGGGATTTGCAGCTTCTCATCGAGCCGGGCCAGAATTGCATCTTTCGTCAGACCCTTGAGCCATTGGTTTTTGGGCTTAAATGTGATGGTTGTCTCAGACATATTCACGGGGGCAGGATCAGTGGATGTTTCCGCACGGCCCACTTTACCGACGACCATTGCTACTTCAGGATCGGCGGCGATGATCTCATCCTGTTGGCGCAGAATTTTAGTTGCTTCCGTCAGAGAGATGCGCGGATCGGAGATGGGCATGAAGAGCGCCGTCTCTTCATCCAGTGGTGGCATGAATTCGGAGCCGATGGTGGTTGCGGTGTACACGGCCACTCCGAACAACGCCAGCGCAGTGCCAAGCGTGATGGCCCGATGACGTAGCGCCCAAGACAGCACGGGCTTGTATATAGCATGCAAGAGGCGCATCACTGGATTCTCATCCTCGCGATGCAGCTTGCCGCGAATCAGAAAGGTGCACAGAACGGGCACTAGTGTAATGGCCATAATGGTTGAACACGCCATGGCAAAGGTCTTGGTGAAGGCCAGCGGATGAAACATCTTGCCTTCCATGCCGGTGAGTGCGAAAACCGGAATAAAAGCGAGAATGATGATGACCATGGCGAATGATATAGGTCTACCCGCAAGCCGCGCAGCGTTGAGCGTGATTTCCCAAATGTGTTCTCGATAGTTGCCGTGCTCCTCTTCGTATTTCTCCGCTTGGCGAATTACGTTTTCGGTCATTACAATGCCCGCATCGACGAGTACGCCGATGGCGATGGCGATTCCACCCAACGACATGATGTTTGACGAGATGCCCGCGCCCTTCATAAACAGGAATGCCCCCAGCACCGCAAGAGGCAACGGAATGGTCACAACGAGAATGCTGCGGAAGTGCCAGAGGAAGAGGATGTGCGCGAGCGTGACCAGGATAATCTCTTCAAGCAGTGCGTGGCGCAGCGTGTCTACGGCATGGTCGATGAGAATGCTGCGGTCATAAAATGGAACAATCTTAACGCCAGTAGGAAGCCCCGGCTGAATCTCGCCGATCTTCTTCTTGATGGCTTCGATCACCTCGCGTGCGTTTGAGCCATAGCGAATGACCACGACCCCGCCGACAGCTTCTTTACCGGCCTTGTCGAGAACGCCGCGGCGAAACTCGGGGCCAAGTTGAACACTGGCTACATTACCAACAGTGACAGGTGTGCCATTGTAGGCGCCGAGCGAAATCTCTTCGATATCCTTCAGGCTGCGAATCAGGCCGATGCCGCGCACGATATTCTCTGTATCGCCCGTTTCAATTACCTTTGCGCCGACGTTGTTGTTGCTACGCTCGACCGCACCGACGACATCCTTCAGCGCGACGTTGTATGCTCGCATCTTGATGGGATCGAGATCGATCTGGTACTGCTTTACAAATCCTCCAACACTGGCGACCTCGGCGACTCCAGGCACGGAGTTGAGCTGATATTTGATGAACCAATCCTGAATCGAGTGAAGTGTGCCGCTGTCATACGGACCCTCGACCGTGTACCAGAAAACCTGGCCAACTCCGGTTGCATCCGGGCCCATCATCGGTGTGACGCCCGCAGGCAAGAAACTGCCCGCAAGGCTGAGACGTTCCAGGACGCGCGTGCGCGCAAAGTAGATGTCCACCGAATCCTCGAAGATGACGTTCACCATCGAGAAGCCGAAGGCCGAAGCCGAGCGCACCGTGCGCACGTGCGGCAACCCTTGCAGGTTCACGGTAAGCGGATAGGTGATCTGGTCTTCTACCTCTTGCGGACTGCGGCCCTGCCACTCGGTGAAGACGATCACCTGGTTCTCGCTCAGGTCGGGAATTGCATCGATGGGAGTATGCATCAGCGCCCAATAACCCCACGCCGCGAACGCAGCGTAGACGGCCAGGATCAGCCAGCGGTTCTTCATCGAGAATTCAAGGATGCGATTGATCATGTCGTCTCCTACCTGGCGCTGAGATGTGTGCGAAAAGATGCGATCACATTGCCGTTCTTACGCGCCTCAACAGTTACATTCCATGTGCCCGACATCGGCGCCTGGCCCTTGCCCACATACATCTGGCTGCCAGCCTTCCATGCCAGCTCGCAGGAACTCTTCATCTCCGGCATGTTCATTGAAGGCATCGCGGGCATGATGAGCGTAACCGTGACGCGAGCATCGGGTATAGGCTTGCCGGCCGTATCAGTCAGTTCCACGCGGAACTGGTTGTCTTCGCCGGCCTTCATGGGATTTGGATCAGAATGGAAGTCGATCTTCGCCGCGCTGGTCTCTGAATTATTGCTCGTGGAAGAGGTTGCAGTGCTTCCGGTTTTCTGTGCTGATGCAAATTCCTTCGAGCCGCCGTAAAGCCCCGACATTCCCGAGCTGAGGTGAGCCTGCGAGTCGATGAGGAAGTTGCCGTTGAGCACCACCTTGTCGCCCAGCGCCAATCCGCCCGACACCGGGAACAGATCTTCAGTAGCCGCTCCCACTTGCACTTCGCGCGCTTCAAAGACGCCATTGGGCCTGGCCAGATACACGATCTTGCGCGTGCCGGTGTCGAGCACTGCCGAGCGTGGAACCACGATGGACGGCTGCGCGGCGCGGCTAACGAATATGGCGTTGACAAACATACCAGGCAACAGGCGCATCTCTGGATTGGCGACATGCACATGGACTGGAACTGTGCGCGTCTGGGGATTGGCAGCAGGCTCGATAAAGTCCACATGACCGTGCAAGGTCTTATTGGGCAGCGACTCGGCAGTGATCTCCACCTCCTGCCCCTGGCGAATCTGCGGCAGTTGCTCCTCATAGACATCCGCCTTGATCCATACCTGATTGAGATCCGCGACCGTGAACAGCGTGTCGCCCGCGTTCACATACTGGCCTTGCGTCACCTTGCGATCGATAACGGTTCCCGAGGCGTAGGAATAAATGGTGACGTGAGGAACGCCATCTTTCTCCGGCGCATCCGACTGTTTCTCACTGATCCCCCAAAGCTCCAGCCTGTGCTGGCTCGCCTTTACCAGCCTGTCGGCCTGCGTACGTGCAAAGGCATCATCCGACTGCTTCAATTGATTGCGATTCTCCTCTGCCAGGTGATACTCCTCGATTGCGGTAGCAACTTCAGGACTATAAATGTCGGCTATAGGCTGTCCGCTGCGCACGCGCTCGCCGGTGTATTGCACATAAAGTTTGTCCACGCGGCCGCTGATGCGCGCACTCACAGCGGCAAGTTGCGCCTCCGGCTGCTCCACACGGCCAAAGGCGGCGATGTCGGTCTTCAGTGCGGTCGTGCGAACCTCAGCAACCTGTACGCCTGCCGCGGTAATCTCGGCCGCAGTCAGCTCGACCGTCGTACCCGGTGCTGTACCTTGTTGCGCGGCATGGCCGTTGTCGGACCGAGTGGGAGCGGCGGGGATTGCCGTATACGATGCCGCTGAAATAGGGCGCATCTCCCTCGTTACAAAAAATCCAACCACAAGAGCCGCGCTCATAACTCCAGCGCCGGCACCGAATGCATACAGCTTCTTTTCCTTGATTGTCATTTGCTTCACCTCTCTGTGTTGCGGTTCGTTGTATTCGCTATCGGCGTGCCTATGGCGCGCTCCAACTTCGCCATACCTGCATTCGTAGCTGCTGACGCCTTGTAGTAAGCGGTCTGAATATCGAGCAGAAGGTTCTGAGCGTCGATCAGGCTCATGAACTCCGCGCGATTGTTCTGGTATGCGGCTGTGGATGCTTTGAACGATGCTTCAGCTTCTGGCAGCAATGTGTCGCGATAGAGCTTGACGCGTTTCTCGGCGGCCAGCACTTCGATCTGCGTTTGCCGGATTTCGAGAAAAACCTTGGACGCGCGTGCGTCAAGCTCCGTCTGCGAGACATCCGTTGCCGCGTCGGCCTGCTTCGCTTCGCTGTCATGGCGCACGCGATTCAACCAGGGAAGATTCATCGACAACTCAGCCATGTAGGCATTGCGCGATGATGATCCGGCAGGCATCAGCATGTATCCCAAACCGACAGTAAAGTCGGGCTTCTTGGCAAGCCGAGTCAGTGTCCCCTCATCCCTGGACTTCGCAACTTGCGCGCGCAGAGCCGATAACTCAGGACGATGCTCAATGGCCACGCGCTCGAGTTCCTCAATCTCTGGCAATGTTGCAGGAACTGCATAGCTATCGGAAATTTCGATTGCTTCGTTTGATGTCCGGCCCATCAGAACATCCAACTGCGCGCTTGCATTGTCCCGTTCTTCTTCCAACTCGATGAGATGCTCGCTCAGACGAGTCAGCGCCATCTGCGCGCGCAGTACATCGGCTTGCGGGACCTTCCCGGTGGTGTACTGCGCCAGAGCCACCGCCAGAGCCTCTTTTAACAACGATCTCTGGCGCTCCAGTAACCGCATCTCGTCCGCATTGCGCATCAGGTCCGCGCAGAGTTTGCGAACCTCCGCGGAGACCTCCTGACGCAAAGTCTCCAAATCATTGGCCGCGACGCCTGCGTCGTCTTCCGCCAGCCTTGCGCGTTGATCCCGCTTCTGACGGTTCAGGAAGCTCTGCTGCAGACCGAACATGAGCTGTGCTTGGTTCAAGTCCCACGGCTGCTTCAGAGGGGTTCCCCAATCACGCACCATGAGCATAGGGTCGTCCAGGCTGCGGGCAGTCTTGGTTTTCATCTGAGCAAGAGACAGACGTCTCACTGCCGCGCGAATTTCAGGGTTGCTTTCAAGGGCCGCGGCGACGGCCTCATCGACAGACAGACGCACGGCAGCCGCGTCCGAAGCAGAATCACCTGGAACAGAAACGGAGAGCGGCTCCGTCTGCCCCCAACAGGCAATCGACAGCGCCACTACAAACGGCGCACAGACATAGACTGGTTTCACTTTTCAACTCCGCGAGAATCGGCAAATGGAGAAACACCAGGGCGCAGAGACACGCACCCCGGACAGCCAAGGCGGAAGTGAGATTTAGATTCTTAAGTTGAATGCGCCCGTAGGCGGAGAGTGTGGAGGAATGACCGCAAATATCGGAAACTCACTCGGTGAGGCAGATTCATCCAGCGAGATGAACGCCCGCACAACGGTCAACGGATCCGAACCGGGAAGGTTCAGTGCAACGATGACGGCTGGCAGCGGGGTGCTGGCAGTGCAGCAATTTGTCCCGACGGATTGGCGGGATTTGGATGTATGCAAGCAGCAATTATGTGCGGCTTTATGTGCCGGTTGAAGGCAAATCCCAGACGGCGCAAGCAATGAACCCATCAATAGGATGGCCACCGCCGCGCGTTGGAAGACGCCTCTTAACATGGTTTCAGGTTACCACGAAAGCCAATGTCTTTGGTGATCCAGATCACTAAACAGTCTTGGAGGAAGCCCTCCTAGAGAATCGAATATAAATCCCACACCGCAAATCCCGTGTACTTGTAGCGTATTCAAGAACCGCGTTTCCTGCGTTTTGACAGTTTTGAGCGTTTAGCATTTTCAATAACTTGTTTAGAATCAATACGAACCGGCAATCCGCCCCCCTCCCGGCACCATTTAGAATCAAGAGTTTACATAAATATTGCCTCTCTTTTTCGGAGAGGCTAATTTCGCCCAGTGGCTGTTTTGGTGGCTGTTTGTCGATTCAGAATGATGTGCGTGATTGAGCGTTCCAGGCAAGGCAATCGACAACGCCTTTATTATGTTCAGGAGACAAGTGGCGTATTTGGCGGAAGTGGCGATGGTCTTATGATCCGCCGCTTTCTTGATCTCTTTCAATGAGGCTCCTAACATTGCCAAACACATGCAGAAGATGTGCCTATTACAGTGCCAAACGTAACCGGAGGTACCTGCCTCTTTCTGTCACGGATAAAACCAGTTGCGCATGTAGACATCGTTGTAGCTGTTGAACACCTAATCGCCCGGACGCTGTCCGGGGCGCTTTACGGAATTGATTGCCGCACGAAAGTGCTGGATATAGACAAACCATGAAGCTCTGGACAGAATGGACTGGGAAGTTTAGTCCGGTTGAGCTGCTTCGTCTTGCAATGCATGTTTCTCTGCCGCATCGATCTTTCGCAGGCCGCGAATTTTCCATATCCCAAGGCAGAGGCCGACTACCATTAGGCCCACAAAGACGCAAAGCAGCGGATTGGACCACGTCTGGAGGGTTCCAGACCATAGACGAACTATCCTGCGTCCGTAGGTCACGCTAAGCCATGCGATAAAGGAGTAACGCAGGGTGCGAGCCGCGCCGTATACGGCCAGGAAACGGTTGCGCGAAACGCCCAGCGCACCGGAGGCAAGCGCAAACGGCAAGAGCGGAATGGGAGGAGGAAGCAAGGCCGGAACGAAGACAGCGAGAACGGGATGACGCTCAACCCAAACGACGATACGCCCAAGAAGGCGTGCCGGCACATGGCGGCGCAGCGCCTCCTCTCCGCCCCTGCGGCCAATGTGCCAAGTGGTGTATCCGCCCAGGATGCTGCCAGCAATAGCACAAGGGGCCAACAGCCATGGATCGCCGTTGTGCGCCACAAGCCACAACAGAAGCAGGTCCGTGCTGCCGGGCAAAGGCAGAGGAATGACCGAGGAATCGATCACTGCAACAGAGAAGAGCCCCAGAGCTCCCAGGTGCGTGAGCCAGTGCGGCGCCAACTGCTGATGCGAGGACGGAGCAAGCAAGCGCTTTGGTTGTCGAACGAACATACTCATGCAGGCTTGTCTCTATAATCGCGTTTGATAGCCAATGTCCCTAAACAACTTCAACCGGTAGAAAATCTATTCTGCAATCGCTACGTGCAAAGTGAACCAGTAATAGCGTCGCCAACAAAATAAGCATCGAACGGGCCTTAGTGCAAACATAGCCATCAGGCCATCGAACGAGCGCAGCTCCGCTTGCTTGAATTTCACAGAATTGCAGCATGGGCACATTCGCCGTATCCAAAGCAGATGCGGCAGCCAGTCGGGCAAGATTCGTCTTATGTTATTCATTCTGCCCATCCATTTTTTTTATGCAGCAATGCATGCTAACGTACGCTTTCGTGTGCGCGGCTCGAATTCGAGTCTAGCCAGCAGAGCAGACAATATATGCTGCCTGTCGCCAAGGCAATGCTGGAATCGGCGGCTCCGTAATACAGATTGATGGTGTCGCCATCCGCCCCGATGGTCTGTCCGCAAGGAAACACTACATCCTTGACATCTCCTCCGCGCTCATAACTAGCTTCTGGACTAAACACCCAGGAATCTCCGCGCTGCAAACACACATCGGGCCGCTCCAGATCAAAAAGCGCGAGACCGAGGCGATAAATGCTTCCCGATGCTGTCTGTCACACCGTGATAGATCATCAACCAACCTTTTGCGGTTTCAATCGGTGGCGAACAAAGACCGATCTTGTTTGCATCCCGCCATCCGCCTCGCCGTGCTTCAAGAATGATCTTGTGGCTTCCCCAATGCCGTAGATCCGGCGAATAAGATATCCACATATGAGCGCCAAATGCTGTCATGGGACGATGAATAAGAGCCCAGCGACCGCAAATCCTTCTCGGCAACAGCGCCGCGTCTTTATCCTCTGGAGACATGATTACGCCGTACCGCTCAAAGTTCTTAAAATCCTTGGTAAGCGCGAGCGAAACTCCAGGACCGCCGCGCAAAGGATGTATACGCCACAGCGTACTGTTCAAGTTCCGGGACGTAGGTAATGCGAGGATCTTCAATACCCCATATCTCCTCTGGAAATTCCTTTGGATTCGCCATCAACGTTGGTTGCTGATCAATCCGCCATCCATCAATTCCGTTGGCAGAGCGTGCGGCACAAAGATGCGACAGGCCGCGGCGGTCATAAGTAACTTGTAACTGTCGCATCTGGCAGTAAGATTGCACAAGAAGCGGCGGGGCTTAACGGCTCCGCCGCTTTGCGTTTGCAGGAGAGGCCTTCCCTATCCTTTGTACTAGCGAGGTTGTTAGTGTTAGAGCGGCGGTGAGGGTCCAGTCTTTATATTCAGTAATTTTAACCTTGGCTTCGTATAGGTTGCATGGTGCGCTCAATAAGCCGATTCGCCGTTTTTCCGATCTCGCGGAATGTCGGCTAATCTGAAGTTGACCGGGGTGTCAGGATCTCATGGCGAAAAATCCCCTTCGCGGATCGTTAACCGGACAGGCCCGCATCACTATGATGAGAAGAGCGCCCGCACCCGATGCCCTCCATCGAAAACCCAACCCGCGCCCTTCCCTCGCTGCACGAGTTCTTCTCACCCGGCGGCATCCTGGCGCGTTCTTCTCTGCCTTATGAGTTCCGCACCGGCCAACTGCTGATGGCCAAGGCCGTCGAGCAGGCCCTCGAAGAGCGCCGCCATTTGATCGTCGAGGCCGGCACAGGAACCGGCAAAACCCTCGCCTACCTGTTGCCCGCCCTGCGCACCGGCCAGCGCATCATCGTCTCCACTGGCACCAAGGCCCTGCAAGATCAGCTCTACTTTCGCGACATTCCCTTCCTCGAAACCCTGGTCGGCGAGCTGCGCGTCTGCTACATGAAGGGCCGCGCCAACTACCTCTGCCGTCACAAGCTGGTCACTCTGCGCAATCAGCCGATTCTCTCTGGTCTCGAGGAGATCGACCAGTACCGACAGATCTCCGAATGGGAGCAGACCACCGAAACCGGCGACCGCGCCGAGCTCTCCGGGATGCCCGAGTTCAGCGCCCTCTGGCAAAAGCTTGACGCGCGGACCGAAGCCTGCCTGGGATCGAGTTGTCCGGATTACCGCCGCTGCTTCATCACCGAGATGCGCCGCAAGGCTCTCGAATCCGACATCATCATCGTCAATCACCACCTCTTCTTCGCCGACCTCTCAGTCAAGCGCGAGGCCGCCGGAGCGCCAGACGCCGGCATTCTTCCCGAGGCAGCCGCCGTGATCTTCGATGAAGCCCACGAGTTGGAGGAAGTCGCTTCGAGTTACTTCGGCCTTTCCGTCAGCAACATTCGCTTTGAAGAGCTGGCCCGCGACACCGATGCCCTGCTGCGCGGCAAGCAAGGCGCGGAAAGCCTGCCCGCCCTCACCCAGCAACTCCGCGACCGCGCGCGAATGTTTTTTGCCGGCCTGCCCATCACCGGCGACGGACGCCAGCCCTTCACCGAGCGCGAGCAATTCCTGGAAACCTCCGGCGACCTTTATTTGGCCGTGCGCACTGCGCTCCAGCGCATGGAAGCGGAGATGGACGCTCTGGCCGGCATCGACGAAGCGCCAGGACTCAAGAAGCGCGTTGCCCGCCTCCGCTCCGAGTTTGAATTTCTGCTCGAATCAAACGCGGCCAATATGGTCTTTTGGATGGAGCGGCGAATCTTTGGCGGTACGGACACAAGAGCGTTTGCCACCCGCGGAGGGCTGCGCACCACCTACCTGCAGGCCACGCCCATCGATGTCTCCGAGCTTCTTCACGAGCTGGTCTTCGATCAGATTCCCACCGTCATTCTCACCTCGGCTACGCTCACCGTGCAGGGCGGCTTCGAGCACATCCGCAAGCGCCTCGGCCTCAGCGATGCGCGCGAGTTAGTCGTGCCCTCGCACTTCCGCTACGGCGAGCAGGCCCTCCTCTATCTGCCGCCGGAGATGCCCGACCCCCGCGACCCCGAATTTCCCGAGGCCGCCGCCCGCTGCATCCAGCGCGTGCTGGAAATCACCCGCGGCCGCGCCTTTTGCCTCTTCACCAGTTACGCCCAGATGCGCTCTCTCTACGAGCGCCTCATGCCGGTTCTCGATTTTCCCATCCTGCTGCACGGCACGGCTCCGCGCAAAGCTTTGCTGGAGCAATTCCGCTCGACGCCCAACGCCGTTCTCTTCGGCACATCAAGTTTTTGGCAGGGAGTGGACGTACAGGGCGAAGCATTGAGCTGCGTCATCATCGACCGCCTGCCCTTCGCCGTACCAAGTGATCCAGTCGTCCAGGCCCGCATGAAGGCGATTGAAGACGCCGGCGGCCGTCCCTTCTTCGACTACCAGGTTCCCTCCGCCGTCCTCACCCTCAAGCAAGGCTTCGGCCGCCTCATCCGCTCCCTCGAAGACCGCGGCGTGCTGGTCCTCCTCGATCCCCGCGTCACGAGACAACGATACGGCCAAGCCTTCCTCACGAGCCTCCCGCCCTACCGCATGACTGCATCGATTACGGATGTGGAAGCGTTTTTTGAATCCGGGAAATAGAACGAACTGTAGAATCGATTCTGTCTCATTTGGCTATTTATGTCCCGCACCTTCTACATCCTGGCCGCCACGCTGCTCTGTTTCGCCTTGCTCCTGGGCGCGGTCTCGTTTATGCCGTCGAGTCTTCAGCCCGGCCTGCCGCCTGCCGCATCACTCTGGCGCACTGGTTCGCTCTTCCTGCTTCTGGCTTGCCTGGCCGCGGCGCTCATCGGCGCCCTCAGCCACCTATTCGAGCAGGTGGACCGGCGTAGCGATGAGGCTCGGCGAAAGCATCGCGTCGAAAAGCACTAGAATAGTCTCTGGGGCGCTTCCCCGCACAGAATCGAGCAGAAGCCTATGTTTGAAATCACCGTGGAGGCCGGTTTCTCCTCCGGACACTACCTCCGCAACTACAAGGGCAAGTGCGAAAACCCGCACGGCCACAACTACAGGGTCCAGGTCGCCCTGGCCGGAGCGGAGTTGGATCATGCCGGCTTGCTCGTGGACTTCAAGCTGCTCAAGAATCTGCTGCGCCCGATCATCGACCGTATCGACCACCAGATGCTCAACGACCTCGAGCCCTTCACCGTGCTAAACCCCTCAGCTGAGAACCTGGCCAAATATTTTTACGACCAGACTAGCGAGCAGTTCGCCGCCCTGACCCAGGGCCGCGTCCGCGTCAAGCACGTCACCATCTGGGAGACGGACGCCTGTACGGCTACCTACTACGAGTAGGAGCTCATCAGCGGCTTTCCCGCATCCGCGACAACCGGTCTCATAAATGCCACATACGCAAATTTGTCTACTCTGATCCCCGCCATCAAGGCGGGGATCATGCACCCTGCGAGTCGATGAAGACGGTTTATGAAACCGGTTTTAATTCATCTGGCTGGACTTCGACTTGAGATATTTGTCGAAGGGAATCTCAAAATATTCCAGCTCGTTTCCGTCGGCGTCGCGCAGCTTGCGCAGGTGCAGTTTGGCGCCTTCCAGCGGATGATCAAGCCCGGAGACGTCGTAGAACAGGAACCCCGCGCGCGTGGTGTGCGGCTCGACCTTCAGTGCGTTGTATTGGAAGGTGTCGAAGTCCTTTTCGATATCACCAATGTTCCCCGCTGGCTTTAGCTTGATGTTGGGCAGTGGGCTGGGCAGCGGAATCGTGCCGCCCTCGCGCTCCTTGCGCGTCATCAGCCGCCCCACGTCTTCCGGCTCGGCTACTTGGATCTTATCGCCGGCAGCCGTAATAAAGAGAATCCGCGCCTCCGTCATGCTGATCGGCCGGTCGCCGTTGTTGGTGACGATGAGCCGGACGGGCATCACGCCGTGGCCCAGATAATCGACGCGGAAGATCGCCGCCTTATCGTGCGTGTCATAGGGTTCGGCGGCGATAGCCACCTTCTCGTCCTCGTGTACTTCCACTGCCGCAAACGTCGTTGCCGGCTGCACCGGAGGCGGAGTGTGGCTGCTGCCCCCCAACGGCAACGCCAGCCAAAGTAGCAATGGCGGAATGGCGCACAAAACTCCCATTATCCTCGACTCTATCATTAGAGGCTTCTTGTCCGTGTGAGAATTGGATAGGAATAGGATAACTTAAACCGCATGATTCTGCTTTTCTACAATCTGGTGTTGCTTGTGGCGCTGATAACCGGCGCGCCATGGTGGCTCTTCCGCATGGCCACCACGCATAAGTACCGCGAAGGGCTGCTGGAACGCCTGGGACTGGTTACCTCCAGCCTTCGCAAGCAGATTACCGGAGTGAGCTCCGTGCGCTCACTCATCTGGGTTCATGCCGTCTCCGTCGGTGAAGTCCTGGCTGTCAGCCGCTTGGTCAAAACCCTCGATGTCGCCTTGCCGGATTACTTGATCGCCATCTCTACCACCACCCGCACCGGTCAGGCCCTGGCCCGCGAACGCTTCGGCGCCAGCCGCGTCTTCTATTGCCCGCTTGACCTGCCTTGGGCGGTTCGCTCCTATTTGAACGCCCTCCAGCCGCGCCTCTTCATTTTAGCCGAAACCGAGTTCTGGCCTAATTTACTCAGCGGCTGTTATCGGCGCAAAATCCCCGTGGCTGTCGTCAATGCCCGCATCTCAGATCGCTCCTGGCCGCGCTACCGGCGGCTGCGCTGGCTGTGGTTTCCTTTTCTGAGCCGGCTGAGCAGAGTCCTCGCGCAGAGCCAGACCGATGCCGAGCGCCTAAAAGCCATCGGCTGCCTGCCGGTGTGCGTCACGGTCGCCGGCAATCTCAAATTCGACGTGCGCGTCAGCGGGGAAACCGACGTGACCCGCCAGTTAAAGAAGTTGTCGCACGACCTGCGCCTCATCGTGGCTGGAAGTACGCTCGAAGGCGAGGAAACTGCGCTCCTTGAAGCCTGGCCGCGCCTGCTCCAGGCCGACCCGCAACTGGCAATGGTTCTTGCGCCCCGCCATCCTGAGCGTTTCGCCGCCGTGGCCACACTGCTGGAGAAATCTGGAGTAGCTTGGGTAAAGCGCTCGAACTTACGCTCCGCCCCCGAAGGCTCGCTTAAGCCTTTGAATCCAGGTCAGATCGTTCTGCTCGACACTATCGGCGAACTGGCCTCGGTTTACTCGCTCGCCACGGTAGCTTTCGTCGGCGGCAGCCTGGTTCCCGCCGGAGGGCACAACCCTTTGGAGCCGGCGCAGTTCGGCATTCCCATCGTGATGGGCCCGCACTTTGCCAACTTCCGCGCCATTACAGAAAATTTGCTGGCTCATCAGGTCCTCCGCATCTCCACCACTGATGCCCTGGCCGCAACCTTGATCGGCTTGCTCCAGGACCCCGAAGCTGCCAAAGCTATGGGCAACCGGGCAAGGCAAATTTTCGAACAGCAGGCGGGAGCAACCGGCCGCTGTGCGGAGGCTATCATCGAGTTGCTTTTGGCGCACGAAGAAACGGTGAAGTCCACATGAATCAGCCCTTTGCCGCACGCCACCTGCTCTATCCGCTGGTTCCCCTTTACCGGCTGGCGCTCGCCTTCCGCGAACTCCGGCTCCGCTGCGGGCTTGAGCCAGTCCGTCGTCTTCGCTTCCCTGTCGTCAGCATCGGCAATCTCTCCACCGGCGGCTCGGGCAAGACGCCGCTCACCATCGCGCTTGCCAGGGCACTTACCGAACGCGGCCTGCGCGTGGATATGCTCTCTCGCGGCTACGGCCGCCAGAGCAGACTCGCAGCCCGCGTCCTAGAGAGTGGAGCCGCCGAAGACTACGGTGATGAGCCGCTGCTGATCGCCCGAGAAACTGGCCTCCCCGTCTATGTGGCTCCCCAACGTTACGATGCCGGTCTGCTGGCCGAGGCCGATGCGCAATCAATCTCCGAGCAGAACCATCAGCCTATCGTCCATCTGCTTGATGATGGCTTCCAGCATCGCCAACTCACCCGCGCCGTGGACATTCTGCTCCTCGACAGAGGCGACTGGCAGGACACGCTTCTTCCGGCCGGCAATCTGCGCGAGCCGCTCTCGGCCATTCGCCGGGCCAGAGTCATCGCCATTCCGGACAACGATCCGGAGCTGGCAAGCGAATTACAGAATTGGGGCTGGAAAGGCCCAATCTGGCGTCTGCGCCGCACCATGGAAATCCCCTCTGTCAGCGGCCCGGTGGCCGCTTTCTGCGGCATCGCACGCCCGGTGCAGTTCTTCGCCGGTCTCGAAGCCGCCGGCCTTCATCTTGCTGCCCGCATCGCTTTTCCCGACCACCACCGCTACACCGTCCGCGACCTCGAATGCCTCAATGCCGCTGCCCGCGCCGCCGGAGCAACCGCAATCATCACAACCGAAAAAGACCTGGTCCGCCTGGGAACGCTCGCCTTTACCTTCCCCGCATCCATGCCTCTCGCAACTGCCCGCCTGCGCATCGAGATCGAAAGCCAAAAAGTTACTATCGATTGGCTAATCAACCGGCTAGGATCCTAGTGGCCACCTACCTCTGTGAGAAAATCAGAGCTTGCAGATGCACTCCAACTTTCGCTTGCTGGTGGTTCGGCTCGGCGCCATGGGCGACATTTTGCACGCCCTCCCAGCAGTGACGGCGCTGCGCCAGGTTCATTCTGATTGGGTGATCGATTGGGTGGTCGAACCACGATGGCGGGCGCTACTGGCTGCGGAAGGCAGCACGACGCGCCAAACTGCCCAGAACTCCGCGCAGCCTCTGGTTGACCACCTGCATTTTGCCGCCACAAAACAGTGGCGCAAAGCTCCTTTCAGCAGCCAAACCCGCCATGAATTCAAGGCCTTGCGCACGGCACTTAGGGCCGGCGAGTACGACGCCGTTATCGATCTACAAGGGGCCATTCGCTCGGCATTGATTGCTCGATTGGCTGGTAGCAGGCGGCTGATCGGCGAAGCCGAACCACGCGAGCGCGCTGCGCGCTGGCTCTTTTCTGAGCGCGTTGCCACCAATGGCGTTCACATGATCGAGCAGGACATGGAGCTGGTTTCAGCCATCGCCGGCGATCAACTCACCCCCGTCGAGCCATGGCTGCCCATTGACCCCGTCGCCGAGGCTTGGGCCGATGATATTATCCCCCCAATCACCAACAAGACTGCCGTACTTATCACACCCGGTGCCGGATGGGGCGCCAAGCGCTGGCCCGCGGAGCGCTACGCCGCCGTGGCGCATAGCCTGATCGCCCGTGGTATCCGCGTGCTGGTCAATATCGGTCCCGGCGAGGAGCCGCTGGCCGAGGTCATCGTCCGCCAAACCGGCGGCACGGCCACTCCGCTGGCTTGCACGCTGCCCCAACTCATCGCCCTTACCCGCCGCATTGCCTTGGCCATTGCCGGAGACACCGGCCCGCTCCACCTGGCCTGTGCGCTTGGCCGCCCGGTAGTGGGTATCTACGGACCCACCGACCCCAGTCGCAACGGCCCCTTCGGCGCGCGCTTCATTGTCCTGCGCAGCCCGAAAAGCCGCCGCGACCACACACGCCGCGCAGCGCCCGAGTCCGGTCTGCTTACCATCCAGCCGGATGATGTCCTGCACGCCGCCAATGCCTTGCTTTATCCTTAATCAGCCTCATGACCAACCCCGCTGCCTCGCAACCCGACTGGATCTCCCGCTGGCAGCGCATTGCCCGGCGCATCCGTGTACCGCTTGGCTTTCTTGCCGCCGCGCTTTATCTCTTCGAACTCCTCCGGCGCGCCCCCCATCCGGCCGCCGTGGCTTGGAGCCTGGCGTTGGTTCTGCCCGGTCTCTGGCTTCGCGCTTATGCCTCCGGTTACGTCAAAAAAAATCGCGAACTCACAGTAACCGGTCCCTACGCCCACACCCGCAATCCGCTCTACCTGGGCTCCATGCTGATCGCCGCCGGTTTTGCCCTGGCGCTGCTCAGTTGGCCGATGGCGCTGGTGCTCGCCCTCGGCTTCGCGGTTATCTACGTGCCGGTCATCGCCTCCGAGGAGCGCTACCTGCGCGCCACTTTCCCCGAATTCGACGACTATTGCCGGCGAGTGCCGCGCCTCATCCCCCGTTTGACCCCAGCGAGTAATTCAGAAGGTAAAAGCCCTCAGAGTGCCGGAACAAGAAGTTTCTCCCTGTCGCTCTACCTCCAGCACCGCGAGTACAATGCAGGCATAGGGGTTCTGCTGCTTTACCTCAGCCTGCTCCTTCTGCGGCCACTCGTGGCCGCATTTGTCAATCTGCCGCGATGAGCGGTTTCAGCACTCGAGCAGTCCATTCAGCAAGGAGCCATCTCGCCGGTGAAGACGCACGCAATTCTGACCGCCGTTCTATGCGCAATTGTCATGAGCGCTGTGGTTTTTGCCCAGCAGTCGCCAGCACTCTCGCCGCCGCGACCCGGCTACAGCTTTCCGATCAAGCAGACCCTCACCTACTCCGTGGACTGGCGTGTTTTTCCCGCCGGAACAGCCGTTCTTCACTTCGAGGCTGCCGGCGACCGCGAGAAACTCACCGCCAGCGCCGACACCATCGGCGCCATCAACCTGCTCTTCCACGTCAGCGACCGCTTCCAGTCCAGCTTTGACCGAGCCAACGGCTGCACCTACGACTTCAACAAGCAGACCGTCGAGGGCCGTCGCCAGGTCAACTCCACCCTCCATCTCGACTACGCCCAGAACCGCGCCCTCCTGGACGAAAAAAACCTGCTCACAAAGCAAACCAAGCACGTCGAATCCACCGCGCCCGCCTGCCTCACCGACCTGCTCACCGGCGTTTTTTACGCCTCGTCGCAGCCCATCGTCCTGGGTCACAATTTCGTCATCCCGGTCTTTGACGCCATGCGCGTCGTGCCCGTGACCATGAAGATCGAAGGCCGCGAGGAGATCAAAACCCCGCTCGGCACATTCAAAACCCTGCGCGTGCAACCCACCGCCGATGCCGGCGTAGTCAAGAATCGCGGCAACATCTGGATCTGGTACACCGACGACGAGCGCCACCTCCCCGTCCAGATGCGCGCCCGCCTCTTCTGGGGCACCATCACCTTCCGCCTCATCGGCAACGACAATAAATAGGTACGGCTCAGTTTAAGTAAGCAACTCCCCGACAATCCCCGCCGCGGCCTTCAGCGCCGCATCAATCTGCGTCTGATCTTTCCCGCCGGCCTCGGCAATCTCCGGCTTCCCGCCGCCCGATCCGCCCACCAGCTTCGCCACAGCCCCCACCAGCTTGCCAGCCTGAATCCGCTTGGTCAGCCCCGCCGTCACCCCGGCAATCAGCGCGACTTTTTCATCCGGCTGCGCCGAGGCCACCACCACCACTCCCTCGCCCAGCCTCTGCTTCAAATTATCGACGAGCGTCCGCAACTGTCCACGTTCCAGCGCATCGGCCCTGAGCGTCACCAGCTTGACGCCCTTCACTTCCACCGCCCGCCCCAGCGCCTCATCCAGCGCCCCGGCAGCCCCCTTCATCCGCGCCTCATCCAGCTCCCGCCGCAGCCGCTTCAACTCCTCTTCCTGCGAGGCCAGCTTTCCGCGGAAGGCCTCCGGAAGGTTCTCCACCGAGGGAACCAGCTGCGCCGCAATCTGCGCCACGGCGAAATCCAGTCGGAAGGCGTCGAGAGAGCCGAAACCCGTGATCGCCTCCAGCCTTCGCACCCCCGACGAAACCGACTCCTCTCTCAAAATCTTTACCAGGCCAATCTCGCCTGTGGCCCGCGTGTGCGTTCCGCCGCACAGCTCCGTCGAAAAATCGCCGACCTTGATCACCCGCACCTTGTCGCCGTACTTCTCGCCAAACAGAGCCATGGCGTGGTACTCGTTCACCGCCACGTCGATGGGCACATCCTCAATGGCCTCGACCTTGGTGTCGGCCAGGACTTGCCGATTCACAATCGTCTCAATTTCGGCCAGCTCTTCATCGGCCACCGGCGCAAAGTGCGAGAAGTCGAAGCGCAGCCGCTCCGGATGCACCGCCGACCCCGCCTGTTTCACATGAGTCCCCAGAACCTGCCTGAGCGCCGCGTGCAGCAGATGTGTCCCCGTATGATTCCGCCGGATAGCGTCGCGCCGCTCTTGATCAACCACAGTCCGCACATGATCGCCGACGGCAAGCGGCTCTTTGAGCAACGCTTTGTGCGCCCTCACCCCCTGCACCGGCAGCACGCAGCCCTGAATCTCGGCGACAGTCGTATTCCCGTCCGTCGATGTAAACCACCCCGTATCGCCCGCCTGCCCGCCCGCGTCGCCGTAGAAGCTCGTCTGATTCAGCACCACTTCCACTAAATCACCCGATTTGGCGGCAGGGACTCCCGCGCCATCCTTCACAATCGCCAAAACCTCAGCATCGTTCGCGGTGAGTTGCTTGTAGCCTAAAAACTCCGTCTTCGGCAGCTCACGATAAGCCGGGCTGGCCGACTTCTGGCTCCCACCCTTCCAACTGGCGCGCGCGCGGGCCTGCTCCTCGGAGCGAGCGGTTTCAAAGCCCGGACGATCAAACTCAATTCCAGCGTCGCGTGCCGCGTCCACCATAAAATCGTCCGGTAAACCATATGTTTCATAAAGGTGAAACGCCTTGTCGCCGGAAAGAGTCCAAGGTGTTCGGTTAACTTTCAAATTCTCGAGGAAACGGACTCGTACTGCGCCATCAAACCCAGTAAGGTTTAGCGGATCAAGGGCGGCGTTAATATCACGCAGACTTATCTGGGTGGCATCACCTGCATGTTCTTTGAGAATTCCAGAAATCGCTTCGGCAGCCCTCTGACACTGCGACAAATCAGAAGAAACCCCGTTGATGAAGTAATATTCGCCCCGCGTTGGCGGCACGCATTCCCTAAATGAATCGTCTAGTTCGGTCAATGCCACTTTCAGCACGCGATCAAACTGCTTCTCTTCCGCCTCAACCACCTTCGCCACGCGATCCGCCGAATTCTTTAGCTCCGGATAAGCCCCCTGCATCAAATCCCGCACGGCAAAAACCATCTGATAGAGGAAGGGCTTCTCCTGCCCCAACAGCCGTCCATGCCGAATCCCGCGACGCAGAATCTTGCGCAGCACGTAGCCCCGCCCCTCATTCGACGGTAGTACTCCATCGTTAATAAGGAAAGTAGCCGCTCGCGCGTGATCCGCGATGATGCGCAGGCTCGCACTGCCCACAAACTTCGCCAGCTTCGCTGCGATAGCCGGTTTCGCCATCACTGACTCCGCTGCTGCCAGCTCCGCTAACCCCGATAACTCCGCTAGGTTGGTGACTCCGGTCATCTCCGCAGCCATCACAATCAACGGTGTAAACAAATCCGTCTCAAAGTTGCTGACCTTCCCTTGCAGCACAGCCGCCAGTCGCTCCAGCCCTGCGCCGGTATCAATGGACGGCTTGGGCAGCGGCGTTAACTTATAACTCGTTTTGCCCTTCGCATCCACCACCGCAGCCCGGTCAAACTGCATGAAGACCAAATTCCATATCTCCACATACCGCGCCTCGTCCTGGCCAAACGGCTTATCGACCCCCGGCGTCTCCGCAGCCTCCAACCCCATGTCGTAAAAAATCTCCGAGCAAGGCCCGCAAGGCCCCGTCTCGCCCATCTGCCAGAAGTTGTCCTTCAATCCAAACTCGAAGATGCGCTCCTTTCGCACCCCCGCCTCGATCCAAAACTTTTCCGCCTCGTCATCGCGCGGAACTCCGTCCGCTCCCTCAAAAATCGTCACGTACAGCCGCTCCACTGGAATCTCGAAGCAGCCCTTCTCTCGCTTGCCCGTAATCAGCTCCCAGGCAAAGGCAATCGCCTCGCGCTTGAAATAATCTCCGAACGAGAAGTTCCCCAGCATCTCAAAAAATGTGTGATGCCGCCGCGTGAAGCCCACGTTCTCCAGGTCATTGTGCTTGCCACCGGCGCGCACGCACTTTTGCGAAGTCGTCGCCCGCGTGTACTCCCGCCGCTCCGCCCCCAGAAACACGTCTTTGAACTGGTTCATCCCCGCGTTGGTAAACAGCAGCGTGGGATCGTTGGCCGGCACCAGCGAGGAAGAGTGCACCCGGCGGTGCCCCTTCGACTCAAAAAAGCGCAGAAACGCCTCGCGAATCTCATTCCCTGTCATTTCGTTTTTTGGGCAGATTTCCATGGCATCTTCAGTGTATCCAATACGGTCCGCGCGCATCACCCCGCCCAATCATGGGAAAATGAATGAGTACACCATCATGACCCACGAAAACCCAGAAGAATCCCTGCCCACCACCGAAATCTCGCCTGAGCCAGTCAACGAACCCAGCGCCACACCTGTTGCCGACTCCGTCGCTCCGCCCACCGATTCCGCCGCCTTCGAACCCTCCGCCGACGAGCCCGAGGAGTCCTTTGCCGACCTGCTCAACGACTTCGAGCGCAGCCACTCGCACAAATCCGAGCCCGGCCAGCGCCAGCTTCAGGGTGTCGTCGTCTCGCTCTCTGCCGATCAGGTCTTCCTCGACATTGGCTACAAGACCGAGGGAGTCCTGCCCCGTTCGGCCTTCGCCAACAACGCCGATGCCGTCAAGCCAGGTGACACCTTCCCCGTCTCCGTCACCGGCCGCAACACCGAGCACTACTACGAGCTTTCGCGCTTCAAAGTGGCCCAGCCCCGCGACTGGTCCGCCCTCGAAGCCGCCTTCGCCGAGAAGCTGGCCATCGTCGGCACCGTCACTGAAGTCCGCAAGGGCGGCGTCACCGTCGATGTCGGCGTGCGCGCCTTTATGCCCGCCAGCCGCAGCGGAACCAAGGACGCCGTCGAGCTGGAAAAACTCATCGGCACCGAGATCACCTGCCGCATCACCAAGCTCGACGTCATGGACGAAGACGTAGTCGTTGACCGCCGCGTAGTCCTCGAGGAGCAGGCCCGCGGCCTCAGCGAAGCTCGCCGCGAGGAGCTGAAAGAAGGCGCCATCGTCACCGGCGTCGTCAGCACCCTCATGCCCTACGGAGCCTTCATAAACATCGGCGGTTTCGACGGCCTGCTGCACGTCTCCGACATCTCCCACGCGCGCGTCACCAAGCCCGAAGACGTCCTCGCCGTAGGCCAGGAACTTCAGCTCAAAATCCTCAAAATCGATCCCGCAACTCAGAAAATCTCCCTCGGCCTCAAGCAGCTTCAGCCCGAACCCTGGCAAACCGTCAGCCTCGCCGTCAACCAGCGCATCACCGGCACCGTCACCCGCCTCGCAGACTTCGGCGCATTCGTCGAGATCGAACCCGGCATCGAAGGCCTAATCCACATCTCAGAAATCTCCTACGGCAAAAAGCTGCGCCACCCCTCCGACATCCTCAAGCAGGGCGACCGCGTCGATGTCGTCATCCTTGGCATCAAGCTAGAGGAGCGCCGCATCTCCCTCGGCCTCAAGCAAACCCTCGCCGACCCCTGGACCGACGTCGCTCGCACATTCCCCGTCGGCTCCTCAATCACCGGCCCCGTCACCAAGCTGATGAACTTCGGAGCCTTCGTACAACTCACCGATGGCGTCGAAGGCCTGGTCCACATCAGCGAAATCACCGCCGAGCGCCGCCTCAACCATCCATCTGAATTCTTGCGCGAGGGCCAAATCGTCAAAGCGCAAATCCTCGCCATCGATCCGGAAAAGCGCCAGATCAAGCTCAGCATGAAGCAGCTAGTCCCCGGCGACATCGACGAATACATCGCCGAACACAAAGTCGGCGACCAGGTATCCGGCCGCGTCGTCGAACACACACTCGCACTCACACTCGTTGAGCTAGGCGACGGCATCCGAGCCGCCTGCCGCATTAACTCAGGGACTTCCGTCGCCGAAGGCGCTCCGCCCGCACGGCCAGTGCCTGCCCCACCGCTGGGGTCCGGCAAGCTAGATCTCTCCTCGCTCTCCTCGCAACTGAAGAGCCGCTGGAAGGGCAACTCCCTAGCCGCCTCCGCTAAACCCGAACCGCTAGCCGAAGGCCAAATCCGCACCTTCAAAATCACCAAGCTCGACGCGGAAGCCAAGAAGATCGAGGTGGAGTTGGCGTAGTATTTCGGCAGGTGTCCCGTTCATCAGAATCGGCGGGTGACCCAGTTCCCGCTTCTGGAACTTGGGATTCCTACGATTTTGCGTTGAATACTCGCTTTGACGCGATTGCTTGCCCCGGCTGATATTCTCTATTCTTGGGTGAATCTATCCTAATGGGTATGCTGGCCACAATCGAACATCTCCCGCTTCAGCATACGGAAATGCTGGCGCAAATAGATGAGGCGGATCAGGCCTTGATGGCGCGCTTCGTACCAAAGATAGAGATTAACTGGGATCTGGACCGTAGCCTGGTCAGCTTTCAGGCAAACCGAGAAGAAATTGGGCATCGCTGGTGCAAATACCGCGAGGGATTTTCGGCTTCACTCATCCGATACGTAATTGACAGAGTCGGAATTCGCGATGGCAAAATTCTTGATCCATTTGCAGGCAGTGGAACAACTCTCATTATTGCGGCAGAACTCGGTCTTGATGCTGTAGGTATTGAATTATTGCCGAGCGGCGCAGAGATCATCGAAGTGCGCAATGCTGTTCTAAATGCGGACCGGAAGATTCTGGAAAAGCAAATTCGCACGACGATCAAAGAGCGTAAATGGGCTCAATCGGGAGAACGGCAGCCCTTCGCGCATCTCCGTATTACAACTGGCGCATTTTCAGAGGAGAACGAACGGCAGCTTGAGCGATTTCTCTTTGATGCCGCGGCGGAAAAGAATGAGTTACTATCACGATTGCTTCGTTTCTCGGCAATGTGCGTGCTCGAAGAGATTAGCTTTACGCGCAAGGATGGGCAGTACCTGCGATGGGACCATCGATCCGGACGCAGCCGAGGGGAGAAAATCTTTGATAAGGGCATGATTCTATCATTCGATGAGGCCATCTGCAGCAAATTGACGCAAATTGCAGACGATTTTGATGGGAATACAGGCCAGCAAACTCTTTTTCCTGCCGATTTCACAACGGTAAAACCAGGGAGGATCGAGCTGAAACTTGGCTCGTGCCTAGACATCCTTCCAAGCATGGAACCAAACTCTATATCCGGTATTATTACTTCACCGCCTTACTGTAATCGATACGACTACACCAGAACTTATGCATTGGAACTTGCCATGCTCGGAGTCGGAGAGCAAGGTGTACGAACACTACGGCAAACAATGCTATCATGCACCGTTGAAAATAAAGACAAGCAGGATCTTCGTAATAAGTTTGGAGAAGCGGTATTTCACGCGGCTTCAGAAGCCGTCGAGTCCCAGCAAATGCTCGGACTCTTGCTTCATTACCTGGAAGCGTGCAAGAACGACGAGACGATCAACAATCCTGGAATTGTGCGCATGGTGAAGAATTACTTCTTTGAGCTTTCCCTTCTGATTTTTGCAAGCGCGAGCGTACTCAAAAAGGGAGCGCCGTTCGTTATGGTGAACGATAATGTTCGCTACCAAGGTGCGCATGTACCAGTGGACCTGATTCTTTCCGACTTTGCGGAGCAGGCCGGATACGATGTTGAAGCGATCTGGGTGTTGCCGCGTGGTAAGGGTAATAGCAGCCAGCAAATGGGTCTACATGGCCGGCAGGAGGTCAGAAAATGCGTGTACGTATGGCGGAAAAGGTGAACGTCAAATGAAAAAGCCCTATCTCCAGCATTTGAAATCCAGCGAAGACCTGCGAACAAGTTACGAAGCTATTAGATCCGGGTTTATAGCTCTTGCTCTCGAAAAGAATCGTCGTGCGACACCGTTTGTAGCAGAAGCCCGTGCGCTTAAGAGTGAAGCTTCGCAAGCCAAGGTCCCCAGTGACCTACTTGGGATGAAGCGGATTCGACCAGCCTTACTCACGGCTTCAGGAGTCTCTGATAAGGCACTGAATCATCTCAAGGATTCCGACAAGGATCGGGCAATTGCCGAGCTGATAAACAAGTTTCTTGAACCAGCAGGCACAAGCTTTGTGGAGGAACTTGTATTTAGATTTCTTTTGACGCGTGGGGATACGCTGGGCGGATCGATGCGGAATGTTGGCGGATTCATCGCCCAATGCAGGCTATCTCGAGCCGTGATTGCCTGCTTGAGAATAAGCGGAGAACCAGTACATATGCTCCGTGGTAAGTCCAGAAAATGGGAGCTGATGCCGGCAGAAGATGCTGATCTTGATCGTAATCTGCGTGGCCTAAGCTGGAGCCGTGGATCAACCAAACGCTCCCTCCTCTTCAATTTGGGCGTCCCGCTTGTCGATAACAATATCGATCTTTGTTTGTTCAATTGTTCCGCCAAAGATTCGAAATCTGCTGTGAAAGCCCCAGATAAGTATGTTGCGCTCGGAGAATTGAAGGGTGGCATTGATCCAGCAGGAGCGGATGAACATTGGAAGACAGCCAGGGCAGCACTCAATCGGATCGAAGAAGCGTTTGCAAAAAAGAAGTTAAAACCATACCTCTTCTATGTGGGTGGTGCAATCGAAGCAAAGATGGCAAGCGAAATTTGGGATTGGCTTAAAGGGGGAAAATTGGAGAATGCGGCAAACCTAACCGAGGATGATCAGCTTGCCTCCATTGCACGTTGGATTTGCACGGTATAGAGATCAGTAATCGTAAGCCAGGCTTTCTAGAGATCGCTTTAGGGACTTGGGAAACCACAACTTTTCCCCTCCGCTTTTTGCAGATAATTACCCTCCGTCGGCGCACAATAATCCCCAGAAGCTTTCCCTCCAATCGTCCCGGCACGTCCTCTCCGCGCTGCCTTCCAGCCGAAAGCCGCCAACAGAGGCCTCAACGGACCGTAACTCCTTTACCAGGAATATTTTGCAGAGAACTTCTTTGTTTTCTATATTTTGCAGCGCAACCCTCCCTGCAACCTCAAGAAAGCAAGGATTTTGCGCCCAAAGTATGGGTGGGGGTATCTGATGTCTGAGCTTTGCCGTCACATCAAGACCAACGGTCGGGTGTCCTATATCTCGATTATGAGATATGGGAGTCGCATTATTCAGTCCAACCTTTCGCCCGCTCCACGGCTCGTGACCAGCGCCCGCGCCGCTTGGCCCGCTCATTCGCGGCCATCTTCGGCTCGAAGCGCGTGTCATTCTGCCGCTTGGCGCGCAAATCCTCCGGCCCAGCCCAGAATCCCGTGGCCAGCCCGGCGAGATATGCCGCGCCCAGCGCTGTCGTCTCCGTCACCTGCGGACGCACCACCGGGACATTCAAAATGTCCGCTTGGAACTGCATCAGCAGATTGTTCACCGCCGCGCCGCCATCCACGCGCAGCGCCGCCAGCGGCGTGCCTGTCTCGCTCTCGACAGCCTCGAGCACGTCAGCTACCTGGAAGGCGATGCTTTCCAAAGCCGCCCGCGCAATGTGTCCCGGCGTGGTGCCGCGGCCGAGGCCAATCAACATTCCGCTGGCGTGCGGGTCCCAGTGCGGCGCGCCCAGCCCCACAAACGCCGGCACCAGCACCACCCCGTCCGTATCGGGCACGCTCGCGGCCAACGCTTCCACCTCAGCCGAAGAGCCGAGGAGTTTCAAATTATCCCGCAGCCATTGCACCACGGCCCCGCCGATGAAGACGCTGCCTTCCAACGCATACTCCAATTGCTTTTCGGCGCTCGCAGCGAGCGTAGTAATCAGCCTGTGTTTGGAACGCACGAATCCCGTCCCGTTGCCGTCGCGTCCAGTGCCGATATTCTGCAACAGAAAGCAGCCCGTCCCGTAAGTGTTCTTGGCCTCGCCTGCCTTCCAGCACAATTGGCCAAAGAGCGCCGCCTGCTGATCGCCGGCAATGCCCGCAATCGTCACGCCGCCTAGGCCCAGCGTCGTCGTCACCTCGCCCACCTTCTGGCTCGACCACACTACTTCCGGCAACATACTCCGAGGAACGCCAAAGATGCGGAGCAGTTCCTCATCCCACTCGCCCTTCACGATGTTGAAGAGCAGCGTCCGCGATGCATTCGTCACGTCCGTCACGTGGCGCTTCCCGCTGGTCAGGTGCCAGATCAGCCAACTGTCCACTGTTCCGAAGGCCAGTTCGCCGCGCTCGGCCCGCGCCCGCGCTCCCGGCACATTGTCCAGAATCCAGCCCACCTTGGTCGCGGAAAAATACGGGTCCAGCACCAGCCCTGTCTTCGAGGAAACCGTATCCTCTGCGCCGTTCTCCTTCAGCTCCGAGCATCGCGCCGCCGTCCGCCGGTCCTGCCAGACAATAGCCTTGTGAATTGGCTTGCCCGTCGCCCGCTCCCACACAATCACCGTCTCGCGCTGGTTGGTGATGCCAATGGCGGCCACATCGCGAGGCCGCGCGGCGACCTTGCCCAGCGCCTCTACGGCACAGGAGAGCTGGCTGGTCAGAATCTCCATCGGATCGTGTTCCACCCAACCGGCCTGCGGAAAGAACTGCTCCAACTCGTGCTGCGCCACGGCGGCAATCGCACCCGCCTGGTCAAAAAGAATCGCACGGGAGCTGGTCGTCCCCTGGTCCAGTGCAAGAATGTAAGCCATGGTGCCGGTCCCTCTTCGACCTCCAGTCAAACACGCGGAGCCGTGCGCGGGCAAGGCGGCGAAAATTTTCAACTTCGCCGCTATCCATGATGCCGCCTGTTGAGCAAAGAGGTACGCAAACAAGATTGCGGGATGCATTCATGGAGGAGTTTTTATATCCTGAAGGAGATGCCCCATATGTTGGCGGCGAATCCAACGGAGGTAATTCGAATGGCAGGTGCAACGAAGAAGACGAAGACAGCCGCTAAACCACGCAAGGCCGCAGTAAAGAAAGAAAAAGTTGTCCGCACGGCAAAGCCGGCGAAGCCGTCTCGCGAGGAGATCGCGCGTCTTGCGAAAAGTTATTGGGCGGAGCGCGGATATCAGGATGGATTCGCGGAACAGGACTGGTTACGCGCGGAAAAGGAACTGCTCAACAAGGCTTCCCTCAAAACCGCATCCTAAAATCGGGCTTTCCTCCTTGGCCAACTCTCCCGCAAATTTCGCGGTCGATGGCAGTATCAACCCACCCTGTCCAAAAGCAAGTCAGCTGTCCCAACTGCTCATACTCGAGCCGAATGGGATTAAGCTACGGGCGGACTTCCCATTTTTTCTACCGTCTTACGTGAATAAGCGGACGCATAACCTACAAGCGTGAAAGCCCGAAGGGCAGTTGGCCCTGCCGCGGGTGCTCAGCCCTTCGCACGCTCCGCCACCAGCATAGAGTCGATGATCTGTTCCGCGACATCCTTCACCGCGCCGGGCGTGTGCGCCAAAAACAGCGTGTTGGTCTTGTCGCTTTCGCCGATGGACTTCAGCGTGTCGAAATACTGGGTCACCAGCACCAGTTGCATGACCTCTCTCGACGACGTGCCTTCCACGGCCTGTTGGAACTGTTCGATGGAGGACTGCAGTCCTTGGATAATCGCCTTTCGCTGATTGGCGATACCCTGGCCTTGCAGCGCCTTGCTCTCCGACTCGGCCTCGGCCTTTTTCACCACCAGAATCTTCTCCGCCTCGCCGCGCGCGTTGGCCGCCACCTGTTCGCGCTGCGCGGCGTTGATGTCGTTCATCGCCGACTTCACTTTTTGATCGGGAACGATGTCCGTCACCAGCACGTTCACAATCTCGTAGCCGAAGGTGGCCATATCCGCGTCGAGCTCCTGCTTCACCGCCGCGGCTATCGACGATTGAGAGGCAAAGACCTCGTCCAGCGTCATCCCCGGCACGTGGCCCAGGATCACCTGCTCCACGTAGCTCTTGATCTGCGCCACCGGATCGGACAATTTGTAGTAGGCGTCAAAGACCTTCTCCGGGCGCACGCGATTCTGCACCGAAATCGGAATGGTGACAAAGACGTTGTCCTTGGTCTTGGTCTCCATGGTCAGCGTAATCTGGTTCACGCGCAGGCTCACTACCCCCGCCACGGTATCAAAGTACGGCACTTTCCAGTTCAATCCTGGATCGGCCACCCGGAGAAACTTTCCGAAGCGCGTAATCACGGCCACTTGGGCCGTTTCCACGGTGAAAAAGCTTCCCAAAATCATGGTGAGAAGTATGAGACCCAGCACACCCAGCAAAATGATGAACAATACGTCCATTTGAATCCTCCATCACTTCATTTTGAAGCAACCGAGAATTATACGGGATTGCCGGCAGAGCCACGTTAAAAGTTTGGCGCCGGCCGGACCTTGCGAAATCGCTCGTCAGGGGGGGCAGAATACGGCAGTCTGGAGTAAACAAATAATTCACAAAAAATACTTGCGCGACCTTGGGGAATCGGATAATAATAATCCATTATGTATGGGATGTGACGTATGTCATATCTTTGAGAGTTTCCTACCTGGATTTTTCATACATTGCAAGCGGTGGGATCATTTCTTCCCATATGCTGTAAGGTCATGATCCGCAGTTACTTAGTACCGAATTGATGAGCAGTTTAGCCCAGGAGTCACCTTCAGGGCGCGATATAACGTTCTTCCCTATTCCAAACACTTTGGCCACATCACCGGAGGTTTCGATGTCTTCTCTCAAGCATGTAGGCGTTCTCGCCTTATCGTTTCTTGCGGGCACGGCGGCCTTGGCCGCGCCTGTATCGTCCAATATCTCCGCCTGCGTGAATTCGACGACCGGCGCAGTTCGCATCGTTTCTTCTACATCCCTTTGTGTTGCAGGTGAAATCGGCACGAGTTGGGCAGTGACGGGCGCGGTTGGCCCAACCGGCCCGCAAGGCCCCGCCGGACCGGCGGGGATTCCGGGAGCCCCTGGCGCTCAAGGCCCTGCGGGGGCGCAAGGCCCAGCTGGACCCCAAGGTCCGGCCGGACCAACAGGCGCAACGGGCTTGACTGGTCCTACTGGTCCCGCTGGACCAACAGGCTTGACCGGCGCAACCGGCCCCGCCGGACCAACAGGCGCAACGGGGCCGCAGGGACCGACCGGTGTAACAGGCGCCACCGGTCCGCAAGGAAATATGGGGAACCCAGGCTCAACAGGTGCAACCGGCCCCGCTGGCCCGGCCGGGCAGGGGATAGGACTCAACGCGTTCTATACCTTGCTTGTGTTAGTCAATGAAGGACCGCCCGAGGTTGCCGATACGACCTACTTCTTTACCCCGATTGGTTACAGTACCGGCAATTTCGATACACAGACGACGATTTCGGGTGGAACAGCCGACAACTTCATGACTGCGCCCTCTTCCTGCACTATGAAGGCATTAAACATCTCAGTGGACAACTACGACGTTCCAGCCTCTGACACGACAACCGTCACGGTCTACTTGAACGGCTCTGCCACCTCAATGCAGGCAAGCGTCACAACCGATGGTAATACCGCCTCCAGCAGTGACACTACGCATACCTTCGCCGTCGCAGCTGGGAATTTGATCTCGATTGGATTCAAAGAGACCAATGTCAATCCATATCAAAAGGTCACCGTTGGTTTGATTTGCCAGTAACTGGTGGGAGGAGCGCGCTTACCGTGATATAAGCCCGGTATGCGCGGGACGGCAGAGGAAGGCAGAATCTGCTACGCCCGTTGCCTTTGAAACACAGGCTTACAGGAGTTTCTGTCAATCATCGGATGTCAACTCGCCGCGAGCAGTAAATTTCGCGACTTGGAAACCAACACGGTACCAAAAGAGGAGAAAAAGCATGGATCCATTTTTAGGAGAGATCAGAATGGTCGGGTTTAATTTTGCACCCACAGGCTGGGCGCTCTGCAACGGACAAACGCTGTCCATCTCGCAGTATTCCGCGTTGTTCGCGCTGCTGGGAACCACCTACGGCGGCAATGGCACCACGACCTTCAATTTGCCCGACCTACAGGGACGGGTGCCGATCCATCAGGGCAATGGAGCCAATCTAAGCCCTTATGTGATTGGCCAAAACGGCGGCACGGAGAACGTGACGCTGCTCAGTAACCAGATGCCGATACATAACCACCTGGTCAACGTGAACAAACAGAACGGCGGCGCCTCCGATCCCACCAATGGGATTCTGGCGGTAGGCAATACAGGCGGCAGAACCCCAACTGTCAACCTCGACTACACGAATTCAGCAGCCACCGGCACTCTGGCGCCCACCGCGGTTTCCGTGGCCGGAGGCAACCTGCCGCACGCGAATATTCAGCCGTACCTGACGGTGAATTTCATTATCGCGTTGGTGGGGATCTTCCCTTCTCGCAGCTAAGCAATGAGAACAAAAACAACTCATGCTTAGCCAGGCATTCGCAGTTTCCCCTAGGCATGGATTGATTTCAGTGGAGTGGACGTACAAAACGCATTACAATCAAGGAGGTTGCCGCGACGGGTAGCCTCGGGAGGCAAGTATGAAGAAACAGTCGTTAGCTTTACTCGCATTGGCAACGGCCCTCGCGGTCACATCGGTCGCAAGAGCCGATTCGTTCACCTTTACATTCAGTGACGGCATCGTCTCCGGCTCGGGCACGCTTACCGGCACATATCAAGGCTCGGAGGTATGGCTGCTGACCAGCGGAACCGGCACCTTTAACGATGGCAGCGGTTCCGGCTCCATCAGCCTGGTCGGGAACTCCAATTACCCTAGTGCAACGCTCGTTATGGAGGCCGATCCGTCTAACGATATTGTTTATGACGATCAGCTCTCTCTCTTCAACGGCCCTAACCAATATCTAACCGTCGATGGCTTGTACTTCACCTACGGCAGCCTTGATCTGAACCTCTACCAGCTTGGCGGTGGCCCCGGATACGATGGATGGTTCGAGGGAAATGGGAATGGGGATTCAAACGGAACCTTCGCCATTACCTCCTCCGATATTAACGAGAATCCGGTTCCTGAGCCAGGAAGCTTTCTTTTGCTTGGCACTGGATTCATCTCTCTGGCGGGCCTGCTGTTGCGCAGGCAAGTGGCGACCGGTCTGGCTTTGTAAGCGCAGTCCTGTTGTCTCTTATGCTGATGTTCGTTGACTGCTTGGTGCCTCACCTTAGCCGCGTTATTGTTCTTGCGGCATCGGGGTCCCCAGCGACTAGGGGTCCCCGGCGACATGGGATCCCCAACGACCGGGGCCCCCAAGAAGCGGCACTTGCTTCTTGGGGTGGAACGAGCGATTGTTGATCGTTGGGGTGTGGGATGTGATTTTTGCTCGCGGGGGTGAAGGGATAGATCTTCGTCGCTGGGGTGATTTAAGGTGGGTTACAACCTTTTATTGTCCTTCCCAAATCCTCCCGTACTCCACCCTTCCGCCACCTTCATTTTATAAATCCACGCCCCATGCCGTAGACTTCATAACATGGATGCAAGTGCACATTGAAAATCTCGTAAAGCTGCAAGCGGTGGAACTGGAACGTTTGAGCCTTGCGCAGGCCGCGCGCGCACTGCCGGCGGAGATCGCCAAGGCCGAGGCCGCTCTCACCGCCGCCCAGCGCCTGGCCGCCGAGGCCTCCTCCGCACTCAGCCGTGAAGACTCCCTCCGCACCCGCCTGGATCGCGAGATCGCCACACAACGCCAGAAGGCCGCCCGCTACCGCGACCAGCAAGACACCCTTAAAACCGGCGATCAGGTCACGGCTAGCGAGCACGAGCTCCACTTTGCCGAGGCCGAGGCCGAGCGCCTGGAAAACGAGGCCTTCACCAGCCTGGAGCGCACCGAAGCACAGGAAGCCGCGCTAGCCGCTGCCCGCGCTCAGGTCGAATCGCTCGCTTCCGCCCTTGAACAGACCCGCGAGCGCGTCCACCTTCAGCAGGCGGAGATAGACCGCCAGCAAGCCGCCCTCGCCGCCCAGCGCGATGCTCTCCGTTCCCTCATCGAACCTGAATGGCTCACCCGCTTCGACCGCCTCTGCGCCTCTCGCGGAACAGGCATTGCTCGCGCTGAAAATATGCAGTGCACCGGATGCCGCATGGGCGTCCGTCCCCAGACTTGGAACCAACTCCGCAATGGCGAACTGCTCTCCTGCGACAGTTGCGCCCGCCTCCTCTACTGGGACCCCTCCATGGCCCCCGCCGTTGAACCACTGCAACAAACCCCCAAGCCCAAACGCAAAATATCCAGTCTTCCTTTGGAAGATTAACTGTGCAGAGCATACGTGTGGACATGGATGAGGTCATGGCGGACACCCTCGCCGTGCACATCCGGCGCTTGACAGGTCTTGCCGCTGGGTTACACTGACTGTAAGACATCATGGGACCAATCGGACATTGCGCTGTGGGAATGGCGGCAAAACGCTTTTCACCACAGGTGTCCCTCGCTATTCTTCTGCCCGCCGCCTTTCTCCTCGACTTCCTCGCGATCGCATTCGTCTACGCTGGCATCGAATCTGCCGAAAAGGGCGTCCCTTGGTCACACGGCCTTTTCATGTCCGTTTGCTGGTCGGCCGCAGCTGTCTTCTTGTTCCAGCGCATCTTTCACAGTTTCCGCGCGGGCGTGGTCGTTGGGTTCGTAGTCTTCAGCCATTGGATCCTCGACTTGATCTCTCACCCCATCCCTTTTTCCAGCTTCTCCTACCGTACTTGGCACTGGGACTACGGTCACCCGCTCCCTTCAGACTTGCCGCTCCTCTTCCACGGCTCGCCCGTCGTAGGATTCGGCTTATACAACTCCATCAGCGCCGTCCAGGCCACCATCTTGGAAGTGGTGATGTTTATCCTCGGAACCGCCATTTATGTGGATTACCTTGTTCGAGAGAAAAAGAAAAGAATGTCAAACCCCGCCGGAACTGCCGCAATTTCCAATACGTAATCCTCCCCTGCTAACATTTTCCTGAAAGAGTACTGAACCGCGCCGGCCCGTCCCCGCGACAAAAAGCACGGGAGGCCTGTGAAAACTGACCACTGTCTTTAAGGAGCCCCCATGCAACGCATCTGTGTGGACATGGATGAGGTCATGGCGGACACCCTCGCTGAGCACATCCGCCGCTACAATCAGACCTTCGATGAAGACGTTACGCCTCAAGACCTGGCTGGCAAGGGCTTGTGGGAGATTACCCCCCTCGATCGCCAGCAGCAGCTTCGCGCCTTTCTCGACGCAGAAGATTTCTTCGAAGACCTTGCCCTCATGCCCGGCTCTCAGGATGTGCTCCGACAGCTATCCTCGCGTTTTGAGATCTTCATCGCCACCCAAGCCATGGCCGTCCCCAACTCCCTCGGTTCCAAGTACCGCTGGTTGCAGCGCCACTTCCCCTTCATCCCGCCCACCCAATACGTCTTCTGCGGAGACAAATCCATCCTCCGCGCCGACTATCTCATCGACGATCTGCCCAAAAACCTCCTCCGCTTCCAGGGTCAGGGCCTGCTCTATTCCGCCCCCCGCAACCTCGCCGCCACAGGCTTTGTGCGTGTCAATAATTGGGAAGAGGTAGCCCAGTTCTTCAGCGGCATTCAGGCTTGAGAAAAGAATTAACCTGGCATAGGGCTGCCGCATGGGCCTATCACCCAAAACATGGAACGGCTAGTTCTTCGCCGCTTACCAAACCTCGGAAGAAACCAGTAGAGGCGGCCCTGCCTTGCCGTCAATCACCTCTGTTTTGAGCACCATCTCGAGATTCCTGTTTTCCCAGCCGGCTGGCAGTTGTTTGGCGATCTGCTCAAGGTATTGGGGTGTAACGGCAAACGCACTCGCGGCTTCGGTTCCATAGGGGCCAATCCCTGCTATGACCATAACCGGTCCCTCGGTGGTTGGATCATAGTAGCGCGCCACAATGGCATAGTCGGTGGAAACAGAGGAGTTCGGCTTGGAGAAATCGATACTCCAATCGGTATTCTGGAGATTCTTCGTGTCCTGAATCTGGGCCATCGGACCCGGCAGGAATCGAAACCTTAAAGAATTGACCAGGCGCATCGTCCAGGGATTATTGGTAGCTCCGATCAAGATCAGTCTGTGCGAATGGATATCTGTCAGGCTGGTCTCTTTATCTTCCTTGATCTCTTGTGTCACGCCGTGCTGGTGGAGAACGCCTGCAACGTTTGCCAGCGCGGTCGCGCTCGCTAACGAGATGCGATGTGTAGGGCCCGAAATGTGATTACCGAAGCTGGTGGTTTCATCTTCTGGATTCAACTGATTGGCTCTATTTCCCGTTCCTACCACAATCAGAACTCGCTCCACCGGCTTGACCATCGGACCCCAAAAATTGTCGATGACGGCGTCTCTGGCGGCAGAGGCCTTATTGTAGGCATAGATTCCACCTGCAACCAGCGCTGTAACAAGCACGGTCGCGCTCAGGATGCCAATCACCAAACGATGCCGGCCTGCAAGTATATGGTTTCCAGTGGAGGGGGGCCGCTCAATCACAGGTTCTGGCTGCGCTTCGGGCGTTTCCGGCTCCCGCAGCAGGAACTCCGGCACGTAGGAGCCGAGTGGCAGTTCGATCTGCACCTGCGGGCCGCCGCCATTTTCGTGATAGTACTGCGCGATCCGCTTGCGTACCTCACCGGCACTGAGGCGAACCACCGGATCGGCGCTGGTGTCGTAATCCGGATCGCGTCCAAAAACCTCAACTCCCAGCGTGCGTTCTTTCAAGTCGCCGGAACGGCCGTCAAGGGTGGCGTCAACAATGTACCTCAGCATTGCCGGGTAGCGCTTGCTGCTCTGAAAGTGATAACTGGCGAGCATTGATTCCAACTCTTTCAGAACCAAATTGCGCTCTGCCTCGGAGGCAGGAACCCATTGTCCCAGGGGGTGCGCACTTCCCGTCATCTTTAGCCCTCAATCACTCCATCAGGGGGGTAGCATACACCCTCATGGCGAGGCTTGTCACGGGCGATTCTAAGCCTCCGAAGCGCAGAGCCGGATGCAACTGCCCAACGATAAGAAAGTCTCCAACTTGTATATATTCAGTAGGATGCAAATACGATCAGTCTTTGAATGAATTGTAGCATACGGTAGCAGCCTTGCGTGAGCCTATGCCCAGGAGAAGAATGCGTGTGGCTTAGGTTATTTCCATTTCCGGTGGTCTGGCGACTGTGCCTATGGCAGAGAGTATGAGTGCAGCCATTGAGCAAAGTGAGTGTATCCGGTTTCACCGCAGGAAATATGGAATTTCCCTAACCTCCTTCGCTGCATGTTGGAGCCTGCCATTTGCGCCAATTCGGCGGTCGGCGGGATGAATCACCCGGCAGCCGCAATGGATTTTACATTCTTCCTGAAGGAAGACGCGACAGGTCGAGGATGTCGTTGTCCTCGATATGTTGTGCAACTATGTTTAAGTTTTTTGCCGGTAGTCAACAGGAGATTGTTGAATGCCTGAAACTCATTGTCACTAGGAGGCTTTAAATATGAACACACGCAACTTGGCAAAAATCGTGCGGCTATCTGCAAGCGCGCGTATCCTTGCGGCGCTCGTATTGATTCTCACTGGCAGCATTATCGCGTTTGGACAGCAGATTACCGGGTCCATCGTCGGTACGGTCAAGGATCAACAAGGCGCGCTGATCACCACGGCCACTGTAAAGGCAATCAACGTGGATACCGGATTCTCGCGCTCGGCGCCGGCCAATAACTATGGGGAGTACCGTATCGATTACCTTCCCGTGGGCAAGTACACCGTCGAGGCGGTGGCGGCAGGCTTTGAACGCTTTGTGCAGCAGAATATCGCCCTCAACGTGGACCAGACGCTGAGCGTTGATATCACACTGACCGTGGGTGCGCAGTCTCAGACCATCACGGTTACCGAGGCTCCCCCGGTGGTCAATACGTCTGACGCGGTATTGGGCAGGACCATTGAGCCGGACGAGATCATCGGCCTGCCTCTGGTCAATCGCAACGCATATTCCGAACTCTCGCTTGTTCCGGGCGTGATGGCCAATAACCAAAGCCCCACCACAAACCCCACCGGTTCGCCCCAAATGACCGTTGGAATTGCGTCCACTGCTGTCCAAGTCAACGGCTCGCTCGACTCCGGCAACGGAACCGTCGCTTTTTATCTTGATGGCGGCAACAACATTACCGGTATGCGCAACTATGGCAACCCGGCGCCTAACCCTGACGCCATCGAAGAGTTCCGCGTAGAGACCAGCGCATTCTCGGCGCAATACGGCCAATTCTCTGCCGCTGTCGTTTCGGTTATCACCAAGTCGGGAACAAATAAGTTCCACGGCTCGTTGTTTGAGTTCAACCGCAACACCGATTTCAACGCTTATAGTTGGGCTAAGGTCAACAACCCCCTTGTTCCCGGAACACTGTTGAAGTCCCCCTACCACCGCAACCAATTTGGCGGCGTCTTCGGTGGCCCCATCAAGCACGACAAGGCCTTCTTCTTTGGCAGCTATGCCGGTCTGCGCCAGGTACAAGGATCGCCGGTCTCAGGCGGCGTGGTGCCCACGGCGGCCGAGCGCTTGGGCGACTTTACCGCGGACACCACCCTCACCACCCTTGTTTACATGCCAGGCACTGCGCACGTTGCAGCAAATCTGGCGAATGGAGTAAACGCCGGCCCCGGTTGCACGGCCGCCGCTATATCCCCGGCTACTGCCGGGTATTGCCTCCCGACCGCCAGCCTGGACAAGACCGCTACAAACTTCTTGAACGTAACCAACACAATCGGTGTTTCCGTCCCGTTGCCCACCGGCGCCCAGGTTACAAAGACCGGCGGCGGGAATTACGTCGGCATGTACGTCCAACCTACAAACACGGACGAATACCTGGGCAAGTTTGACGAGAACCTCGGCGACAAGGACCACGTGGGAGTGACCTACTTTTATGCCAATACCGCGACAACTCCCAGCGGAGGCGGCAACATCAATTGGACCGGAAATCAGTCCCGTTCGAAACAGACGAATGCCAACATCAGCGACGTTCACACCTTCAGCACCAGCACGGCCAATCAGGCATGGCTCACGTTCACGCGGGCCATGGGCGGACGCGTTCTCATCCCTGTGACCGGCCCGGCCAACCAAACCCTCGCTAGTTTCGGCTCGAACTTTCTCATCCAGGGACCAGCCGGACTGCCCTATCTAACTGGTGCTGGCTTTCAAACGGGGAACCCCAACGCCGGCCCGGTCACTGGTTCCGACAACTATGAGTTACGTGACGTAGTCAGCATCACCAAGGGCAAACACAACCTTTCCCTTGGCGGTGAGTACGCTCTCGACAAGACCATGTTCGCTGCCAATCTGAATAATTATGGCGACGTTACCTTCTCGACCTCCGCTCCCACTTCCACCGGTGTTGCGATAGCGGACTTTGACACCGGCCAAATCAGCGCGTTTGAGCAGGACTCGACGTATATCACGCATCTGAGTACCTGGCACTACGCGGTCTTTGCGCAGGACAACTACCGCATCACGCCCCGTTTAACGGCCAACCTTGGACTCCGTTGGGACATCGATACGCCTCCCGTCGATGCTCATGACAGGACGGCATCGTTTGTTCCCGGCCAGCAATCCACTGTCACTCCAGCCGCGCCGAAAGGCATGCTGTTCCCGGGGGACAGCGGTATCGGTCGCGGCATCATCGGCACGCAGTTCAGCCACATTTCGCCTCGTCTCGGTATTGCATGGGATCCATTCGGGGACGGCAAGACCGCGATTCGCGCCGCGGCGGGCATCTTCTACGGACTTCCCAGCGGCAATGAGTGGAACCAGCCCGGCAACGCCATGCCGTTCTCCATTCGCAACGGCTTTGGCTCCGAAACATCCCTCACCAGTATTTACAATGTCGGTTTCCCAAGCACCGCTCCAGGTGGCGGCATCTTCCCGTACACCTATACGCCGTCGAATCCGAAATTCTACCCGAGCCAAGGCATTGAAGCCATCCCGCCGGGTTTTAAAGATTCGTCGGTCTACCAGTTCAACCTCAGCGTACAGCGGCAATTGCCTGCCAGGATCAGCATGACGGCAGCTTATGTAGGCACCCTTGGCCGTCACCTGTCATCCTTCCTCGACGCTAACTACGCGCCTTACTCAACTGTCGCCAATGGCGGCGGCACATTAGTCGGTGGGCTCAGCACTTCAGCCGCAAGCCAAGAGCAACGCCGCCAATACGATGCCGGCATCAACCTTACGCCTGGCACCCTGGGCGGGATTACCTACCTGATCTCAGACCAGACCTCCAACTATAACGGGCTTCAAATCTCGGCGACCAAAACGATGTCACGCGGCTTCTCAATCAGCGGTTTCTATGTCTGGAGCCGCGCGCTGGAAAGTTCCAACCCGGTGGAGAATGGAGGGATGAACGCGCAGGATTTCGGCGTACTTGGCAAGCCATTCACCGCGGCTAACGACCACGGCATGCTCGATCAAAATGGCGCACCCATTGTCGGCGGCGGTCTTAAAGAAGAATATGGCCTTATGGACCAAAACCATGACAACAATGCAGCTTTCTCCGGCATGTGGAAAATCGACTACTACCGGGGATCGAACAAGATCGTGAAGCAAGTGGTCAACGGCTGGACGATCTCACCGGTGATCTATTTGATCAGCGGCGGGCCGTTTACGGTGAACACGGGATCCAACAAGAACTTTGACACTGCGGGCCAGAGCCGCCCCAACGCGGTTCCTGGCGTTAGCCCCAAACTCGATCCGCACCGCTGCCGGGTATGCGCTGCCGGAGGCGTGACGCAGGCATGGTTCAACAACGCGGCGTTCGCAGCCAACGGGCCTGGCCAACCAGGAGGCATCGGCCCTGGCGGCGCGGACGGCAACGTGGGACGCGACTCCCTGATCGGACCGGGCCTCAAGGATATGGATGCGGGTTTGTTACGCGACATTAAGTTTTATCGTGATGCCACGTTCCAGTTCCGCGCCGAAGTCACCAATGTTATGAATTGGGTGAATCTCAACAATCCGTCCGCCGGGAACATCACGTCGGGCTCTCAGGGCACCATCACTGGAGCCGCCGGTACCCAACGCGTGATTCAGTTGGGCGGCCGGTTGACCTTCTAACTCACCGTTCTTCTTTTACCGGGCCGGCAGACAAGCGATTGCCCGCCGGCCCAGCTTTTCTAAGTGAGAGGAGGATATTTCGTGAAATTCGCGGTGTGGAACCGTTGATTTATCGCCATCATTGGTCTTTCAATTTTCGGAAGTATCAACGTAAATGCGCAGTCGGCACCCTCAATTCTGGCCAATGCGGATCACCGCCAAAACATCAGTTTGATTAGCGATAGAATGACTTGCAATTTATTCCACGCATGAATAACCTTGCCTTTTTTTGGCAAACAGGAGAAGTAAGATGGTGACTCGACGTGAATTTCTTGACACGCTCGCGGTCGGCGCTGCAGGTTTGGCGATTCGATCAACCGCCAAAAGCTATGGCCAGATTCTCGGTGCCAATGACCGCCTCAACTTCGCAATTATCGGCCTCCATGGGCGTGGTCTTGCTCATCTTGCCGCGCTCAGGGCAAATCAGGACATCGCCCGTGTCTCGCATGTTTGCGATGTCGATGGCGACATCCTGAATAAGTTTGCCGATCATGCGGAGCATCAACTGGGCTATGCCCCCGCCACTGAAAAAGACTTTCGCCATCTCCTTCAGTTGAAGGAGTTGGACGCCATCACCATCGCCACGCCCGAGCAATGGCACGCGCCCATGGCCATCGCCGGCCTGCAGGCTGGCAAACACGTCTACGTTGAAAAACCACCCAGCCACAATCCCGCTGAGGGCGCGCTGCTGGTTCAAGCTCAACAGAAATACGGCAAGCTCGTCCAGATGGGCAATCAGCGCCGGTCAAATGCCCTGGTCATCGAGGCCGTTGACAAGATTCATAATGGGCTTATCGGTGCGCCTTGCTTCGGCAAAGGATGGTACAGCAATACCAGAAAGTCGATTGGCACAGGAAAGGTAATCCCCGTCCCGCCGCAGCTCGATTGGGATCTCTGGCAGGGACCCGCGCCGCGCAAGCCATATACGGACAACATTCACCCCTATAACTGGCACTGGTTCAAGCTCTATGGCACCGGCGAGACCCTCAACAACGGCACCCACGAAATCGATGTCTGCCGTTGGGCGATGGGCGTCGATTATCCCCAGCGCATTACCTCCTCCGGCGGAAGATATCACTTCAAGGACGATTGGCAATTTTATGACACCCTGGTCACCAGCTTCGACTACGGCGACAAATTGATTTCGTGGGAAGGAAAATGCTGCTCCGGCATGCAATACTACGGCCGCGATCGCGGATCGACGATTATGGGCACCGCCGGCTCCATGCTCATCGACGGCGGCGGCTATGAGGTTTACGACCTCAAGGGAAAGAAGACCAGCGAGGTCAAATCAGGTCATGCCAACGCATCCTCCGACATCACCGGCGAAGATTCGATGACCAATGCGCACTTTGCCAACTTCATCGCGGCCATCCGCAAGGGAGACAAGCTCAACTCCCCCATCGCCGTTGGCAACGTTGCCGTCACCATGCTGCAACTTTCAAACATCGCATGGGAAATGAACCGAGTGCTCGCGCTCGACACAACCAATGGAAAAATCCTGAACGACACAGCGGCTATGAAACTGTGGAGCCGCACATACGAGAAGGGCTGGGAGCCGCATCTCTGAGACTCGGAGGCTCGCAAAAATCTGAACTACACGAGGAGTTTTCTGACCATGAAGCAAACTTTGTCACGCCGCAACTTCGTCCAATCCGGCGCTCTTCTAGCCATGGCATGCGCCGCGCCGTCCGCAGTCCCCGCCTTCGCCGAGCCCCGGCCGGCCTCCGGGAAGCCGTCGCCCGTTCATCTGGGCCTGGCCACCTACACCTTCCGCAACTTCACCCGCGCCCAGATGATCGGCTTCCTCAAACAGCTCAATCTCGCCGACATCAACGTCAAGGACGTCAAGGATCATCTCCCCTTGGACCCGGTGGAGGAAGCTAAGGCGCTCGCTGATTACGCCGCGGCGGGCATCAAGCTCCATGCCGCCGGAGCTATCTATTTTCGCAACAACGAAGACGCCGACATCCGCGCCAAATTCGAGTACTGCAAGCGCGCTGGCATCTCCGTCATTGTCGCCGGCGACCCCACCCCTGAAATGCTGCCCCGCATCGAGAAATTCGTCAAGGAATACGACATCCGCATCGCCATCCACAATCACGGGCCGGAGGATAAGCTGTGGCCCTCGCCGCTCGATGTTCTGAAGTCGCTGAAGAATACCGACCCGCGCATCGGTTGCTGCATCGATATTGGCCACACCGTTCGTGCCGGAACCGACCTCGTCGAGTCCATTCACCAGGTGGGGCCGCGCCTCTTCAACATGCACGTAAAGGACCTGGCTGACTTCAATAGCAGGGAGAGCCAGGTCGCAGTCGGCGAGGGCATCATGCCGGTACGCGAGATGTTTGCCGCTCTGATTGACATCAACTACAAAGGCTTCGTCGATCTTGAATACGAGATCCATGCCGACGATCCCATGCCCGGCGTCATCAGCAGTTTCGCCTATATGCGTGGCGTGCTGGCGGGCATGGGTTACACAACCCACGGCTGATGCGCGGCTAGAGCATTTTTTCCTGATAGGGTAAGGATGCTTCGTGCCCCATCCATTTCACGTTCTTTGTGAAATGGGTGGGAAACCACGAAACCCACCCTACAGGAACTGTGAATATGCTCTAGTTCCGTCAGCGAGCTAAAATATTTTCCTTGTTTCTAGAATGTCCCGTGCCCCATCCTTTTGTGGCTTTTCGAAGACAAGATGCGAAAGGGTGGGAGACGAGGATGTTGACGAACATTACGCTATCTCCAAAAGATTTATCTCAAGTGTGCCGCCAAGCTTATTTGCTTTCGCCGCTGCCCGGCCGTGCCGGACCGTTGGGCGCTACCCGCGTCCCCGCAGATCGCGCTTGCCCCCCGACAGGCCCCTGATTCAGGGTCACAATGATCGCCCCAGCCGGCTTCCTGCCCACGCACAGGTAAGCGTGCGGCGTGCTCGAGTCGAAGTACGCCGCATCTCCCGCCCCCATCATGTACCCCTGCTCCCCGTGGCGAACTTCCAATTCCCCTTCCAGCACATACAGAAACTCGCTACCCTGGTGCATGTGCGCCTTAGGCTCCATCTCCTTGGTCAGCGGAACAAACTCGGCATAATAAGGATCCATCTGCCGGTCCGCAACCATGTAGCCCAGGCTCTCAAAAGAATAGGTCGGAACCTCCACCCCCGTTTGCGGCATTCGCACCCGCTCTTTGCGCCGGTGAATCTTGAAGACCGCCGCCGGATCGCTCTCGAAGAAGTAGGACAAATCCTTGGAAAACACCATCGCAATCCGCGCCAGGTTCCGCAGCGTCGGAACCACCCTCCCCGTCTCCAACTGCGACAGAAAACTCGCCGAAAGCCCGGTGCGCTTGCCCAACTCCACAAGCCCCATGGATTTTTTGAGCCGCAGCCGCTTGATCCGCTCCCCGATCCGCTTCTCCGCAATCACCCGCGCCGTGGTCTCCGTATCCACCTGCGACTTGTGCGTCTCGTCGCTGCGAACCACTAACTTCTCGACCATCAGCCCTCCAGCCCGCGCTATCGGAACCCCGGGAAAATGTTGCGCGCATCAAAAACTATTCTCATCCTACTAAAATTCCGCTCCCCCAGCAATCCCTCTCCATGCAAACTAGAAATTCCACTCTCTCTCTCCGAACTCATCGTTGACTCGCCAAGTACATTCCCGCCCCGCACGCGCTATCCTAGTCTGTCCGGCCATTCAAGCCCTCTGAGGATCACCATGCCCGAAGACCCAACCATCAAGGCGGCGCAAGCCGCGTCTGCCGCACCGCAGGTGCCGTCTGCCCCACCGCAGGTGGTCGCCACCATCGCCACCATCGGCCAGCACGAAGGCCAGTCCGTCACCCTGCGCGGATGGCTCTACAACCTCCGCGAGAGCGGCAAGCTCCTCTTCCCCATCTTTCGCGACGGCACCGGCACCATTCAGGGCGTGGCCCACGTCAAAAGCGTCTCCCCTGAAGTCTTCGAGTCCCTTAAAGGCCTCACCCAGGAGTCCAGCGTTATCGTCACCGGCAAAGTTCGCGCCGACCAGCGCGCCCCCGGCGGCTACGAACTCGATGTCGAAGGCCTCCAGGTCGTCCAGCGCGTCCCCGAATCCGACCCTTACCCCATCACTCCCAAGGAGCACGGCGTCGACTTTCTCATGGAGCATCGCCATCTCTGGGTCCGCTCCCCGCGCCAGGCCTCCATTCTTCGTATCAGGGCCGAAATCATGCGCGCGGCTGCAGAATATTTTGATTCCAACGGCTTCATCCGCACCGACCCGCCCATCCTCACTCCCGCGGCCTGCGAGGGCACCTCCACCCTCTTCCCAGTCGATTACTTCGGCGACCCCGCCTACCTCACCCAATCCGGCCAGCTTTACATCGAGGCAACTGCACTCGCCCTGGGCAAGGTCTACAGCTTCGGCCCCACCTTCCGCGCGGAAAAATCCAAAACCCGCCGCCACCTCACCGAGTTCTGGATGATCGAGCCGGAAGTCGCTTTCATGGACCTCGACGGCCTCCTCAATCTCGCTGAAAACTTCATCTCCCACATCGTCCAATCCGTCCTCAAAAACCGCTCCCCCGAGCTGGCCGTCATCGGCCGCGACACTGCCAAGCTTGCATCCGTCACTCCGCCCTTCCCACGCCTGCGCTACGACGAGGCCTGCAAGATGCTCAACCAGGCCCACAAGGACGGCCACCTCGAAGCACCCTTCGAATACGGCAACGACTTCGGCTCCCCTGACGAAACCTGGCTTTCCAGTCAATACGACAAGCCCGTCATGGTCCATCGCTATCCCGCCGACGTCAAAGCCTTCTACATGGAGCCTGATCCGTTAGACTCACGCTACGCCCTCTGCGTCGATGTCCTCGCCCCCGAAGGCTACGGCGAAATCATCGGAGGCTCCCAGCGCGTCTCCAGCTTCGAGCTACTCAACGCACGCATCGATCACCACAAGCTGCCCAAAGAAGCCTTCCAGTGGTACCTCGATCTGCGCCGCTACGGCTCGGTCCCCCACTCGGGCTTCGGCATGGGCATTGAGCGCGTGGTCACCTGGATCTGCGGCCTCGACCACGTCCGCGAAACCATCCCCTTCGCGCGCACTCTCCACCGCATCTACCCGTGAGGGTTCTGAAGCGCGCTACTCAGGCAGGTCATCCAACCCATAGGAGTTCTCCCCATGACTCTCTCTGCTCTGGAAGTCCATCAACTGAAGCAAGCTCCCGCTATCGACGGTGTCTTGCCAGTAGTGCTTGCACGCTGGAGTCCGCGCTCCTATGCCGCTCGCGACGTCAGCCCCGCCGACCTCAAAATAATCTTCGAAGCCGCTCGCTGGGCAGCCTCTTCCAATAACGAGCAGCCCTGGCGCTTCCTGGTTGGACTCCGCAACTCATCGACACATCAGAAGATCTTCTCGGCGCTCGTAGGCTTCAATCAGAGTTGGGCCGGCGCTGCGCCCGTCCTGATTCTGGGCGTGGCCAACGGCAAATTCAGCCTCAATAACTCCCCTAACGCATACGCACTCTATGATTTAGGCGCCGCAGCCGCCATTCTCTGCCTGCAAGCCGCCGCACTCGGCCTCGCCACCCACTCTATGGCCGGCTACAACCACGACACTGCACGCCAGGCCCTGGCGATCCCCGAGGATTATCTGCTTGGCGCCGTCATCGCCCTCGGCTACCAGGGCGAACCCTCCGCCCTCAATCACGAAAAACTGATTGCTCAGGAAACCTCCCCCCGTTCCCGCAAGCCGTTGAGCGAGTTTGTCTTTTCCGCCTGGGGCGAGCCGGCAAACCTCGCCTGATGCGCACGCATCCTTCGCTAGCCCCGCCATTCGCGTTACAGTAGATGCGGGGATTCGTACGTGCCCAAAACGCTCTCAGTCCGCAAGAAACCCGTCCGCCAGGCAAGCCACAAACTCACCCCTTTGCGACGGCCACGCCTGAACTGGCGCGTCCGTCTCATTCTGGCCACTTTCCTGTTGATTCTGATCCTATTGGCATGGGGAGTGCTTGCCCGCCTGCTAGCCCCCGTCTCCAACACCTCGCTCACCCGCTTTGACGCCATCATCGTGCTGGGCACCTCCGCCGACCGGGACGGCAACCCTTCGCCGGTGATGCTGGCCCGCGTCACCGAGGGGGTCCACGAGTACGAGCGCGGCGTGGCGCCCAGGCTGATTCTGACCGGTGCAGCGGCAAGCAATCAATTCACAGAGGCGCGGGTCATGGCCGCCGTCGCCCACGCCCAAGGCATTCCCGAGTCGGCCATCTTTGAGGAGCCGCAGGCCATGGACACCATTCAGAACGCCTGCTACGCCGAGCGGATCATGAAGGCTCACGGCTGGAGCTCGGCGGAGGTGGTTTCAAGCGCCAGCCACCTGCCCCGAGCCGGCATCATCTTCAACGAACTGCCCCTGGAATGGCGCACCCACGCCGCTCCGCCGCTGGAGTCTGAGTCCGTCCCGAAGCCCGCGACCTACCCCTGGGCCGTGGCATCCGTCGAAACCTTGAAGACCGTGCGCTACCTGATCTGGGCGCGCTGGAGAGAGCGCTGCCAGCCGTAGCGCCATAATTCTCGCCCGGTGGGCGTTGTCCTCTCCCGGTATCCTCCTGTAAGCTGAGAACGATGCGTATTTTAGTCAGATTTTCCGCCGCTCTTGCCGCCGTAGCCCTTTTGGCTTTGTCTTCCGTTGCTAGCGCCTATGCGCAAAGCACCGCCGCTCCGACTGCCGGCAATGGCACCTATATCGCCAGTGATCCTTTGGCCAAAGTCCGCTACGACAACCGCTTCGACGTTTCGCTCGGCATGGCCTACGACCACATGAAGGCGGGAGCCAATGTCTTGCAAGGGGCCAATCTGGGAGGACTGGATCTCTCCAGCTCCTATTGGTTCAGCAAGCACTGGGGCGTGGAAGGCTCGGGTCGCGCCTACCTGGGCAGCAGCGGCGCCGGTGCTACTGGCCCATCGGTTGTCCACGGGCCGTACGTCAGCCAATACTTGTTTACCGCCGGCCCCGAATGGCTGGGGCCGCACAATAAGCACGGCGCGATAAGCGCACACGCAATGTTTGGCGGAGCCTATTTTGACGCTCATCTGGGCAATGTCACGCCGCAGGTGGAAAATTTCTATTACAACCAGATTGCTCCGGCGGCCATCATCGGCGGCCACATGGACCTGAACCGCTCGGCGCACTGGGTCTTCCGCGTCACGCCCGACGCGGTGATGACGCACTACACCATGGGCGCAGCTGGCACAACTCCAGCGTACTCCCAGTACGATGTTAACTTCGCCATCTCGGTGGGCATCGAGTACAAGTTCAGTAAGAAGCGGTAATTGACCGCCGTACCCAAACTGCAATCTTCCCAAATGCGGAGTTTCTGTGTCGCGGATTCGGCGGCTGAGGCTCTCGTTTTGCCTATTACGTAGCCGTCTTCGATACAGTGAGAGTTGCTGCCGGGTTATCGGGGGATGTTCCACTCCTCGACAATGCCTGTTGTAGAAGTATTCACGGAGAATATGCTGTAGTGGATGGTGGCGCTTTATAGCCCGGGCAAAAACGGGGTTGAACAGCTATGAGAGACACACTGGGAGTCTTGCTTGCCGGCGGAGCGGGAGAACGTCTTTTCCCCCTTACGCGCGATCGCGCCAAGCCGGCCGTGCCCTTTGGCGGGCACTACCGCATCATCGATATCACCCTTTCGAACTGCATTAACTCCGGCCTGCGCAAGGTCTTCATCCTCACGCAGTACAAGGCGCTTTCGCTCAACCGGCACATCCGTGAGGGGTGGACGGGCATTGTGGCCCAGGAGCTGGGAGAGTTCTTTGAGTTGCTGCCGCCCATGCAGCGCACAGGCGCCAACTGGTACATGGGCACCGCCGATGCGGTCTATCAGAATATTTATTCCATCGGCAGCGAACAGCCCAAGTACATGATCATCCTCCAGGGCGACGCCATCTACAAAATGGACTACAGCCGCATGCTGAAGCAGCACAAGGAGACCGGCGCGGATGTGACGCTGGCTACCCTGCCCATCTCGCCCGATGAATCGAAGCGCTTTGGCGTGGTGGAGGTGGGCAAGACGGGCGAGGTGCTGGGATTCCAGGAGAAGCCGGCCTCAACCAGTTTCCGCTCGCCCTTCAACCCCGACTCCGTGGATGCCTCCATGGGCATTTATATCTTCAACACCGAGACTCTGTTAAAGGCGCTGATCGCCGACGCTGAGAATCCGGACTCCAAACATGACTTCGGCCACGACATTCTTCCCGGCATGCTGGAAAAGAAAAAGATGATGGCCTACAACTTCGTCGACGAGAACAAGCAGCAGGCCCTCTACTGGCGCGATGTAGGCACGCTCGATGCTTACTACGACGCCAACATGGACCTGTGCGCGGTTTCGCCGGTCTTCAATCTCTACGACAAGAACTGGCCCATCCGCACACGAGTGCGCCAGTATCCGCCGGCCAAGTTCGTCTTTGCCGAGCCCGGCCGTTCCGGCATGGCCGTCGACTCCATCATCACCGCTGGCGTCATTATCTCCGGTGCCACGGTTTCGAATTGCGTGGTCTCGCAGGATGTGCGCGTCAACTCCTACTCCACCGTGGACGCCAGCATCATCTTTTCTCACGTGAATATCGGCCGCCACTGCCGCATCCGGAGAGCCATCATCGACCGCCATGTCCACATTCCCGAGGGCACGGTCATCGGCTACGACCCGGTGGAGGACAAGCGGCGGTATTTCGTCACCCCGTCGGGGCTGACGATTGTGACCCGCGACGCGTCGCTGTTCGAGAATCCGGTGGATCCGGAGTTCGGGAACCAGTACTGAAAAGCAGGGAGCAAGGGAGCGAGGGAACAAGGGACTCAGCGATCAGCGCAGAGGGAATGACGCCGACCGCATCGGCTCAGGCGAGTTTCTCCTTATTGCGGAAGGACAAAGCTCGGCTGCAGGTAGGGTTTGAGATCGGACCATGGGATGGTCATGGGATCGGGCGTGCAGGCGTAGCAGGCCACCTGGTAGGGCTGAAAGAAGATCGAGAAGCCGGCGGGATCGAGCTTCCAATCGCCCGGATTTGTGACGATTCCCTCAAGCACAGTGGCTGCGTTGCCCTGCGGGAACCAAGTCTGGTAGTTGCCGCCGGATTGGGCATCGAGAGTCTTGTGCAGGTAGCTGTCGAGGCGCTTCTCCGTCCAGGTATCCCAGCCGGAGTTGGGTTGAAAAACATTCTCGGGCTGGAGCGCGCGCTGTTGGCCGAGCATCCAGTAGAACTCGGTTGAATTTTCCGTAGGATGGGTGCCGTGGCCGTCGTAGAAGTCAACAATAGTTGCGGAAACCCATTGCGCGTTGGCGCGTTCGACGGTGAGGGTCAAGTTGCGATCGACGCTGGGTTGCACAATGCCGTTCCAATTGTGGGCGGAGGTCTCCTCGTCTGCGTTCGCAACCGCGAGGACGACCGGCACGATGGCGTTGTTCCAGACGGTCCATTGCGGCGCGGTGGAGGAGGCCTGCGGCCAGGTAACCTGCAGGGTGCCGAAGCCGGGCGTGACTTCCGTGACGCCGGGAGGCAGGGAGTCCGGTTCGTCGCGAGCGGTCAGCGTGATCGACTGCGAGACAAACGTGATGCCGGCGATGTGTTGCACCATCTGCTGCAGTTCATGGATGCGCGCTTCATAGATGCTACTTAGGCAGGACGCGATGGGATTGTTGGCGTCGCCCGCGGGACAACTGGCGTCGCGCGTACGCAGCCAGGCGATTTGGTTCTCGCGGATTCCGTGAGCCGAGGTGGAATCCCCCGCGGCCAACCATGCATGATAGGCGGCGGCCATCTGATCGTCCGCAGTGCTCAGCGCCGGGGTGCCGCAGATGGCCTTCTCCTGGGCGGTCTTGGCCTTGGTGCAGTCGAAGCTGGCGGCGCGGGCCAGCGTGCCCAGCAAAAGCGGAACTGCGAGGGCCAACAGGGTCTTGCGCATGGCCTGATGCTCCTTGGGTCTGAAGCATACCTTTTCCAGACGTCGGATGGAGCGGCGGTGCGTAGGTAATATAGCGCGGGTCTGGAGACCCGCGCTACAGCCGGTCTGGAGACCGGCGGTACAGGTGGGGACCGGCGCTACAGCTGGGCTCCGTCCGCGGAAGTTTCCGCTGGCAGCTCCGGACTTTCATATTCAAACTTGCGCAGATTTCTGAGGCATTCCGTCAGAGCGCCCATCAGGGTTTCGGCCCATCCGCAGGGCTGGAATTTCATGCTCTTCTGGTTCAGCTCGATATCCGCCATGGCAAGGAACTTCATGTCGGCTGTTTTAGCGGTGGCGAATTCCTTGACCGTGATGCGCGCTTCCACCTCGCCGTGCGCGTGCTTCTTCTTGATGGAGAAGAAATGCAGTTTGGCGAGAGCCTCCGAGGGGTCCTGCTGGGTGAACTTCCAATCTTCCACGGTACGACCTCCGATGATGCCCAGTTTACGGCGGATGCTGAAAAATGCAGCGATTTTCTTGCGGGGCGGGGGAATTCTTCACCGTCGAGAGGCGGAGGCGGCGAGTTGGCACAAAGTCGCAGCGTGGGCCAGCGTGAGTATTGCCGGGAACGGAATCAACCAGGTCTTCGTATGGACGAAGCGCTCCACGGGATAGGATTCCACAGGTTACGCCAGCTGCGCTCCGGCAGCGTTATCCGGAGGGCATCCTGCGGGAGATTCCCAACATGAAGCACCTGAATTGGATGCGAACGCAGGTTTGCTGGTCTCCTCGATCAGGGCATTGAAGACGGCGACGTAAGTGCCGCGTCGTTTAGCCAGCTTTCTGTGGCGCGCCCGGAGGAAGGCGAACCGGAGTGGCGACGAGCGTTCCAGCTCGCGCAGGAATGCCGGTGAGAAGAATTCAGGGGCATTGGCGACGGCGGCGATGATAAGCGAGCGCCAACTCATGCGGAGGAGGTTCTTGAGCGTTGCCGAGCCGGTTGGGAGGCATTCAAGCCCGGCGCCAACTGTCTCGCTGAAGTTGAGCAACTGAATGACGAGTGGGTCAAGAAGGTCGCCTGCGGCTGCAGCGCGCGTGAAGAGAGTGGCCGATCCTCGGCGAAGATCCTCGCGGATGTCCTGGAGGTCGTCGCCGAGCTGGAGCAGCACTCCCCAATCGAAGGCAATCTGGCTTTCCTGCGCGGTGAGCCAGCCGCGGACGAGGCAGGCGTCAGCCAGGACTGATGCGCCGCCCTTGGCGCAACTGATGCGGAGGATTTCGTCGCGGCTCAAGGACCGTGCGGCGGAGAGTTGGGCAACACTATGCTCCTGCGCCCGATGGATGGCAAGCAACGAATCGAAGACCTGCGGATACAGCTCGCGAGGATATTGG
>JBKQPC010000020.1:0-148151 GCA_052145195.1 Occallatibacter sp. | reverse complement strand
CGTTTCGTGTGCGAAGACACGCTCCGGTGTAATCAGTTGCTCCGAGCCGCGCTCGCGGCCTGAAATTCCTGCCAAGCTTCGGGCCCACGCCGGACGCTGCGATCTGCTTTCCGCGGCATCTCCCCGCGTGGAACCATCTGCGATGAATATTCGTAGTTATGGATGGCTGCGAATCGAGCCGGCTGTTCCCCATCGGCAATCTCGCAAGCGACGGAGCGCGAAAGGAGCGCAGGCGCGATGGCGGAACGTGTTTGTCCTTGGTGGATTGGCTACTTGCTGGCCAGCCCGGTACGGCGATGGATGATGGATAAGCCCGAAACTCTGCTGGGGCCATATGTACGAGAGGGAATGGCGGTGCTCGAGCCGGGGCCGGGGATGGGGTTTTTCACATTGCCTCTGGCGCGGATGGTTGGCCCCGCTGGACGCGTGATCGCGGTCGATATTCAGGCGCAGATGCTCGCGAGCCTTGAACGACGGGCACAGAAGGCGGGCCTCGTGGATCGCGTGGATTTCCGCAAGGCAACTCCGGACTGTCTCATGGTCGCCGATTGGAAGAACCGGATTGATTTCGTTTTGGCTTTTGCCGTGGTTCATGAGACCCCCTCGGCGGAATCGTTTTTTCGCGAAACGGCGGCTGCACTCAAACCGGGAGGCGTGGTGTTCTTCGCCGAGCCTTCGGGCCACGTGAAGCCCACCACATTTGACAGCGAGCTCGAAGCAGCGCGCCAGGCCGGGTTGGAGATTGTGGCTCGGCCATGTGTTCGCCGCAGTCATGCGGCGGTCTTGCGGAAGGCTTGAGGTCGCGCGGCGCATCGCCGGCGCAGTGGACATTTTGTGCGAAGGTTCATGGGAAAGCTTCCACTGATAAACTAGAGTCAGATGATCCTCCCGTTCGTCCGCGAAATGTTCGCGGAGCTGGAGCATACCCCGGGATTTGAGCGCGTTCGCAGGCACCTGAGCCTGGGTGCGGGCCGGCGGCGTGTGTCCGGATTGACCTCTACAGCGCGAGCGCTCTACCTGCCGCTGATGGCGCGGGCCGCGAAGCAGCCGGTGATCGTAATGGTGGCCGACAACAAGGCTGCCGAGGCGCTGGAGCCGCTGCTCAAGGCTGGATGCGAGCTGACCGGCGCCGTGGATCCGGCGCGCGTGGTGCGCTTCCCCGCACACGATGTGCTTCCATTTGAAAATCTGTCGCCCCACCCCGACGTGCAGGAGCAGCGCGCGGCGGCGTTGTGGAAGCTCTCGACCGGGGCCGTGGATATTTTGATCGCGCCCGTGGAATCGGCGGCTCTAAAGCTCTTCAACCTCGAGTTCTATGCCGGGTTGGCAGTGACGCTCAAGCGCGGGGAAGAGGTCGACATTGAGACGCTGACAGCGCATCTGGCGAGCGTGGGCTACACGCAAATGGATATCGTCGAGATGCCGGGGCAGTTTACGCGGCGCGGCGGAATTCTGGACATATATTCGCCGGAGTCGGACCGGCCGGTGCGCATCGAATTCTTTGGCGACGAGATTGAGACGATTCGAAAATTTGATCCGGAGACGCAGCGCTCTCAGTCGGCGCTGGACGAAGCGCTGTTATTGCCGCTGACAGAGACGCCGGTGACTGAGCGGCTGCTGGCGGCGGTGCATGGGCGGCTGAGCAGGCAGCGCGTGAAACTGGAAGGAGCGCAAGAAGATGAAGAGATGGCTGCCGAGTTGGCGGCGGCCGGCGGAGTGAGCGTCTTTCCGGGGTGGGAATTTTTCTCCGCTGTGGCCGGAGCGGAGAAATCGTTGCTGACTTTGCTGCCTAAATGCGCGCTGTTTATCGAAGAGCCCTCGATGGTGCGCAACCAGATCGATCGCTGGTGGAATAAGGTCGAGCAGCGCCATGAACGGTCCGCGATCGGCTCGCTGATTCGTCCCGAGGACATCTATCTTCGGCCCGAGGTGCTGACGGCTCAGTTGGACGCGCATATGGGGCTGGATATAGATCAACTGGGCGTGGTGGATGTGCTGGATGCAGACACGACTCTGGGCGAGATCGAGCTGAACACGCGGCCCACTTTGAGGTTTCACGGTTCGCTTCCGGCGCTGACCGAGCATTTGCGGACGCTGATGGAGGCGGAGACGCGGATTGTGCTGGCCGCGCCTCATCAAGGCGACGTGGAACGGCTGGCCACGGTGTTGCGCGAGTACCAGATTCCTTATCGCCTCGGCAGCCGCAACCCGCATCCCGGCGAGACGATGCTCGACGAGGCGAGTTACCTGGCCGGTGACCTGCGCGTGCCGGTGATTGTCAGAACGCCAGTAGCGGCGGGAGTTAGCTTTCTCGACTCGAATTTGATTTTATTCGGGGCCAACGATCTTAGCGACGAAGCCGATGTAGCAGCGCGGCCGGAGCCGAGGCGATCAAAGACGGCGGCCTTTGTCTCGGATTTCCGCGACCTTGCGATCAGCGATTACGTGGTGCACGTGGAGCATGGCATTGCGCAATATCAGGGGCTCAAAGAGATTGTGCAGGACGGGCTTCCGGTGGAGTTCATGGTCCTGGAGTTTGCCGAAGCTGCCAAGTTATATGTGCCGCTTACTCGCCTGGACCTGATTCAGAAGTACCGTTCGACGGATGCGGGGCCGGCGCCGGCGCTGAACAGGCTGGGTTCGCAGCAGTGGACAAAAACAAAAGCAAGAGTCCGCAAGGCTATGCAGGATATGGCCGAGGAGTTATTGAAGTTATACGCGCAGCGTGCCACCGCGCAGGGTACCGCTTTCTCCCGGGACAACGAGTTTCAGAAAGAGTTTGAAGACGCGTTCGACTACAGCGAGACCGACGACCAGATTACGGCGATCCGCGCCATCAAGTACGACATGGAATCGACCACGCCTATGGATCGCCTCTTGTGCGGCGATGTGGGCTACGGCAAGACAGAAGTAGCTATGCGGGCGGCCTTCAAAGCTGTGCAGGACGGAAAACAGGTGGCGCTGCTGGCGCCGACCACGGTTCTGAGCTTTCAGCACTTCGAGACCTTCAAGAAACGGTTTGCGCAGTTTCCTATCAACGTGGAGATGATCTCGCGCTTCCGCACGGCTAAAGAACAAAAGAAAATTGTCGAGCGGGTGGAGACGGGCAAGGTTGACATCCTGATCGGCACGCACCGGCTGCTGTCCAAGGACATCAAGTTTCAGGACCTGGGCCTATTGGTGGTGGATGAGGAGCAGCGCTTTGGCGTGCGCCACAAGGAGCGGCTGAAGCAGATGCGCAAAGAGATCGATGTGCTGGCCATGAGCGCCACGCCGATTCCGCGCACGCTGCATATGTCGCTGGTGGGCTTGCGCGACATGAGCGTGATTGAGACGCCGCCCAAGGACCGCATGGCGATTCAAACTGTAGTCGCCAAGTTCGACGAGAAGATTATTCGCTCGGCTATCGAGGTGGAGCTGGAGCGCGGCGGGCAGGTGTACTTTGTGCATAACCGCGTGGAGTCGATCTACGAAATCGCCGCGCGTATTCAGGAGTTAGTCCCGGCGGCGCGAGTTTGCGTGGGCCACGGGCAGATGAGCGAGACGGAGCTGGAGCGCGTGATGCTGGCCTTCATGCGGCACGAATACGATGTGCTGGTGGCAACCACCATCATCGAGAACGGGCTGGATATTCCGCTGGCAAATACCATGCTCATCAACCGCGCTGACCGGCACGGGTTGAGCGAGTTATACCAGTTACGCGGGCGCGTGGGCCGCTCGAACCGGCGCGCTTATGCGTACTTGCTGATTCCTCCAGAGCAGGATTTGACTCCGATTGCGCGCCGAAGGCTGGCGGCTTTGAAGGAGTTCAGCGATCTGGGCGCCGGATTCAAGATTGCGGCGCTGGATCTGGAACTACGCGGCGCGGGTAACATGCTGGGCGGAGAGCAGAGCGGGCACATTGAGGCGGTGGGATTTGAGTTGTACACCTCCATGCTGGAGGCTGCCGTAAAGGAGATGAAGGGCGAGACCAGCGAGGAGCGTCCGGCGACGCAACTGAATCTTGGCATTGCGCTGCGCATCGACGAGAGTTATGTGCCGGAGGAAAACCAGCGGCTGCGGCTCTACAAAAAAATCGCGGGCGCGGCGAGCGAAGCGGCGGTTGCCGAGGTGCGTGCCGAGATGGAAGACCGTTATGGCGCGCCGCCGGACGCGACGGTGTACCTGCTGGAGGCGGCGCTGATCAGGCTGGAATGCGAGCGGCTCGGCATTGTGCAGGTGGACCGCAAACGCGGGGAATTGCACATTCGCTTCCGGGAGAATGCGGTTATCGATCCGCGGCAGTTAATGAGATTAGTCGAGCGCAACGCAAAACGCGGCTCCCAGTTCACGCCGCAGGGTGTGCTGAAGTATCCTTTGGTTGCCGCACGAAGCGACGAAGTTCTGCTGGAAATTCACGAATTGCTTGCTGACTTGCAGCCCGCTCCGGCGAAGGTTTAAGAAACAAGGTTTGATGATGCGAGGAAATATGAAAAAAGTCGCAGTATTGTTCACGATTGGAGTTTTTATGGTTTCGTCTGTAACTGTTCACGCCGCAAAAGAAAACTGGAAACAGCAGTTTGAGAAGGTCTCGGACGAGTACTTCGATCAGGTCTACTTTCACTATGCACCGACGCAGGGGACGCAGGTTGGCTATCACCAGTACGATACGCAACTGGAGGATTACTCGCCCAAGAATATCGATGCCGAGATAGCCGCGCTTAAGAAATACGAGAAGCGCATTGAGGCGATTCATCCCTATAGCGCTGCGAGCGATCTGGTGCCGCGCAGCGACCGCGAGATAATGCTCGCGAATATCCGTTCACAGTTGCTGACTTTGGAGACGATTCGACCGTGGGAGAAGAATGCGGATGAGTATTCGAGCACATGCGCGAATGGAGCGTTTGTGTTGATGGAACGCAAGTTCGCTTCGCCGGATGAACGGCTGCGCTCGCTGGTTGCCCGCGAGAAGCAGATGCCGGCAGTGTTGGCCGAGGCGCGCGTGAACCTGAAAAATCCGCCGCGCGTTTTTACGGAGATTGCTATCGAGCAGTTGCCGGGCATTGTGAGTTTCTTTGAGCACGATGTTCCGCTGGCCTTTGCCGACGCCAAAGACGAGGCGCTGAAGGCTGAGTTTGCCGAGACCAATGCGGCAGTTATCTCGGCGCTGAAAAGCTATCTCGACTGGCTGAAGACGAATTTGCTGGCTAAGTCGAATGGCGACTTTCGCATTGGCGCGGAGACCTTCGCAAAAAAACTACAGTATGACGAGATGGTGGATCTGCCGCTGGACAAGCTGCTGGAGATCGGCTGGGCCGATCTGCGCAAGAATCAGGCGCGCTTCAAGGAGGTTGCCAAAGAGCTGGAGCCTTCGAAGGAGCCGCGCGCGGTGCTGGAGGAGTTAGGCGCAAATCATCCCGCGCCCGAGCAATTATTGAATAGCTTTCGCGCCACCTTCGATGGACTGGCAGGATTTATTCGCTCGCATCACATAGTGACCATTCCTTCGGATGTGCGGCCCATCGTGGAAGAGACGCCGCCTTTTATGCGCGCCACGACCACTGCCTCGATGGATACGCCGGGGCCGTTCGAGACACATGCGACCGAGGCTTATTTCAACGTGACTCTGCCTGACCCTGCAATGACGCCCGCGCAGATTGAAGGCTATATGCATTCCTTCAACGTTGGCACGGTGATTTCAACGGCGGTGCATGAGGCTTATCCCGGCCATTACATTCAGTTTTTGTGGTTGCCGCAGGCGCCCAGCCGGGTGCGCAAGCTGCTGGGCGCGAACACTGACGTCGAAGGCTGGGCGCACTACTGCGAGCAGATGATGCTGGACGAAGGATACGGCCAGCCAGGCACGGGAGCGAAGGATGAACGCGAATCGAAATATCTCCGCCTGGGACAGTTGCAGGACGCGCTACTGAGAAATGCGCGCTTTATCGCGGGCATTGAGATGCATACCGGCAAGATGAGCTTCGATGAGGCAGTTGAGTTTTTCCAAAAGGAAGGCTATCAGTCCAAAGAATCGGCAGTGGTGGAGACCAAGCGCGGGGCCGGAGACCCGACATATCTCTATTACACACTGGGCAAGCTGGAGATCATGAAGCTGCGCGAAGACCTGAAGAAGAAGCAGGGTACGGAGTTTTCGCTGGAGAAGTTTCATGACGACTTACTGCGGCAGGGATTTCCGCCGATCAAGATAGTGCGCGAGGCGCTCCTGGGGGATGATTCGCCGGCGCTGTGAGCGGCGCAGGTCGGGCACCCAGATTAAACTCTTTTCCAGGCGAGGGAGATGCGATGAGCAAGCAGGTGCGCAAGGCGGTATTTCCGGCAGGCGGGCTGGGCACGCGGTTTTTGCCGGCCACCAAGGTAATTCCCAAGGAGATGCTGGCGCTGGTGGACAAGCCCATCATCCAGTACGGCGTGGAAGAGGCAATTGCGTCGGGGATCGAGGAAATCATCATCGTTACCGCGCGCGGCAAGGGCGCTATCGAGGATCACTTCGACCGCAGCTTTGAACTGGACGCGGCGCTGGAACAAAAAGGCAAGCACGAGCTGCTGGCGGTGTCGCGCGGCGTTTCCTCGCTGGCGCGAATCAGCTATGTGCGGCAAAAAGAGCCGCTGGGCCTGGGCCACGCCGTGCTGTGCGCCAGAGACCTTGTAGGTGACGAGCCGTTTGCCGTCATTTTGCCCGACGATGTGATTGACGCTGAAGTTCCTTGCCTGAAACAGATCATAGAGGTCTTCGACGAGAAGGGAGGCTCGGTGGTGGCGACGCACACCGTAGAAGGGCCGGGGATCAGCGCCTATGGCGTGCTGGCCGGCTCGCCGGATCCCGTGAATAAGCGGATCTTCAACTGTACCGGCATGGTGGAGAAGCCGAAGTTCGCCGATGCGCCTTCAAAGCAGGCTATCGTCGGGCGCTACGTGCTCACGCCGCGCATCTTTGCGCTGCTCGAGCAGACCAAGCCCGGCAAGGGCGGCGAGATACAACTCACTGACGGGATTCTTGCGCTGCTCAAGGAAGAAAAAGTATTCGGCTACACCTTCGAGGGCAAGGAGTTCGACGTTGGCGACAAGCTGGGCATGTTACAGGCGACGGTGGAGTTTGCGCTGAAGCGCAGCGATCTGGGGCCACAGTTTCGCGAGTATCTGAAGGGGCTGAAGCTGTAGATTAGGGTTGCTGTTTGATATTCGTTGTCTCCCACCCATTCGCAAAGCACGCGAATGGATGGGGCACGAGGCTAGGGGCATTTGTAACTGACCTGCAGGCTTACGCCTTCCATTTAATGTTGCAGCCGATGGAGGGGCGCTGCTCCTCGGGCACCGGCTTGCCCGCGAGCACCAAGTCGATGGCGGCGCGCAGGTCTTTGCCAGTGACGGGGATGCCGTTGCTGGGGCGGCTCGCGTCGAACTGGCCGCGATAAACCAGGCGGAGATTTCCATCGAAGAGAAAAAAGTCTGGCGTGCAGGCGGCCTTGTAGGCGCGCGCCACGGCCTGCGTCTCGTCGTACAGATAGGGAAAGTTGAAGCCAAAGGTTTCAGCCTGCTGCTTAAGCCCGGCGGGATTGTCTGCGGGATGGGTTACGGCATCGTTGCTGCTGATGGCGACGAGGCCGAGAGGCTTGCCTGCGTAGTCCTTGCCCAGTGCCGCCAGGCCCTTCTCAATGTGCTTGACGTAGGGGCAGTGGGCGCAGATGAACATGACCAGCAGCGCCTTCGAGCCGCGAAAATCGTCGCGGCGGACCGTCTTGCCGGTAACCACATCCGTGAGTGAGAAGTCGGGGGCTGTGGTGCCCAGTTCCAGCATGGTGGATTCGGTAAGTGACATTGTTTTCCTCCTGATGCGAATTGGGTTTGCGGTATCCCACCCATTCGCAAAGTGCGCGAATGGATGGGGCACGGAGCGTTTTGCTAAAAAAGCGGTGTCTGGCGGCCAGGCATGGTCAGGCCGAAGTGTTCGTATGCCAGTCGCGTGGCTACGCGGCCGCGCGGCGTGCGGTCGAGGAATCCGATCTGGATGAGGAAGGGCTCGTAGACTTCTTCGAGCGCGTCTTGCTCTTCAGCCAGGGTTGCGGCCAGCGTGCCGAGGCCGACTGGCCCGCCGTCGTATTTCTGCATGATGGCCAGCAACAGACGGCGGTCGATCTCATCGAAGCCGTGGGCGTCCACTTCCAGCATGGTGAGGGCGGCTTTGGCGGTGGGGTGATCAATCACGCCTGTCCCGCGCACCTGGGCGTAGTCGCGCACGCGGCGCAGCAGGCGATTTGCTATTCGCGGTGTGCCGCGGGAGCGCAGCGCGATCTCCGCCGCGCCATCCTGGTCGATGGCAATCTGCAACACCTCGGCGGAGCGCGTGACAATGACGCGCAACTCGTCCTCTGAATAAAATTCCAGGCGCAGCAGAATGCCGAAGCGCGATCTCAAGGGTGAAGATAACAGGCCGGGCCTCGTGGTGGCGCCGATGAAGGTGAAGGGACGGATCTCCATCACGTGGGTTCGCGCCGCTGGACCCTGGCCGATGATGATGTCCAGTTTGTAGTCCTCGAGGGCGGTGTAGAGCTTTTCTTCCAGCACCGGCTGCATGCGGTGAATTTCGTCCAGGAAGAGCACCTGGCGCTCGCGCAGGTTGGTGAGGATGGCGGTTAAATCGCCTTGAATTTGCAGCGCGGGGCCGGAGGTCTGTTGGAAGCCGACATCCAATTCATTTGCAATGATGGTGGCCAGGGTAGTCTTGCCGAGGCCGGGAGGGCCGGAGAGCAGCACGTGGTCCAGCGCCTCGCCACGGGATTTGGCGGCTTCCAGAGCAATGGTAAGTTGTTCTTTTGCCTTCGATTGTCCAATAAACTCGCCCAGCCAGCGGGGGCGCAGTTTCAGTTCAAAGCCCTGCTCTTCGTCGGCGCGCGTGGCGCTGACCAGCCGGTCGGGGGTGTTGTCGCGGGCGATAGCCATGCTGAGGAGAAGTGTAGCCGGTGCGGGGTGCGCCGGGCAAAGAACAATGGAGCGCGGGGCTTGCTGTTTTGCGGACAGGCCTGCGCCGTTCACGCAGCAGAGATGAAGTTCGCAAGCGCCCGTGAGTGATTATTAACTGTTTTGATTCCGTATGAATAGGGACTCTTTATATGGAATTGGCGCACAGCGACTAGAAAGCCTATAGTCGAATGTGGATGATAATCTCCGGTTTCGCCAAGGGATGGCGGAGCCGAGGCTGTTGGAAACGCCAGGAGACTCAAATGTTGAATCGCTTCTGTTTCGGAGCGTTATTAATTGCCTGCCTAGCCTTGCCATTTACCGGCTGCAACAACGCCAGTACCGGGCTGGATTCCATTTCGATTTCACCAAATGCGTCTCTGCAATTGGTGGTAGGCAACCCAGCCACCATACAATTGACGGTCACCGGGACATTCGGCAATGGGAAGCATCCGACCACCGGGCCTGTGGCCAACGTCACATGGACATCGGCTATCCCGAACGTGGCAACGGTCAGTTCCACTGGACTCGTAAGTGCTGGCGTGACCGCTGGCAACACGACGATTACAGCGACCGCGCAAGGCTTCAACGGCCCCGTTACCGCCACCGTAGAAGTTACGGTAGTAGGAGGAACTGGTAGTGGAACTGGAACGACATCCTACCCCGTAAATACTCTTACCATCATTCCCAGTTCTCAATCGGTTGCAATACCTGGGGATACCAGCCAATTCATCGTCATTGGAACGGACTCGACAGGCGCCACGGAAGACCTTACAGGCTTGGCCGCATGGACATCGAGCAGCCCGCAGATTGCCACCATTGGCAGCGCTGCGATTACAGGTACTATTCCGGGGCTTGCCACAGCGGTGGGCAAGGGGACCGTGACCATTACTGCCGAGTACACCAACATCTCCACCAGCACCGTGGCGACGGGCACCGCGCTCTTTACAGTCGTCAGCGGAGGAGGATCCCAGTCTGTCACCGCACTGTCTCTTATTCCCGGCTCGGAAACGCTGTCAGCCTCGGGCCAATCAGGCCAGTTCATTGCGCTTGCCACTATGGGGAGCACCGGTCTTATCGAGGATGTAACAAATTCGCCGCAGATCACGTGGAGTTCCAATGTTCCATCGATCGCTACGGTCAGCTCGACTCTCGCGCCTACTCAAACCTGCGCTCCGGTGTGCGCCAACGACCCGCCCGGCATGGCCAAGGGGGTAAACGCAGGCTCAGCAACCATCACCGCTGAATGGACGAACCCGGCAAGCGGTTCTACGCCATCTAACGTGGTGAATGCGACAGCATCCGTCTCGGTTACAAATACTCCTCCGCCGGAGCCTATCACTTCGCTGACTATTATTCCGGGCACGCTTACAGTTGGAAATATACAAGGGTCCGGACAATTTTTAGCAATTGGAACATTCTCGACTGCTCCATATGTCAGGGATCTGACCGACTCAGTCACCTGGATCTCTTCTTTCCCCAATATTTTCCCCGTTGACACCAACACAGGGGGGAATACGGGCGCATCGGCGGGAATTGTGACTGCCTATGGGAATGGAAGCACAACCATCATTGCGGAGGCAAGTTCAGGCGGGGCCAGTCCTTCGATCCAAACTGCCACGGCAACCTTCAGTTGCCCCCTGGTTCTGCCCTGCCCCTGCACCGTCGCACAGGGCTGCGCATCTGATATCACGAGCTGCCCCAATGGTCCCATCGCAGGTTCATGCTACCCCGGCTCGCAGGGAACCGCGCTCCTGTCAACGGTGACCGTCTATAACGAAGGCGTGAACACTACGAATTGGCTGGTAACGGCTCCTTCCGCCACGGGTACTCCCAACGTGGTCCATTGCGGCCCCGGCTGGACTGGCGCTGGCGGCTCCGTTTGCGTGCAGACCTACCCCACCAATACAGGCACACCTGTCGTATTCACTGCAACGCAAACTGGTGGCGGCACGGGCACCTTCGGTGGATGGTCCAATAACTGTACGCCTGTTGTAAGCCCCACGAACTTGACACCTACTACTCCCACTGCAAACGGGCCAAACTATTGTGAATTGAATCCTACGACCTTCAACGAGACTTTGGGAGCCATCTTCAACTAATCACTCATCCGCATTGCTTGCCGGCAAAGCCGCTCTTCGCGAGCGGCTTTGTTGCGTTTGCAAGCTAAGTTACTGTGCGTCGATTCCTGGTGCGTAGTCGAGCAGGTCTGCCGGTGTGCGCGCCGGAAGGGCAAAGTGGGCGTCCAGATCGGCGGCCAGGACAGCCGAGAGTTCAGGGTGGCCGGGCTGATAGTGCACGCGGATGCGTTTGTTCTTCAGCAACTCCAGCCACTCCCACGCCAGCTCCTTGTCGGGGAATGGGCGGGAATACTCTCCGTGGTAATAGCTGACCTCGTCGCTATCCCTGACGGCATAGGAGTATTTGAAGGTTGCATTGAATTTCCGCGGGCTGCCGAAAAATTTGGTTCCCGCGGCTACGTCGATATCTTTAACTTGCCCGTCTGTGACAGGCCAGTGCTGTGCCAGCCGCGCGTTGCGGCGTTTAACCCATGAATGGATAAACTTACCGAGTACCGCCCCCAGGGGCGCGATAAGATTGTGCAGCCAGCCCCAGAAATGAAAATGATCCCACTTCACGTTCTTCAGCAGATCGATGAGGCCGTGGTCTGTCATAAAGTTGAGCCTCGATGGGGAGTTATTTACCACAATACAACAGGCCGGCGGTTCGCCGCGTCACAGGACCGGGGGCTTCGTCTCCGGCCAGTAGCGGAAGCCGCGAAACGTTGCCTGGCCTTGGCCGCAGGCGTAGATGGCAGGCCGAAGATCGAGAAAACCGCCCAGCACGTTGTGGTGCAGGCCGGAGACCTCTGCCGAGGATTCTTTCTTTTGCCACGCCTGGCCGGGAATGCGGTAGTAAAAATCCACCTCCTGGCGGTCGTTGACTACGCGCAAGGTGGCGCGGGTGGCGCCCATATCCGTGCGGTTCTTCACCGAGCCGTTGGGAATTTTGATCTCGATGCCGTTGGGCGCGATAAGAATGCCGGCGACATGGCCGGGATCGTAGAAGAGCATCAAGCCTGCCTCGCAGCCGGGCGAGACTTCAATGTCGATTTCGACCGTGTAGGAGTGTCCGCCGACGGCGGTGGTGAGGGCGCTGGAGTCAGCCAAAGAGCTGCCGCGCGCTCCCATGACAAGAGATCCGTTGCCGGTGGTGAAACGCGTCGGGTCGTACTCTCGCCAGAAGCCCCACTGCAGGCCAAGCTCAGGCGAGGTGAAATCGTCGGATGGATCGGCGAAGGGTTGCTGGATTGTTCCGGGGACCGGCATGGGAATCGCCGCATCCGCGGTAACGCCCGCGGGCACGCGGAACCAGCCGTCGGGGGTCCACTCGATGGGCAGCAGCAGAAGCTGGCGGCCCAATGTGCGATAGCCATTCTCATACGAATGGACGGTGATGTACCACTTGCCATCCGGGGTATCGACCAGGCGGCCGTGGCCCGCACTGAGCCAGCGGTCGTCGCGCGAGGGCGTGTGAACGACGGGATTGTAGGGCGAGTACTCCCAGGGGCCGTCGGCGTGGCGGCTGCGCGCGGAAACAACACCGTGGCTGGTTCCCGGGCCGCCGGTGCCGCCTTCGGCCACGTTGAGGTAGAACCAGCCGTTGCGCTCCAGCAGCTTGGGCCCCTCCAGGCAGGTGCATTCCATGCGGATATTGGCGGGCATGGGCCATGCGTCGAAGACTTTGCGCGGAGGTGTCTTGACGGCCAGGCCGTCCGCGGTAAGTTCGGCCATGCGTCCGCCGGCCATGTGCAGATACCGGCGGCCATCCTCGCCAATGTGGGCGGGATCGATAGCCTTGATGCCGAGATCGATGGGCTCGCTCCAGGATCCGGTGGGGTGGTCGGCATGAACCACGCGCAGGCTGCCGTCGGCGGGAAAGTAGATGTAAAAGTGCCCCTGGTACTCGCAGAGGTAGGGCGCCCACACCGTGCCGTAGTAGCGATGCAGCGCGGCGGCAACCGGAAGCCAGTTGACCAGGTCGCGGGAGTGCCAGATGAGCAGCCCCGGCGCGTAGTCAAAGCTGGAGTGAGTCAGGTAGAAGTCGTCGCCAACACGAATGGGGCTGGCATCGGGATGGTCACCGCCCAGGATGGGGTTGCGATAGACGTTCGCGGTTTGCGTCAATGCGAAACGGGATTTGAATGTGTGGGCGAGCGCGGCGCAGGCGGCGGTGTTCAGAACGAAGCGGCGGCGGGTTAGCATGGCAGCGTTAGTGTAACGTCGAAAGGATTGCGGAGTAAAGTGATTGCGCCATCGATCAGGGTGCGCCGTTTAGACTGGATAAGTTGTCTAGAGAATGATGACCCGCCGCTTTCAACGAATTCGCCGCTTTCATTTCAATCTGCCACAGCGCATTGCCGCGGGGCTGCTGGCTGCGTTTCTGGCGCAAGGCCTGTGGCTCATCGTTCACCAGACGCTGACCGATCGCGATTACCAATATGCGCGCTGCGGGCGTGAGATGTGGGAGCGACCCTCGCAACTGGCCGGCTTCTTTACCAGTTGCGGCAATATTCACGATGGCATTCTGGCCTATCGGCTTGCCGGGTTGCCGCTGACGCTGAACCTGCTGGCTGAGCGTGGCCTGGACCACTTTCGCAAGCCTGAAGACCGCGTAGTGCAATCTGGCGGCGAGCTTTCAACTTGGGAGTTGCGCCACCAGCTCAGGTACACCTTGCTGCTGCTCCACCTGCCGTTTCTGGGAGCCGGGTGCCTGCTGGGCGGGTGCCTGTGGTGGGTGACGCGGCGGCTCTACGGCAACCTGGGCGGCTACACGGCTCTCGGGCTCTACTGCTTTTCTCCGGCGATACTGAAGGCTTGCGTCGCGCCCAACGCTGAGGTGCTTGCCGCGCTGGGGGTTTATGGCGGCGTATACACCTGCATCGGTGTGGCTCATGCCATGCAGGGGCCGCGGCGGAAATGGCGTCCGCGTATCGTTCTGCTCACGGCAGCCTTTGGGTTGGCGGCGGCCTCGCACATTGCCGCGCTGCCCTTGGTGGCGATACTGGGCCTGGCGGCCATGTTGTGGATTACCGAGGAACGAAGAATCCAGACTTTGCCGGTGGTGCTCTTAGCCATAGCCGGGGCACTGGTCTTCGTCTTCGCATGCTACGGCTTCTCTCCGGATGCCTTCAGCTACCTCTTCCGCTCTGCTGCGTGTCTTGTTTGGATTTCGCTTGATCCTGCTGCTCGGTTCTTCTCAGCGCTGCCCAATGCTGGAATCACGGTGGCCGCTGCAGCAGCTTTGGCGTTGTTTCTGGGTCTGCGCAAGTCGCGCTACTTCGGCAACACAACTCCGCTGCTCTGCGCCCTGGTTCTAATTTTTCTGGTCACAAGAGGCGTACCCAGCGCTCCCTGGCTGTGGGCGCTGCCCTTTCTGCTTACGTTTATCAGCGGGGTCTTTGCTGATGCCTACGAAGGGCCAAGGGGCCGTCTGGCGCAGTGCGCAGCCGGAGCCATCGTGCTGCTTCAGGCGGTCTTCTGCGTGCTCAACCTGCCCGCGCTGCTGTGAATGTGAGTGCAGAAAGAGAGCCATAAAAACCCTGGAAACATGGCTAAATTGAGGCCCAAAATCCGCCGCGTAGCGTGCGCTTATACGAGCTTCCGATTGAGCGCCTCATGATAGTCATAAATTCAAGCAAAATAAGGACTTATTTCTTTCAATCGACCTTGCTAAACCCCCCTTCAAACAGATAAAATAAGAGCACAGCCCACGCCAGGCCGGCCCCGCTTTTTCCGGACCTTTTCCGACGCCTTCCGGCGGGCATGAAAAGACCACTATGCCAGACGATCAAAATCCCCAGCTCCCTCTTGAAGGGGTTACCCCGCCCCCCACCAGCGCCAGCCTCATCCCCATCAATATCGAAGAGGAGATGCGCCGCTCCTATCTCGACTACTCGATGAGCGTGATTATCGGGCGCGCGCTGCCCGATGCCCGCGACGGCCTCAAGCCCGTGCATCGCCGCGTGCTTTACACGCTCAACGAGATGGGCTTGCAGCACAACAAAAAGTACACCAAGTGCGCCAAGGTCGTCGGCCAGGCGATGGGCGTTTACCATCCCCACGGCGACTCAGCCATCTACGACACTTTGGTCCGTATGGCCCAGCCCTTCTCCTTGCGCTATCCGCTGGTCGACGGCCAGGGCAACTTCGGCTCGGTGGACGGCGATCCGCCCGCGGCCATGCGTTACACCGAATGCCGCATGGAGCGCATTGCCGGCGAAATGCTGGCCGATATCGAGATGGAGACCGTGGACTTCGTGCCCAACTACGACGAGTCCACCTTCGAGCCGACAGTGCTGCCCACGCGCATTCCCAATCTCATCGTCAACGGCTCCAGCGGCATCGCCGTCGGCATGGCCACCAACATTCCGCCGCACAATCTCACTGAAGTCGTCAACGCGGCCATCGAGCTGGTCAAGAATCCCAGCGCCGGCCTCGCCGAAGTGCTCAAGCATGTGCAGGGGCCGGACTTCCCCACTGGCGGCTTTCTCTACGGAAAATCCGGCATCCCCAACGCCTACAAAACCGGCCGCGGCCGCTTCCTGATGCGCGCCCGCACCGCCCTCGAAAGCCTGACCAAGGAGAAACAGGCGATTATCGTCACCGAGATTCCTTACCAGGTGAACAAATCCAAGCTCATCGAGCGCATTGCCGAGTTGGTAAACGAAAAGACCATCGACGACATCGGCGACGTACGCGACGAGAGCGACCGCGACGGCATGCGCATCGTCATCGAGCTCAAGCGCGGCGCGCAGCCGGAGATCATTCTCAACCAGCTCTACAAGCACACCCAGATGCAGGAGAGCTTCTCCATGATCTTTCTCGCGGTGCTCAACGGGCAACCGCGGGAGCTGCCGCTCGATGCCGCCATTCGCTGCTTCATCGATCATCGCATCGACGTCGTCCAGCGCCGCACGGTTTTCCTGCTGCGCAAGGCGCGCGAGCGCGAGCACATACTGGAAGGCTATAAGATTGCTCTCGACAATCTCGACACCGTCATCAAACTCATTCGCGCATCGGGTTCTCGGGTCGAGGCGCGCGAAAATCTCTATGCCTGGGGCAAGGGCAAGGCCATGGTCATCAACCTGGGCCGCGAGCGCCTGCCTAACGAGGAAAAAGGTCTCACGCTGCGCCAGATCGACGCCATCCTCGAGCTGCAACTCTATCGGCTCACGCAGCTCTCCATCGACGAAATCCTGAATGAGTTGAAGCAAAAGCGCGAAGAGATCGCCGAATACGAATCGATTCTGGCCAGCGAGAAAAAACTGCGCAAGGTCATCGTGAAGGAGCTGGAAGAGGTGCGCGACAGGTACGGCGACGCGCGGCGCACGCAGATCATCGATGAATCCGCCGAGTTGCAGCTCGAAGACCTCATCGCCGACGAACAGGTCGCGGTTACGGTCAGCCACCAGGGCTACCTCAAGCGCACACCCATCAGCATCTATCGCCAGCAGCGCCGAGGCGGCACCGGGCGCACGGGCATGAAGACGCGCGAGGAGGATTTTGTCGCCCAGTTGATCGTGGATTCCACGCACGCCTTTCTGCTCTGCTTCACCAACGCCGGCCGCGTTTACTGGCTCAAGGTCTACGAGATTCCCGACGTGGGCGCCGCGGGCAAGGGAAAATCCATCCAGAGCCTGCTCGACTTGCAGCCCGGAGAAAACGTCCGCGCCATCCTGCCGGTGCGCGACCTCGAGGAAGAGGGCAAGTTCATCTTCTTTGCCACGCGAAACGGAACCGTCAAGAAAACGCCGCTCAAGGACTTCTGCAACGTCATGTCCCGCGGTATTATTGCGATTGGGATTGATGACGGCGATGAGCTGGTCAAGGCGCGCATCACCGACGGCAACCAGATCATCTTCCTGGCCACGCATCTCGGCCAGGCTATTCGCTTCGACGAAAGCGACGTCCGCTCCATGGGCCGCCCCGCTTACGGCGTGCGCGGCATCGAGTTGCGCAAAAACGATTACGTCGTCGGCGTCGCCGTCACGCCCAAGAAGCATAAGCCTGGCGAGTACCTGATACTCTCCGTCACCGAAAACGGCTTCGGCAAGCGCACTAATGTCGAGGAGTACCGCCTGCAGGCTCGCGGTGGCATGGGCGTGAAAAACGTGGCTGTCACCCCGCGCATCGGCCGCGTCAGCGGCATTCAACTGGTCGACGACACCTCGGAGCTGATGGTCATCAGCCAATTCGGCAAGATCATCCGCATCGACACCTCAACCATCCGCGCCGCCGGCCGCGCCACCCAGGGCGTCCGCCTGCTCAACCTCGAGGCCGACGACAAAGTCGCCGCCGCCGTCATCATCCCGCCAGACGAGCTGAACGGCAACAACCACGACGAGCCAACGCTGTTGCAGTAAAGTGTTCGTAAGGTGTCGGTTTTCAAGAGCTAGACTTGAGGGATGCATTCACGAGATGGGAACAGAAAGGAAAAACATATGATTCAGCCTTTGTCACTCGATGTGATACTTGAGGAATTTTCAGAGGACTATAAGGCTTGGGTGATTCAAGGGAAGAATGAAAATATCTCGTAATCCCTGACAATCGCTATCCTGGCCGAAGGCCAATTAGGTTCTTCATGAGTAAATTGGATGCCTCACGAGTTATGGATGCGGTTCTGCAAGTCAAGCCAGAACTAGGGGCACAGAAACTTGTTGCGGTTGATGTGAACCTATTGCAAGCACTTCGCGGAGTCGCCGCCGACAAAGATCTCAATCACGCGGATAGTTTTGTGATTCATTCGCCCAACGAAGTGTATGAGTTTGTTAGTCAACTCAAGCTCCCGACGATCAATTAGTATGGTGCCGGTTGCCCCAGGTCTCGCCTTTGAAACCGGGATTTCGCAAGACAAACGATCTTCTCCGCAATTGGCCCAACACACCTCGTGTCAGGGCACGACTTCAGTCGTGCCGCACAGCAGCTCCTAAATCGTGGGCTTTAGCCCCTGCGTGCTTCCGTTTCTTCAAATACAACAACCCGTGCGGATACTCCTCCGCCGCTTGCGTCAGCCCCGCATTCACCGGATTGTTTTCGATGTGCGCCCGATGCTCTTCAAAGCTATGCTCATCAACAATGCGCACATCGGAAAATCCCCGCTGCCAAATCTCGCCTCGAATTCCCAGTTCTTTATTGGCCCCAAACGAAAAGCTGCCTTTGATCAACTGCATCGCCTTTTCAAGACTCATTTCGCCCGGTATGGTAATCAGAATGTGAACATGATTTGGCATAACGACGAAGTCGTGAACGATCATCTTTCCGGACCGCATATAGGACCGAAGTACGTCGATGAAGAGTTCCGCCATGCGTTCCGATTGGAGGATGGATCTACCGCCCGCTGTCCGTGTAGTGGCAAAGAACGTACGCGGACGCCCCGAGGCATTGTCCGGGTCCGACGGTCTGGAAGGTTTCGACATCGCAGGGGCTGAAGCCCTCCATCATTTACATCACTTTCGGCACGACTGAAGTCGTGCCCTGACACACGCGATAGGTTACAACCAAAAAAGCTGTGTCCCAGGTCTGGCTTTCAGACCTGGGATTTCGCAACTCTTCGCCCTATCGCTCATCGTCCGCCACTCCCGTAGGGAGTGGGTGAAAATAGCCCAGGACAAGCGCAGCGCAGTCCTGGGTAAGCAGTCCCGAAAACCATCGCGCCCCGGAGGGGCGCAGTGAAACCTATAAACCGACCCAATCGTATTACACCGTCCAATCCTCCACAACCAGCCCTTTCACTCTCCCGAACTCCCGCGTATTTGCCGTGACCAGAATCAGATTCCGCGCGAATGCCTGTCCGGCGATCAGCGTGTCATACTCGCCGATGCGATGGCCCTGCCGTTCGAGTTCGGCGCGAATCTCTCCCGCCGCTTGCGCATCCTGCTCGGAATAGTCGAGCAGAATAATATCGCGGCTAAGGAAAGTTGTCAGGGCGCTCGCGTTCCGCGCAACGAACTGGCTCTTGGCCACGCCATACCACAACTCATGCGCTACGATGGATGAGGTCGCAAGCATTGTTCCACTGCGAACGGCCTGCATGAAACGCGCGCGAACTTTGCTTTGCGTTCCGTTGATCAGCGCGATGCAGACGTTGGTGTCGAGCAGGTAGCTCACTTGAAGTACTCACGGATAGGCGCAAGATTCTGCTTGCGTCCTTCGGGAAAGAGCGGGTCGCCTTTGATCGCATCGATCCGCGCGAACCATTCCTCGACCGTTTCCTTGCGGGTCTCCGGTATGGGTTCTAGCAGAATACCCGCGCCCATGCGGCTTACACGCACCCGGTCGCCCTCAAAACGAAACTCCTTGGGCAGGCGCACTGCCTGGCTGCGCCCATTCCAAAACAGCTTGGCATCTGTCGGTTTTTGATTCGCTCCTGCGCTTTTGGACATCCTGCCCTCGAAAAAGTATCTATCAACAGTATATACCAATATACTCCTGACCTCTTGCAGATAATTACCTCCCGCCAGAGCATAATCAACGCATGAATAAATCCATAGCCACGTTCCAGTCTGTCAGCTTTGCGCCTGGTTCGGACCACTGAGAGGGTCCCCCCCCCTACCCCCCCCTCTATATTTTTCTACTCCCCAAAAACCTTGCAGATTATTTCTAAGTTCTCTGGAATCATCATCTGCGGAAAATCTCTTCCCCTGAATATCCCACATCGTGAGAAGTGGCCTCTGAAAATTACAGGGAATCCTTTTATTTACTGGAAAGTATTATGCATTAGTAAAACCGCTGTCCCACTCGCCACGCTCGCGCAACTGGGCGATCTCCCGCCGAGCCATCTCCTGGGCGCGCACGTAATCCGGCTTGCCCGCGCGATTCAGCGGCATCTGGCCGGCTTCGAGCAGGATCCAGTGGCGCGGCCGCATATACGATGCCAAACTGCGCGCGTGCCGGTCCAGTTCCTTGTGGCTTAGTTCAACTCCGGGCCTCTTCTCCACCACAGCCACGACAGCTTCGGAGACGACCTCATGCGCCACGCCGACCACCATGCAGTTGGCAACTTTGTCCGCCAGCGTGCAGATATGCCGTTCCACGTCGCCGGGAAATATCTGGTAGCCGAACGATTTGATCACCCATTTTTCCCGGCCGGTCAGATGCAATCCCGATGCGTTCCTGTGGCCAAGATCGCCGGTATATAAAAAGCCGTCACGCGAAATTGCCTGGGCAGTGGCCACGGGATCGTTGACATAGCCAAGAAAGGTCTGCGGCCCGCGAAAACAGAGATGGCCAATCTCGCCTGAAGGTAGCTCATCGCCGGCGTTGCCATCGGAGCGCATAGGCTGGCGAATAGTGCATGGATAAACAGGCATATCCTCACCAAGCCCGGTGAGAATTGTCTCCTGTTGGGACGAATTCAGGTCGGCCGCATTCGCCTGGATGTAGGTGCAGAAACCGGCAGTCTCTGTGAGTCCAAGTCCGGTGCCAATCACCGGCGCCATAGAGGCAAGCTGGTCCAGGAACGGCCGCGAGATCGAGTGTCCGCCGTATGCGGCGAATTTCAAACTGGAGAGGTCGTGGCCAGCATAGTCTTTCAGCATCCACTCCAGGTTGTACATGGCCGGAATCTGGGCCAGAATCTCCACCCGATGCCGTGCGATGGCGCGCAACGAACGGCTGGCGTCGAAGATCTCCACGAGCACCGCCGTGCCTCCGCCGAAGAAGGTGCTCATCATCGCCTCGGTCTGTCCTCCTACGTGCGATGCGGGCAAATTGACCAGTGTGCGCGTACCGCGGTCTCCGCCAAAAAATGCGCCGCAGATGCACATGTTCTGCACCGTGATATTGCGGTGCGAAAGCAGCGCCGGTTTGGGCGAACCGGTTGAGCCGGTGGTAAAGATGACCAGCGCGCCATCGTCCTCGGTCACGGCGATTTCTGCGAGGGAAGTTGAACCAGCATTCGTCGCGGCGCGGCCCGCCGCCTCGGCAATCGATGCATAGGATTGCGTGCCGGCAATCTCTTCTTCCGAATCCACGGCGATGAAATGCTGGATCCATTCGCACTGCGCTTGAATAGCGCGCCACAACGGGCGCAGATCGAGCGGCGCTTTCACGCCCAGGGCGGCAAACCCGCGCGGCCGTAGGATTTCCATCGCTCGAATCACCTCGGCGGGGGACAAACGCAGATCCAGCGGAGCGACGATCACGCCGATTTTGAAGCAGCTGTATTCGAGCAAAACGTGATCCACGGTAAGTGGCAGCAAAGTAACCAGGAAATCGCCTATGGCAAAGCCCAGGCGCGACAATTCTGCTGCCATCGCCGTGGTGATGCGGTCGAATTCGCCCCAGGTAACGGCGCGCTCGCCACCCGCGCTGAGCATGGCGGCAGCTTCCGGGTGGACCTTAGCCCACTTCGCCACCACTCCGTGCAACAGATGGCGATCGGCAAAGACGTTTTCGTAATCTTCGAGGGTAAATTGAGGCACGTCCATAGGTTCACCCGGTTTTGTTCCTGAACCAGTCGAACATTCACAGCGGCGCGCGTCAAGGGCCGGGTTGAACGGCCTTGGACGTGTCAATTATCAGACAAAACCGTATCCGGCTAGGCACTCGGAAACAGTGCCGAATCCGTTTACACTGGAGTTGCTCTGAATTCTCCGCGCACTCCTTGATGCGGCGGACCCTTCTCATTAATTTCCCGCTGGCTGTGCTCTCTGCGAGCGCGGCCACCTGCTCGCCGAACCCTACTGCAAAGACGCTTAAAAGCACTGTATCCGCGACCGCCACTCACAGGTCAGGGTTTTTAATCCTGGCATTCAATGATTTTTGACTGTGCAGGGTTGGCCCTTCAAGGTTACAATCGCGGCCATAGCCAAATGTGGCTGAGCGAGGGGGAATATGAGCGATACAGTAGTTGAATCCGGAGCCCAGGCAAGCGGCCTTTCCCAATGGCAGCGCGTTGCGAATACCTTCATAGCGCCGTCGAAGACCTTTGAGGACATCAAGCGCGGCAACAGGAGCTGGTGGCTGCCGTTTGTCATCATGGCATTGGTTAGTTATATATTTTTTGCGGCTGTCTTCGTCAAGATAGGCATGCAGACGGTCGTGGACAACCAAATTAAGCTCGATCCGAAGACGGAAGAGCGGTTGGCGCAATTGCCTGCGGAACAACGCGAATCGCAGACGAAGATCTCTGTGTATATAACGGAGGGTGTTTTCATCGCCCAACCGGTCTTGATGCTGACGGGAGTGGCGCTTATGTCGCTCGGGCTGTGGGGCACCATCAACTTTGTCTTCGGAGGCAAGGCTACCTACGGCAGCATCTTTACCGTATGGATGTATGCAGGTCTGCCGGGAATCATAAAAGCAGTACTGGGTATTGTGGTGATCTTCGCGGGAATTGAGCCAGACACCTTCAATATCAAGAATTTCGCTCCCACGAATTTGGCGGCCTTTGTCTATCCCAATGCAGCGGAGGCCAACAAGGCACTCTATTCCTTGATGAGTTCGCTGGATGTGGTTACGATCTGGACACTGGTGCTGCTGGCGATTGGAACGGCGACGGTGGCGGGCGTCAAGCGCAACTCCGGCTACATCGCGGTCTTTGGATGGTGGGCGATCTTTGTGCTGATTGGAGTGGGCATAGCGGCAGTCACAGGCTGATGCAAGGATTGAGTTTCAAAGCAAACAGCGCGAATCCCGATGGGATTCACGCTGTTTTGTTTTTGACTGACCACTGTTCACTGACCACTGACCGCTGTTTTACTCCGTCCAGCGGCGCAGAATGAGCGAAGCGTTGATGCCGCCAAAGCCAAAGGAATTCGACAGGGCGATGTCGAAGCTGTGGGCGACGGCCTTATTAGGCACGTAGTCCAAGCAACATTCCGGGTCGACGTTTTCCAGGTTGATGGTGGGAGGCAGCATCTGATGCTGGAGCGCGAGCACGGTGATGCCGGCTTCCAGTCCGCCGGCGCCGCCCAGCAAATGGCCGTGCATGGACTTGGTGCCGCTCACCTTGAGCTTGTGGCTCAGGGCGTGATCGCCGAAGACCGCCTCGATGGCCTGCGACTCATTGCCGTCGCCGGCCGGGGTCGCGGTGGCGTGGGCATTGATGTAGCCCACCTCTTCCGGCCGGATGCCGGCGTCCTTGAGGGCGGCCCTCATGCTGCGCTGCGCGCCCTGGCCCTCGGGAGCGATGCTGGTGATGTGATGGGCGTCGGCGCTCATGCCGTAGCCGATCACCTCGGCCAGAATCCTGGCGCCGCGCTTTTTGGCGAATTCCAGCTCCTCGAGGATGAGGATGCCGGATCCCTCGCCGATGACGAAGCCGTCGCGATCCTTGTCAAAGGGCCGGCTGGCGCGGGTGGGCTCGTCGTTGCGTTGGGAGAGCGCGCGCATGGCGGCGAATCCGCCCACCGAAAGCGGCGTGACCGCTGCCTCGGCGCCGCCGGCGATCATCACATCGGCGTCGCCGTGCGCGATGATGCGCACCGCGTCGCCGATGGCGTTGGCCGAGGTGGCGCAGGCTGTGGCCGTAGCCGAAATCGGCCCTTGCGCGCCATAGCGAATGCTGATATCGCCCGCAGCCATGTTGATGATGGCCGCGGGAATGAAGAAGGGCGAAATCTTGCGCGGACCGCCTGCAAGCAGAGCCGCGTGCTCGCGCTCGATGATTTCAAAGCCGCCGATGCCGGAGCCGATAAAGACGCCTACTCGGTCGGCGATCTCCGGGGTGATCTGGAGACCCGACTGGGCTATAGCTTCCTGGGTGGCGGCAAAGGCAAAGTGGATGAAGCGCCCCATTTTGCGCGCTTCTTTCTTGTCCACGAAGTTGAACGGGTCAAAGTTCTTGACCTCTGCGGCAAAGGTGGTGGTGAAGCCAGTGGTATCGAAGGCCTGTATAGGGCCCATGCCGCTGGCGCCAGCCATCAACTGCCGCCAAACCTCGGGCGCGGTGTTGCCCAGGCCGCAGACCAGCCCCAGGCCGGTGATTACAACTCGGCGAGTCACTGGTTACTTGCCGCCTTTCGCATTCTTCTCGATGTACTCGATCGCGTCCTTGACGGTCTTGATCTTTTCGGCGGCTTCGTCGGGTATTTCGATGTCGAAGGCCTCTTCGAACTGCATCACCAGTTCGACTACGTCCAGCGAATCCGCGCCCAGGTCTTCCTGGAAGCTGGCGCCGGGGGTGACTTCGGCTTCGTCCACCTGCAACTGCTCGACGATGATCTGTTTGACTTTCTCTTCAACGGCCATGCGTGTTTCTCCTCGTGATTTTAAGAACTTGAAAATCTCTCCGGGGCTTGCCTGTTCAGCCTACCGGGTCACGGCAGGGGAACACAACCACTACGCCTGAAAAATTGCGCATGGCCCCGAAATTCAAGTCTACCGGGCCGATGGGGGGGTGTAAAGGCTTGGAGGGAACCGAGGGAATAGGGAATAGGGAAAAGGGACTAGAAATACCATCGAAATTGACAGGAAAACCAGAGCCGGAAGGCGTACATTAGGCGAAGAGGGTTTTTGCCGTGGGAAACTCTGCCGTTGTTTTTGCGCTGGTCGCCGTTGCCGTCTTCCTCCTGGGGCTCTGGTTGGGATTCCGGCAAGGCCGTACGAGCGTTCAACCCATACTTGGACTTGACGCCTTTAAGGGAGTTGCCGCTGATGCTCTTCGCGCTAACGCGGAGTCGTTTTTAGACCTTGCGAAGGAGCGACTTAGAGGGCAAACACGCGAGGCTGAGCTGACCCTGGAGGCGAAGGAACGAGCCATCAAGAATCTGCTGGACCCGCTGGGAGCCGCGCTCAAGAGCCTCGATGAGCAGGCTCGCACCATGGAGGTGCAGCGCTCGGGGGCCTACTCCAAGGTGGAAACACTTGTCGAGAATATGCAGAAGTCGATTCCCGCTTCGCTTGATGCGCTGAAAAACGAGACCGCGCAGTTGGTCACGGCATTGCGGGCTCCGAAGACGCGCGGCAACTGGGGCGAATTGCAATTGAAGCGCTGCGTGGAATACGCCGGAATGGTGCAGTACTGCTCGTTTTCAGAGCAAGTTACCGCCCGCGACGAGGACGACAAAATGCTGCGCCCGGATATGACCATTCAACTGCCCAATGGCCGCGAAATCGTCGTTGACGCCAAAACGCCGCTTGATGCCTTTCTCGACGCTGGCAGTGCCGCCGATCCAGCCGCGCAGACAATGCGTTTCGCTGCCCACGCGCAGCGCGTCAAAGCGCATCTGAAGGAATTGTCGGGTAAGGCTTACTGGAAGCAATTCGAGAAGGCTCCGGATTTTGTTGTCTGCTTCCTGCCCAGTGAAGCGTTGTTTAGCGCGGCGTTGGAGGCCGATCCGTCGCTGATTGAGTTCAGCGCACAGAACCATGTGGTGATGGCGACTCCGACGACGTTGATAGCCCTTCTGCGGGCCGTCGAGTTTGGCTGGCAACAGACGGAGATTACCAAAAACGCCAAAGCTATCCACGAGATGGGCCGCAAGATTTACGAGAAGCTGGTGGTCGCGCAGGGACACGTGACCAAGCTCGGCAATGCACTCAGTAGCAGCGTCGATTATTACAACAAGTTTCTCGGCACCATCGAGGGCAAAGGCGGAGTCTTTTCCTACGGCAGGCAGCTAGGTGAGTTGGCTCACTCCGACGGCGAGTTAGCCGAAATCGTCAAGCTGCAACCAGATGTGCGTGAGATGGAGTCGCTGGAGTGGTCGCAGCCGGGACTGGCGCTGGCGGCCGGGGCGGAAGAAACGGATTCCACGAAAATCTAAGTTGGCTTGCCTAGACACTCCGCTGCTGTCGACGCTCTGTTGGTCTGGGCAACGGGTGCGAAGAAAGTATCAAAGTAGCTCAATCTTGAGCACCACACGCCTTGATTTTGCTCAAACCCAGCAACTAATATCTATAGCTCCTGTGCTGGGCCAGCGCTGGGCGGGATGCCTCGCCTCAGATCAGCCAATTTCTTCGACGACGCTATGGATGATGCAATGCCCCGCCACCCGAAGAAGACGCTGCCCAGGGCTGTGATTATAGTGGCGCTAACATAAGCAGATAGCGCCGCCGCTCCGAAACCTTGGGCGGTTGTGACGGTCACGAGCAGGGATATAAACGCGCCTAGGCAAATTCCGAAAAGTGTTAGATGGAGCGAACTCCCAGAGGCAGCGATAGTATCGAGTTCTCCGTCGGGTATTTGGTGGAAAAAGATCTTCCTAGGAATGATTGCGAAATCAACAGGCGGGTTGATGCCGGTTGGCTTGCCATCTCCGACTTGAGGCGCCCCAGGGTTACTCGACATGTTGATCGACCTGCACGATAATTCGCCCGTCCGACTGGCGCTGCTTCGTAAGAGTGTAGTCCTTAACGTGGCCGCCTGTTAGGTACCGAATTCGGTGCTGGAACATCAGAATATAGTTCTCAACCTCGTCGGGAAAGAACCGCGTGGCAAAGTTGAGATCGGGCGTAAGCGTGAGCGCCTGGCTGGTGAGCCCAAGGGTTTGTCCGTCGACCTGAATCATCGGAAGAACGGTCATGTAGAGCTTATTAGTGAATTTGAGGCCGGACATTTGCAAAAAGTATAGCACGGTTATCGATTGAGTGGTTGTTTAACCTGTGACTTCGCGGTGCGATGCGAAAATAAGAGTTAAGGACCTACATCCTAAAACGCCGCCCGCATCCGCTTCCAAGTCGTCTCCAACTCTTCTGGCAGAATCCGCGTTTCGGCTACCGTTGTCATGAAGTTGGTGTCCCCGGACCATCGAGGCAGAGCGTGCAGATGCAGGTGTCCGGCAACGCCGGCGCCGGCTGCCTGGCCCAGATTCATGCCAAAGTTGAAGCCGTGCGGGTGATAGAGCCGTTCCAATACCTGCTCGGTGCGCTGCGCCAGGTCGATCAGTTCATGGGCTGTGGCGGCTGGCAGAGCGGCCAGACGGTCCAGATGGGCGTAAGGCATCACCATCACGTGGCCGGAGGTGTAGGGAAAGGCGTTCAGGCAGACAAAGCAGTGCTCGCCGCGATAGACTAATCCGCCGGCGGATTCGGCCTCCTCGGACTTCATGCCGTGGGCGATGGCGTAGTCGATGGAGGCCATCAGGTTGCAGAAGACGCAGCGGTGGTCGCCGGGCCATGCCGCCAGGCTCGGGGGAACGCCAGGGCGTACAGCGCTATCCGCCGTGGTGATGTAGGTATAGCGCCAGGGAGTCCAGAGAAGGTCCATGGGTTGGGTTCCGTCTGCATCAGTATAGAGGGTTGTTGCGTGGGAGTGCTGACAATGGCAAGCTCATTGTGTTGAGCGCGGCGTGTGTGAAAATACGGTAACCACGCGGTTTCTGCCAATCGGTTGCATTGACGGGCGAAAGCCACGGTTGCTACACTGGTGGTGTAGCTTCCTGCGCGGATTCCAGCAGCGAGTTGCGGCCGCCCTCCATATAGCCGCCATCTGCCGGGTGTTTCCCAAGGAAAACAGTCGTAATTCCACGCCAGCCTGACCGGCGGGAAGGGCTGTTCCTTGTGAAAGCACCGCGGTCACAGGCGTGCGGTTGCGGGCAGGAGACGGCCTCCGGAATCCCTGAAGGTAATCGCACCTGAGGGACCATCCCAGCGGCAGGCAAGTTTGCGCCGCGGGAATAAGGAATCGCGGAGCTGGTAGCAATGGCAAACGTCGTCAATCCCGAACCTGAGAGCATAACCCTGATCACTGAATTGGAAAGCTCAACCCTTGAACCTGCGGCGGAGCAAGAGCAGCCGTCGCCTGAATCCACGTCCAACACCGAAACCCCCATGGCAGTTGTAATTTCCGAGCTGGACGCCGATGCCCCATCCGAACCTGTAGCTCTCGTAGCCGAGGATACGGCCGTGGCGGAAGCCACTGCCGACGCCGCGCATGCAGACGAAGTTGCGGCGGAAGTTCCCGCGCCCACTGAGCCCGATGCCCCGGCTGAACCGGTTGATGCGGCGCCGGTGAAGGCAGCCGCGTCCGCAGAACACAGTCTGGAGCACATGGACGACTTTTCCGCCGCCCTGGAGGCGTTTGAACGCGAGCAGGCCGCGGAGGCCGCCGCCGTTGAAGCCTATGGCGACAAGATTGTCTCCGGCACGGTAATCAAGCAGACGGACAAGCATCTGGTCATTGATGTGGGCCTGAAATCCGAGGGGCTGGTGCCGCTCGAACAGGTTCTGGATCACGCCGGAGCAGTCAAGTTCCAGCCCGGCGACACGATCGACGTGGTGATCGAGCGCGAGGAGCCGGAGGGTGGCTACCTGGCCAGCTACGAGCGGGCGCAGCGCCTGCGCATCTGGGACACGATCGAGAAGGCCGCCGCCGATAAGACCCCGATCATGGGCACGGTGGTGAGCCGCGTCAAGGGCGGCGTGACCGTGGACATCGGGCTGAAGGCGTTTTTGCCCGGCTCGCAGCTTGAGATTCGTCCCGTCCGCAACCTGGATGGTTATTTGGGCCAGCAGATTGAGGTCCGGGTCATCAAGCTCAATAAAAAGCGCGGCAATGTGGTGGTCAGCCGCAAGGAAATTCTGGAAGAAGAGCAGAACGCCAAGCGCTCCACGACGCTGGAGCAGATGAGCGAGGGCGCGGTGATGACCGGCACGGTGAAGAACCTGACCGACTACGGCGCGTTTGTTGATCTGGGCGGAATCGACGGTCTGCTGCACATCACCGACATGAGCTGGGGCCGGCTGACGCATCCCCGCGACCTGGTGAATGTGGGTGACGAGATTCAGGTCAAGGTGCTCAAGTTCGATAAGGACAAGCAGCGGGTTTCGCTGGGCTTCAAGCAGTTGACGCCTGACCCCTGGCTGGACGCTACGGAGCGTTACCCGGTGGGCGCGCGCGTTCATGGACGCGTGCTTTCGGTCACCGACTATGGCGCGTTTGTGGAACTGGAGCAGGGCATCGAAGGCTTGGTTCACCTCTCGGAGATGACCTGGTCCAAGCGCCTCAAGCACCCTTCGAAGCTGGTCAAGCCAGCCGACGAAGTCGATACCGTGGTGTTGAGCGTGAATCCAGCCGATCGCCGCATCTCGCTGGGCATGAAGCAATTGATGGAAAACCCCTGGGAGAACCTGACGGAGAAGTATCCAGCCGGCACAATCGTCGAGGGCCGGGTGCGCAACCTGACCGATTTCGGCGCTTTCATCGAGATCGAGGACGGTATCGACGGATTGGTGCATGTCTCTAACCTGAGCTGGACCAAGCGCGTCAAACACCCCTCTGAAATCGTGAAGAAGGGCGAGAAGGTGAAGGCTGTCGTTCTCGGCGTGGAACCGCAGAATCGCCGCCTCTCGCTGGGCATCAAGCAGTTGCAGCCCGATGTCTGGGAGAGCTTCTTCGCCACCCACCGGGTCGGCGACCAAGTTCACGGCAAGGTGCTCAGGACGGCGCAGTTCGGCGCATTTGTTGAGATTGCGGAGGGCGTGGAGGGCTTGTGCCACATCTCCGAGGCTGGCGAAGACGCAGCTGCCAAGCTGGAAACCGGCCTGGAGCACGACTTCAAAATCATCAAGATCAACGTTGAGGAGAAGAAGGTGGGTTTAAGCCTGCGCGCCACTTCGGGCCATGAGGCCAGCCGCGCTCATGTGGAGAGCTACAAGAAGGAGAGCCACAAGGCTCCCGTCTCCAGTTCCACAACCACACTTGGCGATCTCATCAACCTGCGGAAGAGCGAGAAGAGCGAAAAGAGCGAGCAATAAGGCGCTTTTCCTTTAAGCAAGACAGCAACGGCCACCCTTCGGGGTGGCCGTTGTGCGTTCAGGGCAGTTTGCTATTCCTCTTCCTCAAGCACGTTTGCTGTCAAGCTGCCGGAGAACAATCACGATTCCCAGAGCAGCAAGCAGGCACACCAGCCCGAAAAGGAAGACGCTGGAGTAGCCGTAAAGGCCGATGACTGCGCCGGCCAAGGGACCGGTAAGGAAGAAGGAGACGTCGGCAAAGGCGGTGTAGACACCCAAGGCTGCGCCGCGATTGTTGATGGCGACACGCTTGACCGCTTCCATGCCGAGGGAGGGAAAGACCAGGGAAAAGCCGAAACCAGCCAGACCTGCGCCGGTGAAAGCCATCCACGGCTCTGGCGCGAGCCATAGCAGAAGCATCCCCAGGGATTCGACCGAGAGGCAGGTGATCGCCACCGGGTATCCGCCAAAGCGGTTGATGGTCTGAATAAAGAGCAGGCGCGCGGCGATAAACGCCAGCCCAAAAGCCGTGAGGCACAGGGCGGCTCCGTTCCAGTGGCGGCTGGCGTAGAAGAGGGTGACGAAGGTGGCCAGGACACTGTAGCCCATGCCTCCCAGCGCCAGGCCCATGCCATGCGGGGCCACGCGGCCCAATACGTGGTGGAAGGGAAGGTGCTCGCCGGGGTGCACCGGGACAGGGCTCTTGCGGCAGGCCAGGGAAAAGCTAAAGGCGCCAATAAGCAGGGTCAGTAATCCGATAGAGGCCAGGCCTAACTGCGGATTCCCCCAGAGCGACTCAAGAAACACGCCCAGCGGAGCGCCCAGCGCCATGGCGCCATAGGTGCTGATGCCGTTGAAGGAGATGACTTTGGCGGTGCTGGCCTGACCGGCGCTGGTAATGCCCCACAATGTTGATCCGGTTGAGCCAAGGCTCTCGCCGACGCCCAGCACCAGGCGGCTGAGCAGCAGTGTAAAAAAGCTGAGCCAGGGGATGGAGTGCAGTGCGGCGGCAGCGATCAACACAGCTCCGCTCAACGAACAGGCGCCCATGCCCCAGAGCACGGAGACCTTGGCGCCGGCGCGGTCGCTGATGCGCCCGGCCAAGGGGCGGCTGACGAGCGTGGCAATGTACTGAATACTGATAACTAGGCCTGCCAGCGCCGCGCTGTAGCCCATGCGCAGGTGCACGTACGGCGGAAGGACGGCCAGCGGCAGTCCAATCGAGAGATAGACCACAAAGGTGAAGTAGACAAAGCTGATGATATGGCGTGTCGAGCCGTTGGCGTCAACCGATGGTGAAGTTGAATCGATGGCAGTTGTACATATTTCCATGGTTTAAGTTGCAGTCCTGGGGTGGACAGGGTCTTTATCTAGTATATCGAATCACTTTGTCGCCCCCATGGCCCACAGGATGCCGTTCTCGATAATCCCGTAGAGGATTGGATTCGCGTAATCCTCCTTGTCGTGCCCCAGCGCCAGGTAGAACTCCCGTCCGCCATCGAACTGGTGATACCACGCCAGCGGCAGAGGATTGGGGAAGGCTGAAACGTCGATCTTGATTGCGTCAAGACCGGTCAGCTTGGTGCGATCGGTTACCAGGACCGGATGGATATCGGGGTTCAGGTGATCGATGAAATAGCATTCGTCCGTCCAGACAAATTGCGCCGGAAGACCTTTAACCGCTGGAAAGGCCGGGTCGGCCACCTGCACGGTAAACGGCTGCATCCTGGGGTGGGCCTCAAACAGGCCACCCAGAACCGACTGGAAGTAGGGCCAATCGCGCTCTGAACCGGAGGCAGAATGAATTCCGACAAAGCCCCCGCCGGCCTGGATGTAGTGCTTGAAAGCGCTGCGCTGCGCATCGCTTGAAAATGCCTCATTGTTGCTGTTTGAAAAGATCAGGGTGGCGTATTGCTTCAGATTGGCCTCAGTAAACGTTGTTGGGTCGTCCGAGACATCTACCGCAAACCCTTTTTCCGCGCCCATTTTCTTGATGGCTGCCACGCTGTCCGCAATGTTGGCGTGCACATACCCCTTGCCGTCGCTGGTGTAGTTGCGGGTGTAGACAAGTACTCGCGGCTGGGCCTGTGCGGCGGCCGGCATCCCTGCTATCACTCCCAGCAGCAGGTGCGCAATTCCCGTGGTCAGGTTTGGATGCGCCAGAGTGCAAATCCATTTCGCAAGTCGATGCATAACTCTCCATTCTTCTTTTCCGCTATCATAAATCTTCTGCCGGGCTCCACGCCCTCTACACTAGGGATATGCTGAGCTATTCCGTCGAAAATTTCGGTTGTAGAGCGGCCCGCGCGGATGGCGAGGCGGTGAGTGACCGGTTGCGCGCCGCGGGGCTCTGCGAGGGCGAACCCTCCGTGGCCGATGTGGTGGTGGTGAACACATGCAGCGTGACAGCGGAGGCCGACCGGGCGGCGCGAGCCTTCATCCGCCGGACGCACCGGCTGAACCCGGCCGCGAAGGTCGTGGTGACCGGCTGCTATGCGCAGCGCGCGCCAGAAGAGCTGGCGGGCCTTGAGGGCGTGGCCGCCGTGGTGGGCAACAGCCACAAGGCGCTGGCGCCGGAGATTATTTTAGGGCTAAGAGGGCGCTCGGCATTGCACGAAGGCAACGGGTTGATACAGCTACGAACTGCATCAAACTTCGAGCGAGCGATGAGCGAGCAGTTGGACCCACCGCAAGTGGCGCAGGTGGTCTGGGCGGACGACCGGTTTGCCCATTCGTTTCTTGAAGAGGCGCAAATTGTGCCCGGCGCGCAGACCCGGCCCAACCTCAAAATTCAGGAAGGTTGCGGAAACCGCTGCGCCTTTTGCGTGATTCCGCAGACGCGCGGCCCTTCCAAGAGTCTGCCCGCTGCAAGCGTTCTCCATCAGGTAGAGGGATTTGTGGCTGCCGGCGGCAACGAACTGGTGCTCTCCGGGATCAATCTGGGGCGATGGAGTAGAGATCTCGAAGGCACAGGCAGACAGACGCTGGCGGGGCTGGTGCGGGAAATCTTCGAGAGGACGGCGCTCAACCGTCTGCGGCTCAGCTCGATTGAACCGATGGATTGGGACGCGGAGCTGATGGGGCTGATGGCGGAGTTCGGCGGCAGACGGCTGGCGCGTCATGCGCACCTGCCCTTGCAGTCCGGGTCGGACGCGGTGCTCAGGCGGATGCACCGGCGGTATCGGCCGTGGCATTACATCGAGAAGGTGGAAGCTCTGGTCCAAGCTGGAGGAGCGGAGCTCACCCTGGGTGCAGACGTGATGGTGGGCTTTCCCGGCGAGACCGATGCCGAGTTCGAAGAGACCGTCGAACTGGTGCGGGCGTTGCCCTTTGGCTATCTGCACCTGTTTCCCTTTTCGCCGCGTCCGGCGACAATCGGCTGGACATTACACGCCGAGCGGCCGGTTCCGGCTGAGGCGGTTGCTGAGCGGATGGCCGCCCTGCGTACGCTGGCGGCAGAAAAGAGTCAGGCGCACCGCAGATGCTTTGTGGGGCGGGAGCTGGAGGCAATCACGCTGCGCACGCCGGGAGAGTTGGCAGCGCGTGGCCGGAGCGCGGCGCTGACAGAGAACTTTTTACCCGTGGAGCTGGAGGGCCGGTCGGAGGCCAACCAGCTGGTGCGGGTGCGTGTGACCGGTTTGAATACCGAGGGAGCACTGGTGGCGCAGGCGAACCAAAAACTGTCATAAACCCTTTGTTCAGATGAGCCGAGCCAATGCTATACTCAGTTTGCGTTCTTGTGCCCGTGGCGATTCCAGCGGATTCCGCAGGCGGGCCGGAACGACTTTTGGAGGAGCACCATCGCACTCGACAAACGTTCGGCAAAGTCCTTTATTCGCATCAACGAGAAGATACGCGCGCGCGAAATCCGCGTGATCGACGAAAACGGCGAGCAACTGGGGATTCTGGCGCCCTTTGAGGCGCTCAAGCTTGCCCGGGAACGGGGTCTGGACCTGGTGGAGGTTTCGGCCACTGCGGTCCCGCCGGTCTGCCGCATCCAGGATTACGGCCGCTTCCTCTACGAGAAGGAAAAGAGCGAACGGGCCGCCAAGAAGAAGCAGAAAGTGATTACGGTCAAGGAGGTCAAGTTCTCCGTGACCGTGGACGATCACGACTACCAGACCAAGAAGAACAAGGTGCTGCATTTTCTCGCCGATGGCGATAAGGTAAAGGCCAGCCTGCGCTTCCGGGGACGGCAGATGGCCCACCGCGATCTGGGCTACAACATCATCAACCGGCTGATTCAGGACGTGGGCGACGCGGCGATTGTGGAGTTCATGCCGCGCATGGAAGGCACCATTCTGCACGCGATTCTGGCGGCGGCCAAGAAGCAGGAAGCGCCCAAGCCCAAGCCTGCCGCCGCTCCGCAAGCGGCACCCAAGTCAGCCCCAGCCGCCGCAACCAAACTAAAGGCGAATTAAGCCTCTTTCGCTGTACATAAGCCCTTCAAGCGCCGGTTTTACGATATACTGGTTGAAGTCGCAAGAGTGCAGGGAAATCCCTGCGCTTGCGATTGTTTATGGGTGAATCCACCCTTCCGAAACGAGAAAACGAATGCCCAAGTTGAAGACCCATACAGGCGCGGCCAAGCGCTTCAGCAAGACTGGCACCGGCAAAATCAAGCGGGGCCAGGCGAAGACACGGCACATCCTAACTTCGAAGTCGCCGAAGGTGAAACGCAAGCTGGGCCGGACCCTGCTGGTTTCCGATGGCGACTACAAGAAGGTAGCGCGCATGATTCCTTATGCCTGATTGCTGCGCCCGTCTTCTGATGGGGACGGCGCTTCAGGACCCAGTGAACGCGTTACAAGGGCCCCCAATTGGTGGACAGCTTTTGAGTCCAATCAATCGAGAAATCAGGCTTGATTCAAGCGAGTGAAGAGGTTTACAGCCTGCCCGCAAAGGGCGAAGGCCTCCTGCCTCCAGCCGCATCACCGAACGCAAAATGGAGAAACCGATATGCCCCGCGTAAAACGCAGCACCAAGCGGAGTGACCGCCGCAAGAAGATTCTCAACCGAGCCAGCGGTTATTTCCTCACCAAATCCAAGCTGTACCAGGCGGCCCAGGAGGCCGTGGAGCGCGGCCTGAAGTTTGCCTATACCGGCCGCAAGCAGAAGAAGCGCCAGTTCCGCTCGCTGTGGATTGTGCGCATCGCGGCGGCGGCCAGGCTGAACCAGTTCAGCTATTCGCAGCTCATCAACGGCCTGAAGAAGGCCGGCGTGGAGCTGGACCGCAAGATTCTGGCGGAGATCGCCGTGAAGGACCCGAAGGGCTTCACCGAGCTGGTGGAGCAGGCCAAGAAGGCGTTGTCCGCGGAGAAGAAGGCGGCTTAAAAGCGAGTTAGCGTGCGCTTCGCGCACATGAGCGAGTTAGCGAAACGGCTCCGCGTTGCGGGGCCGTTTTTGTTAGCGGGACAGCGAGACAGCAAGTTAGCGCGCGCTATCCGCACATTAGCAAGTTAGCGAGTTAGCGTAAAAGCTCCATGCGACACAGTAATATCCGGCAAAAAACGACATTTTCCGGTGATTTTCGGAGGTCAAATCTCACCATGTGGGAGAATTTGGGGCTAAAAGATTTCCACAGGCATTGATTCCAAAGGGGTTAAAAATAATCTGCAAGGTTTCAGGGGAAATTTATACCCCCTGGGGGTAGGAGGGGTAGGGGGGTACCCTCAGGCGGCTGTTTTTATGGACGCGGACTGGCAGCGGGCGGCACTGTAGGCGACCTGGGCGGCGTAGAGGAGTTTGGTGCTCATAAAAGGCGAGATTATTTGGGCGGTCATGGCATGAGCGACGCAGGCGATGAAATCGCTGATGTTATCGGACCCGGAAAGCGGAGGCATGGCGTCGCAGTAGGCATGGTCGGCTTCGCTGGAGGCCTCGGACTTGCTTTTGCCTTTTGCGCGTTCTGCTTTATTGACGCGCGCCCAGGCGTTCAGGCAGCGAGCGATGGCAGGGTTAGCGGAGGCGGCGATGGGTTCGTTCACCTCGCTCGGAGCGGGAATGATTTGAATGGCTTCGGTCATGCTGGTTTACCTGATTTGATTGTGCGCTAGAATGCGGTAATTATCTGCAAGGACTTGCCGTCCAGGCGGACGGCGCTTGCGCGCCATAGAGTTCGTGGTTTCTCACCCTTCCCGCGATAAGACTGCGGGAAGGATGGGGCACCCGGCGATTCCAGCGTGACGCTGATTATTCATAACTTACGGTGATCATCGAGCAGCGGGGCCGGTGATTTATCCTGCTATTTAGCCATGATGAACGAAGGAACTCAAGACAATTTCGACTATTCTGAAGCCAACCTCGCCAAGGAATTTGCAAATCTAGAGGCTAGTGCGCGATTCGCCGCCGCGAACGCGAGAACGCCAGAAGAGATAGAAAATCTCCGGTTGGCATGGATGGGCCGCAAGCAAGGGCTGCTGAACGAGGTCTCTGGGCGATGGCTGAAGGCTGCGCCAGCGGAGGCCAAGAAGGCGCTGGGAGTGCGCTTCAACGCGCTGAAGGCGGTGGTGGAGGGGTTGCTTGATGTGGCGCTGGGCGCGGGGCCGACTGACGCGGCGCTGAAGGCCGAGGCTATCGACATTACTCTGCCTGGAACGCGGCGGCTGACGGGGGCGGAGCATCCGATTACGCGCACGATGAACGAGATTGTGGGGGTGTTTGCGGCGCTGGGCTACTCGGTGGGCGTGGGGCCGGAGGTGGAGACCGACTACTACAACTTTGAGTGCATGAATTTTCCGCCGGACCATCCGGCGCGGGATACGCAGGATACTTTAGTGGTGGCGGGGCAGGAGCGCCGTCAGCAGCGGGACCGGCTGCTGATGCGGACGCACACTTCGCCGGTGCAGATGCGGACGATGGAGCAGCAGCCGCCGCCGGTGCGGATTGTGATTCCGGGCAAGGTGCACCGGAACGACGCGGCGGACGCGACGCACTCGCCGATTTTTCACCAGGTGGAGGGGCTGTGCGTGGACACGAATATAACCTTCAGCGATTTGAAGGGGACGCTGGACCACGCCATGAAGGCGCTGTTCGGGCAGTCGGTGAAGACGCGCTTTTTTCCGTCGTTCTTTCCGTTTACGGAGCCGTCAGCCGACGTGCAGATCAGTTGCATTTTTTGCGGAGGAAAGGGATGCAGGAAGTGCAAGCAGTCGGGATGGATTGAGTTGCTGGGCTGCGGGATGGTGGACCCGGCGGTGTTCGCGTTTGCCCAAGAAAAACAGCCATTGTACGATCCGAAGCGCATTTCAGGGTTTGCATTTGGCATGGGAGTTGAGCGCATCGCCATGATGAAGTATGGGATCAGCGAGATTGGATCGCTGTTTGCGGGGGATATGAGGTTTTTGGGGCAGTTTGCGTGAAAGCGAGTTAGCGTGCGCTACGCGCACATTAGCGAGTTAGCAGGTTAGCGGCGACAGTGGGAGAACGGACGATTGTGGCTAGAACCAGGCATTATCGCGACTTGATTGTTTGGCAGAAGGCGATGGAACTGGCACGTCAGGTTTACATGCAGACGGAGGGGTTTCCGAAGTCGGAGATGTTTGGCTTGCGGATGCAGATGCGGCGATCCGCGGTTTCAGTGGCGAGCAATATCGCTGAAGGACATGGGCGCCTTACGGACCCTCAGTTACGGAATTCTCTCGGGATGGCGCGCGGCTCATTGTATGAATTGCAAACTCAGACGGAATTAGCATGCGATCTTGGATTTATCAAACGGGAGTCGGCAGAGAAATTGTCTAAATTGGCGACGGAAACCGGCAAGCTTATCAATGGGCTGTTGTGAGTCCTTGAATAGTGATGGGAACATAACGGAATCTGCTAACTCGCTAAAAGGGAACACAAATGAAAATTCTTACAAAATGGCTACGTAGTTACTTGCCCGGTCTGCCGGTGGAAGATGCAAGGCTCGCTGAAGATTTGACGTTGCGCGGGATTGCTGTGGAGGGCATCTATAACCTTGGCGACGGGAATGGCTCGCTCTACGAGATGGACATTACCACCAACCGCGTGGATGCGATGAACCACTACGGGGTGGCGCGGGAGGCGGCGGCGATTTATGGGTTGACGCTCAAAGAGCTTGATGTTGTTTTGCCGAAGACGAAGAAGGCGGCCAAGGAATATCCGGTCAGGATTGAGGCGGAGGACGGCTGCGGGCGATTCACGGCGCGGGTGCTGCGGGACGTGAAGATGGGCGAATCGCGGGATTGGTTTCACGGCGCGGAGGTGAGCACGTACTTTGGACTGCTGGAGCAGAAATGCATCTCGAATGCAGTGGATGCGACGAATTTTGCGTGGATTGCGATGGGACAGCCGACGCACGTCTTCGACCTGGACAAGCTGGAGGGCGGGATTGTGGTGCGGCGCGCGAAAAAAGGCGAGAAGCTGAAGACGCTGGACGGCGTGGAGCGCGTGCTGGACGCCGAGGACCTGGTGGTGGCCGACCATAAGAAGGCGGTGGGGCTGGCCGGGGTGATGGGCGGCTGGGAGACGATGATTACGCCAGAGACGAAGAATGTGCTGGTGGAGGCGGCGTGGTTTGACCCGATGGCGGTGCGCAAGACGGCGCGGCGGCACGGACTGCACACCGACGCGAGTCACAGATTTGAGCGCGGAGCGGACTTCGAGGCTGGTCCGGTGGCTTCGGCGCTAGTGAGCAAAATTTTATTGGCGAATGGCGGCTGGCTGGAAGGCGACCTGGTGGACGTGCGCGTGGCTGCCATGGAGGCGCGGACGGCCAGGCGCAAGCCGGTGGAACTCAAGCTGAGCGAGGTGGGCCGGATTCTGGGCGCGACGGTGGACGAAGAAGGGATTACCGCGGCGACGGTGGAGGGCGTGCTGGTCGCGTTGGGATGCGAGCTTAAAAAACAGCAAGTTAGCGTGCGCGGTGCGCACATTAGCGAGTTAGCGAGTCAGCAAGAGGCCGAAGTGGCGTGGCAGGTGACGTTGCCCAGTTGGCGGCTGGATCTGGAGCGGGAGATCGACCTGATTGAAGAGGTGGCGCGGGTCTACGGGTACAACCGCTTTGCCAATACGCTGCCGTCGTTTGGCGAAGGGTTGCGCGCGCTGCCGTTGGCGGAGAAGGAAGCGCAGGTGCGGCGGACTTTGCTCGCGGCGGGATTTCATGAAGCGATTGGAAGCACCTTCTGCTCGCCGGCCGAGGCCGCGTTGACGGAGCAGCAGCCGGGGCTTTCGGTTCCGCTGGGCAATCCGTTGAGCGAGGAGGCGGGAGTGCTGAGGCCGTCGCTGGTGCCGGGGATGCTGGCGATGGTTGCCGGCAATCTGAACCGCGACGTGAGCGACGTTCGGCTGTTTGAGGTGGGCACGGTGTTTAGCGGGAGTATAGAGAAAGTGGAAGAGCGGCCGTCGCTCTCTTTCGGCGCGGTGGGCAGCCTGGCGGAGCAATCCGCGCTGCACGCAACGCGGGCCATAGAATTCCAAGATGCGAAGGGCGTGGTGGAGCAGGTGCTGGAGCGGTTCCAGACGCGGGCGGTGAACTTCGACCGCTTTGAAGCCGAGGCCGGATTGACGCCGGAGTGGCTGCATCCGTATCGCGCGGCGCGGGTGGTTGCGGATGGCGTGACGGTGGGCTGGTTTGGGCAGTTGCATCCGCGCGTGGCCGCCGAGCGCAAGCTGAAGGAGCCGGTGCTGGTGGGAGAGATCTATCTAGACCGGTTGTATAAGCTGCCTTTGCGGGAGCCGGTGGCCAAGGAGATTTCGCGCTTCCAGCCGGTGCGGCGGGATTTTTCGCTGGTTTTGGATGAAAGAATCGCGTGGGAAAAGATTGACCAGGCGATGGCCGAATTGCGGATTCCGGAGCTGGTGGATTGGCGTACGCGCGAGGTCTTCCACGACGCCAAGCTGGGCAAGGGCGAGTACGCTTTGCTGCTGGGCGCGACCTTCCAAGCGCCGGACCGAACGCTGCGCGAGGAAGAGTTGCAGGAGTTCCAAGCGCGGGTGGTGGAGGCTGTTGGCAAAGTTGGGGCGCGGCTGCGGAGTTAGGCGGAAAAGCGGCTCAACCGGCGTTATACTTGCACGGGGAAGTCACATTCCCGTGGAGGTTGTCGATGTCGGAGTCCCTGTGGAAGTCGGAGGTTGCGGAGGAAGCGCAGCCGGAAGAGCAGCAGGAAGAGCAGGCCGCGGAGCGGGTCATGGAATATGTTGCTGAAGCGCCCGCGGAGCCACGCGTGGAATCGAATGCCCTGACGCTGAGCGTGGATGAGTTTTCCGCGCTGGAGGAGCGAATTCTGCGCACGGTGAACCTGGTGAAGCAGGAGCGGCAGGCTCGCGCCGCGGCCGAGGAGCGCGCCACCGCGGCGGAAGCCGAGATTAGCAAACATGCGCCGCTGGTGGAGCGAATGGAGGCGGAGATCCAGACGCTGCGCGAGGAGCGCGGCCATGTGCGGCAGCGCGTGGAGAAGCTGCTGGCGCAACTGGACGCGCTGGAATTGTGAGGCCGGGCGTGGCACAGGAGCAATCCGGCAAACCGGCCGGCTGCGTCACAGTCGAAATTTACGACCAGCTCTATCACCTCTGCGGCGAGGACGAGGAACATATACGCCGCCTGGCGGAGCTGGTGGACGCGCGGATGCGGGCCGTGGCCGCACAGGGGCGCACGGCGGATTCGCTGCGCTTGGCCGTGCTGGCGGCGCTGAATCTTGCCGATGAGCTGTCGCGGGCGGAACAGGCCGGCGGCGGCGATGCGCGGCAGGCTCATGCGCGCGCCGCAAGCCTTCGCGGGCTGCTGGACGAAGTGCTGGTGGAAGAGCGGAAGACGGGGTAGTAAGCCGGCATTTACTTTTTTAGGAACTGCTATAGAAATCCACGCCGCGAAGCCGACATTCCCTAAGTGCTAAAGCACAAACTCTTCACATATTTAAGAATGCAGAGGCTCTTTTGGGCGCGTGATTGTCAAAAGCGGCGGGCTAAAACGTAACACATCGCGGCTATGGCGCGCAAGACTTGTATTTTTTTGCGTGGGCACCTACTATTCACACTAGAAACCGGCCTGCAAAGCAGGTGGGCGATCAACGCTGGTTGAACCAACATTCGTGAACAGGGGCTCAACTCGACAATCGGTTCTGTGTGCCGTGTCCGCCAGTCCGGAATGCCTAATGAACCGCGGAGAGCTCCACCTTCCCAGGAAGGGTTCACCAGCGCATAACCCACGGCCCCGTGGGCCGGATTCTACCTTCCCATGCTATCACGGCGGCTTCGCCAGAAGCTCGAATGCCGTATTCTGACACTGGTGTATCCAGTCCTTTTCCATATCGGTTCGATTTTGATTCCGGCCTATGGCGCGGTGACGGCGCTGGGCGTGTTGCTGGCGTTGTGGATGGCCGAGCGCGCGGCGCGCACGGCGGGACTCGACGGCCGGAAGGTATGGAATTTGTGCGTAGTGGCGCTGTTCACAGCCCTGGCAGGCTCGCGGCTGCTGCTGGTGGCGCTCAACTGGAATGAGTTGCGCCTACACCCGATGTGGATACTGGGGCTGGCCATGATTCATCACCCTCTGCTGGCTAGCTTTGGAGGGCTGGCCGCGTTGGTGGCCGCAGTATTGTATGGACGCGGGCAGGGGCTACCGCTGTGGAGCACAGCCGATGCGCTGGCAGCGCCAGTGGCTTTGGGGCTGGCCTTTGAGCAGACGGGCTCGCTGCTGGCTGGCTCGGGCTATGGGATTGAAGCCGGGCCGGGAATTGCCTGGCGCTGGGCTGTCACATATAACCATCCGCTGGCCGCGTTGTGGAGCGGTGCTCCGCTTGGAGTTGCGCTGCATCCGGTGCAGGCTTACGCGGCGCTGGGGTTTCTCGCGCTGGCTATTTTTTTGTTTTTCTGGTTGCCATATCGGCGGCAGCCGGGAGATGCGTTCGGATTGTTATTGCTGGGCGTGGGAGTGGTGATTTTTTCGACCGAGTTCTGGCGCGATCCCGAGGGACGTGGTTCGATGCTGGGCGGCGCGCTGAATGGGCCGCAGATGGCGGCGGTGGCGCTGGTGGTGGTTGGAGGGTTTGTGCTGCTGCAAAGGAAGAGGCCAGTTAAGGGATGAGGCTTCCCACCCATTCGCAAAAAACGCGAATGGATGGGGCACAGGGCTTTTGTGGGTCAACAGCGAAGGACGAGGCGGTGAATGGCGGAATTGCGCACCATTGAAGTGCCGGCGGAGGCGAAGGGGCAACGGCTGGACCAATTCGTGGCCGCTGCGCTGGAGGGCGTGAGCCGGTCGCGGGTGCAACTGCTGATGGAGCAGGGAGATGTGCTTGTGAATGGGCTGCGCGAGAAGTCCTCGCTGAAGCTGCGCGGGGGCGAGCGGATTGACATTACCGGCGAGCCGCACCCGGCGCCTCTCCGAGCTACGCCCGAAGAGATTCCGCTGGATGTGATTTACGAGGACGAGGATCTCGCGGTGGTGAATAAGCCGGCGGGGATGATGGTCCATGCCGGGTCGGGGCAGAGTGAGGACGCGCGCAATCGTGGAACTCTGGTCAATGCATTGCTGTACAGATTTAAGAAGCTTTCGGCGACGGGCGGCGAGCTGCGGCCGGGCATCGTGCATCGACTGGACAAAGATACCAGCGGGCTGATTGTGGTGGCCAAGAACGACCGCGCCCATGCGGCGCTGGCGGAGATGTTCGCGAGCCGGCAAATTAAAAAAACCTACATTGCGCTGGTCCAGGGAACAGTGGAGCGGGCCAAGGGCACCATCAACGCCAACGTGGGCCGGGACCCACAGCGGCGCACGCGCATGACGGCGAAACCACTGGGCGATGCGCGCGCGGCCGTTTCGCACTACGAGGTGATGAGGCGGCTCGTGAATCGCTTTGGCAAGTTCACGCTGGTCAATGTGCGGATTGAGACGGGCAGGACGCATCAGATACGTGTGCATATGGCGTCGATTGGCCACCCGGTGGTGGGCGACATGCTCTATGGCGGCTCGGGACAATTGACCGACCAAGTGGCCTCGCAGGCCGCGACCTCCAAGGCGGCGCGGCGCAAGGCGGAGCCTGAGAGGCTCAGGCTGGGGCGCAACTTTCTGCATGCGGCGCGGCTCGAGTTTCCGCACCCTCGGACGGGGAAGTTGTTGCAACTTGAAGCGCCGCTGCCCACCGAGCTGGAGGCGTTTTTACGACGGCTGGAAGAGGGCCCAAACCCCCTCCGCCAGAAACAAACCTTAGGGGAATGAATTGCGCAGGCTTGGCGCAGAGACGGGCCGCTCTTGATAAAATGGAAGAGCTATGACCAGAAAGCTTTCAGTACTTGTGTGTGCCGCGACGCTTGCGGCAGCCTTCTTGCGTGCCCAACAACCCGCAACAACGCCGGCAACCCCGCAGGCCAGCCAACCGGCGTCCGTACCGGCCGCACAGCAGCAGACGGCCGCGGAACCCACTGGACAAGCTGGACAAGCTGGACAAGAAGCAGTGCCCACCACCATCCGGATGAACGTGAATGAGGTGAATCTCATCTTCACTGTGACCGACAAGCATGGGCATTATATTCCCAACTTGCGGCAAAGCGACTTCGCTCTGCTGGACGACCGCAAGGCGCCGGAGCATGTGAAAAGCTTTCACCAGCAGATCAATTTACCGTTGCGGGTGGGCATCGTCATTGACGCCAGCACCTCGATTCGCTCGCGCTTTGAGTTTGAGCAGCAGTCGGCCACCGAGTTTCTGCTGGAGATTCTCAAGACGCGCAGCGACCGCGCCTTCGTGATGGGCTTCGATGTGACTCCCACGGTGTATCAGGATTGGACCAACAACCTTGATGGCCTGGAGACAGGCGTGAACCGGATGCGCCCCGGGGGCGGCACGGCGCTGTACGATGCCGTTTACACCGCATGCCGCGACAAGCTGATGGGCGAGCGCGGCCCGGAGCCGGTGCGCAAGGCGATGGTTCTGATCTCCGACGGCGAAGACAACGTAAGCCACGTCTACCAGAGTGAGGCTATCAAGATGTGCCAACGGGCGGAGACCATCATCTACGCCATCAGCACCAACTGGACTCCCAGCCGCGGCAAGGGCGACCAGGCGTTGACCCAGATGGCCGCGGAAACCGGCGGGCAGGTATTCTTTCCGCCTTCGGTGGAGGAGATGACCAACAGCTTTCACGACATCGAAGAAGCGCTGCGCAGCCAGTACGCGTTGATTTACACTCCAGCCGATTTTAAGGAGGATGGCGCATTTCGTCCCATCTATCTTTACTGCCATGACCGGAGCTACATAGTGCGCACACGCATGGGCTACTTTGCTCCGCGGCCGCAAAAGCCGTAGCGGCAGCGCCACAGAATCAACAAGAGAATCATGGGGCTTCAAAGCGGAACCAGAGTAACTGTGTCCTGTTGAGTATTGTTAAGGGTCGCCGCTCCCTGATGGTCGCGTCGACTTGAATGCTGTGGTTTCGAGATAAATCTACTCTGGTTCCGCTTCAGCCATCCGAGGGAGTGGATGATCAACCACAAACAATTCCCTGGGGTTAAAGACGCATCCGTTTATGGGTCCATTGAAAGCGTATCGATGGCATGAATGGGGACTATTTCTTTATTTTTATTCGTATTTATTTCAATAGAATCTGTCCGCGTGTTCCGATTCAGGACAATTCCGCGTTTTGCTGTTCGCATTTGCACCGATCACGGATTCTGTCTGTTCTTTTCTCACTGATTAAACGGGATGTTCGATGAAATAGAGGTGGGCAGCTCCAGAGTGCTCCATGGGGTTCGTCTGTGCGGCTAGCGGCACTTTGAGGTTGTCTGCCTCATGGGTCCAAGGGAAAGATTGGCATCGGCCAAGCCGCGAAAGACATGATTCGACAGGGGGAAACCGGGTGATCCGACAGGCGATATCGTGCGATATCTGCGGTACGGAGAAGAAGCAGACAAACCACTGGTTTGTGGCCTACGACCAGGGGGAGGAACTGCGGGTAAGCGGGTGGAACTCGCGCAACCGTCTGCGCCCGGGATCGAAGCATTTGTGCGGACAAACCTGCCTGCACAAGCTGGTGGACGATTTTCTGGCCAGGACATTGACGTCGCGCATACCTCGTGGCGCACAAATCGATGAGGAGGATGAGTTGATGGTGCAGGCCGTAAAGACCGACACCAGCCTGACCACGGTCGCGACCTCCAAAATCACGACCTCCAAAGAGGTAGCAGCCACCTCGCGGCAGATTGCCGCGCCCGCGCCTGTATCTACCGCGAGGCCCCCTCTGCGGATGCAGATGGAACTAGTTGCCTTGCCGGCAAAGGCGCGCGCCGAAGAGGCCGCGGTGGCCGTCAACGAGCCGCCCCGCTATGCCTCACGCAACTGGCGCGCCGCGGCATGGGAACGGGAGCGCGAACGGGAAAGCGAATTGCACGCCATAGAGCGTCATCCGGGGCTGTCGGCCCGCCGCCATTACGGTTCGTAACAAATGAGATGAGAATGAGAGGATGCCGTGTGGTTTGACTTGTTGCTGATTCTACTGGCTATCTCACCATTGATGTGCACTGCCAGGTTTCTAGTTCGGGATTCCGGGCCCCCGAATTCACGCGGATAGACAGCGAACTTCAATGCGTGGCCGGCGCGGCTGCAAGCAGGGCCAGCAGACCGGCCTCATCCAGCACAGGAATTTTGAGTTGGCGCGCCTTGTCGAGCTTGGAACCGGCCTCTTCGCCGGCCACCACGTAGCTGGTTTTTTTGCTGACGGCTGAGGCGGTTTTGCCGCCCGCAGCCTCGATCCTTGCCTTGGCCTCATCGCGAGTGAGCGTGGGCAGCGTGCCGGTGAGTACGAAGGTGAGCCCCGCCAACTGGGCTGAGCGCTGTTTCTTCTCGGTGGCCATTTTTACGCCGGCATGCGTCAGGCTCTTGATAAGAGCCAGGTTGGCCGGCTGCGCGAAGAATTCCAGAATGGCCTGGGAGATACGCGGGCCGACCTCTTCGACGCGCTCCAGTTCTTCGGCGGAGGCAGCGCGGAGCGCCTCGATGGAGCCGAACTCTTCTGCCAGCAACTCCGCGGTGCGCTCGCCGACAAAGCGAATGCCCAGGCCAACCAAGACACGGGCCAGGCCGGCTGCTTTGGAACGATCAATTTCTTCGATGAGAGAGCGGGCGGATTTTTCCGCGAAGCGGTCGAGGCCGGTCAACTGCTCCATTGTGAGGGAGTAGAGATCCGCCACGCTGTGAACCAAGCCGCGATCGAGCAACTGCTGCACCACCGCCTCGCCCAGGCCCTCGATGTTCATGACGCCGCGGGAGGCAAAGTGGAGCAGGCTCTCGCGCAGCTTGGCGGGGCAATCGGCGTTGACGCAGCGGAAGTCCACTTCGCCTTCAGCACGGACGACGCGCGAGTGGCACTCCGGACATTTTGCCGGAAAAACAAAAGGCTTCTTTCCGCGCGGATGGCCGGCGTCTTCCACTACCTCGACGACTTTGGGTATGACGTCGCCGCCGCGCTCGACGCGCACCCAGTCGCCGAGCTTGAGGCCGAGGCGTTCGATGAAGTCGGCGTTGTGGAGCGTGGCGCGGCTAACGGTGGTGCCGCCGATGAAGACGGGCGTTAGCTCAGCGACCGGGGTGAGCTTGCCGGTGCGGCCTACCTGCACGGTGATGTCGTTGACCTGCGTGATGCCGGAGCGGGCGGTGAACTTGTAGGCGATGGCCCAGCGCGGGGCGCGGCCGGTGTAGCCAAGACGCTGCTGCGTGGCATGCGAGTCCACTTTGAGGACTACGCCGTCGATCTCGTAGCCGAGAGTGGAGCGCACGGCTTCGGCCTCGTCGATGAAGCGGGTCATCTGCTCGACCGAGGAGACGAGTTTGTGATTGGGGTTGACGCGGAAGCCGAGAGCGGCGAGCGCATCGAGAGTGGCGCGCTGGCCCCGCGGCCAATAGTCGCCATTCACGAGCAGGAAGTAGGCGTAGAACTCCAGGCGGCGATTGGCGACGATGGAGGGCTCAAGGGTGCGGAGGGTTCCGGCGGCGGCATTGCGCGGATTGACGGCCGGCGCAAGGCCCTGCTGCTCCTTCTCCTCGTTGAGGCGAAGAAAGGCGGCTTCGGGCATGACCACCTCGCCACGAACCTCGAATCCTTGCGGGAGATTGGTCTTTTTGAGCTTCTCCGCCGAAACGCTGAGCGGCACGCTGCGAATGGTGCGAATGTTGGAGGTCACGTCTTCGCCGGTCTGGCCGTCGCCGCGAGTGATGCCGGTTGTCAGCCTCGCGCCGCCATCGGCGGGCTCGTAGCGCAGTGCCACGCTGAGGCCGTCGAGTTTGTATTCGGCCACGTACTCGACGGGCAGTGACTGCCCTACCTCCCGTATTACCTCATGCCAAGATTTTTCGTCCTCCATCTCGAGGAGTTTCGGGTCTACTGCTCTGGGACCCGGCCCCGCTAAGGCTCGCACGCGCGCGTCCCAGGCGGTCAGCTCCTCGGCGGAGTAGGCATTGTCCAGCGAGAGCATGGGGCGGGAGTGAGAGACCTTGCGAAAGCCCTCGGCGGGCTTGCCGCCGACGCGCTGGGTGGGCGAGTCGGGGGTGACGAGCTCGGGGTGCGCGGCTTCGAGCTGCTTGAGCTCGTTCATCAGCGCGTCGTAGGCGGCGTCGGAGATCTCCGGGGAGTCGAGAACATAGTAGAGGTGCTCGTGGCGGCGCAGTTCGGCGCTGAGTTCGGCGGCGCGCCGGGCCGGAGAGGCATCTGGGTTGGTTGGTTCGCCCATGGGGAGAATTATATTTGGCGGGGCAGGGTAGTATGGTTGGCAGACAGTTATGGAACCTGTAACTCATTTATTGACCGGAGCGTGCATCGGGCGGGCGGGGTTGAACCGCAAGACGGCTTACGCCACGCTGGCGGCTGTGCTGGCCGCCGAGGCCGCCGATATTGACGTGCTGTGGGGGCTGGCGGGTCCGGTGGAGGCGCTGAAGCACCATCGCGGGATTACGCATACATTTATTGCGGCGCCGGTGGTGGCGGCGGCGGCGGTGGGGATGGTGTGGATTTTTGATTGGTGGCGGGAGAGGCGGAAAAGGCGCAAGCTGGCGGAGGGATCAGATGAACAGACGCCAGTTGAGGTTCGTGGTCTCCCACCCTTTCGCCAAAAAGAAAGCGAAAGGATGGGGCACGGAGCATTTTTGGGATACCCGGCGCAGAATTCATTGGCGCGGCAGAGGATTCATTGGGGATGGCTTTATCTGACGGCGCTGATTTCGGCGTTGTGCCACCTGCTGCTGGACTGGACGAACAACTACGGGCTGCGGCCATTTTTTCCCTTCAATCCGCGCTGGTATGCGGGGAGTTTTGTGTTTATTGCCGAGCCGGTGCTGTGGGCGCTGCTTGGGACGGCGCTGGTGATGCCCTGGCTTCTGGGGCTGGCCGATTCTGAGATTGGCGCAAAGAAGAAAAAATTTCGCGGGCGGGGATGGGCAATCTTCGCGCTGACGGGGATGGTTTTGCTGTGGGGCTGGCGCTGGGCGGAGCAGGGACGTGCGCGGGCGCTCGTGGAAAACACGCAGATCGCCACGGCTCCCGTGAAGCGGATGGCGCTGGAACCTTATCCCATCAATCTTTTTCACTGGCATGCGATTCTGGAGACACAGGAGTATTACCAGACCGCCGAGATCAACACGCTGAGCGGGGAGATCGAGAGCGACCCGCGCCGGGACGTGCTCTACAAGCCGGCGGCGACCGCGGCCACGGAGGCGGCCAAACATACGCTGCTGGGGCAGGTTTATCTGGATTGGGGCACGTGGGCGGTGGTGCGCGACGTGGGCCCTGAACCCATTCCTGGCCCTGTGCCGGGACTGGAACCTCCGAAGTTACAACGCAACCGGACGTGGACCACGGTCGAGTTTTACGATTTGCGCTTCAACTATCCGTTTTTAGGAGCGGACAGAAGCCCCAGCCGGCACCACCTGAGTGGATGGGTTTATATCGTAGACGGTCGCGACGAGGCTGGCGAGGCGATGAACGGGCGGGAGCAGCGGTAGAACGTCATTGCCCAGGTGAAAAGATTTGTTCATCGCGTAAAGATTTCAGGTTGACCCGGCGGCGCGCGACCCGCAGAATGGAATGAGAGTCGTTACTCCTACTGGATTCTCTTCTTCCCCTTTGGAGAGACCGGAAATCTGAGGTGTACATGCCCGCTTATCTTCTGTTGCTGGTTGCCGTGTTGAGCCGTTTGCTGCCCCATGCGGGGCTGTGGAACTTTACCGCGGTGGGCGGCGCGTTGCTTTACTTTGGCGCGCGGCGTCCATGGCGGGAGATGCTGGTTCCGCTGGCCGCGCTCGCAGCCACGGACTACATCCTCACCGTTTACATCTACCACTACGCCTTTGCCTGGCAGCTCTACGCGGCCACCTGGGCATGGTATGGGATGGCGATGGCGCTGGGGCTGATTCTGCTGCGGGCGCGGACGACTTTCGTGCGGGTGGCGGCGGGCGCACTGCTGGGGCCGACCTCGTTTTTCGTGGTTTCGAATTATGCGGTGTGGGCCAGCGGCTGGATGTATCCGCACACGCTGGGCGGGCTTGGCATGTGCTACGCGGCGGGCCTGCCGTTCTATCGCAATGATTTGATCTCGACGGCACTGGTGGCCGGGCTGGCGTTTGGAGTTCCGGTGCTGGTGCGGCGGATGAACGCTACGCAGGCGCAGACGGCGCTGGCGGGGAAATAGGTTTTTGTTTCTTCTTCCAACTTTCAAGGCCCAAACCCTTCGGCTTTGCTGAAGCGTTTGGGCCTTTCTATTTATTCAGAGCCATCCTGGGATTCTCCGTTTGCCTGCTGGATCTGCTTGGCAATCACGCGCTTTAAATCGGCGGGTGAATAGGTTGGCGACTTGATGACCTTGCCGTCCGGCCGTTTATGAATCTTCAGAATCGGTTTCCACTCTCCAGGATGGGCGTTGGCGTCTTCTGGATGGAGCAGTTCCGGGCCACTACCCTGCACCAAAACAGCATCGCAAACGCTGCAATGCGGCCATGCCTTGCTCATGTTACTGTGTTGCACTTCATCCCAGGCAGGCTGAGCCTTCACGCCGGCGGCATTGAGCGCGCCGTAAGTGACAACCAGTTGGTCGATGCATCCGTCCGCGTATTCGATTAAATCGGGTTTGCCGTTGGGGTCGAGCACGACGCTGATCTCGTCAATGACGGCGGCCTGATCTGCGCCGTTCGATCCGGCAAATGTCTTGGTGACCGTGCAACCGCATCCTTTGACGAATTCGAGAGCCTCTTCAAAAACGAGCCGCGCACGAAGCAGGCGCGTCTCTGGGTCAGGAAGCTGAGGAGATTCCTTGACCTGCTGATTGTATTGCTTCATCAGGGTCATGATGTCTTGCTGCGGGCAATAAGGTTTATCGGTCATTCCATCCTCAATTCATTTCTTCGTTCCAGATAAGTCGTCTGCCAGCTTGCCGGCGCGTTTTTTGCGAATGAACCACCAGGCAAAGCCAATTTCCGCCAGAGTGCTCACGATGGCCAGCAGGGCTAGCCCGTGGTTTGCCACAATGCTTACTACTCCCGGACCCAGCTCGAGCACCAGCAGGGAAAGTATCAGCCAGCGAACCATGCGGCCAGTGAAGACGGCCAGCATGAAGAGCGCAACGCGCATTTCGAAGACGCCGGCGGCAAAGACAAAGGCCTTCCAGGGAGTGGGCGGGGGCAGCATGGAGGGAATCATCATGGCGAGGAACTCCTGGCGCTCGAAGCGGGCGCGCATCTTCTCGTAGCGCTCGCGGTCGACGCGCTTGAGCAGGAAGAGTTCGCCGCCGGCGCGGCCCAATCCGTAAGGAAGCAGGCCGCCCACCGCCGAGCCCACCGAGGCGAGCAGGCAATAGAGCCAGAAGTGGCTCTTATCGGCCCAGATGTAACCGGCCAGGATCAAATCCATGGGGACGGGGATGGTAGAGGAATCCAGCATGGCAACGGCGCCCACTCCCCAAAAGCCGAATTTTGCCAGAAAAAGGGCGACGTACTTCCACTTGGCAATCAATCGAAGAATAAACTGCTTCAAAAAGGGTCCCCTTATGCCGGATTTCGCGTCTTACAGTCAGAATCCATTGTACGGGCCGGGGCGATGGGCAGGGCTTGAACCGGTCTCATCAACCATCAGCATCGACTCGCAGAGTGTATGAGCCCCGCCTTGATGCGGGTCTCACAGTCGTCCAATAGAGCTCTATGGCAATTATGAGAGCGGTTGTTGGCCTGGATGAGAGAATAGAAAGAAAGGACTCGAATTGGAGCGATGGGCGCATGTACGCCCAAGGAGGCTCCTGAAGAACGAATGCCCACCGAGATAGCGCCAAGCGATGTGAATGAGCCCAAAGGGCCCGCGGGAGCCGACCCCACAGGAACCAGCCTCGTGCCGGACGCTCCGGCTGCGGGCGAGGTGTTGCGCCCGGTGGAGTCCGCGTCTCCGGTGGTTCGCGGTTCGCGCTGGATAGACTACGATACCCACGAGCTGCTGGTGATGATCGGCGAGCTGGAGGACGAGCGGCGCTGGGCGCGTCTGCGCGAGGGCTTCTGGCTTGCCATCCTCATTCACCTGGCGTTGCTTTCGGCGGTTACCTGGATTCCCAAATATATATTCAAGATTCCGCCGGTAGTTGACCGGAATGCGATCAGGCAGCACAAGGATTTTACCTATCTGGATACCCCGTTCACGTTGCCGCCCAAGGTGGCTGTCAAACCGCTGACGAAGCAGCCCCAGATCGATAAGGAAACGCTGGAGGCGATGAAGCGGGCGAATCCACCGGCTGCGGAGGCTGCGCCTAAGCCTGTCGCGCCCCCCGCGCCGCCGCCCATTCCGCCGGAGCAGTCGCAGCTGGAGGCGCCTCGTCCGGCGGCGGTGCCCGCCAAGCCTAACTTTGCCATGGGCTCGCAAAATCCCGCCGACCAGTTGCGCGAGGCGATGAAGGGCGCGCGAAAATCTGGCATGGGCGATGGAAACCTGCCCGGAGGCGGCGGGCTGCGAATGCATCCCGGCGCGGGCACAGGCGGCATTGAGGTGCTCTCCGACACTCAAGGCGTGGACTTCACCAGCTGGCTGCATTACTGGCACTATGAGACGGAACGCACCTGGGATCCGCTGATACCCGACGAGGTAAACCCGCCGATTCTGAAGACCGGGCAACTCGTGATCCGTTTCAAGGTTTTGCCCAATGGGCGACTGATGGACGGCAGCATGGTGCTGGAGGGCAGCTCGGGCGACGTGGCGCTGGACCGCGCGGCCTGGGGCGCTCTGACCGGCTCGAACTATCCGCCGCTGCCCAGGGATTTTCACGGGCCGTACCTGGAGCTGCGAGCGTGGTTCCTCTATAACATGGAGCCGCCGCGATAGGGGAGACGGGAAGCATCCAACCCTCGATGGTTACTGTTTTTCACGTTTGATGGGTGGCTTGTATAACGTAACCCATAGATTACAATTGACTGAGATTGGGAGCGATTGGCTATTGTGCAAATCCGTCGCACCAACGAATTCGCCGCATGGTTGAGCGGCCTGAAAGACCTGCAAGGGCGCGCAAAGATTCTGGCGCGAATAGACCGGTAGGAAGAAGGAAATCCCGGCAAGACGCGCAGCGTCGGCGCGGGTGTGGTCGAAATGAAGATCGACTTGGGCCGGGTTATCGCGTCTATTTCGTTCAGCGCGGTGATGTTGTGATTGTTTTGCTGTGCGGTGGGGACAGGAGCACGCAGGACAACGATATTAAGCGAGCGAAGGCTTTGGCCAGCGGTCTGTAAGAAATGGAGTTGAATTATGGCAATTGAAACGATGCCCTACGATGCGGCCGAGTTTCTCACCGATGAAAAGACGATTTCGGCCTATCTGACGGAGGCGCTGGAGAGCGACGATCCCCGGTACATTGCCAAGGCATTGGGCGCCGTAGCGCGGGCGCGAGGAGGAATGGCGCAACTCGCCCGTGATACAGGCATTGCCCGCGAGGCGCTCTACCGCGCGTTGAGCGATGCAGGGAATCCCGAGTTGGGGACGGCGCTCAAAGTGATGCATGCACTCGGCGTCAGGCTTTCCGCTTCGTTGGTAGCTTGATTCAAATCCACCTGCGGCTGGGCTAACAGCCTTCGACTACCCGGCGGTAATGGTTTCCAGGCCGTGACCGTGCGGACCCAATTCTCTTTGCCGCAGCAGGAAGGCGAAGAGCATTCCCAGCAGACCGAGGACGGAGAAGATCCACATGCCCATGTGGTAGCCGGCGGGGTTATCTGCGCTGGCGTGGCCATGGTCGTTGGCCCAGCCGATGAGCAGATTGAAGCCGAAGAACCCCATGTTTTGAACCACGGTCATCAGCCCGTAGGCCGTGCCCAGCTTGTTCTGGTCCACGATGTAGGCCACCGAGGGCCAGATCACCGCTGGAACCAGCGAAAAGGCGATGCCCATCATGGCCATGGGGGCATAGAGCGATGCCTGGGTATGGGTATAGGCCATCATCAGGTAGACGGGGACCAGCAGCACCGAACCGATCATCATGAGCAGGGCGCGTTTGCCGATCTTGTCGACAAACAACCCCAGCAGTGGCGTTCCGATCATGGTGGCGATGGTGAGACTGCCAATGAGCGTACCGGCCATCTCGCGTGTCGTGCCATGCGCATCCATAAAGAATTTGTAGGAGAAAGTTTCAAAGGGAAAGATCGCCGAATAGAAGACTACGCACAGCGCAACGATATACCAGAAAGAGACTCCGAAATGGAAGAGATCGCTGAAGACCACCTTGTCGGTGGGTCCGGCAGAAGCAAGTTCGTAGTTTCTTTCCGCGTAAACCTCCATCACCCAATAGATCAGCGCGCCGATGACGCAAAAAGTGGCGATGCCAACAGAGATCAGCAGCGGCGTGCGCCAACTGGTGTAGGATAACTTAACCCACTCAGGCATAAAGCTGAATTTGGTCCAGGTAGGCGATCTCTGCGCCAGCAAGGTGCCGGCGCGCGCAATCATAAGGTTGATGCCGAAAGCGAAGCTCAATTCCTTGCCGCGGAACCATTTGGCGATGGCGGTGGTGACGGCGACGATGAGGGATTCGGCGCCGATGCCGAAGATCAGGCGCCCGGTGGCCATCAGGGGGAGATGGCCGGAAATAACGGTGACGATCGCGCCGAGCAGACAGGTCGATCCGAAGAGGAAGATCGCCTTGCGCGCGCCGATGCGGTCCACCAGATAGCCGCCGACCAGCACCATGATCAGATTAGGGAAACTGTAGATGGCCTGGAGCAACCCGATGTTGGAGTCGGAGAAGCCCAGCTGTTTGGAGAGCAGGTCGGCGATGGGGGCGATGCAGTCGTAGACATAGTAGTTGCCGAACATGGCCAGGCTGACGAGCACGAGCATGGCCCAGCGGAAGAAAGGCGATGGCGGACGGCGGGACGGTTCAGGCATGAGGGCGATGATCCTTGGGGCGCGGCGGTTTTGAAGTGAAGAGACGCAACTTATGAAAATAGCAGATTGGGGCGGGAATTGGCTGGATACGGATGGAATTTCGGCTCATCAAATACTTAATTTCCGGCGAGGGGAAAGCGCTCGCGAACTTCGTATCGGGAGCCGGAGGGCAAGAGGAAGCTTTCGTATAGAAGGAATTCGCGGGCGACAAAACGAGTGAAGCTGGACGGACGGTGGAGTTTGGCTTTGAGCTGGTCAAGATTATGACGGCCCTTGCTGCGCGCCAGCGTGATGTGCGGCTGGAAGGGGCGAGTTTCGGGGAGGAAGCCGCAGGGCTGGGTGGCCGCGGTGATGCGCTCCTGGAGCGAGAGCAATTGGGGGGTGAGCCGAACGCTGGCGATGAGAACTCCAGCGCGGTCGAAGCAATCCAGATCTTCAAGGCAAACGGGAACGGGCGGTGAGTGAAGCGCGCGCAGGCTGGCGACCACGCACGCGTATTGCTCCGGGCTGGTATTGCCCAGAAATTGCAGGGTGACATGCCAGGATTCAGGCGCTGTCCAACGAAGGCCGTCCGCGTTGGAGCGAAGCCGCGCCGAGGCCGCGCGGAGTTCGTCGATCACGGCAGCGGCCAGGGGGATTCCGATGAAGAGGCGCATGGTTAGGGCTTTGGCTCCGCTGGATTCGGCTCCGTCGAGCGCATAAACTCCGCCAGATAATCCTTCCACACCGCGGCTGCTGTATGGGTGCCGTGGCCGCGCGTGGCGTCGGAGATGGGCAGAAGAATGAAGCGCGCGTGGGGCATGCGCGTGACCATCTTTTCCGCAATGCCCAGCTCGGGCGGGTTGATGTAGTCGTCGGCGGAGTTGATCCACAGCACGGGCACGGTAATGCGGTCGAGATTAGGACTGGGGTCGTAGTTGCGGCTGGCGTTCCAATAAAAAATCAAATCGTTGGCGTCGGTGGCGGCCATGACGCGCTTCAAATAAATGTCTACGTATTTTTCTGCCAGGTCGCGCGTGGGCGCCTGCTTCTGCATTTGCAGCGGACTGGAGCCCATAATGAAGCCGATTTCATTGGCGGTGCGCAGACCCTGGACAGGCTCTGCCTGGTACTCGCCATTCATCCACGCGGGGTCCTGCTTGACGGCCTGAATGGCCATGTAGCGCATCATGCGGTTGCGGCCGGCGATCTGCACCGGCAGGCAGGCAAAGGGCGCCAGCGCATCGGCAAAGCCGGGGTAGGTTTCGCCCCAGACGAAGGTCTGCATGCAGCCCATGGAGGTTCCGAGGATGAGGCGCAGGTGATCGATCTTCATCTCGCCGAGCATTAAGCGTTGGCTGCGCACCATGTCGTCGTAATCGTAGGCGGGGAAGCGGGCATGCAGGCCGTCGGAGGGCTTGGAACTTTGACCGTGGCCGATGTCGTCGGGCAGGATAAGGAAGAATTTTGTGATGTCGAGTGGGGCGCCGGGAACGAAGAGTACGTTGGAGAAAATGGGATTCAGCAGGGAGTGGGCATTGCCGCCGGTGCCATGCAGCAGCAGGATGGCGTTATCGACGTGTCCGGCGGCGTTGCGATGAATTGTTCCCAGAGTAAGGTAGTGCAGCTTGAGTTGGGGCAGCGTTTCGCCGGTGCCGAAACGGAAGTTGGGAAGGATGACGGTTCCATCCACTGTGGGCCAGGTGGCGGCCGGCGCGGGTTGTGCGGCGGGCGATGTTGCCTGGACAGGGGAACTTGTCTGGCTGAAGGCTGTGAGTCCGGAGAGGAGGGTGGCCGCGATAAGAAACCGGATAATGCGAAGGGACATACGAGGACTCCTGGAGGCGCGCGATTCGGACACAACCCCACCTTCGCTTTTTTAGGAGGCGGTGTCAAGCGGGGCGTTTCCTTTTGCCTGGAGCCGCGGTAATATATTTCCATATACGATGAACTGCCACAATGCTATTCCGGTAAAGAGAACGCCCCGGCTAAGACGCTATCGCCGCGGGCGGCGTGACCGTGGACGGCGCCCTTCCCGCTGAGTAATCTATTTTCGTTAGTTCGTTGATTTCCAGGTCTCCGAAGCGAGACCTGAGACTCCCCGTGTTTTGCAGCTGCCTCCGCCGTGCGCGGAGAGAAAGGCTTCCCACATGATGAACAGTTTTGACAGCCGGGCCAAACTCACCTCCGGCAAACGCACCCATACGATTTACAGTCTGCCCGCACTCCAGACGCGCGGCTTCAACCTGAGCCGGCTGCCCTTCAGCCTGAAGATTTTGCTCGAAAACCTTTTGCGCCGCGAGGATGGCGTGAATGTGACAGCCTCCGACATCGAGTTTCTGGCCAAATGGGAGGCCAAGGCCGAGCCCATCCGGGAGATTGCCTACATGCCGGCGCGGGTGCTGATGCAGGATTTTACCGGCGTGCCGGCGGTGGTGGATCTGGCGGCGATGCGCGACGCGATCCGTGCGCTGGGCGGCGATGCGGAGCGGGTGAATCCGCTGGTCCCCGCAGAGTTGGTGATTGACCACTCGGTGCAGGTGGATGAGTATGGCGCGGCGGGCGCTCTTGCGGCTAACACCTTATTGGAGTTCCAAAGAAACCGCGAGCGCTATGCGTTTTTGAAGTGGGGGCAAATGGCGTTCAGAAACTTCAGCGCTGTTCCGCCGGGGATGGGCATCTGCCATCAGGTGAATCTGGAGTATCTGGCGCGCGTGGTCTTTACGGCGACGATTGACAGCGAAGTTGTCGCGTATCCGGACACGGTCGTCGGCACCGATTCGCACACCACGATGATCAACGGGCTGGGCGTTCTGGGCTGGGGCGTGGGTGGCATCGAGGCCGAAGCGGCCATGCTGGGGCAGGCGGTGTCGATGCTGGTGCCGCAGGTGGTGGGTTTCCGGCTCCTGGGAAAACTGCGCGAGGGCGCGACGGCGACGGACTTGGTGCTGACCGTGACCCAGGCGTTGCGCAAGCTGGGCGTAGTGGGCAAGTTTGTGGAGTTTTACGGGCCGGGCGTGGCCGCGTTGCCGTTGGCCGACCGCGCGACCATCAGCAACATGGCGCCGGAGTACGGGGCGACCTGTGGAATCTTCCCGGTGGACGCCGAGACGTTACTCTATCTGCGACTGACGGGGCGCAGCGAGGAGCAGATTGCGCTGGTCCGGGATTATTACAAAGCGCAGGAGATGTTCCACACCGCGGAGACGCAGGAGGCCGATTACACGCAAACTCTGGATCTGGACTTGGCGGATGTAGAACCTTGCGTGGCCGGACCCAAGCGCCCGCAGGATCGCGTGCTGCTGCGGGATGTGGCTGCATTGTTTGCAGAGGAACTTCCCAACCTGCTCTCGCCCACGGCGAAACCGCTGGGAACGCGAATTGCGGCGCAGTGGGAAAGGGGAACGGTAACGGATGCGGCGCTGGAGGCTCAGACCACACCGCATACAGTACAAGGCCGCTTTGGGGTGGATCCTGACACCTATCTCGATCACGGCTCGGTGGTGATTGCGGCGATTACCAGTTGCACCAACACGTCGAATCCATCGGTGATGGTGGCGGCGGGAATTCTAGCGAAAAAAGCGGTAGAAAAGGGACTGAGCGTGCCGCCGTGGGTGAAGACCTCGCTGGCGCCGGGTTCGCGCGTGGTCACGGATTACTACGCCAAGGCGGGTTTGCTGCCGTATCTGGAAAAGCTGCGCTTCAACGTGGTGGGCTACGGCTGCACCACTTGCATTGGTAATTCCGGGCCGCTGCCCGTCGACGTGTCGAAGAGCATCGACGAGCATGGGCTGGTTGCGGTGAGCGTGTTGAGCGGCAATCGCAACTTCGAGGGCCGGGTGAATGTGGATGTGCGGGCGAATTATCTGATGAGTCCGCCGCTGGTGATGGCCTATGCACTTGCCGGGCGGATCGGGCATAACTTCGAGACAGATGCACTGGGCGAGGATGGAGCAGGTAAGCCGGTTTTTCTCAGAGACATTTGGCCGACGCAGGCGGAGGTTGCCGAGGCCATCGAAAAGGGATTGTCCAGCGAGAGCTTCCGCAAAGAATACGCGACGGTGAGTTTGGGCGACGCCAACTGGCAGGGACTGAAGTTTCCTAGCGGCGAGGTCTACCAGTGGGAGCCGGATTCGACTTATATCCGCAAAGCGCCGTACTTCGACGGCATAACTCAGACTCCCGAGCCAGTTACGGACATTCTTGGCGCGCGCGTGCTGGCCGTGCTGGGCGACTCCGTCACTACCGACCACATCTCTCCGGCAGGCAACATCAAGGCCAACGGGCCGGCGGGAAAATATCTTGCGGCTCACGGCGTGAAGCCGGCAGAGTTCAACAGCTACGGTTCGCGGCGCGGGAACCACGAAGTGATGGTGCGTGGAACATTTGCCAATGTGCGGCTGAGAAACAAGCTCGCGCCGGGGACCGAGGGTGGCGTGACGCGCCTGCTGCCCGAGGGCGAGCCAATGTCCATCTATGACGCCGGCGTGAAGTACGCAGAGCGCGGAGTGCCGCTGGTGATTCTGGCAGGGAAAGAGTACGGGTCAGGAAGTTCGCGCGATTGGGCGGCCAAGGGACCGAAATTGCTTGGAGTGCGCGCGGTGATTGCCGAAAGCTTCGAGCGGATTCACCGGTCGAACCTGGCGGGGATGGGGATTCTGCCGTTGCAGTTTGCCGAGGGGCAAAGCGCGGAGTCGCTGGGGTTGACGGGCGAAGAGGTATACGATTTTCCAGGCTTGACGGCGCTGCTTGCGAAGCGGATGGAAAAAGGCCGCACGCTCGCAGTGAAAGCGACGGCCGACGATGGCGCGGAGAAAGAGTTCACTGTCAAAGTTCGCATCGATACGCCAGGGGAGATTGAGTACTTCGAGCATGGCGGGATTTTACAGTATGTTTTGCGGCAGTTGGCGGGGAAGTAAGTGTCGGCTACGGACTAACCATCCAAAACGGGGTGGAATTAAACATCACCCCGTTTATCATTCCCGCAATGTCAAAGCTGGTCTATACTCGTTTCATGAGGAATGAATTTACAGCAGTCATTGAGCGCGACGGGGAATGGTTTGTCGCCTGGTCTCCCGAGATTCCCGGCGCCAACGGGCAAGGGCACAGCGTGGATGAGTGCCGTGAAAGCCTGGGTGCAGCCATCCAACTTATTCTGGAAGACCGGCGCGAGGATGGTCTTCGCGGTGCTCCGGCAGACGCTCTTCGCGAGACGGTAACCGTCCAGTGAAGCGCGATTCCCTGCTTCGCCACCTGCGCCTGCATGGATGCTATCTAAAACGCGAAGGTGGCTCACACTCCTTGTGGTGCAATCCGGAGACTGGACAGACGGAAGCGATTCCTCGCCATACTGAGGTTGCAGATCTACTGTCGCGGAAGATTTGCCGGGGATTGTCGATTCCGGAGATCGGAAGATAGAAACATCTTACTGAGTGATGCACAAAGCGCCACTTCCGGATGGGAGTGGCGCTTTTTGTTGCGTCTATGCACCCGGCTACTTTTTCTTTGCCGGCGCCACTTCGCGCGGGACAAAGAAACGCGAGCCCTCCTTTTCGCCCATCACATGCAGGCGGAGGAAGTTGGTGGAGCCGGAGCGGGTTCGCGTGCCGGCCACGATGGCGATAACCTCGCGGGGCTTGACGTAGCCGCCCTTTTCGAGCAGGCTTTCGGCACATTCGACCAAGGCCTCGGTGGAGGTGACCTTGGGGCAGCGAATGGGGGTGGTTCCCCAGAGCAGGCTGAGGCGGTTGATGGTGACCTCAACGGGGCTGAGGGCGAAGATGGGCGCCGAGGGGTGATACTTGGAGAGCTTGCGGGCGGTCTGTCCCGACTCGGTAAACAAGGCTATAGCATGTAGGTCCAGGTCGTCAGAGGCGTGCGCCGTGGCTTCGCAGATAGTCTCGGCGATAGAGAGGTGCGATCTGCGCTGCTTGCGGCGGTCGGAGAACTCAGCATCTTTGATGTTGCGCTCGGCGTCGACCACGATGCGGGCCATCATGGAGACGGCCTCGACGGGGTACTTGCCCACGGCGGATTCGCCCGAGAGCATGACGGCGTCGGTGCCGTCGTAGACGGCGTTGGCCACGTCGGAGACCTCGGCGCGGGTGGGGCGGGGGTTCTCGATCATCGATTCCAGCATTTGGGTAGCGGTGATGACTGGCTTGCGGAGCTCGGCGGCGCGGCGAATGATGTGCTTCTGAATGGCGGGAACCTGCTCTGGCGGCAGCTCAACGCCGAGGTCGCCGCGGGCCACCATGATGGCGTCGGAGGCGGCGAAGATAGCGTCGAGGTGCTCCAGGGCCTGGGGTTTTTCCAGCTTGGCGATGATCCAGGTTTCGCTGCCCAGGGCCGCAACGCGATTGCGCACCAGGCTCACGTCCTCCGCAGTGCGAACGAAGGAGACGGCGATGGCGTCCACGCCGTTCTTGAGCGCAAATTCCAGGTCTTCGGAATCCTTTTCCGTCAGAGAAGGTGTGCGCACCGGAATACCAGGCAGGTTGATGCCCTTGTGCTCGCCCAGCAGGCCGCCGTTGATGATCTCGCAGATGACGTCGCCGTCCGAGACTTCATGGACGCGTAATTCGATGAGGCCGTCGGAGAGTAGAATTCGGGAGCCTTGCTCGACGTTGTCCGCCAGGGTTTTGAAGGTGGTGCCCACCAGGGCAGCCGTGCCCGGGACCTCGCGCGGAGTAATAGTCAACTGCTGGCCTGCTTTGAGCAGCACAGGCTGGTGGTCTTTCAGCGTGGAGGTACGAATCTTGGGCCCCTGGAGGTCGCCCAGGATGCAGAGGGGCTTGCCCTCCTCGCGGCTTACCTTGCGGATCATCTGGATCAGCGCCAGCTTCTCCTCGTGGGTGCCGTGAGAAAAGTTAAGGCGAACCACATCGACGCCGGCGCGGACCAGATCGTGGAAGACAGGTTCGGTGTTGGAGGCCGGGCCGAGCGTGGCAACAATCTTGGCGCGGCGCCGGATGGCGGAATCAGTCAGGCTAAGAGGCGCATAAGACATAGGGAACCTCCTAAGAAGGTTGAATGGGCCATGAGCCGGATTAGGGGGCGGCCGGCTACGTCGAATACATAGATGAGAACGTACCCCTCCTTATTATTATGCGGGAGACGCAGTGAATGGGCGGTGAAAATGGTTACCGGCGGGAGCGTTTCGGTTTGGAGCCAGCGGAAACCCGTTCCTGCCGTTCCCGAAAAAGGACGCCGTTCAGCTCCGCTCCCAGCAGTGCGCTGAACGAGGTGATGTAGAGCCAGACCAGCGTAGCGATGCCGGCGCCAAAGGAGCCGTAGAACATGGAGTAGTTGGCGATTCGCGTGACATACCAGCCAAAGGCCAATGTGGACGGGAACCAGACCAGAGTGGCGGCCACCGCGCCCGGTCCCACCAAGTCCCAGTGCTCCTTGCGCTGGTGGAGCGGAAGTATGTATCTAACAAATAAAAACGCAATAAAGCCTCCGGCTCCAACAATTACGAAAAGCGTGGGATTAGTAATATCGAGTTCCCGTGCTCTGTATACCCTGCCAGAGACCACCGCATTTACCACGAAAGCTGTCCATACACCAGCCACAATCATCAACAGGGCCAATCGTCTACGACTCCACGAATTCGCATGAGTTTTCACGTGACCTGTACCGAAGTGGTAGAGAGCGCCGAGGACGCTGACGCTGGTGACAAGCGCGATGGCCCATCGGACCATGCGCCAGAAGACAAGCACAATATGGCGCAATTCATGGGTGGAGTTGTCTATCATCCACGCCTCGAACTGGCGGCCGAAGACCAGCACCAGGGTGGCCATCGAGAGCGGAATCAGCACAATGGGCACCAGCAACAGGGCCCTGAACCGCCGCTGCCAGAAGCCCCAATGATCGCGAGGCAGCCCATAGGCGCGGCGAAAGCCCTCCATCAGCGAGAGCATCATCCCCAAACCGGCAAAGACCGAGAGAGCGGCAGCGGAGTAGATCAACTGCACGGAGCGAATACGGTGGGTCTCCATTGCGGACTGCAACGGAGACAAGGCGCCTTCGGGCAGGAACTGCTCGAAGGCTCCGCGCACCTCGCCCACCAGCGAGGTCCCCTCCGGCGCCTGAGCCAGCAGCGCGGTAAGGACCATCAGTGCCGGAAACAGGGCCAGCATTCCTGAATATGCGACGGCCTTGGCCGAGTTGAGCACGTCATGCTCCAGCGCAAGCCAGAGAGCTTTCCGGTAGCTGCGAATCAAAGAGGCCATAGGGGTCAAAGAAAAGAGTAGAACATCAGGCCGCCATCTGCGAATAGGGCAGGGGATCCATATTCGAAAAGAATTGACGGTGATCGATAGTTCAAAGTACAAGAGCTGAGTGCAGGATTTGCCAACTCTTCATAGAGAAATCGATTCTAACTCGACTCTCCACAACTCCGGGCAGGTACACTATTCACAACAAGGAGATGACCCATGCAAACCAGGATTCAGGGCACCACCATGCCCGTGCTCGATGTACAGCTTGAACCCAACGAGAGCGTGTTTTCAGAGAGCGGCGAGCTTTCCTGGATGACCGCTTCCATTCAAATGACCACCCATACGCAGATGGGCGGGGGTGGGGGAATCTTTGGCGCATTGAAGCGCGTGGCCGGTGGCGGAAGCCTGTTCATGACCGAGTACCGCGCCTCGGGGACAACTGGCGAGGTTTCGTTTGCCACCAAGGTGCCGGGCCACATTGTGCCGGTCGAGGTTGCGCCCGGCAATGAGTACATGATTCACCGGCACGGGTTTCTGTGCGCCACAGACCAGGTGACCCTCGGGGTGGGCTTCCAGAAGTCGCTGGGGGCGGGCATCTTTGGCGGCAGCGGTTTCATGCTGCAGAAGGTGGGCGGCCAGGGCACGGCATGGCTGGAGCTATCCGGCGAGCTGGTGGTGAAGAACCTGGTCCCTGGCGAGGTGTTGAGGGTGCATCCGGGCCATGTGGGCGCTTTCCAGGCGTCGGTGGGCTTCCAGATCACCACGGTGCCGGGGATCAAGAACATGCTCTTCGGCGGGGATGGCCTGTTTCTGGCCGTGCTGCAAGGGCCGGGAACGGTTTGGCTGCAGACGCTGCCGATTTCACGGCTGGCGCAGCAGATTGCCGAGTACCTGCCGCGCGTCGAGAGCCGGCAAGCGGGACCGGCCGCGGGCGGCGCCATCATTGGCGGAATTGTGGGGTCGATGCTGGGCGGGGATAGGTAGGGCGGCTCCGGACAATGAACTTTCCGGCCTGAAGCTGTGGGACACAAATTCGCCGAATGCATTGCCGGTGCCGTATACTCCGGCTTGCAGGAATGCTGCGCATGACTGAGCCCTCCTACAGCCCGCGCTCTCTTCGCCGCGACATCGTCTTCGCCTTCGCCCTTGCCCTGGCCTGCTACCTGGCTTGGCTGATTCGCGATGTGCTCATGCTGCTCTATGTCAGCGCGCTCTTTGCCGTCGTGCTCTCCCCTATGGTGCGTTTTACTTCCCGGCTTCGCATTCGCAGTTGGCAACCATTCAAGGGCTCAGCCGCCATCTTCATTCTTCTGCTCGTTGCGGCGGGAGCGATTACCGCCTTCGGGTTCCTTGCTCTGCCTCCGGTCATCAGCGACTTGCAGGGATTCGCCCGGGAGATGCCAACACGTTTGCCCGGACTTCTAGAAAAACTCAAGCATTTTCCCCTGGCTCAACACCTGAATACCGCGGATATTAGTACCCGGCTTCAGGATTTCGCGAGCCGGGCAGCCACTTTTCTGCTGCTCTCGCTCAGCAACTGGGCGGGCAAGTTATTCGATTTGATCATGGGCTTTATTCTTACCATTTATTTCATTCTGGAAGGCGACCAGGCCTACCGGTGGTTTCTTTCCTTTTTCCCGCGCGAACACCGCGAACGTCTCGACAAGACCCTCCGGCGGGCGGAGGTCCGCATGGACAAATGGCTGCTTGGCCAGGGGAGCCTGATGCTCATCCTGGGAGTGGCCAGCACCATCGTCTATCTCTCGCTCCAGGTTCGTTATGCTTATGCGCTGGGCGTGCTGACGGGGTTGCTCAACATCATCCCCGTGCTGGGCGCTGCCATCTGCATCACGCTTGCGCTGCTGGTGGCGGCCATTGACTCATGGGGCAGGGTACTCGGCATTGCTATCTTTTACGTGGTTTATCTACTGATTGAAAACTACTACCTCGTTCCTCGCATTATGAAAAACAGAGTCGGCCTGCCCGGCCTGTCAATCCTCATTGCCCTGGTAATCGGCTCAGCGCTTGGAGGCGTTCTTGGAGCCATGGTCTCGGTTCCCACGGCTGTGCTGGTAGCCGTGCTTGTTGACGAATATCTCGTCCACAAGGACGCTGTTTGAACTTCTTAGGCTTCCGTTATTGAGCACATTTTCCGCGCTCTCACACTCCACTACCGCGAAGTATACTAATGCTACTTTCAGCTTTCATTTGGAGAGGAATCAATGCTCGACACTCGTCGTTCGTTCAGCCGGCTCTTGTGGATGGGCCGGATCGCCGTTGTTCCGGTATTCGCGGCCGTCTTTATCTTTGCTCAGAGCGCGGTGAGTCCATCCGCACATACGGCGCCCGCGACCGAGAGTGGCGCGGATTTATGCCCGAACCTCGCCGGTACGATTATTCCCTTCAATGCAACCATCCAGGCCAAATTGCAGGGAACGCTGGACTCTGCGCATCTGAAGGTGGGCAAGGAAATTTGGGTGACTGTCTCGAACAACCTGGTCTTTCCTGGTTGCACTCTGAATGAGGGATCTGTCCTTTACGGGCACATCAAGGCTGTTGGTCAGGGAAAGGATACAAATTCCTCTGAGCTGTCAGTAGCCTTCGATTACGCCGATTGTGCAGGCCACCCCAAGAAAGAAATGCCACTGTGGCTGATCGCCCTGGTGGCGCCTGCAGAGCGGTTGGAGAGATTGCATGAAGAGTTGCCCATTGAAATGAAGGCTGGCGCGAAACGTAACATTCGAGACGTCGCCGCCAAAGAGGCTTTTTCAGATGACATTCTTAATCCTGGAGGCAAGCCGCAGACCGTGCGAGCAGGAGTTGTGGCCGAATTACCCAAGATCAAGCTGGAGGTTACGGGAGGGCCGGGATGCAGCGCACGAATCACCAGTACCGATAACAGCGTTCTACTGCCGCGGAATGCGGAACTGATCCTGCTCGTGCAAAGCAAGATCTGAGTGCAGACGAGCGGGGAATTCCACAATCCGCAAGCCTTATATCTCAGTTCACTTCACAGAGTTAGCGATATGACAGAAGGATCCCCAGGCCTCAATAATGAGGCCTGGGGAGCCGCTCTTTGCATCGAGAGAAACTAGTAGCGATGCTCTCTTTCCATTTCGTGCAGGGCATGTCTGAGAATTTCCCGCGCCTCGTCAACGTGATGGAGCGCGCGCATCTGCAGCCCTTGATGTCCAGACTCATCGGTCCCTGTGGCGATGTCCCCGCGTGCTTCATCCAGAAGATTTAGTGCCGAGCGCATGGGGCGATTAGGGTCTCCCCCGGCTGGAGGTGGAGTGTGGTGGGGGTTCCTACCCTCGTCGCGCACCGCCTCACTCACTTCATGGATAGCGCGTTCAATTTCCTCGATGGCACGGTCCCGCGCGCCGATAAATCCCGGCCGGGTATCCGTTTGCAGCAGTTCACGCGCCTCCCGCAGGTTGGAAAGGGCATGGAGATAGTGAGGACGCTGGGCCTGAGCCGGCGTTCCCAGAGCAAAAAGCAAGAAAGCCGACAGTCCGAGAACTGCCGTGGCAAGAGTCTTGAATATACGCATTTCAGTAGCACCTTTCATGGGTAAATTGGGATTCCGAACTACCCGCCTGAAAGACTAACATATTATGCAGCGACCTCCCACCTCCCGCGGCGTATACTTTTTGTTATTTTTATCCGAGTTTCGAAAGGAATCCATGCTCGCTACCCTTCGTTCCTTCATCCGGCTCTCCGCTGAAGAGGAGCGGGCGGAGACGCAATGTGAGCGGGTTTTGTCTCAGCCCTCCTATCTTCCTGCCTGCAGTGCTGCGTTTACCGCCGCTTTCATCACGCCGCAGTTGGAGAAGAAGCGAATGAGGTTTCCGGTGAGCGATTGCCGGTGTCCGGAATCGAGAGCTGGGACGTGTGGCTCTTCTGTCTCCGCCATCTTGAGTTCGCCGGTCCCTTGCGCGTCGAGGATGAGCGCGGTGAGTTTGCGGGCCAGCTCGAGCGGAAAACTCTCCGCGACGAAGACCAGCTTGCCGCGGGTGGTGATGACCACCGGGCCTTCACTGGTGGAGTAGACCTGCTCTTCGCCGGAAGAGACGGGCGGCGGGAAGACCATGAATCCAGAGGAGCGGTCAGCGGGGGCGGCGCGTTCATCGCTCGAGTCGAGCTTGACGCCGGAGTATTTGCGGCCCAGCTCGTCGGCGTAGAGAGATGCGAAGGCCTGGGCGGAGGCGGTGTTCTTCCAGGCCGAGAGATAGAAGAGGGCGATGGAGTTGGTGCTGTCCAGTTCTTCCGGCGTTTTGGCGCTGAGCCGCTGGCCGGCCCAGTAGAGACCGCCGTCCCAAGCCGGGGTCAGGTCGCCCGCGGCCTGGTCACCGCCGAAGAGTTCGGTGAGGATGTGCAGGTCGAGTTGACCGATCTGGCCGATGTCGTAGGGCTTATAGAGCTTGTCCACCAGGGGGTGAATGTTGGGCAGAAGAGGCACAGCGGGAATGTGGCGCTTTTCGTACTCGCGCGGGTTGATAATCTCCCAGCTCGAGGTCGGCGGGCGGTCCATGGTCCCGGCAAAGGCCGCTGTCTGTCCCTGGTCCATCCACACGTCCTGCTCAAAGCTGAGGCCGTCGCGGTAGGGGAAGAGCAGCGATTCAGAGAGCAGCAGCGGCGCGCGCGACAGAACGGGAGAATCTGCCGAGGCGGCCATATGCTGCCTGACGAACTCCATCACCTCCGGGTCTTTGACCAGGCTCTTGCCCATGGGCTTGAGCATGTAGTCCATCATGACAGCCGTGGCCTGTCCCTCGGCGACGGCCTCGCGCGCCGTGTCCATCTCGTCTTTGGCCAGGTGGTCGCTGTCGTCGCTGGAGTTAAGCGAGACATCTTCGGGGGTCTGGTTGTTCCACTTTTCCAGATCGGAGTGCTGGTCCTGCAGGGCGTGGGTCAGCTCGTGGGCCAGCACCGGTTTTTGCTCCTCAACGTCTACCCAGTCCAGCATATATACGGTCTTGGTCTTCGAATCGTAATAGGCCTCGATCTGCTCTTTGAGCAGCGCCAGCAGAAAGGGCTTGAGGGCGAAGTCGCGGTCCAGCAGGCCAAACTTCTTGAGCACAATCTCGCTGCGCTGAAGGCGTTTGGCGCTTTCGTCTTCCTCGAATTTTTCTTTCAGATAGCTTTCCACCGCGGCGCGGGAGGTAATCTGACGCTTGACTGTGTTCTTGATGGGGAGGCCGGTTTCGTCGGAGGAAAACTTGATCAGCTCGTCGACGAGCGAGAAGAGTTGGAGCGCCTGCTCGGGGGTAATCTTTCCAGCCACCTGCGGCGGGGCTGGCGGCGCCTGCGGTGCGACAACCTGCGGCGAGGCCAACTGCGCTTGCGGCGCGATGGTTGCTGCCAGGCAAATCGCTACCGCCCAGGCCCATCCGCGAAACCTTCCATGCGGCTTGCTCATTGATTCATCCTATCTTCTTTCAAGGCTATAATCAGGATGCGGCCTGGTGCGAGATTTTCTCTGAAAATTGTGCCGGAACCGGTAAAAAGATCCCCTATGACGGAAACCGACCTTTCTTTGGCAACACCACTAGCGACGTGGCTTGTTCAATTTGCTCAAGCCGGCGCGGGGCCGGAGCTTATGGCCTATCGCGGCAGCTTGACACCACGGGAGTTGGACGCGCCAGTGAAGGAAGCAGCGGCGCTGGTTCGCGGCGCCGCGGTGCACGACCTGGGCTGGCTGCGACGCGTGGCGGTGCGCGGCGAGGACCGCTTCCGCTGGCTCAGCGGCATGGTCACCAACACGGTGAACGAGTTGGGCGAGAACGCCGGCGCCTGGAACCTGGTGCTCAACGCGCAGGGGCGTATCCAGGGCGACTTGCACGTCTGGCGCGAGAACGACGATCTCAGATTGACGATAGCCTCCTACCAGTACGACCGGCTGCTGGCCCACCTGGAACGCTTCATCATCATGGACGATGTGGAGTTGGCGCCGTTGAGCGTGGACGCGAACGGAGAGTTGTCCGAAGAGTCGGCGCTGGGGCTTGCCGGTCCGCAGGCCGCCGGTGTGTTGGCGCGGCTTGGATTGCCCGCGCCGGCTGAGCCGCTAACCGAATCTATGACCAGCGCGCGCGCTGCCTGGAACGGTGCGAACTTGCGAGTTGTTCGCAGTTACGGCGTGTTGGCGCCGCACTATGAACTTTGGGCGCGGGCGGCGGAGATTCCCGCACTGTGGCAGGCGCTGATCGAGGCCGGAGCAGCTCCGGTGGGAGCGGCCACTCTGGAGGCTTTTCGCATCGCCGAAGGGATTCCCGCGTATGGCGTCGATATTGTCGAGCGCGACCTGCCTCAGGAGGTTGTGCCGCAGGTGGCGAATTTTCCAGGGGCGATGAAATCTATGCGAGCGAATAGCGAGCAGTCGGCCCCACCGCAGGTGGCATTGAGTTTTAACAAGGGCTGCTACCTGGGCCAGGAGATCGTGGAGCGCATCCGGTCCCGCGGCAGCGTTCACCGGCATTTGCGGCAGTTGGAGTTGTCCGGGCCCGTTCCTGCCGCGGGAGCGAAACTGAATTTGGAAGGCGGAGAGATTGCCGGCGAGATCACCAGCGCCGCGGAGTTGCCACTGCGAACAGGTTCGCGTGTATTTGCTTTGGGCATGATGCGCGGCGAGGCCGAGATGCGCAATCAGTCCTTCACCTACAATGCCGGAACAGCCACGGGCACCGCATGGATTCTGGCCGCGCCGCCCGTGCTGGAGGCGGAGTAACGAAGTCAACGAGTTTGCAAATCAACGTGTAAGAACAGGAAACGGAAAACCATGAGCGATAAACCGAAGTTTGAAGTAATTGACCGCCGCAAGATGAAAGCGGAAGAAGAGCATGAAGGCCGGCAGCAGCCGGCAACTCCCGCCGAAGCCGCGCCGGCGCCAGGCGGCGGCCCGCACCTGGTCGTCAACGAATCGAAGTCAGAGTCCCGTCGGGAGCCCGCGCCTGCTGCAACTCCCGAGGTTGGGGCGGTGACTGAAGCGGAGTTGCCTTCCCCGCCTACAGCCCAGGAGAGCCGCGAGCAGAAGGCGGCTTACGACGCCTCGTCGCAGCGTCTGGAAGACATGGTGCGGGCGCAGAATCCGGCCGCGGGCGCGCCGCCGCAGATCAGCTTCGAGCACCTGGTGCAGCAGTTCTATGTTTCCGCGATGATTCAGATGGGTGCAGGCACGCAGGAGGGACAGCATCCCAGGGTAGACATTCTGGGTGCTCGGACAACCATTGATTTGCTGGGCGTGCTGGCGGAGAAGACCAAGGGGAACCTGACCGAGGCCGAGGATAAAATCCTGCAGACGATTTTGTTTGAACTGCGCATGGCCTTTTTGGAATTGACCAACATGATCACCTCGCAGGGCATCCAACCGCCGCCGCCGAAGAAGAAGGCATAACGGGCTCGCCACGCATGGACGGTTTGCTCACATTTCTGGGGACGGGAACTTCAATGGGGGTTCCTACGCTGGGGTGCGGCTGCGCGGTGTGCACCTCGGATGACCCGCGCGACCGCAGGCTCAGGCCCTCGGTGCTGTTGCGCTGGAGCGAGCCCGGCCAGGCCGGCGAGCGTGAGCGCATAGTGATCCTCGATACCGGCCCGGACTTCCGCGAGCAGGCATTGCGCAACGGTCTCACCCGCGTGGACGCAGTTTTTTATACCCACTCCCACGCCGACCACATTCTGGGCATGGACGACCTGCGCCCGCTCAGCTTTGCGGTCTTCCGCGAGGGCGGGCCGATTCCGCTCTATGCCTCTCCGGAGACGGCAGAGGTGCTGGAGCGCATCTATGAGTACACTTTTTCACCGCGGGCCACGTATCCCACCCGCGCGCGCGTGGAATTGCGACCGCTGGCCGAGCGGACTCTGGTTCATGGTGTCGAGTTTCGGCGCGTGCCTGTGCTGCACGGCGAGCTGGAGATTGCCGGCTTTCGCTTTGGCCGCGCCGCTTATCTGACCGACGTGAGCGCCATCCCTGAATCGAGTTTCGCACTGCTGGAAGGGCTGGACCACCTGGTTGTCTCCGCGCTGCGTCACAAGCCGCATCCCAGCCATGCCACCGTGGAGCAGGCCATCGGCTGGGCACTGCGCATCGGCGCAGGCCATACCTGGTTTACGCATATCGCCCACGATCTGGGCCACGAAGCAACCAACCGCACACTGCCCGATGGCATTCAGCTGGCTTATGACGGCCTTAGCCTGTCGGTGAACCTGGGGACCGCGCATTGATGACCGACACTATGACTTCTGTATTTTATTCGGTCGCGGAGATTCCCGCCGGCTTCGGCCCCAGCGTGGCTGCCATCGGCAACTTCGACGGCGTGCATCTGGGCCACCAGGAGATTCTTTCGGCGGTGGTGGGTGAAGCGCAATCGCTGCGCGCGCGCGCCGTGGCCATCACCTTCGACCCTCACCCGGAGCAGTTTCTGCGCCCCTCGTCCGCGCTGCGGCTGCTCACGCCCATCGACGAGCGCCTGCGCCTGCTTGCTCTCACCGGCATTGACGCCGTAGTGGTGCTGCCCTTCGATGCGGCATTTGCCTCACTGACGGCGAGGGAGTTTGTCAGCTCCATCCTGGTTGATGCTCTCGCCGCTCGCAGTCTCCATGAAGGCGGCAATTTCCGTTTCGGTCATCACGCCGAGGCCGGAGTGGCCGAGCTTCAGGCCTTTGGCGGGGAGCTTGGCTTTGCCGTTCACGTCCATGAGCCGGTGCGGGTGCGCAAACTGGAGGTTTCCAGCTCGGCCATACGGGAATGTGTGGCGGCAGGCGACATGACTCGCGCGCGCTGGATGCTGGGCCGCCCCTTTGAGATTCGCTCCACGACGGCTCATGGGCGCGGTATCGGCACGCGGCTGCTGGTGCCCACCGTCAACCTGGCGCCGTACGTTGGGCAACTCCCCGCCTTCGGGGTTTACGTTACGCGACTTACAGTCGCCGGGCGCAGATTTCAGGCAGTCACCAACGTGGGCAACCGGCCCACCTTTGGCGAGGCGTCCTTTGCCGTCGAGTCGCACATCTTGGACTTCGAGCCAATCGAACTCGACGAGCAGACGCCGATAGAAGTCGAATTCCTGTTCCGCCTGCGCGGCGAGCAACAATGGTCTACGCCGAAGGCTTTGAAGGCGCAAATCTTTAAAGATGTGGCGAGGGCGAAACGGTACTTCCGGCTGGCGCGGTAAGGCCTGTTCTCTCAAGATTGGCTCATCTCGCGGTTTGTCCGCAATGCCAATACAAAAGGTATGCGCGGGCACAGACTTAGCCGGTATCTACTTCATACAAAGCAACTTAGCCTCCATCGACTGCAATTGCATAGTGGAAACCCTTGTGAAGAAGTGGTCCTTATGACTGGAGATCTTTGGTATTCATTCATGTGACCCAGGTGCAAGTATTAAGTTACTTTGGGGATAGTTTCCATACAGTAAAGTTATTTGTTTTGTTGAAGTTCCATTAAGAAAAGGAGTAGTTTATTAGATTGTGGTAGGTCCATAGCGAGGGTAAGTGTAGAGAGGATTTCGCACAGGATCAGTCATGGGGAAACGAACGTTGAGGAAATTTTCATCGACGTTACTCTTATTGGCAGCGACACTGGTGGGTGTCCCGGCTGCCTTGGCTGATACGTTTATCTTCATCTATACCGGCAATGTCTCCAACTACTCGACGGGTGTGAACTACCCGGCGTATGACATCACCATCAACGGTGTCTTCACCACCTCGGGCACTCCGAACGCAGATGGCGGCATTGACATCACCTCCTTCACAGGCACTTATTCGGATCCGGAGAACGGTGTTTCCGGCGCGATCAGCCTGTACCCCGGAAACGGCACCTACGAGAATTACCTTACCTCTGCGAATGGTTCGTGGTGGTACGACAATCTGTATTACCCGGACGCAAATGCGCCAGGCACTTCGGGCGGCCTGTTCGATTACTATGGCCTTCTCTTTAATATTGGTCCGTCCAGCGACCCCAATGAGTGGGAAGTGAACTTTTGGGCAAACACCAGCACCACCTATATACTGGTGGAATCGGAAACTGAACCGGGACAGGATTATCTGAATCAGTCAACCGGCATCGGCATCTCCAGCCCTGACAATCCCCCCAATCCTACTGGTCCAGAGATCACGCCGACTCCGGAACCCGGGTCTCTAGTGTTGCTGGGAACAGGACTCCTCGGTCTGGCAGTCGTGATCTTTTGGAAGGCCAAGCGGGACTTCCGGCTGGCGCGTTCTCATTGAAGATTGCAGGCTCAGCCTATTGCGCCAGGGAAACCATCATCGAAATCGCCGCAACGCTCGCCACCACCAGCCATGGCTGGACCTTCCAGATTGTGAGCAAAGCAAAGGCAAACAGCGCAATCAAGAAGTCGCTTGCATGAAGAATGGTGGACGTCCATAGGGGATGAATGAGCGCGGCAATGAGGATGCCCACGACGCTCGCATTGATTCCGTTGAGAGCGCGCCGCAGGGATCGGTTTCCACGAAAGGCGCTCCAAAACGGAAGCACGGCGGCCATGGCCAGCATGCCGGGAGTGAAAATGCCGGCAAGAGCAAGCAGTCCATTGAGGAGCGGGCTCGCAGCCGGACGGATGCTGGCGCCGAGGTATGCGCCGATAGAGAAGAGCGGTCCGGGCAAGGCCTGGGCTGCGCCATAGCCTGCAAGAAACGATTGCTGCGTCACCCATCCGCGCGCCACGACTGTGTGTTCGAGCAAGGGAAGCACGACGTGTCCTCCCCCGAATACGAGCGCCCCAGCTTGATAAAAAGCCGAAAAGATGTCCAGCCCCTGCACTGCAAAAATGCGAGAAAGAAGCGGGAGCGCAACCAAAAGCAGTAGATAGGCAACTGCTGAAACTGCTCCCGCTCTCTTCGACAAGGTCAAATCAATGGGGTCGTGGCAGGCCTCCTCGCCTGTGCGCAGCAGCAGAAGCCCCGCCACGGCGCCCAGGGCGATGGGTGCGATAGTCGCTATCTGCGGCGGCAATAACAACGCAAGTGCGGCAGCCGCAACGGCCATCGCGATGCGCATGCCATCGGGAGCGAGCGACCTCCGCATGGCAAGCACCGCTTGCGCGACGATGGCGACAGCCACAAGCTGCAATCCGTGCAGCAGCCCGTCGCCGGCTCTACCGCCGGCAAAAGAGTGGCCGTATGCGAAGGCCAGCATCAGCAGCGCGGAAGGCAGCATAAAGCCAATCCAGGCGGCCAGGCCGCCAAGCCATCCCGCGCGAACAATGCCGAGCGCAAATCCGGTTTGACTGCTGGCCGGTCCGGGGATGGACTGCGCAATTGCAATGATCTCGGCAAGCGTGCTCTCGCTGCACCATTTGCGCCGCTCGACAAGCTCCTTGCGGAAGTAGCCCAGGTGCGCGATCGGCCCGCCGAAGGAGGTGCAGCCGAGACGGAGAAAGACGAGCAGTACCTCAACGCTGGAGGCGTGATCGTGGAGACGATTCGACGGCGCAACCGGAGCTTCAGTGGACACGGCGTTTCCGCTCGTCGAGAGACAAAGCCCCGGCGCCGAGAAGTGCAATGGCTATAAGTCCAACCAGCATGCAGAAGTCGGCGCGCCCTTCGTGCATCGCCACCCAGAATCCTTGTTTGAGCAGCATGGGGACCTTGGTGGTAGCTATTGCAACCGCTATGTCGATCAGCAACGGCACCGTGGCCAATGTGGTGAAGAGGCCAACGATCAGGAGTGTTCCGCAGACGATTTCCACAATGCCCACGAATGGACCCATGACCTGTGGGGCTGGAATTCCGATCTTGGCAAAGCGTCCCGCTCCGAGCAACGCGGGAAAGAGAAATTTCTGAATGCCTTCGGACAGGAAAACCCATCCGACAAGAATCCGCAGAAGAAGGAGTCCCCATGCGGTTCGCTTTACAGATTCATTAGGACTGTTCATGTTCCTTCCTTAAGTTGGGTGTAGTTGATTCTATCTGGAGACATTTTTGGAAGTTTGAAAATGATGCGAATTGACGAGTCAATTCGGCTGGGCTTGCAGGGGGAGTTCACCAGCACTCTTGTCGCCGGCGTGATGGTCTTTTCCCCAAGTCCAGTACATGCCCGCGTAAGCGTAATTCTCTGTTTGCCCGGCGACCGAATGGCCATAGCAGAACAGGAACTGCTCGCCGGGATGATGCTTGAAATGGTAATACCCGCCAACGTCGATCATCGCAGAGCGTTCGGTTTGCGCCGCGGCAAAACCTTCGCGCCCATGCGCAAACAGTTCCGCGCCCAGTTCCAGCCTCTCGTTGATTTCACGTTTCACCAGCCATCCGGTATATGGGAAGTCGCGAAAGCCGGCTTGCGGCACCACCTGATAGCCGCCGCCTCCATCAAACAGCCACTTGCCGTAATTCTTTTGCATCCAGAGGGGCAGTTTGTACCAGACTTTTCCAAATCCGAGCCCCTTGTTAAAGTTCCCTGTCGGCATTTCAAACATGGTGAATGTGCCGATTTGCGGAAAGTGACGGGCCTCTTTGATGATGGCGAGTTTCACGCCCAATTCCATGTCGTTGAGGCCAAATGCGCTCGGGCCCGTTCCGCCGGGTAGATAAACGGCATTATTCGATGGAAAGACGCCTCCCCAGGGAAGTATGGCGTGCAGTTGCACCCTGGGTATGGCGCCCCAGTTGAATTCCAAGGCCGGCCCAGTCGAGTCGATTTCCGCCGGTGTGCCGTCGACGCCGCCGAATATATAGAACTCGTAGTGATGCAGGTCGACCGGCACCGGATCGTCAGTTTGATACGGAGGGCCCTGCGCCCACAGCTTTGGGGCCGCGAGCATGAGCAGGAGGAACAGTATCACTCGTGAGTAACAGGTGTTCATTTTTCGCGCCCTCTCTGCATCCCGGCACAAATCATGAAGTCCGTATTGGAGAAACCGCTCATCGGGAACAGCATCTATTGATAATTCGATAACCGGCAATCCGGAAATGATTCTCATTAAATCACCGGGGAAATCCGGTTTTTGCCTGAAAATGCCGCCGGGAAAAATATTTATTGCGGATCCTTTGGTTTTTTCGGGGCAGGCGCTGGGATCATTACCGGTTTGACGGTGACCGTTGGCGGGGCTGGAGCTGGCGACGTAGTCAAAGCCGTTTTCACAGGCGTCTTGGCGGAGGAAGAGCCTTCGGCGGGCGGTAGCGGAAGTTTCGCAGCCGCGTGTACGGGCGGTCTTGCAGCCGGGTTGGTGGAGGCCAATGGCGCAGATGGCACAGCTTGAGACGGCGGTCTTGCGGCCATGCTGGAGTCGCCAGGAGAGGTAACTGGCTTTACCGGCGCTATGACCGGTTTGATGGTTCCGGCGGACTTGGCAGAAACTGTCTCTGGAATCAGTGCAGGTTTTATCTTCGACCCGGTTGCGGGAGTCCCGCTGGTTGACTGCACAGCCGGTATTTCGACAGATTGGACCAGCGGATTGGCTGCCGGATTAGTCGATGACGGGGTTGTGCGCGAATTGGCGGGCGAACTGGTCACTGGCAAAGCTGGTGACTGCATGGCGGCAACTGATCTTGATTGCGCGGGAGGTTGCAAATTGGCGGACGCATTGGCATGCAAGGGTCTGGTAGGCGAGGCGGCTACTTCAGGCGCCATGAGCAGTTGCGTGGACGCCTTCAGGGTGGGCTTGCCCGGTTCATCGCTGAGAAACATTTCGTCGTCCTTACCGACGATGGCGGCGCGCATCCAGGTGACCCAGATAGGCAGGGCTGCGCGGGCTCCGGATTCTTTATCTCCCAGCGGCTGGTTGTTGTCGAAACCCATCCAGACGCCGCAGGTGATGGAGGGTGAAAAGCCCAGGAACCAGGCGTCGGTGTATTCGCTGGTGGTGCCTGTCTTGCCGCCCAGCGGGTGATTGAGCTGCGCCGCGGCCGCGCCGGTGCCGTGGCGGATAACAGCTTGAAGAAGGATCATCATGGTGCGCGCCGTCTGCTGGCTGATTACCTCGTTTACGGCGGGCGGCTCCTCCCACAGCGTGACGCCATCGGCGTTGGAGACCTTTTTGATGAGCCGAGGCTTCACGCGCAGTCCATCATTGGGAAAGACCGCGTAGCTGGTCACTTGCTCTTCGAGCGTTATTTCCACCGCGCCCAGAGCTACCGGCAGATAGGCGGGAATGCTGGTGGTGACGCCGAAGCGGTGGGCCACGTCGATGACCTTTTGCATGCCCACCTGGTCGGCCAGCTTGAGGGCGGGAATGTTGCGCGACTCGGCGAAGGCGTCGATAAGGGTCATGGTGCCCTTGTAATCGTTTTCGTAATTGCGTGGAATGTAGCCGCCGAAGCTGACCGGCGCATCAACGATGAGGTCGGTGGGCTTGGCGCCGTCCTCGACGGCCGCGGTGTAGACGTAGGGCTTGAAGCTGGAGCCGGTCTGCCGTTCGGCCTGGGTGGCGCGATTGAATTGGGAGAGCGCGTAATCGCGCCCGCCGACCATGGCCAGCACGTCGCCGCTGGTGTTGTCGATGGCCAGCAGAGCGCCCTGCACGCCGGAGTCCTGTTCAAGCATGGCGCGCTGCGCATTGCCCACCTTCGTCTCGGTCAGGTGAACGTAGATCACGTCGCCGGGCTTGAGCAGTGTGTCGCCGTAGCGCTTCCCGGTCCATCTCCAGTCCTCTGGCAGGAGCACAATCTGGGCATCGCCTACGCGGGCATGAACCTCCATAGGCAGAGCGCGGGTGACCACGGCATGCACGTAATCGCCGGGCCCGGAGCTCATATCCCAGTCGGGATGCTTGTAATCCTCGATGGTGGAGCCGCTGCTCAATACGTTTTCCAGCTTGCCAGACTGGCCATTGCCCATCCAGCCGTGCCTGTGCTCGTAGGCAGTCAGGCCGTCCGCGATGGCGCGATCGGCGGTTTTTTGCAAGTCAAGGTCGAGCGTGGTTTCCACCTTCAAGCCGGCCTCGTGCACCTGCTCGCTGCCAAAGCGTTTTTCCAGTTCCCGTCTTACTTCCTCCTGGAACCATGGGGCAACTGACGCTTCGGGTTGGGCAATGTGCAGTCCCAGCGGGGCGTTGCGAGCCTGTTCTGCCTGCTGATGGGTGATGACGCGGTCAAGTTCCATCTCCGAGAGCACCAGGTTGCGCCGGCGCAGTGCCTTTTCCGGATTGAGCAGCGGCGAAAAGGCTGCCGGTCCCTTGGGCAACCCCGCCAGTAAAGCTGCCTCCGGGAGCGTCAACTCTTTGGCGTGCTTGCTGAAATAAAACTGAGAAGCTGCCTCGAAACCGTATCTTCCGTGTCCCAGGTAGATCTGGTTGCCATAGAGGGTGAAGATTTGTTGTTTGGTGAAGGCGCGCTCAATCTGAATGGCCAGGTAAGCCTCCTGCACTTTGCGGCTGGCGGTGCGTTCAGAGGAGAAAAAGAGGTTACGCGCCAATTGCATGGTCAGGGTTGATGCGCCCTGAGCGCGCCCGTGGCTGCGCAGGTCGTACCACAGCGCTCCGCCGACGCGCAGCATGTTGATGCCCCAGTGCGATTCGAAGCTCTTGTCTTCAATGGAGATCACGGCCTGGCGCAGCACCGGCGCAAAGCCATCATAGTTGACCACGACGCGCCGCTCCAGCGCGAAGGAGCCGATGATGCGGCCCTTCTGGTCGTAGAGATCGGTGGTGGTGGAGGGGTGATATCGCTCCAGGTCGTGTATCTGTGGCAGATCGACGGAGTAGACCAGCATGAGCCCGCCCAGCGAGCCGGTAATCACGGCCAAAACAAGCAGCGCGGCCAGGATGAGCTTGCCGGCCAGCTTGCGCCGCTTATGCGCGGACACAGGCACGGCGCGAAGCAGGTGGCTCCGGCCAAGGCTTCGCATTTCGGGCGGCTTGATAGGGGAAATAGCCAAGCGATTCATGCCTCGTCGGCACTTCTACTGAGTACCGTAAATAAATGCTATAGCCCAAGGCTAGCACGGGAACGGCGAGAAGATAAACGTGTCGTCTCCGGCGAACCATGCCGCGCAATGGCAGGAACGCGGGGTCACCAATTCCTCCAATAAAAAAGGCCGGCGAGAATCTCTATTTCGTCCCGAAGAGTCGCCGGAAGAAACCAGGCTTTTTCACTGCTGCCGGCGGGGTTGAGGGCGGGGTGGTGCTTGCGTTGGCCGCGGGAGTCGCTTCCACGGCGGGCAGGGCGGCGTGATCGCCGTTATTTGCCTTCAACAGCCGGAGAGCTTTGTTGAGCGGCTCGTCACCGTTGGCAGGCGGAGCTTCCTCGTACTCATCTTCGGAGGTCTGGCCGACGGCCACAGTGGGCGTCACGGCCTCATCCGGAATTTTCTTGCCGCTGGGGGACTGGTACTTGGCTACGGTCAAGAGCAGGGCTGCGCCGTCGGGCAGGTCGATAGTTCGCTGCACCGAGCCCTGACCGAAGGTCCGCTCACCCACCACGTCGCCGCGCTTCAGATCCTCGATGGCGGCGGCTGTCAGTTCGGCCGCGCCCGCGGTGCCGCGGTTCACCAGCACAGCTAGCGGCGCGTCACTCAGGAACGTTGCCGGGTCGGCGGAAAAGGTTTGGCGGGGAAACCTCTGGCCTTCGAGTGCGGCCAGAGTGCCCTGCTTCACGAAGAAATTGGCCAGACGCAAACCCTCCTGGAAATCGCCTCCGGAGGAGTCGCGCAGATCCAGCAGCACCTTGCGTCCCTTTGCCGATTTGAGTTTTGCGGCAATCTCGTCCACGCGAGAGGCGGTCAGCGCGCTGGGCTTCAAATAGAGGATGGTCGCGTCTTCATACTGCTGCTCGACCAGCGCAGGCGCTTCAGTGATGGAGCGAGTCAGCGTGATTTTGTCTGGGTCGGTCTTGCGCGGGCGCACTACCGAGAGGGTCACCGTGGTCCCCGGCTTGCCCTCCAGCAGCAGGCGAATGACGGCCAGCGACAACTCGCGCGTGGACTGGTCGCCGATGGACTCAATCACATCGCCGTCCGCGATATGCTCCTTGTCGGCAGCCGAACCGGGCAGGACGCTGACCACGATAGCGTAGCCATAGCGCTTGGAGACGGTAAAGCCTACCTGCGCCACGCCCGTCAACGGACGCTCCTTGTAGATTTTGTACTCGGCCGGGGTCATGTAGCTGGAGTCTGCGTCCAGCGACTCCAGCAGGCCGTGCAGCGCGCCGGTGGTCACGTCGTTGATGTTGGGTTCGGTCACGTATTCGGTCTGAATCTTATTCAGCACCTGCCGATAAATGACCATCTGGCGGTAGGCGCCATCCTGCTGGCCGCCGGCGTGAACGCCAAGCCAGCCAAATTCGCCAAAGAGGACGGCCAGGCCGAGAGCGGCAAAGATGGCCGCCGAAAGAACGAAGACAAATCGCTGGAAGAATCGAGACACGCGCACCACCGGAGCGGCCCTAGAGGGGAAACAGGCTGCTCTACCTTATAGACGTAATGATAACGCAAGGGGCATGCGAAGCCCGGTTTGCTGAGCCGTATGTTGCCTTGCAGGGGTACTTTCCTGGGTCAAAACGCGCTCCAAAAACCTCTACTTTGAAGGAGAGGTATTGGGCGCAAAATGGGGCTATTTGGGGAGCGGATCAGGGTGAACAAAGCCTGCGGCTATAGTTACCAAAGTTTTATTATTATGTAACGTTTGGGCTGTTAATCTGGGTACAAATTCCCACGAGCCGTTTTCGGCCAATATTTACAGCCAACCCACGAAAGGATCGCACCCATGAACAAGCCCTTGGGTAAATTGGGGGAGGCAATTGTAAGGTCACTCCTCCACGCTGCAACGCTGTTTTTACTGATTTCTCCCACCCTCTGCCACGCTGCGGTAAAGCCGATGATGGCTTGCGATGCTGCAAATACAGGGCAGATACCAACCATCACTTCCGTCTCTCCCAGCACTTTGTATGCAGGGAAAACCTACAATGTCCTCGTCACGGGAGTCTTCACCGGCGACTCAGCGATTCCAGGCTGTGACTATATCGAGTTCTGGTTTGTTACATCTTCTTCGTTTTACTCTAACGGTACAGGCCTAGTTGGAGGATCTACTGACTCATACGTGACCGTAAACAATTATTTCGATCCGGGCGCGTACATCAGTCCAACGCAGACCATGATCTCTGTTACAGTTGCGCCTAATGCACCTACGGAGACGGACGATGTGATCATAACCTGCGATGGCTGCGACTATCAAGCATATGCGCCGATTCAGATCGTGGGCGGCCTCACCATCACCTCCGTCACGCCGTCAGGCTGGTGGGCTGGCCAAAAGCAGAACATCACTATCACCGGAACCAATTTTTTGACCAAATCTGACAGCAGCGGACCGTCGCACGTAACTCTGACTGACGGCGCCAACGCAGTTACGTTGAGCAACGTGAACGTGATCAGCTCCACACAGATTACGGCCACTGTGGACATACCCAAGAAAGCGCCCGCTGAGACCGTTACTCTGACAGTCACCAACACCTCCACCAGCGGCACGCCGCAGACCGCCACGGCAAGCCCCGCTCCAGTAGTCCTGCCTATCCCGGTAATTAGTTGGAGGGGTGAGACAATTAGCGGCGACGGAGCAAAGAAACAAACCGTCATCGTCGGCCAGCCGGTCGAGTTGACCACGACGCCAGCCACGCTCCCCGGCGGCTTCACGATCAGCAAGAACATGTGGGACGTGCCAGGGACTGACATCAAGAGCTATAACGGAGACAGCAGCGGGATAACGATTAATGAAGATGTTGACCTGAAAGACATTTATACTACCTTCTATTGGCTCTATCCGGACACAGGACTCAATGTCACCTACGAATACTGTGCGACCGACACGAGCGGCAATCAATTGTGCACCTCGCCGCAGGCAACAGCCACCTTCAAGGCAACAAGACCAAATATCTCATTAACCGTCACGAATCCGTACAACCACGGCAGGGTAAACGAACTTCCCGTTTGTGGACAACACCAGAGAGCGGCCTTCATGTTTTATGGGGATTTGCACTATTTGTCAGGTTGCGCACCACCCTACACGGGACCGGTAGGAATTGATCTAACTGCCTCCGGTGGGGATAACGGAATCTACAAATTTGTTCAGGTACTTCCCTCGGATACGCTCTCATGGAACGGGAACGCACCATTTCAATGCGGGCCGTATGTGAATGTTCTGGACAGCGGGTTCCCATTTCCTGGAGTGCAGCCTAACCAAATCAGACCCCAAAAAGCCTACGATGGTCCCGGTCAGGCTCTCCCTAATACCTATTCATCCGGGACAAGGAACTTTCATGCCTTAATGTACCTACTCTGGCAGCCGCCGCAACTCTCAGGAACTAGCACAGCTTCTATCCCAGTCCCCATTGGCTACCAACAATGGCAGTTCGTGGCCGCTGCAGATCAAACAGCGCCTATCGGAAGAGGCAAATGGCAACAACCGGTGACAAATGCGGCTGGGGCTGTAGGAGACTTCATGCTGTCCCAGGATTCGGATAATGCCATCTATGGTTATCCCATCTGGGGTTCTGTATCAGGCATCGGTAGTTGCGACCCAGTCAACCAAACACAGGAGATAGAGGAATGAAAATCAACGTAATTCGTAGTTTTATCCTCACCGGATTTCTGTTCATTCAGACATCCGCATTGCACTCCCAGGAGGCGGAGAGACTCCAGGCCCTTGCTGCAAACGATATATCTCCCACATTCTCGCTGACGCTGACTTCAAAATCACCGGAATACCGCGCAGGTTCGATTATATGGATCAAGATTGTCCAAACAAACTTGACGAAACATGACATCGATTGCACGGAGGAATGGGACGGTATTGACCGGACTTACGATTACGAAGCAACCGACGAATACGGGAAGCCCGCTGAGAAGCGCCATAGGGGTAACGCAGGGTGGGACATTCACAGTAGTACTATGGCGGTAGGAGAATATGCAACCCGCGAGATCCAGATTGAACGAATCTTCAAACTTGACCGGCCCGGCAAATATACCATTCGCGTGTCTCGGCGGGAACCCTTTCTGAAGGACGAGAGAGGCGAACCCCTCGTTGTCTGGTCAAACCCCATTACCATCACCATTACCGGCTAACATTGCTTAACTTCGCCCCGGAGGCTTAACCCGGCTCTGGGGTGTTTTCTTGATCGGATAAGATTGTGCCGCTTATTCTTCGCAGCGGCTATAGGAGAGCGGTTTCCGTTTCCAGATACCGCGCCCTCACCCGAAGAAGCTAAACTTTTTTTTCTTTTCGGGGATAGGCGGTTGGCCGCACACTGATCGAGTCATCTGCCGAATGGCTCGTGATATCGTCGAGTCTTCTTCGGTAAACGGGGTAGCGGTGTTCTGCATCCTGCGCACGGCGGCATAGTTATTGGGGATTTTCCATTGCGCCGGCCGGGTGAGAGCCTTGGTGATGTGCTCTTCATCAATTTCCAGGGAGCGAGGGTCGTAGCGGTTAATCACGACTTCGAGTTTGGGGCTGCCCACGGCGGAAAGCTGCACGATCAGGCGATGCGAATTGCGCAGTTCAGGTATGCCGATTTGCGTGACCAGGTAGACGGTGGCGGATTCATCAAAGAGATGCTTGCGCTGCAAGTCGAGCCTGGAACCCGCGTCCACCACCACATAATCGAAGTCCTGGCAGGCTACTTCCAGCAGCTTGTCAATGACCTCAGCGGAGACAAACGTGGGAGCCAATTCACTGGGCGCGGCAAGCACAAATAACCCGGAGCTATGCTGCACCAACAAGCCGGAAAGGAAATGCGCATCGAGCCGGCTGGAATTTTGAAACGCGGTGACAATGGAGTATTCAGCCTTGATCCCCAGGTTGATGGCCGCGTCTCCCAGGGGAAGATTGAGATCGATCAACAGGGTTTTTTGCTGGGACTCCTGGGCCAACGATACAGCAAAATTGCAGGCCAGAGTGGTAGCTCCGGAACCGCCTTTGGCGCTGAGAAATACGAGCAGCCTGCCGTTCGTCTTTTTCGCGGGGCGGAGCGCCACGCGCAGGGTTGAAGCCCTGAGCAGAGCCTCGGCCATTTCACCTCGATCGAAAGGCATCATGAGGTATTCGCGGGCGCCGGCGCGCATGCAACGGACCAGCAGGTCAGGGTCGGACTGCGCCGAATAGACGATGGCGGTTGCCAGGCCGAGGTTGCAAATGTTCTCCACCAGATCGAGGGCATACTCCGGGTCGCTGTCCATGTCGACGAAAATGATGTCGAAGTTATTCCCAAGAATGCGCGAGACATCGTTGAGGTCATTAGGGTAGGAAATGAACTCCCGGATGGGACCGTTCTGACATTCGCCCAAAGCGATGGTTGCGGCGTTGCGGCGTCGCTGGTTGGGGCTGATGACCGCAATGGACAAGTCGTCTGCGTTCTTCAAGGGATCGAAGATTTGGATAGCGGTTGACAAGGCGAGATGGCTGCTCCCAGTTGCGAATTTCAGGGCGAGGGATACTTGCGGCTCCTCGGAAACTTAATAACGTCTCATTTGAGTTATCGGCGGCAGAGGGATTGACGTTACGTCTACAGAGCATTTGTTTGCGGAAGGCGGCGTAGTTCGCAACTGTATAAAGGCATCTTGTTTGAGGGGGAATTCTTCCCTGGAAGCGTGTACCATATCTTGACACTCCATCCCAATTTCGGCATACTGAAAGAGAAGACATTTTGCGCAACACAAGGACCATCATGCGAGAAGCACCCCCCCAAGGCACCTACAAAGTTCAGGCTCTGGACCGGGCATTTGCCGTGCTGGATTTGCTGGGAGAGAGCGATACGCCACAGGGCCTGGCGCAGGTAGCCTCGTCGCTGCAGTTGCACAAGAGCACGGCGCACCGCTTCCTGATGGTGTTGGAGAAGCACCGCATGGTGGAACGCACCGCGGGCGGCAAATTCCGCCTGGGGCTGAGGCTTTTTGATTTAGGCAATCGCGCTATCGAGCAATATGATCTGCGCGAGCGCGCGCAACCGCACCTTAAGCGCCTGGTGGCCGAGACCGAGGAGACGGCGCACCTGTGCATATTGGAAGGCGCGCATGTGATTTACATCGACAAGATTGAGCCGGCGCGCTCAGTGCGCATGATTACCCGCATCGGCGCCAGCAACCCGGTACACTGCACCGCAGTGGGCAAGGCGATGCTGGCGTTCCTTCCCGAGGAGCGCCTCAACGATATTCTGAGCCGGCTTCGTTTTGAGCGGTATACAAGTCACACGATTTCCACGGTGGAGGCCCTGCGCGCGGAGATTGAGAAGACGCGCCGCCGCGGCTATGCCGTGGACGACGAGGAGTTCGAGGAGGGCCTGCGCTGCATCGCGGTGCCGGTGCTGGATGCACAGCGGCTGCCGGTGGCGGCGGTAAGCGTTTCCGGGCCATCGTTCCGCGTAACCGCGCAGAAGCTGCCCACGATTGCCAATCACCTGCTGCAGTGCGTGCGGGGCATTTCAGTGGATATGGGATTTGTTCCCGGTGGCCGGGCCAATCGCGCTGTGTGGCCGGTCTAGTCGATGGTCTGCCATGGCCCGTGATCTCTGATACACTAATTCATGTTTGGTATACAAAATTCATCAGGGGACGTAGCTCAGTCGGTTAGAGCGCTGCCCTGTCACGGCAGAGGTCGCGAGTTCGAGTCTCGTCGTCCCCGCCATACATTCCATCGGACTGAGGAGTGTGAGGCAATCAAAGTGACAGTCAATCTGATCCGGGATTTCAAGATTATCTCAATAAGCTAAAACTAATCTCCAGGAATTTGAATCATGCGGCTACCTGTTGCGCTCACTTTTAGGGAGAAAGCATGAAAGAGACGGGTCAGTTTCCGCATCGGCGGTGGAATCCATTGCGGCAGTGCTGGGTGCTGGTTTCGCCCCACCGCACGCAACGTCCCTGGCAGGGAGAGGTAGGCCAGCAGGCCGCGCCATCAGAGGCCACTTACGATCCCCAGTGCTATCTGTGTCCCGGCAACCAGCGGGCGGGCGGGGCCGCAAACCCGGCCTATGATGGCGTTTTCTCGTTTGTCAACGACTATGCCGCTCTGCTGCCGGATTCTCCGTCCGAGAGCGAACCGCCGGCCTCGCCGCTGCTGGTAGTTGAGCCGGCACGCGGCTTGTGCAAGGTGCTCTGCTTCCATCCCAACCACAGCCTGACCCTGGCCCGCATGACGCGGGCTGAGATTCGCCGCGTGGTGGACGCCTGGACGCAGGAATACAAGGAAATTGCTGACCTGGGCTGGATCGAATACGTGCAGATCTTTGAAAATCGCGGGGCCATGATGGGCGCCAGCAATCCGCATCCACACTGCCAGATTTGGGCCACGGGCTTTGTGCCCGACGAGCCTGCCGCCGAGACCCAGGCGCAGCGGGAACACCTGGCTCGCACCGGCCGTTGTTTGCTTTGCGATTACCTGGTTGCAGAACATGCTGCCGGGGAGCGTGTGATCTTCCAGAACGAGCATTTCACGGCACTGGTCCCCTGGTGGGCAATCTGGCCCTTCGAGGTGCTTGTGGTCAGCCGCCGCCATCTGGGAGCGCTGCCGGAACTGACTCTGGACGAGCGGGATGGGCTGGCTGATGCCCTGAAGCGGCTGACCACCCGTTTCGACAATCTCTTCCAGACCAGCTTCCCTTACACCATGGGCTTTCATCAGAGTCCAACGGACAAAAAAAACCATCCGGAGTGGCACTTCCATACCCACTTCTATCCTCCGCTGCTGCGCTCGGCCACGGTGCGCAAGTTCATGGTGGGCTTTGAGATGCTGGGAATGCCGCAGCGGGACATTACCCCCGAGGCCGCTGCCCAGCGATTGCGCGCCTGCCCGGAAGAGCACTTCTGGCCCAGGGCCTGCTAACCGGGCAAAGCAAACGCATCGAATTTTGGCCTTACCGACAGGCATTTTGGGCAATTTTTCAGGTAAATTACCCCCTCTTTTTCCCGTTCAAAATCCGGCATTTCCCGGTGATTTTCAGAGGCCGAATCTCGCGATGTGGGAAGTTGCAGGGAGGAAAGTTTTCCACTTACGTTGATTTCAATGGAGTTAAAAATAATCTGCAAGGTTTTGAGGGGCAAGGAAAATAATCAGGGGGGGTAGGGGGGGGAGTGTATTTCCGGTAACCAGGTTTGGCGGCTTTATATTGGCATTTGAGTACATACGGCCATTCCCTTCCGGTTGAACATTCTTCACATCCAAGATGATTGTGCGCCAGGGGAAGGTAATTATCTGCAACCGAAAAGGAAGACGATACGTTTGGCCAGTTAGAACGGTCCGGCTTTACGGAGCGGCACAGGCTGTTTCCTCACAGTTTGCGGAAACTCGTGCTGCCCCGGCTCTTGTACAATTGGCGCAATCCTGGAGACTGGCCTTTACCCGGCGCGAATAACGCTCGCGCCCCGGAGCTGGCTGGATTGGATTGAGGAGAACAGGGCAAATGGCAGAGGCAAATAAGACTGGGGCTGTGGGAGAAAAAATTCTCCTGCGGGCGGGAAATTGCACGGTGACCATTCTCCCCAACCTCGGCGGCAAGATCGCTTCCATTCTCGTGAACGGCCACGAGCTGCTTCAGGCGCCGCTGTCCGCATACGCGCCGCGCACCCAAACCATGGCCTTCGATGCGGGCGACGCCAGCGGCTGGGACGAGTGCCTTCCGTCGGTGGCCGGCTGCACGGTCGAGACCGCCGACGGCCCGGTTGCTGTTCCCGATCACGGCGACCTATGGAGAGTGGCGTGGACAGAAGAGGGAAGTGGCCATAGGGAGCATGGAGCAGAGGTTGCGCGTGGAGGGTCGGTAACTCTTCGCGGAGAGTGTTTCTCCTTGCCGCTGATGCTGGAGCGGACCCTGCTGCTGACCGAAAAGGGCAAGGGCTGGCGATTGAGCCTCGACTACACGGTGACTAACACCGGCGGTTCCACGGTTCCCTGGGCCTGGTCGGCACATCCCTCGTTCGCGGCTGAAGCGGGAGACAAGATTGTTCTGCCGGACACCATTCACGAACTACGCCTGGAGGGTTCCGGCGGCGGCCGGCTGGGGCAGTCCGGCAAGCAGGTCGGCTGGCCCATCGCCAAACTGGGCAAAATTGGAAAGACGGATTTAAGCGTGGTTGAACCGCCCAAGTCGGGCATTGGCGACAAGCTGTTCGCGGGGCCGCTCGCCGCGAAGGAAAACTGGTGTGCGTTGGAGCGGCCCAAGGCGGGCATGCGCATCAAGGTCGGCTTTGACGCGGCGGCGACGCCCTATCTCGGACTCTGGATTTGCTTCGGCGGCTGGCCGGAGAGAAAAGGGCCGAAACAGATGTGCGTGGCTATGGAGCCGACTACCGCTCCCGTGGACTCTCTGGCGATCAAAGGGCCATGGTCTCGCGAGCTATCTCCCGGCCAATCCGACTTCTGGCCGATGATTGTCGATCTACAAAACCTTTAGAAAGAGAACTACTATGCATGATCCTGCTTTATTTCATTCCAAGCACCTTGCTCGCTACCATGCCGAGCCGGTCATCTTTGCCGCGCCGGGCCGCGTCAATTTGATAGGCGAGCACACAGATTATGCCGAGGGCTTTGTGATGCCGGCGGCCATCAACTTCGCCACTCTGGCCAGCATATCGCCGCGCAAGGACGGCAAGATCGCCATCTATTCGGAGAACTATGGCGAGGAAAAGATCTTCGAGGCCGCATCGTTGCCAGCCAAGGGCAGCAAGCACTGGAGCGACTACCCGATGGGCGTAGTCGCCATTCTTGCTGGAGAGGGCCATAAGATTCCCGGTTTCAGTCTTAGCATTTGGAGCGATGTTCCGCTGGGTTCCGGGCTGTCAAGCTCGGCCGCTATTGAGGTGGCCACGGCGCTCGCCGTTCTTTCGCTCATCGGCGCCAGCTATCCCGGTACCGTGCTGGCGCGGCTCTGCCAGCGCGCGGAGAACGAGTTTGTAGGCGCCAATTGCGGCATTATGGATCAGTTCATCTCCGTCAACGGCAAGCAGAATCACGCCATGCTGCTGGATTGCCGCGATTTGAGCATTCAGTTGGCCCCGATTCCTGCCAACGTGGCGCTGGTCATCGCCAACACCATGGTCAAGCACTCGGTTGCGGGCGGCGACTATCCCACCCGCCGCGCCGAATCCGAGGCGGCCTGCGCGGTCATCAACAGCCATCGCGGAAACGTGCCTTTTCTGCGCGATGCAACGCTGGAGGATCTGGACAAATGGGGCAATGAAATGGCCCCTAAATCTCTGCTGCGCGCTCGCCACGTGATCAGCGAGAACCTGCGCACGGTGGCCGCCTCCAAGGCCTTGCTCAAGGGTGATATGAAGGAGCTGGGCCGTTTGATGGCCGAGGCGCACCGCAGCTACAGCCAGGACTTCGACGGCAGTTGCGAGGAGGCCGATATCATGGTGGAGCTGGCGAATGAGTTGCCGGGGCTGATCGGCGCGCGGCTTACGGGTGGAGGTTTTGGCGGCTGCACCATCAATCTGGTGGAACAGGACAAGGCCAAGGCATTTGCCGAAGAACTGGGACACCGCTATGCCGCCAAAACCGGCATTCAACCCCAGATTCACATCTGCCACGCCTCGGATGGGGCACACCGGGTATCGTAGAATGCTGCTTTAATCGATTGGTTGTGGCTCCGGGAAAGCAACGGCAAGCCGGGGAAAGCAACGGCAAGCCAGTGGTAAACAACACGGACCAGAGATTTTTCAAAGGAAGCGGGGGAATCTATCATGGCAACACAAACCAAACCGGCGGCGTCAAACACGCCTAATTACACCATTCCGTTCATCATCGTCACCGCTCTTTTCGGCATCTTTGGGTTCCTGACCAACCTGAACAGCAATCTGGCTCCCAAGCTTCAGGATATTTTCCACCTGAATTATATGTGGTCCAACTTTGTGACCACATCCTGGTTCCTTGCCTACCTGGTCTTCTCCGTGCCCAGCGGAAAACTGATCGAAAAGATTGGCTACAAGAGATCCATGGTGACATCGCTGTTCATCATGGTGGTGGGAGCTCTGCTGTTCGTTCCGGCGGCGGCGAAGGTCAGCTTTCCGTTATTCCTGACCGCCAGTTTTGTGCTGGCCACGGGCGTCTGCGTGCTGCAGGTCTCGGCCAATCCCTACGTGTCGATTCTGGGGCCTGAGTCGAGCGCACCGGCGCGGTTGACTCTCGCGCAGGCCTTCAACTCGCTCGGCTCCGCCCTGGCGCCGATCGTTGTGGGCTACTACATTCTCACCGATGACACCAAGAACGCCAGCCCGGCGGTCATTGCGCACACCGTGCAGGGTCCGTATATCGCGATTGCCATCTCGCTGCTGATTCTGGGCTTTGCCGTCATGTTCATGCACCTGCCTGCGGTAACGCGGAGCGAGTCGTACCGCCCGGGCGCCGATAGCTCCGCGAAAACGGGCCGCAGCATCTGGAGTTACAAGCACACCGTGCTGGCCATGATAGGCATCTTTTTCTATGTAGGCCTGGAGATTGCACTCGCGGCCAACGCCATCAAGTTTTTCAAGGGGCAGGGAGTCGAAAACAAGGATACCGCTGCGCTGTATGCCTCGTTCTATATGTTCGCCATCATGATCGGCCGCTTTGCCGGGACCGTGGCGATGAAGAAGATACACGCCAACCGGCTGTTGACCGGGCTGGCCTTCTTTGGCGTGGTTCTGCTGCTGGTAGCCATGAACACAACCGGCATGGTCGCCGTCTGGTGCCTGATCCTCTGCGGCCTGGCCAACTCCATCATGTATCCGACCATCTTCGCCCTGGGCATCGCCGAATTGGGACCGATGACCAGCGAGGGTTCGGGCGTGATCAGCATTGGCAACTTCGGCGGCGCAGTCATTCCGCCGCTCTTTGGCCTGCTGGCAGACCATTACGGCTTCCAGTTGGCCTTCATCCTGCCGATCGTATGTTACCTCTACATCGCGTTCTTCGGCATCTCCGGCTACAAGCCGTCACACGCGATCAAGACGTAGGCGGGGATTTACTGGCGGATTCAGGGCTCTCCGATTTTATCCGGAGGGCCCTCGAGTTTCTGCTTATTTCTGCCGGCAAGCTGGAGATTGCTGATCTCCGAGTTTGCGGCATACAATTTTTCTGAAATCGTTTTCAGGAAGGCCGCCATGCGCATTGTTGCTTTGCTCTCTTCCGCCGTTCTCGTTTTGACTTCACTTACCGCCGCGTCGCAGACATCCGCACCGGCGACGACGCCACAAGCACCACGTCTGGTGGTGGCGCAGACGCCGCCCATGGGCTGGAACAGTTGGAACTTCTTCTTCGAGAAAGTTACTGACAAAGACATTCGCGACGCTGCCGACCAGCTTGTCGCCAGCGGCATGAAAGACGCCGGATACGTCTACGTCAACATCGACGACACATGGGAGGGCCAGCGCGATGCGGACGGCGTGCTGCACACAAATGCGAAGTTTCCCGACATGAAGGCACTGGCGGATTACGTCCACTCCAAGGGCCTCAAGATCGGCATCTACTCCTCGCCCGGCCCAAAAACTTGCGCCGGATTCGAAGGCTCGCTGGATCACGAAGCTCAGGACGCCCAGCTCTATGCCCAGTGGGGCATCGACTATCTCAAATACGACCTGTGCAGTTACATTCCCGAGGTAATGCAGAAGCAGGCTCCCAACAACAAGGCTGCGCAGATGCGGCTGATGGTGGCCGCTTACGCCAAGATGGACAAGGCTCTCAAGGCGACTGGACGGCCCATTGTTTTCTCGCTCTGCCAATACGGATGGGATGCAGTGTGGGAGTGGGCTCCATCGGTGGGCGGCAACTTGTGGCGGACGACGGGCGACATCAGCCCTGAGTGGGACCGCATCTACGCCATCGCCAGCCAGCAGGCCGGCCTGAGGAATTACGCAGGTCCCGGACACTGGAACGATCCCGACATGCTCGAAGTGGGCAACGGCAAGCTGACGCTTGAGGAGAACCGCTCGCACTTTTCTCTATGGGCCATGCTCGCCGCGCCGCTATTGGCGGGCAACGACCTGCCTAACATGAAGCCGGAGATCAAGGCTATCCTCACCAACCGCGACGTCATCGCCATCGATCAGGACAAGCTGGGCAAGCAGGGAACTCGCGTTTACAGCGAAGGCGAAGTGGATGTGTGGAAACGACATTTGGCGGGCGGCGCGGTGGCCATCGCAGTCGTCAACGCAGGGGACAGCCGCTACTCCACGCACCCCTTTCACCTGAGCCTGGCGAAACTCGGCCTGCATGGGCCGCAAGCCGGCAAGGACTTGTGGACCGGCGAGACAACCACGCTCCGCGACGGCCAGCCTCTTGAGCTGGCCAGGCACGATGTTCTGCTGGTTCGCATCGACGCGCCAAAATAATTTCAAAGGGCGCAATGTGATATTTTTAAAGTGTAGGTTGTGGCGAAGGAGTTCGCCCTTAACTGCTGTCTATCCTTATAGGCCGGACAGATGATGACTCCTGACAGGAAACCCTGTTGCGGAGACGTGTCCCGGCCGGTTCCCTGAACGAAAATCCAGGAGTTTGCGTTCATGGTGAACACATGGGCATTGGCCGCATTATGGGTAGGATTGGCGCTGGTTGCAACATTGCTGGCGATCTGGTTCAAGATATCTACGGCGCTTTCTGAAATTGTGGTGGGCACGGTTGCCCAGTTGGTTGCGGTTGCGTTTTTTGCGCAGGGCGGGCTGTTGGGCAACACTCCCTGGATTACCTTTTTGGCCGGGACGGGAGCCATCGTGCTCACCTTTCTCGCCGGAGCGGAACTCGATCCTGTCGTCTTCAAAACCAAATGGCGCGAAACGGCGATCATTGGCCTCGCGGGATTCTTCGGCCCCTTCCTGGGTTGCACGGCGGTCGCTTATTACATGCTGCACTGGACCGTGCAGTCAAGTTGGCTCTGCGGCGTCGCACTCTCCACGACCTCGGTTGCCGTGGTCTATGCGGTGATGCTGGAGCTTGGCTTCAATGTCACCGAGTACGGCAAGTCGATTCTGGCCGCGTGCTTCATCAACGACATTGGAACCGTGGTTGCGCTGGGATTGATTTTCTCGCCGTTTACCATCAGAACGCTGATCTTCGTGGTGGTTGCTGTCGCGGTATTTATCGTGCTGCCGTTTTTTACGTCGTGGTTCTTCAAGAAATTTGGCGGACGCGTCTCCGAAATCGAAGCCAAATACCTTCTCTTTCTCCTTTTTGCCATGGGCGGACTGGCTCTTTGGGCGGGGAGCGAAGCGGTGCTACCGGCATACATGATCGGGATGGTGCTGGCGGGAACGGTGGGCAAGGACCATGCGTTGATTCGCCGCCTGCGGACTCTCACATTTGGCCTGCTCACGCCGTTCTATTTTATTCGCGCCGGATCGTTTGTCCTGGCGCCGGTTCTGATCGCCGCTCCAGCGGTGATGCTGATTCTATTCCTGGCCAAGTCGCTGACCAAGGCGGTTGCCGTGTATCCGGCGGTCCGGGCGCACCGCTATGAAGGCAACTCCGGAGCGTACTACACGCTGATGATGTCCACAGGCTTGACGTTCGGCACGATCTCCGCGCTCTTCGGGCTCAATCACAACATCATCGACCAGAAGCAGTACTCCTGGATCGTGGGCACGGTGATTGCCAGCGCCGTGATTCCCACCATGATAGCGAACCGGTTCTTTTTGCCCCGGCATCTTCTTCCCCACGTGCTTACAAGCAGGAAATCAGAACAGTTAGTCCAGTAGCAATCCGCAGGAAATGTTGGGTTGCCGATTGCATGAATGTGAGTGGTGGCGGGAGGCAGGATCGAACTGCCGACCTACGGGTTATGAATCCGTCGCTCTAACCATCTGAGCTACCCCGCCGGATAGGGCACAAGAGGCATGGGCCGCAAAGGCCCAGCCGGGGAGGGACGGACACGGAATCCGCGCGCAACTCCCTCTATCGATGATACGGGCGGCAGGATTCGAGGTCAACCCTAGTGTTGCGTGGCGGGTTGCTATTATCTGCAACGCAGATGTAAGGATGAACTCTGCCGCTCCGCTCGTGTAAACTCGGCTGCATGAGTACCTACCGTATTGCCGGGGTGATTCCGGCCCGGCTCAGTTCCACGCGGCTCAGCCGCAAGGTGCTGCGCGTGATTGCCGGCCGGCCCATGGTCGAATGGGTGTGGCGCGCGGCTCACGCGAGCGGGCTGATGGATCCCGTGGTGGTGGCGACCGATTCGGAGGAAGTGGCCGCTGTTTGCCGCGAGCGCGGAATTCCTGTTGCGATGACCTCGGCGACCTGCCCCAGCGGGTCAGACCGGGTGAGAGAAGTGGCTCGCCAGATCGAGGCTGATATTTATGTGAACATCCAGGGCGATGAGCCGACACTGACCGCGGAGTTTTTTCCGCCGATGCTCGAGCTCTTTGACAGGCCGGAGGTCGAAGTTGCCACGCTGGCTGTCCGCTGCCCGGCGGAGGAGATCGACGATCCCAACGCCGTCAAGGTGGTTACGGCGCTGGATGGACGCGCGCTCTATTTTTCGCGGGCGGCGATTCCGTTTGACCGTGACATAGGTCGCGGGCGCGATCCGGTCCGCGACGGCGCGGGCTTCAGCGGCTACCGCAAGCACCTGGGAATTTATGCCTATCGCAAGGCCGCGCTGGAGCGCTTTGCGGCGCTCGCGCCCTCGCCGCTGGAACTTCTCGAGCGCCTGGAGCAGTTGCGGCTGCTGGAAAACGGGATTGCGATCTATGTGGCCGAGGCTCCCGACGACACCATCGGCGTGGATACGGAGGAAGATCTGGCGCGGGCTGAAGCGGTGCTGCGGGAACGCGCCACGCAGTAGTTCAGTGATAATTACGTTCGTGGTTTCCCACCCTTTCCGCAGAAAAAAGCGGAAAGGATGGGGCGCTGAGCTTTTGTTAGCGAGCCAACGATTGCCCGATCAATCTGAATTGCGCGCAAGAATCGGGTAGCGTGCCAAGCGGCTCATCGGCGACCATGGTTCTCATGAGCGGTAAACTCCAACACGAGCCGCAAGCTGAAGCCGTAGCATCCATCGACCCTGAAAAAGCCTGGCAGCAAGTTCTCAGGCGTGATTCAGCCGCGCCGTTCTTTTTTGCGGTCACGACCACCGGAGTCTTCTGCCGACCCGGTTGCACGAGCCGCCGTCCACTCAGAATGAACGTCCGTTTCTTCCGCTCTGCGGACGAGGCGCGCGCGGCCGGGTTTCGCCCCTGCCAGCGCTGCAAGCCCAACACTCCTACGGAGGGCGGACTTTTGGACATAATTCGAGGCCATATAGAGGCTCATCACGATCGCTCCATCCCTCTGGCCGAGCTGGGCCGGCTGGTTCATTTGAGTCCCTTTACTGTGCAGAGGCTTTTCAAGCAAGCGCTCGGCGTCAGTCCGCTGCAGTACCAACGAGCGCTGCGCGCGGCCCGGCTGCGCAACGCGCTCAAACAAGGAGAGACCGTGACCAATGCCATCTACAACGCAGGATTTGGTTCGTCGAGCCGCGGATATGACGGCGCGCAACTGGGCATGACGCCGGCACGCTTTGCCAAAGGCGGACGAGGAGAAGAGATTGGCTGGTGTTCGGCACATTCACCATTTGGTTGGGTGATCGTGGGAGCGACCCAGCGCGGGCTGTGCTGGCTGTCGCTGGCGGGGACAAAGCATGAGGCCGAAGCCAGTTTACGCGAGGAGTTTCCTGCCGCGACACTGAAGCGCGACAACTCGCTTGAAGCGATGGTGGAAGCGGCGCTGCGCGTGGTGGCTGGAGAAATAAACCCACCCAAAAAGTCTGCCGCATTACAAGTTGACCTGCGCGGAACGGCCTTTCAGTTGAAGGTGTGGCAGGCGCTGCGGCGGATACCGCGCGGCGAGACCAGAAGCTACAGCCAGTTGGCGAGGGAGCTTGGAGATCCCAAGGCGACACGCGCCGTAGCCCGTGCCTGCGCCACGAATCGCGTGGCGATTGTAGTTCCCTGCCATCGCGTGGTGGGCGTGAGCGGCTCGTTGACCGGTTATCGCTGGGGCGTGGAGCGCAAGCGGCAACTACTGGAAGTGGAAGGCGTAAACATTGACTGACACGGCTGACAGGACTGCAACTGCCGGAGTGCTCCGTGTTCCGCGAATGATATTCTCAAAGAGATAGGAGCATACACGAATGGCAACTGCAACGCTGGAAACTGCCGCAACGGATTACAAAGTGGCCGACCTGAAGCTGGCCGAGTGGGGGCGCAAGGAGATCGCCATCGCCGAGCAGGAGATGCCGGGGCTGATGTCGATCCGCAATAAGCACGCGGCGGCGAAGCCCCTGGCCGGGGTGCGTGTCACTGGCTCGCTGCACATGACGATTCAGACGGCAGTCTTGATTGAGACGCTGGTCAGCCTGGGCGCGGAGGTGCGCTGGGCCAGCTGCAACATTTTCTCGACGCAGGACCATGCGGCGGCGGCGATTGCGGCTGCCGGCGTTCCGGTCTTTGCGTGGAAGGGCGAATCGCTGGAGGAGTACTGGGATTGCACGTATCGGGCATTGAGCCACAAGGGCGGCAAGGGGCCACAGTTGATTGTGGACGACGGCGGCGACGCGACGCTGCTGATCCACAAGGGCTATGAGCTGGAAGAGGGCGACAAGTGGGTGCATACGCCATCCGGCAACCACGAAGAGCAGGTCATCAAGGATTTGCTGAAGAAGGTGTACGGCGAAGACCCGCATCACTGGCACAAGGTGGCCAAAGAGTGGCGCGGGGTTAGCGAGGAGACGACGACGGGCGTGCACCGCTTGTACAAGATGATGGAGCAGGGCAAGCTGCTGGTTCCGGCTATCAACGTGAACGATTCGGTGACCAAGAGCAAGTTCGATAATTTGTACGGCTGCCGGGAATCGCTGGCCGACGGGATTAAGCGCGCGACCGACGTGATGGTGGCGGGCAAGGTGGCGGTGATCTGCGGCTACGGCGATGTGGGCAAGGGATCGAGCCACTCTTTGCGCGGCATGGGCGCGCGGGTGATTGTGACGGAGATCGACCCCATTAACGCGCTGCAGGCGGCGATGGAGGGCTTCGAGGTGGCGACGGTGGAGGATACGCTGGGGCGCGGCGACATCTACGTGACCTGCACCGGCAACGTGGACATCATCACGCTGGAGCACATGAAGCGGATGAAGGATCAGGCGATTGTGTGCAACATCGGCCACTTCGACAACGAGATTCAGATGGACCGGCTGAACGCGGAGAAGGGCGTGGTGAAGCTGAACATCAAGCCGCAGGTGGATAAGTACACGTTTCCAGACGGGCACGCGATTTTTGTGCTGGCCGAAGGAAGGCTGGTGAACCTGGGCTGCGCGACGGGGCATCCGAGCTTTGTGATGTCGAACAGCTTCGCTAATCAGACGCTGGCGCAACTGGACCTGTGGGCCAATAGAGACACATATAAAGTGGGCGTTTATGTATTGCCCAAGAAGCTGGACGAAGAGGTGGCCAGGCTGCATCTGGAAAAAATCGGCGTGAAGATGACGACGCTGACGGCGAAGCAGGCGGATTATCTGGGCGTCACTGTGGAGGGGCCGTACAAGGCGGAGAACTACCGCTATTAAGGGAATAGGGAATAGGGGTGGATTCCCAGATCTAGCAAGACATAAAGAACAAAGCCTCGGCTACGGCAGGGGCTTTGTTTTTATAGGGTGAGCAGCCGGGCGTGGACTGAAACAGTAAGGTAGTGTCTCCGCAGGGGCTGTCAGACACGATAGAGTCCGGGAGATTTGTCCGGGAATGACTTGATCAGGAGGAGAGAGAGACATGCTGGATTTCTGGATACGCATTTCGCCATTGGGAACTTTTCTGGCAACTCTTGCTTGGTTCCTGCTGGGATTACCGGCGATGCTTGCCGCCTTCTATCAAACTTGGAAGGCACGGCAGGAGGCGAAGGCGGTGCGCGAGGGAAAGCTGCACAGCATGAATTGCCTGGAGTTTGTAACCGGGGATGGGAGCTGCGTCAACCTGGTGCCGCTGGAGACGCTGCATTCATTGCCCAAGCCGGGCGATATCGTTCTCTTGCCTGGCCGTGGAATCAATCACGATGGGGAGTTTATTCCTGGCGCCTACCTCATAGAGGGAATTGAACATATCTACGCGCATGTGGCTTACAAAGGGAGCCGGCCACAGGAAGCGCGGCTGACCAAGGCGGTGGCCAAGGTGACCTCGCTGAACCCTCCGTTGATGGTTGAAGGGTAGATGAGGATACTGGAGGCCCATTCTTGTGGTTTCCAGATCTAAAGAGCGAGACATACAAAGCAAAGCCTCGGCTGATGCCGGGGCTTTGTTGCATTGGGGAGCTATTGGTTCTCATCCGCTCAAGAAATAATCCAAGATAACAGTACCAAAGGCTGATTTATAGGTTACGTGCTCATCAAGCGGGGCGGGCGTTCGCCGATAGCAGAAGTAGAGGCATGAAAAGATTTGCCTGTGGAGGATTCCATGCATATACGCCCGGCATTTGCTTTTCTGATTCTGGCGGGAATTTCCGGTTGCGCAAACCAAGCCAAGTTGCCAACAACTCCGGCCACACCTGCCGCTGTCACGCACGCCTATAATGGGACGGCTTCGGTGGGCGATTTTCTTACGATCATCGTGAACTCGACCGCGCTGACCATCACCTATTCGAATGTTTCCAACGGAGACAGCGGAACGGTTCCTTATACGGTGAACGGGAATGGCAGCTACACCATCAACGATCCGACCGGCAATTTGCTTTCGGCTTACGAAGTGCCGGGCTATGCACTGATGATTCAGTCGGCCAAATCGGGGCCGGATCACCTCACGCCGGCATTGATTACGGCGGTGGAGAGCGGACCGATCTCGCTGAGCACCTTCGCCAATCACAGCTACAACTATATGTCGTTTCGCACCGCGTCCGGCGGGGTGGAAATCGGCTCGATAACTATTGGAACGACCTCTGGGAACAACACAAACTACTGGCCATACGGCAACACCTTCCCCGGCTCGGGGGGCGCCTTCGGCGGTGGCCCGATGGATTTCAGCGGGTTGATTAGTTCCGGAACATATTTGTCGGGTCCAGTGGGGGGCTCGGGCGACGGCACGGATTACATCTTCGGCACAGCGAGCGGGTTCTTCATCGTGGACACGCCCAACGGCTCGATCATAGGACTGCCGAAGGCGGCGAGCGCGGCCTTGGATCCGTCAATGGCAGGAACCTACAGCGCCATCTTCTACCAGAAGACCAACGCCACAACGGGCGCGGGCAATGTGGAGTCGGGCACAGCTTCCACGGGTCAGGCGACGATTGTAATTGACAGCCTGGGCAACATCACGGCCACCGATTCGACGAGCAACATTTTCATTAATAATGCCGCGCTGACTCCGGTAGCCAGTGCCAGCTATTTGTACGGCACCGGTAGCGACGGCAAGCTGACCGATCCCTGCAATGGATTGTTTACCTTCCGTTCGGTGAACGCCGCCCGAGAGAATGATGTATTCGTCACCTTTGTGGGCAACTCTGTGATATTTTCAAAGTTCAACGCCATCATATCCCAGGGTAACTTTACCGGCACCTACAACTATTGGTACGGGGTGGGGCTGAAGCAGTAAGGGACTGTCCGTCCAGGCAGACGGCGCTCGCGCGCCAAGAGGCACGTGGATACTCAGGTCTCATAATCGAGACCTGAGTATCCGCGGATTTTCTTAATGGATGAATATACAGAAAAGTCTAAAATATTTGAACCGGCCTCTTCAGAGATGAAGAGCTATTTCTTTTTGTGGTCGGCCAGCCGGTGCCAGAGCCTCCAAAGCGAGCTATGCAGCAGGCGGGTCTGTTGAGTCTTGAGAGCCTGGTAGGAGCGCTCCACATAGATGTCGAACTCCGGGGGCCAGCCGATGGTGGAGCGGCGCTCGGAGTAGTCGCCCTCGGCCCACTTGGCCAACACCGCCTTATAGCCCACCACGTGGGTAACGAAGTCGAGCAGGCAGCGCGGCATATGCTCTTCGACGATAAGATAGGCCTTCTCGATGATGATTTTTTCACGAATGTCGTTGAGAGGCATAAAGATGGTGGTCATCCACAGCATCCACTCCTTCATCTCGCTATCGAGAATGGGAAAGCTCTGCGTCTTGCCCTGCTTTTTGAGTAGCGAGCGGTAGGCGATATTGCCCGCCTGGGAGGCCACGTAGAGGGGGCCGTAGAACTCGTTGAGGCGCCGGTTGACCTGCTCCAGCTTGTCTTTGCGCCGGGCCAGCATGTGGGCGCTCCAAAAGGTGGCCAGATAGCCGACAAAGGCCAGAACGATGGCTTGCGCCGTCGTGTTGTCGAGAAACTGCTGCAAATAATACATGGCGAGTCAGTATTTCGTACTGGCAACGAGTATAGCGCAGCCTTGACGCTTCATCTGAGCAGGTATTAGGAAATGCGGCTTACAGACCGCCGTAGAAGCGTCCGAATGCGCGGGCCAGCATCAGCGACATGAGCAAGATGCCCGCGCCGAGGACAAGCACGTGGCGGGAGGAGCGCAGATTGAAGCTGCCCACGCGACAGACGAGCATGTAAGCGAGGGCGAGGTTGAAGAGTCCCCAGAGAACATTGATCGTCGAAGAGGACAGGCCTACGCCCGGCGGCGATGCGAAGGGGCTCTGAAAGGCATGGCCCGAGATCCCATTGCCGAGATGAGGCAGGCTGTTGGCGAGGAACGCGCCTCCGAAGAAGTACGCGAGATAGTGATACCAGCGCATGGCAGCTCCTTTCTGACTTGCAGCCGATGATAGCAAAGCTATGGCAGCAGCTGGGGCTCGATCTTGCCGTAGATCTCGTCGGAGGAGTTTTTGATCTGGTTGACGATGTCGTGGAAGTCGGCGGCATCGGAGATGCGCAGCGGGGCGTCGATGCGGACGGAGAGATCGTCATCGGCATCGAGGCCTACCTTCACACGATCGAACTCATGATTGAACTTGAGGAGGGAGTGCAGGAAGTCGGTGGTGACGGGCATGCGGCGCTTTTCCACCACGGTGACAAAGATGACCATCTGGTTGTTTTCGGTGTCCAGGGCCAGGACAACTTTGATGTCCTTGAGGTGGGTTCCGGTGAAGTGAATGACCCAGACAGTGGGCGACTTAGTGGTAACGAAGTTGTAGTTGTTGGCCTGCATGAGGCTGACCATTTTGGCGGTGCCTTCAGTGCTCGTCTGGGCCGCCATGGGCAGGACAAGGGAGAACAAAAGGGCGGCGAAGAGGCAAAGGCGGGCGAATGAGAGGGTGCGGCGAGAGTGCATCGGTAAAACCTCCTGGGGGAGAACCAGATTGTGTAAGATTACCGCTCCGCGGGTGAATTGCGCAACCGCTACCTGCAGTGGGGGTCTTGCCCCTTCGACAGGCTCAGGGCAGGCTGTCCAATCGCGCGACGCTTGCGCGGCGCCTGCGATGCGGCGGGCGGCGCTTGCGCGCCATGACGTTCGTAGATTCCCGCCATTGGCAAAATAGGCGAATGGATGGGGCACCCGCTGTTGGGCTCAGGCGAGGAGTTTTGCGGCTTCCTTGGCGAAGTAGGTGACGATGAAGTCTGCTCCGGCGCGGCGGATGCTGACGAGCGATTCGAGCATGGCGCGGTTGGGATCGAGCCAGCCTTTTTGGAAGGCGGCCTGGAGCATGGAGTACTCGCCGGAGACCTGGTAAGCGCCGAGGGGGACGGTGAAGCGCTGGCGCGCGGCGCGGATGACGTCGAGGTAGGGCATGGCGGGCTTCATGAGGATCATGTCCGCGCCTTCGTCGAGGTCGAGGGAGATCTCGCGCAGAGCTTCGCGGAGGTTTGCGCCGTCCATTTGATACGACCGGCGGTCGCCGAATTGGGGAGCGGAGTCGGCGGCTTCGCGGAAGGGTCCGTAGAAGGCGGAGGCGAATTTGGAGGCGTAACTGAGGATGGGGGTTTGCGTGCAGCCGGCGGCGTCGAGGGCGCGGCGAATGGCCCGCACCCTCCCGTCCATCATGTCGCTGGGGGCGACGACGTCGGCTCCGGCCTTGGCCTGGCTGACGGCGGCGCGGGCCAGAAGATCAAGAGTGGGGTCGTTGTCCACGGTCCAGCCGTCCGAGGTTTCGATGACCTTGCCGCAGTGGCCATGACTGGTGTACTCGCAGAGGCAGACATCGGCGATGAGGACCAGAGTCTTCGATGCTGGCGAGGCTTTGAGGGCGCGCAGGCCTTGCTGGACAATGCCCTCGTCGTCGTAAGCGCCGGAGCCCAGCTCGTCCTTGGATTCAGGCAGGCCGAAGAGCAAGAGGCCGCCCAGGCCGAGTCGCGCTGCCTCCTCGGCCTCGCGCACCGCTTCGTCGATAGAGAGGTTGAAGACTCCGGGCATGGAACTGACCGGGCGGCGGAGGCCCTGGCCGGGGCAGAGAAAGAGGGGGTAGATCAGGTCGCCGGGGGTGACGGCGGTTTCGCGCACCAGGGCGCGGAGGGATTCAGTGCGGCGGAGGCGGCGCATGCGGGATTGGGGAAAGCTCATGGAGTCGATTGTACTTGAGAATTGCAGGGAGGATGATTGCCGTTTCCCGCTCGGGAACCAGCTGATTACTCGGGGAAAATCCTCCGCTGTTATGATCTGAATGATCATGGAAACTCGTGAAATTGCCCCCGATGCAGTGACCGAGGAAAGTCGTGCGACTATCCCCATGGTGGGCAGTTCCCCGGCCAAGCTGCCGCCGGCTCGCCTGGTTCGCTGGGCACAGGCCGTGGTTCTTGCGGCGCTCATTTCCGCTCCGGCATTGCTCTGCGTGAAGATATCAAGGGTTGAAGATCCGGATATATGGTGGCATTTGCGCAGCGGCGAGTGGATACTGCAGCATTGGGCTGTGCCGCAGACAGAGCCGTTCTCCATCTTGGGCGCGGGCAAACCTTGGGCAGCCTACAGCTGGCTCTACGAAGTGATTGTTTTTCAGCTTTTTCAGCGACTGGGCCTGGTGGGGCTGGTGGTCTACAGCACCGCAATGGTGTCGTTGATTACCGCGGTTTTATATCGGCTGATACAACGTCTTCAAGCCGACTTTTCGCTGGCGGTGCTGCTGACCTTCGTGGCGGTCTCGATTCTCTATCAACTTTTTACGCCTCGCCCATGGCTGTTTACGATCGTGTTTTTTGCGTTGGAGCTTGATCTTCTGATGCAGGCGCGCAAGACGGGCAAGACCAGGAGCCTGCTTTGGCTGCCGATTCTCTTCGCGTTGTGGGCCAATGTGCACATTCAGTTCATTGATGGCCTGGTGGTGCTGGCAATTGCATTGGCGGAATCCGTCGTAGAGCGCGGGTCGACCGGAATCCAGGCGCGTCTTCGCGCTGACCGGCTCTGCGGCGTCTTTGTTGCGTGTTTGTTGGCAACCATGGCGAATCCGTACGGATGGAGGATTTACAGGGTTGCCTACGATCTGGCCACCCAATCCGGGGCTATGAACAAAGTGACAGAATTGGCGGCGATGCCGTTTCGCGGCTACAACGACTGGTGTGTGCTGATCTTCGCCATGGCTGCCGTAGGCGTGCTGGCCAGAGCCCGCCGTTTTATGTTCTTTGAAAGCATATTGCTGGTTTTTGCCGTCTATATATCCTTCCGTTCGCAACGTGATATGTGGGTGGTGGTGATCGCGGCAAGCGCCATTTTAGCATCGGAACTTAAAGGGGACGATAAGAACCTGTTGCAAGCGAGGGCGGCGGCAGCTCCGTTCATTGCGGCCGGGACGGCTCTCGTATTATTGGTAGGCTTCCGCGTGATGCACGTGGACAATGCTCAACTGAGCACGAAGCTGGCCGGGGCTTTGCCCGTCCGCGCCGTGGAAGTGGTGAAAGAAAAGGGATGGGGCGGGCCTCTCTATAACGACTACACCTGGGGAGGTTATCTGATCTGGGCTTTGCGCATGCCCGTCAGCATGGATGGGCGCCAGAATGTATATGGCGATCAGCAGATTGACCTTTCGGACGATACATGGAACGGGCGGCCGGATTGGGCCTCTGACCCCAACCTCCAGAAGGCAGGCTTGGTGATTGGGCCTGTCAAAGCATCTCTGACCCAGCTGCTGCGGATGGATCCGCGCTTTGAATTGGGCTATGAAGACAAGCTCGCGGCGGTTTTTGTCGCGCGTAAGACTTTGCCTTCGGGCGCGCCGGAAGCTGCGTCAGCAGTGGGCGGCGGCGCGAGCGCTCACCCTGCGGCCAAGTGAGAGAGATCCGCCGGTGAATCGCTGAAGGCAGGAATCTGTCTTACAACTGATCGTAGAGAGTCGAGTTGCGGTATCCGAGCAGCACCACCAGGGTCCAGATGCCCATGGCAGTTCCGAAAGGGAACTTGAGCAGGCACAGGATGGCCGCTACGATGGCTACGACCCTCCCCCACTGGGCGCGCTCCATGAGGCCCCAACCAGCCACGGCGGCCAGGCCGACGCGCACCGTGAGAAAGACCCATTCAAAGCGCAGCAGCGCGGGAGCAAACCAGAACGGCGGCATGGGGCCGCGCGCCCAGGGACCGTACATCCAGGGGCCGTAGTGGCCAGAGAGGAAGGCGTTGGCGAAGGCCAGCCCGATGATTCCGGTCACCAGGGCAAAGGCAGCGTAGACGAGCCAGACGACGCCCAGCGTCCTCACCTTACCGGCGTAGTTCTCGAGTTGGAACTCCAGGCCGGGCACGGGTGGAACCGGTGGCATTGCCGGGCGGCCACACTTTGGGCAGGATACCTGCCCAGGCGCTAAAGCCAGACCACATGCGCTGCAATACATGATTGCCTCCTCGAAGAAACGGTTCTGACTTAATACGCAATTACGAGGCATAATGTTCCGAGCGGTTAGACACCAGCTTCCAGCTGCAAGCTTCCAGACGCTGGTTCTTCCTCGGACAGGCGACAAACGATTAAAGGCAGGCGAAGCCGCCGGCTCAACAGGAGAACAGCTAGAAGCGAGAGGCTGTATCTGTGTCCTGTTTGGGTCAATTCTGGTCAATTCCTGCCGGAAGTTTGGTATCTGTGTGGAAATGTTCTCACGTTTCAAGCCCAGGCAGCGATAAACAGAATGGGAGAGTATCCATGGCGAGTCAGGCCAGGGCGGAAACAGTTGCCGGTTTAGACGAGGAGCAGGCAGGAGAGCTTCGCTATGTGGCGCGCCAGCCGATTCTAAACCTGCACGGCGACTCGTATGGCTACGAGTTGCTGTTCTGGAATGGGCACGCGCCGATCATCAGCACCATAGGCGAGTTGGCGACCCGCGCCATGCTGGACAACACGGTGGTCTTTGGGCTGCATGAGCTGGCGCGTGGATTGCCTGCTTTTGTGAACTGCACCGCGGATTCGTTGACCGAGGATTGGGTAGACGTATTGCCTCCCCACATGACGGTTCTGGAACTGCCATCCGGCACGGAACCCACGCCGAGCCTGCTGGCCGCCTGCCGCAAGCTGAAGTCGTCGGGCTTCCGGCTGGCGCTGGCCGACTTCACCGGGAATCCGGAGTCCAGGCCTCTGGCCGAGCTGGCCGACTATATCAAAGTGGATATGCTCAAAGTCAACGCCGAGGAGCGCGGCAATCTGCTACGCTGGCTGAGTGGTTCCACGGCCAGCCTGGTGGCCCAGAATGTAGAGACGCAGGAACAATACGGGCAGGCATGCAAAGAGGGCTTCGACCTATTTCAAGGGTATTATTTCTGCCGTCCGGAGCCACTGGAGAACCACAAGATACCGGGCAACCGGCTGGTGCATCTGGAGATCCTGGAAGATCTGCAAAACGACCCCGTCGACCTGCGTCGCCTGAGCCAACTGGTGATGTGCGACGCCAGCCTGACTTATCGTCTGCTGCGGCTGGTGAACTCTCCGATCTGCGCCATGCGCCAGGAGGTGACCTCGATCCAGATGGCGCTGATGCTGGTGGGAGAGTCAACCTTCCGTCGTATAGCCATGCTGGCCATCGCCAGCGACTTCAGCAGCGACCAGCCCGCGGAGATTCTTCGCATGACCTACGAACGCGGGCGATTCTGCGAATTGGCGGCTCCCCTGTGCGGCCTGGCTGCCAGCGAACAATATCTTATCGGCATGATCAGCCTCTTCCCGGCGATGCTGCGCATTCTGATGGAAGACCTGGTCCGATTAATGCCCTTGCGCGAGACGGCCCGCGATGCATTGCTGGGCAGGGATACGCCGGAGGGCATGCTGCTGCATTGGATTGTCTGTCAGGAGCATGGGAACTGGGCGGAGTGCGATGCAGTCGTCCGCTCCAGCGGTATGAGCCATGAGCAGGTGATACAGTGCCATGCGCAGGCAGTGGAATGGGCCGAGGCGGCGCTCAGATCCAATACGTGAGCGGCTCATCAATCATTCGGGCAACTGCTTCAGCATTTCCCTTGCGCTGCGGAACCACGGACGCTCCCGGCGACGCAGGTAGTCGGGCATGGCCCGCTCCTTGTCCAGCACCTTCTGCATCCATTTGCGAGCTTCGGCCTTCCGCCCCTCCGACGCCAGCAAGTCCGCGTAGTTCAGGTAGGTTTCCGACAGTGTCGAGGTGTTTGTTGCCTGCCGGAAGAGAGCCTCGGCTTTTTCCTTTTGCCCGGCCTGCGCGTAGGCGTGGGCGAGCAATCCAACGGCTCGATGGAAATCGTAGCCAGGTTCTTTGGCAACCACACGTTCCAGGTCGGGCACCGCGGCTGGCGCATCCCCTAACTGCATTGCGCAAAGACCGCGCCGGTAATAGGAATCGAGCGTGCTGTAAGGAGCGGCAATGGCCTTATCGAAGGCGGCACGAGCCTGCACCAGATTGCCCTCGTCCATGTATAGGTCACCCATCTCTTCATAATTCTCCGCCGATGGATTATCTTGGACCATGACTTCAAGTTGGCCAATCCGCTTGCGGCGCGGAACACCGCGGAAGACTTGGGAGAGAGTGCCAATATCGGGAAGCGCCACAACGAGGAGGTAGATCACCGCTCCCAGCGGACCGAGAAACACGATAATGTAAATCCAGTACATCTCCGGACGACGCCGGACGTAGTGGACAATCGCCAGCACCTCGAGGATTAAGCCCCACGGGTAGAAGAGCAAGCTCAGGATTCTCATTTGTTAGTGGTCCTGGAGTCAGATTACACATTCACTATCTATTTGGAAAGCCATGGCGGTAGAAAATTCACAAAACAGGTTACTGCCGGTTAGGGTGCGGCGTGTATGCGCCGAAGCCGGGGTGTCTGCCGGTCAGTGGCGCCTTGGCTGCGGCGCTAACGAACTCTGGGCGTGTGCTGCAGCCTGATTCGCGCAGGTCCATGCCGGACGCTTGTTCTTCAGAGGCAAGATTCATCATGAAACGATAAACATTTGTATTAAAGATAGACATAAGTATATTTGGACTGGCGAAGTCCGAAATCAGTATGGTATCTTGCTGTTTAGCTGAAGGGTTTCAGGACCTGGCGTGTGGCAGGAATACGGGAGCGTTGGCGCTCTCCCAGCGGTTGCCGCAAGCAGTTTCTTTTCAGCGAATTATAAGATTGGGTGGAGCAGATTATTATGGGAATTGTTGATGTATCTGCTCCTCGAGTCAGGTAATCTTCAGCCGGCATGTTCATACTCCGGGATAGTTCGCCTCCCAGGCGGGTATTCAGGAACGACTTTTACAAACAAAAATGTGACCGCCGGCACGGCGCGCACATCGAATAGAAAAACCAGGCAAGGAAAGAACGCATGGCGCAAATCTTCGACCGCAGCTCCAATGCCCTGGCTCGCGCCAGCCTGGTATTGTCAGGGCTGATCGTGATCGCCCTGGGGTTGACGCTGGACCAGTTGCAGCGCTCACCCTGGGTGACGCGCCAGGGCCAGCGCCCGGACCAGCCGGTGCCCTTCAGCCACAAGCATCACGTGCAGGGGTTGGGGGTGCAGTGCCAGTATTGCCACACGACGGTGGAAAAATCGAGCTACGCGGGGATTCCGCCGACCAAGACGTGCATCAATTGCCACGCGCAGATCTGGACCAACGCGCAGTTGCTGGAGCCGGTGCGTGAGAGCTGGGCGACGGGCAAATCGCTCGCCTGGATCAAGGTGCATGACCTTCCGGATTACGTTTACTTCAGCCATGAGATTCATGTGCACAAGGGCGTGGGCTGCGCCAGTTGCCACGGCCGTGTGGACCAGATGCCGCTGATGTACGCCGAGAACAGCTTGCAGATGGAGTGGTGTTTAGATTGCCATCGCAACCCGGCGAAGAAGCTGCGGCCGACCAGCGAGATTTACAACATGGCGTGGGAAGCGCCTGCGAAGGACCGGCCGGTGTGGTGTTGGGTGAATGTGGAGAAGAGCGGCGTTCCGACGGCGGAGAGCGTGAGGTGCGTGACGAAGGAGCCGGAGCATGCATCGACCGAGGTTGCTTCGCTGGAGATGCCATCAACTGGAGTGCATCCGGCGCTGACTACCCTAGCGCTGCCACGAGCTGATGCGCCGGAACTCCCAAAGGCGAAATATGAAAAGTTCACCAGCCAGGACGAGCTGGGGCAGTTCCTAGTGCAGCATTACAAGATTCGCACGCCGTATGAACTCTCCAGTTGCGAGGTCTGCCACCGATGAACGAGAAGAAGAACGATCTGGTGACGACGATCAAGCCGGCTCCGATGACGCTGGAACAAGTGCGCGAGAAGTTGAAGAACGTGCGAGGGAAAAAGTACTGGCGGTCTGTGGATGAGCTGGCCGATACGCCGGAGTTTCAGGCGGTGGTGGAGCGGGAGTTCCCCTCGTCGCCGCACGGGTGGGGCGATGAGGTTTCTCGTCGCGGCTTTCTGAAATTCATGGGAGCGTCGGCGGCGCTGGCGGGGTTGGCCGGATGCACCAAGCAGCCCGATGAGCCGATTTATCCATATATTAAGCAGCCGGAAGATTTGATTCTGGGCAAGCCGAATTACTTTGCCACGGCGCATCCTTTTGTGACCGGAGCGGTGCCGTTGCTGGTGAAGAGCGACCAGTATAGGCCGATCAAGATCGACGGCAACCCGGAGCATCCTTATAACCAAGGCTCGTCGGACCCGTTCACGCAGGCGACATTGCTGGATTTGTACGATCCGGACCGGTCGCAGCATGTGACCTTTCGCGGGGAGAATCGCGAGTGGGCGGAGTTTGCAGTCGAGTTTCGTAACAAGGTGATCTCGACCAAGGACGGAACGGGAATTTACTTCCTGAGCGAGACGATTACTTCGCCGACGCTGGCGCGGCAGTGGCGCGAGGTGCAGGCGAAGTTTCCGAATGCCAAGTTGGTTCAGTATGACCCGGCGATTGCTGGAACGGTCTTAGAGGTTGGAGAGTCAATCCAATATTCACTAGCCGACGCTGATGTCATTGTTTCGCTGGATGCGGACTTTCTTTCGGGCGCAGCATTTCCGGGATTTCATCAATTAGTTCGCCAGTATGCGGAGCGGCGCAAAGACCCGACGAAGCTGAACCGGCTGTACGCAATTGAGAGCACTCCGACGACGACGGGATTGAAGGCCGAGCACAGGCTGGGGTTGCGGGCCAGCGAGATACCTGCCTTTACGGCGGAGTTGGCGAAAGCTGTTGGAATTAATGGCGTAGAAGCTCCAAGTTATGCTTGGACGGATGTGCAGAAGAAGTTTCTGTCTTCGCTAGCGAAGGATCTGAAGGTACATGCAGGCAAGTGCGTTGTGATTCCGGGGCTGTATCAGCACCCGACCGTGGATAATCTGGCTTTCGCTATCAATAGCGCACTAGGTAATTTCAATAAAACCGTTATTCTTCCACCCCCGCCACCGAAAGTTATTCTCCCTTCTGATCAATTAGAACCGTTTTCCTATGATTTGATGGCCAATCTGAAGGCGCTTGTAGCGGATTTGAATGCGGGCAAGGTGGATTGGCTGGTGATTCTGAACGCCAATCCGATTTACTCTGCGCCTGCAGATCTGGAGTTTGCAACTGCATTTGAAAAGGCGAAGATGACCGCGCATCTCGGCTCGCACTTGGATGAGACGGGGCAGAATGCACAGTGGCACATTCCAGCGGCGCACTTTCTGGAATCGTGGTCCGATGCGCGGGCATATGATGGGACCGTTTCGATCATTCAGCCGATGATCGATCCGCTCTATGGCGGGAAGACCGCGCACCATATTTTACAGGCGCTGCTGGATGAGCCGGGGCTGAGTCCGTATGAAGTGGTGCGCACGACTTGGAAGCCGGTAATCAAAGGTGATTTTGAGGCGGGCTGGCGGAAGGCGCTTCATCAGGGATGGATTGATGGAACGGCTTTTAACAAGACAGCCAAGGCGGGTACGGGCACTCCGGTTCCTAATGTTCCCACTCCATCGCCGAAGGACGCGCTGGAGATCATCTTCCGGCCGGACCCGAATGTTTATGACGGGCGGTGGGCGAATGTGGGGTGGCTGCAGGAGCTGCCCAAGCCGGTGACCAATCTTAGTTGGGATAATGCGGCGATTGTTTCTGGCGCGACGCTGACGAAGTATGGGCTGGAAGAGGCCGACATTGTGGAGTTGACTGTCGAGGGGCGCAAGGTGAATGCGCCGGTGATTGTCGCGCCGGGTCATCCGGATAATTCGGTTACGGTGCATCTGGGCTATGGGCGGCAGACAGGCCGCGTAGCAGGCGGCGCGGGATTCAACGCATATCTGATTCGCACCTCGGATGCTCCGTTTTACACCACGGGCACGATGAAGAAGGTCGAAGGTAAGTGGGGCGTGGCGATTATTAAGAGCCACTTCCAGGATCACCGGCCGAAGTTGTTTGGCGGCGAGGGCAACGGCAACAACTCGTTGGAAGCGGATGAGGCTCTGGGCGAACGCGGGATTATTCGCTATGCGACGCTGGAGGAGTACAAAGCCAATCCGGGATTTGCCAACGAGGGCGAGACGCACCCCACGACCGACAAGAGCAACACGATCTTCCCCAACTGGGAGTACAAGGACAATGCGTGGGGAATGTCGATCGACATGAACAGCTGCACGGGTTGCAATGCCTGCATCGTGAGCTGTTATGCGGAGAACAATATTCCTGTTGTGGGCAAACAGCAGGTGCGCATCGGGCGCAACATGCAGTGGCTCCGGATAGACACATACTTCGAAGGAGATCTAGCGGCCCCCCGGGCCCACTTCCAGCCGATGGCCTGTCAGCATTGCGAGAACGCGCCCTGCGAGCAGGTTTGCCCGGTGGGCGCGACGGTGCATACGCCCGAGGGCTTGAACGCGATGGTCTATAACCGTTGCGTAGGCACGCGCTACTGCTCGAACAACTGCCCATATAAAGTTCGCAGATTTAATTTTTTGCTGTACTCGGACTTTGAGACGGAGAGCCTGAAGCTGATGCGCAATCCGGACGTGACGGTGCGCTCGCGCGGGGTGATGGAGAAGTGCACCTACTGCGTGCAGAGGATTTCGGCGGCGAAGATTGAGACGGACAAAGAAAATCGTCCCATTCGCGACGGCGAGATTGTGACCGCCTGCCAGCAGGCTTGCCCGGCACATGCGATTACGTTTGGCAACATCAACGACAGAGAGAGCAAGGTGGCGAAGCTGCAAGGCGATGAGCGGAGTTATCAGGTGCTCGCCGATTTGAATACGCGCCCGCGGACGAAGTATGTGGCCGCGGTGACGAATCCGAATCCCGAATTGGAAGAGGGGCCGGTGGAGCACGAGCCAGTGATGAAGTGAAGCAGTGAAGTAGTGAAAAGGTGAGTTAGTGAAGCACGACCCCCAACTCGATAATCAGATCGATCCGGCGACGGGCGAGTACCGCGTGATTGCGCCGGGGCAGACTTTCCGGTCTGTCACCGAGAAGATCACGCGCATTGTGCTGACGCCGACGACGCCGCTAGGGTGGTTTGCGCTCTTTGGCGTAGGCGGCGCGCTGGCCACGATGCTGATGGTGGCGCTGACCTGGCTGTTCCTGAAGGGCGTGGGCATCTGGGGCATCACGCAGCCGGTGGCCTGGGGCTTTGCGATTATCAACTTCGTGTGGTGGATCGGCATCGGCCACGCGGGCACGCTGATTTCGGCGATTCTGCTGCTCTTCAAACAGAGCTGGCGCAACTCCATCAACAGGTTCGCGGAGGCCATGACGATCTTTGCCGTGGTCTGCGCGGGAATGTTTCCGCTGATTCACGTGGGCCGCCCGTGGCTGGCTTACTGGATGTTTCCCTACCCCAGCACCATGACGGTGTGGCCGCAGTTCCGCTCGCCGCTGGTGTGGGATGTGTTTGCGGTTTCGACCTACGCGACGATTTCGGTAGTCTTCTGGTACATCGGCATGGTTCCCGATTTCGGCACCATGCGCGATCGCGCGGAATCGAAGTTTGCGAAATACGTGTATGGATTGTGCTCGCTGGGCTGGAGGGGCTCCGTGCGCCACTGGGCGCGCTACGAGACGGCCTCGCTGCTGTTGGCAGGGCTGGCCACGCCGCTGGTGCTCTCGGTGCACACGGTGATCAGCTTTGATTTCGCCGTGGCCGTGCTGCCGGGCTGGCACACGACGATTTTTCCGCCGTACTTCGTGGCAGGAGCGATTTATTCCGGCTTTGCCATGGTGCTGACGCTTGCCATTCCACTGCGCAAGTTCTATCACCTGGAGGATCTGGTGACCGAGCGGCACATCGATAACATGGGCAAGGTGATGCTGGCGACGGGCTTCATTGTGGCCTATGGATATGCCATGGAGGTCTTCATGGCGTGGTATTCGGGCTCGCACTGGGAAGCCTTCATGATGTGGAACCGGATGTTCGGGCCGATGGGCTGGTCCTATTGGGTTCTGATCACCTGCAACCTGGCGATTCCACTGACGACCTTGTGGTCGCGCAAGCTGCGCACCTCGATTCCGTTCATGTTTTTTATCTCGATTGTGGTGAACACGGGCATGTGGTTTGAGCGCTTCGTGATTGTGGTGACCAGCCTGTATCGCGACTTTCTGCCCTCGGCGTGGGGGACTTATCGCGCGACGCGGTGGGATTACATGACTTATGTAGGCACGCTGGGATTGTTCCTAGCGCTGTTCCTGCTGTTTGTGCGCTTCCTACCCATGATTCCCATGAGTGAGATTCGCATGATGCTGCCGGGGGCGAAGATTACGCCCAAGAAGGCAGAGGAGGCTGGTGACTGATGGCTGCGCGCGAAGGAATCTACGGCCTGCTGGCCGAATTCGATACGCCGGGCGATCTGATCCGCGCCGCACAACAGGCGCGCAATGACGGCTGGCGGCGCATGGACTGTTACACGCCTTACCCGGTGGAAGAAGCAGCCGAGGCCATCGGCTTTCATCGCAACAAGGTGCCGCTGATTACGCTGGCGGGCGGATTGATGGGCCTGGTGGCGATGTTCCTGCTGCAAGTGTGGATCTCGGTCTGGGCTTACCCGTTGAATATCGGCGGGCGGCCGTTGTTCTCCTGGCCGGCCTTCATTGTGCCTGCCTACGAGTGGACGATTTTGTTTGCCGGATTGTCGGCGGCCTTTGGGATGCTGGCGCTGAATGGATTGCCGGCGCTCTATCATCCGCTGTTCAACGCGCCCAACTTCCGCGACGGGGCGACGACGGACAAATTTTTCCTGTGCCTGGAGGCACTGGACCCGAAGTTCGATTTAGCGGAAGCGAAGAAGTACTTGCTGAGCTTTGAGCCGGTATCGGTGGTGGAGGTGGAGTACTGATGATCAGAGATCAGAGAGCCACCGAAGCTCCGTGCCCCATCCTTTCGCCTTCTTTCTGGCGAAAGGGTGGGAAACCGCTGGCCGTCGCGTGCATGTCAGCAATGCTACTCATCGCCGGATGCCGGCAGGATATGCACAACCAGCCGAAGATTCGCTCACAGCGTGGATCGGATTTCTTTGCCGATCAGCGCGGCGCGCGTCCGCAGGCGGCGAATACAGTGGCGCGGGGGCAACTGCACGAGGACAGCTATTTTAATACCGGCGTGGTGCAGGCCGCGAACGGCTATCGCGAGGAGAAGGACGAGATGCCCTTCCCTGTGTCGATGGACGTGCTGAAGCGCGGGCAGGAGCGCTTCAACATTTATTGCGCGCCGTGCCACTCGCGCGTTGGGAACGGGCTGGGCGAGATTGTCGAGCGGGGCTACAAGCCTGCGGCCAATTATCACGACCAGGTGCGGCTTTCGCAGCCCATCTCGCACTACTTTTACGTGATGACGAACGGCTATGGCGCGATGCCGGATTACTCGGCGCAACTGACGGCGGAGGATCGCTGGGCGGTGGCGGCGTACATTCGCGCCTTGCAGTTGAGCCAGGCAGCCAAGGCGAGCGATGTTCCCGCAGGCGTCGAGGTGCGCAGCCTGAAGGAGATTGCCGCCGCGAGCGGACATCCGGAATTTGCCCAGCCCTGGACGCTGCCCGCGACGGCTGTACAGGCGTATCCGCACGATGTGAAACAGGGAACACCGGCACTGGCTCCGGCCTATCCGGCTCCTCCGGAGATCAAGATTCCCCTCAGCAAGCCGGCCGCACCGGCGCCCAGGTAAGGACTAACGGAATGGCACACGAGACGCACGACGACAACACGCACGTCAAGCAACTGCCCCGAGATCTCGGCGCGCCGGAGTTTGTCAACGGCTGGCAGAGGCGCGCGCTGGTTGTGGGGTTGGTCTTCTCGGCGGTTGCTGTTGGGCTGGGATTTGCGGACGGGCGCGGCTTCGATGTGGACCATGTGCTGAGAGCGTGGTTGTTGGGACTGACGCTGACCTTTGGTTTTGCGGTGGGGGGCCTCGCTCTGCTGATGGTGCAATACGTGACAGGCGGCAAATGGGGCTTGCTGTTGCGCCGTCCCCTGGAAGCGATGAGCCGCACGCTGCCGCTGGTTTTCGCTTACTGGGTAGTGATCGCACTCTCGCTCAAGAAACTTTATCTGTGGGCCGCGGTGAGCGACGTGAGTGCGGCGCTGAAATCGGGATGGATCAACGAGGTGCAGGCGCACGCCATCGAATACAAGCGGCCGATGTTGAACGCAGGCTCCTTTGTCTGGGTCAGCTTGGCGTGCTTTGCGATATGGGGCTTTTATACATGGCGGCTGAATGTGCTGGGTCTGCGGCGCGATTCGGAGACGCCGGCAGAGACGCCTGTGTGGATCAAGCGAATGGAAAACATCAGCGGACCCGGCATTGTGATTTACGCGATTACCATGAGCGCCGCGGCAATTTATTGGGTGATGTCGCTCGATCCCACGTGGTACTCGTCGGTTTACGGGCTGCTGTTTCTGGTGGGTCAGGGGTACCAGGTGCTGGCGCTGGCGATTATTGTTGTGATCTCGCTGTCAATAGGCGAGCCGTTCAAGACGATTTTGCGGACGACGGAGCAGCACGATCTGGGAAGCTTCACCTTTGCCTTTGTGATGCTGAACATATATCTCGCCTTCTCGCAGTTTCTCATCATCTGGTCGGGGAATTTGCCGGAGGAGATTCCCTGGTACCTGGATCGCGTGACAGGCGGCTGGGGCGTGATCATTACCCTTGATTTTATTTTCCACTGGCTGATTCCCTTCACGCTGCTGTTGTCGCGCGATTTGAAGCGCAATAAAAAACGGCTTTTGCGAGTGTGCCAATGGATGGTCTTCGCCAAAGCCTTCGATCTGTTCTGGCTGATTGAGCCGAACTTCAAAGATGCAGCGCGCAATCTTCACTTCAGTTGGGGAATTCTGGAATACGCGGCTGTGCCGGCGGCGATGACGGCCTTTTGGGCGGCCTACTTCTGCATGCAGTTGAAAGCGCGTCCGCTGGTGCAGACCAACGATCCGCATTTGGCGGAGATATTGGAGGCGGAACATGCTATGGCATAAACCGGAAGATCGCAAAGCGGAGAAGATTGACGCATCGAAGGGCTACGAGGCGAGTGACGCGCGCGTCTCAGGGGTGGTGAAATTTCTCGTTGGGCTTACGATCTTTGCGGCGGTGGTGGGAGTGCTGGCCTACGGGCTTGGCAAGGTGCTGAATGCGCGCATGAAAACTGAAGACGGGCCGCCGAACCGATGGGCGAAGCAGGTGGATGTGCGCCCGCTGGGCACGATGCCGTCGAATCCCGAGATGCAGAACAAGTTGAGCGAGATGACGCAGAGTTTCCCCACGCCTAAGTTACAGACCGACGACGGCAGCCAGGATGTGGCCGACCTGCACGCGCGCGAGGATCTGCTGCTGAACAACTACAGTTGGCTTGGTCAGTCTCAGGGTGAGTCGCAGGGCAAGGTCCGGATTCCCATTGAGCGGGCCATGGAGCTGATTGCGCAGCGGGGATTGCCTGTGGCCAAGACCGAGGAGCAGGCGCCGCTGATGACCGGGGATAAGAGGCCGATGATTGCCGTGCCACTGACAAATGGATTTGCGCGGACTGCGTATGAGCTGGAGCAGGCACCTGTAGTGCGGTCAACCGCGGCACCTGCGGTGCGGCCAACCGCGCCTGCGGCGCATTAAACCGAATTTGAGAAGCGTCTGTAACAGAGAGAAAGAAGAAATTATGCAAGGCTTAGGTACATTTCGGAGGGGTTGGCGAAGCGCGGCGGCTGGGCTGTCGTTGTGTACGGCTCTCCTTGCGCCGCTGCTTACGGCCCAGGTGTCGCGCTACGACGAAAAGCAAATGGCGCCGGTGAGCGACAAGCCGCCGGATATTCTGAGCAAAGTGAGGATTGCGCAGCGGCTGAATGAGCAACTGCCACTCTCGCTCACCTTCACTGACGATGCAGGCAAGCAGGTGCAGCTGGCGAGTTACTTCGGCAAGAAGCCGGCGATTCTGGCGCTGGTTTATTACCAGTGCCCCATGCTCTGTTCGGAAGAGTTGAACGGGCTGACCAGCGCATTGCAGATGGTGAGCTTTGTGCCGGGCAAGGACTTCAGCGTGATCGTGATCAGCATCGATCCCACGGAGACGACAGAGCTGGCGGCGGCCAAGAAGCGCGGCTACCTGAAGCGCTACGGACATCCGGAGACGGCCGCGGGTTGGCACTTCATGACCGGCACGCAGGAAAATATTGACGCGATCACCAAGGCTGTGGGCTTTGGCTATGTAAAGATACCGGGGCCGGACGGCAAGCTGACGCAATTTGCGCACGCCAGCGCGATTCAGATCGTAACTCCCGAAGGCAAGCTGGCGCAGTATTACATGGGCGTGGAGTACTCGCCCAAGGACTTAAGGTTGGGATTAGTGGAGGCTTCGTCCAATCGCATCGGCTCGCCGGTGGATAACATTCTGACTTACTGTTACCACTACGATCCGCAGACTAACAAACACTCTCTGATTGTGGCCAGGGTTGTCCAGTTAGGCGGACTTATCACGGTGCTGCTGCTGGGTGGATTCATGCTTGTGATGTTTCGCAGGGATGCGCGCGAAGATGACAAGCCGGGGACAGATAAAAAGGTGAACGGATAAAGGAATGAGCCATATCAGCCCAGTTATCTGGCAGTTTCTCGTCAAGTGGTTGACGAACTTCGCGCTGCTTCCGCCGGAGGCCTCGAAGATTGCGCCGCAGATGGATGCGCTGCTTTTCTTCATGGTGCTGGTGAGCCTGATTGGGCTGACTATCGTGGTGCTGCTGGTGACGAGCTTCTCCATCCTCTATAGCAAGAAGCGCCATCCGGTAGCGGTGCAGATAGAAGGCTCGACGCTGCTGGAGGCAACCTGGACTATCATTCCGCTGGGTTTGTTTCTGGTGATGTTTGTGTGGGGCGCGCTGATATATTTTCGCGTGTACACGCCGCCGGCCAACTCCATGAACATCTACGTGGTGGGCAAGCAGTGGATGTGGAAGGTGGAGCATCCGGGCGGGCAGCACGAGATCAACGCACTGCACGTGCCCACGGGCCGCGCCGTGCAGTTGACGCTGATTTCGCAGGATGTCTTTCACAGCTTCTCGATTCCCGCCTTTCGCGTGAAGCGCGAGGCGATTCCCGGCCGCTATACGACGGTGTGGTTTGAAGCCACCAAGCCGGGAACCTATCACCTGTTCTGCACGCAGTATTGCGGCACGAACCACTCGCAGATGATTGGCGACGTGGTGGTGATGACGCCGGAGGAGTACAGGAAGTGGCTTACGAGATCCGACAGCGGCGCATCGCTGGCGCAGGACGGCGAACGGTTGTTTGCCAGCTTGAGTTGCGCCGCCTGCCACAATGCGCTGCCGGATGCACGCGGGCCGTCGCTGGCCAACGTTTACGGCGCTAAGCTGGCGCTGGCGTCCGGCGGAACGGTGATTGCTGATGACGCTTATCTGCGCGAGGCGATACTGAATCCCTCGCAGCATGTAACTCAGGGTTATGCGCCTATCATGCCCACTTACCAGGGACAGATCAGCGAGGAGGGAGTTATTGCGCTAATTGAATACATCAAGAACCTCAACTCCGATTACCGCGTGGAGCAAACTATCAACACCACGGATATGCCGCCAGTTAGCGAAGGCGCGAAGGACGGAGTAACTCCCGAGGTGAAAGCGCCCGCCGCGAAAGGAAAGGTGAAGCCATGAGCGACACAATAGTTCGCCTTCCCGACCAGGCGACGGCCAGGATTCCCAAGGATAACTACATGACCAGGGAGAACGGCTTGCTGAGCTGGCTACTGACCAGCGACCACAAGCGGATCGCGATACTCTATCTGATCTCGATCACCTTTTTCTTTTTCATCGGAGGCGCGCTCGCCGGGCTGATCCGGCTGGAGCTGCTAACTCCGCAGACCGATCTAATGGCCACCGACACCTATAACAAGGTGTTCACCATGCACGGCGTCATCATGGTCTTCTTTTTCCTGGTGCCGTCGGTGCCGGCCACGCTGGGCAACTTTTTTATCCCCATGATGATCGGGGCCAAGGATCTGGCGCTGCCCAAGATCAACCTGCTGAGCTGGTATCTCTACATGGCGGGAGGATTGCTGGCACTCTACACCATGGCGATTGGCGGCGTGGACACGGGCTGGACCTTCACCACACCGCTGTCCACGCATTATGTGAACACCAACGTGCTGACCACCGGCCTCGCGGTCTTCATCGCCGGCTTCAGTTCCATTCTTACCGGGTTGAACTTTATCGTTACGATTCACAAGATGCGCGCGCCGGGGATGACCTGGTTCCGGCTGCCGCTGTTTATCTGGGCGCACTATGCGGCCAGCATTCTGATGGTGCTGGCGACGCCGGTGGTGGCCATCGCCATTGTGCTGGTGGCTCTGGAGCGCACTTTGGGCATCGGCGTCTTTGACCCGACGAAGGGCGGAGATCCGCTGTTGTTTCAACATTTGTTCTGGTTCTACTCGCATCCCGCCGTTTACATCATGATTTTGCCGGGAATGGGAGTGATCTCCGAAGTGATCTCCACCTTCAGCCGCAAGCGCATCTTCGGTTACACGGCGGTGGCGTTTTCTTCGGTGGCCATCGCGGTCTTCGGCTTCTTCGTCTGGGCGCACCATATGTTCATCATGGGCATCTCCAACTACGCCGTGCTGGTGTTTTCGCTGCTCACCATGCTGGTCGCCGTGCCTTCGGCCATCAAAATCTTCAACTGGACGTTCACGCTGTACAAGGGGTCAATTACCTTCGAAACGCCGATGCTTTACGCCTTCGGCTTTCTGGGATTGTTCACCATCGGCGGCATGACCGGGGTCTTTCTCGGCTCCTCGGGAACCGACATTCACCTGACCGAGACTTACTTCATCGTGGCGCACTTCCACTTTGTCATGGTGGGCGGAATGTTGATGGCCTTTCTGGCTGGTATTCACTTCTGGTGGCCCAAGATGACCGGGCGAATGTACCCGGAGAAGTTATCGCAACTGGCGGCCGTGGTTACTTTCATCGGCTTCAACCTTACCTTCTTTCCGCAGTTCATTCTGGGGATGCTGGGGATGCCGCGGCGCTATGCATCGTATCCGCCGGAGTTTCAAATCCTGAATGTTTTTTCGACGGCGGGCGCAACAATCCTGGGCGTTGGCTACCTGTTGCCGGTGCTCTACCTGATCTGGTCGCTGCGCTACGGCGCGATTGCGGGCGACAATCCATGGCAGGCGACGGGGCTGGAGTGGCAGACGCAGTCGCCGCCGCTGACGGAGAACTTTGCCGTGATGCCGGTGATGGATCACGAAGCCTACGACTATGAGTGGCTGGAGAAACAGCAGCTGGCTCAGAAAGAAACGGAGGCGCCCCGTGCCGGATAACTCCATGAACGTCCATGGCGCCGCTCAAGATGATAACTCCGCGCATGAGGAGCACCCGTCCTATTTGCGCCATCACTTCAACTCCGTTGAGCAGCAGGCCGACGCCGCTGGCTTTGCCATGTGGCTTTTTCTGCTGACCGAAGTGATGTTCTTCGGCGGCTTATTCACCGCTTACCTGATCTATCGCAACTGGTACTACCCGGCTTTCGTCTCCGGCTCGCACCAGTTAAACGTGGTGTGGGGCGCGACCAACACGGCGGTGTTGATCTTCTCCAGCTTTACGATGGCCATGGGCGTGTGGTGCGCGCAGGCGCGTCGCAGGCGAGGGCTGGTGCTGAGTTTGGCGCTGACTTTTTTATTGGGGCTGAGTTTTCTGGGGATTAAAACGATTGAATATAGGGAGAAGATCGAGAAGCATCACGTTCCCGGCTTCCACTACAGTGTGCAATCGTTTCTTGATCCCCAATCGGATCCTGAAGTCTATGCTGAGTATCACGACAAGCCGCTCGTGCCGGATATGGCGCGGCACACCGAGCTTTACTTCTCGCTCTACTTCCTGATGACGGGAATGCACGCGCTGCACATGATCATCGGTATCGGGATTCTGGGATTCATGATTTTGCGCGCCCGGGCCGGGGCGTACACGGCGGGCCACGAAACGTTTGTGGTGAACTTCGGGCTGTATTGGCACTTCATCGACATTGTCTGGATTTATCTCTTCGCGCTGCTCTATCTGATCAGCAGGCATTGACAGAGAACAGAGATCAGAGAACAGAGAACAGAGATCAGGAACAGCAACCAGAAGGACACGCGGCATGAGCGAAACTAACGAACACGCGCGGCATATTGTCAGTCCCGGGGTCTACCTGGTGATCCTCTTCGCCTTGCTGCTGGGCACGGCGCTCACTGTTTGGGCCTCGTATGTGGACTTGGGCTTCTGGAATCCCGTTATTGCGCTGGCCATTGCAACCACCAAGGCGGTGCTGGTGGTGCTTTATTTTATGCATGTGAAGTACTCAACCAAGCTGACCAAGCTGACGATCGTTGCCGGCATCTTCATGTTTCTGGTGCTGATCTCGATGACCCTAACGGACTACATCAGCCGGGCTTGGGGAAGCTGGTAAGAAACAGCGGACAGTGGGTGCTGCGCTGCGTGTTTTGAAAGAGGGGCTGCCAGTGGTCAGCCCTTTTCAAGCACGAGATTCGATGTCCAGCATCTCGTCCTCGGAATAACTTATGAGGAACTTCCAGTGGGTCCGAAGGCCCCTTTCAATCGCTATGATGCTTAACATGGCTCGGACGACGTCCGGATCATTTGTTTGCAAAACTTCTTTAGTGCCTATTTCAGCAAGTTCAAAGATAAAATAAATCTGCCTTGCGCAAAGTTATACATGCATCTGTTCCGTTTGGGGTCTATAATCCAATCACATTTGATCCCGCAAGCTGCGTTTTTCGCACGTTGTAAGCTACAGGATTTCGATCAAGTCTCCCTCAGAGGATGCGGATAGCGAGAGGGGACGACGAAATCGCAGGCAGGACACGTGTGAGCATTTCAGCGATTGAGCGGTCTTACGGTGAAGCTGCTCCTGTCGGGAGGACGAAGAGTTGTGCTTTCTCACGCTCAGTGATGGGGCATGGTGTTCTCCAGGCCGGCAAAGGCTGGCTGACTGGCAAGCTACTGATATTGCTGGTATTAGCGTCGATAGCTACGGAGCCCGGCGTACCCCAAGAGTCAAGTTCAAATGGACAGGGAACCAGTGCGGCTGAGGCAACCAGGGCGGCGGCACGGCGGGCAAATCTGCCTCCGCGGGTGGTTCAGGCGGAGCGGTTTCTGGCCCAGCGAGGCTGGACGCGCGGCGGGGCGCAAGCCTGGGCGGGATCTGGGAATTTTCACCGCAGCGCGCCAACGGCCGCGGCCGAGCCCGAGGCGCATGTGATGGCGCAGGGGCAGGGAACCGCAACCTGGCTGCCGCTGGGCCCCACAGCCGTTCAGTCGCAGAACTTTGGCCTGGTGACGGGGCGCGTCTCCGCGCTGGCGCTGGACCCCTCGGACGCGACCGGCAACACGCTCTACGTGGGAACCACCGGCGGCGGTGTCTGGCGGTCGCAGAATGCGGATACATCCAACCTTGCCAACATCAGCTTCATTCCGCTGACCGACGAGGTGTCGGGAATGGGCGGCGTGGCGGGCACCTCGATCAGCATTGGCGCGCTGAGCGTGCAGCCGGGAGGCACGGGAGTGTTCCTGGCCGGCACTGGCGACCCCAATGATGCTCTGGATTCTTATTACGGGGCCGGAATCCTGCGCTCTACGAATGGCGGAATCACCTGGAGCCTGATCTCCACCACATCGGACCAACAGTACAGCTTTGCCGGAGAGGGGATTGCGGGCTTTGCGTGGAGCACTGTGAACCAGCAACTGGTGGTGATGGCGGTTTCGCAGGCCTATGAAGGCACGCTGGTGAATGCATTATGGCCGGGCCAGAGCTACGAAGGGCTGTACTACTCCTCCGACGGCGGAGCCACATGGTCGCTGGCGAGCATCATGGATGGCGCAGCGTATTTGCAGGGGCCAGGCGATTTATTCGCGATGACGGGCGGGAATGCGGCTACCTCGGTGGTGTGGAACCGGGTGCGGCAATTGTTTGTGGCGGCGGTGCGCTACCACGGCTACTACCAGTCCGCAGACGGCGTCACATGGACGCGGATGACGAATCAGCCCGGCGCAGGTCTGATGACGAGTGCGGGGCATTGCCCCACCAATTCCGGCGGCAACACAGGATCGACCGCCTGCCCCATCTTTCGCGGCACGTTGGCGGTGAATCCGCAGACTGGCGACACCTTTGCCTGGACGGTGGACGAGTACAACCAGGACCAGGGAATCTGGCAGGACCTGTGCGTGGCGAGCGCCGGCGCCTGCACCAACCTTACGATCACCTTTACCCAGCAATGGCAGACGGCGGCTCTGGAGACGAATACATTGCTGGGTCCGGCCACCATTGAGAACGGTGACTACAATCTGGCGCTGGCCGCGGTTCCTTCCGGACAGACCACCATCGTGCTGGCCGGGGACAACGACCTGTGGAAGACGAATTGCCCTTACTCGCAGGGTTGCCGGTGGCGGAATACGACTAATTCCACGGTCGGTTTCTGCGCGCAGGTGGGCGAATACCAGCACGCGCTGGCATGGAATACATATAATCCGCTGGAGATATTTGTGGGCAACGACAGCGGGCTGTGGCGCTCGACCGACGCCATCGGCGAGACGGGAACGGTGTGCTCGGCGAGCGATGTCACTCATTTTCAGAATCTGAATGGGAGCCTGGGCTCGCTGGCCGAGGTAGTCAGCATTTCGCAGGCAGGCTCGACGCCCTACACCATGATGGCCGGGTTGGGAGCCAACGGAACCGCCGGCGTCAAGAGCTCCAGCGGGACGACGACGGACTGGCCGGAGATTCTGGGCGGCGAAGGCGGGCCGATGGCGATTGATCCGGTCAACAGCAACAACTGGTACGTGAATAACGGGGCGGGAGTGTCGATCTATCTGTGCTCGCAGACGGCTCCCTGCACTCCGGCTGCGTTTGGCGCGAGCCCCGTGGTGACCGACGCTGATGTGGGCGGGGATGGGTTGAACATGACCTCGCCGGCGCCCTTTCTTGTGGACCCGCTGGACAACTCGAAGCTGCTGATCGGGACTTGCAGGGTGTGGCGCGGGCCAGCCGGTGGCGAGGGCTGGAGTTCAGTCGACGCCATCAGCCCTATCTTTGATAATCATGCTTCGAGCGGCCCGTGCAGCGGCAACGCGCTGATCCGCTCGATGGCGGCGATGGCGCTGCCCTGGGGCGAAGTCGTTTATGTGGGCATGTACGGCTTGGCGAATGGAGATAGTACTTTGCCCGGCCATGTGCTGAGCGCAGCCTATAACTCCACCGCCGGCGCGTGGACCGCGTGGACGGACCTGACGGCGCTGAACCCGGTGACCAACGACACCGGCATGATGAACCGCTACGGGTTTGACATCTCCAGCATCTTCATCGACCCGCACGACTCCACTGGGGAGACAGTGTACGTGACCGTAGCGGGAATACCAACCCTGACGGAAAATGTGCAGGCGGTGTATCGCTCCACTGACGGCGGGGCGCACTTCACAACTTTGATAGCTAACCTGCCCTCGGCTCCGGCCAACAGCCTGGTGGTAGACCCTCAGAGCGCGAGCACGGTCTACGTCGCCACCGACGCCGGAGTCTATGTCACGCGGCAGATTAGTTCCTGTACGACAGTCACTTCCGGCTGCTGGGCGCCACTTGGAAGCGGGCTGCCGGAGGCTCCGGTAATCGCGCTCAGCGCCGCGCCGGCAACGGCCAGCGTACAGGATCTTGTAGCCGCAACCTACGGTCGCGGCATCTGGATGACTCCCCTGATGGGAGCGGGCGGAACTGGCTCCGGTCCGGCAACCGACACTCTCTCAGCCACATCCCTGAGCTTTCCCAGCACGGTCGCCGGACAGCTATCGGCGGCGCAATCCGTGACGCTATCCAACAGCGGGAGTGTGCCGTTGACTTCCATTGTTGTTTCGGTGAGCGGAGCCTTCCTGCAGACCAACAACTGCACTGCCAACCTGGCGGCAGACTCCAGTTGCGCCATCAGCGTGCAATTCGATCCGGCAGAGGCGGGCATGCAAACCGGCACGCTGACAATTGCCGACATAACGCGCGCACAACCGCAGACCGTAGCCTTGAGCGGGACAGGCCTGGCTCCGCCTGCGCTGGGCGTCAGCCCGGCCAGCCTGAGTTTTTCGGGGACGGTGGGCCAGCCGACCTCGCCGCAGTCGGTGACCGTGAGCAACACCGGAGGAGCGCCGCTGGCCAATGTGGGCTTCCAGATCATGGGGCTTTCCGCGATCAGTTTTTCATACGGCTCGACCAACTGCGGCGACACCCTGGCCAACGGGAGCAGTTGCACGGTGCAGGTGACTTTTACCCCCACGACGGCGGGCGGCGCCACGGCCTCGCTGGCGGTCAGCTCATCCAACGCGGTGCCGAATTCGGTTAGTGTGCCGCTCTTCGGCTCGGCGCAGAACCCGAACGGGCTTAACGTGAGTCCGGCGCAGCTTGTCTTTCCCGTCGTCGCTCCGGGCCAGTCCAGTCCGGCGCAGACGGTGACGCTGAGCAACAACAGCGGCACGGCGGTGAACTCGCTCAGCTTCCCGATTACACCGCCCTTCGGTCCGGTGGCGACCGCCAATCCCTGCGGCACCAGCCTGGGCGCCGGGGCAAGCTGCACAATTGGGGTGGTTTTTTCGCCCGCCCTTGACGGGAATTTCACGGGTACGCTGACCATTGCATCTTCCTCGCAGACGCAGGCCATTGTGCCGCTCAGCGGGACGGGCGGAACACCGGGTTCGGTGCAGGCGCTGCCCAGCTCGATCGCCTTCCCGCTGACGGGGGTAAATCTGTACAGCAGTCCCGTCACGGTGACCCTGACCAACCCGGACAGCGTGAACAGCCTGGGCAGTTTTTCGGTTTCGGTCACGGAGGGATTCAGGCTGGTGAGCACGACCTGCGCTTCCACGCTCGCAGCCGGGGCCGGTTGCATGGCTATCGTCGAATTTGCGCCCACCGGTCCCGGTCCGCAGAGCGGGAGCTTGACGGTGAAGAGCAGCGCGCTGCCGGCGGGCGCGTTTGTGCCGCTGTCGGGGATAGGCTTCGACTTCACGCTTGCGCCCTCCAGTTCCTCCTCGCAAACCATCGCCAATGGCCAGACTGCCGACTACAAGCTGTTGATTACGCCGCTAGGTGGGCTGGGCGTCTTCACCTTCCAGTGCTCCACGCTGCCTCCGCACGCGGCGTGCACCTTCAGCCCCGTTACCGAGGGCATTCCCGCCAACTCGGCGGGCACTATAGAGTTGCAGATTGCCACCGGGCTGACCACGGCCTCGAATCATTCCTCGCCTCCGCATGGGTGGCCGGCTCTTCCGCTGGCCTGCGGGCTGGTGCTGATTCCGTTTGCACTGGCGCGGCAGCGCAAAGCATTGCTTCTGGTAGCGCTGCTGATGATTCTGGCTGGGAGCTTCTCCAGCTGCACCACCTCGGGCATTATTCCAGGCGGAACTAATCCCGGCAGCGGCTCCGGCACCGGCAATACTACGCCGGGTACTTATCCAGTGGTTGTCAGCGCAACCTCGAATGGCGTTCAGCATCAGGCGACCCTCACACTCATCGTGGACTGAGCGGCGCGGCGGCGGGAAGGCAAACAAAAAACGCTATACTTTATCATCGGGCTTTCACTGGAGACGCGCGTTCCGAAAGCCGCGTATGAGGAATAGCAGACGATGACCACACAAGTTACCGTGGAAGAGGTCGAGCGGGTGGCCGAGCTGGCACACCTGGAGCTTAGGCCGGAGGAGACCCCGGCAATGCTGCGCGATTTGAACGCCATTCTGGATTACGTGGCGCAATTGAACGAACTGGATACGAAGGGCGTAACGCCGCTGGCGCAAGTGAGCGAGTTGCAGGATGGGGCGGGCGTGAGTGTATTGCGCCCCGATCTTCCCGTGCCCTCGCTGGATCGCGCTGCCGTGATGTCCCAGGCGCCGGAGACCGATGGGGTATTCTTCAAGGTTCCCAAGGTGATTGAGCGGTAGGCGCTGCACACAGCGGGATGATTCCGCTGCAACGCGCAAAAAAACAGGCTGCAAAATAGAACCACACGAGAGCCGAAGAAAGGAAAACTCGATTGTCCGGCGAAGCCAAATCCGCTGAAAGCTACGTGGAAAAACCAAAAACCCTGGCCGAGTTGCGCGCCGCTATCACCTCTGGCCGCACCAAAGCCGCCGATCTCGCCGCCGGCTATTACGAGCGGATCGAGAAGAAAAATCCGCGGCTGAATGCCTACCTGTGCCTGACCAAAGAACGCGCATTTGCCCAGGCCGCGAAAGTGGACGACGCAGCCGCCAAGGGCGATCCGCTTCCTCCGCTGGCTGGAATTCCGGTGGCCATCAAGGACGTTCTGATGATGAAGGGCGCTCCGGCGACGGCGGGGTCAAAGATTTTAGAGGGCTACCGGCCGCCCTACGACGCCACGGCGGTGGCGAAATTGGAAGCGGCGGGCGCGGTGCTGCTGGGCAAGCTGAATTGCGATGAGTTCGCCATGGGCAGCTCGACTGAAAACTCAGCCTACGGACCGGTGCGCAATCCGGTGGATACGGAGCGGGTTCCGGGCGGGTCCAGCGGAGGCTCAGCGGCGGCGGTGGCGGCCAATCTGGCCGTGGCCACTCTAGGCTCGGACACCGGCGGCTCGATTCGCCAGCCGGCCAGCTTTTGCGGCGTGGTGGGCGTGCTGCCCACCTACGGCCGCGTCTCGCGCTACGGGCTGATCGCCTTTGCCTCTTCGCTGGACCGCGTAGGCCCGTTTGCCTCGAATGTGCGCGACGCCGCCACGCTGCTGTCTGTCATCGCCGGCCACGATCCGAAGGACGCGACCAGCTCCACTGCCCCTGTCCTGGATTATGCTGCCGAGAGCGACAATCCAGTTGCAGGCCTGCGCATCGGCGTTCCGGCAGAGTACTTTGCCGAGGGCCTCGACCCCGAGGTGCGCGCCGCTATCGAAAAGGGCATTGCCGCGCTGAAGGAGTCAGGCTGCGCCGTCAAACCGGTCTCGTTGCCGCACACCCGCTACGCCATTCCCGTCTACTATCTGATCGCCACGGCCGAGGCCAGCGCCAACCTCGCCCGCTTTGACGGCGTGCGCTACGGGCCGCGCTCGAAGGACTCGGCGACTCTGGCCGACATGTACCGGCACTCGCGCGAGGAGGGCTTCGGCGCCGAGGTCAAGCGGCGCATCCTGCTGGGCACTTACGCGCTCAGCGCGGGCTACTACGATGCCTACTATCTGAAGGCGCAGCAGGTGAGGCGGCTGCTGGCCGAGGAGTTTCTGCGCGCCTTCGCCGAAGTGGACGCGATTGTAACTCCGACCGCGCCGATGGCGGCGTTCAAGCTGGGCGAGAAGACGAACGATCCATTGGCCATGTATCTGGTCGACATCTACTCGGTGACGGCGAGTTTGGCGGGAATCTGCGGCGTGACCGTGCCCTGCGGAACGACTAACGCCGGTCTGCCGGTGGGGATGCAGATTTTGGCCGCGCACTTGAACGAGTGCACCGCCTTCCGCGTGGCGCGGGCGGTGGAGGCGGCGCAGATATAGTAACTTATCGAGAGAGGAGCAGGGATGGTTCAATCCTGTCCTCAGGGGTTAGACCCCCATTGTTTTGGACTATTCAGGTACGGGAAATGGCCGTACCTTCCGTTTCCCGACAGATTTGCGCCAACATCTCAGGAGAAAAAGCATGAGAGTCGGCGGGCGGATTGCAGTTTTGGTTCTGGCGGCGCTGTTTGCCGCTTTTCCGGCATTTTCAGCTGCGCCGCGCAAGGCGCACGTAGTGGTGCTGGGCGCGGCGCGGAAGGTGCCCTACTCCAAGGCTGGCGACCCGGCCGGAGCGGCCCAGGGCGAAGCCGAACTCAAGATCCGCGCCCTGCTGTTGGACGGCGTGGTGAAGGAGTGGATCACCGGTGACAGCCACGACGTGACTGACCGCAGCTTCGTGGTGCGGCGGGTCATCAAGCTGAATGATTCCTTGCCGAGCGAGGGCTCGGCGACCGCTGTCAAAACCGGCGATAAGCCCGCAACTGGCGATAAATCAAGCTTGAAGCCCGCCCCTGCGGCAAGCACCGCCCGGGCGGCAAGCACCTGGGTGTGGCAGCGCGGCCCGTGGCTGCTGGTGGACAGGCAGACCGGCCGCATTGTCGTTTTAAAGCTGCCCTACTACGATCCCGGCGTGAGCCAGGTTGTCTGGTTCCGCGACTACGGCGCTTATTGCGGAGTGACCGTCAGTGGCAAGAGCCTCTACGCCATGGTGGCCCAGGTGGCGGCGCGCAAGCCGCTGCTGGCCAGGAAATTGTCAGCCTTCGATCCGGAAAACCACCCCGAGCCGGCCTGCGCTCCTTCCGAGTGGCAGCGCGAGCCCCTGCGCGTAACCTTCCACCCCACTGGCAAGGAGCCGGTCAGTTTCAACATCGTTCCCGGCTCGGCGGTGCTGATGGAGGAGGCGGGCGACGAGGCGGAGACGCCGGCCCCGGAAGCCAAGCCGAAATAGCAGGTTGGGAGACATACAACACTGACATTCTCAAACACTAAGGTTCGCGGCCTGCCTTATGGAAATTCCACAGTACCCAGAGCATAAAGGCCACGGCCAGAGCCGTAATAATTAAAAACGTCAAGTCGCCGTATGTGCTGCCCATCAGAGGCGTCCTTTCCCGCTTTCCGGCGTGCGCAACGCGCGATGGGAAGGCGCGCTTCAGCCGAATAGCATCTGAACTCCATCAGAATCCGGCGCGCGTAAGAATGGAGTAGACGACTTGTAAAGGCTTTATAAACAGGGAACAGGGAAGAGGGAATAGAACAAGCGTCTGCGGCCAGCCTGGATCAAATCGGCTGTGAGCGGGCGACTGAAAACTGATGGCTTATCGCGGAAAACCGACTTCAGAAAACGGAAAACTGACCACTGACCACTGTTCACTAACCACTGTCTCCTTGACAGGCCCCCGTCGGCGCGTATCTTATCTATGAAGGCACTCCTTTGGAATCCGGGCAGGGCATAGGCGCGAAAATCGGCGCTGCCTTGGGATGCGGCTTCCGGGGGATGGCTGTGTCGAACAGGAAGCAGACGGCAGTTGGGTCGCGGGCGGGTGCTTGGCAGGGGTGGCGTTTCAATCCACAGCCAGAGGCAGCCGAATCGGCGATCTTGATATTTGGCCGAGTGTCCTGGCCTGAAGCAATGTGCGGCCCGGACCAGTCTGGAAGATTCCCGGAGACAAATTTTTTTCGTGGGCGCCTGGCGGATGGCCGGGTGTGCCTGTGCCCTGAAGAGCAGCATGGTTGAGTGGCTCCAGGTTGAGCGGCTCCAGATTGAGTCGTGGGGCGAGTAAAGGATGAGCGTGGCAACGAGTCTTGCTTTATGGATGTTCCAGCAGCCGGCCGGAAGCGGCTATACGATGCTTCCCATCCTGCTGGTCATACCGGTCCTGTACCTGTTGATGATCCGTCCGCAGCAGAAGCGGCAAAAGCAATGGCAGCAAATGCTGGCCGCGATCAAGACCGGCGACCGTGTGACCACGGCGGGCGGCATTCGCGGCGTCATTGTCTCCATCAAAGACGATGTGATCGTGATTCGCGTGGCGCCGGACGGCGTCAAGCTGGAAGTGGCCAAGAACGCCATTGCCTCGGTAACCACGCAGGATGGAAGTTCGGGATCATAGCGGCGTAAAAGCAGTTGTCAGTATACAGTTGTCAGTTATCAGTTCTGACCACTGAAAACTGAGAACTGACAACTGTTAAGTCGAGAAACGGAACGATGAAGAAGAATCTGCAAAACAAAATTCTCCTGATTATTGCGGTTCTGGTGATCTGCGTCTACGGCATCTTTGGGGTGCCTTCGGGGATCAGCGGCAAGGCCCTGATGGAGGCCATGACCAAGCGCATTCATCTTGGCCTGGACCTGAAGGGCGGCGCTCACCTGATCTTGCAGGTCAAGGTCGAGGAAGCGGTGAACGCCGAAACGGACAATACCCTGGCGCTCATCAAGCAGGAACTGAAGACGGCCAACCTGAACTATTCGCAGGTCTACAAGCCCGACCCGGCCAAGGCCACGCTGATCCGCGTGGAGGGCGTGCCGACGGACAAGTCCAACGACGCGCGCCTGCTGCTGGAATCCAAATACTCCAACACATACGACGTGGCCGGCGGCGACGCTCCGGGGAGCTTTACGCTGACCATGAAGCCGCTGATCGTCACGGCGCTGGAGAAGAAGACCGTTTCACAGGCCATCGAGGCCATCCGCGACCGGGTGGACGCGCTGGGCGTCAGCGAACCGCAGATTCAGGAGTACGGACTGGGCGACAACCAGATTCTGGTGGACCTGCCGGGCGTGGAAAACGAAAGCCAGATCGAGTCCATTATTCAGGGAACCAATCGCCTGGAGATTCACGCCGTGGTAGGCGGACCTTATAAGGACGAGCAGGAAGCGACGTCCAGCCTGGGCGGCAGCGTTCCGGCAGACGACGATCTGAAGAAATTTTCCGGCGTGATGGAGGGCGGTTCCGGCGAGGAAAGCGTGTATGTGTTGCAACGCGCCTCGGTGGTGGCTGGCAACGATTTTCGCTCCGCCGATCCGAGCACCAATCCCAACACCGGCCAGAGAGAGGTCCAGTTCACGCTGACCAATGAAGCCGGCGACAAGTTCTACGACTACACCAGCAAGAACGTGGGCCGCTACATGGCGGTGGTCATGAACGACCGTATCCGCGAGGTGGCCGTCATCAAGAGCGCGATACGCGATCGGGGAGAGATTGAAGGCACCTTCACGGCGGATGAAGTCGCGGCGCTTTCCAAGCTGCTGCGCACCGGCGCCTTGCCCGCCTCGTTGCAGCAACTGGAGAAGCGTTTTGTGGGCGCGTCACTGGGCGCGGATTCCATTCGCCAGGGGATTACGGCGGCCATCGTGGGCATTTTAGTGGTCATGGCCTTCATGCTCTTCTATTACCGCGGCTCGGGCATCAACGCCGATCTGGCGCTGATTTTGAACCTGATCATCCTGCTGGGGTTCATGGGGGCATCGGGGGCTACGTTGACGCTGCCGGGCATTGCCGGTGTGATTCTGACCATCGGCATGGGGGTGGACTCGAATGTGCTGATCTTCGAGCGCATTCGTGAAGAGGTGCGCGCCGGCAAGTCGCCCTCAGCGGCTGTGGACCAGGGCTTTGCACATGCCTGGGTCACCATCGTTGACACCCACGTGACCACCATCGTCTCGGCGGCCATTCTGTTCATCTTTGGCTCCGGGCCGGTGAAGGGATTCGCAACTACCCTGACCGTTGGTTTGGCGGCCAATCTGTTCACGGCGGTCTTTGTTTCGCGGGTCATCTTTGATGCCCATTTGAACAAGTTGAAGCCAGGGGAGCTGGTTTCCATCTGACGAGGGACAAGGGACGAGGGAATAGAGACAGCCTGATGTTGTACGAATTGGGGGTGCCCCAGGTCCTGATTTTGGGACCAGGGAACGCACACAGAGATATTTGAGCGCTGGAACCGGCATCAGTTCCAGCCTTCCCAGGAAGTGGAGAGAAGCTAGTGGAATTATTTCGCGGCGTGAATGTGGATTGGCTGAGGCTGAAGTGGTACTTCCTCGGCTTTTCATTGATCTTCAGCGTGTCCGGCCTCATCTCGATGGGCATGCACATGCGCAGCATCGGCAGCCCGGTGCCGCTGGGCGTGGACTTCAAGGGCGGCACGCAGGTGCAAATGCAGTTTGACCAGACCCCGGACACCAACCGGATTCGCCAAGCCATGGTGGCGGCGGGCATCAAGGATGCCAGCATCCAGACCATCAAGGCCGTCGATCAACCCACCGCGAACGAGGTGCTCATCAGCCTGCCGGAGCAGCAGGACGAGAGCTCGCTGGACGCCGGCCGCCAGCAGATTATGGATGCGCTGCAAAAGCACTACGACAGCTCTATCGGCCCCCAAAACGTGCGCAACGTGCAGGTGGTCGGTCCCACGGTGGGCAAGCAATTGGAAAAGCAGGCCTTGCTGGCCACGCTTTACTCCATGGCGGGGATGCTGGTCTACCTCTGGTTCCGCTTCCAACTCATCTACGGTGTGGCGGCGGTGGTGGCCTGCTTCCACGACACGCTGATCACCGTGGGCGCCTTTGCGCTGCTGAACAAGGAGATCAGCCTGACCGTCATCGCGGCCATCCTGACCCTGGTGGGTTACTCGATGAACGACACCATCGTGGTCTTTGACCGCATACGGGAGAATCTGCGCCTCAGCCGGCGCGAGGCTCTGCCCGACGTGGTCAATCGCAGCATCAACCAGACCCTGAGCCGGACGGTTCTGACTTCGGGGCTGACTTTCCTGACGGTCCTGTCTTTGTACATATTTGGCGGCCAGGTGCTGAACGGCTTTTCTTTTGCGCTGGTGGTAGGTATTCTTATCGGGACGTACTCCTCGATTGCCATAGCCGCGCCCATGCTTGTGGCCTGGCAGGAATGGCGCTCCCGGCAAGGCAAGGCGGCTGTACTTCCGGCCGCAAAACGCCCCAGGGTATAGACGGGGCGGCATTTGTAACCCCTTTTTCAGTGTTTTTTCTGGGAAAGCGCAGTTCCATTCAGGATGGGCCGCGCTTTTGTGATAAGGTTTTGATGCTGGGAACATTTTAGCTGTTCCCGGTGTCTAAGTAGAGGTAAGCAAACACTCGATTCGAGGCTGGCTATGTTTGAAGACGCTACGTTTGAATCCGGAGGCAAGATCAAGAGCAAGATCGGAAAATACATGATTCCGTTGTTTATCGCGGAAGGTATAATCCTGATTCTTCTGATCCTGATTCCGCTAATCTATCCCGAGGCGCTGCCCAAGGCCGTCATGCAGATGGCTCTGACAGCCCCCCCGCCTCCTCCTCCTCCGCCGCCGCCTCCGCCAGAGGTGCACCAGGCCCCGGTGAAGTCCGAGATGATGAACAATCAGCTCACCGCGCCCACCCGGATTCCGCACGAAATCAGGATGGTCTCCGAAAAGGAACCCTCCCTGGCCAGTTTTGGCGTAGCCGGATCTGATTTTGGCAGCGGCGGAAACGTCATGGGCAATCTCTTCGGCGACAGCGGGCCGAAGGTTAAAGCCCCACCAGTGAAGAAGCTGGTCATCTCTAGCGGCGTCATGGCGGGCATGTTGTTGATGAAGACTCAGCCGGTCTATCCACCTATCGCCAGAGCCGCGCGCGTCCAGGGCACGGTGGTGTTGCAGGCAACCATTTCCAAGACGGGCGCTATCGAAAATTTGCACGTCGTCAGCGGCCCTGCCATGCTGCAGCAAGCCGCCGTGGACGCCGTCAAGTCCTGGCGCTACAGGCCTTATCTGCTCAATGGAGAGCCGGTGGAGGTGGAGACCACGGTGAACGTAATCTTCACCCTGGGTGGATGAGGTATGTACTCGGCGCTTTCCGCCGGCATGGGGGAAGAGCATCTTTTTTGACCTGAATGCGAATCCGCAAGGAGTCGCATTCGCACCAACCGTAAAGCAGTAGCAGTCCACAAGGAAAACTCCTTAGGAGGAACGATTCAGTGATTCTCGCTCAGCTCACACACTTCGCTTCGCACATGGCCGCCAATCTGGCCTTCATCTTCCAGGAAGACCAGGGCACAGTCAGCTTCACCGCCCAGGGCCTCTGGGAACACATGGGAATACTGGCGCGCATCATCGCCGGAATTCTCTTTATCGAGTCGATCTGGTCTTTGGCTGTCATGATCGACCGCTACATCTACTTCTCTCAGGCTCGCAAGCAGTCGCGCGAGTTCGCGCCCAAGGTTGCCGGCGCGCTGAAGGACAGCAAGCTCGAAGAAGCGATCAAGATCGCCGATCGCAACAAGAAGTCCCACCTGGCCGAGGTTGTAACCGCCGGCCTGCAGGAGTTTCGCTCCTCCGCGGGCTCTCCCACCGAGGAGTCAATTGCCAGCTCCGGCCGCGCGCTGGAGAGGGCTGAGGCCATCGTGCACGCCAAGCTGAAGAGGGGCCTTTCTGTGCTGGCCACCATCGGCGCCACTGCTCCGTTCGTCGGCCTGCTGGGCACCGTCATTGGTATTTTGAACGCCTTCCAACAGATCGCGCATGCCAAGTCATCCGGCATCGCCACGGTTGCGGGCGGCATCTCGGAAGCCCTGGTCACCACCGCCGCCGGCCTGTTCGTGGCCATCCCGGCCGTCATGGCTTTCAACTACTTCACCGGACGTGTCGAAGCTTTCGACGTGGAGATGGACAACTCCTCCAGCGAACTGATCGACTACTTCATCAAGCAGAGCCACAAGCGCTAAGCGAAGCGCCCGTAGGCGTAAGCGGGAATCTGCGGAGGGCGGGAGAGTGAGAACTCTCTCCTGCCCGCCGGTTTCAGCCGCGCGGCGATAGGGTGATTCCTTAGCGATGCCGGAAGCCATCCGGAATAAAAATTCTCAGGCATCGGAGTTCTAAAATGGCACAAGCAATTCGTAACGAAGGCAGCAAGGTCAACTCGAACATCAATGTCACACCCATGGTGGACGTGATGCTGGTGCTGTTGATCATCTTTATGGTCATTACCCCCATGCTCCAGAACAAGGTGGTCATCGATATGGTGGCGGTGGTTAATCCTGTCGCTATGCCGGACGCCGATAAGGAAGACGCCATCGTGGTGGCTATTACACGAAGCGGGGATGTCTTTCTGGGGCAAAACAAGACCGCAATCGACGTGCTTGGCAATCAGGTTCGCGAGAAGATGGCCGACAATCCCGGCAGCAAGACGATCTATGTTCGCGCCGATGCACGTGCCGAGTACCTGGCAGTGGAAAACGCCATCGATGCCGTGCGCACCGCCGGCGTGGAAGACGTGGGCTTGCTCACGCAGAAGCGTGAAGGCAATCCCGCGACAGGCAATTAACGCTTGTATGGCGTTGTTTTTTAACGATTTCGAGCAAACGAGGAGTATTTAGCCATGGCAATGTCAATGGGGGGCGGGGGCGGCAGTATGGCCGACATCAATGTTACCCCGATGATCGACATTCTTCTAGTGCTGCTAATCATCTTTATGGTCATCGTGCCGGTGACGCCCAAGGGCCTGGATGCGCTGGTGCCTCAGCCGCCCAAGACCAAGCAGCCGGAGAGCGAGAAAAACGACCGCACCATTGTGGTGCAGGTTTTATACCGCGGCATGAACACGCCGCCGCAGTACAAGATCAATGAGACCGACGTGGCCAAGGCAGAGCTTCTGCCCAGACTGACTGATATCTACGCCAATCGCGCCGAACGCATTATGTTCGTTAAGGGCGACGACAAGCTGGACTTCCGCTATGTGGCCGAAGTCATCGACATCGGCCGTTCCGCGAGCGTGGATCATATCGGTCTGATGACCCCAAGGATTCTTGCGGGCCAGTAGCAGCGGGCAGTTCTGCAGCGGCTTCTCTTTATTTGGAAGGCGGCAGGCTATAGGAGTTCGCCTCAAGGCTGGCCGGATAGCTGCTGAGCGGCCAGTACGCACAGAGTTCGGGCTGGCCAACCGGGCAGCGGGGAGTTTTTGGAGCCCCGGCAAATCCAGGGTTGGCAGCTCTGTTTCGGAGAGGGTTTCTCCGGCGGAAAAGTGGAGTACAATTTTTTCATCATGGCTTCGGCGACTCCCTCCCGCAGCCAGCTGTAGCAGAGATTCCAGGCGCGCGACCGACAGGCACTCGTCTGAAGGAGAAGGATAAGAACATGAATGGACCCGCACGTTTTATGGCGCTCTCGGTAGCCTTGGCCGGCATGGTGATTTCCATGAGCGGGTGCGACAAGCTTGCCGCCCGCGACCAGTTGAACAAGGGAGTGGAAGCATACAAGAGCACTCACTATGAGGAAGCGATCAACCACTTCCAGAGGGCCATACAGCTAGATCCCAAACTGCCCATGGCCAAGAGCTACCTGGCTACCGCGCTGGGCCAGAACGTGGTGCCCGGGCTGCTTACGCCAGACAACCTGAAGACCGCGCAGCAGGCCATCGACATCTTCCAGGAAGTTCTGACCAATGATCCGCACGATGTGAACAGCATGAAACAGGTTGCGGGCATTGAATTCAGCGTCAAGCGGCTGGACGAGGCCAAAGCGTGGCAGAAAAGGGTTCTGCAGGAGGATCCCAAGGATCCCGAGGCGGCCTACACGGTCGGCGTAATCGACTGGATGCAGGCGCACCAGAATACTCTGACGGCGCTTGCGCCGGTGGGCATGAACGATGACGGCGAGGGGAACGCCAAGGCGCCCAAGAAGATTATGGACTCGCTCAAGGAGCAGAATGCCCCGCTGATCGAGGAAGCTCTGAAGTATCTGAACATGGCGCTCGAGAACCGGCCCAACTACGACGATGCCATGTCCTATATGAATCTGGTTTACAGGGCCAAGGCGAACCTGGACTACGGCGACGCGGAAGCGGTCAAGGCCGATGTGGAGACGGCGAAAGATTGGTCCTCCAAAGCGATGGGAACGCGCAAGGCCAACGAAGCCAAGAAGGCCCAGGGTCCCGGCGGCATCACCATGGGCGACAACGGCGATTTGAAGTAGATCCAATTTATTTGTGTACAAGGATACGGCCTCCGACCCGCGTGGAGGCCGTATCATTTTATGCGAGCGTGAAATCACCGCACAGGGAGGCGCCATGTTCAAGTCGAATCGAATCCGGTCCTGTTTTCATTCCTTCGTTTGCCAGTCTGTTGTAGTGTTTTATCTGTTGACGGCCATTGCCGCAGGCTGCGCTGCCGGGCAGGCATTTACCGGCGATGTCCCGGTTCCAGCCGCCATGCAGGTGGTGCAAACGCCCACTGGACTAGCGGCTCGCAACAACCGCGAAGTGCTTGAAGTGACGGTCTGCGGCGACTCGCTGGTTCACGTGGCGGCCCGTCCGCTGGCGGCATCCGTCTCCACAGATGCGCGGCCCTGGATGCTGGACCCAGCCAACTCCTGCCCTGGCGCGGCCTTCCAGTTCAGCCAGGATGACAAACAGGCCACGCTCACCACCGCGCGCCTAACCATCTCCTTGTCGTTGGAGAGAGGCGCCCTGAGCTTTGGCATTCCACAGGGCGAGAGGTTCTTGCGGGAGAACGGCAATCTGCCGCGCACCTACGAGCCCGCGCCCGGCCAGCCCGGCTCCCTGTACCGGATCGAAGACCGCTTCTCGCCCAACTCGACCGAGGCCATCTACGGGCTCGGCCAGCACCAGAGCGGGCTGTTCAACTATCGTGGCTCGACCGTCGAGCTGGGACAAAATAACACCGACGTCGCCATTCCGCTGCTGCTCTCCAGCCGGGGCTACGGAATTCTCTGGAATACGGCCTCCTTCAGCTACATGGACAACCGCTTCCCACTTGATCTTACCTTCGAATCCATGGCCGCCGGCCAGGTGGACTACTACGTTCTCTACGGCCCGGAGATGGACCGGATCATTCACCAGTACCGCTCCATGACCGGCCACGCGCCGCTGCTGCCGCAATGGGCCTATGGCTTCTTCCAGTCCAAGGACCGCTATGGATCGCAAGCCGAAATTCTGGATATCGCCGGCCAGTACCGCGCGCGCCACATCCCGCTGGACGCCATCGTGCAGGACTGGTTTTGGTGGAAGCAGGGCGGCGAGGGCGACCCGGAGTTTAACGCCAACTATACCGATGTGCCTGCCGAGCTGAAGACGCTGCACGACGAGCACATCCACGCCATGATCTCCGTCTGGGGCATGATGGACGCCACTTCAAAGACCTTCCAGGAGATTCAGCGGCAGGGCTTCGAGATTCCCGGCACGCACGTCTACGACCCTACCAATCCGCCGGCGCGCGATCTCTTCTGGGAGAGGCTGCCGGGCAAGCTCTTTGCGCTGGGATGGGATGCCTTCTGGCTGGATAGCGCGGAGCCGGAGGAATACTGGCCGCACTCGGGTGATGCGGTTTTGCGCTATAAGAAGCTGCACATCGGCAGCGGCCTGGAGTACACCAACATCTTTCCCTTCGAGCACACTCTCGGCGTTCAGGAGCACTGGAAGCAGGCGAATCCCGAGAAGCGCGTCTTCCTGCTCACCCGCTCGGCCTTTTTAGGCCAGCAGCGCGTCGGGGCCACGGTGTGGTCCGGTGATGTGTACAGCAACTGGTGGGCGCTGCGTCGCCAGGTGCCCGCCGGGTTGAACTTTGCTCTCTCCGGCTATCCCTATTGGACCACCGACATTGGCGGCTATCATCAGCCCTTCAACGGCGCCGCCAACCAACCGGCCTATCAGGAGCTCTATGCGCGCTGGTTCGAGTATGGCGCCTTCTGCCCGATCTTTCGCACCCATGGCCACCGCGACCATAACGAGCTATGGAGCTACGACCGCGTCTATCCTACGCTGCTGACCTTCGACCGCCTGCGCTACCGGCTGCTGCCCTACATTTACTCGCTGGCATGGAAGGTGACCAGCGAGGACGCGACTATTCAGCGCCCGCTGGTGATGGACTTCAGCGAGGACCGGGCCACCTGGGAGATCGGCGACGAATTTCTCTTTGGGCCGGAAATTCTGGTAAGCCCGGTGACCAAAGAACACGACACCCAGCGCGCAGTCTATTTGCCCGCGGGGACGGATTGGTACAACTTCTGGAGCGGAGAGCGGGCAGCGGGCGGGGCAGAGGTGAATCAGGCCGCGCCCATCGAACGCATTCCGCTGAATCTGCGCGCCGGTTCGATCCTGCCGCTGGGGCCGGCCATCGAATACGCCGGTCAGGCCGCCGACCCCATCGAGCTGCGCATCTATCCCGGAGCCAACGGGGAATTCAATCTCTACGAGGACGAAGGCGACAGCTATCGCTACGAGCAGGGAGCGCACTCCATCATCCCCCTGCACTGGGACGACGCCACACGGACGCTGACCATCGGCGCCCGCCAGGGAAGCTATCCCGGCATGGCCGCGAGCCATACCTTCAACGTGGTGATTGTGGCGGAAGGGCACGGGGCCGGGGTTGAGCCTGCCCAGGCTCCGGACAAAGCCATTCAATATACCGGAGAACAGATTTCCGCCAGGTTCTAGAAGCTATCTCATAAATCGGTTTTGAAAGGGCACGGCTTTAGCTTGCGGGAAAACTCATTTGAGTTGCGAGAAGCGTCAGGGCACGGCTTTAGCCGTGCCGCAAAATGCCCAATAGAATTTGGGGCTTTAGCCCCTGAGAACGCCTTATACGAAAGCGAGATGGCTTCGAATCAGGGAACAGTAGTCAGTTGAAAATACCCGGCTTTGTGACAGACAGCTGTTCACTGATCACTGTCCACTGCTCTTACTGCGCGCCCTGCTTGATAATCTCGTCGGCAAAGTAGTTGTGAACTTTCGCCTCGTTGTGGAGCATCTCGAGATAGGCGCTCCTGAGCAGTTGCGCGTGGTTTTCGCGCAGGCCCTGGCGGATGACCTGCTGCACGGCCGGGTCGTTCAATTCGCGCTGGCCGGCGGGTTCCCGCGCAATCACCTTGAAGATCGCGTAGCCGACGGTGCGGCGTCCTGACGGACCGCCGGCATACATGGGAATAACATCGGTGATTTGTCCCGGCTTGAGCTTGCTGATGGCGTTGTAGACCTCCGCATCGCCGTGCAGTTGCGACTCCCGGATAAAGCCCATGTCGCCGCCGTTGGAGGCGGTGTTCGGCTCCTCCGAGAAATTTTGCGCCACGGCGCTGAAATCCTCGCCGCCGTCCAGCTTAATGTGCAGGGTCTGAATCTTCTTCCGCGCGTCGGCGTCACCCGAGGCCTTATTGTTCTGCAAATTGCCGGCCTGTTGTGAGGGCGCGCTGAAGACCACAATCTGCGCCAGGTGATACTGGGGTTCGATCAGGTTGAACTCTGCCTTGTGTGCCGCGTAGTAGGTGTTGATCTCCGCGTCGGTGATGTTGATCTTCGACTCAATCTCCTTGTTGAGCAGCTTGGTCTTGGTCAACTGGCGGCGCAGTTCGCGCTTCAGGTCGTCGAGGGTGAGGTTGCGCGCCTGCAACTGCTTGTCGAACTCCTCCTGCGTGAAGGGGGCCTTCATTTCCGTCAGCTTGGCGTTTACGTCTTCGTCGCTGGCGGCCAGATTCAGCTTGGTGGCGCGCTGCCAAAGGATCTCATCCTCGATCATCCCGCGCAGGATATTGAGGCGGACAATGTCGGCCTGCTCGGGGGAAGGCTTCTGGGTATTGTCGCCCAGATTGGCCTTGTAATACTTCTCCAGCTCCGAGCGCAATATATTTTTGCCGTTGACGGTCGCCATCACGTCCGGAGAGGGCGAGGTGTGGCACCCATTCACGGCGGCAACCAGGGTTATCCCACATAGAATGAGGACGGTCAGGGGGAAAGGTGAGCGGCAAAAAACTTTGATTTCCAACCTCGTATCTCCTGGGGGGAGGCAAAGCTCCCGGCATTTAAGGATAAACCCCCAAGCCGGGCTGAGGATATGATATTTCACATCCCTGGCCGCCGGTTTTGCTCTGCCGGTGGCCGGTTTTGCTCTGCCGGTGATGGAGCGGCAGTGGCGGCTACTTGTCCGTCCCCGCGGGCTTGGGGGGCTCGGGCTTGGAGGTCGCTGGCTGGGCCGGTGCGGCCGGCGGTTCCACTCCGGCGGCACGCAGGGCGCGGTCAATCACCATCCATACCTGATCCTGGGGCAGGGCGCCGCTGATGCGCTCTCCCTCCACAAACAGGGCGGGAGCTCCTTCAATCCTCAGCGACTGGGCTAGCTTCATCGAGTTGCGCACCGCGGTCTCATCCTGGCGGGTCAGGCAGGCGTCCAGCGAGGAGGAGTCAAGCTTATCCAGCGTGGCCTGCTGGCGTGCGATGCGATTCAGAGCGTCAAGGCTCTTGGCCAGGGAGCGATCTTCGCCACTCACATCCTGGCCATGGGAGTGGATGTAATCCACGTAAGTCCAGTATTCCTTAGTGTTTTGCGCACCCAGGCAGTTGGCGTTCACGGCGGCGTGAACGGCCCAGGGGTGAATCTCTTCCAAGGGGTTGTCCAGATAGATAAAGCGCACCATGTCCTTGTAGCGCTCCAGAGTCGCCGGAAAAAGCGTCTGGTGCATACGGGAGCAGTAGGGGCACTCAAGATCGTCGAAGCTGATGACCGTGACCTTGGCCGCGGGATTACCCCGGATGGGCCGCCCCGCGACGTTGATGGCGAAGACCGGATCGTTGTACAGGTCAAACTTGTCCAGGCGGGCCAGGGTCTTGCCGTCGGTGGAGATCAGAAAGTCAACCACCTGCGTTTTGCCGCCGCGCGAGAGCGTGATGGGCAATTCGTCATAGCCGGGAATTTGTCCTGGCTTGCGCGCGCCGATGGTTACGGCGATCTCCGGCGGCAAGCTGAACTGGGAGCGCACCATGACCTCGATGCGGCGGTTCAGCGCCAGGTCCGGCGTTCCCTGCGAGACGGGTTGGGGCGGAGCGGGCGAGGGTTGGGCTTTGCAGCCCACGGCCATCCCCACGGCAAGCAGGGCGGCCAGAAAATGAGTACGGGCCAAGATGAAATCCTCTCAGAAAAGAATACTCCAGCGGGGCTGGATTGGGGGCGTCTCGATTAACATCAATCGCATGAAGATACTTGCTCTTGAACGCCCGGTTACTGGAGTAGAGGATAGTCAATTCGCGGAAGATCTGCTCTGCGAAGAAGCGGCGAAGGCCTGGGAACTCTACCAGTCAGGCGTGCTGCGCGAATTGTATTTCCATGCGGAACGCCACCAAGCGGTTCTGGTTCTCGAGTGCGGCAGCGAGAGTGATGCGCGGCGCCAACTGGCAGAGTTGCCCCTGGTGCGCGCGGGCATGATCCATTTTGAAGTCATTCCGCTCATACCTTACCCTGGCTTTTCGCGGTTGTTCGAACGGAAACAGAGTTAAGTCGAAACCAGGTCAGGCTTTGCCATCCCGTCATTCATCGATTATTCAGTGATTCTTCAATACGCCGGTGGCAGGCTGGGGTCGCGGAAGACAGACGTAGAGCGGCGAATGTCGCCTACAGAGCCGAAGTTGGCCAGGGTAAAGCTGTAGAGCCACTGCGTCTCGTTGCGGATGGTGCCGAGATTGAAGCGCCGGTATCCGAAAGTGAGTCCGCAGCAGTTCCAGTTATAGACGGCCTGCACCCCGCCGTATTGCAGCGCGTTCTGGGCGAAGTCGTAGCCACCGTTGGCGGCCAGGTTGAGGCCGCTGCCGCTGGGTTTGCCGATGGTAATGAAGGGCTGCACCAACTGGCTCTTGATGGTGGAGGCGGTGCTGCCGCTCTCATCGACGGCATTCAGCAAAGCATGGCCCGTGCCGATGGTAGTGCGGCCCCAGCTATAGCCGGCATAAAGGTTGTCGGAGTCGATTCTCCCGGAGATGGGGTCGTAGTCCAGATCCCACTGGATGCGCAGGTTGTCGATGGCCTCAAAGCGCATTCGCGAGATGAGGGGCGCCAGGTTGCGCGTAGAGGTGAGAAAGGCGATCCCGCTCATGTCCAGGGTGGCGTCGAAGACGTTGCGGCGGTTGGGAATCAGCGCCCCGCCGAAGTTGGAGTCGATGTAGAACTTCTGCGCAATCTGCCAACTGGCCCACTCGCGCGCCTGCGGTGAGCAACTGCCGGAGGACGCAACCTGCTCGCCTGTGCAGGGCTTGTTGCCCGCGGCGCGCAGATAGAAGCGCTGCGTGAGCGAGTAGCCCACTTCGTCGGTGTTGGTGGCGATGTCCGTGGTATCGACGACCAGCGTGTTCACTTCCCGCGAGCCAATGCCGGTTACGTAGCGGTAGGTGATCTCCGGTTCAATCACATGGCGCATCACGCGGTTCCAGCGGTGCAGCGCAAAGTCGCGTTCGACTACCGGAGCGCGGAGATCGACGGAGACCTCAAAATCGCCACGGTTAAACGCATCATGGCTAAGATAGGGCGTGCCGCCGTTGACGCCAATCAGGTCTGGGATCTGGCTGAGGGTGTAGGCGGTCTCGCGCGCCGCCATCTCCGCCGTTACGTTCCAGCCCCCGGCGGAAAGCGGAAGAAAAAGATGCGGATAGAGGTCGAAGCGGCCGGCGTTGCGCGCGTGGAAGCTGGCCCCGGTGGGGATAGCCGCGGGCTCGGAGCGATCCAGATAGGAGAGCGACGATTCCATCCCCCAGTAGACCGGCGACGCGCCCAGCGGCCGGTCCAGCACGTCGAAGCGCAGGCTGGGCAGGTGGAGAATCCTCGCCTGGTTGGCATTGATCGAGGATACGGTGCTGCTGCTGGCGGTGCCGGCAAAGCTCTGAATGCGCTCCAGCGAGAGGGAGGGAACATAGCCATTGTGCGTATGGGTGAGCGAGATATTACTGCGCACATCGGAGCTGACCGCCTGCAGGAAGTTGTCGTTGAAGACCAACCGGTAGATGTAGCTCGACAGGTAATCGATGTTGGCGGACAGGCGCGTCTCGGAACCTAAATCCTTGCGGCCCAGAACAGTAATGTCCACGCCGCCCTGATTAACCAGCGTCATGGTTGCCGAACCGTAGCTGATAGGCTGCTCGATGCCGCGGTCCAGCAGGGCATTCCAGCGCACGGTTGCGTGGTCGAGCCCTGAGCCTTTGTAGCGAAAGTCGCCGTTGGGCGCCCAACCGCGCTTGCTGTAGTACTCCGCGCCGGCGACCATGTCCATACTGCGGTTGATCGCCCAGTAAGCCTGCTCGCCAAAGGTGTAGCCCCTGACGGAAGACCCGGTGCTGATGACAGGGACGAGTAGACCGCTTTCGCGGCCTGTTTCGTCCACCGGGTGGCGCAGGTAGGGAAAGTAAAACAGGGGCGCGCCTAGAAATTTGAACAGGGCATTGGTAGTGGAGGCCTTGCCCTCCTCGAGCTTGATGGACCGGGAGATCACCTGCCAGTCCGGCCGGGGCAGGCGGCAGTTGGTGATCGAGCCGTCGATGATCCGGTAGCGTCCCTCGCCGGTCTCCAGCACCACCCTGCCGGTAAAGAAGAACGAGCTCGTAGTGGTATAGACCGCCCTGTTGCCCAGGGTGCGAACTCCCTGCGAGCCATGCACGCTGAAATAGCGCGCGGTGTGCATATTCAGCCGCATATTGCCGTAATCGGCGTTGATCAGCACATCGTTGGGGCCGCCGGAAACCTGCAAGTGGCCCTCCGCATCCAGTTCCGTGGTGGATTGGTCGTAGACCACCTTGTCGGCGCGCAGTATGTAGTCGCGGTAATGGACCACCACCTCGCCGGTGAGAGTCCAGGTGTTACCAACGCGGCTCTGGTGCTGGGCCTCCCATGTGACCGGAACGCCGCTTGACGGTCCCGGCTCCGGCTGAGCGATAGGCAGAATCTCTTGGCCGGGGTCGTTCGGCAGGGAAGGGGAAAGCCCGGCGCCGCTTTGTCCGGAGCTATCGGAGGCGGGCGCAACCGCTCTGTCGGCCTCCTGCACAGACGGAGGTGCCGCACTGGTCAACGCCTGTCCCCGAAGGAGCGGGAGACAGAGGGCCAGCATCGTGATCAATACAAAGTTGCTTAGGCGCATTCCGGGACCATGGTCAGCATAGCAAAACAGGCCACCCTGGCATCAGGCATACACCGCATAACTCTGGCTATAGGCAAGAATCGGATAATTTCGACCCTGCCTTGATCCAGAGTTCCGGGCTATCGCTGCCCGCGTGACCGCTCGCCGTGCCCAGACGACCTGCTACAGTCGGGAATGCCCGACCAAAGCCCAAATGCCATCCCTTAGGCCCTTCCAGAGCCGCTGGCGGCCTCTCCAAGGCCGTACTTGGGGGAAAATTAGCTCAGCGCCTGTGCAGTCCTTCACGCAGGCCAGAAAGCCCGTTATTGCGGGAGGCACAGGCTACAAAAAAAACGCTGCCGGAATAAACCCCGGCAGCGTGAAAAAATGGGCTGCGGCAACCCCTGTGCGGGCTGTCACCGAATTATAAGTGCGCAGTCCGCAACGCTGGCAGCCTCGCCGTCTGGCTCTTGTCGGAGAGTCTTGCGCCGGCTTGCCGGTCGTCTTCCAGGTGGAATTGGCGGATCATGCCGTCTAGATCGCTAGCCAGCGAGGACAGGTTCTTGAGGGCTTCGACAGCTTCCTCGGCGCCCTGCGAATTCTCGATCGACAACTGAGATATCTGGCCGACGGACTCAGAGATTTCGCTGGAGGCTGAGGTTTGCTCGGTGGCGGCGGAGGCAATCAGGTGAATCTGGTGCTCCACCTCCTTGGAGGACTCGATGATGGCCTCCAGGCTCTTGCGCGCGCGGGCGGTCTCTTCCAAGCCTGTTTGCACGGCCTGGCGGCTGTCCTGCATCACCTGAAGGGTTTCGCGGGTCTCATCCTGGATGCTGCGGATGGTGCCGGCAATCTCTTCAGTGGCGCCCTTGGTGCGCTCCGCCAGGCGGCGAACCTCGCCGGCGACGACCGCGAATCCGCGGCCATGCTCCCCGGCGCGGGCCGCTTCAATGGCCGCGTTCAAGGCCAGCAAATTGGTTTGTTCGCTGATCTCCTGAATGACGCTGACCACCTTGCCGATCTCCTCGGAGCGCTGTGCCAGAGAGGTCATCTTTTCCGAAACAATGCCGGTGGCCGCGGCTATTTTCTCCATGGTCACGGCCGCGGCTTGCATTACCTCCCCGCCCTGGTTGGCGGTCTGGGCGGACCCGCGGCTGGCGTTGGCGGCATTTTCCGCGTTGTGGCCGATCTCGCCGATGGTGGCCGTCATCTCCTGCGAAGCCGCGGCTATCTGGTTGGTCATGCTGGACTGGGTATGGGCATTGACGGAGGCCTGGACGGAGCGGGCGCTCATCTCGGTGGTGGCCGCTGAAAGCGTCTCGGCGCCCATAGCCACAGACTGCAAGACGCTCCGCATTGAGGTCACGCTGGTATTCAAGGCTGCCGACATGCGCCCGATCTCATCACTCCCCGTTTCGTTCACGCTCACCGTCAGGTCTTTTTCCGCCAGCCGCTCCAGCGCCATCGTGGCCTCATGCAGCGGCGGGGCAATCAGCCGGGTGAGAATCAAGCCGGTCAGCCAGCACAGCAGCACGATCAGTAGCGTGGCTCCCGGGCCGATCCAGGTCGCACGGTTGCTCGAGCGGGTGGCCTCCAGGGAGGCATCCATGCCCATCTTCGTGTGGATCTGAAATCCCGTGTCCGCCGCCTCTTGAGCATCTGTTAGCTCTGCATTGATGGTGTTGGACGCAATCAGGTCCAGCGCATCTCCCGCCTTGCCGGCATTCAGCAGAGCGATACCGCGATCGCTATCGTCCTGATACACCTTGATTGCTCTCGTGAACTTCTGGTACTGATCGCGCTCCTCGGGGATGATGTGGGGTTCTATCAATTTCAGGGCATTTTGGTATTGGGCGATGGCCTTCTGGCGCTTTGTGTTGTGGTCTGACGAACAAGCGGGTGTCTGGCACAGGAGTAGCTCAAGGTCCTCCCGCCTTTCAGCGTTGACGCCGTTACGCACCTCGGCGATTTGAACCAGGGCAGGTAAATGGTTCCCACTGACGTTTTCGTTCATGACCGCGATTTCCCTGAACGTAACAAACGTATAGACGCCCAGCAGGATACATAGACCGCACACGATGCCAAATGCGGCGTTGAACTTGCGGGAGACAGCCAGATCGCGCAACCATTGCATATGGGTAGCCCTTTCAAGAGTGACTCATGGGTTTCATCGGCAAAAACCGGGATGACTTGAGTACTTTTGAGTGACGGGTTTCCGAGTGCCGTAGAACGGAACACCGAGGCTGGTTGCGTCAGGGAGAAGTCGGCGCACGCATAAAAAGGCGATTAAGCATCAAAATAGGCATTCGTGATGCGTTTGATTGTACAAATTTGGGTGCTGAGGATTACAGCTGCTTCACCATGACGATTCCGTGGCATTCAACCCCGGGTTTGAGCGGCCGGGAGGGATGGAACTCCTCTGTGCCGGTTTCGATGTAGCCGTAGCGCCGATAGATAGGCGGCAGCTCGGGGCGCAGGCTGAGGACAGTGATTTCCACGGCCTCGCATCCATGCCGGCGCAAATGCTCTTCAGCCGCGGCGACGATGCGGGTGGCCAGGCCCGTGCCCTGGCGCTCCGGATCGACCGCCAACATCCCCAGATAGCCACGCGTGCCGCGGAGTTCCGTGTAGACGCAGCCGAGAAGCCGGCCAGCGCTGTCTTCGGCAGCCAGGATCGTTCCCTTTTGCATCATCGCCGCCAAACGCTCCTCGTCGGCGCGTGTGCCCTCGATGAAGGTTTCGATGGCAAAAGCGGAGTTGATGAGTGGGATCAGGCGCGGCCGGTCGGCCTCGGTCGCCAAACGAACGCGCAAGGAAGAATCAGGATCAGAAGAAAGACGGCCGTTCCGGGTCATTGTCCTCAAACAGTCTACAAGAGCCGCATTGACTCACCCGCGCCCCCGCCGTAGGCTCATACTATGCATTTCACTGTAAGCGAACTGGAACGGGAGCCAATCGATTTTGACCTGGAACTGGCTCCAGGCGAGGTCGATCTGGGCGAGGAGGCCGAGCAGCAAGGGCCGCTGGCTGCCTCCGGCCATGCCGAGGTGCTGCACGAGCACCGGGGGCCGAAGGATATTGTGGCTGACATCCGGCTCAAAGGCAGCTTTCACGGCAGATTTCAGGTTCCCTGCGCACGCTGCGTTGAGCCGGTGGAGATTCCCCTGGAGGCCGATTATGACCTCATTTACAGGCCCGCCGAAGCGGATGCGGAGTCGGTGGAACGCTCCATTACTGCGCCGGAGACCGAAATCGGTTATTATCAAGGAGACAGTCTTGCGCTTGAGGATGTGCTGCGCGAGCAGGTGCTTTTGTCCCTGCCGCTCAGGACGCTGTGCAAGCAGGACTGCAAGGGACTTTGCCCGCGCTGCGGTGCGAACCGCAACAGCCAGCCTTGTACCTGTGTCGGGGGCGATCCCCGCTGGGAGGCGCTGGCAGATCTCCGCGGCCGGATCGAGTCCAGCTAAGCATGCCCCCCAGATTACATCTGGATTATTTGAGGGTGCCGAAGCCCGTGGCCAGGGTGTTACATGGCCTGAAACCGGCCGCAAACGCCCCTGAATCGGGCTGAGACACGAAAGGAATTTTTGTTATGCCTAATCCGAAACGGCGTCACTCGACGCGCCGCACCGCGCTTCGCCGCTCGCACGACTTTCTGACCGCCGTTGGGGTCTCCGAGTGCCCCGCCTGCCACGAGAAGAAGCTGCCCCATCGCGCCTGCCCCAAATGCGGCGAGTACAAGGGCCGCGCCGTGGTCGATGTCAAGGAAGCAGCCAAGTAGTTTTCCGCGATTATGCTCATCGATATTGCGCTAGACGCCGTAGGCACCGATAAAGCTCCCGAGGCGGAGATTCGCGGGGCGATTCTCGCCACTTCATCAAAAACTCCTGATTGGGGCAGCTACTTCCCTTCCTCGACGATCTTGATCTGT
>JBKQPC010000019.1:0-80815 GCA_052145195.1 Occallatibacter sp. | reverse complement strand
CCCTGGCAAGCCTTATTGCTGAAGTGGCAGACGACAACAGAGAGGCGCTCCGCCCTGCGGCGGCGGCAAAAGAAATCGTCCCCCGCATATTTTGCTGGAAGAAGACAGCTCGCGCAGATTTCTCTCTCTTCGAAGAGGTTGCTGGTTTGCAAAGTACCGCGCCGCAAGTCCACGGCACACACTCGGGCAATCATAGCTAATTCTATCCTGTGTGAGGGCTGACCCTCTGTTTGAGTAGCCACGAGTAATTAGGATATAATGCAATCACCCGGTGGAACTCATGCCAACTGTAGGAGACGCAGGATGGGTACGACTGATAAGATGCCGATAGTTCCCTGTAATTCGATGAAGATTCCCGTTGCCGCGCCCGATCTGAGCGGGAGCGAAGAGCACAACGTGCTGGAGGCATTGCGCAGTTCATGGATATCCTCTACAGGCGCCTTCATCAATCGATTTGAATCCGAGTTTGCGAAACTTTGCGGTACAAAGGGTGCTTTAGGGGTATGCAATGGCACTGTGGCGCTCCACCTTGCATTATTGGGCTTAGACGTCCGGCCTGGCGATGAAGTGCTCGTTCCATCGCTTACATACATTGCCACCGCAAACGCAGTTCGCTATGTCGGCGCAGAACCTGTTTTTGTTGATATCGACCCTGAGACCTGGTGCATCGATCCAAAACTGCTTGAAAGCAGTATCACGCAGCGTACTAGAGGCATTATCGCAGTCCATCTGTACGGTCACCCGGCTGACATGGATGCCATCAATCATGTTGCGGCCGTTCATGGGCTTTGGGTTGTTGAGGATGCTGCGGAAGCTCACTTTGCTCGCTACAAAGGCCGCCCAACAGGCGGGCTCGGAGATTTGGGCACCTTCTCTTTTTACGGCAATAAAATCATTACCTGCGGCGAAGGTGGCGCAGTCAATGTCAATGACCTCCACCTCGAATTGCGGTTGCGAACGCTGCGCGGCCAAGGTATGGATCCCCAACGCCGGTATTATTTCCCAGTGACGGGATACAACTTCCGCCTCACCAATCTTGCGGCCGCAGTTTTATGTGCGCAACTGGACAGACGGGAGGAAATTCTTGCTGGTCGCAGCCGCATTTTCGCTGCGTACGAGGACCTGCTGGCCGGGATTCCAGGCATAGGGTTCCAGCCGATTGCGTCATGGGCTGAAAGGGCGCCGTGGCTGTTCTCCATCACTGTTGAGGCGAATGAATATGGCCGCTCACGGGATGAGCTCATCCTCCTACTCTCTGAAAAAGGGATTGAGACTCGTCCGTTCTTCCTGGCGCTTCACAGGTTGCCGCCTTTCCGCGAAGAATCGAGGCGTCGCAGTGAAACGCTACCGCTCACGGATGCTCTCAGTGAGGCTGGAATGAATTTGCCCACTTTCTCTGCATTGACCGACTCTCAACTTGAATCTATTGCCGGCGCTATTCGGCAGTTGAGAAGGTAGATTTCTGTGGTATGATGCATCATGCCAATGTACTAAGCAAATTGCATTATAACTGCGACAAGAGTGCTAAGTTATGTGCGTTTCTAACACAATCCGAATGATGCAAGAGATGCTTCGTATTCGATTGTTTGAGGAGCGCGTGCTTGACGAATTCAGTAAAGGCAGTTTGTCTGGAACTACTCATACCTGCATCGGCCAGGAGGCAGACGCGGTAGGCGTGATTGGTGCTTTGCAGCGGTCCGATATTGTCTTTTCTAACCATCGAGGACATGGCCATTATCTTGCTCATGGTGGCAGCATGCATGCGCTGATCGCTGAATTAATGGGTCGCAGGACTGGCGTTTCGGGCGGACTTGGCGGCAGTCAGCACATCCACTTTCCAGGCTTTTATAGCAATGGAGTCCAAGGGGGGATTGTTCCCTGTGCGGTGGGCATGGCGCTGGCTGAGCAGCGTAAAAGGTCAGGAGCGATAGTAGCCGTTTTTCTTGGTGATGGTACATTCGGCGAAGGCATCATATATGAGAGTTTTAATATTGCTTCGCTCTGGAATGTGCCTGTATTGTTCATTGTTGAGAATAATAGGTACGCCCAATCAACTCCACTATCTGCGAATTTCTCCGGGGAGTTTGGTCTGCGCTTCAGAGCGTTCAACATCGCTGTCGACGAACTCGATACCACCGATGTCATCGCGATCCGCATGGCGACTGAGCCGATTATTGCTTCGGTGCGGGATTTGGGCAGACCACGAGCGATGGTACTCCATACCTACCGTTACGCGCCTCATTCTAAGGGCGATGACTTCCGTGACCCTGCGGAGATCGAGCATTACCGTCAGTTTGATCCAATCGTTCTCATGCGCGCTCGTATTTCTAATAAGGAATATGATGAAGCTCTGGATGCAGCCCGAGACGAGATCTCTAGGACTTTCCTGCAAGCCGCTAAGGACCCTTGGCCTGACCCAGCAGTTTTACTTAGTCTGCGAGAGGAGCTACTCAAGTCATGAGTACCGTCCTACAAGCCTTGAACGAGGCAATGCTCGAAGCCATGACTCGCGATGAGCGTGTCTTGATTATGGGAGAAGATATTCTTGACCCATATGGCGGTGCGTTCAAGTTGACTAAAGGCCTTTCGACGAGCTTTCCTGATCGTGTGCTCACTACTCCGATCTCGGAAGCTGCCATTGTTGGTATAGCCGCAGGTCTTGCTCTCCGCGGGATGCGTCCTGTTGTTGAAATTATGTTTGGGGACTTTCTGACTCTGACTTTTGACCAGCTTCTCAATCACGCGTGCAAGTACCGTTGGATGTACAACGATCAGGTCCGTGTCCCCATGGTTGTCCGCACTCCGATGGGTGGTCGCCGCGGGTACGGGCCCACACACTCTCAATGTATTGAAAAGCACTTCCTAGGTATACCGGGGCTGCGCGTTGTCGCGCCCAACGCACTTTGTGATCCTAAGGAACTACTCCTTCATGTTATCTTATCCGATGATGACCCGACGCTCTTTATCGAACACAAACTGCTTTATTTGAGCCGGGTTGGACAAGTACAACAGGCTGGCAAGCTGGAAGTCGTTCAGTACAATTCCGCCTGTCCATATCCGGTAGTTTTAGCTCGAGTTGCCGGCGTTCCTAAATATGACGTCACCATTGCCACTTATGGTTATATGGCTGACTTAGTTCTTGATGCAGTTTGGCGTCTTGCTATGGAACAAGAAGTTTTTGCTGAAGTAATCATTCCCACATGCCTTAGTCCGTTCGACGCTTCACCTATTCTCAACTCCATTGAGAACACCGGCCACCTGCTCACTGTCGAGGAGGGGACTGTCACACTGGGATGGGGTAGCGAGGTGCTGAGTCTCGTTGAGGAAGGGAATCAGAAAAAAGCCTGTTTCGTTTTCCGCCGCATCGCTGCTCGGGATTTACCTATTCCTAGCTCACGCCCATTAGAGAACGCTGTGCTTCCGTCTGTCCAGAATATTATTGATGCGACAATGCAATTGGTAGCCCAGTAGGAGAAGAGCGCCATATGGAGAATTCAATTTCGCAGGTAATTGCGCCCTTGTTGGGCGCGAACGAGCCAGACGCATTGTTGGTTGAACTGTTCGTTGCAGTCGGCAAGAAGGTTTCGGTTGGTGATCCTCTTTGCACACTGGAAACCACAAAGGCGACCATGGATGTAGAGGCAGAATCAGAGGGTTATATTTATAGTATATTGGTTACTGCTGGTCAAAAGGTGACGGCAGGCACAATTCTCTTCGAGATTTCCTCCGAGCCACCAACAGAGCAATCACCCGTCTTGGTGCCCGCGTCAGCCCCTGTTAATAGCGCAGAATCCTTGCCCCATGGGCTTCTAATCACTGATAAAGCGACCCGCTTGGCCAAAGAACTCGGTGTGATGTTTGACGTTTTTCCGCTTGGCACGCTCGTGACGGAAGCGATGGTCCGGGAGTTTTCTGGAAAGACAGTTCCGCTGACAAAATTGGATCAAGCGAAGCCCATATCTGCAATAAATGTTCAGTTTGATGCCAATGAACTTCTCATTATTGGTGCCAGTGGACACGCCAAGACGCTCATAGATCTGGTCCGTCAGGCAAATCATTATCACTTGGCTGGCCTCGTCGCTCAACCGCCACCAACCGAGGCAGAAGTACTTGGCGTTCCTGTGCTCGGCGGGGATGAGGTCCTTCAATCACAATATGACAAAGGAATTCGCTTGATGGCAATTGGCTTAGGCGCAGTCAGCAGCTACCGTCGCAATATATTTATTAAAATGGCGGAAATCGGTTTTGCGTTTCCACGTATCGTCCATCCAAAAGCCGTAGTTGAGCCGAGTGCGGAAATTGCAGGTGGCGTACAAGTTTTCGGGACTGCCTTCATAGGATCGGCTGCAATTGTCGGATTCGGAGCTCTGATTAACACAGGTGCCATCGTTTCTCATGACTGCAAGATCGGAGCTTTTGCTCACATCGCCCCTGGCGCAGTCTTGGCTGGCAGAGTGGATGTTGGCATCGGTTGCCTCATCGGGATGGGCGTTACTACTGCAGTTGGCGTTAAAATTGGCGAATGGGCACGTGTTGGCAACGGAGCACGAATTAATAGCGATGTTCCTCCACGCACTATTGTGCAAGCCGGGACAACCTGGCCGTGATACGGGTAGTCGCAAAGCATTGGAGCTGGTTGGAATCTTTAGCCGGGATAAGGCCTACGTACGAAAGGAGCGTTTCTCGCTCACTTATCTAGATGCTATGCTAGGTAGTATCTAGACGCGATAAGTTGTCACTTGTATATACACCATCTTATATCAACTTGCCTCATTCGGATTTAGCTGGATTCAAGTTGTCTCCTATATCTGAGCTTCACTAACTATTCCGTTGGCACAATAAACCGGGAGGGCTATCATCACTCTATTCTTCTCTATCGACTTTCTTCAGGCACCGGAGACAATCTATTATTCTAAGAGGGCAATCCAGCAGATCTCTTGTGAAGCACTCGATATTTGGCGGCTGTGTCACTGAACGAATATTGCCTAAGTACCACTGTACCCTTCCTGATCAGGTCTTGTCGGAGTTCTGGCTAGTTTATAATCGCATTCATTAGAGCCGATAACTCTGCAGGTGAATCGGGGTTAAAATATAGGGCACCGTCTTGTGCCACCTCTGGCATTGTGGATGCATTTGAAGAGAGTATTGGAAGACGAGCATGAAATGCTTCTAGAAGTGGAAGGCTATAACCTTCGAATTTGCTGGGGATATTTCAGGACTGTCACGGTTCTGTATATGGTTTTAAGTTCCGCAGGAGTTACAAACCTAAGGAAATGCACATCCTGGGATACATCGAGGTCTTTCGCCAATTTGTCAAGAGTTATCCGAAAATCCGTTGACGATTTTATAAAGAAAATATACGGAGCGATGCCATGTTCACCTTTCTGAATATGTATAGCGCGAAAAATTGCTTCGTGATATTTATGGGGTCCGGTCACACGGGAAATAAGGAAAGAACGGTGCACATACACTCACTAACTCAGAAATAGGGTAATAACCGTGCTAGTAAGCATGGAGCGACAGGTTTCTTTCCGCTTGTGGTTCCGAGTTGCGCTTCCTACTGAAATCACATTTCAACCCACGACCAGCGCACCGGAACCGGTCACTCCATACTGACTAGTTCTTCTCTTGTAATAGAGTTTCCACCGCTTCAGCTAGGGAACGGGAACGCAGTCCGGCTAGTTCGCCGGCTGCTTGGGCGCCTGGTTTGCAGTGCTTCGGGTTGCCTTCGATGAAGATGGTCTGCATTCCTAGGCGGCGGCCAAACTCGATGTCTGAGAGCGAGTCGCCGATCATCACGCTGGTTTCCGCGGTAATGTTGGGAAACTCTGTTACCGCCTGTTCAAACAGCGCCGGCAGCGGCTTGCGGCAGTTGCATTGCCCCTTGTCGTGCGGGCAAAAGTAGAAGCCATCCACATGCGCCCCACACGTCTCAAGAAGGCTTTGGAACGAGTCGTGGATGGCCTTTACATCCTCGGCCGTGTAGAGTCCTAGCGCAATGCCGCGCTGGTTTGAGACCACCATCACCCGCAACCCTGCCCGGTTCAGCCGACCGATGGCCTCCGCGACGCCGGGCAACAAATGAAACTCGCTCCAGGAGGTCACAAAGCTACCCTCCGGCATTTTTTCGTTCAGAATACCGTCCCGGTCCAGGAACACCGTCTGTACGAGGCCGGGGAGGAAGATGTTGGGTGCGTCGGTCACTCCGCTATGATAACAATATAGGGTTTACGCCTACCTGTCAGCTCAGGGGGAGTGAAGCCCAGAACCATGAAAGCGAGGGGAATCATGTCCAGCAGTCCCCAAGCCGCAAACATCTTCGGGAAGGCCATTCAAGAGCACCTGGAGGTTGTGCGTCAGGTGCAGGAGCAGCAGGGTGTGCTAGAGGTTATCGCGCTGGCCATGGCAGCCACATTGCGGGCCGGCGGCAAGATCCTCTGGTGCGGCAACGGGGGCAGCGCCGCCGACTCGCAACACTTGGCTGCGGAGATCGTTGGCCGCTTTCGCCGCGAACGCCGCGGTCTGCCCTCGGTGGCACTAACCACCGACACCTCAATCCTGACCGCCGTGGCCAACGACTATGGTTATGAGGCAGTCTTCTCCCGCCAGGTAGAAGCGTTGGGCAAGGCTGGCGACCTGCTGGTTGGCATTTCTACCTCCGGCAACAGCAGCAACGTGGTGGCTGCGCTGGAGGCGGCCCGCTCCCAAGGGCTTGTGACGGTTGGGTTCACCGGCGCCGGCGGCGGAAAAATGTCCGAAGTAGCCGATCATCTCTTCGCAGTCGCCTCCCGCGACACGGCGCGCATCCAGGAGGCGCACATCCTGGCCGGCCACATGCTCTGCGACTGGATTGAGTTGGACAGGGTTCACCCGTTGGCTGCGGCTCAAGAAACCGCGGGAGCTGTTCAAGCCGGAGGTGCGCGATGATCGAGCAACTCCACGAGGTGATCCAGCAGATCGAAAGCGAGTGGGCCACCAAACGCCTGTTGGTGGTTGGCGACGTGATGCTCGACAAGTACATCTGGGGAGAGGTAGGCCGCATCTCCCCGGAGGCTCCGGTGCCCGTGGTACGCATCACCCACCAGAACGAGCAGCCAGGCGGCGCGGCCAATGTGGCCATGAACATTGCCCGGCTGGGTGCGCAGACGGTGCTGGCTGGCTTTATCGGCGTCGACGAAAACGGAAATGTCCTGAGCGGCAATCTATGTTCCAATGGCATTTCTACCGTGTTCGTAGCCAGCGAAGACTTCCCCACTATTACCAAGCTGCGCGTCATGGGCGGGCGGCAGCAGATGCTGCGCCTGGACAGCGAGCCGCTGGCCGAGCGCCCCCTGGCCGACTACGACCGCCTGGTCCAGGGCGTTCTTGCGCAACTTCCCGGCTGTCACGCCGTCGTGCTCTCCGACTACGCCAAGGGCGCGCTCACCCCCGAAGTCTGCCAGCAGGTGATTCAGGCCGCGCGCAAACTGAATATTCCAGTGCTCGTGGATCCTAAGAATCCTGACTTTGCCCGCTATCGAGGCGCCACCACCATTTGCCCCAATCTTAGCGAACTCTCCTTGTCCCTGCGCATGGATGCCCACAATCTTGAGGGCCTGCTCGCCGCAGCCGAGGCTATGGTGCCGGCCTTCGATCTCGCCTTCCTCATATCAACCCTCAGTGAAAAAGGCATTGCTCTGTTGCGGCCCGGCAATCGCTTCATATCCCCGGCCGTAGCCCGCCAGGTCTTCGATGTTTCCGGTGCCGGAGACACGGTGATTGCCGTCCTCGCTTTGTGCATAGCCTCTGGGCTCAACCCTGAGACCGGTGTCCAGCTAGCCAATTTGGCCGCCGGCATAGTAGTGGGGAAGGTAGGCACCGTGCCGGTGGAGAAACACGAGTTGCTGGCCGCGCTGGCCCCGGAGATAGATCTCCACGCAGTGGATAAGGTCGTCACACGTCCCGAACTGGTAAGCCGCGTGGCGATGTGGAAGGCCAACGGTGAGCGGGTGGTCTTTACCAACGGATGCTTCGATCTGCTGCATATCGGCCACATCACTATGCTGGAGCATGCTCGCCGCTTCGGCAAGAGGCTCATCGTGGCCATCAATAGCGACGCCTCGGTACGCGATTTGAAAGGCCCCAGCCGCCCCATCGTGGGTGAGCACGAACGGGCTCGTGTGCTAGCTGCATTAGCGGACGTGGATGCCGTGGTGGTCTTCAGCGAACCCACACCACTGGAACTCATCGTGGCCGTAAAGCCTAATGTGATCGTCAAGGGCGGAGACTACAACCCGGATATGGTTGTTGGCGCCAGGGAGGTCCAGTCCTGGGGCGGACAGGTCAGGATCGTCCCCCTCGTTGAAGGCCTCTCCACCACCCGCCTCATCGCTCGAGGGGCGGGACAAAGCTCTGTTCACACCTCTTAGGCAATGTCGAGGGGGCTTTTGCAAGTGTTGCGAGACTAATCGATGAGAGGTAAAATCAGCGTTAGAAAGCGAACTTCCCGCGCAATGTCTGTATACGTGCGCCCGATCGCTACATCAATTCTGTTCCGACCTTGCGAAATAGGCCAGAACTACAGTCTAACTTGACAAATTCTTCACGAGGAGATCATGAAACTGGATAAGGTTAAGGAGCAGCAGTATTTCAATTTCCGTGGGGTGACGCCTGAATTCTACTCCACCTATACCATTCCTGCATATATGGCTAAGGTTTTGCCTCATGATACATCGCGAAAGATATTAGATATCGGATGTGGGTTTGGCCAGACGATGGTTGCGTTACGAATGCTTGGCTATGAAAATGTTAGCGGCGTGGATATTTCTAATGAATCTATTGAGCACTGCGGTACTCTTAGGCTCAATGTAGCGAAAGTATGCAACATCGACGTTTACATGGAATGCCACCGTGGGGAATACGATCTTATCATTATGAGTCATGTGCTCGAGCATATAGAGAAATCTCTGATTATTCCATATATTTCTTCAGTCAAGTCCATGCTGACAAAGGACGGGAAGTTCTTGATCATGGTACCCAATGCCCAATCGAACACCGATTGCTACTGGGCGTACGAGGATTTTACCCATTGGACTCTGTTTACAACCGGTAGCCTGTACTTTGTCCTTAGGGCCGGAGGATTCGAGCAGATTGAGTTCCTGGATCCTTACTGTGTAGAAGGTCTATCGTATGCTAAAAAGAAGATAAAACTATTGCTGCTAAAATTATACCAAGCAAACAAGATGTTCTGGAATCGTATAACTTCAAGCTCTTATCACAAACCGAGCCCTGCCATATTTAGCTATGAGATCAAGGCACTCGCTAAGTGATGAGGCTGCTTATGACTTCGTTGACTGCATGCCATACTTCTTCTACGCTAATTCTCTCGATGCAACGTACAGGAGCGCCCTTAGGACGTTCATAGATACATCGCCAATTACAACCGAAGCAAGGCATTGAATGGATAATTGCACGAGGAAGGGGCCGACCGTCCACTTGCTCGACCTTGTAGGGCATGAAGCGCCCATAATGGCCTCCGCCCAGAATGCAAATCGTTGCAACACCACAGGCAGCTGCGATGTGCGTAGCAGAGGTCTCGTTTGTCAGCAGCAGTCGCGCTTTCGAGAGAATCTCCGTTAACTGAGACAAATCCGTACCCCCAGCAAGGTTTAGAAGCGGAGCACTACATCGTCTACAAAGTTCGTCTGCAAGGTCCCTATCCGCAGAGTCGCCACACACAACGCCAAACCAACCTATTTTACGGTAAAGCTGTTGCGCAATCTCTGCAAAATTTGCGACCGGCCACCGCCTGCCCTCCCAACCAGCACCAGGGAAAAAAACATAATACGGTTGATCGATTGCATTTGAGCCTACAAAACTTTCGTGTCGCAGAGGTGCAGTCGCTACACATAAATTCGGAAGTCTTGCCTGAAAGCCAGTATCACACAGTGCTTGTACAAACTCGCCATTTCGTATCAGTTCCATGCGGGGAGTTGGATCACCATATATCAGACGAGTGTACCAGCGGTCGCTGATTTTCTTCTGCCACGATGATACATTTGAAATATCTCCGGAATATCCGATTCGCTCGGCGGCTCCAGATAAACGTACAACAGCGTCACCGAATAGCCATTCCCGTGAATATGTCGGTTGCACAGCAATTGCACATCCCAACATGCGAACTCTATACGCTGCTCGGTAACGATATAGCGGATTGAGCAGAAACTTACTCCTGTCTAGCGCAATTACCTCATCGAACACCGCAAGTTGTTTGGCCAATGCTGCCCATACTGCATTTGCCACCAACACTACGTTCATACCTTGGGATTTGTAGTGTCTCACTGTAGCTTGAGCTGCATCAATCCATAGGATGAAGTCGCCGATGGCGTCTAAACGGATCACTAGGACGCGATCAGGATGCAGTGGCCCCTTCCGCGTTAACGTCAAAAGAGTATCGACACAGTAAAGTGCCGCATTCCTTATCCTTTCGATTACATCTTTCAGCAACACTCATCTCTCCTTGAGGAGCGGGTGGCGTCTTATCATAGTTCAGTTGTTCGGCGAGCGCTCCAGTGGGCACAGTCCAGAACAGGCTGGGCTTTACGGCTTCCTGTTGCGGGTTTATGGTCTATAAATGAAGTATTAGAGCCAGCAATCCCTGTAACGGGGCATGGAGTAACAGAATTCCCGTTGACGATACCGGGAGGTGGATTTGACGAGCAACCATCGAAATTGCACCCAATCTGGGAGGTTGGTGTCATTTCGTTTGCACCGGGAGCGGATGGATTGTTGTTGTTGCTGGGGGATAATACGCACGGTGCTCCGTTCACGTTGTTTGCTACGTTCTCGACCACACGGTTATTGACGATAATAGTCATAGTACAGTCGGTGCTTGATAAGTTCTCGATACGGGCGCCGTGTGTACTATCTGGAATAGTATTGTTGTGAATGTTGTTACTACCATTATTAACAATGTTGTAAAGTTTATTCTGCCACAGCACATTCTGATCCACAGTGAAACCGCTGTCAAAGTTGTCTAGATAGATGCCGGAAATAACGTTGTCGTCGCCAGCGCCACTAATTGCTGACTTCGTGTCATGGATCCAATTGTGATGAATACGGGTGCCGGTCCCAGTCTGTAAGCAGCATATGTAGATCTCTCCGCCATCTCGGCTGAGCAACATCGCATTAAATAAATTGTTATAGCTGACGTCTTGATTGTTCACAGCATTTACGAAAATTGCTTGACGGCCAACATCGTGGATAGTATTGTTCTGGATTGTGTTGCCATCGCCATCCAAATCAATACCAGAACCATAGTCTCCAATGTAATCGACGTTCTGGATAAGATTATTTCTGATCGTATTGTTGCTGCCTTCCAGGGCTATGCCTGCTCCCGCGCTATAAGAGATCGTGCTGTTCTGCAGGATATTTCCCGTGCCGTTGATGACAATGCCGGAATCAGATTCATGAACCAGTATAAAAGTGTAACCGATACCAGTTGGATCATCGGAAGCTAGTGGCAGACTGGTGAAGTGGGAAACATACTGGGCATTAATTCGATCCAGAGTATTGTTTGTACTTTCATTATCGGTTATGACTGCGCAGGCGAATATACTGATATTCTGAATTGTAACTCCGGATTTACCACGGAGATCAAAAGCGTACGGGCGTTGCTTGCTTCGAACGTCGAGTGTGTTAGGATCGACTTTGCCGGGAGCCATGAAATATAGCGTCGTGGAGTTCGGATCATAATACCATTCTCGCTCGGCATCAAGTGCGCTGAGCGTACCAAACAGATAGTAATAACCACCCGGTATCGGGCAAATCCACGGGCATGTCCCGGTCTCCACATTTCCAATGGATATCTGACCGACACCCGAGGCAGTGACTACACCGGTTTCGTGTGCGAAAGGATCTTTACCGCTCCAAATATGGATCTTTGCGCCCGTCCAGTTCAACGAAGGCAAGTTAGGATCGACGATATGGCTGCTGTCAGTTCCGGCTTGTGCGGTAGCCCAATTCACCTTGAAAAGGTTGTCGCCATTGGGCCAGCGCGCTTCAGTCATCATATTGCTTCCGACGAATATCTGGTTGGTGTCGTCGGTTCTAAGAGTTACTTGTGCCTTATAGATTGACCCTTGATATGGGGTCCATCCGGTCACAGGGTCCGAGCCGTCGATAGTAACCGATTCGAGATTATATGCAGTGATAGTAATTCCGGAATTTGGAGTTACTGTCTCCCGATATGTTCCAGCGCGTATTGCGCAAGTCGATCCTTGCGCAACTGTGGCTGCACAGTGTTGAATGGTTTGGAATGGCTGATCGATCGTACCGGCGTTAGAATCGTTGCCATTCGGAGCAACAAAGTAAACATTGCTGACAGACTGAGTGTTTACAGTGAGAGTTGCGGGGGTGCTGGTAAGTGTCCCGTAGGAATTTGTTACGGTGACCGTTAAGGCGGAGCCAGAATCGGTGGAGGAAGCTGCAGGTGTGACGTAGGAGTCTTGGGTCGCGCCAGATATGGCAACGCTGTTTCTCAGCCACTGGTATGACAGCGGAGTAGAGCCTGATGCAGCAACCGTGAACAAGGCGGGCTGGCCAACTCCAACGGTCTGACTAGATGGTTGGCCGGTTATTGATGGAGCAACCGAGCAGGTCAATCCACAACCGCAGATTTGCAAAATTACAGGGAGCAGAGTGAACAAGGACAACAATAACGATCGACTCATTAAGTGATCTCCAACAAAGTCTCTTTGCATTCATTTTCAGATGGAATGCAAATCCGCGTTTCAATTACATGTTGATGCAAGCAATTTTAAATTAAATTATTACGTCTGACAACTTGTTTGGGTTCGTCCATTCTGTTGGTGAGACTTCCTAGCAAGCGCCGAAATGCGTAAGCTATAGGCAGGCTCTGGTGGTTTCAGGTGCAAGCCTATGGAACAAAGGAATTTATTGCTAGATGCTGAAATTGTTTCCTGGGCGTTAGTGGGTTATAAATGTAAGCTTTGCTTACTTTGTATGTCGTTCCGTGATGGAGCGTTTCTTTAAAGGGTGGGCCGGATTGCCTCCGACTACAGTCCATGTTTCCACGTCATGGAAAACAGCCGATGCGGCCCCTATCACCGCGCCTTCACCCACGTTGACGCCTGGCGCGATGAAAGCTCGCGCGCCGATCCATGCATGAGGGCCGATCATGATCGGCTTTGTAACGAGTCTGAAATCCGGGTCGTTGTAATCGTGGGTCGCGGTGCAGAGCATGGCCTGTTGGGAGACCGTAGCGAAGTCGCCAAGGACTACGGCATCAACAGAATAACAATCCACATCGTTTGCCAGACAACTATGTTCGCCCATCGTCAAGTTCCAGGGTGCCCATATGCGGCAGCGGGGATAGGCGTTCGCCTGAACACCAATACGGGCTCCGAAACAGCGAAGCAAAAGGCGGCGCCACCCAAAAAACAATGCTGGTGAGGGACGAAACAGAGTGGCCCATACAACCGTCCAAAGTACACGACTAACGCGGTTGCGGTAATTCAATTGGTTTCGGTAAATCAGAGGAGGAACCATGATCGAATTCACCGGTTTACTAGTAGATTGCCATAACCTTTGGGCGGGAGCCGCTAAGTGTCTAGTTGCAGATATTGGCCATTTATCTGCAGGTTTGCGTCCTCGCAACGCGCTCCCCGACAAGCCGCATACCGTCCGCTCCGGTGATCTCGCACTCGGGATCGCTTGGCCTGAGTCCACACACCGAACGCTTACCGCTTGAACGCTAGCGTTTACCTTCTCCGTTCCCTGCTCCTCATCTTCCTTTCACTGTTTGCTATTTAAACAGTTCACGAATGGATACGTCTTGCGGAGGCAAGCTCACTATGGCGTACTCAATTGCTTTGGCGGTTTCTTGCCCACGATATAGATATCCGAACATAGGGAAGGAAATCGCCGCAGGCAGTGGTCGGCAAAAGGCGTCAGGACTCGCGTGAGGCGCTTTTTACCGTTATAGCCCAGCCAGTTCCGGCCGACGACCTCTTGCACATTCAGGTTGAGATCCCTGCAAATATAGCGCAGATCCGGTACGTCAGGCTCCCGCACGTGGCTGCGGAATACCTCCGGCTCATACCAGTCCTCCAGGCTTGTCCATGGAGCGCCGCCGAAAGGAACCTCGATCCTTTTGCGCAGATTCACGCGATTAGGAACGCCCAACACGAATATGCCGCCAGGACGCAACGCTGTCACCAGGTGGTGGAAGAGCCGTTTCGGCGAGTGATGAAAATGCTCCATGGCGTCAAAGCATGAGACAACGTCGAGGCTCTCTGGTTCCAGACTTACGCCTTTCGCAATCACATCTGTAGAAACAACCCTAACTCCATGCCGCTTGAAGAGTCCGAGAACGCCATCTGTTAACGCTGCGGCATACCAATCATCTCCAAAGTCGTCGATGAGAATCGTGTCGTACCCCAGCGACGATAAGCCAAGTGAGAAAAGACCAACCCCCCCGCCCACGTCGCAGATTGTCGGCTGCGGCACAGCATAGCGTAGAGCCAGGCAAATGTTGTGCGATATCCGAGTCACGTCCGCTTCTTCCTGGGCGATGAGGTCAGGTGGATATTCGCGTGCTATTGCAGTGAGTCGTTCCCTGATCTCCGTGGCCGAGGGAGGCCCCGGATGTGTTGGTTTAGTCTGTAGAGGCTCTTGTGCTATGGAGGATTTGAGCAATGTCATGTCGGTCACGCCTCACCAAGGATAGTCTGATTTTGGAACCACCGGTCGTCGGTCCGATGATTCTGTTGTTGAAACGAGAACGAGAGAGTCGTCCGCTGGAAACCTTTGCCAAGCTGTTTGGCAAAACTGCTTCGAACCGGAATTTACTTGTCTTCTCCAGGCTACGAACCAATGAACAGCTAGTTGCTCTCGTCGGGCACTTTTGTTTCTGTCCCTTCCCATCCAAAAGGCCAAGGCGTGCCCGTCAGGGCCTTTGTCCGGGCCAAAACTTAAAAATTCCGACCTTTCTATCGCCGCATTGACATCGGGGATGGCAATCTCCGATCACCAGCCGGTTAACGGATACGGATACACGCAGCTTGGTCAATTCAGTTGATTGTTTATGACCTTCGATATTTTGTCAACCCATTGCTTGCTAATTCGTTCCGCACTGAACTTGTCGCCGATATGCTCAAGAACGCGCTTTACCGTCTCGTCACGCCACATGTTGTCGATCATTCTTTCGCGCATGAAACAAGTCCAAGCCTCTAACCTAACCGGCAGAATCTCCGACCCGGCGGGAAGTTCGTCCGCGAAATACACCTGGTCGGAGATCGCCAGAGCGCACCCGTTACTCACGGCTTCCAATACAGCAACGCCAAAATTCTCCTGCTCTGAAGGCAACAGGAACCACGAGGCTCTCTGAAACAGGTAGCTCTTGTCAGCCCCCGAAACCGGTCCCACAAACTGGACTGCGTTCTCAATCCTGAACTGCCGCGCTAGATTCGCCAGCTTCGCAAGGTATTCTGATTCTCCAGGACCGGCAATGACCAGCCGCCAGTCACGCGGGACTTCTGCCTTCGCCCAAGCCTCGATCAGTATATCCGGTCTCTTCTTAGGATGAACTCGCCCGAGAAACAAGGCGATCTTGCGTTCCGATCCCTGATCGACACTAACGCTAGGTTTCACATCCGAATTGTCGACATGGGAGGAAACACCAAATGGCGAAACAATCAAGGGCTGAATTTCCGGCAAATGAAAGGTCTTCCGCGCATTATCCAACTCACGCTGCATTGTAAAGAACACAGCGCGAGATCCACTTACAACTTGCCGCTCCCGTAAGTGCCAGTATACTGCTTTCTTGTACCACTTTAACCATCCTTGCCCGCGTACGGACCATATATCCAGCATACCGTGGGGAAAAACGATATACGGTATGCCTACCGCTATGCACTCCCGCGAAAGTGTCCAGTTTGTAGCGCTCCACAGGCCATGGAGTATCACACCATTAAATCGTCTCAGATTCGCGCGACACCAATTCCTAACATTTGGCGAGGATACATATGATTTAACCCCTTCAAGAGGAAGAGAATGAATTAGCTCGGTGGGCAAAGGATTGTCTGCAATGCGAATTGGGTCACACCCGAGTATCTCGGACCTAAGGCCGAGCGTCATCGCCATGGCCGACATATCCAGTACAAGTCGAAGTGGGCCGCCCGACCGCTGGTCCAGAGAGCCAATTGAGTGAAGAATATTCATACATTGACATGCAACAACAGAGCCTATAAGGACTTTTTGTGGGGTAGTACACAGGAACTACTGGCCAATCGAGCCGTTGTATTTACGTCTTTCAAGGCTTCTTGCAAGCGACCACCATGCTTTTCCAGAGGAAGGGTATACGTCCAGCGCCAAAGAATTGAAGACCTACAAATCCGCCTTCTTCTAGCACTGTACGAATAGTCTTCCAGGACCAGAACTTGATATGACCGCCGTCCCACAATACCGTCCAGTGGCGGTCCATACTTCCGGTAGCTGCAAGCGCGAGATTCTTGAGATACCCGTTGTACGGTGTCGTGACCACAAACAAACCATTAGGCCGAAGCAACTTAAAGGCGCACTTTACCAAATCTCGAGGAAGGTACAAGTGCTCAATCACTTCCGCACAGATCACTGCATCAAAGTTGGATTCGCCATATATCGCCGACAAATTGGGTCCAATTGGAGCGCACAAGAATGAGAGATTTGGATATGCTAATGTCGCTTGGCGAATACCAGATTCAGAGGCATCTACGCCATGAACGTCCCATGTAGCATCCGACCATGCTGCTGTCAGTGAACCGTTTCCGCATCCCAAGTCCAAAATACTTGCCCCCTCTGGAAGGTGTTTAAGTTGCTTTTTAATCGTTGGCAGCAAATATAAATGACTCGGATTGCAAGAGGCATCGCTGTAAGGATAAGAGGTCGAAGACTTCTCCAAGCTTAGCTCGGACATTTTGTTACCTCCGGGATAGGCACCTGGCAGAGTTGTAGTCTCCGCAAGAAAATATCGAAATGAAGTTCAAACGCCACGCATGGCAATCGGCTGCCGCGCGGTTGCACTCTCATCCCCACGCACTACTGAATATCGGCAGCACATGCGCGAGTCCCTTCAGAGTTATGTCCCCTGAAGGCCATGAGGCCTCGCCTGACTGTTGCTGAATACCTGTGTTAGGAAAGCTATCAGCTTCTTGCCGACCGCTCGATAGGACCATTCTCTACGGCTATAGTTACGTGCAGTCTGGGCAATCTTCTCAAACTTCAGGGGATTCTTAGCTATCTCTCCAAAGATTTCCACCATCTCCTCAGCTGATTCGTGCTGAAGCATAATCAAATTTTTACCGCTGAGGGACGTCAAGTCGCCGACATCAGTCGCTATCACAAGCTTACCGGCCGCGAGGAATTCATACGCCTTCGAGGGTGATCTATAATTTGCGAGTCTACCCTGTTTCTTTTGAAGAACCAGAGCCACTGCCGTATCTGCCAAGAGGCTTCGATACTCTGCATCAGACAACAAGCCGTGCAGCCGGATCTCCGGGCTGCCTTCAGCGACGCTCAACGAATGCAACTCAGCAGGATAGCTTTGAGTTCCACAGCAATCGAAGGCGTAGTGCGCTCCGGCCGGCCCTCCTGACCGCAATAGCTTAAGTGTGGAAATAAGGAGATCTACACCATGCTCAGTTTGATATGGACCTACGAATAATACTCGAATCGGAGCCCGAAGTCGCACAGGATGATCCTCGCCCCATTCTGAGTTGGCAACGCAACCAGGCACGACGAGGCATGGTTTGTTTTTGGGCAAAAAGGACCGGAAGCGCTCAGACGGTACCATCAATCCCGAAGACAGTCCGGTTACCATTTTCATACAAAACCTTCGTACTAGCTGCTGAACAGGCTGTGTCTCAATGCCGACCTTCCCATCGAATCTAGCTGGTATAGCGATATCTTCAACTTGCGCGACAAAAGGAATCCCAAGCATACGAAGAAGTAATGCTATCAGTACAAAAGAGAAAGAATAATTGTAAAACACCACCCCGTCATATCGACCACGGCGCAGTAATAACAACGTCCAAAGGGGAAACAGAAGGAGCTCTAGCATCGCTCCGAACAAAGGTACAACGACGGCAGGAGCGACACTGACATCGATGCCATCTTCACAGGCGCTAAATATCCCTTGAAACATCCTGGAAGTAAAGCCGCAACGAACGCAGATACCCGGAGACACAATGTGTACGCGAAACTCCGCGCTTGCTAATGCGCCAGCTATTCGCTTTATTCTGTTATTGCCAGCGATATTCCGGATAGGAAGCCGTCGGGACCTGACCACATCCAATGGATAGTAGTAGCTCAGGTAAAGAATTCGTTCAGCACACATATGGTCACCTCAACGGATTGAATAGGATATTAGTCCTCTAATTATCCCTGGCTAAATCTCATTTCGGCCGTATTATAGTGGAGTCCTGTGAACTCATCAAACTGAAGACATTCCATAGGTACTGAAATCTTCTGGTACCAATCTCGGCTATGTCGTCAATCTATTGAAAACAACATGAAAGACATATTACACACTCCATTCTCCCTTGTTCTTTCACAGCATAATGAAATTAGGCGAAGTAATTATACTGTGCCGCGGCTCGGCTTTCTACTATGGCCTACCAACCTCAGTCTCCTCATGATATCGATTAGTATTGCGATAATGAAGAGCTGTATTGCGGATTTAAGAAACACACCAAAGTCATTTCGAAACGTAAGAATAAAGTCCACATATAGCAAGGGCGCTACTGCATAAAAGAGGGCTACTCGCCCCACCAGGGAAGCTCGCGCATTGACTCGCCCGATCACCATCCCAAGCAAGCCATACACCATTGGCGCGAGCCAGCCGAAGTTTGAATACATCTCACCTAGAAATGAAAAACCTCCTCCTAAGACATCCGCCTCAGAAGAGACAATCGCAAAGTAATCGGGCTCCATTACATTAATTCCAAAAATGGCACGTAAAGGTGATGGGATGAGTAGGGCTAGTTGCGGGATAAAAGTGAACCCGTTTCCTATCTCTCTCCCTCTCGATATTGCCGCCGACAAGATATTATTAAACAGAGTTGAATACTCAAACGAAAACAACCCGCTCATAAGTACTTCAGGATCGCTCGGAAACCCCAACCGTCCAAGCACGATCAAATTGGGTACAATAATTGAGCAAACCACTAACACTATATATTTTACTTTTACTTTGTCTCCGGTCCACATTAACAGCGAAAACGCGACCGTTGCAGCTATTTCAAATGCCTCAGAGCGAAACTGGAGTAGAATAGTTAACACTGCATAAATTAATGTAATCCATCGAACCGATCTGAGCTCTTTCCTAACCCATATCTGTTTCGGCGGAATGTTGAGCAGCAAGTGTGCAAGCAGCATGAGAAATATCATTCGTGACTGAAAGAAAAAGGAATATTTAAACTTTATTTCCACAATTGTAACATAGTCTAGCTTGGATATGATAACTACCGCTAAATCCGTAAGAATCTGCAGAATTCCAGTGACATAGAATAATATCAACTCAAAACGATATGACTTGAGATCGACATCAATGGTTGGATTAATCGCCAGACGCCGCCGCTTTCTATAAAGCAATTTATAGCCGGCGGCAAAGGCGCCGGCACAAGCCAATGCGTAAAGCAAACTGTGTATTGCAATGGTACGGTCATATAGATAGGTTGTCGTAAAGTAATAGTATGTTGTCTCTGATGTGCCGAAAAAGATGAATCGCGCTAAACCATGAATGTGCAATATATAAAAAATGAACATTACAAAGAACAGAAGCATTATTTTACCTCGCTAAACAGAGGAAGTACCAGAACGCTCATATCGCCAATTAATTGAGCGTGTGCTTGCAATCTTATGTTTCTTTGAAACCGCACGACCCAATTCCACAATGTTACAGCGAGTTCTTCAATCTTTACGAACTGCATCTCAGCTACACTGTTCATCAAGGTGCACTCTCCTAAATCGGCTGATGCTGCGCGCTGTTATAAATCGTAACCATATTCCTCTTTTACAACTTCCTGCAAGGTCTGCTTCCGCACCTCCATCATAGCTTTTAGTTCGAATACCTTCACGTCCACCAAAAAACGGTACCAGAATCCTTGCATAAAGTGAAAGACGAGTCCCTGCCAGCCATCCAGAAAGCCAAAGCGTAATATATAACGATAACAGAAGTAAGCTGCTGAGCGCAGCCCGAGCGGCAGATGGGCATAAACCGAATACTTCACCCAGCGCTTTGCGCGGGCCTGGCGGCTCATCACAACTCCCTCTGCATCTCTATTATGCCGCAACTCTTCCGATCTGAGCAAGTCTATTGCCTCGCGGATAGAGTATTGATTATGTTTGTTCACCCACCAAGATATGTTGTTAAGGTTGATGTCGGCTATATCCGCGTTCTGATGCGAAACGTTGCCTTGAACTACGATATGTTCGTCCATCCAACGTCTTTCACATCGCCCTTTGCCATTTCTCCAGATCCGAAGATGACGAATAGGATAAATACTGCCATGCTTGATCCATTTACCCATAAAGTGAATCTGGCGATTAATTGTAAGTCCAACTGTGGATGACGATATCAAGGGCAACTTATGTTTCAAGCATTCGCTCAATTGGGGAGTTATTACTTCGTCGGCATCCAGCCGCATTACCCATTCTGTTCGGATCTTGGCATTATCCAGTCCCCAGTTAAATTGCGTTGAGTGATTGATGAATTTGTTTACGTAAATATCGGCTCCCATGTCGGCCGCTATATTGCGGGTCCTATCAGTAGATTCACTATCCACTACGATCACCCGCTGCGCCAAACCGCGAATGCTTTCAAGGCAACGTGCGATATGTTTCTCTTCATTGAGAGTGAGCACTATAACAGTAAGATTCGGAGCTGATGACAGATTGGTCTGTCCTCCATCCGCCGCCAACTTGTTCGATGTTTTGTGATAGATGGGCATGTTGACACGAGAAACAGATTCACACATTGACGATTATATCTACCGCAACAAGTCTTAGGTTAGCGCGTGCATGCTGATGGCTGAGTGCAATGTTGTCATAGAGCATCGATATTGCCTTCCCGATCTTTATTGTGAAAATATTAATAACATGCAAGCAGCTTTCGCAATGCCTGATCCCAGCGATTCATTGTGATTGCCTTCGAGAAGTGTTCCATGTAAACCTGGTGGCAGTGAGAAAACATATCATTTAGTTCCTCTCGGCTCGAGATTAGCCTTGTAAGTTCCAAAATGATTCGTTCTGCAGTTTCCGGAGCGTACACCCACCCAACTTTAAACTCGTCGATCCATTGGGCTAGGGCGGATTCAGGACTGCCACAAAATAGGACTGGTCTTCCCATAGATAAGGCTCCAAAGAATTTCGACGGTACGACGATGCCTGTCCATTCCTCCTTGAGAGTAACGATGTGAATGTCTGCCGCCGAGAGCCTCTTTGAGATATGGTTCGAGGGTACAGTTGGAATTAAGACGACGTTCTCATAGCCAGGCAAAATCGACTGACGTAACGCCTTCGCTCCGTTTCCGCTGACACTGAACGCGATCTTGATTTCGTGTTGCCGAAGCATACGCGCAAGTTGAAGTATATCTTCAAAGCTATGTGCTCTGCCTAAGCTGCCAGAGTACATTAACGCGAGGCCTGTTACTCCAAAGATCGTACGGCGCTCGTAATCATTGATCAGAGTTGCTTGAAATGACTCTTCGAGTGCCCAAGGCACCAGGGTTTCCATGGGAGTATCTACCTTGTATCGTTCCAGTAGCGCTCTCATGCAGGAACCGATGTCAACAATCAAGTCGCATGATGCGTAGGCTTTTGTAACCAAGGCGCGAAGAAAAGCAACGATTCTACTGTCTGCCTTAAGAATACCGTCTGCGATTGCAGCTTCTGGATAAAGATCAAAGCACCAATGCACAATCTTGGTTCGCGGCTTCAACCTCCGCCAGACGATTGTAATCAAAACCCCAAGGATAGGATCAGTCCCAACTATGAGAACGTCGGGACGTATTCTTGGGTCGCAACCAAGAAAAGACCAGCGCGCAATCATCCAAACTGCGTTCAACATTCGGCCTGCTCTAGAAGACTGAGAGAAATTCGGACGCCATAGTCTCCTGATGTGCAGGCCGTTCCAATTCTGGATTTTTGAATACCGGAGTGTCTCATTTCGGTAATCTCGATTGCATGGGAACGCCGTAACCTCCCAGCCATGGTTGACAAGTTCTGCAGAAAGTTCGCCAAAGAGAACTGCGCTCACGACGTTATCCGGCGGAAAAAAATGATATAAAACAACAGCCTTTGGCAAGCCATGCCCCTTTAATAGTTCGGACTGGAACATCTAGTGTCTCTGGATTTCGGAAGACGGCTTCCAGGGTGAGGTGGTCCCGTTTGTTTGAACAGAATTCGTGAACTCTTAAGTAAAAGTTCTGTTTTTCGGTTTAGGCTGCCAGGGTTTCTGGCAGGCGGTTGAAGTATACCTGATCGGGCGAGAGCTTATTCAGGCTGGAGTGGTGGCGGATGGAGTTGGAGTTATAGAACCGAATGTATCTTCCGATTCCGGCATGCGCCTCGCTGACCGAGTTATAGGCGTGCAGGTAGATCTCCTCATACATGACGAATTTCCAGACGCGCTCGACGAAGACATTATCGCGCCAGCTTCCTCGGATGATGCCCAGCGCCGCAGCCTGCCGCTTGATGGAAAGATCGTGCTCGGGGTCGATCATCGCCTTGCGCTCAGCAGTCCAGCCCTGGTGAGCGTCCCTTCTAAAAAATCGTTCTCCAGGGTCAGAGCGCCGATCTTGGCGTGCAGTGTCTTCACGTCAACTGACTCGGCCGCCAGCAGTGCCTTGATCACTCCGCCAAACACGCTCGCGGCGCTGTCCAGCAACTGACTTTTCCACTGCGTGATCTGGTTGGGATGAACGTCATACTGCTCGGCCAACTCCGAGAGCGTCTTCTCGTCCCGGATCGCTGCCATAGCCACCTTCGACTTGAACCCCACTGTATGGATCCTGCATGGACGTCGGCTCGTCGGATCTCCTCTTCTCAGCAATATTAGGCTGAGGAAGAACAGATCCTCCACCTAGACCCCTGTCCAGATTTGCGGCACCGGATCAGAGATACTTCGCGGCCAAATTGCAACCTAAAGTCTGCAAACTCACTCTGCACCTTTCAGTCAACCGGAGCGTTGTACTAATGAAAAGCGCAATAACCCGAGTTCATGTAAATGTGTAACACTACATATTCTATCGTGACAATTACGCATAGCTCCGCTATGCTGACTTAGCAAATCGACTCAACTCCAAGCCATTCATCCTATCATCAACTAACCGCATAGTCTTCATAATGAACGATTTATGCCCAACGAGCAATCCACACGCCCCATCACTTTTGGACGATATTCCTATGATACATTGTAGCCTTAACGAGCCAGAGTTGAGCTGCATTGTGACAGCCCTGTTGCCAGCGCCTCTCAAGTAACTCATAATGCTGATCGAGTGTGCTTGAGTGGCTGCTCGGCCTTCGCTCAGGAAAACTGCGGACACTGGTCAAACGGCGAACGGTCTGGCGGCCGAGGCAGCAGTTGCGTGCGATCTCCTTCAAAGAAGCGCCCTTCCGGGCTTGTGCCACGACAGTTTCGTAGCGTTCCAGGCGGCGCTCCCTGTTCTGCTCCTGTGCACGTTGCAGACGTATTGCGGGGTAATTCAATGGATTTAGCCGGTTCGCATCATGTAAGTTGTTGATTATAAATAATATGGCGGAGAGAGGGGGATTCGAACCCCCGATAGAGCTTTTGACCCTATAACGGTTTAGCAAACCGCCGCCTTCAGCCACTCGGCCATCTCTCCGGGCCTCAAGCGATTATACCGGAAGTTGCGTTGGCGGCGCGTTGGAGCCCGGTTTTTTGCACCTTGATTGCCGCCGGAAGGGGCGCATTTCAAGGGCCAAACGCGCCCCAAAAGGCTTTACTTATAGATAGAGGTTTTTTGCGCAAAATTGGGCGATTTGGGAAGCGGGGACTTGCCGTCCAGGCAAACGCCTACGGCCCGACTTAGGGAAGGGTCTGGGGATCAGAGGTCAGGGAATAGGACGAAGGGACTAAGGGACTAGGGAATAGGGAATAGTAGATACGATCCGCGGAAATGTTCCACGTGGAACATATTCATTCTGTTGAATTTAACCCTATGTTTACCAGATAATTATCAGCAAGGTTTTGAAAATATAATAGTGAACTAGTGAAACAGTAAAATAGTGAAATAGTGAAAGAGTAAAGCAGGGATCAGGGGTCAGGAACCGGCTATTGCTCGTGAGCTGTGGCCCGCTGATGGTTCAGCTCAAGAAGGCGCTCCAACAACTCCGCATCGGTGAGCGTTGCGGGCCAGCCGTAGGCCACGAAGACCGCCTCGTCCAACTTGCGGTGGGCATTGTCCAGCCACGCGAGACGCTTGTTATAGAGATTAGTCAGGGTCAGCTTGGGCAACTCCTCCGGTGCGGCGTCAGACGGGTTAAGCCAGTTGTCGCGCTGGCGCACTAGCTCCCGTGCGGCCTCGGAGATCGCTTTTACCTCAGCCGAATTCTTCGGTTCCTTGCCCGGCGGCCAAGGGAAGGGAAAGGTCTCGAAGGTCGAGGTGGGTGTGTAGCGAAAACCGCTTTCCACCTCGCGCAGTTGTGTTCCCTGCGCACGCGCCCAGACTTCGTGCGGGCGAGAGTGCAGCACGCCGAAGAAATAATCGTCAGATCTAGCGAAGACCAGAGTCCCCTGATTGCAGAGCACTTCAGGTTTCACCCAGACAAAGATGCGATGTTTCGATGTGGCTGGTGTGGCAATATACCGCTTCAATCCCTTTATTGCTTTCCGCATCCCCGGCCTAGCCTCGCCGTAAATCCACCACTTCTGTCGATATGCTTCGCGACGGTTCTCTTTTCGCTTTGGCAAGACATGATGGCGCACATACTCAAAAGGCAACTCATACTTTGCGGCCTCAGTCTCTGTTATATCCACGCCAAAGTCGACGGTCCAAAGTCCACGATTATGTTGCACCAGATCGACACCGCTGGCCACGGGCCGCACTACATCCGAATTTGGTCTTTTGTTAACATTGCGCGGAGCGGCCAGCATTTTTCTCGCTGTCTCAGAATCGATATCGAAGTCACCCTTGGCCGATGGCCCCATGAAACAGATTTGGGAGTTTTCAGGTAGAACCGTAGCCTTGGTTGTATTCACGCCACAGGTGAGGTCGGTGTGAATTTGCAAAACCACGGCTCCATCAAGCATGACTAACTCATGGCCGTTATTTGTGGCATCTTCAAAGCAAATGATGGATACGTGGACCGCCGCGCCATCAAGAATCCAGGGTTTATCGCTCCAGGCATTGAAGATATGCGCAGAATCTTGAATCCTGTCCAACACGGCTCGGTTCACTCCGCCGCGAATTCCCTGCGTGGCGAGAAGCCCCACGCGAGATGCCCGTCCCGCTTCCAACGTAGCGCGGGCTTTCTCAAACCAGTAGCAAACCAGATCGGCAAAATGAGGAACGCGGTCTTCATATAAGCGGAAGAGCGCGTCCACGTATTTGTCGCCCAATTCCTGGCGGATCATGTTACCGCCGAGGAACGGCGGATTGCCGACGATGAAATCGGCTTCCGGCCACTCCGGCTCCGATGCTTTTCCGTCTGGACCGATTGACAGGATTGCGTCGCCCTCCCGGATGTTGTCGAGTTTACGGAGGATGGGTTCGTCCGGCCAGCCCATCCCATGCTCCTTCAGCCATTGCAGGTAGCCGATCCAAACAACCATGGAAGCAAGTTCATGAGCGTAGAAGTCGATCTCGATGCCAAACATCTGCGAGGGGCTGAGGGCGCGGGCCTGGAAGACAGCCAGCCTATGTTCGACGGCAAACTCATATGCCTCGATCCAAAGGTCCAGTAGCTTACGCAGAGCAAGATAAAGGAAATTGCCCGATCCACATGCGGGGTCCAGAACACGGACAGAAGCGAGTTTCTCCAGCCATCCATGCAGCTTAGTCTGCATTTTTTGACGCAGCTGGTTATAGGCGATCCCTTTAACATTCTCCGCCTGTGCAGCAATTGCCTCTATTTCCGCGCGGATTGCTTGCCATTCCGCGCGCAACGGCACGATAACCACTGGTTCAACAACCAGCAGAATATCGGCCGATGATGTGTAATGAGCTCCGATTTGGGAGCGCTTGATGGCATTGAGCGAACGCTCGAAGAGGGTTCCAAAAATGGCGGGTTCGATGGTGGCCCAATCGAGTTGGGCGGCGTCATACAAGATGCCCATATCGGCGTTGTTGAGCGCAAGAACGCCCTCGTCCAGTTCGCCCTCCACAAAGAGACCGCCGTTAAACCAATGGATATTGTGGGGTCCAAAGTCGCTCCCCTGCGCTGCCATGGCTTTGAACAACGCACGAAGTTTCCTCTCGAACACCTTAGGTTTCTGTCGGTCCAGTTCGACCATGGTGCGAAAGAGATGGTCGGGAAGGAGTCCAATGCTATCCGCAAATAGGCAGAAAAGCATCTTCATCAGGAAATGGGCTACGCGATGGCGGTCCATTCCACGACGCGGGTCGGCTCCATCCAACTCGATGGACTCCGCCAAACGCGAAAACAGCCGCGCAGCGTCTTCGGTCAAGCGAGCAGCTGTCTTCTCAGGCCGCAACGAATCGCAATCGAAGAAGAGCGCACGGAGGACTTCAAGCGGCGGTATCGGGCAGGTGACGGTAACAACATTTTTTTGAAGCTCATCCAAGTTGAAGCTGTAAATGCGCTTATGTGTCCGATCAAAATTAGTGTGAACTTGAAAGCGATTCAGGTCGCACACGACTAGTAGAGGCGGATTCCCGAGAGATTCACGGTATTGGAGAAGCTGCTGGTAAGCTGCGTTTAGATCCTTGCCTTCGCTCTTGTATTCCCAAGCAAAATGGTCGCGCAACCAAACATCGGCGAATCCTTTTCCGCCTGAAACCTTATCGACGCGCTTCTCAAAAGTAAAAAAGTCGCCCGTTGGATCATCCTCGGCTGGCTGAGGGTGCTCGACAAGGCTACATATATCTAGAAACTGCGCCTTGGATGCAGACTCCTCAGGCCGCTCGTTTGACTTCCACTTGGCGACAAACTGGGGTAAGGTTATAGGCATAACGTAATACGATTTTACAGCTTATGGTATTACAGCGTGAGGATTGCACGGGATTTATCGCGACTACGTCGCGTGGGTTGATTTCTAAAAACAAAAGAACGATTCTGTGCGGGGGTTGAAACCCCCGCCTCCCTCCGACTCTTTTCCGATGGGCTGAAGCCGCCGGCTCCCTCCGCCTTTTTTCCGATGAGCTGAAGCCTCATGCTCCCTCCGTAATCCGCGATTCCCGAAAAGCATACCTCAGGGGCTAAAGCCCATTGTTTTTCTGCCCTTATCGGCACGACTGAAGTCGTGCCCTGACACAGTGCGGCATCTGCCATCGTGGCACCTCGCGTCGCCAGCCGCGCTCGCTTAGAATCTAACTATGTGCGGAATTGTCGGTTATGTTGGTCCTAAGAAGGTTGTTCCGGTGATTATTGAAGGGCTGCGGCGGCTGGAGTACCGCGGCTACGACTCGGCGGGGATTGCCGTGGGCTCGCCCTCGAGCAAAACGCTGGAGGTGCGGCGCGCGCCGGGGAAGCTGTGCAACCTGGAAGAGGTTCTCGTTCAGCATCCGCTGGAGGGCAGCTTCGGCATCGGCCACACGCGCTGGGCTACGCATGGGAGGCCCACCGAAGAGAACGCCCACCCGCATCGGGATTGCACGGGGCGCATCGTGGTGGTCCACAACGGGATTGTGGAGAATTACCTAGAACTGAAGCGCGAGCTGACGGCGCAGGGGCACAAGTTTGTCACCGAGACGGACACGGAGATCATCGCGCACCTCATCGAACAAGTCCAGAAGGAGGCCGAGAAGGCCGGCAAGCCGATTCCGTTGGAAGCGGCGGTGCGGCGCGCTGTGAAGCGGCTTACGGGGGCCTTTGCGCTGGGGGTTCTGTCGGCCGCCGAACCGGACAAAATTGTGGCCGCGCGCTTTGGTCCGCCGGTGGTGATCGGCGCGGGCCAGGGGGAGTCGTTTGTGGCCTCCGACGTGCCGGGCATTCTGCAACACACGCGCAACATTTATTTTCTGGCTGACGGGGACATGGCCGTACTGACCCTGGCCGGCGTGGCGCTGACCGACTTTGACGGCAAGCCCGTGCAGCGCGAGATCACGCACGTTCAGTGGGACCCGATCCAGGCGGAAAAGGGCGGCTACAAGCATTTCATGCTCAAGGAGATCTGGGAGCAGCCGCGAGCCGTGAACGACACTACGCTGGGCCGCGTTTCGCTGGACTCGGGCAAGGTCTACCTGGGCGAGATGAAATTGAGCGACGAGGAGCTGGCCCGAGCAGACAGCATCAACATCGCGGCCTGCGGGACAAGCTGGCACGCGGCGCTGACGGGAAAATACATGATCGAGCGGCTGGCGCGGCTGCCGGTGGACGTGGACTACGCCAGCGAATATCGCTATCGCAACCCGATTCCCGACGCCAAGGCGCTGGGGCTGCTGATCACGCAATCCGGCGAGACGGCGGACACGCTGGCGGCGCAGCGCGAGATGATTTCGCTGGGTTCGAAGACCGTGGCCATCTGCAACGTGGTGGACGCCATGGTGGCGCGCGAGGCTCACGGCGCCATTTATACGCACGCCGGGCCGGAGATCGGCGTGGCCTCGACGAAGGCCTTCACGGCGCAACTGACGGCGTTGTTTTTGCTGGCGCTGAAGCTGGGGCAACTGCGCGGCGAACTCGATCTGGGGCAATCGGTAAGGCTGATTGAGGAGTTGAGCCGCATTCCCGCCAAGATTGAAGAGGTGTTGCGCTCCTGCACCGCGCAGTGCGAGCAACTGGCCAAGGTGTTTTCTACTTCGCGCGATTTTCTCTATCTGGGCCGTGGCATCCACTTTCCCGTCGCGCTGGAAGGCGCGCTGAAGCTGAAGGAAATTTCTTATATTCATGCCGAGGGCTATCCGGCGGGCGAGATGAAGCATGGACCCAATGCGCTGATTGATGAGACCCTGCCGGTGGTGGTGCTGGCGACGAGAGACGAGAGCGATCCCGCGTCAAAACAGAGGTATGAGAAGACGCTGTCGAACATTCAAGAGGTGACGGCGCGGTCGGGTCGGGTGATTGCCGTAGCCACCGAAGGCGACAAGATAATCGGCGGCCTGGTGGAGCACGTGATTCCCATTCCTCCGACCATCGAGCTGCTCTCGCCGCTGGTGGAGATTGTGCCATTACAACTGCTGGCTTATTACATCGCCGTGCGACGCGGCTGCGACGTTGACCAGCCAAGAAATCTGGCCAAGTCAGTCACCGTGGAGTAATTTTCTAATTTTTGCCGCCGATAACTCTGATGAGGAGGGCGAAAGTTGTCAGGGATTGCACAACACGACATTGTTCTTCCCTCGGGAGAGTCGGGGAGAGATTGCACATTGGAAAGTCAATTGGCGCAGAAGTGGTTTGCCGTCTACACCTCGCCCCGCCATGAGAAGAGCGTGAGTCATTACATGGGCCTGAGGGAAATTGAGCATTATCTGCCGCTTTATCGAGCGCAGCGCAAGTGGAAAAACGGCTTGAAAGTGACGCTGGAACTGCCCTTGTTCCCCGGTTATATTTTTGTTCACATCGGCCAGAGAGAGCGCGTACGGGTGCTTCAAGTTCCGGGGGTTCTGAGCATTGTGGGCGGCACGGGAGGCCAGCCGGCATCGCTGCCCGAGGCAGAGGTCAACGCACTGCGCTCGGGGCTTCCCCTGCGCAACGCCGAACCACACCCATTGCTGACCGTGGGGCAACGGGTTCGCATACGATCCGGCGCACTGGCGGGGATGGTAGGATTGATGGTGCGGCGAAAAAACAGCCTGCGCGTGGTGCTCACGATGGAGCTCATCCAGCGAAGCGTGGCCGTAGAGGTGGATGAAACGGAACTGGAGACTCTGGGTCAAGAGAGCTCCAGCGGCAGAGAATTAAACGGCAGCCTGATTTCAAAAGGCCGTTACTGAAAAATCGCTACTTCTTCTCCATATCCGCGGGCGGAACCACTCCAGGGAAGATGCCTTCGAGGGGGGCACGCTTCTTCTCTTCCAGGTCGGGCTGCGGCAGGGGCTTGCGTGGCAGCATCTGGTCGCGCTGCGCCGCGTTGTAAAGGAAGATGGCCTCGACCGTGGCGATCTGCTTCAGGTCAGCAGGTTGCAAGCGTTCGTACACATCCTCGTTGGAGTGGTGGGTACGCGATTCGTAGTCCAGCATCTCCTGAACGAACTGGAATCCCGGTATGCCTACCGCGTCAAAGCTGAGGTGATCGGTGCCGCCGGTGTTGCGGTTGGTGACGACGGTGACGCCCAAATCTTTCAGCGGGGTGATCCATTGGGCGAAGATGGGCGCGATGGCCGCATTGCCCTGCGTGTAGATGCCGCGAATTTTGCCGGTGCCGTTGTCCACGTTGAAGTAGGCGGAGATGAGCTTCTGCTCCGGTTTCACTTCCAGCGGCCCGGTAGCGCGTCGCATGAACTCGGGCAGCAGCAACTGGTCGGGCGCGGTGGAGAGCTTGGCCGAGCCGAAGTGGATGGTGCAGTAGCCCTTGGAGCCATAAATGCCTTCCTCTTCGCCGGTCCACAGGGCGATGCGGATGGTGCGCCGCGGCTTCACGTCCAGCGCCTTCAGGATACGCACGGCCTCCATGGCTACGATGGTTCCCGCGCCGTTGTCGGTGGCGCCGGTACCGGCCGTCCAACTATCCAGGTGGCCGCCCACCATGACGACCTGATCCTTCAATTTGGGATCGGTGCCGGGAATCTCGGCCACCGTGTCGTAGCCATGTTCATGCTCGCCGGTGAATTTTGTCTCTACGTCGATCTCCACGCTGACCGGAGCGTGTGCCTGAGTAAGCCGGTAGAGCCGTCCGTAGCTCTCGATGGCTGCCACCACCACGGGAATCTTCATCCGCTTGTCGGCGAGATAAGGCGAGCGCCCCAGCGTGGCGCCGGTGTCGTCGAAGATGGTTCCGCCCGAGCCGCCGCCGTTTTTGCCGTCACGGCTGGGTTCAATGACTGCGGCAACTTTTTCAGCGGTGAGGAACTGGCCTATTTTTTCAAGCAGTTGGGAGCGCTCCTGGCGTTCGCGCATGCGTGCCTGCATCTCGGGAGAAAGGCCGCTGGCGCTGGTGCTGACGGGAAACTCGGTGATGGAGTCGAGATCTGTATTGGTGTAGCGCTCGAAAAGCGGCTTGTCGACCGGCGGAACCTCGCGCATGGCGCCCAGTAAAACCACTTTGCCTGCCAGCTTGCCTTTGTATTGATCTAAGTCCTTCTCCGCCTGGATGTTGACGAAGACCACGTCGCCGGTGACCGGGCCGGGAGTGGAGGGAGACCAAGGCGTAGCCTGCACAATCAGCACCGCGGTGTCGGGCGTAACCATGCGCGCCCAGACGTTCAACTGCTGCCATCCCATGCCGAATTCGCCCCAATCCTCCAGGCGCGCATTTTCCAGGCCGATTTTGGTGAGCGTGTCGCGGGTCCAGGCGTTGGCTTTAGCCAGATTGGGCGAGCCGGTCAGCCGCGGGCCAATGCCGTCCATCAGCGCAGTGGCAAACTCCATCACGTGCGAGTGGTTCAGCCCCTCGTCGCGAATCCGCTGATACATGGCCAGATCGAGCGTCTCGGTGGCGGGCTGCACCTCGGTGTAGGGGTCGGCGGCCGCCGGAGCGGGGGCGGCGGGCTTGGGCTTGTTGGCGGCGTGCAGCGAGAGCGAAACGGCCAACAGCACCGCAGGGAGGAAGCGAAGGACTTTTATAGGCATTGACGGGTTCTCCAGTCGGGCGGAGTGGAATATCGTTGGTGAAATTATAGGCCACGACCCTTAGGGCACTGTTCTGTCGTACTGCGAATGGGCTATATTGACTACGTGCCGAATCGAGATACACGGCTGTTCCCCGAATGCCAAGGCCGTGCTCGAGGGAAGACACATACCGGCACGCGGCTGCCAGGGGCGAGGAGGTTCTGATGAAGATTACCGACACGATTGGATTGGTGCTGAAGCACAAAGACAATAACAGAGTCCTGACGATAGCCCCGGAACAAACGGTCTACGAAGCGCTGGAGGTGATGGCCGAGCACGGTGTCGGGGCCTTGCTGGTGCTTTCCAACCAACGGCTGGTGGGCATCGTGTCGGAGCGCGACTACGCGCGCAAGGGCATCCTGAAGGGCCACCCTGCCAAGGTAACCCAGGTCCAGCAAATCATGACCAGCCCGGTGGTTTTCGTGAGCCCGGAGCAGACCGTGGATGAATGCATGGCCTTGATGACCGAGCGGCATTTTCGCCATCTGCCGGTGTTAGAGGGTGAGAAGGTGGTGGGGGTGATCTCCATCGGCGACCTGGTGAAGTGCGTGATCTCCGGCCAGGAGCAGGCCATTCAGGCGTTAGAGGGCTACATTACGGGCGCGTATCCGGGATAGGCGAATTTCCCTAGCTTGTCAGGTTATAGATCAGGCCGAAGGGGTCCTTGACGTAGCATCTGGGGAAATCCGGCTCATCCTTGATGACTTCGCAGCCGTTCTTTACGAGCCGCGCTCTGGCTCCTTCGACGCTGTCTACCGTGACTTCAAGGACCGGTCCCAGCGCCGGGCCGCGCTCGATGAACAGGTTGATGTGCCGTCCATGAAGGCTGATCATCTGAGGTTCTTCGCCGGTGATCTCGAAGCCGAGATGATCGACGTAGAAGGCCGCGGCCTTCTTGGGGTCGGGCGCCTGAATGAGAATGTCCGTGCCGAAGGTGTTTGCCATAATGGCCTCCTTGTTCCCGCGAGATTATCACGTGAACTTGGAGGCTGTCCCGCATTTGATGGCAACGGGGCAGGCTTTCAACTGCGTTTCTTTCCGTCAGGCTTGCCGCTGAAGCGTCTCTTTCCGCCGGGCCGACTTTTGAAGGACCGGGAATCGGAGCGCTTGGGAGCGAAGCTGTCTGGCTTAGGCTTGGAGTGCGAGCCGGAGGTGGGCTTGCCGGGACCGTAGCGAGTTTTCCACCCCACGGACGAAGACCTGTCCGTGGGGGCCCCGGATTTTGGCTTCCAGCCGGGACCGGCTTTTCTTTCCGCGCGAGAGGCGGAGTTGGGGTAGGGCTTCGCCTTGGTGGGGCGATAGTCAAATGCGCCCTCGGTACGCGGCGTTAAGGGCCGGGAGGAGCCGGAAGCGGGCTTGCCGGGGCCGTAGCGAGATTTCCACCCCACGGACGAAGACCTGTCCGTGGGGGCCCCGGATTTCGGCTTCCAGCCGTGGCTGGATTTGCTGTTGGGGCGCGCGCCGCCTGCTCGAGGCTTGCCGCTGCTAGTGGAGAAGGGGCGAGTTGAAGTGGTTGGCCTCTCGAAATTGGGGCGGCTGGGACGGGATCTGTCAGAACCGGGCCGGTCAGAATATGGCCGGGGCGCGCTGGAACGCGCGCCACCTGCGCGGGGCTTGCCGCTGCTGGTGGAGAAGGGGCGTTGTGGGCCGGTGATCTCCTCGATGCGAAGATTGGGCGGGCGGACTGGGCCAAGGTCTTCGTTAAAAACCCGGGCTTCGCGGACGGGTGCTTCGCGGCGAGGCGTGGCGGGGCGCTGGTAGGACGGGCGGGCCGAGGGACGATCAAATCTGCGGCCAGAGGAGGGTCGGAATCCCTCACCGGTTGAACGCGCAGGACGCTCCGGCTTCTTCCAGGAGGGTTTGGCGGAGAAGGGGCGGCCTGGGCCTGGACGGCTTTCGCCGGTTGAGCCAGCGGCAAAGCGCGCCGGTGGACGGGATGGGCGATTGTCTTTCTTCCAGGCGGGACTGGGGGCTGGCCGGGCTGATGGACGTTCAAAGCTGCGACCGGCGGCGGGGCGGAATCCCTCACCGGCTGAACGCGCAGGACGCTCCGGCTTCTTCCATGCAGGTTTGTCAGAGAAGTGCCGGTCTCCACCGGACGTGCGGGCTGGGCGGAAGAATTTATTGGCTGCGCCGCTGGCGAAGGAGTCCGCTGGGCGGCTTGTTCTGTCTGCCCGGCTTGTCCGGTCACTGTCTGCACTGAATTTCTTGGGGCGAAATTCGCCGGGACGGTCTTTGGCAAATTTCTCAGGCCTGTAGTTGCCAGGACGGCCTGCGGCGGGCGCAAACCTGTCAGTCGGCTTGGCTGTGTACGGGCGGCCACTGGGCTTGGGAAGGACTGTCGGCAAGAGGCCGGCGTCGAGGAGGTTGCGGCGGCGGAGGTCCTTTGATTTGGGCGTGCGCAGGGTGCCTTCGGCAGCCCGGCGCAGAGCGTCCAGCTCATTTGGTTCCAACTCGCGCAGGCTGCCCGGCTCCTGGTCGAGGACCAGAGGGCCGTAACCGACGCGGCGGATTTTTTCGACGAAGTGGCCGATTTCCTCGAACATCTTGCGCAGTTCACGATTGCGGCCTTCGATGAGAACGACTTCATACCAGGGATTGTCGCCCTGGCGGACCTGGCGAATGCGGGCCGGAGAGGTGTGGACGGGAGGTGAGCCAGGCTTGCTACGCTCGATGGCGACGCCGCCGCGAAGAATGTTCAGTTCGGCTTCGGTAGGCTGGCCGGAGACCTTGACGAGGTAAGTTTTTTCCACGCCGGAGGAGGCTTTAGTGAGGCGGTTGGCCAACTCGCCGTCGTTGGTGACGACGAGAAGGCCTTCGCTGAGGTAGTCGAGGCGGCCGACGGGGTAGAGGCGCTCCTTCATTTTGTCGAAGAATTGCATCACCGTGGGGCGGCCCTCGGGGTCTTTGACTGTGGTGACGAAGCCGCGGGGCTTGTTGAGGACAAAGTAACGGTGGCGCTCGGGACCCTGGAGCAGTTTGCCATCGACGCGGATGTGGTCGCGGGCGGCGTCGGCCTTGGTTCCCAGTACAGTGACCAACTTGCCGTTGACCTCGACGCGGCCCTGTTCGATCATGGCCTCGGCGCCGCGGCGGCTGGCTACGCCGGCGGCAGCAAGGATTTTCTGGAGGCGCTCGAGTTTGGCGGGGGGACGCGGCGAGGGAGTGAAATCAGGCTCGACGGCGGCCTCGATTTCAATGTTTGCTTCGGATTCGGTCCCAGCCACGTTCGCGGTTTCGGCCTCGCGGTCGGTCTCGTCTCCGATTGGGTCTTCAATTTTGGGAGCTTCGGCTATGGGGACGGCTTCCAGCTTGGGTTCAGTCGATTCTGGCCTGAGAGGCGCGGTCTTCTTGCTCTTCGCAGTCTTCTTGGTTACGGACTTCTTCGTTATGGACTTCTTCGTTTTGGGGCTAGCCATGGGGGACTTCTCGGTTTCTGCCTGCTCTGTAGGGGAAGGCGCAGCAGGAGCGGCCTCTTCGGTGGTGGGTTAGTTGCCGGCCGCCGTCTCGGCGGTCGTGGCGGACGATTTCGTTTGGGGTCCCGGTTCGGGTTCCAGGCCTTCATCCGGCGAGTCTTCCAGTTCCTCGCTGGCGGCCTCGTCGAACTCGAGGTCGAGGCTTGATTTCTGCTCGACGTTATCTCCAGTTGCAGTCTCCTGCTCGTCGAATTCGAGAGCGGCCAGCTTCTCGAACTCCTCCATGGAGGGCAGCTCGGAGACATCCCGGAGGCCGAAGCGGAGCAGGAACTCGCGGGTGGTTTTGTAGAGGATGGGCCGGCCGAGGACGGCTTTGCGTCCGGCCGTCGTGATGAGCTTGCGGGAAAGCAGAGTGCCGAATACGGCGGATGTATCCACGCCGCGAATTTCGTTGACCTCGGGCGCGGTGACCGGTTGCTTGTAGGCGATGACGGCCAGGGTTTCCAGAGCTGGCAAGGAGAGCTTGAGCGGCTGTTTGATGCTTTTGACAAAGTTGCGGACGGCGTCGTGATACTCGGGCTTGGTGGCCATGCGGAAGCCGCCGGCAACCTCGCGAATCTCGACACCGCGGTCATCGGAGGCGCAAGAGGCGATCAACTCGTCGAGCAAGGGGCGCAGGATTTCGCGGACCTCGCGGTCGCGTTGGCGGGCCAGGCGGCGGGCTTCGAGTTCGGCCTCGGCTTTTTCTTCATCAGAGAGCTCGGCGGGACTGCCGGTTGGGCTGGTTTCGGATTGAGTCTCAGCAATTTGTTCGGCGGAATCCGGCTCCAGATAGGGGAGCTCCTCATTCACCTGGGGCAGGGGTTGGGCGGCAGCGGAATCGGACGCGTCTGACCGCGTGGCAGAGGCAGCCTGCTGCTGCGCCTTCCATTCAAGGGCGTCGGCGGCAAAGAGGGCGGCGAGCTGGGCCAGGGTGACCGGCTCCTCCGCGGCGTAGATGACAGCTTCCAGCTTGGCTTTCAGGCTCATTCTGCAATAGGTACCTTCAATATGGTACCGGAAGTGGAGCAGACATGCGCATGGAAGCAGGATCAATGCCGGATCAATGGCCGAAAAAAGGGCATACGGATGGCTCCGGACGCCCCAGGGATGCGCTTCTATCGGCTTCAGGGAGCTTTGGTGAGCTTTGTATGTGAAATTATGATCCGCGTCTTGCCGTTGTCCAGCTTCGAGTTTGTGCTAATCCTCACATGAATGAACTCCTGCTGGTTGATTTTAAGGCGCACGGTGGAGTTGCCTAAGAAACTGTTGACTGTGGCGGCGGAACCTAACTTTTCCTTGTAAAAAGCGAGCACCTGAGCAGGCGAGTCAGAGGTGAGGAATGCGCCAGTCACACCCGAGCCGTTGGGCATCTCCATCTTCATGCTTCCACGTGTGCTCTGCGCGCCGGGATAGATATCCACGCCCAGATCGGCCGCGCTGATGCTGTCAATTGGAGTGGTGGTAATCGTGCCGGCCGGGGTGTTCATAATCACCCGGCCACTGGGGTCAACATGGGCACTCTTAGCGATGCGATAGCCAATGTAACCGAGGGCGCCCAAGCCAAGGATGCCCAGTCCGACGATGGCAGCGACGATAATCAGAATGATCTTGAGCGTGCTGCTGCCGGAAGTGGGCGGCTCGCCGATGAATTGGGCTACGGCTGGTTGGGCGGCGACCGCTGCTCCACAAGAAGGGCAGGATTGCGCGTTGGGGGTTAATTCAGCCCCACATCCAGCGCAGAGATTCGCCATGATGATCTCCTTGCCGTTGAGTTCCAGACTGGAATTTCCAGCTTGGCTTTCAGGCTAATTTTGCAATTGATACCTCTATTATGGTACCGGAAGCGGAGCAGACCTGCGCATGGATAGAGAATCAATTGCCATCGCGATAGCCGCAAAAAGGGCGTCCGGATAGCGCCGGACGCCCCAGGGATGCGCTTCTATCGGCTTCAGGGAGCCTTGGCGTTGATAGTATGCGTGATGGTGATCCTTGTTTGGCCGTGGTCCCGGGACTGGTTCGCGGTAACCGTCACCATGACGGATTCCTGCTTGCTGACGGTCTGTGTGAGCATAGCGCCGTCGGAAGTATCGAAGACCGCGGCCGAGCTTCCAAACTTGCCCTTGTAAAAATCGATCACCTGCTGCTTGGAGTCCGAAGTAAGGAATGTGCCAATCACCATCGAGCCGGTGGGCAAACTCATCTTCATGCCGCCGGTGGTGCTTTGCGCGCCGGGATAGATATCCGTCCCCAGCTCAGCCGAGGTGTAGGACTGCGTCGAATTGGCGGAGATTGTGCCGCCGGGGGTATTGATTGACACCTGGCCATTCGGGCCACTTACATGGACGGCCCGAGCAACGCGATACCCCACATAGCTGATGGCGCCGAGGGCGAGGATGCCAATCACGACGATGACTGCAACAATAATCAGGATGATCTTGACCGCGCTGCTGCCGGATTTGGCCGGAGCCGCGCCTGGTTGGGATGGAGCAGCGCCTGGTTGACTTGCCATGATGATCTCCTTGTTGTTGAGTAATTAGCCGGAATTTTCATAGTGCTTTCCTGACTGTCTGACAATATACCTTAACCGGCTCACGCCTGGCTTGAATCTTTTTGCAATATTGCGAGAGAAATGCGTGCGGGTGAAGATGCATCCCGGCCCGCGGGGAGTCAGCCACATCTGTCTCCGGCATGGAGAGACACACCTTTCTGAAAGGCGCACGGAATGCTACAATCGGCACACTTCGTGTTCCATGCCTAACGATCCCACAATCCATGAAACCGCCCTCGAGGTCGTCTTCCCCGGCCGCCCGCATCAACTTGTTCCCGTGACTCAATCCCTGTTTTTGATAGGCCGCGGCAGCGAGGCCGGCAACCATTTGCAGATTGATGACCGGCGCATCTCGCGCAACTGCGCCGCACTGGTTGCCGAGCAAGGCGGTTACCGGCTGGAGGACCGCGGCCATCGCCAGGGAATTTTTGTGAACGGCGAAAAGGTGGCGCGAAAGAGCTTGCGGAACGGCGACGTGATTCATTTCGGCATCGAAGATTGCTGCGAGATCATCTTTCGCTCCACCGCCCAGGAAAATGCGATCGAAAGCATGCTGACGCGCCTGGGAAGCATGCCGTCGCTGACTGGCGCGCCACACGCCGGAGGGTTGAGCAAGCTGAATTTGCTGCTGGAAGCCACGTCGCTGCTCCACTCGCAGCTGCCGCTGGAGTCGGTGCTGGCGGCGATGCTGGATCACACCATCGCCATCACCCATGCCGATCGCGGGCTGCTGATCGAGCCGGGCGCGTCCGATTCATTCCGGGTGCGGCTGGCTCGCGGCAAGGGCGGAGAAGAGCTCGTGCCGGAGAGCATTATTCCCAGCCAGACCGCGCTCAGCATGGCCATTGAACGCCAATCCTCGGTGATCACCGAAGACCTGAGCCGGACTGACTTGAACAGGGCCGATCTGGACCTGAAGAGCGCGAAGAGCGTGGTTGTGCAGCGCCTTCGCTCCATTATCGCCATTCCGCTGTACGCCACTACCCGCGCCAATTCGGCGGAGTCGGTCGTGCTTAAACGGGGCCAGCTACTGGGCATTCTTTATCTCGATTCCCGGCGGCCGTCGGCTTTTTCCGATCTCGACCGGCAGATTCTCGATGCGCTGGGGGTGCAATCCGCCAGCATTCTGGACAATGCGCGGCTGGTGGAGCGGGAACGCGAGCGGCAGCGCCTGGAACAGGAACTCTCCATCGCCCGCACGATTCAGCAGGCACTGCTTCCGCAAGGCTTGCATGATTATCCGCATCTGGCCATCACCGGAATGCATTACCCCTGCCATGAGGTGGGTGGCGACTACTTCGACGCTTTTTCCGCAGGCCCGGAGCGCACCGCGTTTCTGATTGCCGATGTCAGCGGCAAAGGCCTGGGCGCGGCGCTGCTGACCATGATGCTGCAGGGAGCGCTTTCCTCGATGGCGTTGTGCGCGGAGCCGGTGAGCGTCTTCAACCACATCAACAAGTTTCTTTGTGAACATGGCGGAGTGGGCCGCTATGCGACCATGTTCTTCGCATTGCTCGATCGCGACGGCAGGCTGGAATACATCAAGGCCGGTCATCCGTCGCCGCTGTTGCTCAGGCGCGGCCAGGTCAGCGAACTCTACAGCGAAGGCTCCTTTCCGGTCGGCCTGCTGGAAAACGCTGAATTTACCGCCGCCAGCCTGCAACTGGAGCCGGACGATACGCTGGTGCTGTTCAGCGACGGCATCAGCGAGGCGGAGAACCCGGACGAGGAATTGTACGGCGTATCCCGGCTGCGCGAGGCTCTGGCCGGCCAGCAGAACCCGCCGCTCGACTCGCTGAAACAGATCGTTCTGGATTCTGTAGAGGCATTTGCGCGCGGCGCCAGCCAGTCGGATGATATGACCTTGCTGATCGCGCGTTATCGCGCACCCGCAAAAGCCGAATCTCCGGCTGCCTAAGATTCATCTTATTCGCAGGCACACTATGCTAAAGTGTTACGGATCAGGCTATGAGCGCGCCAAAGACTATCGGACGGTACGAGATTATTGATGAACTGGGCCATGGCGCCATGGGCAGCGTCTTTCGCGCCAAGGACCCGGCAATGGACCGCATCGTGGCGGTGAAGACCATTCTTTCCGGGGCGCTGGCCGGCGATCAAAGCAGCGAATACCGGTTGCGGTTCTTTCGCGAAGCGCGCGCCGCCGGGGCTTTGTCCCACCCCGGAATTGTCTCCGTCTTCGATGTCGGCGAGCAGGAGGGCGTGCCTTTTCTGGTGATGGAATTCGTGCCGGGAAGGACGCTCGCCGATGCCATCAAGAGAGGCGAACGCTCCTCGCTGGAGCGCGTCTGCGAGATCGGCCAGCAGATCGCCGAAGCCCTGGGACACGCGCACCGTCACGGCGTGATTCATCGCGACATCAAGCCCGCCAATATTTTGCTCGCCAAACGCGAGGCGGATGGGGCGGAGCATGCGAAGATTACCGATTTTGGCGTAGCCAAGCTGGCCGCCGGGGAGATTACCACTACCGGCCAGCTTCTGGGTACCCCCGCCTTTATGCCGCCGGAGCAGTTTACCGGCGGACCCATCGACGGGCGCGCCGACTTGTTTTCTCTGGGCGTGATTCTATATTGGATGGCAAGCGGAGAACAGCCCTTTCCGGGCGAGACGATGACCGCCGTCTCTTACAAAATTGTTCACACCGAACCCATTCCCCCGGCAAAACTAAATCCCGCCATCCCCGCCGCGATGGAGAGCGTGATTCTCAAGTGCCTGGCGAAGAGCCCCGCCGACCGCTATCAAACCGGCGAGGAACTCGCCCAGACCCTGGCGCAACTGTGCGCCGGCGCAAAGACATCGAGCCTGCAAGCCACCGCGCCAATGGCCAGGGGAACTGCAGGAGCATCGGAGGAGACCTACGACCTCAATCCCAGCTTGCCGCCTAAGGCCAGCCAGAGAACCTCAACTATCAAGTCGCCACAGCCAGCCGCGCCGGCCAGGAAAAAAGGCAGGTTGCTGATTGCCGCTGTGATTCTACTTGTTGCCATGGCCGCGGGAGGCGGTTATCTGCTGTATCGCAACCGTTCGGCTGCGCAACAACCGGCCTCGGGATGGGCCTTAGCTTCGCAATCAACGCTCGCGGAGACGACCGCATCTTCGCAGCCGGCGCCCGCGGCGGCGACTGCATCGCAGCCGACACCCGTGCCTGAAACCGCGCAGAGCACGGATCCCACGAAGCCTTCCACAGCGGCTGCAACACGCGCTCAATCTCCCAGCGTGGCCTTCGATCCAAAGACGCTTGACCCCAAACAGAATGCCCGCCTGAAGCTGGAACTGGATCACTTCCCGCCCAGCCTGGCCTTTACCGTCGAGATGGATAAGAAGATTTATATCAAGGGTTCAGCGGGCGACAAGGCAGCTTTAGAGAACCTGTTTGTTCCGCCAGGGGTGCATGAATTCCGCGTCATCGCGCGTGGAGGCGGCGTGCAAAAGGCCTCGAATACCGTGGGCGCCGAGTTCAAGGCCAATAAGCGCACGACGTTGAAGGCCGAACTCAGGCTCCCGGCCAAAAGCTCGTCCGGAAGCTCGCCGGCCCTGGACCCCGCCGCGCAGATTGTTGCGACGCTGCGTGGGGACCGTTTTTTCCGGTAACAGTAGATTCACACTTGCGCATTACGATATGGTAAACAGCGAGGCGGCCAGGGTTTGCGTTGACCCTGGAAATGGCCGCTCGCAGAAGGAGAATGAATGCAAATTTCGACCGAAGAGCTGGATGGCGGCATCACCAAGGTAGTGCTGGAGGGGCGTCTGGACATAGAAGGCGCCGCCGCCGTTGACCTGCGGTTAAATGTGCTCGCCGGCAGCAAGATGCGGCTCCTCATCGACCTGCAAAAGGTCACGTTCCTGGGATCGATGGGCCTTCGCTCCATCGTCGTGCCAGCGCAAACGATTCACCGGCGCGGCGGCAAGGCGGTTCTATTCGCGCCCTCCGGGATGGTAGAGGAAGTTCTCACGGCAAGCAAAATCGACAGCATCATACCCATCCATCATGAACTCAGTGCCGCATTGGCCGCACTGAAATAAAGCAATTTCACTGTTCCAGAAATGCGCGCGGACGATGCGGCTGCCGCGGCCCGGCTTCGATCATGCCCGGAAAATGTGCTCACAAGGCGGCTACGCGGCTGACTCTGAAAAGCCAGCTCGCGGAGCTATCGCGGGTGTGGCCCTGGGTGGACGCGCTGGCGGCGGAGTTCGAGATTCCTGGGGAGACGCATGATGCTATCAACCTCTGCCTCGAAGAGGCGCTCTCGAACATTATTCGCCACGGCTATCGTGGCCAGCCGGATCACGCTATTACCATCGATTTCATCTCCCTTGGAACGAGCCTGACGTTCACCATCGAAGATCAGGCGCCGCACTTTGCGCCCACTGAGCCAGTGGATTTGCGGGCAGCGACTTCAATTGAGGAGTACCGTCCGGGAGGATTGGGAGTGCAACTGATGCAGCGATTTGCCGGCACACTTCAATGGGAGCCGCTGCCGCAGGGAAATCGCCTGACGATCGGCTTCGCGGTTGCGCGGCCACCGGGGAAGTAGCGGGCGAGCCGCTGGCCCCACCGCAGGTGCTCTGCGAAAATGGGAGTAGATGCTCTCCCTGCAAAATGCCGGCAAGCGATATGGACCGCGAGTCTTGTTTCTGGAGGCCAACTGGCTGATCCGAAGCAAGGAAAAGACCGCTCTGGTGGGCGCGAACGGCACGGGAAAATCCACCATCATGAAAGTGCTGGCCGGACTGGAGACGCTGGACTACGGCCAGATGCAGCAGACGCGCGGCATGAGCATCGGCTACCTGCCGCAAGAGGGCCTCGCGCTCACCGGCAGAACGGTCTTTGAGGAGTGCCTGAGCGTCTTCGACGAGCTGCGCGAGATGGCGCGCGAGGTGGAGCGTCTGGGCGGGCAACTGGCCGTGCTGGATCACGAAGGACCGGAGTATGAGGCTGTGGCGGAGCGCTACTCGATGCTGCAGGAGCGCTTTCACGCGCTGGATGGCTATGCGCTGGACGCGCAGGTGGGCGGCGTGCTGACTGGGCTGGGCTTCAGTAAGGAAGACTGGACGCGGCAGACGGATGAATTCAGCGGCGGCTGGCAGATGCGCATCGCGCTGGCCAAACTGCTGCTGGCCAAACCTAACTTGCTGCTGCTCGACGAGCCGACCAATCACTTAGATTTGGAAACGCGTAACTGGCTGGAAGATTATCTTAGGAGTTATCCCTTCGGTTACATACTTATCTCGCATGATAGGTATTTTCTTGACGTAACTATCGACAGAACCGTGGAGATATGGAATAAGCGGGTAAATATCTATCAAGGGAATTACACAAAATACCTGAGTCAGAAAGACGAGCGGCGGACGCAGTTACAGGCGGCTTATAACAACCAGCGCCAGCAGATTGAGCATCTGGAGGCCTTCATCAACCGCTTCCGCTATCAGGCCACCAAGGCCAAGCAGGTGCAGAGCCGCATTAAAGAGTTGGAGAAGATCGAGCGCATTGAAATACCAGAAGCCGAGTCGACGATTCACTTCCGGTTTCCCCAGCCACAGCCCTCGGGGCGCATGGTGGCGGAGGCCGAGGGACTGGCGAAGAGTTATGGCGCGAAGCAGGTGTTCAGCGGCGTGCGCTTCAGAATCGACCGCGGCGACCGCGTGGCGCTGGTGGGCGTGAACGGCGCGGGCAAGTCCACGCTGATTAAGCTACTCACGGGCGCCGAGCCGCCCACCGCGGGACACATCAAGCTGGGTCACAATGTGGTCTGCGAGTACTTTGCGCAGGACCAGTACAAGGTGCTGGATGGAGAGGCGCGCATGATCGACGACATCAGCCGCGCCGCGATCAAAGTGCCGGAGGGCGAATTGCGCTCGTTGTTGGGCTGCTTTCTCTTTAGCGGCGACGATGTCTTCAAGCCGCTGGGCGTGCTGAGCGGCGGCGAGCGCAACCGATTTGCACTGGCGCGGATTCTGGTTTCGCCGTCGAACTTTCTGCTGCTCGACGAGCCGACCAACCATCTGGACATGCGCGCCAAGGATGTGCTGCTAGAGGCGCTGGCGGCCTTCAGCGGGACAGTGGTCTTTGTGTCGCATGACCGCTACTTCATCGACCGGTTGGCCACGCGGGTTCTCGAAGTCGAGGGCGGAAAAGTGACCAGCCACGAGGGCAACTACGAAGATTATCTGCGCTGGAAGAGTCTTGGTCTTGGTCTTGCAGACGGCAGCCTTTTGGTTGAGAGTGTCGCTAAAGGGAGGGTACCGGAGCCTGCCGCGAAGAAGGCCAATGAGGCTAATGCCGAGGTTGATGCCGCGCCCAAAGACTCAAACAACAACCGCCCACGCCGGCTGAATCCCATCAAGCAGAAACAGATGGAGGAGCGCTGCGCGTTTTTGGAAGAGGAAGTCCCGCGCATTGAATCAGCGATTGCGCATACCGATGAGCAGTTGGGGGTTTATATCAGCACCGCCGAGACCGAGCGGCTGATCGCGCTGGCCGAGGAGTTGCGAGGGCAGTTAGCCGCGCTCACCGAGGAGTGGGAAGAACTGATTGGGTTGTTGGAAGGCGCTTGATTTTATCCGACTTATTCGACAAGATACGGCAGCTTCCCAGGTCAGAAAATCCGGATCTCCACCCCACGGACGAAGACCTATCCCTTCACCCCAGCGAGTAAAGATCACTCGCCGGGGACCCCGAGTCCGTGGGGACCCCGGACCTGGGGCACCTGCGCCCGGTGGCTCATGATTACCAACCCATTTGGTCCATCCGTTTCAGGATGATCGCGCTGTAGTGATTCATGCGCTCGGGCCGCCGCTTCAGGGGAGCCGGCAGAATCGCGGCGAGCCGTGCCGCCTGTTGCCGGCCGATATTCCGGGCCGCAGTTCCGTCATAGTATCGACATGCCGACTCCGCGCCATAAATGCCAGGGCCCCATTCGACCACATTGAGGTAGATCTCCAGAATGCGCTGCTTGCCGAGGACGAATTCCGCCACCGGCACCAAGGTGAGCTCCGCACCCTTGCGGAAAATAGAGCCGCCTGTTCCGAAGAATAAGTTTTTTACGAGTTGCTGCGTGAGGGTGGACGCTCCGCGCTCGCGCTCGCCTTCCATATCTTCCTGGGCGGCGATTTGGATCTCGTCCCAATCGAAACCATGGTGCTGGTAGAAACGCGCGTCCTCCGCGGCGATGACAGCGTGCTGGAAATCGGGCGAGATTTGGCTGAGCGGAATGAAAGTGTAGCGCTCTCGATACGGCTTGTGGTGAATCCATGCCTGCAAGCGGCGCTCAATGTGCAAGGCAGTTGTCGGCGGGTCGATCCAGCGCGCGGCCACAAGGGTCAGCGCGGCAAGCAACCAAAGAAGCACTACAGCGAGTCCAAGCCACAGAAAAACAGATCGGAGGAGTCTCTTGCGACACGGAGTCTCGGGTTGTGTGATTGGCGTTGTCGTCACATTTCAGAATAATAGCCTGGGTGGGGTTGTTGCTTATGGCTTGATCTTGCAGGCGCGGTTAGCCGCGCTCAACGCCAAACTTCCTCTTGCCAGAAACCGTGCTTCTGTTTTATGCTCTAACCATGCGTCGATGTCGCTAACACCGCCCTGGTGCCCATTGCGACGGAGACTTGCGCCCCATTCGCGCACTCTTTCCCGCCCCACAGTTTGACTCATCACCTTACAAAACAGAACCGCCTGGAATTCGATTCCAGCAAAGGAGATCATCATGGCGCATATCGCTGCGAATGTAACGGAACTCATTGGTAAAACCCCGTTGGTTCGATTGAACAAAGTGGCTGCCGGGCTGCCGGCAACCGTTGTAGCCAAGCTGGAGAGCCAGAACCCGGTTTCGAGCGTGAAGGACCGCATCGGCTTCGCTATGATCGACGATGCCGAGAGGCGGGGCAAGATTACTCCCGGCAAGACGGTATTGATTGAGCCCACCAGCGGCAACACCGGCATCGCGCTGGCCTTTGTGGCCGCGGTCAAGGGCTACCGGCTGATTCTCACCATCCCGGAGACGATGAGCCTGGAGCGGCGCGTGCTGCTGCTGGCCTTTGGCGCGGAGATTGTGCTGACCCCCGGGCCGAACGGCATGAAGGGCGCCATCGCCAAAGCCGATGAGATTCTGGCCAAGACTCCGAACGGATATATTTTGCAACAGTTCAACAACCCCGCCAACCCGGCGATTCACTACTGGACCACTGGCCCGGAGATCTGGGCGGACACTGACGGCAAGGTGGACATTCTGATCTCTGGAGTTGGAACAGGCGGCACGATTAGCGGCGTGGCCAAGTACATCAAGGAGCGTAAGCCGGGATTCAAAGCCATTGCCGTGGAGCCGGCGGACTCGCCGGTGCTGAGCGGCGGCAAGCCGGGACCGCACAAGATTCAAGGCCTCGGCGCGGGCTTTGTTCCGGGTGTGCTGGACACCGGGCTGGTGGATGAGATCATCCAGGTAACCAACGAGGAGTCGATTGCGCTGGCCCGGCGTCTGCCGCTTGAAGAGGGCTTGTTTGTGGGCATCAGCTCGGGAGCGGCGCTGGCCGCGGCGCTGAAGGTGGCCGCGCGGCCGGAGAATAAGGACAAGCTGATTGTGGTGGTGCTGCCGGACTTTGGTGAGCGCTATCTGTCGAGCGTGCTCTTTGAGCCGCTGCGCCAGCAGGCGCTGGCGTTGCCGGTGGAGACGATTACCGCGTAAGTGCTGGCCGCACGGGCGGAGGTGCTGGCCGATTTGAAAGTGCGCGACTTCAGCCCCGAAGGAATATGATTTGAATAACCAATATTCCCTCAGGGGCTAAAGCCCGCGCTATTTGGCGGCATTTTCGGCACGACTAAAGTCGTGCCCTGACGCTTCGTGCTACACCATTTGCATTTTTCCGCAAGCTGTGAAGTCGTGCCCTTTCAAAGCACGCCTTGCCCTGATTCTGAGCACGCTATGGATTTTTTTGCACGCATTCGCGAAGACGTCAACTCCGTGCTGGAGCGCGACCCGGCGGCGCGCTCGCGGCTGGAGGTCTTTCTCTGCTATCCGGGACTGTGGGCGGTGTGGATTCATCGCATCTCGCATTGGCTGTGGGGCGCGAAACTGCGGTTGCCGGCGCGGCTGCTCTCGCAGGTTGCCCGCTTCTTTACCGGCGTCGATATTCATCCCGGCGCTCTTCTGGGGCGGCGGCTGTTCATCGACCACGCAACCGGCGTGGTGATCGGCGAGACAGCGATTGTGGGCAGCGACGTGACCATGTATCAGGGCGTGACGCTGGGCGGAACGGGCAAGCAGCATGGCAAGCGCCATCCCACGGTTTGCGATGGAGTGTTTATCGGCAACAACGCCAACTTGCTGGGCAACATCACCATCGGCGAAAACTCACGCGTGGGCGCAGGCTCGGTGGTGCTGTCCGACGTGCCACCCGACTCGACCGTGGTGGGGGTTCCCGCGCACATCGTTTACCGCAACGGGGAGCGGGTGCTGATTACCGATCCGCACGACATCAAGGATCCGCTCTCGGATTCGCTGATTGCGCTGGCCGCGCGCGTAGAGGAACTGGAAGAACGACTGGGCGGCCAGCGGCGTCCGGCCGAGCAGTTCACCGCCGAGGCCGCCGAGCGCGAAGCCTATCGCGAAAAGCTGGAGCGGCTGCGGCAGTATGTCTCGATGGGCGAGGGGATTTAGGCCCTGTTCACACCTGAGAGAGTGTACACAACTCTAATGAACCGCCGAAAAAGTCTCTTTTCAGTCCAATATCCCTCAGGGGCTAAAGCCCAACACTTATTTTGTAACGCGTACGGCACGACTAAAAGTCATGCCCTGACGCTTCTCGCAACTTCAAATGTATTTTTCTACAAGCTGTAAAGCTGTGCCCTGACGCTTCGTGCTACACCATATGCTTTTTTCCGCAAGCTGTTAAGTCGTGCCCTGACGCTTCTCGCAACTTCAAATGTATTTTTCTACAAGCTGTAAAGCTGTGCCCTGACGCTTCGTGCTACACCATATGCTTTTTTCGCAAGCTGTTAAGTCGCACCCTTTCAAAACATCGACTTAATCAGAGATTCCCTAGGTCAGCGCAATGTTCATATTGTCGATGGCTTCGTCGATCTCCTGCGTGCTCTTAAAGCCCACGGTCGCACAATCGATTCCGGCGTTCTTGAAGGCAAAGCGCATGGACGCCTGGCGGTCTTCATGGCGCGTGAAGGCGCCGTCGCCCACCAGCTTCATGCTGATGACTCCCATGCCCTCTCGCTTCACTTGCCTGACGTGGGTCACCACTTCCGGCACGTTGCCGGGGTTGCCATCGTCGTGGATGGGCCCGTCCATGCTCGTGCCGTTGTGGTTCATGCGGATCATCGCCACTTCCAGCCACTTGTTGCCCGGCATCAGATGGAGCGCGGGCAGGCCGTGGACCGATGCGCCGCGGGCGCGGATGATCTGCTTCGATTGCGCTTCGAGGATGCCGTCCTGCCAGCGGCTGGTGGTGGCCGTCCAATTGCCGGAGGTCTGCCAGTGGAGGAGCATGATGTCAAAGTACTCGGTCTGCGAGATGCGCCGCATCTCATCGAAGCGCTTCAGGGGATCGACGCCCTCGTCGGTGGTCACCTTGTTCATCAACTGGTAGCTCTCGCGGGGGAAGTCTTTGAGAGCTGTGCCGAGCATGGCGGGGGTGGAGTATGACTCAGCGGTCTCAAAGAAGCGGATGCCGCGGTCGTAGGCGTAGTGAACGAGGCGCGAGAACTCCTTCTGTCCGAGGGAGGACTGCACATAGCCGTTTTTGCTGCCGGTGCCGAAGGCGAGGCGCGTGACCTTGAGGCCGGATTTACCCAGCGTGACAATGTCGGTGGCTTTGCCGGTGGCGGCGTTCAACGAGAGCGAGCCGGCGCTGGCGATGGCTCCAGCGGCAAGCGAGGCTTTGAGGAATTCGCGACGGGAGAGTGGGCTCATGATGACCTCCTTGACGGATCCTGTTGGCGGGCGGGGAACGCCCTTGGCGAGATAGTATCACGAGAGCGTGAGCCCGGTGGAATTCCCCGCTTGACGCAAAATCGCCATGATCCGCGGCTGGAGGAAGATTAAACGGCGACGGCCTTTGTACGTACTTCGGCTGCCGCAGGCGGCTTCAATCCCTTGATGAGAAGCCAGAAACTCAGGGCTATATCGAAGAGACCCATGGGCGAATCGAACCACCCCAGGCCGACGATCTTGTCGAAGCCGGGGAAAATGAAGAAAACGCAAGTACACGCCACGGCAAATGCCGACGAGAGCACGCCGAAGGCTGCAAGCCAGCGTGGGATATAGCGGGACTTAAACCACAGGCAGGCACAGATTGTGGATGCCAATCCCCAAAACAGCAAGCCTACATAGTAGCAATCAAAGCCTTTGTGAAGATAGAAGCTCGCCAGTGCCTGCAATCGCTCTGGCTCAAAGGCCTGCAATTGCGCCAGCTCATAGGCTTGCCAGGATCCACCGCCATGGAGGAGCCGCAGAGCGTCAAAGAGATTGAGCGTCATCAGAAGCCACAAGAAGACCCATGCGAGCCACCAGAAGGCCGCCAGCAAGGCAAGGCCGAGATTGACCGGCTTGAGAACCACGTAGAGGGCCGTGAGAAGCACGAAAACACCCACGCAATAAAAGAGATTGCCGGCGACGCCGATGCGAAAAAGAGTTTCGTGCGCCAGGATATTGCGGGCAGCTTCCGCGGCATTGCCGGTTGTCAGAGGCCAGAGGATGCCGTAGTGAACGTAGACCACGGTCGCGAAGGTGATCAGGTACGCAAAACCCACCACTTTTGCAGCCGTTCGTTGTGAGTTGTCGATAGAGCTGTTTGTCATATCATTGCCTCCGAAGCTCTTACGCAATATGAAACGGCTTTGTTCCCAGGGATTATCGCCCAATCATATAAACGGCTGGCAGGGAAAAATATTGTATGGGATTTCGCCGACAGTTCTTTTCCCTCGGAACCATCCAGCCTGCCTCCGCGCGTACGTATCGATGTGCGAAGGAATATAACGAGCCTCGGATGCTCTCCCTGCATAACGAATGGTGTTGAAACGACCGGTTTCCACAATACGGAAACTCTGAAAATGCCGTACACTCCAGGCAAATCGTATAATTGGAAATTCTCATGAATGACGAATCTTCGCGCATTCTCGTCGTCGGAGCCGGGGTTAACGGTTCCGTCTGTGCAGTGGAATTGCACCGGGCAGGTTTCAACGTCACCGTTATGGTACGCCCCGCTCGATGCGGGGAACTGATTGAACGGGGACTCGAAATCGAGAACCCGCTCAACGGCGCACGGACCGTGACCAGAATGCCCTTCATTGACCACCTGGAACGAACGGATATCTATGACTACATTCTTGTCGCCGTTCGCAAAAATCAGGTGGGTGAGCTTCTGCCGGCGCTCGCTCAGAACACTTCAACCTGCGTGGTATTCATGGTCAACACAGTTTTGGGTCCCGAAGAGTGGGTTGCAAAACTGGGGGTGGATCGCGTTCTGCTGGGCTTCGCCTTCGCGGGAGGCAGGCGCGAGGGCAGCCTGGTGCGGGCCATGCGCGTCAAAGGAGCTACCACGCCCTTCGGCGAAGTCAATGGCGCTGTCACACCAAGGCTCACGCGCCTGATCGGCATTCTCAACCGCGCTGGACTCAAGGCAAGAATAGAGCCGCACATGCCCGACTGGCTGGCCAACCACGCGGCGATGATTGCGCCTTTTGCAGTGCTCGTCATCAAGTACGGATGCGATACCCGCGCCCTGGCCCGATCCAAAGGCGATCTGCGTCTGCTCGCCGATTCCATGCGCGAGACGCTGCAGGTGCTGCGCGCCACAGGACGCCGCATTGTCCCTCGCGCCCTGGAAGTGTTCTGCGGGCTTCCGCGATTCATTCTGGTTGGCCTGTTCCGGGCTTTTCTTTCCACCAAATTTGCCGAGATCGGCGGCGGCTGGCATTGTTCCCAGGCCCCCGATGAAATGAACCAGTTGGCAAGCGAACTCAAAGAGCTTGTGGAGCGCTCCGGACTCTCCGCGCCGGCTCTCCGGCAGATCCTCGCGGAATCTTAATTGACGCGAGCGATGACCTTCACTCCCGGTTCCCTTACCGGCCGTTGTTTGCGCTGAATATAGACAGCACATTCCCGGCCTTCGTTCCTCCTGTTACATTGGTTTCAACAACACTTTCTTGCCGGAGCCTCTTTTTGCTGGTTTTTCGTCTGCTGCTGGTGTTATTTTTCGCGCTTCCTGTTACCGCCCATGCGGCAGTGCGCGTCGAGAGCGCGCCGGTTCCGCCGGAGATGCGGGCTACTGATTTCTCTGTCCGCGTGAACGGTCAGACGGTAGAGGTGGCTCACGCCGCAGCGAATTACTCGTATGTCAGCTTCGACATTACTGGTCCGGTGACAGTGGAGATTACCGCTGCCGAGCCGGGCTTTTGGGACAAGGGTGTGGACATACAGCCCTGGCGGCTGGGGTTGCGGCCGATTCGTCAAGGCCAGACCATTCGCTTCCGGCTCAGCGGGCCAGCCAAGCTCTCCATCTCCCGGCCGAATGACTTCCTTCAGTATGCGAAGATGCTGTTTCTTTTTGCCGGCGCGCCGCCGCCGCCCATGCCGCGCAAGCAGGTGATTCACGCGTATCAGCCGGGGGTTTACCACGAGAGCCTGAATCCCAAGAGCGGAGAAACGCTTTACCTTGCGCCAGGCTCGTATTTTTTCGGCAGTTTGAATCTATGGAAGGTGGAGAATGTAAAAGTCATGGGCCGGGGAACCATTGTTTACGACGGGCCGCAGGACCCCAACAACGACGAGGGCTGGATGCAGAAGCCCGACTGGCACTGCGTGGGCGCGCTGGAGGCCAAGAACGTGGAGATCGACGGGCTGACCTGCATTGTGAGGTCAAGGACCTGGTCGATTCAGATGAAGGATTCCTTTGGATTTTTATACGACGATCTGCGGGTGATCGGCGGCAACCCGGGGAACGCCAACCAGGACGGCATGGACTGGCTGGGCGGCGGCGACGCCGTAGTGCGCAACGCATTTATACGCTCCTCGGACGACGATTTGGTCGTGCAGGGCAACTGGGACGGCTACAGCGACGAGGCGATGCTGCGCCCTGGCCACGATGTGCGGTACATTCTCATTGAACACAGCGAGCTATCGACCAGCATCTCCAACATTGTGCGCACCGGCTGGCCGCGCAAGACCTTCAACTCGAGCAACTTTACTCTGCGCGACTCCGACATTCTGCACGGCGGCATCGGGGCCTGCGGGCAGACGTATGCGCTGTTCGGGATGTGGGGCGCAAACGGAGCCAAGGGAATTCATTCCGACTACAAGTTTGAAAATCTTTATCTGGACAACTGGTACTCGCTCGAGCAGATGGAGCAGGAATACCCAGGCTTGCGCGGGTTCACCTTCCACAACATCTGGGCGCTGGACCAGCCGCCGCTGGCCGATTCCACGATGACCGGCGACGTGGCGGGCGTGACCTTCGACAATGTGAAGTATGGGCAGGTGCGCGCGACTGCGAATGCCGATCTTCCGCTGGTGACTGGCGACGGCGCCCAGCCGGCTCACTTTGCGGCGCCGCATGGACCGATAGCGGCGTTCACCGTAGAGCCTCCGGTCTTTGCACCGGGAGATGAGGTCACCTTTACCGCGCAACCTTCGCCTGGGGCGCACTACACCTGGCTCTTCGGCGATGGGACGCAGGCTACTGGCCGCCGCGTACGCCATCGTTTTCCGGATGCGGAGGGAACCCAACTGGATGGCGCGGCAAACGGCGCGGGCCGCTTTAGAGTTTTGCTGCGCGTGGAAAAAAGCGACGAGCAACCTGAATCGGCAGGCCAGGACTGGGCATCGCAAGGAGCGGTGGCCGTGGCCCACTGGCACGACGCCGCCAGCCCCCCCAGTCCCATGGCCGCGGGGCTCGCATGGCAGATTTACCCTGGAGAATGGACCGAGCTTCCTGACCTCACCAAGGAACACGCGGTTTTTACTGGCGAAGGGCCTAACCTGCTCGCCGACTCGCAGGGATTTACACGTTACGCCGCTACGTGGGACGGTCTCATCGACATTCCCGCCGACGGCGGCTATACCTTTTATCTGCTGGCTCGCGACGGCGCACGGCTGGTGATTGACGGCGTGGAAGTGGCCAAGACCGGGCCATCCTTTGCCCAGGTTTGCAGCTCGCCGGGAAACGCGATGCGCTATGATCGCGGCTCGCTGGGCCTGCGCGCAGGAAAGCATACGATTCACCTGGAAGGGCTGCATTCTGCCAGCCAAGGCTCGCCCCGCCTGCTGTGGGAAGGGCCTGGGCTGCCGCTGACGGACGTGCCCCCGGCGGCTTACAGCCATCCAAGACAAGATGAGGTGAGGCAGGGAACGAAAAGCAGGGAATAGGGACGAGGGAATAGGGAATAGAAAACAGAGATGAAAATTAGGTGGATTTCTGGTTGCATGATGGCGCTGTGTGTGGCTTCGCTGGCGCAGGCTGATAGACGGGAGCCGGCCGCATTGCATACATCGACGCAGATCCTTGTTGTTACGACACAAGATTGGGACGGAGTCGATGGGGCGTTGCAGATGTATGAGCGGCCACGAGCACACAAGAAGTGGAAAGCTGTTGGCGGGCCGATTTCCGTTGTAGTCGGCAAGAAAGGCCTCGGATGGGGCGCTGGAGTGGCTCTGGAGACCGGACGGCGGACGGTGAGCGATGCGGTGAAGAAGGAAGGCGATGGCAAATCGCCTGCCGGAATTTTTCGGCTGAGCACGGCCTTTGGTTACGCAGCAACGGAACCGCCGGGATGGAAGATGCCTTACCTGAATCTCACGCCTTCGGTGGAATGCGTGGATGACGCGCATTCCAAGTTCTACAACCGCGTGCTGGATCGCGCGACGGTAACGCCCGACTGGAATAGCTCCGAGCAGATGTTGCGCCCCGATGGGGAGTACCGCTGGGGAGTGGTGGTCAATCACAACGCGGAGCCGGTGACCGCGGGCTCGGGATCGTGCATTTTTCTGCACATCTGGCTGGGACCGGGCATGGGAACCACGGGATGCACGGCCATGGCGCAGGAGCAGCTTGAAGGCTTGCTCGCGCGGCTTGATGCGGCGAGACGGCCGCTGCTGGTGCAGTTGCCGCGTCCGGAATACAAGAAGCTGAGACGGCATTGGAAGCTGCCGCGCCTGCCCAGGCATTGACGATGTGGACCTGAGCGGGAGGATAAACGCACGTTGCCGCTGATAGTGCGCAGGAGTACCATTGATTCCATGGCAAACTATCGCGTCGTTCTGCGCCACTCCGAGGAAGGTTACAGCGTCTCTTGCCCCGGCCTGCCTGGCTGCTGGTCGCAGGGAGCAACCGAGGAGGAAGCGCTCGCGAATATACGAATCGCAATTCAAGAGTATGTTGCAGCGGCTGAGGAATTGGCGCGTGAGGATGACACCCGCCTTGTCGAAGTCGGGATTGGGTAGACTGTGGATTCAACGTCTAGCAATTTGACCGCATACAAGCGCTCACGATTATTTTTTTTGAAGCGATTCCTGTATTTTTAGGTCACTTAAAGTAAATACAAGTTCATACAAGTACATACAAGTACATACAAGTGCATACAAGTAAGCCTATTGATTGCAGCGGTTTAGAAGGCATACAACCTTGACACATATACCTAGGCAATGGATGATTAATCCAGTACTGCTGAGGTAAGTTGTGTCCAAGCTTCCAGGGATCAACCATCTGCGAGCCGTCGCCGTGCTTGAGAAAGCCGGATTTCGCATACTTCGCCAAGGCGTACACATTGTCATGACGGATGGAATGCGAATCCTGACGATTCCACGCCATAATCCTATCAATGCATTCACGATGGGCGGCATTGTCCGGGATGCCGGTATAAGTTTGGAACAGTTTCGGGATTTGTTGTAGCCGCCTACCATGATCCTTATTCGCTGCCTCTGTTTGACTTGCGACCGGTGGCGTATAGTGTCCCATTCTTAGATTCCGAACGCGCCCGGGTAACGAACCGTGCCGCGAATGCCTTCGAGGGCATGGGCCTTGAGTTCAAGCGCCAAGAAGGATTTTGGATTGAACGGGCTATCGAGGAAGCGAGCCTTCTCTATCGAGAAGCCGAAGCGCCGATAGTAATCCGGGTGGCCGAGAACCAAGACAATCTGCTCGTTTTGCACACACAGCCAATCAAGGCCATACTCAATCAACATACCGCCTATGCCCTGGCGCTGGAACTTTGGCATTACTGCCAGGGGAGCCAAGGCCACTGCCGCAACGGACTTATCGGTTGTCTCAATCGAGATCCGGCTGAAGAGGATGTGCCCGGCGATCAGGCCTTCAACCTCGGCAACAAACGATGCGAGCACGACTCTCTGAGCGCGCAATCGATCAACGAGATCAGCCTCATCCCGCCGGCCAAAGGCCACTTCGTTGACGAGGCGGATCGCGGCGCAATCTTCCGGTCTCTCACTGCGAATGAGCATCACAGGCATCTGATCATTTCGGCAGTTGCGTAACATCCCACCCTCCGCCGAGGGCGCGGACTAAGCCTACATTGGCGACAAACTGGCGGGTTTGGAGATTGATGGCGGTGCGCTGGTTCTGGAGCAGAGTGGCCTCTGCCGTCAGCACTTCGAGGTAGCTGGTGACGCCGCCCTTGTAGCGCTGGTTGGAGATGTCGTAGGAGTGCTGGGCTGACTCGACGGCGCGCTGCTCTACAGTAGACTCCTGTTCAAGAATACGCAGGCTGGATAGCTGATCTTCCACGTCGTTGAAGGCCCCAAGAATGGTTGCTTTATAGCCCGCGGCTTGGGCTTCGTAGTTGTGTCGGGCGGCGTCGGTGAGGGCGTGACGCTGGCCGGCTTCGAAGAGGAGCTCCGATGCCTGCGCTCCCAGGATCCATATAGCGCTCGGCCCTTGAATCCAGGTACCGGGTTGCATACTTTCAAAGCCGCCGGTTCCGCCCAGCGTGATGTTGGGATAGAAGGCGCTTTTTGCAATGCCGATCTGGGCGTTAGCGGCCTGGGCGCGACGCTCGGCGGCGGCGATGTCGGGACGGCGCTCGAGCAGTTGCGAAGGAACTCCGGCGGGAACTTTGGGCAGAGTCAAGTCCTGAGACTGAACAAGCGGCGAGAAAGGAATTTTGAATTCAGAGAGATTGGCGTTGGCGATGGCGCCGATGGCGTGTTCGTATTGAGCGCGGGCGACGCCGAGGTCGATCAGTTGGGCGCGCACGGTTTCGAGCTGGGTGCGGGCCTGCGCAACGTCGGCCTCGGTGCCAATGCCCCCTGCGAGACGGCGCTGCGTGAGATCGAGCTGATCTTGAAGATCGACAATGGTGGCGGCGAGCAGCCTGAGCTGGGCGTCGAGGCCGCGCAGTTGGAAGTAGTCGACGGCCATCTCGGCATGAAGGCTGAGGTCGATATTTGCCGCGTCCGCAGCGCTGGCCTGTGCGTTGGAGCGGGCGGCCTCGACGGTGCGGCGAATGCGGCCCCAGAAATCCGGCTCCCAACTGGCCTGTCCGGTGATCGAGAAGTCGCTATAGTTAGTGGGCTTGCCGGGTGAGAAGGAAGGGCCGTTTGCCGAGATTTTGTCGCGCGAGGCGGAGGGTCCGGCAGAGAGCGTGGGGTAGAAAGCAGCGCGGGCTACAGTGATCTGATCGCGGGCGGCGAGGTACGTTTCCAGAGCCTGGCGGAGGGTCTGGTTGTTGGCGGCGATGCGCTCTTCCAATTGGTTGAGCTGCGGGTCCTGGTAGATCTCCCACCACTTGCCGCGCAGCAGGCCGTCGGAGGGATTCGCGGGCTGCCATGCGCCTCCGGCGGGGGCGGGAGGCGGGACGACGACGGTAGCGCCGGTTTCCTTGTAGGCCGGGGGAGCTTCGTAGCCGGGGCGATTGTAGTTGGGGCCAACAGGCTTGCATCCGGTGAGAAATACGAGGGCGAGCATCAAACCCGTGAAAGACAATAAAGAACTGTAGTGATAGATTTCCCACCTTAAATCACCCCAACGACGAAGACCTGTCGTTGGGGACCCCGATAGGCGCAAAAACAAAGGCGCGCCGAAGGTGGGGCACCCAGTCCCGGGCTCATTGCTTCCGAGCTTCATCATGGGCATGATTACTTGCCTCCCGCGCCGGTTTGGCTGCCGGGACTCGCTACCTGGACCTTTTCGCCTTCGATGAGGGAGTCGGGCGGATCCTGGATCACCTGATCGGCGGCGCTGAGTCCGGTGATAATCTGCACGCTGGCTCCGTCGTCCTCGCCTATGACCACAGGAACCAGATGCGCGGTGTCGCCGTTGACGACGCCCACGCGCAGGCCTTCCTTACGGAAGATGAGCGCGGCGGCGGGCACGATGAGGGTGGGCCCGGCAGCCGGCTTCTTGAAGTGGACCTGAGCCAGCGAGCCGGGGAGCAACTCACCGGCATGATTGTCAACGTCAATCTCAACAAGCAAGGTGCGGCTGACGGGGTCGATGGCATCAGCGGTGCGGACTAGCGTGCCTTGGTAAATTTTTCCAGCGTGCTCGGCGAAGGTCAGGTCGATCTTCGCGCCCGGCTTCACATTGGCAGAGAATATCTGCGGAAGGTTGGCGTAGACGCGCAGGGTCTGGAGGGCCTGGAGGCGAAAAAGCACCTTGCCCGCGCCGGGGTCGATGAGCTGGCCGGTGTCGATGTTGCGCGCGGTGATGACGCCGCCGAAGGGCGCGTAAATCTTTTCGAAGGATTGCAACTGGCGGAGCCGCTCGACGTTGGCCTGGGCGGAGCGCACTTGCGCCGCCGTGGACGCAGCCTGGTTGACGTAGGTGTCTGTATCCTGGCGGGAGACGGCGTCGGATTGGACAAGGCCGGTGTAGCGCTCGGCCTGGATGCGGGCGTTGTTGGCGTTGGCCTGAGCAGTATTCAGGTCGGCCGCGGCCTGGGCCAGTTGCTGGTCCACCTCGGGGGTGGCAATCTCGGCCAGCAGCGCTCCCTTCTTTACTTTGGCGCCGATGTCGAAGTACCAGCGCGTCAAGTAGCCAGAGGTGCGCGCGTAGATGGGCGAGTCGGTGAAGGATGTCACGTTGCCGGGGAGCACAAAGCTGTCAACGGGCGCGCCCGCTTTGGGCGCGGCAACGATGACCGTGGGAGCGGCCAGCGCGTTGGTGCGCTCGACGAGCGCACTATCGGCATGAATGCGGCTCCAGATGCCGATGCCCGCCAGGACGGCCGCGATGACGACGACAACGGCTACGCCCACGAGGGCCTTGCGCGGCGAGATGGCCGCCTGCTGGGGCGCGGACTCGTTGTCATACGCCTGTTGCTGGTTCGGATTGGATTCATTAGTCATGAATAACTACTCCGGTATCTCGTCAAACTCGTCGACAGCTCCGGCGATTGCCGCGCTGTGAGCTGTCTTGCGGCGGCCTTCCAGCCAGCCGTGAACGATGGAGAAAAATGCGGGAACAAAAAACAGGGTGGCCACAGTGGCCAGCAGCAGACCGCCGATGACGGCGCGGCCCAGCGGGGCGTTTTGCTCGCCGCCGTCGCCCAGGCCCAGGGCCATGGGCACCATGCCGATAATCATGGCCAGGGCGGTCATCAGCACCGGGCGCAGGCGGACAAATCCAGCGTTAAGCGCGGCGGTGCGCGCGTCGCCCACCAGGATTTCGAGCTGCTCTCGGGCAAAGCTGACTACAAGAATAGAGTTGGCCGTGGCCACGCCCATGCACATGATGGCGCCGGTGAGCGCAGGCACGCTGAGCCGGGTGTTGGTGAGGAAGAGAAACCAGACGATGCCGGCCAGGGCCGCGGGGAGCGCCGCGATGATGATGAAGGGATCGAGCCAGGACTGGAAGTTGACGACGATGAGCAGATAGACGAGCAGGATGGAGAATGCCAGGCCGCCCAGCAGGCCGATGTAAGACGACTTCATGGTCTCGCTCTGGCCACGCAGGGTGAAGTGCGAACCGCGCGGCAGTTCGGACTGATGCTGGTCGATGATCTTTTCGATCTTGCGCGTGACCGTGCCCAGATCGGTTCCATCGACGTTTGCGTAGATGTCAATTACCGGCTGCACGTTGTAATGGCTCACTGTGCCCAGCTCGGCTCCGGGAGTGATGGTGGCCAGGTTGCCGAGCACCTGGGTTGATAGGGGAGCGCCGGGAGCTGCAGTGGAGGCCGCGCCATCGGGCTTCTGAGCCGGAATGGAACCGGTAATGGGGAGGCTATTCAACTGGGCCAGCGAGTTGGTTCGGTACTCCGGGGCCTGGATAGCTACGTTATAGGTAACCCCGCTCTGAGGGTCGAGATAGAAGCTGGGTGTGGTCTGGAAGCTGCCGCTGAGAGCCACCAGCAGGCCGGTAGCCACGTCTTTCTGCGTCAGGCCGATGGACTGGGCGCGGGTGCGGTCCACGTTCACCGTCATATTCGGTTCATTGAAGGGCTGCTGGATGCGCGCATCGGCAACTCCGGGAACGTAGCGAACCTCGTTCAACATGCGCTCGGCCAGGGCGCGATTGCCGTAGAGATTCGGGCCGACGACCTGGATATCGATGGGCGACGAAAGGCCGAAGTTGAGAATCTGAGTGACGATGTCCACCGGCAGCACATAGAAGGTGACGCCGGGATACTGGCGGTTGAGTACAGCTCGCAACCGCTCGACGTAAGCCGCGGTGGAATGGTGATCCTGGCTCAACTGGACCTGGATGTCGGCATCTGCCGTTCCGACCGGCGCCGAGGTCGAGTAGGAGAGGTTCAATCTGGAGTTGGGCAGGCCGATATTATCGAGGATGGTGACGATTTCCTTGGCGGGAATCTGCTCGCGGATGGTGGCGTCGACGCGATCGCAGAGCGCGGCCATCTCCTCGATGCGCGTGCCGGTGCGGGCGCGCACGTGAATCTTGAACTGGCCGGAGTCCACCGAGGGAAAGAAGTCCTGGCCCAGAAATGGAGCAAGCAACCCCACCGAGCCTACGGCAAACAAGAGGAAGAGAACGAGAAAAACTCTCGCGTGGTCCACGCTGAGTGTCAGCAGGCGCAGGTAAGCGTGACGGAAGCGCTCAAAGCCTGACTCGAAGCCCTTTTGAAAGCGGATGAAAGGGTTGCGGCTGGTGCGCTTCCTTTGAAACTCGGCGTCGTCGTGCTCCTTGAGCAGGTACTTGGCCATGGTGGGCACCAGTGTCCGCGAGAGGAAGTAGCTGGCCAGCATGGCAAAGACCACCGCTTCGGCCATGGGGACGAAGAGATATTTGGCCACACCGCCGAGGAAGAACATGGGCACAAAGACGATGCAGATGGCCAGAGTGGAGACCAGCGCCGGAACGGCGATCTGCGCCGAGCCGTCAAGGATGGACTGTTCCAGCTCTTTGCCCGATTCGAGATAGCGGTTGATGTTTTCGATGGCCACGGTGGCGTCGTCCACCAGGATTCCGACAGCCAGCGCAAATCCGCCCAGGGTCATGATGTTGATGGTCTCGTGCAGCATGGACAGCACGCCAAGCGAACAGAGGATGGAGAGCGGAATGGAGACCGCGATGATGATGGTGGAGCGCCAACTGCCCAGAAAGACCAGGATCATGATGGCCGTGAGGCAGGCGGCGATGATGGACTCGCGAACCACGCCGTCAATGGCGCTGCGTACGAAAAGCGACTGGTCAGAGAGAGCGTCAATGCGCAACTGCGGCGGCAAGGTTCCCTTGATGTTCTCCAATTTTTCGCGAATGCCTTTGATAATGTCCAGTGTGGATGCCGAGCCGGTCTTCATGACCGCCATCATGATGGCGCGCTTGCCGTTCACGTGCACGATGTTGGTCTGCGGCGGGTAGCCGTCGCGCACGTGGGCCACGTCGCGGATGTAAATCACGGCGCCGTTTACCGCTTTGATGGGCAGGTTGTTCAGCTCATCGACGATCTGCGGGGCGGAGTTGGTTTCGACGGCGTACTCAAAGCGGTCGATCTTCATCGTTCCCGAGGGCGCGATGAGATTTTGCGCGGAGACGGCGTTGACCACGTCCACCGGAGACAGCCCCTTAGCTTGCAGGGCGTGCAGGTCCAGGTCCACTTGAATCTGGCGCAGCTTGCCGCCGTATGGAAAAGGCGTCTGCGCGCCCTCGATAGTGGCCAGTTGGGTGCGGATGTTGTTGGTGGCCTGATCATTCAACTGCTGCTCGTTCATGCCCTGGCCGGATACGCCCAGCATCAGAATGGGCACGCTGGAGGCGTTGTACTGGATGATGAACGGCGGCGTAGTGCCCGGCGGGAGCGAACGCAGTTGCACCTGACTGATGGCTGATACCTCGGCCACCGCTTCGCCAATATTCACATGCGGCTGGAAGAAGATCTTGATAAGGCCAACGCCGTTGAGCGATTGCGACTCGATATGCTCGATGTCATTGACTGTGGTGGTCAAGCCCCGCTCGCTGTTGGTTGTGAAGCGGTTGGCCATCTCCTGCGCGGAGAGGCCGTTGAAGTTCCACACCACCGTTACCACCGGGATATCGATGTTGGGAAAGATGTCCGTAGGCATCGTCTCGATGCTGAAGACGCCGAGAATCAGGATCAAAAGCGCAAATACGACGAAGGTATAAGGCCGCCGCAGCGCTAACCGGACAATCCACATAGGGCAGGTACTCGCTCTGGATTCGTGAGCAGGACGGCGCTCACCGCCCCGGCCCGTTTCAACAACCTATTGAAATTACTATGGTAGACGAAGCGGCGCGATCATGGCGCAGGGACTGCCAAAAGGGCCGCGCGTATATCTGTTTTGACGGCCCCACAGGCTGAAAAGACGCTCTGTACAGGCGATGATATTCCTGAGCCTCTCGATTCGCTTACAATAGTTCCGTCTTGCTTCCACGGGGAATACGTATCCGAGTAGTGAGGAAACGAATTCCCGGATGGGATGCGCCGGGGCGCGCGAAACCTTTGAGGTAATTCAAGCGTCCCTAGAAACGAGCACGGGCAGAGTGTCTTCCGCCCGGAACGGTAATCTATATGCCCATTTAGCGGGCATTCACTCAAGAGAAAACGGCGGGAATCAACACCATGTCCATTCAAGACACTTCGGAGACCTCTCTGGCTGCTGACGGCATCGAGCAACATCCCTCCGCCCCCAGGGGTTCCTGGGTGCGCATCGTCATTTATTTGGTGCTGGCCGGTCTCTTAATCCTGGTTGTCTGGCGAATCTATCAAAGCCAGAAGCAGACCGCGGCCAACAGCGCCAGCCAGGCGGCGGCGCTGCAGAGCAGGCCGGTCCCGGTGCAGGTGGCTGCCGTCGAGCAGAAGCAGATGCCGATCTTCCTGACAGCGCTGGGCACGGTGACGCCCTACATGAGCGTTACGGTGAAAGCACGGGTCAGCGGAGAACTGGAACCGGTCAAGTTCACTGAGGGCCAGGAGGTAAAGCAAGGTCAAACCATCATGGTGATCGACCCCCGGCCCTACCAGGCCGCACTGGACCAGGCCAAAGGCACCCTCGCCCACGATGAAGCGTTGCTCAAGAACGCCCAGGCGGAGTTTGCCCGCTACAAGGCGCTCTATGACGCCGGCGTGACCTCCAAGGAGGTCATGCAAACCGACGAGGCTGCGCAGGGCCAATACATGGGCGCCATCGAGGCCGATAAGGCGGCGGTCGAAACCGCCCAGTTGCAACTTGAATGGTGCACGATCAAGTCACCCATCAGCGGCAAAATCGGCCTGCGCCTGGTGGACCCCGGCAACATTATTACCGCAAATACAACTAACCTGGTTATTATCAATCAGTTCCAGCCGATCACCGTTTACTTTACGCTGCCCGAGGATGAGCTTCCCCAGGTTCTAAAGGAGCTGGCTGCGGAAAAGCGCCTGGCCGTGGACGCCTACGACCAGAACGACACGCAGAAGCTGGCCACTGGCTACCTGCTCACCGCCGACAATCAGATCGACACCACCACCGGAACCGACAAGCTGAAGGCCGTCTTCGACAATCAGGACGCGGCGCTCTTCCCCAACCAGTTCGTCAACATTCATCTGGTGATGGAAAATCGGCTTAATGCGCTGGTGGTTCCCTCGGCGGCTCTCCAGACCGGCCTGCAGGGTTCGTTTGTGTGGGTAGTCGACCATGCCGACGCGCAGGGAAACGGAACTGCCAGAATTCAGCCCGTGAAGGTGGCTTTGGCAGAGGGGCAGGTGACCATTCTGGACGAGGGTCTGCAACCCGGCCAGACTGTCGTGGTGGACGGAGCGGATCGGCTGAAAGACAAGCAGATAGTGACTGCAAGCGTGGCCAAACAGCATGGCGGGCAGGGTGCGAAGGGGCAAGGCGCGGGTCAAGGCGCCGGCGTTCCATCCGCAGCTCCCACCGCGGCTTCCGGTCCCGGCACTACAGCAGGCAACAGCAAACAAGATAAGAGGAACAAGCAGTGAGCCTCAGTCCTTCCCGGCCATTTATTCTGCGCCCGGTAGCGACCTCGCTGCTGATGGCGGCCATCCTGCTGTCGGGCATTGTGGGCTACCTGCAGCTGCCGGTCTCCGCTCTGCCTGAAGTGGATTACCCCATCATCCAGGTGCTCACCTTCTATCCCGGCGGCGGACCTGAGGTGATGGCTTCGTCGGTCACCGCACCTCTGGAGCGGCAATTCGGCCAGATGCCGGGACTCAAGCAGATGACCTCGGTCAGCTCGGGCGGCGGCTCGGTCATCACTCTTGAATTTAATCTTGACGAGAATATCGACGTGGCCGAGCAGGAAGTTCAGGCGGCCATCAACGCGGCTAACAGCTTTCTACCCGCCGACCTGCCCAACCCGCCCATCTATAGTAAGGTCAACCCCGCCGACGCGCCCATCATGACGCTGGCGCTGACCTCAGACACGTTGCCTCTGGACAAGATTGAAGACGCGGCTGACACCAATCTCGCGCAGAAGATTTCGCAGGTCACCGGCGTTGGGCTGGTTTCCATCGCCGGCGGACAGAAGCCCTCGGTGCGCATTCAGGCCAACCCGGCTCAACTGGCCGCCTACAACCTTAGCCTGGAAGACCTGCGCACCGCCCTGGCGGCGGCTAATGTGGACCAGGCCAAGGGCACGCTGAACGGCAATCGCCAGTCCTACACCATCGGCGCCAACGACCAATTATTATCGAGCGGCGACTACAAGCCTGTGATTGTGGCCTATCGCAACGGGGCCGCGGTGCGCGCCTCCGACGTGGCGGTGATCGTCGATGCAGCAGAAAACTCTCAGCAGGCTGCCTGGATGAACCGCCAGCCCGCGGTCATCGTCAACATCCAGCGCCAGCCGGGCGCCAACATCATCGCCGTAGTGGATCGCATCAAGCTGTTGCTTCCGCAGTTGCAGACCAGCCTGCCAGCCACTGTTCAAGTGAAGGTGCTTACCGACCGCACTGTCACCATTCGCGCCTCGGTCAAGGATGTGGAATTCGAGCTGATGCTCACCGTCGCCCTCGTGGTGATGGTTATCTTCCTCTTCCTGCGCAATCTGGCTGCTACCATCATCCCCTCGGTCGCGGTGCCGCTGTCGATTGTGGGCACCTTTGGCGTGATGTACCTGCTGGGCTACAGTTTGAACAACCTCACCCTGATGGCCCTCACCATTTCGACAGGATTCGTGGTGGACGACGCCATCGTGATGATCGAGAACATCTCTCGCTTCATCGAGGAAGGCTTGAGCCCGATGAAGGCGGCGCTCAAGGGCAGCGAGCAGATCGGCTTCACCATTATGTCGCTGACCGTTTCGCTGATCGCGGTTCTTATCCCGCTGCTGTTCATGAGCGACGTGGTGGGGAAGCTCTTCCGCGAGTTCGCCATCACCCTGGCGGTCACCATCCTGGTCTCCGCCGTGGTCTCGCTGACGCTGACGCCCATGATGTGCTCGCGCATTCTGCAGGACAAGGCCACCGCCAAGCAGACGCGCTTCTACTATTGGTCGGAGAAGGTCTTCAACTCCATCATCGCCGGGTATGGGCGCACTCTGCAGGTGGTTCTGCGCCACCGCTTCACTACCCTGCTGATCACTATCGGCACGCTGGTAGGCACACTGCTGCTCTATGTCGTGGTCCCCAAAGGCTTCTTTCCTGTTCAGGATACGGGCGTGATCCTGGGCATCAGCGAGGCGCCGCAAACGGTCAGCTTCACCTCCATGGCCGAGCGCCAGCAAAAGCTGGTGGAGCTGCTCTTGCAAGACCCCGCCGTCGATAACATCTCTTCGTTTATCGGCGTGGACGGAACCAACACCACGCTCAACTCGGGCCGGATTCAGATCAATCTTAAGCCGCTGGAGGAACGCAAAATCTCCGCTACCGAGGTGATTCGCCGCCTGCAGCCGAAACTGGAGGGCGTGGAAGGCATTCAGCTCTTCCTGCAGCCGCTCCAGGACCTGACGGTAGAAGATCGCGTCAGCCGCACGGAATTTCAATACTCGCTGGAAGATCCCGATCCGGTGGAGTTGGCCAAGTACACCCGGCTGATGGTCAGAGAGTTGAGCAAGGAGGCCGTGGTCACCGACGTGGCCAGCGACCTGCAGGACCAGGGCCTGGGCGCCAAACTGGTGATCGACCGCGACACCGCCGCACGGCTGGGCATTGCCATGGCCGATGTGGACAACACCCTTTACGACGCTTTCGGCCAGCGCCAGGTCTCTACAATCTTCACCCAGCTCAACCAGTACCACGTGGTGATGGAGGTGGGGCAGAACTTCCAGAGTGATCCCACGGTGCTCAACAAACTTTACGTCAAGTCAGGCAACGGCTCTCAAGTCCCGCTAGGCATGTTGGCCCATTGGGAGCAAACCACCGCGCAACTGTCCATTGGCCACCAGGGGCAGTTTCCCTCCACCGTGGTCAGCTTCAACCTGGCTCCGGGCAAGGCGCTGGGCGACGCCGTCAAGGCCGTCAACGCCATCGAGCAGCGCATCCAGATGCCGGCTGCCATTAATGCGAGCTTCCAGGGAACGGCCGCCGCCTTCCAGACCTCACTCTCCAACGAGCCGCTGCTGATCCTGGCCGCGCTGGTGACTGTTTACATCGTGCTGGGCGTTCTCTATGAGAGCTACATCCATCCCATCACCATCATTTCCTCGCTGCCCTCGGCCGGCGTGGGCGCTCTTCTGGCATTGCTGATTACGCACACCGAGTTCAGCGTAATTGCGCTCATCGGCATCATCCTGCTGATCGGCATTGTGCAGAAGAACGCCATCATGATGATCGATTTTGCCTTGCAGGCCGAGCGCCTGGAGGGGAAGACGGCCGAAGCCGCCATCTTCCAGGCCTGCCAATTGCGTTTCAGGCCCATCATCATGACCACCATGGCCGCCATGCTGGGAGGCTTGCCGCTGTGGCTGGGCGGAGGCGTGGGCGCTGAGCTGCGCAAGCCGCTGGGCATCACCATCGTCGGCGGATTGATCTTTTCGCAGATGCTCACCCTCTACACCGTGCCGGTTATCTATCTTTACTTCGACAAGCTGGCGCAGCGCATGAAGCCGCGCGACCTTCAAATCCACGAGCAGCAACCGGCCAGCGCCGACTGAGGATAAGGAGCCATGCATCTTTCCGCACCCTTTATTCAGCGCCCGGTAGCCACCTCGCTGCTTAGCTTGGCTCTCTTATTGGCCGGCGCAGTGGGGTATACGCTGCTGCCCGTGGCTTCGCTGCCCAACGTCGATTACCCGGTCATCGGCGTGGGGGCAGGCCTGCCCGGCGCCAGCCCCGAGACCATGGCCTCGTCGGTGGCCACGCCGCTGGAGCGGCAGTTCGGACGCATCGCCGGCGTCAATCAGATGACCTCGTCGAGTTCGCTGGGCTCGGCCTCGGTCGCCTTGCAATTCGACCTGAACCGCAACATCGATGCCGCCGCCCGCGACGTGCAGGCCTCCATTAACGCCGCGCGCAGCCAGTTGCCCGCGTACCTGCCGCAGAATCCCAGCTATCGCAAGGTCAACCCGGCGGAAGCGCCGATTCTCATCCTCACGATGACCTCCGACGTGGTGACCAAGCGGCAGATGTACGACATGGCCGACTCCATCCTCTCGCAGAAGATTGCGCAGATTCAGGGAGTAGGCCAGGTTTTCGTAGGCGGCAGCTCCAGCCCCGCGGTGAGGGTCGAGTTGAATCCCATGCAACTGGGCGCAAACGGCGTCGGCCTGGAGGCGGTGCGCAACGCGCTCGCCAACGCCAACGCTAACCGCCCCAAGGGAGCCTTTCAGGATGTAAACCATCGCTGGCAGATCAGCGACAACGACCAGATCTTCAAAGCCAGCGACTACGCGCCCATCATCGCCGGATATAACCGGCAGACCGGCGCGGCGGTGCGCATCTCCGACCTGGGCACCGTTACGGACAGCGTCGCCAACATCCTCACCGCCGGCGCTTCGGGCATCAACACCGACAATCAGCACGGCCAGTTAAAGGATGCCATCCTGATCGTCATCTTCAAGATTCCCGGCGCCAACGTCATATCCACCGTGGACAACGTGATGGCCGAGATGCCGCGCCTCAAGGCCGCCATCCCGCCCACCATCCAGATCAACGTGGCCGTCGACCGCACCACCGTCATTCGCTCCAGCGTGCGCGACGTGGAGATCTCGCTCATCATCAGCGTGATGCTGGTAGTGCTGGTGGTCTTCCTCTTCCTGCGCGAGATATGGTCCACTATTATTCCGTCTATCGCCGTGCCCCTCTCGCTGCTGGGGACGTTTGGCGTGATGTACCTGGTGGGCTACACCATCGACAACCTTTCGCTGATGGCGCTCACCGTCGCCACCGGCTTCGTAGTGGATGACGCCATCGTGGTCATCGAGAACATCACCCGTTACCTGGAAATGGGGATGAAGCCCTTCGAGGCCGCCATGAAGGGCTCCAAGGAGATTGGTTTCACGGTGCTATCCATGAGCACCTCGCTGATCGCCGTCTTTATCCCTATTTTGTTGATGGGCGGCATCGTGGGCAAGCTCTTCCGTGAGTTCGCTGTTACTCTTTCGGTGGCCGTCGCCGTCTCCATGGTGGTCTCGCTCACCACCACACCCATGCTCTGCGCCAGATTTCTCAAGTCGCGCGACGAAAGCCGCCACGGCCGCGTCTACGAGATGAGCGAACGCGCCTTTCAGTGGATGCACAACGAATATGCCGTGGGTCTGCGCTGGGTGCTCCGCCACCAGTTGCTGATATTGGGCGTGGTGATCGGCACGGTTGTCCTCAACGTCTACCTTTTCCAGATTGTTCCCTGGGACTTCTTTCCGCAGCAGGACACCGGGCGCATGGGAGGCCGGACCATGGCCGCACAGGACATCAGCTTTCCCGCCATGCGCGATAAGCAGCGCGAGTTGGCGCAAATGGTTCTCGACGATCCGGCCATCGCTTCCGTGACGGCTTTTGTTGGCGGCGGCGGACCCGGCGGCGGCAGCTCGAACATCGGCAATATGTTCATCGCTCTCAAGCCGCTCAACGAGCGGCCGGGACGCGTCTCCGCCGATCAGGTGGTCAACCGCCTGCGCCGCAAGCTCACCAGCGTTCCAGGAGCTGTCCTCATCCTTCAGGTTCAGCAGGAACTCTCTACTGGCGCGCGCGGTGGCGCCGCGCAATACCAGTACACGCTCTCCGACGAAAACTTAAGTGAGCTGAGCATCTGGGCGCCGCAGATGCTGGACCGCATGAAGACCATGCGTGAGCTGCGCGATGTCAACAGCGACCAGCAGAACCAGGGCCTGGCCGCCAACCTGGTTATCGATCGCGACGCCGCATCGCGGCTGGGCATTACCCCCGCCGCCATCGACCAGGTGCTCTACGACGCCTTCGGCCAGCGTGAAGTCTCCACCATGTACACCGCACTCAACCAGTACTTCGTGGTGATGGAGGTCGATCCCAAATACCAGCTTAGCCCCGATGCGCTCAACGGCATTTTCATCAAGACAGGCACGGTCGCCGGAGCTACAACCGGCGCCGCCAGAAGCGCGTCAACTGCCGCGGCTCTTCCCATTCTGCCCTCTACCGGCTCCATGGTGCCGCTCTCCGCCATCGCTCGCTTTGAGCAGCAGCGAACCGCCCTGCAGGTCAACCATCAGGGCCAGTATCCGGCCGTCACGCTCACCTTCAACCTGGCCCCCAATGTGGCCCTGGGCGACGCCGTCACCGCTCTGGAGAATGCTCAGCGCGAGATGAATATGCCCTCCACTATCCACGCCACCTTCCAGGGAACCGCGCAGGATTTTCAAACCGCGAAGAAGAATATGCCCTGGCTGATCCTGGCCGCGGTGGTGGCCGTCTACATCGTTCTCGGCATCCTCTACGAGAGCCTGATCCATCCGCTGACGATTCTCTCCACGATTCCTCCGGCCGGCGTGGGCGCCATTCTGGCCCTGCTGCTGACCGGGACCAGCCTGACCATCATCGCGCTGATCGGCGTCATCCTGCTCATCGGCATTGTGAAGAAGAACGCCATCATGATGATCGACTTTGCCCTGCAAGCCGAGCGCGACGAGGGATTGCCGCCGGTCGAGGCGATTTATAAAGCGTGTTTGCTGCGCTTCCGCCCAATCATGATGACCACTATGGCCGCGCTCTTCGGCGGACTGCCGCTGGCCATCGGCATGGGCGTGGGCTCGGAGCTGCGCAAGCCGCTGGGCATTGCTATCGTCGGCGGACTCATCGTCTCCCAGATGCTGACCCTGTTCACCACGCCTGTTGTTTATCTATTCTTCGACCGCCTGCAATGGCGCGTAATGAAGCTGCACAAAATCGGCGAGGAGTTGGAAGGGGCCGCGGCGGACTGAAGAGCAGCCGATGGGGTAGGCAGAGTGTTCCCTGCCTCAGTCCGCAAAAGCTGCTTCCCGCACTTTGGCCTTTTCGACCATTTTCGCCGGGTAGTAGGCGTTGCGGACGTACTGCTTCGCCATGCGGTTGGTGTTGAAGAAGGAGCCGTTGAAGGCCAGCGTGGTGCGCATCAGGCGGGCCCATTTCTCCGGTGCATCAAGGAAGAGCGGAACCACGGCGGATTCGAGTTTATGGTAGAGCGAGTTGGCCTCGGCGGCATCATCCGCGCCGTCTTCGATGGCCCAGCCAGTGAAGCCCTCGATACAGCCCTCGATCCACCATCCATCCAAAATCGACAGGCTGGGAACGCCGTTCAGCGCGGCCTTCATGCCGCTGGTGCCGGAGGCCTCATAGGGGCGGCGCGGCGTGTTGACCCACACATCCACGCCCGCGGTAAGCAATGCGCCCAGCTTCCAGTCGTAGTTTTCCAGGTAAACGATGCGCAACTGATCGTTGGAGAGACGCGCGGCATCTTCCACGACCTGCTGAATCAGCGCCTTGCCGGGATCATCCTGAGGATGGGCCTTGCCGGCGTAAATAATCTGCAATCCGCCGGCCTTGGCGGCAATCTCCAGGAGGCGTTTGGGATCGGTGAAGAGCAGCGTTGCTCGTTTGTAGGTGGCGGCGCGGCGAGCAAAGCCCAGCGTGAGCACCTTGGGATCGAGCACCAGAGCGGTACGCCTGGCAACCTCGGCGAACAATGCCGCTTTGTTGTGGGCGTGAGCGGAGAGAATCTCCTCTTCGGGAAGGTCGATGGCGTTGCGCAGATAGAGATTGTCGCGCCGCCACGAGGAAAAGTGAGTATCCATCAACTGCTGGAAGGGCTCGGAGACCCAGGTGGGCGCATGAACGCCGTTGGTGATCGAGTCGATGGCAAACTCCGGGAACATCGCACGGGAGACCTTTGCGTGTTTCATAGCCACGCCGTTGGCATAGCGCGAGAAGTGCAGCGCCAGCAGCGTCATGTTCAACATATCGTCACGAAAGCAGTTCATCCTATACAGACACGCCGTGCGATCGCCGCCCAGGATGCGGTTGGCCTGTTCAGTGTAGAAGCGGTCGTGTCCGGCGGAAACCGGAGTATGCGTAGTGAAGACGCACTTCTTCCGCACCTGCTCGATGTCCGCATCCGTGGCCGCGCCCAGCGTTCCGCCGCCCACCTCGCTCTCCAGCAGCGCCAGCGTCAGCAACGCCGCATGGCCTTCGTTCATGTGGCAGACATTGACCTGGTAGCCCAGCGCATGCGCCATGCGAACTCCGCCCATGCCCAGCACAATCTCCTGCTGCAAGCGATAATTGGTGTCTCCGCCATAGAGGTGATCTGTCAGAACGCGATCGTCACCCGAGTTTTCGTCAAGGTCCGTGTCCAGCAGGTAAATCCGCACCACGTGCCCGTCGCGACCCACCAGGTCATAGCGCCAGCAGCGCACCGTCACAATGCGGTTTTCGATGGAAACCGTGATCCGCGCCTTCTCCTCGGAGCAGAAATCCGCTGGATTCCATGGTTGAACGTCTTCGCTCTGCTTGCCGTTTTTGTCCAGTAGTTGCTTGAAGTATCCCTTGTGGTATACCAGCGAGAAGGCCACCAGGGGAACACCCAGGTCGGCCATGGAGCGCAGCGTGTCCCCGGCAAGAACGCCCAAGCCGCCAGCGTATGTGGGAATGTCAGGCGTGATCGCGATCTCCATTGAGAAGTAGGCGACCAGGCCGGAACTGGGTAAAGGTTCGTAGGACACTGGCTCGGTAGATGTCAATTGCATGTCTCTTGTGTCTCCACGTCGCTCCTAACCTGAGAAGCGGCACACGGGGAATAAGAATTATTGCACGAACGGCCGGGCGTGAGCGATCTTGCCCGACCGTTATCGAGGCAAACTTCTATTGATTCTAACAAGAAATGCCTCTGAGAACCGCCAGATTACCTTGTTTGTTCCGCCATGGTTCATACCGAATGGGTGTTACCGATGGCCCGAGCTGAAAATGAGAAGATTAGTCTCCCATCACTTCCGCGCAACTCGCGGTCAGCCGCTCCCAAATGCGGTCCAGCCATGCCTCATGCTCAGGTTTCATCAACACCGAGCGCAGACATGTGACCAGCCCGGCTTCTTTTGACGCGCAACTTTGCTGTTCAAACTCAGCCGTGGACTCAAACCATGCCGGCGGCAACTGCACCAGCGCCAAATGCAAATCCCGCGCAGTGCAGGCGGAAAATATTCTATGCGCCAGTTCGGAAGCTCGTGCCGGATTTTCTGAGTTGACCTTCCACACCACAATATCGAGTTCCGGCGCTCCGGCTGCAAGTGGCAGGAAGCGTCTTGCCTTATCCTGACGCAGCCGCCGGTCGAGTTCGAGGGCCGCCGCCCTGCTGCTGGCGAGGCCTCGGGCAAACTCGCCCCCCGGCACAAGCGGCAAGAGCCGCTGCGTGGCCCACAAGGCCACCGCCGCGGCCCCGGCTCGCGAACACTCTAGGCTGATCTCGCCTAAGTGCAATTGCTTTGAAGTGAAGTAAGTGTAGGGCGAGTCGTGCTTGTAGAAGCGCCCCACAGCGGGATCGCGGAAGAGCACGCATCCGCAGCCATAGGGCTGCAAGCCGTGCTTGTGCGGATCGATCACGATGGAGTCGGCCTGCTCGATCGCATCGAAGGCCCGCCGCGCCGGCTCGGCTAAAGAGATCAGCCGAAAGTAGCCGCCGTAAGCCGCGTCCGCGTGGATACGAAAGCCATAACGCTCCTGCAGCGCCAGTATCTGGTCCAGAGAGTCCACCGCACCCAGAGCCGTGGTGCCCAGCGTCACTACCACCGTGCCCACATCGCCTTTGCGCAGTTCAGCCTCCAGCGCTTCAACATTCATGCGTCCACGGTTGCCGGCAGCGATGGGCGCATAGTCGAGCTTAAGCACAGCGGAAATGCGCTGGTGAGTATAGTGCGCCTGCTCGGAGCCGACAATACGTTTGCCGGGCGCGAGCTGACCGGCCACCCACAATGCCTCCAGGTTGGCGATTGTGCCGCTGGAGGTCAGGTGGCCCAGGAACTGTGTCCAACCAAAGATTCCGGCAATCTGCTGGACGGCCTCAATCTCCATCTCCGAGCTGGCCCTACCCCCATCGCGCGCGTGGTTGTTGGGGTTGATGTTCATGGCCAACGCATAAGCGGCTCGCGCCACCGGATGCGGCGGCTTGAGCATCTGCCCGGCATAGAGCGGATGGAAGTAGGGGTAGTTGTCGCCCATGCGTTGCGCCACATCCTCCAGAACCCGCGCTATCGCCTCCTGGTCGGTCGCGAACTCGAAGGCAGGTAAAGCCGCGAACTGTTTTTCAAGTAGTTCGGTGGAGTGGGACAACAGGCCGGGAACGGGATCCTGTGGCATAGTAACCTCTCGGAGTAACACAACAAGATTACGATGTTAAGGCTTTCCAATTCAATAAGTTCCAATAATGAAAACGGGAAAGATGTAGCGGAACGATACATTTTTCGCACATTTTTATGAATTGGGATGCTACACTGCTCTCAGCGTTAGACCGAAGCGGGCGTGAGCAGCACTCGCCCTACCAGCAAGATTCTGCCAGTGGTCGCTCCGATTCATCCAGCGCAATTCAATTCAGGAAATACGAGCAATATGGAACAAGGCACCGTGAAGTGGTTCAACGACGCGAAGGGCTTCGGCTTTATCTCGCGCCAGAACGGCGAAGACGTATTCGTGCATTACTCTGCAATCACCTCCAGTGGATTCAAGAGCCTGCAAGAAGGTCAAGCCGTGCAATTCAACGTGGTGAAGGGGCCCAAGGGTTGGCAGGCTGCGGACGTGCAGCCGCTGTGAACCCACCGGCCGGATTTCGGCAGAATCTAGCAAACACAAGCGAGGGTTGGGAACACTCCCATCCCTCGTTTGTTTTTTGTGGCGGATTAACTGAGTATTTATCAGGAAGGGATCGATTCCCCGCGTGAAAGACGGCACGGCGATCATCATCGGAGCAGGCCCGGCGGGACTGACGGCTGCCATCGAGTTGCAGCGCAATTCTGCCATCAAGCCCATCCTGGTTGAGGCTGACCAACAGGTTGGCGGCATCTCGCGCACCATCCGCTATAAAGGCAACCGCATGGATATCGGCGGCCATCGCTTCTTCTCCAAGTCAGACAGAGTGATGCGCTGGTGGCTCGATCTGATGCCGGTTGCCACCTGCGGAGGGGCTGTCGCTGACGAAAAGGGACAGTTGCGCTATCAGGGCCGGCAGCGTGATTTGCCCGAGGCTGCGGCGCACGATCCGCAAACGGAAGACCTGGTGATGTTGGTTCGCCAGCGCAAGAGCCGCATCTATTTTCTACGCCGCTTCTTCGACTATCCCATCAGCTTGACCGCGGCAACCTTCCGGAATCTGGGCCTGGTACGCACCTTGCGTTGCGGCGTCAGTTATCTGCGCTCGGCGCTGCTTCCCCGGCGCGAGGAGCGCACGCTGGAGGATTTCATCATCAACAGGTTTGGCAAGCAGCTTTACCTGACTTTTTTCAAGTCGTATACGGAAAAGGTCTGGGGCGTGCCCTGCCATGAGATCAGCGCCGAATGGGGTGCGCAGCGCATCAAGGGACTGTCGCTCAAGGGCGTGGTGATGCACTTTCTCAAGAAAACATTTGTCCGGAGGCCCTCCGGCGACATCGCGCAAAAGAAGACAGAAACATCGCTGATCGAGAAGTTTCTTTATCCCAAGCTCGGACCCGGCCAGCTATGGGAATATGCGGCTGACTTAGTGCGCGAGGGCGGCGGCGAGATCCATTTTGGTGTCCAGATTTACCGCATCAACGTGGAGGGCAACAAGGTTGTTTCCGTCGAGGGCCGCGACGAGGCGGGTATGCGCGTTACTTATGCGGGAGATTACTTTTTCTCCACCATGCCCATCCGCGATCTGGTGCGCGGCATCTCCGCGTTAGTCCCAGCCGAAGTTATTGAGGTCGCCGAGGGCCTGATGTATCGCGACTTCATCACCGTCGGCCTGTTGGCCAGCAAGCTGGCTGTCACGGAAAAGGACGGCGCGCCGCTTAAGGATAACTGGATTTACATTCAGGAGCCCGAGGTGATGGTTGGGCGCTTGCAGATCTTCAATAACTGGAGCCCCTGGCTGGTCGGCGCTCCCGGCAAGGTTTGGATTGGCCTGGAATATTTCTGCAATGACACCGACCCGCTATGGCAGCTCTCCGATGAGGAGATGTCCAAATTCGCCATTGCGGAGATTACCAGAATCGGGATTCTGAAGGCAGAAGATGTGGAAGATTCCCACGTTGTGCGCGTTCCCAAGACGTATCCCGCATACTTTGGCAGTTATGATCGCTTTGACGTTATCCGCAGTTACCTGAACGGATTTGAGAATCTCTTCCTGGTAGGCCGTAACGGTATGCACAAATACAACAACCAGGACCACTCCATGCTGACCGCCATGACCGCCGTGGAAAACATCGTCAACGGCGTCAAGACCAAGAACAACATCTGGACTATCAATACCGAAATGGAGTATCACGAGGAGAAAGCGGAGAAGTGAGCACGGCGGCGGGTATATCCTGAAATGTTGACACGCAGTCCAGCCATCCCATGGCCGGTTATCCCAGGATCCTTATGCCCATGAGCACAAAGAACATTGCCGTACACCTGCCTGACGGAGCGATACGCGAAGTGCCTGCCGGGACGACGCCTCTGGAGATTGCCAACTCGATATCGCCTCGGTTGGCTGCAGCTGCCCTGGCTGCGCGCCTGACTCCTGTCGGCGCCGCAGTAAAGCAAAGCTCCGCCACTGACGAGCACGCCTCTGAAGCCGCCATGTATGCCACCGAGAATGCGGCTGGCCCGCGCCTGGTGGACCTTACCACGCCATTGACTGCCGACACGCGCCTGGAACTGGTGACCGAGAAGGATCCCGAGGCAATCAAGGTGCTGCGCCACTCCGCCGCGCACGTGCTGGCCACGGCAGTGCTGGAACTGTTTCCCGAGACCAAGCTGGGCCACGGTCCGGCCACGGACTCCGGCTTCTTCTACGATTTTCATCGCGAAAAACCTTTCGTTCCCGAGGAGTTAGCGCGGATCGAGGCGAAGATGGCCGAGGTGATTGCGCGCGACGAGCCGTTCAAGCGCGAATCTGCTCCAAGAGAAAAGGCGCTGGAAGAGTTTGCGCGCAACGGCGACTTCATGAAGACCCACTTCGTGACCAAATTCACGGCGCCCGGCGACCAGGTCAGCTTCTATCGCAACGGCAAGTTCGTGGACTTTTGCCGGGGACCGCATGTGCCTTCGACGGGCCGCGTCAAGGCCGTCAAGGTAACCAGCCTGGCCGGCGCTTACTGGCTGGGCGATGAGAAGAATCCGCAGTTGCAGCGCATCTACGGCACCGCATTCTTCTCGCAAAAAGAAATGGACGCCCACTTCGCCCGCCTGGAAGAAGCGGCCAAGCGCGACCATCGCCTGCTGGGCAAGCAGTTGGACCTGTTCAGCATTCAGGAGCTGGCCGGAGCGGGACTCATTTTCTGGCATCCCAAGGGCGGCATCGTACGCAAGGTGATGGAAGACTGGATGCGCGAGGAATGTCTGCGGCGCGGCTACTCGCTGGTTTTTACGCCCCACGTGATGCGCCGCGAGCTGTGGAAGATCAGCGGCCATGAGGGTTTTTACGCGGGCAATATGTATGCCCCCATGGAGCTGGATGACGCCGAGTATCGGCTGAAGCCGATGAACTGCCCCGGCCACATCCTGATTTACAAAAACTCGCCGCGCAGCTATCGCGATCTGCCCGTGCGCCTGGCCGAGTTGGGCAATGTCTACCGCTACGAGCGCTCGGGAACCATGCACGGCCTGTTGCGCGTGCGTGGCTTTACGCAGGATGACGCGCACATCTTCTGCACCCCCGGCCAGATCGAGGACGAAGTGGTGGCCTGCATCGACTTTGCCGAGGCGGTGCTGAAGACCTTCGGCTTCCACGAGTTTATCGTCGAGCTATCCACCTGGGACCCCAACGACCGCGCCCACTACGCCGGCTCCGATGAGAATTGGAACCTGGCCGTTGGTAGCCTGCAGAGAGCGTTGGACCGGAAGGGAATCGCGTACAAGACCATTCCCGGCGAAGCCGCCTTTTACGGCCCCAAGATCGACATCAAACTGGTGGATGTGCTGGGCCGCCTGTGGCAGCTCTCTACGGTGCAATTCGACTTCAATCTGCCCGCGCGTTTCGAGTTGGAGTACGTGGGAGAGGATGGCGAACGCCATCAGCCGGTGATGGTTCACCGCGCGCTGTTCGGCTCGGTCGAACGCTTCTTCGGCGTGCTCATCGAGCATTACGCCGGAGCCTTCCCGCTGTGGCTTGCGCCGGTGCAGATCGGTCTTGTGCCGATTAGCGAGAAGCACCATGAATACGCGCAGAAGGTCGAGGCCGAGTTGAAAGCTGCGGGCCTGCGCGTTGAGACAGACACTCGCAACGAGAAGATGAACGGCAAGATTCGCGACTTCGCCAACCAGAAGACGCCCTACATCTTGGTCTTCGGCGACAAGGAGCAGGAAACCAACGCGGTGAGCGTCCGCACCCGCGGCAAAGGCGACCAGGGCTCCATGCCGCTGATGGAGTTCATTGCCAAGTGCAAGGCGTTAGTGGAGAAGCAATCGACGGAACTGTGACGGGTCGCTTGGAACCTGCTGAACTATCTTGTCGATTATAGGTTGAACCTGAAGCCGAAGTTGACCGGACTTAACTTCTGGGCCGGCTCAGCCGGCTGGCTCCTTGAGATAAATCTCCACATAGTCGAGGTAGTTCTGGGCGAATTCGAGAATTTTGGCGTGGTCGGCTTCGCTGAGTTGATGACGGAGTTTGGCGGGGACACCGGCCCAGAGCGTGCGAGGAGGAACTTGCGTTCCCTCAGGAACCACGGCACCGGCGGCAATGAGTGAACCCTCGCCGATGCGGCAGTTGTTCAGAACCCTGGCCCCGATACCGATAAGAACCGCGTCCTCAAGCACGCATCCGTGCACAGTGGCGTTGTGGCCGATGGTGACCCAGTCGCCCACAATCACCGGATAAAGGTTACGCTGGCCGTGAAGAACGGCGCAGTCCTGGACGTTGGAGTAGGAGCCGACGCGGATGGAGTGAACGTCGCCACGCAGGACGGCGTTCATCCACACCGAGGAGCGTTCGCCGAGGGTCACGTCGCCGATAAGCTGCGCGGAAGGGTCAATGTAGCAACTGGCGGGGATCTGGGGCAGCCGCCCCTGGAAGCTGCGGATCATGGTTTCAAGGCCTCCTGGTCAAGTCTAAGGTATAGTGCGCTACAGAACAGGCGAGTGCCGGCCTGACCAGGATGCCGGAGTAAGCCTGTTTGGGCTGAAAAGGCGTTCCAAATTGGCGCCTGCGGGGGAGTAAAGTGCGATTCTGACTAAATTTCGCTCGATTCCAGAAGAATCTTGCGGGATTCACCTCCGCGCTTGACCAGCGGACCAATGTTTCCAGTATCATAGGTTATGCCAGTTGGCGGGTTTGGAGGTGGGATTTTTTGGCGGAGGTTCGTGTTCAAGAAGGCGAACCGCTGGAAAATGCGCTGCGCCGGTTCAAGCGGAAGGTACAGCAGGAGGACATCATCAAGGAAGTCAAGCGACACTCCTACTACCTAAAGCCCGGCGAGAAGAAACGCGTAAAAGCGGCTTTGGCGCGCAAGCGGAATCGCAAGAAGGCTCGTAAAGAGCAGGACTAGCTTCATTACTTTCGAGACATACTCAGCCTCGGCGACCCCCGCATCGAGATGCGGGCAGGAAACCAGAGATCGCAGGCAAGGCCGGGGCGGTATGTCGCGTTTCATTCATTGAGCTCCAGTTATCTGCATGCAGGTTGCTTGGAGGTTGTATCTGGGTCTTTCCGGCTTGCCGGATCGACAATCAATTTGCCGCTGAACTTGTTGCGGCCCGGGCCCTGGTTGTTATCACAGCACGAAGCAGGGAAACGGGACCGGCAAGCTGATTGAGTTCATGGCCGATTTCATCGAATTTCCCTTCTTTGGGGAAGACGGCCATGGAATTTACCGACAGAGTTTTAACGTGCAGCGACTGCGGAGCCGAGTTTATTTTTACCGCTGGCGAACAGCTTTTTTTCCACGACAAACAGTTCAAAAACGAGCCCAAACACTGCAAACAGTGCAAGGCGAAGCGCGTTCGCGGAGGCTCCAGGGTGCGTCCGGAGACCCGGACCAACTGCTCGCAGTGCGGCGAGGCGACGACGGTTCCCTTCAAGCCCACGCAAGGCAGGCCAGTGTTGTGCCGCTCCTGCTTCAAGCAGCAGACGCCACAACAGGGAGCAGCTCCCGCCTAGCAGCTACGCCCCCAGCCGAGTCCGGAGCCGCAACGGATGGAAGGGGACTAAGGCGTCTTCTGCTGCCTGATACGTATACTGCACCCCTATACTGAGGCGTGGTGATCCGGCGTCGTACGCGCCGGTCGGAAGGAGGGCCGCGCCATGGTGCAGACTCGGATCAAGCCTTACTTTCAGGAAGTTGCCGAGAAAGCGCGGCGCCGGGAGCAGCAACGGGTTTTCTGGCGCAACCAGGTCTTTGGGCTGGTGCTGGTAGCCGCGGCGATCCTGCTTTATTGGCTCCTGCGCACCAATCCCAAATGGATTTTTCCGCCAGGGTGGTGGCGTCCGTGACTCCTACGCGGATGGCTGCATCGAGCAGCCCTTTGGACGAGAGCCTGGAACCTCTGGCGGTTCTTTTGCTGGGGCCGACGGGCAGCGGCAAGACGACGCTTTCGCTCGAACTGGGTGAGCGCTTCGGCGGCGAGATCGTCAGTTGCGACTCTGTGGCTGTTTATCGCGGCATGGACCTGGGCACGGCCAAACCAACCGCCGAAGAGCGGGCGCAGTTGACGCATCACCTCATCGACGTGGCCGATCCGGACCAGCCCTTTACCGCTGGCGAATACAGCAGACTGGCGCGGACGGCTCTGCAGGAGATTGCCGCGCGGGGCCATCTGCCCATCGTGACCGGAGGAACTGGCCTCTACCTGCGCGCACTGACCGAGGGGCTCTTTGCCGGGCCTGCGAGGCAGCAAGAGCTGCGACTTCGGCTGCAAGAGAGCCGCGAGCGGCATGGCGAAGCCTGGTTGCACCGGCTGCTCTGCCGGCTGGACCCGGCCTCGGCGGCGAGCATTCACTCCAACGATGCAGCCAAGCTGATTCGGGCTATCGAGGTCTGCCTGACGGCGCGCAAGCCGCTTTCTGAAGTAATGGCTCGCGACCCGCTCACCGGCTTCCGGCTGCTGCGCATCGGCCTCAACACGCCGCGTCCGGCTCTTTATACCCGGCTCAACCAGCGCTGCGCTGAAATGTTTGCGGACGGCATCGTCGAGGAGACCCGCGGCCTGCTCGAACGCTATGGGCCGGTGAAGGCGCTCGACTCGTTGGGTTACCGGCAGGCGCTTGCCGTCCTGGCGGGGACCTTGAGTATTGAGGCTGCCATCGAAGCCGCTCAGCAGGGCCATCGCAACTACGCAAAGCGGCAGATGACCTGGTTCCGGCGAGAGCCGGAAGTGCATTGGATCGCGGGCTTCGGCGACGATCCCGAGGTGCGGTGCGCGGCAACCGAGCTGGTGCAGAAAAACTTGTAAGAATCGTTTTAGCACTTGTGCTCCGCAGCAGAGCAGAAGCGAAGTGGGTCGTAGGCGCATCCATTAAACTGACGGTGGAATGCGGCGTTTGCAGTTCCTGAGCAGCGCCCTGGAATGGAGCTTCTTTTGGCAGAGACGATCTACGACGTGGCAATCATTGGCGGCGGGCCGGCCGGCTACACGGCGGCCGTTCGCGCGGCGGAGTACGGGCTGAAAGTGGCGCTGATCGAAGAGTCCGCCAAGCTGGGCGGAACCTGCCTGCACGTGGGCTGCATTCCCACCAAGGACTTGCTTTTGAGCGCCGACGTCTTCGACTATGTTAAGAATGCCGCGGAATTCGGCATTGTCGCCAAGGATGTTGCCGTCGATTGGCCGGCCATCATTGCCCGCAAAACCAAGGTGGTTACCAAACTGGCCAAGGGGGTGGAATTCCTGCTCAAAAAGAACAAGGTGGACATGATCCGCGGCCTCGCTAAAATCGCGGGCCCG
>JBKQPC010000018.1:0-101306 GCA_052145195.1 Occallatibacter sp. | reverse complement strand
TCTTGGGGTTGTTCTTGCCCAACACCTTGGTGATGGCCGCCGTCAACGTGGTCTTGCCGTGATCGATGTGGCCAATCGTCCCCACGTTCACGTGCGGCTTCGTGCGATCAAACTTTTCCTTGCCCATAAAAGTCTCAACTCCCTTTCATAGCTTGTGCTGCTCGTTTCAACTCGGGGCGCCGGCCATCCGGCTCCAGCCCCAAAACCAGTGTTCAGTGATCAGTTTTTTCTTGCCCACGGAGACCACCTCAGCTCATCCAACTCATTGCTGCCTCATTGCTGCTGATCCCGGACCTTTCACACTCACACTCACACTCATACTCTCATTTGCCCTGCGATCTGCCGATAATCTCGTCGGCAATGATGCGCGGAGCCTCTTCATACCTTGCAAACTGCATTGAGTACGACGCCCGCCCCTGCGTTGAAGAGCGAATGTCGTTCACGTAGCCGAACATCTCCTTGAGCGGCACAATCGCCTTGATCACCTGCGAACCGGCCAGGTGCTCCATGCCCTCGATGCGCCCGCGGCGCGAGTTGATGTCGCCGATAATCACCCCCATAAACTCCTCGGGTACGGTGACCTCGACGGCCATCACTGGCTCCAGCAGCACTGGGTGGGCCTTGCGCGCGGCTTCTTTGAACGCGATGGAGCCGGCAAACTTGAAGGCCATCTCGTTGGAATCCACTTCGTGGTAGCTGCCGTCGTACAGCGTAACCTTGACGTCCACCAGCGGGTAGCCGGCCAGGATGCCCAGTTCCAGCGCGCCCTGCACGCCCTGATCGATGGGCTTGATGAACTCCTTGGGAATCGAGCCGCTCTTGATGGCGTTAATGAACTCGTAGCCCGCGCCCGGCGTATTGGGCTCGACCCTCAGCTTGCAGTGGCCGTAGTTGCCTGAGCCGCCGGTCTGGCGGATGTACTTGCCCTCCGCCTCGGCCTTCTTGCGGATGGTCTCGCGGAAAGCCACCTTGGGCTCGCCCACATTGGCCTCGACCTTGTGCTCGCGCCTCATGCGGTCGACCAGAATCTCCAGGTGCAGCTCGCCCATGCCGCTGATGATGGTCTGCCCGGAATCTTCATCCGTCCGCACCTTGAAGGTGGGATCCTCATCGGCGAGGCGCGCCAAGGCAACACCCATCTTCTCCTGGTCGGCCTTGGTCTTGGGCTCGATAGCCACCGAGATCACCGTCTCCGGAAAAGTAATTGCGCCCAGGGCGATGGGATGATGCGGCGCGCACAGCGTGTCGCCGGTCTTCAGGTCCTTCATGCCCACGCAGGCGCAGATGTCCCCGGCGAGAATCTCGCTCACGTCCTCGCGCTTGTCGGCGTGCATCTTCACCAGCCGGCCGATGCGCTCCGTCTTGCCGGTGCGGGGATTGAGCACCATGTCGCCGGTTTTGAGCGAGCCCGAATAGACCCGGACAAAACCCAGCTTGCCAAACGGATCGTTGATGATTTTGAAAGCCAGTGCGGCAAGCGGTTCATTATCGTCCGGCTTGCGCGTTTCCACGTGATTGAGATGGCGGGGATCTACGCCCTCCACCGGGGGCTTGTCCAGCGGGCTGGGCAGGTAATCGACCACCGCGTCCAGCAGTGTCTGAATGCCTTTGTTCTTGAAGGCGCTGCCGCACAGCACCGGAAAGACCTTCAAATCGATGGTGGCCTGGCGGATGCCGGCCTTCAATTCCGCAATCGATGGCGTTTCGCCCTGGAGAAACTTCTCCAGAAGCACGTCGTCGGTCTCGGCAATGACCTCGATCAATTGCAGGCGGAAGGCCTCGGCCTTCTTTTGCAGATTGGCGGGAATCGGCTCGATGGAAAACTCCGCGCCCAGGGTTTCGTCATGCCAGAGAACGGCCTTCATCTCGATCAGATCAACGACGCCTTTGAAATTAGCTTCGGCGCCGATGGGAATCTGCAGCGCTAAAGGCCGCGCGCCCAGCCGCTTGCGAATGCTCTCCAGAACGCGCTCGAAGTCGGCGCCGTTCCTGTCCATCTTATTCACAAAGCAAATGCGCGGCACCTTGTACTTGTCGCCCTGCCGCCAAACCGTCTCCGTCTGCGGCTGCACGCCGGCAACGGAATCAAACAGCGCCACCGCGCTATCTAAAACCCTCAAGCTGCGCTCCACCTCGGCTGTGAAATCCACGTGCCCAGGGGTGTCGATGATGTTGATGAGGTAGTCGTTCCACATGCAGGTGGTGGCCGCCGAAGTAATCGTAATGCCGCGCTCCTGCTCCTGCTCCATGTAGTCCATGGTCGCCGTGCCCTCATGCACCTCGCCAAGGCGGTGCGTGATGCCCGTGTAATACAGGATGCGCTCCGTCGCTGTCGTCTTCCCGGCGTCGATGTGCGCCATGATTCCGATGTTGCGGCAGCGATTTAATGGTACGGTGCGAGCCACGGCTATTTCTTCCTTGCGAGAGCTTCCCGTCTCGCGGTTAGATCTTCTAGTCCCTAATCCCTAGTTCCTACCAGCGGTAGTGGGCAAAGGCCTTATTGGCCTCCGCCATGCGGTGCACGTCTTCTTTCTTCTTCATCGCCGCGCCGCGCCCGTTGGCCGCATCCAGCAGCTCGTTGCCCAGCTTGTCGGTCATGCCCTTCTCGCCGCGGCTGCGCCCATAAGTGATCAGCCAGCGAATGGCAAGCGAGGTGCGCCGGTCGGGATTGACCTCGATCGGCACCTGGTAGTTGGCGCCGCCCACCCGCCGCGTCTTCACTTCCAGTAGCGGCTTGCAGTTCTCCACTGCCTTCTTGAAGAGTTTGAGAGCATCGTCGCCGCCGCCCTTCTCTTCCAGCATCTTCATCGCATCGTAAAAGATGTTCTGGGCCGTCGACTTCTTGCCGCCCCACATCATCGAGTTGACAAACTTGGTGACCAGCGTGGACCCGTAAACCGGGTCCGGCGCTACTTCCCGCTTCGCAGTGTGCCCTTTTCTCGGCATAATTCCTCAAAACAGTTCTCAGTTGTCAGTTTTCTGTTCTCAGTTGTCGTATTCGTGCTGATGACTGACAACTGACAACTGAAAACTCGTTCTTACTTCTTGCCCGGCGCAGCACCCTTGGCGCGCTTGGCGCCGTACTTCGACCGGCTCTGCTTGCGTTCGTTCACGCCCACCGAATCCAGCGTCCCGCGCACCACGTGATAGCGCACCCCCGGCAGATCCTTCACTCTCCCGCCGCGAATCAGCACAATCGAGTGCTCCTGCAGGTTGTGGCCGATGCCGGGAATATAGGTGGTGACCTCAATCCCGTTCGTCAGCCGCACGCGGGCTACCTTGCGCAAAGCCGAATTCGGCTTCTTGGGCGTCTGCGTATACACGCGGGTGCAAACCCCGCGCCGCTGTGGCGATGCCTGCAAGGCCGGAGACGCCGTCTTGTACCGCGGGGCCGTGCGCCCCTTGCGAACCAACTGATTGAATGTAGGCAAACTGAAACTCCTTACCTCGTCAAAAACCGCCAACAAAATGCTCTTCCACTCAACTGCAACAGCCGCGCGCAGACCAATGAGGCCTCCCATGGCGAGAGCGTAACGATTCCTCGTCGCGCACGCGCACGGAAGCCCTGTTGTGCTGCTTCGCGTCTGCCTTCGTTCCAATCTCAGACGAGAAACGGGACGGTGGCCGAGCGTTTCCAATTTCTCTGGAAAGCCGACTCCGTTTCGCCGCTTCCGGCCCGCATAGCCCTCCGAGGCGGAGAACGCGCGGGCACCGTAGCGATTTGTCCCTGCCCTTGCAAGAAAAGAGCGATCCCGGAACATGTCTGGCCAGTCAACTGCCCCTGGTCTTGGGATTCAGCGCCCCAGCTTCAGCCGGACCGGCCTATCCCTACGCTTCCGCCGTCAAAACACACGGACAGTGGCGTTCTTGCGCAACCTTCTAACCATAGCAAGAAATCGGGGCGTGGTCAAACGGATTTTCCCCGTGGCGGGGGATTCGACCTGTTGTACAGCCGGAATCGACGCATTCACACCTAACGCTGGCTTTGCGACCTGTGGTCCACCACCGCATAGCCTTCGGGAGCCTGGAACAGGGCGGGGTCCGGATCCCCGCGGACCACATCCGTCACTTCGGTATCCTCTTTCCCTGTCTGCGGATCATCGTGGATATGGCGCATGATAATCCTGAGTTCTGGAGATATCCATAACTCGTTCGTCACTTCGATGACGCGTTTGCTGATCTCCTCCGTCAATTGAGTGGTGCGGACCCAGCGTGAGCCCTCCGCATATACTCCATTGATCTCCTGAGGTGTAAGGACTTTATTTCGAAATCCGGGCCTCGACTCCGTTTTGCCTGAGTTGATGGGGGATGGCGGGGCCGTCACTCTCTGGTTGGGCGGTAAAGGCCAGATGTGCACCATTTGTTCAGCGGAAGGATATCCCTCGGTCCACTTTCGATACATTCCGCCAACCGGATCGGTGATGATGATCGACCGGTATTCCGCGCCCGAGTCGGTGTGCTGAATCAGCTCCTTGCGGGTGCGACCCTCGGCATCCCGCCAAATAAGCTCTACAAATGTCTCCGTAATTCTTGTGCCGTCAGTCAGCGTCTTCTCCTTGACGGTTATTGCTTTGCATGAATACGGCGCGCCTGTGAATCCCGTCCCCGACGTGGTCTGGAGAGGAATAGCCGGTCGGCGAACCCCGGTTTCCTGCGGCCCTGGGGCTGTCTGGGCAAAAGAACTCGGAATTATAGCGAGCAGAACTGCAATAGAAAATGGCGCAATACGCACCTAGCTACCTCCGAATCTGACCAGACTCAGGGTGAGATTCCAGGATATAAAACTTAGGACAAGCACAGTAATTCGGGGTGGGGTCAATACATTCTGCCCCACCCCTCAGAATCGTTCCGCTTTATTCGATCGAGTGCAGCGTCCAGGCTCCGTTTTCGAAGGCAAAGTCAGCATGACGCTTGGTGACCAGCTTGTTGACTGCGTTGTGGGCAATCTTTGCAAGAGGGGCCGGTAAACCATCCAGGTTCACCACCTCGTTAAAATCTGCTCCTTTAGCCGAATCCACGCCGGGAAGCACTTCGTCTTGCGCTTCCTGCACATCCTGCGCCTTCAGATGAGTCGTGGCCACCGAGGTCACCACCACCGCATAGTTCGGATCGGGGTCGTGATCCGGGCGCCACTTGAGTACATCGCCCCCATCGGACAGCTTGAGCACCTTCTTGCCCTCCGGAGTCAGCTTGAAGTCGCCCCAGATCCTGTTGGCATAAACCGTGGCCTTTTCCCAATACTTGGCGGCCACGCCGTCCTTCAGTCCATTCACGTCCACCGCGATGGCCACGCCCGCCGCTGGATCCTTGTCATATTTGGCCTGAATCAAGGCCAGCGCGTTGGCCTTGGTCAACTGTGGCGCCGACTTGCAGCCACTCACCAACCCTGCGCCCAGAAAACCCAACATACCAATAAGAACCATCTTCCCTGCGTTTTTCACTTTCCCTCCATAGGCCGCATAAAACGGCTCAGAATACCCCGCTTCGCCATTTTTCTCTTCCTATCTTCCGCTGTCAATGGGGTTGAAAGTGACCCTGCTCACAATCGGCGGATTTGTGCCCTGAAAAAGCAAAATCCCATTGCTCGAAATGAAAAAACGGTGGATTTTAAGCCCGATTCCCCTCCCAAAACAGAGAAAAATATTCCCTCTGAACCCGGTGAACCGCACTCTATCCACTCCCACACCCTGCGGCCCCGCTCCAGAACCCGGCCCCATCACTCCTGCGCAAGATTGCGGCTTGCGGCAAAGAAGCTCAGAGCCGCATCGCCCTGTTCCAGCAACCTCATGCGCTCAAGCAGCCCGTATCGCCCTTCAAGCCGCACTTTGCGCAGGTGCTCTGCGATGACCAGCGCACCCTCGCCCAGCAGCCCGGCAGCCGAGCCGCCCAGCAATCCCAGCGTAGCCGCATACTCCTCCGCCGCATCCCAGGGCGGATCGAGAAAGACTACTTCGTACTGTTCTCGTTTTCTGCCGGCCTCCGCGGCGCGGCGCAGAAACGCGCCCACGGAGCAACCGTGAACGCGGAATCCCTCCCTCAGCCCCAGCCTCTCCAAATTCCCGCGCAAAACCTTCAGCGCCGCCGCATCCCGTTCCACAAACTCCACCCTCGTCGCCCCTCGGCTCAGCGCCTCCAACCCCACCGCGCCCGATCCGGCATATAAATCCAGAAATCCCGCTCCCTCAATCCGTGGCGCCAGCACATTGAAGAGGGTTTCGCGCAGCCGGTCGCTCGAGGGCCGCGTGCCAAGCCCTTTCGGAGCCTCCAGTCTGCGAGAACCGAGCGATCCGGCAATGATGCGCATCGCCAACCAGCATATCCCAAGCGCAGCGGGATTCGAAGATGGGGCCCGACCCTCTACAATCATTCAGTATGCGTGGCTGGTCAATTCCGCTGGGCCGTTGGATGGGCGTCGAGATCCGCGTCCATGTATTTTTCCCGCTGCTAGCCGTCGTTTGCCTGGCCTTGAGCGGCTCATCCGGCATCGCGGCCGGCCTGGGATTGTTCCTGACGCTGGTGGCTGCCGTCGCGGTGCGGGAGACGGCGAGGCTCATGGTGGCTGCATGGCTGGGTTTGCGTCTGCGCGCCATTCTGCTCTTGCCCATTGGCGGACTCTATGCCTACGCCGACCCGGAAAGCCAGGAAGGCTCCAATCAGGGCAGCGGACAGTTTAGCCTGGCGCTGGCCGGTCCTGTAGCTAACCTGGCCACGGCGCTTATGCTGGCCGCGACGTTTCTGGGCGCAAGCGGTGATATTCACCTTTTTTCCCAGCCGTTCATTTCCGCCGCCCATCTGGTGCGCAGCACGGTATGGATGCAGGCTGGCCTGGGCCTTCTGCACCTGCTCCCGGCCTACCCCCTGGATTGTGGACGGCTGCTCCGCGGCAGCTTTGCCCGCAGGCACGGCTTCACTCCTGCCGGCCGCATGGCTGCCGGACTGGGCCAGATTCTGGCGCTCGTCGCCATGGTCGCCGGCATGTACTTGCACAGTCCCTGGCTCATCATCGCCGGCTTCTTCATCATGATCGGCGCGCAAATCGAGGACCAGGGCGTCTTCTTCCAGTCCGTAGTCGACACCGTGCATATGCGCGAGGTCATGCTAACCGACTTCGCCACCATTTCCGCCTCTGACACCCTGGCAGGCGCCTTGGTGCGCTGCGTCCACTCCCTGCAAGAGGATTTTCCCGTGGTGCGCGGCCCGCAACTGGTGGGCATCATCAGCCGCCAGCGCATCGTGGACGCGCTGCGCACTGACGGCGACGGCTATGTGCAGGCGTCCATGTCCAAGTCCTTCCAGGTTGCCCGCCCCGAGGACACGCTGGGAACCACCATTCGCCGCATCCAGACCGGCCGCGGACTTTCCCTCATTCCCATCGCCGATAGCGGCCGCATCGTAGGCATTGTCAGCGTACAAAATCTGATGAGCGCCATGTCCCTACTAGCCGAGCAGCGCCGCCTCGAAAGAGAAGAAGCCAGCGATAAAGCCTTCTAGAATACGCCCAACAGTAAGCTCTGAATCAGCCGATGTTTTGAAAGGGCACGATTTCAGTCGTGCCGCAAACTGCCCAATAAAATTGAAGGCTTTAGCCCCTGAGGGAAGAATTTCCGGAGGGATGTAGGGGTTTCAACCTTCGAAGAAAGTCAAATACTATTAAACAAAAGTACAATAATAATGTACTTTCGTTTTTTGAGCCATGATCGGCATCGTCAGCGTACAAAACCTGATGAGCGCCATGTCCCTACTAGCCGAGCAGCGCCGCCTCGAACGCGAAGATACCCTCGATAAAGCCTTCTAGAATACGCCCAACAGTAGCTCTGAATCAGCCGATGTTTTGAAAGGGCACGACTTCAGTCGTGCCGCAAACTGCCCAATAAAATTGAAGGCTTTAACCACTGAGGAAAGGTTTTTCCGGAGGGAGTCTGGGGTTTCAACCCCCGCATAAAGCCAATCAAATTAACGTGGGCTTTAGCCCCGGAGAGCTTTTGTCTCCCGGATGAAACAGCCTTTAATTTATTCTCTCGAATGATACGGCCTTTGCCTTTTTCTCCCGGAGGGAGAATGTGAAAATAGCCCCGGGTGAAGCAAAGCGCAACCCGGGGATAATAGCAATAACACGCGTGTCGTCCCGTAGGGCCGACGTGAATACTGCATAATCAACGCACGACTTTACAGCTTACGGAAAAAAGTACCAAGAAGCGTCAGGGCATGACTTAACAATGAAGGGTACGGGCTTCAGCCCCTGAGGGAAGGTTTTTCCGGAGGGAGGCGGGGGTTTCAACCCCCGCATAAAATCAATAAATATTTGCCAAAAGTACATTAATAATGCACTTTCTTTTTAGACCATCATCGACATTATCCGTGTCTAGAACCTGATAAATGCCATGTCCCCCCTCGCCGAGCAGCGCCGCCTAGAAAGAGAAGAACCGCGATAAAGCCTTCTAAAGCATTTTCATAGAGGGTGTATATCGGCCTGACAATCGGGTAGTGTCTCGGTTTGAAATCTACGGGAATCCCCGTTGACTATTGGAGCGGAGGATTTCTCTAAGTGGATTTGTTATTTCTTTAATGCGAGAACAATCCCCAGAACCCCGAAGCCAACCACCAAGATTAGTGGCAGGATATATTGAATGGCCCATTTCAGGTTCTTCATTCCAGAGGTAAGCAATGTAACGTCAGCAGAGAGAGTTCCAACATTCGAGCTAAGGGATCGGAGGGTGGTTAATACCTCAGACAAAGCCATCCCCTCGCTTTCTGTGATGGATTCTATTTCCTCTGGTCCTAATACCAGCCGATCTTGATATGGACCGCAATACGGCTTGTTCGAAGGTTCTTGCAGCCGGTGAAATTCTACTGATATGAAATCATCCCTATAGGGAAGCGTGACAGGCTTCGGTGTCAGATTAGTGATTCCAATAATCAATCGACCTCGGTATCCGGGGTCGATTTGTGGCCCTGATGTTGCAATCAACCCTTTCCTTGCAAACTTTGATCTCAGTCCAAATCGTGCAGCGTATTGCGGCCCAAGTTTAATCGTTTCCAGTACCGTAACGACGGCAAAATCTCCAGGCTGGAGCGATAGATAACCTTGTTCCTTAATATTTACGACTCGTTTTGCACTTGTGGTTCCACCTTGCTCGCCGACTCGCAGATCGTATGTGGCAGCTTGTACTTGCGCCTCATCAAATGGGTCAATGGAAATTTCACCACTACCTTGCGCAGCGATGATCTGTTGAGCATTCAAAATCATTGTCCACCGTCCATTTCAGAGAAATATACTCCTCCAATATGGAGAATACAAGGCGAAGAAGGTACAGACCATAAGGAAAACAAGCCTAGAATAAAGAAAGTAAAGACGTTTATTATGCCAACGTTGCAATTTCCTCAAGCGTCCAAACGTGATTGTTTACCTTGGCTTACATCGCAAGCGTTATCTTGAGTTCCTGTTGAGCTCTCGGTCATATTTCTGCCTGCTCGATGACTTTTACGAGAACCTCTTGCCTTTTCTTACGGCGGTCGGGATTGGTGGTTTGCTTTGTTGCTGCCAACAAATACTCTTGTACTGGTTTCTTTAGCGTCTTTGGCACCGGCACAATTCCATCAATGATTTTAGAGGCCATAAAAATCCGCTTCTCAAGTTCTCTGCGCTCGTACTTCTCTATCAAATCCGTAGACATTAGCGTAGTAATGAGCGTGTAGAACCAGGGTTGATCGGTTGCAAATTTGGTTTCCGTAAGTTTAGGAATGACTCGGTAAGCATCTGCCAAGAAGCCAAATGAGAGTAGCAATTTCGCCAACTCTGTCTCTACCAAGCGCTTATTCTTTTTTCTTTCGGGAACAATGAATGCCCTTAGAATCGAACCTGGCGCACGATGCTGGGACGACCTTGCGAATAAGGCTATCTCTGTAAAACGCTCCCACATTCTGTCTACTTGAGAATTTTTGTCCGAGAGTCTGCTCACGATGTTGAGCCTTCTCATAACTGAGACAAAGCTGTTGTTCCGGAAAGTGTAGTAGCTGGATTTCTTCCTAAGCTTTTTGCGTGCGATCAGCGCAAATACCTGCTTGAACAACGGGTCATTACCAAGCGCCTTGACAACATCGAAACGACTAACCTTGACCCCCTGCTGGTTGATGTCGATAAAGAGGTTTACAATTTCGGGAAAACACGCTTCCTCATCATCCATGTCAATTTCAATCGTCGGGATTGGATATTCCCTAAAGCGGCGCACTAAACTGTTATCGAGTTCCTTGAATGCGACTTGTTTGCCATATAGTTCGATAGTGAAATTAGCATGTCTACGTGCGGGCTTGCCAAGAAAAAAGTGTTGAACATTCTCAACCATCAAATCGCTGCGCTGGTCGCCCACAAACAAGATAAGACTTTCAAGCCTCTGCTTGCCGTCGAGAATGTTGTACTCGAACTGCGAGCCGCCAGATTCTTGCTTATATAAAAAGACGGCTGGAATGGGGCGCTCTTGCACCATGTTCTCAATGAGTTTTCGGCGCAGAGCAAGTTGCCAAACTGTACCGCGCTGGAATGGAGGGATCAGATTGATCTTCTTCTGGTTGAAATACCCGATGATCTGGTCAACCTTCATCTCACGATTGACGTATTTCATAGATCTCCGGAACAATGTGGAATTTTATACAACAGGAACGGAGTTAATCATAGCTCATTCTCGCACTCTTGTGGCGGATTGTTTTGATTTGATTAACTAGGTATATTGTTGCCTTGACAAGCTGTAGAAATACTCTGCTTTGTGTCCGTCTTCGACCGGTACGCTGACCTACGGAAGATGAAATAGCCTTTGATTTTCTCCCTGAGGGAGAAAGTGAAAGTAGCCCCGGGTGGAGCAAAGTGCAACCCGGGGACAGCAGCAATAACACGCGTGTCGTCCCGTAGGGCCGACGTGAATGCTACATAATCGATTCAGGACTTTATCCCCTGTGGGAATGCGAGATTCGCTGCAAATCATTGTTCAGAGGTTCACAGAAAAGCCGGAGTCCGTTCATGTCCGCTGATCCCGAAGCACCCCTCGCCCCCGGCCTCTACCTCGTTGCCACTCCCATCGGCAACCTGGGCGACATCACCATCCGTGCTATAGACGTGCTCCGCCGCGTAGACCGCATCGCCTGCGAAGACACCCGCCAGACACAGAAGCTCCTCAACCACTTCGAGATCACCACCCCCACCGTAAGCTGCCACCAGCACAACGAGCACACCCGTGCCACCGAACTGATCCAAAACATAAAGGCCGGGAAGGCCATCGCCGTAGTCTCCGACGCCGGAATGCCGGGCATCAGCGATCCCGGAGGCCAGCTTGCAGCCCAGGCCATTGCCGCCGGCGTCGCGGTCATCCCCATCCCCGGAGCCAATGCGGCGCTCAGTGCGCTGATCGCCTCTGGATTGCCCGCCGATGAGTTTCATTTCGTCGGATTCCTGCCGGAAAAAGCCGGTACGCGGCGAACCTGGCTTGAATCGCTGGCCGCCGAAATTCAGCGCAACGAAGCCCCGCGCACCATGGTCTTCTACGAAGCTCCGCACCGCATTCTGGAGACTCTTGCCGACCTCGAATCCGCATTTGGTCCCACCCTGCGCGTAGTCGTGGCCCGTGAACTGACCAAGATTCACGAGGAGTTTCTGCGCGGCACTGTAGCCGAGGTGCGCCGCGAGTTGGCCGGTCGGGATCGCATGCGCGGCGAAATCACCCTGCTGGTCCACGCGCAACCGGCGCAGCACGGCGCAGACTCCTCACCAGGCGCTCATGAAAGAATCTCCGACCGCGTAGCCCGCCTCATGTCAGAAGCCAGCATAGACGAAAAGGAAGCCCTCAAACGTCTTGCACGAGAGTTGGGCCAATCCAAGAGTGAGCTTTATCGCGAACTGCAACGCGAGCGGGCGCGTCGCCGGTAAGTCTCGATCTATTCCCTGTCCGTAATTTGTACCCGTTTTAAGTAGAAATGAGTGTGCTTAGATGCCAACCTATTTCTCGAGTTCTTTCCCCTATTCCCAATTCCTTGATTTATTTTCAAAATCTTGCTGTTAATTATGTAGTAAACATGGTAACAACCTCAATAGAATGAATATGTTCCACGTGGAACAATTTTCGGATTCTAGTCCCTATTCCCTATTCCCTGTTAGCTGTCCCCATTTCTCTCATCTCCCGGATATCTCTGATCAACTCCTCCACCTGCTCCCGCTTGCGGCTGCTCATATCCAGGAAGCGTATGCCCACCGTTTGTTTGTCGTGAATGGCCTGCACCACGCCGCCCAACCGGAAGGGCAGCCCCGCGAGGCGAAACTCCGTCTCCACCTGCGTATAGATGCCCACTGGAAAACGCTCGTCGGTGCGGATGCGGCAGCCGCTCAGGCTCAGGTCAAGAATGCGCCCTGGCAGCCGCGACGCAATTTTGATGAGAACAATCACCGCCGTGGTATCGACCGCTTCCCGCATCACCTCGCGCCGGTCGCGGCCGGTGGGCTTTGCCTGCGACGGATTGGTGGCATGTGCCTTTTTTATCGATTCCATTGCCGTCACCGCCTTTTCCAGCATAATTCAGTACCATAAATGACAGAAAATCGTGTATGTAGAACTACACGGTCCCTCGCTCCCAAGGACCTTGCGGAGCAGACTGCGCAGCTTCACGGCCCTTCAAGCGGTCATACAAATACACATCGCTGGTGGTGCCTAGCGACTCGTTGTAGAGATCGATGTCGCCGGTCAACTGCTTCAACTCTTCGCTGAACCGGTGAATCGCGTGCAACTGGCTGGCCGTGGCAGGAAGCTCTAAGTGGGCCGTTTGAATGAACTTCTGATGGCCGCGGTCCAGCAGCCGGGCCACATGACCCCCAACCAGCGCTCCAGGCCGAATCGTAAAGGTCACCGGCGACGCCTTATCAACGGCAGCCGCCAATACCGCCCCGGCCCCGTACTTTGTCACCAGCACGCCTGCTGTTTCGGTTGATGGCTCCACATGAAAGGCGTGTGCGCGCAGCGTCTCGATAATCTGCTCAATATTAGGTTTGCGGGCCTTTTTTCTCACTACAGCCTTCCAGTCTGCGAGGATATAGAGCTGTTATCGGCAGAATCTTCTTGAATCTGCAATCTCGCATACCCAATCTCGCATACCCGGAGTACTGTCCGCAATTCCCATGAAAGGCGTAAAGCAGCCAGCGAAACCCCGCACATTACCAGCCAGCTCAACTTGCACCGTAGAATTGAACTATGACGACAAAAGAAACCGCCGCACTGCCCGAGTTGACCACCGATGACCTCTCTCGCTACGCGCGCCACCTGATCCTGCCCGAGGTGGGCACGGAGGGCCAGCAAAAACTCAAAGCCGCGCGCGTGCTCTGCGTAGGCACCGGCGGACTGGGTTCGCCCCTGTCCCTTTATCTGACTGCGGCCGGCATCGGAACTCTGGGCCTGGTGGACTTCGACGTAGTGGACTCGAGCAACTTGCAGCGCCAGATCATCCATTCCACCAAAGACATTGGGCGCAAAAAACTCGATTCAGCCGCGGAGAAGCTCGTTGCCCTCAATCCCTCCGTCCGCATCGTCAAGCACGAGACCATGCTCACCAGCTCGAACGCCATGGAGATTCTCAAGGACTACGACATCGTGGCCGACGGCACCGATAACTTCCCCACACGCTACCTGGTCAACGACGCCTGCGTGCTGCTGGGCAAGCCCAACGTCTACGGTTCCATTTTTCGTTTTGAGGGTCAGGCCAGCGTCTTCGCCACCGAGCAGGGCCCCTGCTATCGCTGCCTCTATCCCGAGCCGCCGCCGCCCGGCCTGGTTCCCAGTTGCGCCGAGGGAGGAGTGCTGGGCATCATGCCCGGACTGATCGGCGTCATCCAGGCCACCGAGGTCATCAAACTCATTCTGGGCAAAGGCGAATCGCTCATCGGAAGGCTGCTGCTGGCCGACGCCTTTACCATGCGCTTCCGTGAGCTCAAGCTGCGCAAGAATCCCCAGTGCCCGGTCTGCGGCTCCAACCCCATCGTGACCCAGCTCATCGACTACCAGCATTTCTGCGGCATTGTGCCGGAAACTCCGGAGGAAAAAGCTATGAAGAACGGAATTCCCCAGCTCACTGTCAAGGAGCTCAAACGCCGCATCGATGCAGGCGAAGACGTTTACATCCTCGACGTGCGCGAGCCTTATGAGTACAAAATCGCCCAGATCGGCGGCAAGCTAATCCCGCAGAACGATGTCCCCAATCGCCTTTCCGAGATCGACCGCAACCGCGAGATCATCGTGCAGTGCCGCTCGGGTGTTCGCTCGCAGAAGATCGCTGAGTACCTCAAGCAGCAGGGCTATCCCCGCGTGGTCAACCTCGCCGGAGGGATTCTAGCCTGGGCCGACGAGATCGACCCCAAGATGCAAAAGTACTGAGGAAGAAGATGTTTCACGATATACCGGAAGAGATGCTGGCCCGAATGCGCGAGTTGGAGCGGATCGACTCCCGCGACCGCGATGACGGAACACCTCGTCTGCAGCGACTTCGCCAGATTCCGCCTGAGGTAGGCAGATTCATCGCCATCCTGGCAGCAGCAGCGCCGCCTGGCCGTCTGATTGAAATCGGAACCAGCGCGGGATATTCCACTCTCTGGCTGGCTCTGGCTTGCCGGGCTACGGGCAAGAAGATCACGACTTACGAGATATTGCCCGAGAAGGCCGAGCTTGCGCGCCAGACCTTCGCTGCCACAGGCGTCTGGGATGTTGTCGAGTTCGTTCACGGCGACGCTTTGAACCGTCTGCCGGAGTTGAAAGAGATTGCCTTCTGTTTTCTCGACGCCGAGAAGGAAATTTACGCCCGCTGTTATGAGGAGCTACTGCCGATCATGGTTACGGGCGGCATTCTCGTCGCCGACAACGCCATCAATCATCGCGCGGCCTTGCAGCCCATGCTCGATCGCGCGCTCGATGACCCGAGAGTCGACGCCTTGATTGTCCCGCTCGGCGGCGGCGAGCTGATTTGCCGGAAAAGGTGAATGGCTTTCGTTCCCCGCTAAGATGCGGGAGGCTTTCTAACTCTACTTGGCGGAATCCCTAGCCGATGTTGCGGGACTCTCCTGCGCGGAGAGATATGCGGAAAAATCGCGCCAAACGGTTTCCGCAAAGATGAGTGCGAAGGCCCTGTAGGCGGAGAAGCAGCGTACCGCGGCGAATAACGTGAGGAGAGCTGCGCCCCAGAGAACGAACTCGGCGTAGCCTGGGAAACTGGCGGGCGGCTGGAACAGCCAGCATCCCGTCAGATAGCCCAATCCAACCAGCGCCAGCAGCAGGAACGTTGCGACAATGCGGTCGGCCATCTTTTTTACCGGTTCGTGAAAGAAGGCGGCAATAGCAAAAATCAAGGCAAAAGCAATGGCTGTGCACACCGAAATTGGAATCCAGTTCCAAGTCTTTGCGCCGCCGCCGCGAATCGACAGCGCCCATCCAACTAGGTATGCCGCACCCGCGCAAAACGCGCAGCCCAGGCCGCGCATCATCCCATACATTCCCTCGAACTGCTCCGTATATTGCGCCGATTTCATGGCAATCAGATGGGAACGAGCCTGGAAGAAAGCTGATTGACGATTCTTTGAGATTTCATCTTCCCCATCCCCGTCCTGCGCGACTTCGAGATTCAGGCCGAACAATTTCCGAACCTGTTTTGACAGCCTCTTCTTAAAATCCATGCCTAACTTCGCATGGCTTTGATCAAGAATCAAATCAGAAGGCACGCGCTGCCGTTTAGTGCTGTCCGCCACAGTCGACGGCACCACGGAATTCGCAATCGTCTGCAACAAAAGACCGGCAATGTATGCCAGCACCACCATGAAAAGCGCATTCGAAATATCCGCGCTGGGCCATTTTTGGGTGAGGATACCGACGGGCAGCCAGAACAGGCCAAGCAGCAATATGCCGGGAAGCAGATACCCATAGATGTCGTAAAAATTGAATTGTTTAATCACCCGAGACCGCCTCCCTTGGCATGGATTTGGCGGAGGCGCTGGCACTGCGAAGGTCGTTCAGAATGGAGCCCAGCGTCTGTTGCGCCTGCTGCGAGTCTTTCAGTAGAACCGAGGCGACGCGCTGGTGTCCGCCTCCGCCATAGTGGCGGAATATTTGTCCCAGGGGAACACTCTTGAAGCGCCGCCACGGATTGCGCATAGCGGTGATCTTGGCTCCATTGCCGGTATCCATGATCCCCACCGAGTAGCGCGCGTTGGGATAAGCAAGATAAGGCGCATAACGGCTCAGAAGCACATCGCCTGCTTCCCTTACGTTGAAAACGACGATCCCATCCTTCTCCAGGCGGGACGCCTTGCGGAAAAGTTGCTGGCCGCTGCGGATGGCCTTGCGCGCACTCTGGTAACACTGTGCCACATGCGGGGACGCGGCTACATCCGCCAGACTCTTTTTGCGCAGCGATTCAACCAGAAAGCGGCAATAGCCGGCTGACGAATCGCGCAGAAAGCTAAAGCTGATACGGAGCGCGGGCGCATTCCCAAGCACTGCCTCTTCCACTGAATCGTAGCGAGCGCCATCGATACGGCGCGCCCAGTCTACCATCTCCCGGAACCTCGGCTCACGGAGCAAACGGTAACTCTTGCGCCATATCACTTCCGCGCACGAAGACGCGCTCGCATCGTAGAGCAGGTTGGCGGAAGCTCTTCGCTTGGCGTCCGCCTCTAACTCCGGCGTCAAAAAAGTCGTTTGATGATGATCGGCCCAGAAATCCGCATCGGGATGATATAGAAAATCGACAACCGCTGCCGGCTTGTCAAGTGGCCGCGTAGTCCAGGTCTCGCGCTCGGAATAGTTGACCGGCACAATCTGCCCTGCCTGCCAGCCGCACTTTCGCTCCAGATACTCGCAAGCGAGCACGGCGGAGATGACGCCGTCAAAACACGGGAAATGAAGGTAGACGGTCACAGTATCCTGCATGGCCTCACCTGATCATAACGATAGCACCTGGAAAGCGACTTAATCACTCCGCGAATGGCTTAGGAGGCCGCGCCAAAGAGCCTGCGCAGCCCGCTGGGTTTTCTTTCGCAGCGCGGCGGCTTGGGATGCTTGGAATTCAGATGAAACTCCCGGCAGGCAACGCAATCGCCATGACGCGGACAGTCTCGCTTTGGGCAACTACAGACAATCGGCTGTTCTTTCATCTTTGCAGTATTCCTTCCACATGGCTGTTCGATTCACTTCAGGTGGTCCTATACGCCGAAGGCAGTTGACCCCGCCGCAGGTGGCTTGCCGTTCTCTTCCATCTTGCCGAAGATCATTTTGCCGCTGGCGGTTTGCAGTACGCTGGTCACGACAATATCCACCGATTTGCCGATCAGTTTGCGCGCGTGATCCACCACCACCATGGTGCCGTCGTCCAGGTAGCCCACTCCCTGATTGAACTCTTTTCCTTCCTTGAGAATGAGCACCGTCATCTTTTCGCCGGGCAGCACCACAGGCCGGAGCGCATTGGCCAGGTCGTTGATGTTCAGCACCTCCACGTGATGCAGATGGGCCACCTTGTTCAGGTTGAAATCGTTGGTGACCACCTTGGCCTGCCACTTCTTGGCCAACTCCAGCAGCTTCAGGTCCACCTCGCGGATGGAGGGGAAATCGTCGGAGACGATCTGCACCTGGATGTCGGAGTTGGACTGCATGCGCTGCAGCATATCCAGGCCGCGGCGGCCTCGTTGACGCTTTGACCCGTCGGTGGAGTCGGCCACGGTTTGCAGCTCTCTCAGCACGAACTCCGGCACCACCATCATGCCGTCGATGAAGCCCGCCTCGGCAATGTCGGCGACGCGACCGTCGATGATCACGCTGGTGTCCAGCACCTTGGCGCTGCGCCGCGTGGGCCGGTCTCCCGTGAAAACGGTGCCCAGCGCCGCGGGGTTCAACAGGTCGCCTTTGCTGGCGCCCACCAGCAGCCCCACATAAGTCATCAGCAGCAGGACGAAGATCTGGATCACGGACGATGCGGCCCCGGGCATCAGAGCGCCGCGCAGCACCATGCAAAACAGCGCCGCGCCCAGAATGCCCAGCACGCTGCCGGCCACGGCGCCGATCAGCCGCTTCAGGCTCAGTGCCCGCACGCGAAACTCGAAGACAATGACCGCGCCGGCTGCCCCGGCGCCCATGGCCGCGCTCACCCATCCTGTCATGCCGAATGGATGAAGGAAAAAACAGACCCCGGCAAGAAGGGCCACAAAAAGAAGACGAATCACAATCAAGTCCATAACAAAGCCAACCCCCGCTGGCGGGGAAAGAAAAAACGCCAGACTAGGTACCGATGGGGAGTATCCCACCCTCCCACGCAGCCGTCAAGGGGGAAGACAGTGGTCAGTGAGCGGAGATCAGTGAACAGTGCGCAGGCAGGCGTGCAAAGCTGGCCATAGTCAACTCACCTTAGAGTGGTTCTGCAATACTGACCACTGTCCATTGTTCACTGTTCACTGACCACTGCTTTTAAGACGCCACCGCCAGCTCCACGGGAACAAGCCTTTGCGAGCCTTTGCGCGGGCCGCGCTTGCGGGCGCTCATCACTTTGATGCGCTCCAGAAGCTCCTGGGATGAGTAGGTCTTCTTGGCCAGCAGGGCATCGGCGGCGTGCATCTCGCCTGCCATCCTCTGCGGGTCGCCCAGCAGAATCATGGGCACATGGGCCGCAATCTGTTTCAGCCGCTCCACCAGCTGGCAGCCGTTCATCTGCGGCATGGAATAATCGGCCAGCACCAGGTCCACGGCGGTCTCGGAAAAAATGCCGATGGCCGCCTGGCCGTTGGTGGCCGCAACCACCCGGTATCCGTTGGTTGCCAGCATGAACTTGAGCACGGAAAGCTCCTGTTCGTTGTCGTCGACGCAGAGAATTACTTTCTTGGGCCGCATGGTATGGGGTTGACCTCCTCGATGCATTTTTTATTAGTCCGCAGGAAACACCCCACCTTTGCCCGCTCTGGTGGCAGGCTGGCGCAATGCGCTTGGGACCCGGAATACCGGGAGCGAGCCAGCCATTTTCTGGTAGATCTTGCGGCTGGATTGCCCTGCATGCAGCGCCATCAGCCCTGGCGGGCACGGCGAGTCTGCAACGCGGCAACCGGCCATTCGATGCACAGGCGGTTGTCTTCGCTCACGATCAATTTGTAATGAAACCTTGATGCAATCACCGGCATCAATGCCGGTTAAAATCCTGCAATGAAGGCCAAGCGTACGAGGAATGGATTGCGATGTAAAGGAGGGAAGACCCAGCGAAAATCTGTCACAAAATCTGAAAGCGAACGGTGGAAAAAAGCTAGATCGATGACCTGACGTGACTTGTAATTACTAAATCCTGTTGAAAGCATGTGCATCCTGACAGGAAAAGCCGTCATCTTGCCCCAGGAACGGTGCTGATCTCGACGCGCCGATCAAGGACCCTCGCAGATTCCCTGATCTTTTTTTACAGCGCAATCAGCGGCCGGGGCAAGCGGGTCTTGGCGCGATCCAGGAACAGCCTCATGCGCAGAGCCTCGCCCCGCTGTAAGGCAACCAGACGCATATGCCTGCGGATGTGGTCGCCATCCTCCAACAGAGATACCTGCGCCTCGTCGAACGCAGCATCCTTTTCCAGCCGCTCAATCCGCTCTTCAATGGTGCGGCGAAATCTGGGACTGATCTCAAAACCATCGCTGGCTGCGCAATTGGTCATCATGGCAGGCTCCTTGAGAGAAAAACCACGCGCCCTCAAAGATATTGCCTGAGAAGGCTAACGTTTTCTCAATCTTTGCCGATGTTAATGAGGAATATTGTGCTGCGCCAGATTACGGCAGGGAGATACGAAGGTAATTAACTGTCCAGAAACAGGGCAGTTTAAGCCATTCTCAAACTTCTTTTACACAACTCAATCACGTTTTTCGAAGGCGCGTTCACTTTACGGCGCGGTGGCGTAATAGCCCTTGCGGACCTGCACCTTCATGCCGTCGCCGCGGCACTCGACGGAAAGCTTGCGGAAGGCGCCATCCTGCTTGGTATTTGTGGGCGTGTAGCTGGCCATGTACTGAGTGCGCAGCTCGTCTTCGATCTGCTGGAAGGCGGCCTCCAGTTTCTTGCCGTTGTTGCCCACGTCGATGAGGCGTCCACCGGTCTCCTCGGTCATCTTTTTCATGGCCGAGTAGCCGCTATAGCCGAATCCCCCATAAAAGCCCCGGTCGGCGATCAAAATCGTATAAACCATGACGTTCGAACGGTTGGCCGCGGCAATCGCCTCATTGATCTTGGTACGGCTGCCCTGGTCCTCGCCGTCCGTAAGCAGAATCATCGCCTTGCGGCCCGTTTCCTGGTTCATCAACTGCGTAGCGGCCAGGTAGACCGCGTCGTAGAGCAGGGTTCCCTTGGGCTTTCCGATGGCCGGTACGGTTCCTCCGCCAGCACCGGGAATGCCAGCCGCGCTATTGCCTCCGGCGGTGTTGATCTCCGCCTTGCTCATGCCCCGCGCAAGCAGCCGGGGACTGTTGGTCAAATCCTGCAGTAGATCCACATTTACGTCGAAGGAAAGTAAGAATGCCTCGTCTTTGGGCTTAAGCACGCGCTGCATAAACTGGTTGCCCACATCCTGCTCCAGGGAAAGCACCCGCTGCTGGCTTCCCGAGGTGTCCAGCAGGATACCCAGAGTCAGCGGCTGATGGGTTTCAGCCACAAAGTTCTTAAGAGTCTGCGGCACGTTGTCTTCCGCGACCGTGCAGTCGTCCTTGTTCAGGTGGGGAACCAGGCTTCCAGACTTGTCCTTGACTGTAAAGAGCACATCCACCAGGTTGACGTTCATCTTAAGGGTTGCCACCGGCTGTTCCTCGTGCTCTGGGGCAGGGGCGGTACTGACCGGAGGCGCATCCGGTGAGGGAGCAGACTGGGCCCAGGCCGGAACCAGCGCCGGCAGGCCAAGCAGCAAAGCGGCAATTCCCCATTGAGGTTGCATCCTGGTCCTTTAGACGAAATCGGGACTCTCAAGAAAGCATACCGGAACGGTTCCCTCTGGCCGCAACCTACGCAACTCTGGCGCGTCTGATACTCTGACGATTGCAGCACTATGTCAGTGGACAGTGAATCAGTTGCCGCATCCCCGTAGCCTGCTTGCTCTGACCACAGGTTACGGACCACCTGGAACGCCAGATTCATCAGCGTTTAGCATAGAATTAACTGACCACTGTTCACTGATCACTGGAGAATACCTGTGAAGCTAGGTTTAATGGCAATCGCGCTGGCGGCGCTCTTGAGTTATAGTCCGCATTCAGGCCTTCATATGAGCCCTGTGGCTCTGGCCCAACAGCAGCAACCCCCCGTGCCCGACGCCCCTCAACCCCAGGCGCCGAAGCCATTGGCGTCGGACGTAAACGGCCCGATTACCCCTGGCATAGGCGCTGGGGAAACTCCGACCGGGCCCACTTCGTCCTCCAACCCTCAAGCCCAGCAGACCGCGCCCGGCAGCCCGGCGCCCTCTAGCCAGGTCCTCTCTGGCCAGGACAAGGACCAGGTCCAGACCACGCCGCCAGAGCTGCCCGCCGCTGGCGAGGGCGTGAACGCCATTCCCAAATTTATCATCCACACAAACTTCGTCGAAGTCCCGGTTACCGTCAAGGACCCGAAGGGAAAGCTGGTGGCCGGCCTTACCTACCGCGACTTCAAAATCTACGAGAACGATACCCGTGAGCCCATCTCCTTTTTCACCACGGATTCCTTCCCGCTTTCGATTGCTTTCGTCATCGACCAGAGCCTGACCTCCGACGTAATGGCCAAGGTCAACAACTCCCTGGGCGCCATCCAGGGAGCGCTTACACCGTATGACGAAATAGCTATCTATACCTACAACAACGGCGCGCAGGACCGCTCCGGGGGCTTCACGGGAGCACAGAGCGCGCGGGTTCCCTTCGTGCTCTCCATGACCAAAACCGCGGGAGCGGAGATGCTGGTGCCCATCAACGACGGACCGTTTTCCAGTTGCAATATCCGCCAGAACGGCAACTGCGTCGATCCTAACCTGCAATCCGGAAAGTCAGCAGGCGGCAGCACATGGACGCCCATCCCCAAGGACATTCACACCCTTAACGACGCCATCCTGGCTGCAGCCAAGGAGCTCTCTACCCGGCCCAAGGGCCGCCGCCGCATCATCTACGTCGTCAGTGACGGCAAGGAGTACGGCAGCAAGGCCAGGTACTCCGAGGTGCTGAAGTACTTGGAGACCAACAAGACCGCCGTCTACGGCACTCTGGTGGGCGACTCCGCCCGCTGGGGCGAGGGCTACCTGAGCCGCTACCACGTGCCCGGCATGATGACGGACAACATCCTTATCAAATACGCCCACGCCACCGGCGGCGTGCTGGACTCCGAGCGCGGCGTGGACGGCATCGAGAAGAGCTACGCCAAGATTGCCGAGGAGGCACGCAACCAGTACACGCTGGGCTACTACAGCCATCAGCCGATCCTCGACACCAGATTCCGAAAGATCGATGTGCGCGTCGAGCGGCCCGGCATGGAGGTTATCGCCAAAACCGGCTACTACACCTCGGGGCAGGATGCGCGCTAAGAGCCCGGTACAGAATCATCCACGATAGTGCTGGATATAATCGGGCGCCGCAATCCCTTCGGCCAGCCGCACATCCGGCTGCGGCGCGCCGGCTTTCAGCGACAGAGGCAGTACCCCGGCCCAGACCGGCAGGGCATAGTCCTGCTCATCATCCAAGGGCGGGCCGATGCGAGTCTTTGCCGAAGCTTCCTCGATGGTCAGCTCCAGCACGGTGGTCGCCTTCAGCTCCAGGCTGTTGGGAGCGCGAACCTCGTCCCACCGCCCAGCGATCAGATGCTCGGAGATCACCTGTAGAGCCTCGGTCTTAAGAGCCGGATCGTCGATGGCGCGGGCGGTTCCAAACAGCACCGCGGAGCGATAGTTCATGGAGTGGTGGAAGGCGGAACGGGCCAGCACCAGCCCATCGACCAGCGTGACGGTCACGCAGACCGGAGCGCCGGACTCCAGCGTGCGCATCATGCGGCTGGCCGCCGAACCATGCAGGTAGAGCTTGTCTCCGGCGCGGCCGAAAAGCGTAGGAATTACAAACGGCTGGCCATCGACGGCAAAGCCGACGTGCGCCACGAAGGCGGCATCCAGAATCGCATGAATCGCCTCGAGCTCCCGCGAACCGCGGGCAGGAAGACGGCGAAGTGTACTTCGTTCGGTCATCGTGACTATCCTGTGCAGAGAATGCGGCCGGCAGACGCCATGCTCTGCGAAGCTGCCGCCGGAATGAGGATCGCCCGTGTACCGGTACGTGATGCCTGCGGGTTTTGGGGAAATACAAAGTGCTGAGCCGAAATGCGTCAACTTCCGAGATAAGCCGGAAAACCCCGCGACAGGCGCTCCCTTTCAGTCATGAACTCTTCTGACACGCGCGGCAAACATAGTCCGCCACTTTAAATCCGAGCGGGTTTTCGAATCGTTTTCCGCAACGGCTGCAGGTGACATATTCCATGTCTTCTTTTTTCGATGCAGACTCGGCCGGCGTCGAGGCGGATGACGGCGCGGCGGCAGCAGTCTGTTGCGCCGTTGACGCTGCAGGAGATGGGTCGGTGACGCCCTTGAGGCCTTCCCTGAAACCCTTCAATCCCTCACCCAATCCCTTGCCCAGTTCCGGCAGCTTCTTGCCGCCAAAAAGCACGAGCAAAATGATTGCAATGATAAGCAGATGCGTCGGTTCAGTCAGGAAACCCATTGCCCTATCCTCCGCGCACGGCCCACTCGCCGTCGCGCACTCTCAAAGATTATTGTCGCACAAAGCCGGATACCCGCGCAGCGCCTGCCGCGCACGTGGCGTCTGCCCCACCGCAGGTGGTCAATTTACCTGCGCCGGCTTGCCCAGCCGTTCGGTCACCATGGCATAGAAGGCACTCAGGTCTTCCTCATCGCCCATGGTCAGCCGGCGGTAGACCTTCATCAGGGGAAAGAGTCTTGAGCCGCGCACCTCAATAGCAGGAACCGCCGTAGCGCCGCCGGGATACTGGGTCATCTCCCAGACGCCGGCGTAGCGGCGGCGCAGCACCTCGCCCAGATAGCTGCCCCACAGCCGCACTTCGAAGTCCAGGTCCAGCTCCGGGCTTTCGCCCACCAGCACCAGAATCTCATCCAGGGCGTCGATGGATTCGGAGGTAAAGTCCAGCGTTTGCTGGAACTCGCTCGTAGCCAACTCCGCCGCTGCATGCGCATAGCCCTCCATCATCGTCCCCAGGTCAGGGAAGAGCGCGGACTCCAGCCGTTTGCGCAGATCGGTCGAGTTTCTCATCCAGTCAGAAGAGTATAAGCCATCTCGCCAGTGCGGAAGCAGTCAAGGCGAATCCGAGAGAGGAATATGGCGAGAGGAAAATGGCGCTCATTCCGGGTTTGTGGCAAACTGAGATCAGTTGTGGAGAGTTCCCCATGAAGACCATCCCGTTGATTGCTTTGGCCGCCGTACTGGCCCTGACCGCCTGCAAGAGTCTCGCTCCCACTACGACGACTACCACCCCTGCCAACCGCGTGATCTATCCTGACCCGGCGCAGGCTAGAACCGACTTGGCCGCAGCACTCAACACCGCGGCGACGACCCACAAACGCATCCTGCTGGACTTTGGCGGCAACTGGTGCGGCGATTGCAAGGTGCTGGACATTTATTTCCACGATCCGGCCAACCGGACCATTCTGGAAGCTAATTTTGAATTGGTTCACGTGAACATCGGGCACATGGACGCCAACCTGGACATTGCCCGGCAGTATGAGGTTCCATTGGAAAAGGGCGTGCCCGCGCTGGCTGTTCTCGACGAGCACGGCAAGCTGCTCTACAGCCAGAAGGGCGGGGAGTTCGAGGCCATGCGGCGCATGGAATCCGCGGAAGTGACCAAATTTCTGGTTCAGTGGGAGCCCGAGAAGCCCTGCTCGACGGTGATGGTGAACTGCTGAATCAATCACTCAGAGTCAGCCGCTGGGGTCAACCACTCAGCTTGCCGGCTTCATATGCTTGGTGTTTTGGTAGGTGTAGACGATGCGATGGGCGACGGTGATGGTGGAGAGCGCAGCCAGTATCCACAGCACCGGGGCCATGGCGCCACACCAGTTGAAAACGGCACCGATAATCACCAGCACGATGCGCTCCGGGCGCTCCATAAAGCCCACCTTGCATTGGCCGATGAGGGCCTCGGCGCGCGCGCGGGTGTAGCTGATCATCAAGGACGTAACCATCACAAAGGCCACCAGGCACACGTACCTGAACCTGTTGATGCGGCCATAGTAGACCAGCAGCCCGAAGAAGAGAATCACGTCCGAGTAGCGGTCCATCACCGAGTCGAAGAAGGAGCCGAAGACGGTGACTTTATTGTTGCGCCGCGCCACGCGCCCGTCCAGCATATCGAAGGCGCCGGCGCAGAAGATTACCACGCCCGCATAGAAGAACATCCAGTTAGCATTAGCGGCGTTGGCGTGCCCAAAGAGGATTGCAGCCACGATGTTGATGGCCACGCCAATGATGGTAAGCACGTTGGGCGAGATGCGGGTCAGCGCCAGGCCATGCACAATTTTGTTAAGCAGCCATCCGCAGGCGTGGCCAAAAGCGCTGGTCCAGGTCATTTTGATTTTCCTTACTGCCGTTATTTGACGGCGCTGTCCGTGCTTTCGTCCTCGCCGGATTCATCGTGAATGGTGGTCAGTTTCAAAATTTCCAGTTCGCGCTTGCCGTTGGGAGTGACGATGGTGGCCACGTCGCCCACTCGCTTGCCCACCAGGCCGCGGCCGATGGGCGAAGTGGTCGAGATCAGCCCTTTCGACACATCCGACTCCTCGCTGGTTACCAGGCGGTAGACGATCTCCTCGTCCTTGGTGGAGTCGTAGACCACCACCGTGGAGCCAAAGCCGACCTTGTCTTTGGGAATATTGGAGAGGTTGACGAGGGAGAGCTCTGCCATGCGCCGGTTGAGTTGGGCAAGGCGCGCGTCCACGAAATGCTGGCGCTGCTTGGCCATGTGATATTCGGCGTTCTCCGAGAGATCTCCCATAGCCACTGCCTTCTTGATCTCTGCGGGAAGCTCGTGGTTGAGCTCGTGCTCCAGGAGAGCTATCTCGGCAAGAATCTGCTTTTTGATGTGTTCGGGCATCCGGGGTCCGTGGCAGCGAGTGGCGTTTGCGCCTTCCGCGAGAGATGGAAGAACTCAACTCTTCATTATACGCGGAGACTCGATGCGGCTTCCAGCCTTGGCGTCCATAAACGATTGCAGGATCAGTGTGGCGGCTACCTGGTCGACTATGCGGCGATGCTGCTGGCGGGCGTGGCCAGCTTCGTAGAGAATCTGGTGAGCCTCGCGGGTGGTCAGCCGCTCATCCCAGAGGTGGATGGGCAGGCCGGACAGAGAGCCCAGTTCAGCGGCAAAGGCCTGAATCCTGGCGGCTTGGGGACTCACGTCGCCGGAAAGATGCACGGGATTTCCCACCACGATGCCCGCGACGCCAAAGCGGCGCGCCAGACGCGCCAGCGAGCGCAGGTCGTCACGATGGTTGTGCTTGCGCTCCAGCGTCATAACCGGCTGCGCGGTCAGGCCCAACTCGTCCGAGACAGCTACGCCGATGCGGCGATTGCCGATGTCGAGGCCGAGATAGCGAACAACTTCCAGCTTGTGGCTCCTGCTTCCAGCTTAATGGCGGTCTCCGGCCCTTGAATCAAAGAACGTGAAAATACGGGGGTACCCCCACCCCTATTTTGGACGCAAATTCCTTGTTTTCTTGGGGTTACGGGGGGGGTCGCGCTGTAAAATCGTGATAACAAAGAAGTTCCCTGCAAAATCGTCCAGGATAAGGGGTTACGAGACGTTTTCGGCCTCTTTGGCCGCTTTCGGCTGAAAAGCGTCCCACTCGGCGAGCCGAGCAAAGACACCACCCGGCTCATCACAATTTCACAATTCAACAATAAATAGGGGGGGTGGTACCCCTTTTCTTCCCGAAAGGCCGACCGGATGGAACCCGGCCTGAGTTCAAAGTAGCAGGATGCGGGAAATAATCTGCAAGGACCTGCGGTGGGGCCAGAGGCTCGCTTGTCGCTCGCATAGGATTCGTGGACTCCCAAATCCGAGAATCCGGAGTTAGGGCACCTGGCACGCTAGTCTGCGAAAAAATATTCGAGTAAGCTAAGAAGCGTCAGGGCACGACTTCAGTCGTGCCGTACGCAATAGTTAAAAGTGGAGGGCTTTAGCCCCTGCGATGTCGATACCTTCCCGACCTTCGGTCCCGTCAAGCGCCTCATTTTACCCGCGCACGTTCTTTGTCACCACGCGAACAACAGGCGGAAGATCGCTTTTTCAAACGGATCGCATGGCAGGATTATTCATCGAAGTTCTTCGGACCTACATGCGCAAAGGTAAAATTACCGTTCACGACTTCGTGATCATGCCCAATCATATCCACATTCTGATGACCGTTCCGGGCGAGATGAGTCTAGAGAAGGCAATGCAATTGATCAAAGGCAGCTTTTCCTATCGCACCAACAAGGAGCTTGGTTTTCGCGGAGAGATTTGGCAGCGCGGGTACTCGGATGTGCAGATTCTTGATGACCAGAACTTTCAACAGCATCGCGAGTACATAGAAAACAATCCGGTGAAAGCGGGTTTGGCAAAGAGGCCGGACGAATATCCGTTTGGAACGGCATACTTAAAGAAGCAAAAGCACGCAGGGGCTAAAGCCCAAGATTTAATGGGGTCGTCTATCGGCACGACTGAAGTCGTGCCCTGACGCTCTGTGACTTGCATGGAATTTTTTCGCAAGCTATAAAGTCGTGCCCTGATACTTCGCGGCATATTATCGAGTTTCTTCGACGATAACTCTGTCAGGAAAACGCAAAGCTGTTCATTGAAGTTCGTGGTTTACCGCCCTTTCTCCAAGTGCGCGAAAAGATGGGGCACTCAAACTCTATGGCTGATTCAAAGGTGGGGCACCCTGCTTTGGAATCATAGCAATCAAAGTTCTAATCATGCCAGAAAGAAGTCCCAGACCATGGGTCTCAAATACTTTGCCGATTCGTTTAATTTCTTCCGTCCGCTTAGTGAATTTGCAAAACGCAGCTCCAGCGAGGAACGCCATTGAAACAATAAAAAATGCGGCCAATTGGGAAACAGCCGCACGTTCTGGTGGCTTGTTCGTTTTCTGTCCACTAAAGTATTGAATTAGTTGCTCCATTCCAGCGTGCGTCATGCCGTGAAGAGTTGGCAGCGCTGTCTGAGCTTTCTTGTTTGAAGGATCGATGTGCCGAATGAGAGCAGACAAGTTCGGAAATCTTACGGTCTTTGTCGTAACTTGGAGAGCGCGTTGTTCATTTTTGGCCACCCAAGTCAATCGAAGAACGGATTCGATCATGGGTCTCATAAGGGCTTCTGCGCTCGCGTCATTAACACCTGTCTGAAGCAAAAGTAGGATCGAGTCGCAGTGTTGTAACGATACGGTTAGCAGGGCTCCGACGACCGAGGCTGGAGCAGTATCCCTCACGTCGATAGGCAGAATTTCTTCAATCAGCCACACACCTTTTTGGGCGCGAGCAAATGCCTCTACGTCGCTCGGTGAGTGGTCCATATCTACGAGGCTATCAGAATCAGACTTTCAATAGAGCTTTGCCGATAATGCATACCTTGCGGAGCAGTTTACCCGCAGCTTACGGCCTGGGTACCGAAATGACGAAATGCCCTGTTTAGGACACTCTCGCCCGGTACAATCAGAGAGAGTGGGTCCCGAGGGGGACTTTCCGCGTTTTTTTCGCTTGAGAAGGGTTGAGAGCAAGAGATGGCGCGCCGCAAACAGACGAGCAGAAGAAAAAAGGGTTCTGGCGGGGGTTTCTTGCGGGCGGTTATCCTGATTTTGCTGCTGGCTGCGGGTTGCGCGGCGGTTGCGGGAGCGGCATGGCTGGTTTATGCGCCCTTTGGACCAACGACGGAGACTTTTGTCGAGATTTCGCCGGGGGCGACCACGGCGAAGATCGGCCGGCAACTGGAAGCTGCGGGGATTGTACGCAGCCGGTACGGCTTCGATCTTGCGCGCTGGCTGAGGCACGGCACGCTCAAGGCGGGCGAGTACCGCTTCGACCATCCGGCAGCGGCTATCGAAATTTATGAGCGCATCGCGCGCGGCGATGTTTTTACCAAAGCTGTAACCCTGCCGGAGGGCGCGAACGTTTTTGAGATTGCGGCCCGGCTGGAGCAGGCGGGGTTTGGCACGCAGAGGGATTTTATCAACACGGCGGCAAAACAGGTGAGCCTGGTAGCCGACCTGGACCCCGAAGCAAAGAGCCTGGAAGGCTACCTGTTTCCGGATACATATCATTTTCAGCGCAAGGCAAGTGCGGTGCAGATTTGCGCGGCGATGGTCAGACGCTTTCGCGCGGTGGCCGGACAAATTGGATTGAAAGGGAATGTGCATCGAGTGGTGACTTTGGCTTCGCTGGTGGAACGGGAAACGGCGCTGGACGCGGAGCGGCCTGTGGTGGCCAGTGTCTTTGAGAACCGGCTGGCCAAAAAGATGCCGCTCATGACCGATCCGTCGGTGATCTACGGTTTGGAACTCAAGGGACGCTGGCGGGGCGTGATCCATGAGAGCGACCTGAAGCTCGATACGCCCTACAACACCTATCTTCACGCCGGCCTGCCGCCGGGACCGGTGGCCAATCCCGGACTGCGGTCTCTCAAGGCAGCCATGGAGCCGGCCAAGACGAAATATCTTTACTTTGTGGCCGCTGGGGCCGATCCGCAGGGCGGGTCGCGGTTTGCGAGCACCGCGAAAGAGCACGCGCGCAACGTGGCCAGCTACCGGAACGCGATGAAGAAGGCAGGGGAACGATGAAAACAAAGTGCCGTCTCGCCTCCGCCGCGATTTTGGTTCTTCCGCTCCTCTTATCGGGGTGTTCCCTGCTGCCCACCACGCGCAAGCTGCCGATTCCCAAGGCGCCGTTGATTGAGCTGACGGTGGCGCCGGATGATCTGGTGGCGCAGCTCAACCATCGCTGGGCAGCACTGGAAAACATGACGGCCTGGGTCGAGATTCAGGCCAGCGTGCTCAAGTCCAAGGAAGGCGTAGCCAGGGACTTACCCACCTTTCGCGGAAACATCCTCATGCGCAAGCCGGAGATGCTGCGGGTCTATGGGCGAGTTCCGGTGGTCGGCACGCGCGCCTTCGACATGGTGAGCGACGGCAAGGAATTCACGCTGTGGATTCCCTCGAAGAACGTGGTTTTTCGAGGCAGCAAATTTCTGAAGAAGAAATCGGTCAACCAGTTGGAAAACCTGCGGCCGGGGTTTTTCATGGACGCACTGGTGGTACGGGGGCTGGAGCCGGACGACCTGTATGCGGTGGTGACGGACACGGAGACAGTGGAGGATGCGGCCCGCAAGCACTTATACAATATCCCGGAATACGTACTGAGCATCAGCCGCAGCAAGCCGGGGAGCCGGCAATTGACGCCGGTGCGCGTGATCACATTCCGCCGCGACGACCTGCTGCCTTATGAACAAGATATATTCGACAGCGAGGGCAATCTGGAGACCCATGTCCTCTATACCGGGTACCGGGATTTCGGCGCGAGCAAGTATCCGACTACGGTGGTCATCAAGCGCCCGCTGGAGGAGATCGAGATCGTCCTCACCATTGACAAGGTGGTGGAGAACCAAACACTGAGTGACGACGAATGGCGCCGGCAGTTCGAGTTGAAGCCCACCGAGGGAACCCCGATTCAGCATCTGGAATAGCGCGGACTTGTGTTAGTATCCCGGCAAACGCAAACCTTGCATTTCCGAGGAGCCCAACATGGAAAGCAACCTACGCCCGATGACTCTGGGTGAAATTCTGGACCGCACCGCGCAGCTCTATCGCACGCATTTTCTGCTCTTTGCCGGGATCTCCGTCCCCTACGCAGGCGCATTGCTGTTATTGGGCCTGCTCCAGATTGGACTCACAGAGGCGCTACGCACGACGCATACGACGGAATATATGCAGTGGCTTACTTTGACCACTGCGGTAATCATCATGCCGATCTCGTTCCTCATTTATGGTTTGGTTATGGCTGCCACCAGCCGCGCTGTGGCTTGGGTCCATCTGGGCAAACCAGCCACTATCCGCAGCGCTTACCAGAGCATCCGGCCCCGTCTGGGCCGCTACTTGTGGCTGATGACCATTACCGGGCTGATTGTCTTTACGCCCATTTTCCTGCTCTACTGCGGCTACTTTGGAATTATGGCTGCATACGTGAAAGGCTTCGGAACAAACCCCGCCGCACAGCAGGCCGCGATGTCAAATCCGCAAACTCTGGTCATCGTCGGATTAGCTTCAGTGATCTTTGTTCTTCTGCTCATTCCTGTTGCGGTTTATACCACCCTCATGGGCCTGCGCTACTCGCTGGCGATTCCGGCCTGCGTGGTGGAGAACCTGAAGGCCCGCCTGGCGATCCGCCGCAGCATTGAGCTAGCCAAAGGGTCGTGGGGGCGCATTTTTATGTTGGGGTTGCTGGTGGGCGTCATCAAGCTGGTACTGGTCGGCGTCACTCAGTTTTTTGTTTTTGTGGCTGCCTTCAAGCATCCCGGACAGCCGCTGGGACCGGGCATTACAGCGCTTTCGCAGGTGATCGGTTTCTTTACCAATAGCTTTTTAGGGCCGATCTGGGCCGCCGGCATCACGCTCTTCTACTACGATCAGCGAGTGCGCAAGGAAGGCTACGACATCGAGTGGATGATGCAGGCCGCCGGACTGGCTGCGCCTGCCACGCAGCAAGACCCGGGAGCCGCGCATGAATGAGCCGCTGCGCCCCTCGACTCTCGGCGAGATTCTGGATCGCACCGCACAGCTTTATCGCACGCGCTTTCTTCTGTTTCTGGGAATCTCCGTCATCCCCACCGGCGTGATCGTGGTGCTGGCCTGCATCATCGGCCTGATTGTCGCATGGTGGAGCGCAACCGGAGCAGGCTCGGTCTCTGAAGAGGCGGGTTATGTTCTTGTCGCGGTCTTCGCCATCGGAGTCACGCTGGTGGCGCTGCCGGTTCTTCTGGCGGCGACGGCGCTGGCCATGGCGGCCATGAGCCATGCCGTATCCCGCGTTCACCTGGGCCAAACGACAACCATCCGCGACGCGTACAAGAGCGTGTGGCGGCGCGGCTGGCGCTACATCTGGCTTTATGTGCTTGAGGGCCTCATTATCGGAGCCGCTCCCCTTGCTGCATGGATCGTGCTGATCTTCCTCATTGCCGGGGGTGCTGCGTTGGCGGGGAGAGCGGGCACGGGAGGCGCCGCCGGCGGCGCGCTCATTGGCCTGCTGATTTTTCCGGTCATCATTGCCGTGTTTGGTTACGTCATCTGGATGCTGCTCCGTCTCTCTCTGGCCTTCCCCGCTTGCGTGGTCGAGCAGCTTGAGGCATGGCCCGCGATCAAGCGCTCCATAAATTTAAGCCACGGAACGAAGGGCCGCATTTTTATACTCTATCTTCTGGTCGCGATCCTCGGCTGGATTCTTTCGATGGCGATTACGCTGCCGCTGACGATCATCCTCTCTCTGTTTCTCAGCTCGGGAAACACTCAACACCAGCAAGCCGCCTCCGTGGTAATGGTCTTCATCATCTACGGCGCGTCGTTTGCGGTCCAGGCGCTCGTCCGGCCGGTTTATGGCATCGCACAGGTGCTCTTCTACTACGATCAGCGCATCCGCCAGGAGGGATTCGACATCGAGTGGATGATGCAGCAGGCGGGGATGGTCGATGCGCCTGGAACAATCTCTGCGCCAGTCCTTGAACCCCCGCAAGACGTAGAATTTCCGCAGGCCAGGAAACCAACATCGCCAACTTCCGGAGAATCCCAATGAACGCACCCGCTACTCCCGCATTTTTTGGACCCGCACACCAGCATCCCATGACCTTCGGCCAGATACTCGACCGCATCTACCGTCTCATACGCTCACAACTTAAACTCTTAATCGGCATTGCCTCCGTTCTGGCAGCCGCATACTTTCTGATCATCGCTCTGGCCGGCACGATTATTTTCATTCCCATTCTCACGCAGCAGCAAACGAATCCTGATCCCGCTGTGATATTCCGCATCATCATCCCGGTCATACTCGTCACGCTACCGCTGAATTTGGCAATCTTTGCGTTCTATCTGGCAGCCTCTATTTACGCCGCATTACAGGCCAATCTGGGCGTCGCGGTCACCTTCCGCGAGGCTTGTGGATTGGCTTGGAAGCGCATCGGCCGCTACCTTTGGCTGTTGTTTCTGGCCTACATCATCGCCTTTCTTCCGGCGTTGGTATTGGAGTTGGTGATGTTTGTTCCGATGGCGCTGTTCACCGCGCACAAGACGACGCCCCCTACCGCGTTCTTCATTCTGCTGCCACTGGAGATGCTGTTGTTCATCGCCGCAATCGTCTACGGCATCATCATGGCCATGCGTCTCTCGCTGGCCTTTCCCGCATCGCTGGCCGAGGGGCTGACGGCACGGGCGGCCATCCGGCGCAGCGGCCAGCTCACCCAGGGAGCAAAGGGACGCATCTTTTTGGTCCTGCTGGTGATCTACGCATTCGGCTACGTGGTTGAGATGGTGGGCGTCATGGGGCTGATGGCCGTCCTCGGAATAGGAGTTCTTGCCGCAATGGCGCTGCACATACATCTGGCTTCCGTGGCTGGCATCGCGGGTGTTGTTTTGTTTGCGCTGTGCTGCCTGGCCTTTCTCTTTCTGTGGATGGCGCTACTTTGGTCCGCCTTCTCAGCCTCGTTTGCCGTCCTCTATCACGACCAGCGGCTGCGCAAGGACGGTTCGCCGCTCGCGCCTTCGCAGGCTGTAGAGGCTCAAGCTTGACGGCTCGAAATCAACTCATTCGAGTGACGCTGGCTGCGGCGCTTACCGCAGTCCTCGTCTCGCTGACGGCTCATGCTGATGACCCCACCCCACAACCAGCGAAAAATTTGCGCGAGGCAACGCTCGCCCAGTACCGCCAACATCTAGTTGAGTTGAATGCCGTTGTGGAGGCTTGCGCCAAGGCGCGGGATGCAAAGAGTTGCGATTCTGCGCTCGTGGGCCAGGACGATCATGTTCCGCTCGGCAATACTCCCAATGCGGAACGGCGGCTGGTGCGCTACGGCTGGCTGCGCGCGCTGCTCACCATCGCTCAAATCAAAGATAAGATCCCGGAGGGAGCGCAAGACCATAAAGGGAACAATTCTCAAACCAAACCGGAAGACAATCCAGTGGACAGGGCCAAGAGCGAGTCTGACGTAAGGCCCGAAGAAGCGCGGGATCGCCCTCCCGTCAAAGCAATAATTCCGACGCGGGGCGGGCCGGCTTCCGGAGAGGCTCCGGTCGAGGAACCGACACTGCCGCCCAAACCGACTACAAGCGAGTTGTTGCAGGCCGCGCAGCTTCGTCTGACCCAAGACATTGCTCAAGCGGACAGTGCGGCGGCAGGCTCGCCAACTGCTGCGCCCGATCACGCCCAGGAACGCGAGACGATGAAGCAGGTGCTCTCTGGCCGCGACTTTCGCAACCTGGAAGCGCACACAACGCGCGATTCAATTCTGGAAAAGCTGAGCGAATGGCTCAACCGGCTCTTTGAAGGCATCGCGAAGCTTCATGCAAATTCAGATTGGGCGGGGCGCGTGATTGTGTGGGGCTTCATTCTGGCCGCGTGCGTGGGGCTGGCCTGGGGGCTGCTGCAACTGGAGCGCAGTTGGCGCATCCGCCTGGTGCCGGAGAGCGACGGACCTGCCGCAGGAGCCGTGTCGGCTCGCGACTGGCAACTGTGGCTCGACGATGCGCGACGCGCCGCCGCTGCCGGTGAGTGGCGCGAGGCAATTCATTTCGTCTACTGGGCGGCGATTTCGCGGCTGGAATCGAGACGGCTGTGGCCGGCGGACCGGGCACGCACTCCGCGAGAGTACCTGGCACTGGTGGCCGCGGACGACCCGCGCCGCGCCGGACTCGCTACGCTTACCGGCAGTTTTGAGCAAGTCTGGTATGGTGGCCGGAGGGCGGGCGAGAGCGATTATTTGCAGGCGGAAAAGCTGGCTGACGGACTGATCTCTGGCAGCGGGGCCGCGGAAGGCGGTGCGCGATGAAATTTCTCTCTTCGCTCGACGCTCAGGACCGCAAATTGCTGCTGTGGTGCGTGGGGATTGCGCTTGCGCTGGCCGTGGCCACCGGCTTTCTGATGCCCCATGGAAACGACAACAACAATCCGCTGCCCTCAACTTACCTGGCCGGCCAGCACGGGGCGCGCGCCGCATATGAGACGCTGCTTCGCTCCAATTATCAGATTGAACGCTGGGAGCGGCCGCTGAACGAGCTGGCTGACACGGCTGGACCGGAGACGGTGGTGATCTTCGCTCAGCCACTTTCCAGCGAGCCTGAGGAGATCAAGGCGGTGCGCAAAATTGTGGAGCGCGGTGGCCGCGTACTAGCCACAGGTTTTATGGGCGGATACATCTTGCCCGGCGAGGCCAGCAACGAGCCACAGGAATTTCACTTTGCCGCCTGCCGGCTGGATCCTGAAGGACTAGATGCTTTGGCCGGCGCGGGCGAGGTGTGGATGGTTCCGCAGGGTAGTTGGGATGAGGGCAACCCGGCGCAGCGCGTCGAATACAGTTGCGCCAATCATCCGGCGGTGGTGGAGTACGACTGGGGCAAAGGGCACATCGTGTGGTGGGCCAGCTCGACGCCTCTGGAAAACGGTTCGCTCAGCCGAGCACACAATCTCGACCTGCTGCTCACTTCGCTGGGGCCGCGCGCGGGGCATCGCTTCTACTGGGACGAGTCGCTGCATGGGGAGATTCGCACGGCCTTCAGCTATGCCTCAGGGCCGTCGTGGACGATGCTGTGGATCGGCCTGCCGGTGCTGGGGCTGTTGATCGTCTTCAGCTTCAGCCGGCGCAGCGGACCGGTGCGCGACCTGCCTCCGACGGCGCGCGCCACGCCGATTGAATTTTTGGAGGCGCTGGGCTCGCTCTATCGCAAGGCCGGAGCCGCATCGACAGCCGTTGCGATTGCCTGGGAGCGGTTTCGGCGGCACAGTTTGCGGCTCTGCGGGCATGGGGCGAGCAAGATGGGCGCGGACGAACTGGCAGCGGTAATTCGCCGGCGCTTTCCGCGCGCCGATGCAAATCTGGAAGCTGATCTGGCTGCTTGCGAAGAGGCCGCGTGGGGAGAGACGGTCGATTCACGACATGCGCTGAAGCTGATTCAATCGCTGCATGGGCACTACGAAAAACTGAAAGAAGCCGTCAGGCCGAGCCGTCAAATGGGCAGTCAACCGGGCAACATCGCCGAGCAATCTGAAAAGATTTAATCCAAACAGCAGGAAAGGGTTTTATGAGCCAGGAAAACCAACAAGAACTCAACCAAAACGCCAATGGCCCGGAGGGCTTGCGCGCGACCAGCCAACTTATCGATCACTCGCGCACGGAGTTGGGCCGGGTGATCTCCGGGCAGGGCGAGGTGATCGAGGAGGTGCTGATCGCCGTTCTATGCCAGGGCCATGCGCTGCTGGAGGGCGTGCCGGGCATTGCCAAGACGCTGATCGTCAAAGCTCTGGGGCGGCTGCTCGGCCTCGGCTTTCAGCGCGTGCAGGCCACGCCTGACCTGATGCCGGCCGACATTCTGGGAACGACGATTCTGCGCCCCGGTTCCGCAGATTTTGTCTTTCATGCGGGCCCGGTCTTCACCGACCTGCTGCTGGTGGACGAGATCAACCGCATGCCCCCGCGCACCCAGGCCGCGCTGCTGGAATGCATGGAAGAGCGGCAGGTAACTTCGGACGGAACACGCCGCCCGCTGCCCGCGTGGTTCACCGTCTTCGCCACCGAGAACCCAATCGATTTCGAGGGCACGTACCCATTGCCCGAAGCGCAACTGGACAGATTTCTGCTCAAGATTCGCGTGGCCTATCCCAGCGAAGCGGAGGAGTTGCAGATTCTGGAGCGGCACCACGGCGGCTCGGGCGCGGGGCTGCTGGAAGACGCTCGGATTGCGCCCATACCTGATGGATTGCTGGCCACGGCCTGCGCCGAGGTTCGCGCCATTCGCATTGAGCCGGAGTTGACCACATACATTCTGACGCTTGCGCGACGCACACGCGAGTGGCCTACACTGCTGCTGGGCGCGAGCCCGCGCGCCGCCGTGAGCTTGATGCGCGTGGCCCAGGCGGCAGCCGCCTTCGATGGCCGCGACTATCTGCTGCCCGACGATGTAAAGCGCGCCGTGAAACCTGTGCTGAGGCATCGCGTGATGCTCAAGCCCGAGGCCGAACTGGAGGGCTTCGACGCCGACCGCGTGCTGGACGACGTGATCGCCGCCGTGCCGGTGCCGAGGCAATGATCTCTCCGTTTCTTCATCCCGCCCCTGTGAGCGCCGTTTGCGAGCGGCGACGGCGCTGGAGCTTCGGGCTGACGCCGCGCTCCATCGGCCTGCTGATCGCCGGATTTGCCTGGCTGATTCCGGGCTTCTGGGATGGGCGGCTGGCCTACGCGATGCCTGCCTGGGACGGCCTGGTGCTGTTATTTGCGTTTCTTGATGGACTGCGCCTGCCCGCCGCGGCACAACTATCTGCAGGTAGAAGCTGGTTGAATGCTCCGGCGCTTGACAGCGAGACGGAGATTGAGCTGACGATTGAAAATCGCGGCCGGATGATACTCGATTGCCGCATCGTGGACGATCTGCCGCCGGCGCTGGTCGCCGAACCGGAAACACTCCGACTGACCGCATTTCCCCGCGTGCCAGCCAAGCTGCGCTATTACATCGAGCCCAACGAGCGTGGCGACTGGGAGACGGGATGGCTCTATGTGCGCTACCGGTCGGGCCTGGGCCTGGGCGAGCGCTGGGCCAGAGCGCCGCTGACGCAGACGGTGCGCGTCTACCCGGCGCTCAGCACCGGCGAAGAGCAGCAGATCTTCCTCGCTCGCAGCCGCCAGATCGAACTGCAACTGCGCCGCGCGCAACAGCGTGGACTGGGCCGCGACTTCGAGAGCCTGCGCGATTATCGCGAGGGCGACGATCTGCGCGACATCTGCTGGACAGCCACGGCGCGCCGCGGCAGCCTCATCACCCGCCAGTACCAGACCGAGCGCAGCCAGCCGGTGTGGATCGTGCTCGACTGTGGGCGGCTGATGCGGGCGCGGGTGGCCCTCGCACAATCGCCCAAAGACCCCGGCCGTGCGCCAAGCACCAAGCTTGATCACGCCTGCACCACGGCCGTCGCGCTGGCTCAACTGGCGCTTTATTCCGGCGACCGCGTGGGACTGCTGGCCTATGGGCAAAACATTCAGCAGCGGCTTTTGCCCGGTCGCGGCGCATCGCATCTGCGGCAGCTCATCGAGTTGCTGGCCCAGGTGCACACAGAATCCGGCGAGGCCGACCACCTGAGAGCCACGGCTGTGCTCAGCCGCTTGCAACCCCGCCGGTCTTTGATTTTGTGGGTGACGGATTTGGCCGAGACCGCCATGCGCCCCGAGGTCATCGACGGCGCGCTGCAACTGCTGCGCCGCCACGTGCTTCTGTTCGTCGCCATGGCCCAGCCGGAGGTCGAGCAAATCGCCCAGGCTAGGCCAAATAATGTAGAGCAGATGTTCCGCTCCTCCGCCGCCCAGGAGATGGCCGGCCGCCGCGAGTTGCTGCTGGCGCGGCTGCACGAGCAAGGCGCGCTTACCCTTGACCTGAACCCAGAGGCGCTCACCTCGTCGGTGCTGAATCAATATTTGACGGTGAAGGAACGGGCGATGGTGTAGGGACTCACAATAATATATTGTTGACGCGCGAGGCGCTACGCGCTACAGTGGAAACATGATTCAGTCGTTCCGGCATGCGGGGCTGGAAAAATTTTCCCTGACGGGGAGCAAGGCGGGCATTCAACCCGCACATGCCACCAAACTGCGCAGACAGCTCACCCTGCTGAATACAGCCAAGAACGCGAAGCGCATGAATGTTCCCGGCTGGGAGTTGCACGCACTCAAAGGAACGCTTGCATATCATTGGTCGATCAAAGTCAATGGAAACTGGCGCATGACGTTCACGTTTGAAAATGAAAATGCGATCCTGGTGGACTACCAGGATTATCACTGACCGCAGAGGAGAATTACTATGGCGATGACAATGTATAATCCGGCCCACCCGGGCGAGATTCTCCGCGAATATCTCGGTACGGTGCAGGTAAGCGAGGCTGCAAAGAAGCTGCGCGTTGCGCGGTCAACGCTTTCACGGCTGCTGAACGGGCGCGCATCGTTCACGGCGGCGATGGCGCTCAGGCTGGCCGATGCTTTTGGAACCGAGCCAGGGATGTGGCTAGACTTGCAACAGCAATACGATCTGTGGCACGCAGCGCAGCGCAAACGGCCCAAGGTAGAAAAGTTTCCTCGGGCCGCGTGATAGTGGACTAAGAAGAGCTACTCTTTTGTTTCCGCGGCAGGCTCGGCGGGCTTGGCCACTTCTTCCGTGGCTTCAGCCAGGACCTTGACCTTCACGTGCGCGGTGACTTCGCGATAGAGCCGGATGGCCACGTTGAATTCGCCGATGGACTTGAGAGGTTCGTCCAGGTGAATCTTGCGGCGATCAACGTCGAAGCCCTTGGCATCGAGGGCAGTGGCGATGTCGGACGAGGTGACGGAGCCGAAGAGATGGCCGGCCTCGCTCGACTTGCGGGTGAATTCGAGCACGACGGGCTCGAGTTTTGCGGCCAGTTCCTCGGCCAGCGCTTTTTCCGTGGCGAAACGGCGGGCGGCGGCGGCCTTCATCTGCTCGACGACGGCCTTGTTTGCCTGCGTGGCCTGCAGCGCCAGCTTGCGAGGCAACAGAAAGTTGCGGGCGTAGCCGTCGGCCACTTTGACCAGATCGCCGCGGTTGCCCAAATGCAATACGTCTTCCTTCAGAATGACTTCCATGATTGATTCTCCAGTGTGCGGCTTCCGGCGCCGTGGGCGCTTTTGTCTTTTTGACAAGAACCCCAACTACGACAGGCAGCACTCAGTTTTATTCGGCATCCACAATATTGCCTTTCGCAAAATCAGCTTCGCTCAGTACCTCTCAACATTGCGAGACATTTGCGCGAGCCGGCAGAAGGCAGCCGATGGTTACGGCGATTCCAGGAATACTAAGCCTTTCCCGGAATCGCATTAGTGCCGCGTGGCAAAGGGCAGCAGGGCGATATTCCGGGCCTGCTTGATGGCTCGGGTGAGGCGGCGCTGGTGTTTAGTGCAGACGCCGGTAAGCCGCCGGGGCACGATCTTGCCGCGCTCGGCCACAAAGCCCTGCAGCAGCCTCACATCGCGGTAAGGAATCGCATCGATCTTCTCGGTGCAGAATTTGCAGACCTTCTTGCGGCGGAAGAACTTGCCGCGGCCTCCGGGTCCGCCGCCGCTGGAGGGGCGTCCGCCGGGCCGCCCGCCGGAGCGGGCATGGGCAGAGCCCGAGGCCGGGCCGTGTGCTGCTTGGGGAGCTTCAGGCGCGCTCGTCTCGGGCGCGTTTGCTTCAATCTCTTCAGACATGCTGTTTCCTCTTTACTCTCATGTGCTCAGTGGTCAGTGGACAGTGGACAGAAAATACGTTCCCGCCGATTGCCATCAACTGATCGCCGGCCACTGGTTAAACTTAAACGGCCTCGGCGGCTTCTGCCGCTTCCAGGACAGGCTCCGCCGCGGGGGCATGCGCAGGGGCCGGTGTTGCGCTCCGGCGAACGCCGCGCAAGGCCTTGACCTTGGCCAGGCGCTTGTCTTCCTCGTCAATGCGCACGGTGATGAATTTGATCACCGGCTCGGTAACGCGCAAACGGCGCTCCAGCTCCAACACCACCGCGCCGTTGGCCTCGATAGTCAGCAGAACGTAGTTGCCGTCGTTGAACTTGCGCACCATGTAGGCGAGCTTGCGCTTGCCCATCTTCTCCACCGTCTTGACCACTCCGCCACCCTTGGTAACGTTTTCGGAGAAGCCGGCAATCAGCTTGTCGACATCTTCTTCGGCCGCGTCGGGCCGAACAATGAACATGACTTCATACGCACGGGACATCCGGTTTCCTTTTCCGTTGAATCATCAGGGTAAGCCCCGATCTTCAACAATGCATTCCAGACTTGCTCTTCAGCCCTGCCCGCCGGCAAATCCCCGGCGGCTTTGGGCTTTCATGACTCCTCCGCCGCGCTGTTCGGCTCGCGGCGGTTGAACTCGTTCATCGCGGCTGCCGGTCCCGCTTCGAGGATGCGCCGCGTAGCCGTTGCCACCCGGTCCAGCACCTCGTCCAGCACCGTCAAATCCGCTTTGCGCATGGGCGAGAGCAGGTAATCTCTGCCGGGCCTTCTGCCGCCAGCGGCAATCGCCTCAGGTGGCAAGTCGAGCCCCACGCCAATGCGAATGCGCAACCACTCCTCAGAGCCCAGAGCGCCGGTCACGCTGCGGGCTCCGTTGTGCCCGGCCGGTGATCCGCGCTCCCTGATCTTGAAGCTGCCCAGCGGCAGGTCCAACTCGTCCTGGATCACGAGCAGATCTTTAGCCGGGTCGGCCTCAAACTCCCGAACCAGCGCGGCTACAGCCAGCCCGCTCAGGTTCATAAACGTCTCCGGCTTAGCCAGGACCACCATGTGTCCAGCCATGCGGCAGGTTGCTGTAGTAGCCTTGCATCGCCGGTTTCCGACCACTACTCCCTCTTGCTGGGCGATGCGGTCGATGGCCATGAACCCCGCGTTGTGCGGGGTCCAAAGATATTCCTCGCCGGGATTGCCCAGCCCCACCACAAGAAAAGGGCCGTTGCGCACGCCGGATTCTGTTTCCTCGGCCAAGGGTTACTTCTTTCCCTCGGGTTTCTTGGCCGCGGCTGCTGCATCGGGCTTCTTTCCCGCGGCTGCCGCATCGGGCTTCTTGGCCGCATCTTCCCCTGGCTTGCCGCCCTTCCTGGCAACCTCCGGCTCGGCGGGTGCGCCCTCTGCCGCCGCAGCCGCTGCCGCTGCTGCTTCCGCTGCCTCCACCTCTGTAGGCGTAGGCGCTTCTTCGCGAATAGTGACAACGTGGGCCACGGTAGCGTCCTCGGAGTTGAGATATTTAATTTTCTCCGAGTGAGGCAACCCGCTGACGCGCAACACCTGGTGCAACTCCAGATGGCTGACATCCACATCGATGTGGCTGGGAATGTCGGCCGGCAGACACTCGATTTCCACCTCGCGCATGACCTGGTCGAGGATGCCGCCGGTCTTGACGCCCTCCGGAATCCCCAACAGCTTGACGCGCACCTTGACGCGCAGAACCTTGTCCATGGCGATGCGCTTGAGGTCGATATGAATCAACTTGTCCTTCAGCGGCTCACGCTGCCAATCGACGACCATGGCCTTGGCCGCTTTTTGGCCGGCGACTTCTACATCGAAGATGGTGTTGTGGCCGGTCTCGCAGAAAAGAATCCGGTTAATTTGCTTGGGGTCCACCTCGATGGCCACCGCATCGTGCCCCGGACCATACAGCACGGCAGGAATCTTGCCCGCCGCGCGCACGCGGCGCGCTGCATTCTTGTTGAACTTACCTTCGCGGGGTTTGGCTACGACTAATTCTGGCATTCGTCTCTCGTTTCCTGGTTTCGGGCACGGCGTTTGAGGTCCGCTCCCTTTGTGAAGCCAGTGGTCAGTGAACAGTGGACAGTGGTCAGTAAAAACGCCTACTGAATGCTGGCGGCTGCAACCGGCTATTGGTTAAACGCGCTGATCACTGATCACAGATCACTGACCACTTACGAAAACAGCGAACTTACGCTGGTCTCCATGTGAATGCTCTCGATGGCCGCTCCGAGCAGGCCGGCAATAGAAAGCACTTTGATCTTGGGCAACTTCTGGGCCGCCTCGCGCAGGGGAATGGTGTTGGTGACCACCACCTCTTCCAGGCGCGAGTTGGCAATGCGGTCGATAGCCGGGCCGGAAAGCACGGCGTGGCTGGCGGCGGCATAGACGGCAGCCGCTCCGGCCTCGTAGAGCGCGTCGGCAGTTTTTACCAGCGTGCCGGCGGTGTCGATAATGTCGTCGAGGATGAGGCAGTGTTTGCCATCCACGTCGCCGACAACGTTCATCACCTCGGCGACATTGATGTCCGTGCGGCGCTTGTCCACGATGGCCAGCGGCGCTCCCATCTTCTGCGCGAAGAAGCGGGCACGCTCCACGCCACCGGCGTCAGGTGAAACTACCGTCAGGTTAGGAAGGTTGAGTTCGCGGAAGTAGCTCACCAGCACCGGGCTGGCGAAGAGATGATCGACGGGAATGTTGAAGAAGCCCTGAATCTGCGCCGCGTGCAGGTCAACGAAGAGGGCGCGGTTGGCGCCGGCCGTGGTCAGCAGGTCGGCAATGAGCTTGGCGCTGATAGCCACTCGGGGACGGTCCTTGCGATCCTGGCGGGCGTAGCCGTAATAGGGCACCACCACCGTGATCCTGGCCGCCGAAGCCCGCTTGAGCGCGTCGATCATCACCAGCAGCTCCACCAGGTGTTGGTCCACCGGATAACAGGTAGGTTGGACGACAAACACATCGACGCCGCGCACGTTCTCGAGCAGTTGGAAGTAGACTTCGCCGTCGGCAAAACGCTGCATCTTGGCCTCGCCCACTTTAACCCCAATGTGTGTGGCAATCTCGTCGGTCAGTGGCCGGTTGGCGGTGCCGCTGAAGAGCTTGAAGCGCTTGTCCTCGCTCAGGTTGCGGCTGCGCTTGCGCTCTGCTGCAGGCTTGCCATCCTTGGCTTTGGCGGCAGCGGCAGAATCTGGGGGCGATAGAGCGAATCCCTGGGGTGCGGAGTCCTTGCCCGTGCCGTCGCCCGGCGTCACTGGCTCGCTCTCTGGCTGTTTGTCTTCCAACGTCACTGTTTCCGCTTTCATCTCCGCATTGCCTCCAAGCTGGTTTGCGTTGGCTGCTGACCACTGTTCACTGAAAACTTGGCTGGGCGACCAGGATTCGAACCTGGACAAGTGCCTCCAAAGGGCACTGTCCTACCATTAGACGATCGCCCAACTTTGCAGCCGTTGCCGGGTCTCTCTTGCGCAGCGGACGGCTGTCAACCTGTTTACGGCAGAAGCATATCGCGCCAGTACTTTGCTCGCGGCAGAGTGCGAGTGATCCGCGCTTCCAGGCTTGGGAACTGCCCCTTCAACCTGGCCCTGGCTGCTTCCGCATCTCCGCAGGTCCGGTACAACCCGAAGAGTGCCGAACCTGACCCAGACAGCGAGGCATGAATGGCTGCCTCCGGCATGCCGTCGCCCAAAAGAATGCGCTTGATTTCTGCAAGGGAAGGATGCTGGGGAAAGACGACGCGTTCAAAGTCGTTCTCGATCCAGCTCGTAATCCCGGTGCGGACAAGCGCGGACTCTCGTGGTCCGGCCAGGTTCTCCTCATCGAGAAGAACACCGGAGGAGCCTCCTGGCCGTCCTTCCGGAATCGCTTCCGCGAAGGCGCTGGCATAGGCGCGGCTCAACTTCTCTAGTTTATCTGTACTGGCCTCTGCGGTCAAACCCTCGGCGGCGCAGAGCGAGTCCCAGTCGCGAAAGGCCTGCGGGGTCGATACGCCTTCCTCCGGCGTCGCCACCACGCACCACACCTGTTCAAAATCCGGCAGGGGCGAGACTTGCTGGCCGCGATCCTGGCCCAGAACCGCACCGCCGATTAAAAACAAAGGCACATCGGAACCAACTTCGGCTGCAAGTTCCAGCCGCTGCGCAACCCAATCCGCTGGCTTGCTGACTAGTTGAATAACTGGGTGCCCCACCCTCGCCGCGTTCTTGTTTTTGCGGCATTGGGGTCCCCAACGAGCGTTTATTGCTCGTTGGGGTGATCTAGGGTGGGAATCCTCGACGCTCGACCCAATTCCCAACTCCGCCTCCAGCCCCACCAACGCGGCCACGGCATTCGCAGACCCAGCTCCCAACCCGCCTTGCACCGGCAACCGCTTCTCGATATGAATATCGACCTCGGCTGTCATGCCCAGCGACTCCAGCGCCAGCTCGACCATCTTCCAGGCGGTATTGCGCTCATCGGTGGGAACGCGGCTGTCGTTGGAGGTCAGCCACAGCACCGTCGCCGCCGCAGGACGCGCGGTAACCGTAACCAAGTCATAGAGTTCCATCGTCTGGTAAACTGTGGACAGCGAATGAAAGCCATCGGGACGCGGCGCGCCAATATAAAGGCCAAGGTTGATCTTCGCGTGCGAACGAACGACAGTGGGCATACCGGCTTATTGTAGAGCGGAAGGGATGGCTGTAAATTTTTCTATGATTGGTGCCGAAGAAGGGACTCGAACCCCCACACCCTTGCGAGTACGTGGACCTGAACCACGCGCGTCTGCCAATTCCGCCACTTCGGCACGAGACTTGAGATTCAGCGTACTGCTGAACCGGCAGCAACTTTGAGTCTCGCAAATGCGAGACTTGGTGTCAAATTCTGGTGCGTGAAAATGGGCCGGTAAGGCCGGAGGTTCTGGCTCCGGCCATGGCTTTCGCGTAGCTGCTTACACCAGCTTGGCGTCGAGCGTGATCTCCGTGTTGCCCGCGAAGAGTTTCGAGATCGGGCATCCGGCCTTGGCGTCAACCGCGGCCTTGGCAAAGACATCCGCAGTTGCGCCGGGAACGCTGGCCGTAGTGGTCAGCGCGATGCGGGTGATGGCGAATCCGTCTCCCACCTTGCCCAAGGTAACCGCCGCGTGAGTTTCGATCTTCGCGGGTGTCAGCCCCGCGCCGCCTAACTGCGCGCCCAGGGCCATGGAGTAGCAACTGGCGTGAGCCGCGGCAATCAGCTCCTCGGGCGTGGTGCCTGTGGCAGCGCCTTCAAAGCGCGTGGCGAATGAGTATTTCGCGTCCTTCAGCACGCCTGTTGCCGTGGAGATCGTGCCCTTGCCTTCCTTGAGTGATCCTGTCCAAACCGCGCTTGCTTTGCTTGCCATTGTTCCTCCTTGGGAGTGAATTGGATTTTTTAGGGATTGCGTTGCCCGATGCGCCGTTGCCAGGGGATGTCCCTGACGTACGGCAAAATGCGAACATATAATTGATGCGGCAGACGCCTGCCAGGATGCGGCGTGGAGAAGGAGATTTCCCGGTTGATGCCGCGTGGATTGCCCAGCAGCAGCGTTTTCGAGAACTGGAGGCAGAAAAAGGAACGCGGAGGATTCTTCTTCTGAAAGAATCCTCCGCGCATGGCTCGCGCAGGTTTTACGTAACCCGCAAGAATCGTCTAGAAGACGATCTTCGCGGCTAGCTGCAACTCGCGCGCGGGCAGAGTCGAGGTGATCACGCCGAAGGTGGTGCTGTTAACGCCGTTGTACACGCTGTTCGGTTCGCCGAAGTTGGTTCTGTTGGTGATGTTGAAGGCCTCGGCGCGGAACTGCAAGTGAGCTTTCTTAGTGAGCGTGAAGTCCTTGGTCAGGCCCGTATCGAGCTGCCAGAAGGCGTAGCCGCGGACGGCGTTGCGGGGCGAATTGCCAAAGGGCGCATAGGGCTCCGGGGTAGAGAAGCTGCTGAGGTTGAAGTAACCGGTGTAGGACTTGTTTGTCGCAATGGCCGGGCCGCTCTGGTTGGGACGGTAGGAGTTGCGGCCACTAATCGTGATCAGCGGCGATACTTGCGTGTCGCCGTCCGGGCTATAGGCAAAGGTGATGGGGTCGCCGCTGCGAGCCTGGAAGATGTCCGTCATCTGCCAGCCGCCCAGCACCGTGTCCCAAACATGGTTCATGTTCCCTACCAGCCAGCGGCCCCGGCCCACAGGCAGCGTCCAGACCAAAGAGGTCACATTGATCAGTGGGCGGTTATAGGCGGAGACGCCGTAATCCGCTTTGTAGTTGTAGATGTTCTGCACTGAAGGGATGAAGTTGCCGCAGTTATCGCAACCGCCGCTGCCGTCCTGGGCCTGGGGAGCGATGTCGAGGGCTTTGGACCAGGTGAAGGCGTTCAGCAGGTAGAGTCCGGAGGAGAAACGCTTTTCAACCTTGGCTTGCAGTCCGTTGTAATTGGAGTAGCCCCAGGGCAAAGTGCCGATCACCGAGGTGAAGTTGGGCATGGGTACGCGGCTCTGGAAATTTGTAATGCAAGTGCTTTCGTTTGCCGTCGTGCATGTCGCAGGCTGCATCACGTTCGCCTGGTTGATGTCGTTGATGATGATCTCGTTCACGCCGTTATTGCCCACGTAAGCCAGGTCAACCATCCAACTATGGCCTAAATCGCGCTGCACGCTGAAGAACCAGCTCCTCACCTGGGTGTCGGGCGAGCTGCGCGGCATGTACTGCAAGGCAACCTCCAGCGGGTTGTAGGTTGTGGGGTTGATCAAATTGGCGGGAAAGCTGCTCTCGGTGTTGAGATAGTTGGCTGTGCTGGGAGCAACGATCCGCGTTGCGCTGATGCCATAGGGCGCGTTCTGGGTGAGGTAGTTGGAGCCAACGCGGTTCCAGCGCGAATAGCTGATGCCGAATCCGCCGCGCAGCACGGTTTTGCTGTTCAGGCTATAGGCCGCGCCGATACGCGGGCCGAAGTCCTCCTTATTGGGATCGACCGTATAGCGGTCACTGGAGCTGGCCAGCGCGATGGGCGTGGTGGTGTTGTAGGCGTCGGGATTGAAGGCGGTGAGATTGAAGTTGGAGAGCTGGTTGTTGGCCTCATAGAGGGGAGTGCCGTACTCATAGCGCAGGCCCAGGTTTACCGTCAGCCGCTTGTTCACCTTCCAGTCGTCCTGCACGTAGCCGCTCCAGCCCCATTCGCGGATTTGCGCGATGGGGGAGTTGGAGAGGCCGATCTCGGCGCGATAGCCCAGCAGGAAGTCGGCATAGTCATACATCTTTGTCGATTGGAAGTCAGCAGGACTCTTGACAGAAGGAGCGGGATCGCCCGCAACCGCGCAGAGAGGAACGCTGGGGGCGTACAAAAGGGTGTAGTAATTGTCGTAGCATTCGCCGCTGAATTCGTTGGTATAGACATCGCCGCCCATCACCGGATGCAGGTCCTGCTGCGCCACGTGGAGCATGGCGTACTCGAAGCCGGCCTTGAGGGTGTGGCCCGGCAGCAGCCGCGTGTAGCTGACCTTGGGATTCCAGATCGTGGGGTTCTGATACTGGGGGCTGGTCCACAAGCGGCCCAGGTTGGAGAAGCCACCATTGATGAAGTACTCGTAAGTGATGCCGCCGGTGTACTGCGGGTCGGTGGGCAGGCCGGTGATGCCGAACTGCGCCAACATGCTGGGTCCGCCGGCCAGCGGGGGAGTCTTGCCCGCCTTCATGCGCGAGAAGCCGAAGCGGGCTTCCATCAGGGATTTCGCGCTGATGGTCCAGGTGGCGCCGCCCACGATCTGAATCGAAGGCGCAATGACGTTGCCGTCGCCGCCCAGGCCGGCCGAGCCCTGAATGGTTCCGGGGTCATAGGCATTCCACCGGGCTTGCGAGTAGCGGGTAAAGAGGCGCAGATTTTTCTTTACGTCGTAATCCACCTTCACGTCTCCCTTGTCGCGGTTGAAGGTGTTGGGGTGCAGAACGATGTAGTTGTTGGTCGAGTTGTTATTGGTGGTAGGAGGCAGGTACATATTCCCGCTGCTGTCCTTTCCTTCCATGATGGTCGCGGCGTAGTTGATGACGGCCGCAGCGGGAATCTGGCCGTTCTTGTATTCCTGACCGCCGGCATGGCCTAAGCCGAGCAATAAGCCCGCGCCGAAATAGGTGGAGTTATTGCATGGGTTGGGGTTGCCGTTCGGGCCGCCATTCGGGCCGACGTAGGGGCAAGGGTTGTCAACGGGAAGGTAGCCACTGGGGTTATTCGGATCGCCGGGGTCGTCAATCATGTAGTAGCCCAGCGGAGCGCCGGTGCTGGAGAGGCCGCGCTCCGCGGCGGTGGGCAGGGTGGCCGTGTCGGTGAAGGAGCTGGACTGGCGGAAGCCCTCGTAGTCGACAAAGAAAAAGAGCTTGTCCTTCTTCAGCGGACCGCCCAGGGTAGCGCCGAACTGGTTTTGGTGCAGCGCCGGCTTGCCGCCGATATCCGGCTTGAAAAAACCGGTGGCGTCGAAGTCCGTGTTGCGCACGAACTCCCACGCCCTGCCGTGGAGTTCGTTGGTGCCGTAGCGCGTGACCACGTTGATGGTGGCGCCGCCGGAGCGGCCGTACTCCGCGCTCATGTTATTGGTCACCACCTGAAACTCAGCCACCGCATCGGGCGACAACTGCACCACTTGATTCGAGAATCCCTGGTTGGAGGTGCCATATTCATTGTTGTCCAACCCGTCCAGCATGTAGTTATTGAAGACGCTGCGCAGGCCGTTGATGCTGAACGATCCCTCGCGTTGTCCGTAGCCTTCGGACAGTTGGTTTTGGGTGGGAACGACGCCCGTGGTCAGCTCGACCAACTGCGAATATTGACGTCCATTCAGCGGCAACTCGGCGATTTCGCGCGCATCGACCACCTGCCCGCGTTCGCTCGATTCGGTCTCCAACTGGGCTACCTCGGCGGTGGTGGTTACCGTGGTAGCTGCCGTAGCCACCTTCAGAGACACGTCCACGCGCTGGTGCGCGCCGACCGTCAGCTCGAATTTGGCTGAAGCCGGCTGGAAGCCCGTCGCCGTCACCTTCAGCTCATAGGAGCCGATGGATATGTCCACAAACCGGAACTCTCCCCGGTCATCGGTGGTTGCCGTGGCCAGCGCCCCAGTGGCGGTGTTGTGCATCGCTACCTGAGAGTGAAGAACCACCGCTCCGCTCGGATCGGTCACCGTTCCGAGCACCGTTGCTGTGTCAAACTGCGCCCTGGCGCAGGCTGCAAACACAACAATCATCACCAACACTGCTAAACGACGCATCGCTTTCCTCCTGAAATGTTTCATACTCTCCTTCATACATAGGGGTTCACAATTTCACCGGCAAGAGTGTGCAGTCCGGCTGTGTGGGCCGAGAAAGCCTCAATCCATCTATTTCGGAACGTGATGAAAAAACACCGATTCTAGGGATGAATCTATCCCAGAGGGAGCAACCGTCAACAATTGTCATCTTGATTTTTGGTTAAATTTCATTCAACGTGAGATAAATCTTGAAATGAGCAGAATGGGCTAATTTTATTGCAATAAAATGGGCTTCCTTTTCCCTGCAAAATGCGGCGGAACGAGGAAACCCGCATGAACCGCTGAGTGTCTTTCCCCTGGAAAAAGCCACCTTGCACAACTTAGGTTAGGCAAGGGCAAGCGAATTGGAGAACTGCTCTGGACGTGCAGGCGCATTCAACAGCACACCTTATCGACCCTTCAGAGTAAGTCGTCGTCCGCCTGCGGTGCAACGGCATCCAACAAATGCAAGCGGGTGAGCACCTTGCGCGTAAGCCCGGTCAGCGCCATTCCTGCAGCATCCTTCAGAGGAACCCAGCGCCGCACTCCGCCTGCCACAGTCAGCGCGTCGATATCGTTTTCAGAAACCGCGCGAATGCGCACGGAATAGTTCACCTGCATGATGGTGTGGCGCACCATCAGGCGCAACTCTTCTTCGGGAACTATTGCATCGACCAATGCGGGCAACTCCCACAACCCCGGCATCACCGTCAACTCTGCTGGCCGCTGCTCCAGCAGCACCTCCCGATGCGCCTGGCCGACCAGTCTCCCGCTGCGCACCGAGAGTGCGTGAGCCACTTCGCGGCAAATCATCTTCGTCCGGGGCGCGGTCGGATGCTCGCCCTGGGTCTTGCAGTCGTCGGCCACCGGGCATGTAGCGCACTGCGGATTGCGCGGCGAACAGAGGGTCGCGCCCAGCTCCATCAGCGCCTGGTTCCAGTCTCCCGGTCGCTCAGGGCAAACCAACTTGGCGGCCAGAGCCTCAATCTTGCGCCGAATTTGAGAGCCGCCTCCCGCGCGGCTGCCGGCCATCCAGCCTTCCATCCGGCAGAGCACCCGCTCCACATTGCCGTCCACCACGGCCACCCGCTCACCATGAGCGATGCTGGCCACAGCCGCGGCCGTATAAGCGCCGATGCCCGGCAGCAGGCGCAACTCCTCCGCTGTCCGGGGCAGGTTTCCCTGGCAGTGGTCGGCCACAAACTGCGCCGCCTGGTGCAGCATGCGCGCCCGCCGGTAGTAGCCCAGCCCGCTCCACGCGGCCAGCACTTCCTGCTCCAGCGCAAGCGCCAGCGAAAGCAGCGTGGGAAACCGCGCTATGAAGGCCTGGTAACGCTCCACCACCACCGCCACGCGCGTCTGTTGCAGCATGATCTCCGAAACCCAGATGGCATATGGATCACGATTGCGCCGCCAGGGAAGGTCTCTCCGCGAGCGCTCGTACCACTCCAGCAAACGCTCTCGCACTCTCGCAATCTTTTCCGCCTCCTGCTCCTGCTTGCCCATGCGCCCAGCTTAACAGCCGCGGCAATTGACCCGCCGCGTCTGCCTCCCTACAATCAAGCTGCATTCTTCTTTCGCTCCGCATGACTCTCTCCGCGCTCATCATCGACGACGAACAACTGGCTCGCGAGGAGCTTGCCTACCTGCTCGCTCAAGTCGGCGGCGTGGAGGTGGTGGCCCAGGGAGCCAACGGCATCGAGGCCGTGGAGCTGATCGAGGAGCACCATCCCGACATGGTCTTTCTCGACGTGCAGATGCCCGGCCTCGACGGTTTTGCCGTGATTCAGAAGTTGATGGACCGCAGGACGCAGGCAAACGCAGTGATTGCGCTGAAGGAGCAGTTGACCGCACCGCAGGTGCCCTTGCCGCAGATCGTCTTTGCCACCGCCTACGACCAGTACGCGGTGCGCGCCTTCGACGTCAACGCGGTTGATTACCTGCTTAAGCCCTTCGACCGCGCGCGCGTCGAGCAGGCTGTCGAGCGGGTGAGAGGGCGCCTCGCTTCCGCTTTGTCTAGTCCGTCCGGCGGCTCGCCTAATGGCGCCACTAGCTCGCTGCCGGAATCGCAAATCGAGTCGCTGCTCCGCCTGCTAAACCGTCCGCATGGCGCCAGCCGAGCGCCGCAGCCCGCTAAGCTGATTGTCCAGGTGCAGAGCCGGCTGCTCTTGATCGACCAGGCGGAGATTTGCTTCGCGGCCATCGACGACGGCGTAATTCGCGTGGTGACGCAGAGCTTCGAGGGCAGCTCCAAATGCCGCACGCTCGAAGAGCTTCTCGATCAGCTCGATCCGGCCGTCTTCTGGCGCGCCCATCGCGGCTTTGTGGTCAACATCAACCACATCCGCGAGGTTGTCCCCTGGTTCAAGTCCAGTTACCAGTTGCGCATGAACGACAAACAGAAGACCGAGATTCCGGTAAGCCGCAACCAAACCCGCCGGCTCAGGGAGCTGTTCAATCTGTAGCTGTTTTCTGCTGCTTTTCCATTCTAGTCGTACCGCTCAAAGACAATCTGCTTCTTATGCCAGCCGAAGGCGGTCAGCCGTTCGCGCACGCCGGAGACCATCTCGTTGAGTCCGCAGATGTAGGCGTAGATGTCGAAATTCAACTCCGCATTTGGCTCGGGCGGAGGCACGGGCAGCGACAGGCCCAGCCGCGCGGCGCGCTCTTCGACGATGCGGGCCACATGCTCCTGCACATAGCCGCGCAACCCGGTCCAACTCTCATCGGCGCGGCTCAACGTGGGCAGGTAGTGAAAGTTTGGAACGCGGCGGGCCAATGCCTCAAATTCCTCGCGATAGTAGATGTCGCTCTCGTAGCGCGTGCCGTAAACCATCCAGATCTGCTTGCCGTTGCTGCAATCCGGCCCTCCTTCCGGAAAAAGCCATTGCAGATAACCGCGCATGGGCGCGATGCCCGTGCCGGTAGCCACCAGAATCGAATCGGTAATCGGCTCGTGGAGAATGAAGTGCCCGTGCGGCCCATGAATCTGGATGGTCGCGCCTACAGGCAAGTCGGGCAGGTCGGCCAGGTGGTTGGAAAAAAAACCCTCCTCGACGCGATTGACGCATAGCTCAAATCTGTTGACGTTGGCGGCCGAGGCTATCGAGTAGGCGCGGGTTTGCAGCTTGCCTTTGGCGTCCAGCGCCACGGCGCTGACAAACTGCCCAGCTGTAAAGGAAAAGTTCTCCAGTTCGTCGATGACGAAGACGAAGTGGTAGCACTGGGCAACTTCAGAGATGCACTCTTTGCGTTCAAGACGTGCGGTGAGCAGTTCACGCGCCATTGCGTTCTCGTTCTTGTGTAAGAGATGCCCGCGCAGGCAGGCTCATTACTTGGATGCGGCCAGCGATAAAAGGGAGCAAGCACGTAGAACCGCAAACTCCGCCTCTACTTCCTCGGCTGGAACCAATTCGCCGGCGTCCGCCGCATTGATGCCGAATTGTACCTGGCGGTGAAACCACTGCTCGTATTCTACGTCCGTGCGCTGGGTTTCGATGGAATGCCGCATGATTTAAGTCCTCCATTTTACGTTAACCGATTTGGCAAGGCACGGTCTCCTATGGTTGCTTCCTCTTATAATGGACGGGGAGCAGCGCGAGAGCCTTTTCGGCTGCGAACGCTTGCCTTTTTGAGGATTTTATGGCCGCACTGCTGGAAGCGATTACCGTCAAGCGCAAGATGTACTTCGAGTTTGAGAACACCCCTTACTACTGCATGGAGGCCGAGGTTTCCACGCCCACGGCGCGCGGCGGCCAGACGCTCGTCCGCCTCAAGATGCGCAACCTGCTCACGCAGGCGGTCTTCGACAAGACCTTCAAGGCCGGCGACCGCTTCAAGGAGCCGGATTTGGAGCTGGTCGAGGCATCTTATTTGTATAGCGACGGCGAAGGCTCGCATTTCATGGATCAGGAGAGCTTCGAGACGCATACGCTCTCCCAGGAGATGATGGGCAGCGCGCTGGATTTTCTCGTCGAGGGCGCCATCATCCAACTGCACAAGTTCAACGGCAATCCCATCGGCTTGCAGTTGCCGGAAAAGGTCGAACTGGAGGTGACTTACACCGAACCCGGCGCGCGCGGCGACACCAGCGGCAACGTCACCAAGCTCGCCCGCCTCCAAACCGGCCTGGAGATCAAGGCTCCGCTCTACATTCAAGTTGGCGAAAAGGTAAAGGTCTACACCGAGACGCGGGAGTTCGCGGGAAGAGCGTAAAAGCAGTGGTCAGTGAACAGTGGTCAGTTTTCCGGCTTGCCCGCTTTGCCCGACCGCTTCAACTCATTCCAATCTTTCTCCGTCTGATCGGCGTAAGCCGCGCCAAATTTCGCCAAAGCCTCGGCGAATCCGTCTCCGGAGCCGATGTAGCCAGTTAAAATCTGCGGGTCGCCCGAGTGGGCGTGGCCGCGGGCCAGCAGCTCTCCGCAGACCTCTGCGTAAGCCTCCAGGCCGCCGTCCTCCAGGTCCTCTAATTCGATGGAACCCTTATGGTCGTTCAGTTGGCGGACCAGATAGTCGCGACCGGCGATGTGCGTCCAGCCGAGGAATGGGTCGGACTGCACCTGCATCGCCTTCTGCCCTTCAGCCACGCGCTGGCCGTTGTGGTGCGGAGGTTTGGCGTCCGTCAGATAGGGCGCGTAGGCGGAGGCCGGCTCCTCTTTGATCTGCAAGAACAGCGGGTCATTCGCTCCGTTGCCTTCAAAATAAATGCAATAGTCGCGCAGGCCCACTGAGCCGGTTCCGACCACCTTGAAGGCCACGTCCACCGAGCGATAAAGCGACAGCAGGTGCTGACGCTGCGGCTCCAGCATTTCGCAATATGGGACATGCGCGGCCAGCACCGCCTTGGCTTGCCGGCCTGTGACGCGGGTCAGCGTGGGCGGCGACTCGATGAAGCGCCGGGAGACGACAGACTTAACGGAGACAGGCTCGGTCAACTTCTCCAGCGTATGCAGCGGCGTATCCCGCTCAGCTTTCATCAGCGCATCGTGGATGGGCGCAGCCTCACTCATACGGTGAACCTGAAAATGCGCCACTTCGAGCAAGGGCATCCGCGCAAAAGCGCGCATCTGGGCGGCGTAGCGAACAACGAATTTTTCTACAGCTTGGCGCGCCGCGGCTTCCTTGTGGCCGGATTCGCGCCCGACCAGCACCAGCGAGGCGGCCATGCGCTTCAAGTCCCACTCGAAGGGGCCGCGGATGGTCTCGTCGAAGTCGTTGATGTCGAAGATCAGGCGCCCGTCGGGAGCGGCAAAAGCGCCCAGGTTGCGCACGTGCGCGTCGCCGCAGAGCTGACAAACGATTCCAGTGGAAGGCAGCACAGACAGGTCGGCGGCCATCACCGGGACCGCGCCGCGGAAGTAGCCGAAGGGCGATGCGGCCATCAGTTTGTATTTGAGCGGTATGAGCGCGGGGACGCGGCCGCGCATCGAGCGGATTACAATCTCCAGGGCGGAGGCCTGCCGCGCCTTGGGTTTCAGTTCGCTGTGTTCGTGGCGGCCCACCTGCTTGCGCCGCGCCTGGCCCAGTGATCGCCGTTCCTGTGCGGTTGCCCAATGCATGAGACGGAAGATACACCGCTTGGGCCGTACGGCGCAACCTTCTATCCCTGTTGATTTACACTGCCCCTTGGAAGCTTCGCATCCCTGAGTGCACAATCTGCCAGACGATACCGGCTTCACTTCCGGAGGAATTCATTTTGACGCGTACAGCCGCCATTCTTTTTACAGCCGTTACCGCCCTTTCTCTTTCTGCCCTTCCATTGGCCGCCCAGGCGCCGGCCAAGCCCCTGACCCCGGCGAAGCCTCTCACCGTGGAGGCGATCTACGGGCACGGGCCGCTGATTGGGACGCAGCCGGAGGGGCTGGCCTGGTCGCCGGACGGCAAGCACCTGACCTACATTGTGGCCGGCGAGCTGTCGGAGATGGAGCCCGGCTCCGACGATGCTTACGTAATCGTGAATCGCTCCCGGCTGGCTTCGTTCAGCGGGGTCAAGGAGTCGGAAACGGACCGCGACCATCGCGAACGCTACAAAATGGCCAGTTACCTCTGGGCGCCGGACTCGGCTCGCCTGCTCTTCGACATGAGCGGACGGCTGTGGCTCTATGACCTGCACACCCGCGCGGGCGTGGAGGTAGGCTCAACGGGCGCGGCTTCAGGAGATGATCCCAAGTTCTCTCCCGACGGCGATTCGATCTCGTTCATTCGCGATCATGGGCTGGCGGTGGTGCGGCTCAAAGATCCAGGCACGCCGATGACCGTGGTGGCTCCCGCTCCCAATAAGACCACACTCAACGGCGAGGTGGATTGGGTCTACGAAGAAGAGCTGGACGTGCGCAGCAACTATTTCTGGTCGCCGGACTCCAAGCGGCTGGCCTATCTGGAGATGAACGAGGCTGATGTTCCCGAGTATCCCATCACTGACTGGATTCCCACGCACGCCACGGTGGAAGTGCAGCGCTATCCGCAGCCAGGTGATCAAAATCCACAAGTCCGCGTGGGCGTAGTGAGCGTAGGCGGCGGCAAGACGGTGTGGGTGAGCCTGCCCATACGCGCCGGGCAGGACTACATTCCGCGCTTTGGTTGGGTGGACGCGAAAACGCTTTGGGTGGAAACGCTGACTCGCGACCAGCGGCATCGCGACCTCTACTTTGCCGACGCCGAAACGGGGCAGTCGCGTGCGGTGCTGCAATTGGCGGACGATAAATTCATCAGCGACAAGTACGACGTCTGGACAGGTGGCGGAAGCATCGTTCTGACAAACTGGTCCGACGGGCACACCCATCTGTATCTCTACAGCTATGACCAAAGCGATCCGGCTCACGCGACCGCCAAACTGGAGCGGCAACTCACCCAGGGCGATTTCGAGGTGGCCGAGGTCTACCGCGTAGACTTGGCCGGCAAGCTGATTGACTACGCCTCCAACGAGGGCAGTCAGCTCGACCAGCAATTGTGGCAGGTCAGCTTCAACGGCGAGCGGAAGCAGTTGAGCGCGAGCGCGGGCACGCATGTGGGCATCTTTGCGCCGGCAGGCAGCGCGTTTGTGGAGCGGCAATCGTCGCGCATGGAGCCGCCGACGATCAGGCTGTGCGCGGAGGCGGGCAAGTGCAACGTGATCTGGGCGACGCGAGCGCTGGAGCCTTACCACCTGCGCGCGCCGGAGCAAATCGAAGTGAAGGCCCACGACGGCACAACGCTCCACGCCACGCTGCTGCTGCCCGAGGGGGCGGCTCCAGCCTCCGTCCCGCTGATTCTGAACCCCTACGGAGGCCCCGGCGCGCCGACGGTAGTCAACCGCTGGGGCGACGGCCTGCTCTTCGACGAGCTGTTGGCGCAGCATGGTTTTGCGGTGCTGCACGCCGACAATCGCGGCATGGGCGGACGAGGACGCGCCTTTGCCCAGGCCGCCTGGCATAACTCCGGCGCGGTGCAGTTGGAGGATCAACTAACCGTGCTGGATGCGGCGCTGGCCCGCTATCCGCAACTGGACCCCAAACGCCTCGGCTGGTGGGGATGGAGCTGGGGCGGCGCCTTTACCCTCTACGCCATGACCCACTCCGATCGATTTCGCGCCGGGGTTGCCGTGGCCCCGGTAACCGACTGGCGCAACTACGACTCGATTTATACCGAGCGCACCATGGGCCAGCCGGCGGAGTTTCCCGGCGCTTACAAGGAATTTTCCGTGCTCAACTCGGCGGCAAATCTGAAGGGGCATTTGCTCCTGGCGCATGGGACCGGCGACGACAACGTGCACCTGGAGAACTCCGTGCAGTTTGTGCAGAAGCTGATTGAAGCGGGAATTCCCTACGACTTGCAGCTCTATCCGCGCAAAACGCACTCCATCGCCGGCCCGGATGTGCGCCAGCATCTTTTCAACCGCATTCTGGCGCACTTTGAGATGTATCTGAAACCGGCGGTTCAATAAGCGCGCTTGGCAATGAGTGCCGCTGCCCGGCGTCTCTACACCGTGTGACGGTTGAAGATGTCGTCTTTGTCGCGAGGGGGAGAAGTCACGCACTCCAGGCAGCAGACGACGAGCAGCGCCACTCCCAGCGTCACCAGGAAGGCAACGGCGTTTTCATAGGCCGTAAACCAGTGCACCAGGCTATCCATCGTCAGTCACCAACTGCAACATACTTCAGGAACTATGCCGCTGTATGGACCCAACCGCTCACCTGTTTTGACGCATTTTTAGGGTCCGAGTTCAGGCGCGTCCAATGCCCTATCGGCAAATTTTTCGATTTCCACTTGCTTTTAGGGGAAGAAAAAGCGAATATTGAGACGCCATGGTAATGTCTCTCAATCCCGCGCCGAACCCCGATACCAAAAAGGGGCCGGAGGACCTTCAGCCCCTGAAGCCGGCGTCGGTGCGCGCTCCTGATCAGACGGAAGAAGGCCAGCGCCTCAATTGGCTCTTTGTCGATATGAACTCCTATTTTGCCTCGGTGGAGCAGGATACGCGCCCTGAGCTGCGCGGACGCCCGGTGGCCATTGTGCCCATGATGGCCGACACAACCTGTTGTCTTGCAGCCAGTTACGAGGCTAAGGCATTCGGCGTCAAAACCGGAATCAGCGTTGCCGACGCCAAGCAGCTCTGCCCCGGCCTGGTGTTGGTCGAGGCCCGCCACGAGCTTTATGTCCAGTATCATCACCGCATCATCGAAGCCGTGGAGAGCTGCCTGCCGGTGACGGCGGTGCTGTCGGTGGACGAGATGGCCTGCCGTCTGATGGGCCGGGAGCGGCCGCTGCTGGCGGCCATGGAGCTGGGCCGGAAGGTGAAGCGGAGCATCCTCGAGCGGGTCGGCCCCATGATGCGCAGCTCGGTCGGCCTGGCCACCAACCGGTATCTCGCCAAGGTGGCCAGCGACATGGAAAAGCCCGACGGGCTGGTGGCGCTGCCGCTCGACATACTGCCTGAAGCCTTGCGCCAACTCAAGCTGCGCGCCCTGCCCGGCATCGGCTCGCGCATGGAAAAGCGGCTCAACGAGCAGGGCATTCAAACCGTGGATCAACTGCTGGCCCTCGACTGCGACCAGGCCGGCGAGGTGTGGGGTTCGGTGCTGGGCTCGCGGCTGGGCCACTGGCTCCGCGGCGAGGACTTCGACATGGACGAGGCCGAGCACCTGAAGTCGATGAGCCATCAGCACGTGCTCGCGCCGGAGATGCGCACCCCGGAGAAGGCCTGGGCGGTGGCGCACAAGCTATTGCACAAGGCGGCCATGCGTCTGCGCGCGAGCGGCTTGTGGGCCAGCAGCATCGGGCTCGTCATCGGATTTGCGGTTCCGCGCAGTGAAAAGAAACCTATGAGCCGCTTCGGCATGCCCACCCGCGGTTGGAAGGGCGAGATCCGCCTGACCGAATGTCAGGACAATCTCACGCTGATTGCCGCGCTCAGCCGATTATGGGCATCGCGCCCCGCGGGAGCCGCCTACGATAAGCCCTACTTCATCGGCGTGCATCTCAACGGCCTGGTGCCCGACCATCTGCACACGCTCAGCCTCTTCGACAACTCGGAGCAAGAGCAGAATCGCGCGCGCCTCGTCGCCGCCATGGACGCGCTGAATTCCAAGTACGGACTCAGCACTCTTGCCCCGGCCACCATGCTCACCGCCTTCCGGGCAGCGCCCACGCGCATCGCCTTTCACACCATTCCCGAGATGTTTTAGTGTCCTGAGTCAGAAATGCGCAGCACACAAATTCCTGTCATCCTGAGCGAACGGGACCCCAGGCGTACTCCTCAGCCTGGGGGTGGTGAGTCGAAGGATCTGCGGTTGTTTCTTTTTAGGGCACGACTGGTAGGTTATGGCTTTACACCACCTCTACAGCTCTGTGCCCCATCCATCGCGCTCTTTGCGATGGGTGGGATATTGGCTTTGTATCAGGGCACGACTGGTAGGTCAGGGTTTTAACCCTGACTGCCGAAAATGCAATAAAATAAATGCGGGCTTTAGCCCCTGCGGGATTACTTTTCAAGCTGACCCAGTATTTTGAAGCTCATTTTGTTGACAAAATCCGGCTCTGATAGATGAACATCTTCACTCGCTGAGTGAATCGGCGATTTGGCAACAGTTTAGGGTAATTCCTGGCGACAAGGGCGTTTTACATTACCTATACTGCTATCTGGCGTACCCAAAAACAACACTTCTAGAAGGGCGGTTCTTCATCATTCCTCGCCAGGTCGGCCAGGAAGACTATCTGCGAAGCCGCCATCCCGAGGATGTATTCAGAAATTTCGGCCGTTACAGTTCCACCAGATGCGCCTCCGTGCGCTACCCCTTCTCCGCTGTTGCGAAACCCATACAAACCGCTGAATGTCTGCCCAATGGTTTTGGGTAACAGATTACGCTCGCTGTTGGTCGCCCAACCAATGAAGTCCCCTAAGGTCTTCGCCTTCGCATCCGGGAACAACTCCTTCGCCGCCGCTTCCACAGCACAGACAGCTTCTTTCACCGTGTTCTCATGATCAACTTTCTTGCGATCATGAAAATATCCAAGGGCCTTCGAAAAATGTCTTCGAGCGGCATCGAGTCTCGAATCGGCCAAAGATCTCTCTGCTTTGTTGGTCTGAGTTATCGTGTGGCGCTTGCCTTGCCGTTGTACAAAACCGTCTCGGAATTCGTAGCCAAGACTTTCCTCTTCAAAAACGCGCTGCACTTCCTTAGCGAAAAACACTTGCGCTTCTGCTCTTGTGATCGTGATCTCTTCTTCGTTGTACCAGCGGCAAAGGTCTTGTGTGAGATGACTATAGAGGCGTTCACAGAAATCGTACACTCGATCCCAATCTAACTGGTTCAACAGAGTCTCTGCATCGAGTCGAGCCTGCTTGATGCTTGGAACCGAACGCTCGTCATAATCTGCGGGAGCGGCTCTCGAAATCCTTCTGAGTTCCTTCGCGGCCACCAACCAGTCCCGAAGGTATCTCATTTCGATCGCTTCAGCCAATACATGAAGAAGTCCGTTACGTGCGGTGGCCGGAAAGTCTTCCACGATCCAGTTCTTTTCGCGGCGATTCCTTGCTGAAAACGGCGGCAATGGCGTGGTTGTCATTTCCTGAATTTCTACTCCTCCGGGTTCACAGATCTCGTACTCGATACCTTAGAAATAGAAAAGATTTGTATGAGAATTAGATTACTCCCGCTAAGTCGGTCAGTGGCATGGAACATTCAAGCGACCTGGGGATTCGAAGATCGCCGGGTGCCCCTGGTCCCTCGCATTTGGGGACCAGGGATTCCACAAACCCCATTTGCAGATCATTACGCCATCTTTGGCTACACTGGCTTCGCACACTCCAAACAAGCATCCGCTGTCAGATGCCTTTCTTTGGAGCCGTATTCGCCCCACATTCGCTCGCAACAGGCCAAAACGTCCCGTAACTCCTTATCCTGGACGATTTTGCAGGCAACTCCTTTGTTATGAAGATTTTGCAGCGCAACCCTCCTTGTAACCCAAAGAAAACAAGGATTTTGCTCCCAAAGTATGGGTGGGGGTATAGCCTTGCCGTCCGTATAGGTGGTAGGCGCCTGAAGCTGCTGTGCCGTTTATCTGGTAATTTACAAGAGGCTTTATGGCCATCCGTTCTTCATCGCCGCCATCGCACTATCGCGGCCGGCTTGCGCCCTCGCCCACCGGCTATCTCCACGTCGGCCATGCGCGCACCTTCTGGACGGCCTTCGAGCGTGCAATATCCGCCGGTGGCACTCTGGTCATGCGCATGGAAGACCTGGACCCCGATCGCAGCCGCGCCGAGTACGCCCAGGCCGCTCTCGAAGACCTTCACTGGCTGGGAATTCGCTGGCAGGAAGGCCCACCCCTCAGCGGTCCTTATGCTCCCTACGAGCAAAGCCGCCGCATGGCCTTCTATCTCTCCGCATGGCGCAAACTGCTCGAGGGCGGCTTTCTCTTCCCCTGCCGATGTTCACGCAAAGACCTGGAAGCCGCGCTCAGCGCGCCGCATGAAGGCGTTTCATCCGGCGCGAGCGGGGCGCAGAGCAACAATGAGCAGGAGCCGCTGGACGACGAGCCCATCTATCCCGGCACATGCCGCACCGCTGTCGTCACCATGCCGACCAATTCCGCCGCGCGCGAAATCACCGAGCCGGGCAACTTCAACTGGCGCTTCCGCGTCCCCGACGGAGAAACAATCGAGTTTAATGATTTGAATCTTGGTCCGCAGCGTTTTATCGCCGGCCGAGACTTTGGCGACTTTGTCGTCTGGCGCCGCGACGGCGTCCCGAGTTACCAGTTGGCCTGTGTGGCCGATGACGCGGCCATGAAGATCACCGAAGTCGTGCGTGGCGAGGACTTGCTCAAATCCACCGCGCGGCAAATCCTGCTCTACCGCGCCCTCGAGCTCGATCCTCCCGCCTGGTTCCATTGCCGCCTGGTTACGGACAGCAACGGCCGCCGCCTCGCCAAACGCCATGACGCACTCAGCCTGCGTACGCTGCGCCAACGCGGATTTACACCAGAGCGGATTCTGTTTGGCGAATTGCCGGCGGAATTGTGAGCGGTTCCGCTCACAATTTCACATAATTCACCCAAACTTATCGCGGCGTTCGTGCGCCCGCCGGCCCCTTGTTGCTGGGAGGCTCGACCGGGTTGAATTTCCGCGCCAGCTCCGGCGTTGACTGCACATCGTCCGCGGGCGGATTCTCGGCCTTCTCCACCTCCACGCCAAAAACGTAGCTCGCCCCAAACATATTGCTGGTGAAGATCACCAGTGTCTTGTCCGGCGAGAAGCGCACATTGGGCTCCTGGCGATAGTAGTGGTGCGACATGTTGACCAGCCGCTCAGAGTGAAATACTCCTGGCTGCCACATCGCCGGCGAGTTCAGCGCTCCTCTGCCGCCCGGGAGCAACTGCGGATGAAATAGCTCGATCCACTCGCCATCATTGGCCCGCGCCACCTGCCCCGGATCGCCGCCGTCACCGCAAAAGAGCGATAGGTCCTTGGTCAAGTTGAAATGAATCGACCACTCATTGCGTTCCATGTGATATGCGGTGCGCTCCCCGGTCTTCAGATTGTAGCCCGCCAGATAAAAGACCTCGCCCTTGGGATACTGCCAGTCGTACCAGATCGTCTCCCCGTCCAGCCCCCAGAATTCGTGCCCCGCAATCTCATTGAGCATCGTCCGTTTGTGAATGAGCCGGTTGTGCGTGCCGTCGGTGCGGATCATCCAGATGCGGTCCACCTTCTGCCATGGCCCCTCATGGCAGTACATCAGCAAGGTGGGATCGGTCGGCGAAAAAAGCAGGTGGTTCACCCAATCGGTCGAGTGCAGTAGCGTGGTGATCGTCCCCGGCTTCTCTCCCTTCGGCTCCGGCTCCAGCCGAATCGTAAACAGCACCAGCGGCAACCGCGCCGCCAGCCGCCGCTCCATCATCTCGCCTTTATTCATGGGCTGAAAATGCGGCCCCTGTTCCTCGCTCGCCACGCGGTTGTCCGCCGAGCCTGACGGTCGCACGGGCTGTGACGCGTTGGAGCCATACTCTCTGCCCGCCGCGTCACCCGCAATATACGTACCAGCCGCCAGCGTCTCGTCCGCGTTCACGCTGACGATGTTCCGCTTTGCCGGCAGCTCCACCAGCTTGCGGATCGCGCTGGTGTTGGTGTTTGCCTTGTAGATCGAAGTCACGCCCGTCTTCGCATCGGTCTGGGTGTAGAAAACGCTGTTGGTCTTGTGCCCCACCACCAGCGCGTGAACTCCGCCCATCCAGAATCCGCGCGCTCCAGCATCTGGCGCACCAACTGGCCGCGGCGGGTTCGCCACCAGCAGCTTGGTCGCGCGTGTCTCCAGGTCCAGCACGTGAATGCCGTCCGGCGCGGTGTAAACCATCTGCTTCCCATCCGGTGTAAATGCATTGATATTGAAGTAAAATCCGCCGGAGTTCGGTTCGTCGCTGAGCCTCCACACGCGATGCTCGGTGTCCTTATCAACCCAGCTCTTTGGCGGCACAGGGCCGCCCGGCGCGGCCTGCGCAATGCAAGCGAGAGGAAGTGTCACCAAAGCAATGGAGGCGAGTGTGCGGAGGCTCATTTATTTATTCTCCTTCAGAGAAAGCCTGTTGTCACTCCGCCCACTTGATTGAAAGGAACAATCTCCGTTTCAGCGTGAATCGGCGCGTAAAAGACGGCATACTTCTTATACATTGCGACGCATCTCACGGAGAAATTAGTTTCATTGAGGAAATCAGCGCGCCATCCCTCTACGCGATAAAGCTGGACATTCTTACCCCTACCGGATGAACGTGCCGTCCTGCAACTCGCTCATCGCCTGACGCAATTCAGCCTCTGTATTCATAACAATCGGCCCGTACCACGCCACCGGCTCCTCCAGCGGCTTGCCTGAAACCAGCAGGAAGCGGATGCCCTCGGGACCGGCCTGCACCACAATCTCATCGCCGCGATTAAACAAAACCAGCGAGTGGTTTTTGGCGTCATAGATCGGCGCCGCATTCGGATCAACAGCCGACTCGGTCAGCACTGCGCGAGGATCGGAAGCGTCGCGAAACGTCCCCACACCGGCAAATACGTATGCGAAAGCGTTGCGTGTCGTCTCAACCTTGATGCGTTTGCGTTTTCCCGGCGGAACGGAGATGTCTACATAACGTGGATCGGCAGCAACTCCCTCCACCGGCCCCTTCTGTCCCCAGAACTCACCGCAAATCACTCGCGCTCGCGTCCCGTCATCCTCGATCACCTCCGGTATAGCGGCAGCCGGGATGTCCTGATAGCGCGGAGCAGTCATTTTCAGCGCCGCGGGCAGATTGGCCCACAGCTGAAATCCATGCATGCGGCCTCGGTCGTCGCCTTTAGGCATCTCCTGATGCAGAATACCGCTGCCGGCAGTCATCCACTGCACATCACCGGCGGTCATACGGCCCTTGTTGCCCAGGCTGTCGCCGTGCGCCACTTCTCCCGCCAGCACATAGGTAATGGTTTCAATTCCCCGGTGGGGATGCCAGGGAAATCCAGCAATGTAATCCGCTGGATTGTCGCTGCGGAAGTCATCCAACAGCAGAAAGGGATCGAACTCCGCGGTTTTTCCAAAGCCGAAGGCGCGCTGCAAGCGTACGCCTGCGCCCTCGATAGTGGGTTTGGTTTCGAATATCTGTTTTACAGGACGAAGCGACATGGGGAAGCTCCTCTGCTTTACAGAGGATTGGATGCGCGAGTCTCATCTTCGTCGCAATCAGAACGGCTCCGGCTTGCTTCCGCCGCCGCAAAGCTCCACGGCATGAATCATCGCCTTGGCCACGCGGTTAGCTGTCTCTTCGTCGCGGAAATGAAGTACAAATTCCCCAATGTTATCGTTCGACTCCGTGGTTTTGCCATTCTTGCCGCTCTCCACCTTCACAGTATGGTGTTGCACGGTCTTTCCAGGCATAAGGTGGACGAGGACCTCAAAGTACGGAGGATCATTCTGAAACACCATTTGCGGTGATCTGCGATGCTTGAAGTCCATCGCATTTAGAACCTCGAGCTTCTCCACATCCTTGAATTGCATCTGCCATGTCCCTGTCGCCGTCTGCGTCAGATCGTTTGGCGTGGTTGTCAGTGACTTGAACGCTTGCTGTAGAGACAAACCGCCCGCCGGGTCGACTGAGACAACATGAGTCTCCACGGAGGACTCCCTCGCCGTAGAAGACGTACCGGAGACTGGGTTGTTCCAGGATTCGACATAGACGATCGCGCCCTGCTGGTTCACCTTGTCCTGAATAAATTTCAGCGTCACCTCCAGCGACGGCCCGCTATCGGCAACTGGCCGCGGCGGTGGCGGCACACTCTGCTGCCCCAACGTGAGCGAAGCAGTCAGGGCTAGCGTAAGAAACACGGTAGCAATTCGCATCACATCCTCCCTATTGCAAATCAGAACGGTTCAGGCTTGGGGCCGCCGCCGCAAAGCTCTACGGCATGAATTAGGGCTTTAGCCACGCGATCGGCCATCTCCTGCTCGTAAAAGCGGATGGTGGGATCTTTACCATTGTTCAGCTTGATCACCAGGGCAATGATATTTGGAACATCCTTGACCGTCTTGGCGGAGTCCCCGATGCGCACCAGGTACATCTGCCAGTCCTGCTCATCCGGCAGCACCGAGATGTTTTGCACCTCGCGCAGATTGATGGCAACATCCTCGTTGTGCTCTTTTCTGCCGTTATTGTAGACCAGGCGATGGTAGCTGAGAGAACACGCGTCCGGATTGGCGACTGCGTTGCTGAAGGTGGAGGAGAATTTCTGCACTCCATCGGTGTCGTTGGTGGCATCATGAACGTAGCCGGCAAAGTTCACCGTGCCGAGTGCGTTCAACTTGTCCTGGATGAACTTCATGGTCTCGGCGAGGGATGGGCCGCTGTTTGTTTGCGCGCCGGCAGCAGGCGGATAGGCGGGCGCCGCTCCGTGAGCCTGTATTGCGCTGAGTTCGGCTTCGCTGGCGCCAGCTTGTTTGAGTGCGGCCAGTGCGCTGACGGAAGTATCGAACGTGCCGGGTGTAGCGGAAATGACATGAAGGATGATTCTCTCCGACACTCCTGTCTGCAACAGCTTCAGGAGCGCGGCGTTTGACTGCGACTCACTGGCAGGTTGCGGCGGAGGCGGTACAGCTACTTGCGCCAGCGCGGTTGCGGAAACCAGAACCATCGTAAAAAATACAGTAACAATGCGCATCATGTTCTCCCAATTTCGATGAAAGTGGCGCTGGCCGGCTGGCGAGGGAAAAAAGCTCCCTCCCCGCAATCCAGGCAGTCCGCTTACCCCATCTGATTTTCTAAACTCCGTTAGCGTTGAATTCTACTCGTTGCTGACTTGATTGTCACGGAGAGGAGATACGCGAGCTTTTGAGAATGCACTGACGGAAGTTGAAGCCTTATCCTCAATACAGACCCCGTGTCCGACTTCGCCCAAACCGTCAAGCAGCAGGCCGACATCATCAAGGTGATCGAGGGCTACATCCGCCTGCGCAAATCCGGCGCGCAGAACTACCAGGGCCTCTGCCCCTTCCACAAGGAGAAAACGCCGTCGTTTTCCGTCCATGCGGTCCGCCAGTTCTACCACTGCTTCGGTTGCCAGGCTTCGGGCGACGTCTTCAGCTTTGTCGCCAAAATCGAGAACGTCCCATTCCCCGAGGCGGTCAGAATCGTCGCGGGCAAGTGCGGCATTCCGCTGCCCAAGAAAGAGTTTTCCTCGCCGGAAGAGGCTGCCGGAGCGCGTCTGCGGGCCAAGCTGCTGGAGTTGCACGAGACGGCAGCCGCATGGTTCGAGGAACAGTTGCGCGGACCTGAAGGCGCTGTGGCTCGCGAGTACCTCGCCGGCCGCGGCCTTACTCCAGAAGGCATCAAGACCTTCCGCATCGGCTACGCGCCCTCGAGCTTCAACGCCCTGCGCGACCGGCTCAGCGGCATGGCCGACAACGATACCCTCCGTGCCAGCGGCCTTTTTGCCTCGAAGGAGCATGAAGACGGCTCTCAGGGATCAATCTACGATCGCTTCCGCAAGCGAGTCGTCTTTCCCATCAATAACGAAAGCGGCCGCGTGATCGCCTTCACGGCGCGCACCCTCGAAACCGGCGACAAAGCCGGCGCAAAGTACATCAACTCGCCGGAGACGCCGCTCTATTCGAAAAGTTTGGTCCTCTTCAACCTCGACAAGGCGCGCAGCGCGATTCGCCAAATGGAGTTCGCACTGCTCGTCGAGGGCCAGATGGACTGCATCTCCGTCTACCTACGCGGAATTCAGAACGTAATCGCCACCAGCGGAACGGCCTTTACCGAGCATCAGGTGGCGATTCTTAAGCGCCACACCTCGCAGGTCGTCGTCAACTTCGATCCCGACGCCGCCGGCTCCAACGCCGCCGAAAAATCCATCGCCCTGCTCACCGAAGAGGGATTCAACATCAAGATCGTCACCCTCGATGGCGGCCTCGATCCCGATCGCTATATCCGCGAGCGCGGCGTCGAGGCCTACACGGCGGCCTTGCGCGGCGCTCGCCGTCAGGCCGATTACCTTATCGAGCGCGCTCGAGCTACGTTTCCCGGCGCCAGTGCGGAGCAGAAGTTAAAGGCCATGAACTTCCTGCTGCCCCACATTCGCCGTATGCCGGAGAAGCTCGCCCGCGACCAGTTTGCCGCCGACGCCGCGCAAAAACTGGGCATTGACTCGGCCGTGCTGCGCGAGGAACTGCGCCAGGCCGCGCTGCGCCGCCGCGACCACATCGAAGCCAAGGCAACAGCGCTGACCGAAGTCGAACGAGTGCTGCTCCGTGCGCTGGCCATCGACGATCCAGAGTTCGAGCGGTCGCGGCGGCTCGCTGCCGAAGCCCTTGCTCAGCAGCCCGCCTGGTTTGAGCATCTCGCGGCCTTCGCCGCCCTGCAGGCTTTGGCCGGCCGCCAGGCCCGCGACCCCATGGACGTGGTCGAAAACGAGGCACAACGCGCGTTGCTCGCCGAAACCCTGCTGGCCGAAATCAAGCCGCCCGAGGAGAGCGAGGTCCAAAGCGCCATCCAGGAGATTCACGAGCGGGCCATCGAGCGCCGCCAGCGCGAACTGCGCACGCTGATTTCCGAGGCCGAGCGCCGCGGCGACCACGCCGAACTGGCCCTGCTGACCCAGCAAAAACTGGACCTGGATCGCGCCCTCCGCCAATTGCACAACCAGAAGCCTCCGGAGCAGTAGCCCTTCAGGACCCGCGCATAGCCGCAAATCCTGAACCAAAATCAGCTTTCACGCGTCAAATAATAGAGAAGCAGGAGCGGAAAATGAGCAGAATTGCTCATTCCGGCGGACAGATTGTCCAAAAAAGCTCCTCAAAATTGCCCCATTATTGCCTTGGAAACAGCGGGCAAAACGTGGTAATCTATTGATCTCTGTGCGGATGCGCGCACCTTTGCCCCAACCATGAGCTGCGGCTCGCGGGCGACCCAGGTGAATCCTGAAGCGTTTGTCATCCTGTCCCGAGCAAACCCCTGAATCCGCATCCTTTATGCGGGTGACCGCGATATTGTGCCCGTTTGCGCCGGATTTCCCTGATTTCCATCGGGAAGTCGTTTTTCGCGCGCTCCAACGGGCATCGCACCGTCGCGCAAAACGGTGCTGAATCTGCTTTGCGCAAGAGAGTTGGATATTTTGGCGACAGAAGAAAAAATTGAGCCCGAACACGAGCACGATCACGAGATCGACAACATTATCGAGGTCGGCAAGGAAAAGGGCTATCTGACCTACGGCGACGTAAACGAGATGTTGCCGGAGGAGATGGCTACTTCGCCCGATGATCTCGATGACCTGATCACCACCATCGGCACTCAGGGCATCGACCTGCTGGACGGCCCCAAGTTCCGCGGCGACAAGGAATTCGAGCCGGAAGAGGGCGAAGATGTCGAGCTCGATCTGACCCCTGGAACGATGGAAAAAACCAACGACCCGGTGCGCATGTATCTGCGCGAGATGGGCACCGTGCCCCTGCTCACCCGCGAGGGTGAGGTGGAAATCGCCAAGCGCATCGAGCGCGGACAGATGCGCGTCCTCAAGGCCATCTCCCGTTCCCCTATCGTAATTCGCGAGGTCATGGCGCTCGGCGAAGACCTCAAGCGCGGCGTGCGCAACATCAAGGAAGTCGTCATCTTCGACGACGAGGAGCTCACTGAAGAGATCGTGCTGGCCCGCGTCAAGGCCACCGTGGCCCGCATCGACGCCCTCGCCAAGCACCAGAAAAAAATCATCGCGCTGGAGGAGAAGCAAGCCGCATCCTCCAAGGCCAAGGCCTCCGCCGTGCGCCGTGCCCGCTGGATAATCGCTCGCGAAAAAGTGCTGGTTTCGCGCATCGTGCGCGAACTCAAGTACACCCCCCTGGAGCGCAAGCGCCTGCTCGACAAGGTCAACAAAACCGTCGACACCATGCGCACCCTGGAGCGCCAGATTCGCTCCCTCGAGCAGAAGCACGAATCCAGCCGCAGCGACGAACTCAAGAAGGAGTACCGCCGTCAGCAGAAAAATTGCAAGGCCGATCTCGAAAAAATCGAGGTCGACGCCGGCGTCCTCATCAGCGAGCTCAAGCGCACCCAGCGCGAGATGATTCAGGGCGATATGGACGCCGACCAAGCTAAGCGCGAGCTGATCGAAGCCAACCTGCGCCTGGTCGTCTCCATCGCCAAAAAATACACCAACCGCGGCCTCCAGTTTCTCGACCTCATTCAGGAGGGCAACATCGGCCTCATGAAAGCCGTCGACAAATTCGAATACCGCCGCGGCTACAAGTTCTCCACCTACGCCACCTGGTGGATTCGCCAGGCCATCACGAGAGCCATCGCCGACCAGGCCCGCACCATTCGTATTCCGGTGCACATGATCGAGACCATCAATAAGCTCATCCGCACTTCGCGTCAATTGGTCCAGGAGCTTGGCCGCGAGCCCTCCAGTGAAGAGATCGCCAAGCGCATGGACATCCCCGTCGCGAAAGTCCGCAAGGTTCTCAAGATTGCCCAGGAGCCTATCTCCCTCGAAACCCCCATCGGCGAAGAGGAAGACTCCCACCTCGGCGACTTCATCGAAGACCGTCAGGCCGTCTCCCCCTCTGAAGCCGTCATTAGCGTCAACCTCAAGGAGTACACCTCGCAAGTCCTGCGCACCCTCACCCCGCGCGAGGAGCGCGTCATCAAGATGCGCTTCGGCCTCGAAGACGGCTCCGAGCATACGTTAGAAGAGGTCGGCCAGAGCTTTCAGGTCACCCGCGAGCGCATCCGCCAAATCGAAGCCAAGGCCCTGCGCAAACTCCGCCACCCCTCCCGCTCGCGCAAACTCAAAGCCTTCGTCGAAGGCGTCAAGGAAATGTAGTTTTTCATCTGAAGTTGAGTGCCCCAGGTCCTGCTTTTGGGACCTGGGAAACCATGAGCCTCAACAGTCCCGTATGCAGATCACGCTTTGGAACTGGCGGCAGCCGGGTCCGACTTGCGCTTTCCAGTCGTGGAACTAGCAGGGCTGGGGTCTGGAGCAATCGTGTCGAGCTTGTCCATCAGCATCGTTCCCAGGCTCTCAAGAACCCCTTGACTGCTCCCGCCGCCAACCACCAATATCTTGGGCATGAAAGTGGCTTCGCCAGCCGCAAGCGCCTTAATGGCGTTCACCAGAGTCGTAGGTCCTTTGCCCAGCGCTTCGACCTGTCTCTGGTAGGCCTCTGCGTTGGCCAAACCCACCGCGCGAACTTCGGCCCCCTTGGCGGTTCCGGTCTGCTCGATGTACGTAGCCTCTCCCTGGGCTTCCTTGATTCTGGCCTCGGTTTTGTTTGTCTGGATATCCACTCCGACCTTTGACCGCGCAAGGTCCACCTGCATATCGGCGGTGCCACGAGCCTTCTCCGTCTCGATGCGCTGGTCCTGAGACTGTCTCTGCATCTTGAATGTTTCCACTTCCTGATGCGCAACCTCTCGCTGCGTCAGAACCGTAACCAGCTGCTCCGGGTAGATGACATCCTGGATATAAACTCCCCTGGTTTCGATTTCATATTCAGCAAGTTTTCCCTGAATGTACGCGAAGGCCTCTTCCTGAACTTTCTGCCGCGTCTGGATGAACTTGATCGCTTCCATGCCGCCAATCTTGTCGCGAAAAAGATTGCCCACGGCAGCCTGCAAAACCTCGTTCACCAGGTTTTCCATGGAACCCACCATGGAAATAACACGCGGAGCTTTTGTATCCGGAACGTGAATCAGAACCTGCAGATCGATGCTGAATACGAAGCCCTCATTGCTTTTGGCAATGATCGGCTCAAGGCGCGCATCAAGCCCGTGAGCCCCTGTCACGTCCTTCGCCCAATCGAGCTTGAGTATCGCCGTAAGAACCAGCTTCGCATCGTAAATCCGGGGATTGATCGGATACTTCCCCGTTCGCAGCGCCTCTTGCCAGATGCCCTGATGGCCCGGCCGAACCAGGCTGCCGAACTTGAAGTTTGCACCCGATGTGTCCTGCGTGGGCAATCCTACGTAGGCCTTGATGACCGCAACCTGCCCCTGTTCCACAACCAGCATCGGCACTTGTTCCACGCGAACCAGAAACGGGTTAAGGTTATAAGCGCCATAGAGCAGCGGGTCATGCTGCAAGCCGATCTTCCCGCCAGCCTCCAGAAATTTCTGAAAATCCTGATAGTTATTGTGCTGATCGTTTTTGCTGCCCAGTATCAAACTCATAAGCTGGAAATCAGTAACCCCAGCTTGCCCTTCCAACTCACTCACGTCTTTGAATCCGCCCAGCCTGCTGGCAATCGCGCCTGCCTGTAAAGGTTCGCCGTCTAATGTGGTCACCACTCCGATCATGTCCGTGACGATGCCGCCTGCGCCCGCCGGCTTGGGAGCAATGCGCGTCACATCAAGCTGCCAGTCTTCAAGTCCGAATGCCTTGAAGTTGAGCTTGCCGTAGTCGGCCAGGTTCTTGTACTCCTCTGAAACCGGTACGCCGAAGACCTGCGGCTTGGTGATCACCAAAAAAGCCACGGGGTGAATCGGCGCCAGCGTGCCGGGAGAAAGAACTGGTCTTTGCACGCCCTTCTCTCCGCCCTTCTCAAGAAATGTTCTGAAGTCCGTGAAGTTGCCGAAGATCGGATTGTATCTGGCCGATTTCGCCCCGATGGGCGTGGGTTTGCCTACCTGTGCGATCACCACGCCAATCTGTCCTGCCGGCACCTGCACCCACGGGTGTTTGGTCACATTAGCGAACAGCTTGAATTTAAAGCGAATGCCCGGCATAAGAAGATCGGCCTGATAACCGGCCTCTCCCAGAAAGGCTACGGGGTTGTCTCCGGGCAGCTTCCTTCCAAACCTGTTTCGCACAAGTCCGATTTGGGTCGGTCCGATACTGTAAAACGATTCGAGAACGGCGACAAGCAAAAACAACGCGACAACGATGATCAAAAATGACAATACATACCCAATAGTCTCCGCCATTTCAAATCTCCATTCCGGCACAAATTCTTTCGAATTATACGCCCATAACTCTCTTTTGATCGTCAATACGAAATCTACTAAAGAACTCCCTCCCTCTTGCCCAAAACGCCGCAAGATCGATATTCTTGTTGCGCTTTGCTCTCCCTTGAGGAGAAAGAAATGAGGTTGCCGATGTTGAGGATAGCTTGTTGCAGTTTTGTAGTGCTGGCGCTGGTCTTTTCTAGCTTGACGCGGCTGGCCGGCCAAGCCTCTCCCGCGCCACGTCCCGCGCCCACGCCCGAACAACTGGCCCAGCGCGCCGCCGCGGATAAGGACCATCAACGCATGATGGAACTGTTGGGAATCAAGGAGTTGCGGCATGGGGCCGACAATGACCCCAAATCTCCCTTCATGGCCAATTACGACGAATCGAAGGCCAACGTCTATCCCAACCTGCCTGATCCGCTGCTGCTCAAAGACGGCAAGCGCGTCACCACGGCAAAAGTCTGGTGGTCCAAGCGTCGCCCGGAGATAGTGGAAGACTTCGACCGCGAGATTCTGGGCCGCGTTCCCGCCAACACGCCCAAAGTGACATGGGAGGTGGTCAGCACCACGCAGGAAAAGGTCGGCGAAGTGCCGGTAGTGACTAAAAAGCTGGCGGGCCACGTGGACAACTCCGCCTATCCGAAGATTGTGGCGACGATTGAGTTGGAGCTGACCACTCCGGCCAATGCATCCGGTCCAGTTCCGGTCATCATGGAGCTGGCTTTCAGCCGCGAATTCATGGCGGCTATCGCCGCAAGATTCATCCCGGAGATGCTGCCCGGAGGTCCCGGCAACCAAGGACCAACTTGGCAGCAGCAGGTGCTGGCCCGTGGCTGGGGCTACGCGATTCTTGTTCCCACCAGTTTTCAGGCCGACAACGGCGCGGGATTGACGGAGGGCATCATCGGCCTGATGAACAAGGGCCAGCCGCGCAAGCTCGACGACTGGGGCACGCTGCGCGCCTGGGCCTGGTGCGCAAGCCGCGCGCTAGACTACTTCGAAACCGACAAATCCGTGGATGCGAAGCAAGTCGGGCTTGAGGGCCATTCCAGGTTTGGCAAGACGGCTCTCGTCGCCATGGCCTATGACCCGCGTTTCGCTATCGCCTACATCAGCTCCTCGGGCACCGGCGGCGCCAAGCTCTACCGGCACATCTTCGGCGAGCTCACAGAGAACCTGGCTGCGACCGGCGAGTACCACTGGATGGCCGGCAACTTCCTCAAGTATGCGGGGCCGCTGACCACCGGCGACCTGCCGGTGGATGAGCACGAACTCATCGCTCTGTGCGCGCCGCGACCCGTGTTTATCGGCGGTGGCGCGCTGAATGGCGATGGCTGGGCCGACTCCACGGGAATGTTCATGGCCGCCGCTGCAGCAGGGCCGGTCTACCGGCTGCTGGGCAAGAAGGATTTGGGTACAACCACGCTGCCTCCCATTGAAACTCCTCTGATTGCCGGCGAGGTGGCCTTCCGGCAGCACTCCGGCGGTCACACACCGGGACCAAACTGGCCCACCTTCCTCACCTTCGCCAGCCGCTATCTGCACACACAATAAAGGCAACGGGAGTTGAACATCTCAGTGTGAGGATCATTTGCGGGTAGGGGAACCTCGCCATCTCCGGATGCGTATCCAGAGATTAGAGCAAGGAGAACCAGCCATGAGCAGCCAACCGTATCCCAACGCGCAAGCAATCTTTTACCAGCAGTATGAGGCGGTGCGCCGCGACGAAGTTGTAGGCGTTCTGCTGGCGCTGTTTTTGGGTTGCTTCGGAATTCACCATTTTTATCTGCGCCGGACGGGCCTGGGAATTCTCTATTTGTGCTTCTGCTGGACGGGAATCACCACAATCCTGGGCTTTATCGAGTGCTTCTTCATGCCCGGCCGTGTACGGGAGTTCAACGCCATCCAGGCGGCGGGAATTGCGGCCGCTCTGGGAATCGCAGTGCCGGGCTGGAGCTATCCCTGCTACGTAACCATCAACGTCCCACCGGCGCCGCAGCCGGGCACGCTGGCGGCCTGCGGGCGCTGCGGGCAGGCCAACCCAGCAGGCGCGCGCTTCTGCTCCGCGTGCGGGACAAGTCTTTGAAAGACAGATTTGCAGAGCTTTGAATGGGCGCGGCTGATTACTCCACTTCCAACACCAGGCACTTCAGGTACTCGGTCTCCGTCAGGTTCAGCACTACAGGATGATCGAGCGCGGCTCCGCGTCTCTCCAGCAGACGCACGCGACGATGCGCATCGGCGGCGGCAGCGGCCACGCTGGCCTCCAACTCGGCCCAGCCCACGTGATGCGAGCAGGAACAGGTCACCAGCAATCCGCCGGGGCGCAGCATCTTGAGAGCGCGCAGATTCAGCTCCTTGTAGCCGCGCAGAGCACCCTCGACAGCGCGCAGGCTCTTGGCGAAGGCCGGCGGATCAAGCACGATAGCGTCGAACTTCTCGCCCGCGTCCGACCAGTCGCGCAGAATCTCGAAGGCGTCGCCCTCCACCCACTCCACCTGCGCAATAAGCCGGTCGCGATTGGCCGCTAAGTTTTGTTCAGCTATTTCGAGCGAGGCGCGAGAGGCGTCAATCCCGGTCACCTCAGCGCAGACTTCGGCCAGATGTAGCGCAAATCCTCCCTGGTAACAGCAGACATCCAGCGCGCGTCCTCCGCCATCACGATTCGCCAAGCCCAGCCTTCGCGCCCATTCAGCGGCGGCAGCGTAGTTGGCCCGCTGGTCGAGAAATGCACCTGTCTTCTGCCCGGAGTTAGCGTCGTAGTGGAAGAGTAGGCCGTTGAGACAGAATTGTGTGCTGGCGCCTTGGTAGGGTAGGGCTTCACAGGCTGCGGAAAAACTCGTTCGGGCGGTAGGCCGGGGATTTATCCCCGGCATAATGGCAATGGTATCAACGGGGGCTTCAGCCCCTGAGGTATGCTTCTCGGAAAAAGCGTCTCTGATAAATAGCGGCTCTGAACTCGGCGCCGCCAACCCTTCCAGTTCGCGCACACGCGGGTCGGGCCGTTCCAGAATGGCCGCCGGCGACAACTCTTCGCGTAGCACACGCACGCAGCTCTCACGCACGGCGGCCGAGTCCAGCCCCTTGGCCAGCAATTGCAGAATCACCAGGTCAGCGTACTTGTCCGCCACCAACCCTGGCAGCTCATCGGCCTCGCTGAAGCACAAACGGCAGGCGTCGTTCCGCTCGTCGAGCAGCGGCTTGCGCCGCCGGATCGCCGCGCGCAGCCGGGTCTCCAGCAACGCAAGCCACTGAGCCTCATTGATTGCCTCGCGGGAGACCAGCCGCAGGGCAATCTGCGAGGCAGGACTGTAAAGCGCCGTGCCCAAAAGCAATCCGCGGCTGTCGGCAACGGGCACGAGCGCGGGAGGATCGCCCGCTGGCAGTGCAGATTCGGGCAGTGCGAAAGATTCAATGTCTGAGGCATAGACCCACAGATGGCCCGCACGCAACCGATCGGCGGCGCGGCGGTTGATTTTGGCGCCTGTAACTTGAGCGTCATGGTCCGGCGTCTCGTGAACCCGCTTAAGATGCGGCGCGGGCTGGGCAGTTTTGGACGCCTTCTTGGTCGCAGTAGGCTGGGCGATGCGGGTCTTGGTCATAGTCTCCCTTGATCGGGTTCATATTACCCTCATCGTAACAAGAATCGAATCCGATAGTTGCATCGTGGCAAGCTGCAATCCAATGCCCGTTCACCCGCCGCAAACGCAATCGGCCTATAATAAAGTATGGCGACAGTCCGGCATATCGAACCGGCGGAGGTTATCGGCACGCCCCCAACTCCCCAGGGGAAGGCGCAACGCGGCTCGCGCGTCCCCAGCAAGCGTGTCATTGACCGGCAAGCCATCGATCACCGCTTTGAGGCTTTGCTCAAGAAGGTTCACGCCAACCGCCCCAGCGAAGACATTTCTCTGATTCGCAAGGCCTGGGAGTTCTGCGTCCAGCACCATGAGGGGCAGATGCGGGCCTCGGGCGAGCCTTATATTATCCACCCGCTCGAAGTAGCCGAGGTGCTGACAGAGATGAAGATGGACTCGACCTCCATCGCCGCCGGCCTGCTGCACGACTCGGTGGAAGACACGCCCGCCACCAACGAGGAGATTGAGGCCGGCTTCGGGGAGCAGGTGGCCCACATCGTCGCGGGCGTCACCAATATCGACAAGATCGAGTTTGCCAATCGCGAGGATCGCCAGGCGGAAAATGTGCGCAAGATGCTTCTGGCCATGGTCTCGGACGTGCGCGTGGTGCTCATCAAGCTGGCAGACCGGCTGCACAATATGCGCACCCTGGAGCATTTGCGGCCGGAGCGCCGCGAGTCCATCGCCCGCGAGACCCTGGAGATCTACGCGCCTCTCGCGCATCGTTTGGGCATGGGCAAGGTGCGCGGTGAGCTGGAGGACCTGGCCTTCCGCTACACCGACCCAGTCAGCTACGAGCAGGTCGAGGAGGCCGTCGAATCCCGCCGTACCGAGGGCGAGCAGTTCCTGCGCGGCGTGGAAGACACTCTGACCGAGCAGCTGCGGGAAAATAATATCCCCGCCCGCGTCGAGTGGCGCATTAAGCGCATCTACTCCATCTATCAGAAGCAGCAGCGCTCCAAGGTCTCCTTCGATCAGGTTTATGACCTGCTGGCGATCCGCGTCATTACCCAGGATGTGGCCGCCTGCTACGCCGTCTTCGGCCTTATCCATACTCTATGGAAGCCGGTGCCGGGGCGCATCAAAGACTTCATCGCCATGCCCCGCGCCAACCGCTACCAGTCGCTGCACACCACGGTGATGAGCCCCACTGGCCACCAATTCGAGGTGCAGATCCGCACCGAGGAGATGCACCGCATCGCCGAGGAAGGCATTGCCGCCCATTGGAAGTACAAGGCCGGCAGCGGCGTGGTCACGGCACGCGACGAGGAGCGGTTGAACTGGATCAGGCAGTTGGTCGAATGGCAGAAGGAGATGACCGACCCCAACGAGTTTCTCTCCAGCCTGAAGATGGACTTGTATCCCGACGAGGTGTACACCTTCACGCCCAAGGGGAAGGTCGTGGTGATCCCCTCCGGCGGCACACCCGTCGACTTTGCCTATACCATTCACACCGAAGTCGGCCACACCTGCGTGGGCGCCAAGGTCAACGGACGCATGGCGCCCCTGCGCACCAAGCTGGTCACCGGCGACATCGTCGAGATTGTCACCCAGAAGGATCACAAGCCGAGCCGAGACTGGCTGACGTTTGTCAAAAGTCCCCGCGCCCGCAACAAGATCAAGCACTGGCTCAACGAAGATCACCGCCGCCGCGCCGTCGAGATCGGGCGCAAGCTGCTGGAGCGCGAGGCACGCAAATTCAAGGTGCCGCAAAACCAGATCAGCGACCAAGACCTGGGCCGCATCGCCAACGAATATGGCGTGGCCACGGCCGCCGATCTGCTGGCCGCGCTTGGACTTGGCAAGCACTCCGCCCGCCATTTACTCAACAAGCTGGCTCCCGGCTCGACCAATTTGCCGGAGGCCGAGCCTGTGCCGGAGATCAAGCCCGGCGGCGCGGCAGCCATGTCCGACGCGGTGCGCAAGCTGCACCTGACAGGCTCGGATTCGCTCCAGGTTGAGGGCCAGAACGACCTGCTGGTATATCGCGCGCGATGTTGCAACCCCATTCGCGGCGAAGAGATCGTGGGCTACGTCACTCGCGGCAAAGGCGTGGCCGTCCATGCCCGCGGTTGTCCCAATGTGCAGAACCTGCTCTACGAGAGCGACCGCCGCATCAATGTCGAATGGTCGCGAGTGGGTGGCGAGGCCGCTGGCCGGTCGCAGCGCTACCCGGTCAAGATCACCGTCTCCTGCGACGACCGCCCCGGCATGTTGAAGGAGTTGATCGCCATCATCTCCGATGACAACGCCAACATCAGCGGCATTGAAATGCGCAAGGGCGAGAACGGCGAGGCTGTCATCGAGCTGATTGCCGAAGCGGAAGACGTGGGCCACCTCAACCGCATGGTTCTCGGCCTGCGCCGTATTCCGGGCGTGCACGCAGTGCAGAGAACGCAAAAGCTATAAAGTTATGGCCGGCGCGAAACTTGCCAACTCACCAGCCACTACATCCGCAAACTACACTCTCATTCCACCCAGGTAACCTTCCTCAAGTCCACTGAAACGATAGGTCTAAACTGCTCAGACTATTGCCGGTTGCGGTGTAATGCTGAGGAGTGCGTATCATGAAGCGCTTGGCAGTTGAAGGACGGTCCGCGCCCGCCTGCTCGCAGCCATGATGAGGCTTATCTGTAGCCGGACCGCATGAGGAAGGAGGCCATAAGATGGCAGCAGTAAAGAAGAATCCCTTTAATCCCGCCAGTTTTCTTGCGAGTGAAGGGCCAGGACGAAACGTCCTTCGTCACACGTCAAGACAGACTTTCTTTTCCCAGGGAGACCCCGCCGACTCTGTGTTTTATCTCCAGAGTGGCCGGGCAAAGCTCACCGTCGTGTCCAAGAGGGGTAAAGAGGCCACGGTAACGATGCTTGCCGCGGGGGACTTTTTTGGCGAGGAGTCGATGGCGGCAGTGGGAGAGCGGCGAACATCCTCGGCCATGGCCGTATCCGCTTGTGTCGCGCTCAAGATCGGGAGATCCCAGATGCTCCGCGTCTTGCATGAGGAACATACGTTCTCCGACTTTTTCATGCGGTTTATCCTGACGCGAGGCATACGAACCCAGGCGGACCTCGTCGATCAGCTCTTCAACTCCAGCGAAAGGCGCTTGGCGCGGACACTCTTGTTGTTGGCGGAATATGGCGGAACGGGCGAGCCCGAGACTCTGCTTCCGCCAATAACCCAGGAGACTCTTGCCGAGATGATCGGCACCACCCGCTCCCGCGTCAGCTTCTTCATGAATCGCTTCAGGAAGCTCGGCTACATCGAATACAACGGGCGCATTCGGGTTCACACGTCGCTGCTCAACATGGTTCTGCACGACGAACTGCCGGAGGAGAACTCATCCAGGCCCAAGCTGCTTGATCCCCCGCCCAGCCCCGCGCGAACTGCCAGACGAGCGCAGTATGCATGAGCTGAGGGCTCAAACTTCTCGTCCGTAAAATCGGGCGTCCGCTCGCGCCATTGACTCGGTAAGGAGATCGAATGTCCTTTGGAATTTACGCTGCCGGATTCGCTATCATGATCGGCGGACTGGCTTACGCCGCATACTTGGTGCATCTGCCCGCGCACTGGATTGTAGCGGGCGTGATTGTGATGATTGGCGTTGGGATTCTGTCGGGTGTAAAAGCCACGCGCCAAAGAGACTCCGTTCATTAGGATCTGCTAACGCCCCAGCACATGCCTGGCAATCGTCGCCAGTTGCTAATTCGAGGCGCATTCGTAGAGGACGCCCGCCCTGGCGTCGCGATAATACTTTTCCGCCGAAGGGTCAACTCGATTCGTCAAACTGCGTCTATACGGGATGCTTTATGCAGTTTGTCAGCACTCGGCGGCACTGCTTGAGAACTCGTGGTTTGCCCAATCATTTCGTTATTTGTCTTCTTTTTTTTGTGAAACACGGCGGGTGTAAAGGCTGGGAATAGGGTCGGAATCTTCCCCATTTTATGCTGGCTTTCTGCTTAATTTGAACAAATTTGCTCACTCCTTGTTCTCCAATCCGCATCATCGATTATCCTGCTATCGCATCTGAATTCCTCATGGGGTGCAACACAGGCTTTTTATTCGCGGTATGATTCGATTGAGCCGCAACTTTTTGTTTGGTCGGGGGTTTAACCGGCGGAAGGGTCTATGGCCACCACTATGCGTTTTCTAAAGGCGTTTCCCCTTGTTGTATTGGCCTGCGCATTGCTTTGTTCTACGGCGTTGCTTGCCCAGCATTCCACGATTTCGCCGCGGATTACGACGGATGTGAATGAGTTGTCTCTGGCGACGCTGAGAGGCAACGTGCCACGTCTTGCACGGGCGGAATTTGACCAGGGTGAGGCTGCGCCCTCGACGCAATTGACTCACATGCGCCTGGTGCTGTCGCGCTCCAGCGAGCAGCAGGCCGCGCTGGATGCATATCTGGCCCAATTACAGGACAAATCCTCGCCCAACTACCACAAATGGCTCACTCCGGTACAGTTCGGCCAGCTCTACGGACCGACGGATTCGGACATTGCGGCCCTTGTCGCCTGGCTGGAGTCGCACGGCTTCCAGGTGGACCCGATCTCCCCCGGCCACACCAATATCGCTTTCAGTGGCTCTGTAAGCCAGGTAGAGGAGGCCTTTCACACCTCGATCCACTCCTTTCTGGTCAACGGGGGCCAAGCCGGTGAGCAACAGTTCTATTCGAATACATTGGACCCGCAGATTCCCTCGGCGCTCGCCTCGGTGGTCAAGGGCGTAGCGCACCTGAATACCGTCCGCCCCAGGCCGCATCTTCACCGCGGAACCACCGGCAAGTTCAACCCTGAAACCAAGCGGCTGGAGCCGGCCAGCGCACTTTCGGCCAACGGTGCGAGGCCTGAACTTACGGAAACAAGCCCCAACCTTACATTCGGATCGGGAACAACCAACAATCCATACCTCCTTTATCTTGTTCCTGCGGATGCGGCGACCATCTATGACACGCCCAACTCCTTCAACGCCAACTTCACCTCTGGGACAAGTTATAACGGTGCGGGCGTGAAGATCGGGATTGGCGGCGATGCGATCATCAACGCCAGCATTGTGGCGGCCTACCGGAGCCAGTTTCTCGGCAATTCAACCCAGCCCACCCTCAACTACTGCACCACCTCCGCCTCATGCTCCACCACCCCAGGTTCTGGATACCATTCAGACGATGCCGATGAAGCGTATATCGACACCGAACTCTCGGGAGGCTTGGCTCCAGGGGCAACGATCTACTACTATGCCTCTCCGGATCTCGACACGGCCATTGACGCAGCGATTACCGCCAATGTGGTGGACATCTTCAGCCTGAGCTTCGGAGAGTGCGAGCAGGACAATGGCGCCAGCGAGAACGCGCTGATTAACAACTACTGGTCAACGGCGGCGGCGGCAGGAATCGCGGTGACGGTTTCCTCTGGCGACAGCGGCTCGGCCGGATGCGACTATCCGAGCACCAACAGTGGCAAGAACGTTCCCGACGCCTCCGGCGGCTTGGCGGTAAGCGGTTATGCCTCGACGCCATATAACATCGCGGTGGGCGGAACGGATTTCTATCCGCTCGTCAATTCCTTCTCGTCTTATGTGAATGTAAGCGAGGGCAGCACTTCAACCTATTACAGGACGGCAAAGGGCTATATTCCAGAATCGACATGGAACGATTCTACATATAACAACACCACGATCAGCGCGGATGAGCCATTGTCAGCCACGGGTTATTTTCCCACCAAGGACAACAATATTGTGGCCGGCAGCGGCGGCGCCAGCGTCATCTACCCCAAACCATCGTGGCAGACGGGCACGGGCGTGCCATCGGATGGGGCTCGTGATTTGCCCGATGTATCGTTTATGGCGGGCAATGGTTTTTACTACGCGATGTGGCTGGTATGCGACGCCACGTATAATTGCGCGAATATATCGGAAAGCGGCGTTGACGCCTATGGCGGCACCTCCACCGCTGCGCCAGCCTTCGCCGGCATCCTGGCGCTGGTCCAGCAAAAGTCCGGCAGCCGGCTGGGGATGCCGGGCCAAGTGCTGTATGGTCTCTACACTGGCGCCAATTCGAACTTGATCTTCCACGATCAGAATAAGGTGGGCAATAACTCGGTACCGTGCACCGAAAATTCTCCGAATTGCGTCCTGAACGCCGCCGGATATTACTTCGAGAGCGGCTATAACACGAACACCGGTTACGATCTGGCGACCGGGATGGGCAGCGTGGATGCCACGCAACTAGTGAACTACTGGAATTCGTCAACCGGCTCAGCGCCAGCGACCATCGGCATAACTCCCTCGCCCAATCCGGTAACAACCGTTCAGAGCCTTACCGTGACCGTTTCGGTCTCCGGCGGCAGTGGAACGCCAACGGGGGCGGTAACGCTGTCGGGCGGCAGCTATAACTTATACCAGACAATTGGTTCCGGTACATGCACATCAGCCTCCAGTTGCGTCTTCACCATTGGTACAGGAAACCTGCCGATCGGCATCGACACGCTGACGGTTACCTATGGTGGCAACTCGACCTATGCCGTGGCAACCAATACGACAACGGTAACGGTGAACGGGCTGACTGCGGTCGTAACTGCCAATCCCTCGGCAACCAGCATCAAATCGAACCAGCAACTCACCGTGACGGGCACCGTGGCCTGCACAGGGACCTGCACAGGCAGCCCGACGCCGTCGGGAACTGTGACACTCACCGGCGGCGGTCTTACTCAGTCTTTGACAGCAACGTTATCCGGCACCGGCAGCTACTCCATTACCACCCCATACAACTCCCTGGCCGGCGCGGCCAGCCCCGGCCTGCTTGACACGCTCACTGTGACCTACGGCGGAAACTCAATCTACAATGCGGGGGAAACTGGCACGACGTCCGTGACGGTAACGTATGTGCCAGTACTGACACCAACCGTGACGGTAACGCCAGCGGCGAGCAGTATAGATTCAAGCCAAACTCTGAGCGTGACTGTTGCGGTATCCGGCAGCGGGGCGACGCCGACCGGGTATGTAACGCTGACCAGCAGCAGCTATAGCTCCGGGCCTCAGACGCTTTCCACAACCGGCGGTTGTACCGCCGCTCTGTGCACCATCACCATTCCGGCCGGCAGCCTGAGCAACGGAAGCGATACACTCACCGCAACCTATAGCGGAGACGCGAACTACTCTTCAGGCACACCGGGAACGGCTTCCGTAACGGTGACAACCTCCGTCTTTGCGCTTGCCGCGACGACCCCAGCCTCCATCGCGCCCGGAGCGTCCACGACTTCGACCGTTACAGTGAGTTCGGCTACGCACTATACGGGAACCATTATGCTCACCTGCGCGTCGACGTCGGGTCCAACCAATACATCGAGCGACGCTCCCAGTTGCATGGTCGGCAGCACCACGGTGACGCTGGTCTCCGGCGTGCCGACTGGGACGGGGCAAGTGACCATCACGGTCTACACGACAGCGGCGACCAGCGATCTGCTCTATCCGAAGTTGCCCGGCAGAGGCTGGACCGGAGCGGGCGGCGGCGTGGTGCTGGCCTTCCTGCTTTTCCTGGGGATTCCGGCGCGGCGGCGCAGTTGGCGTTCGATGCTGGGCATTTTAATCGTCATGGCGGCGCTGGGCAGCCTGACCGCTTGCGGTGGCAGCGGCGGTGGCGGTGGTGGCGGTTCAACCGGCACTCCGGGGACGACCGCCGGCACATACACCTTCACGGTGACGGGAACCGGGAATCTCACGGTCACTCCACCACCCACCGCCACGTTCACGGTGACCGTGAATTAGCTCGTTCTGCTTGTTTGGCGCATTGGCTCTTTCTTCGGAAGGGCCAATGTGTTTTTGTATGCTTTCAGCTCTCGGCGCACACCAGTTCCAGAGCCGCCGTTCCTTTGCGCGGCGCAATAAAGCTCTCGGAGCGCCAGGCGATGGTCAACTTCTCCCGGTCGAGCAACTTGCGAATCTGTCCGCGCGCGTGGTCGGCCCAGGGACCGCTTTTGTCCATTCGCGCGTAAGCCTGCCAGTGGCGCAACGCCGCCCGCGCCTCGCCCTTGCGCTCATGGGCCAGCGCCAAGTTGTAGTGGGCATCGGCATAACCGGGAGCCAGCGCAATCGCCCTCCGGTAAGCGGTAATCGACTCATCCGGCCGCTGTAACTCGTCCAACACGTTGCCCAAGTCAAAAAACGCCAGCACGTAGTTCGGGTCGATCTCCGTCGCGCGTCGATAAAGCTGCTCAGCCCAGCCATACTCGCGCAGATGAAAGTGGATCGTTCCCAGGTTAATCCAGGCTGGTGCAAAGCTAGGATCAAGCTCCATGATTTCCTGGTAGAGCTTGATGGCGCGCATCTTCTCGCCGGCCTCCTCGGCCTGCACAGCCTTGAGAAATATCTCCTGCACGCTCCGCGGAGCGCCTACAACCAGCACGCGCAGCGGCGCCGGCTCCGAGCTGGCCGACGGCTTGCCCATCTGCTGTTCCAGCCGCTCGAAGTCAAAAAGCAACTGACGGCGAATGGGGTCCACCATCGCTCCCCGATGCCGAAAGGCCAGCCGCGTCCCGGTCCTCACCAGGCTCGCCTCGCGCAACGGATTCGCCATGCCCGCCACCGCCTTCATGGCGACAATCGAGTGCCGGATCGCCGCCACCGTCACATCATCCTCGCGCAGGGCACGCAGGATGCGCAACTGCCCAAGGTCCTGAAAGCTGTAGCTCTGTAGTTGGGGAATGATTCCCGCTCGCTCCCATCCTTGCAACTGGCGGGAGCCAATCTGCAGGATGCGCAACACGTCCTGGCGGCTATAACTGGTCACTTTTCAGTGCTCCCGTGGGTGGTCCAGCAAAGTATCGCGTCTGGAACTCAGGCTCTGAACTTGGGTTCTCATTCCCTTATTCCCCAGACTTGGCGCTTGGAACAGTACTGAGAAACCACTCTAGCTTGAATTATGCCAAGGCTTAGCGTGGATAAGTATGCGCGAATCTTTGCAATAATAAAAATATTCGTGGATAACAGGTGATTGATTGGGTTCATTTAAGCCTAAATATAAGCAGCTTGTGGAAAACGGAAGGGAAATGCACCAATTCAGGTGAAACCCCTACATCTCCGGGTTTTCCCGTAGGTGTGACCATTTTTAGATTAATCACACGGTACACTTGTGACCAAGTTGTTGTCAACTCTGGTACATAGTTTGTGCCCATGTGTGACCGCGGCTTGTGACATCGATGTGACGAGTCTGGTCACACCTGGTCATTTTCCACAGCGCAGGACCCTGAGTGCGCCTCGCTCCTGGCCGCGTTCACACCGGGTGCAACCCACCTGGCAGGTGGGTACCCGGCTCACACCGGGTGCAACCCACCCGGCAGGTGGGTACCCGGCTCACACCGGGTGCAACCCACCCGGCGTGAGCGCGTCACCGGCTTGAGCGCGTTCGATCGCCTGCTCACGTAAATGATGCGCCCGCTGGTCGCAACACCACGATTGCAGGCAGAGAAGCGAGCAGAAGTACCAACGATGTGGCACACCGGGACGAACTGATGGGCCAGTAAGGCAAAGGTGTGGGCGGCTCACCGGGAGCGAACACCGGCAGCATGAAGGGCGAGTAGTAAAACACTGCGTTTTCATGGTGGGCTTTTCGCAGGACGAGTCAACGGGCGAGCCGGTGGGAAACGCGTCCTTTACGTTTTCCACGGGCGAGTGGCCGCAGGCCACGCGAAGCGCCCTTGACCGGCCTGCGACACCATGAAAAGAAAACGCAGTGTTCCTCAATATCCCACAACTGCCGGCACGGGTTCTGTTGCTGGCCAGCGCGTATCCAGGTTGCGGACGATGCAACCTGGTGCTGGCCAGCACGGGTTCTGTTGCTGGCCAGCGCGTATCCAGGTTGCGGACGATGCAACCTGGCGCTGGCCGGCACGGGTTCTGCTTCGGCGGTCCGGCGAACCGCCGAACCGCCGCGCGGCAAATCGCCACAGAACTCATCAACGTTGTCGGTCATGGGAGGGAAAGGGCGGCCGGCCGCCGGGCGGGGGTGGAGGTGGATTTGAACGAGCGGTGTGAACGGTGGGTTTGTTTGTAACCCACCGCTCGCGCCGCTTGCTGCTGGAACGCAGCAGCAAAAGAAGCTCGCTCATCACCACACTCCGACACCGCGGGAGCTGGCTGCACGTGGCCAGCAAAGCGGCGGAGACACGCGCAAGCGTTCAATATCGCTGACCGACGAAGCGGGCTTTGTCGCGAAGCGCCGCGCTAGCGGCCCCGGAGCGATGGGTTTGAACGATGGGACCCGCAGCGCAGAGGCGTGGCCGCGCCACCAAAGCGTGAGTGACAGCGCGGCCACGCCGACACGCGACCGCGAGCGAGGCGCGGAGCCGCCGCAGCGGCGAGCACCGGAGCCGCGAGGCGGGACTGAGTGACCCGCGCGACGGGGCGGGCTTTGTCTGCGTTCTTTGCAGCCGCGTGAGCGGATCATTCCCGCTGGTTTTTCGGCGTGGGGTTGTATCTATGGTCTTTCAGGCTTCATCAGCGCCTCGCCCTGAAGCCTCTGGCAATTCTCTGGTACTAGACCATGGCAGAATTGTCCTAAGGAGGGGCGTGGGGTTGTATCTATGGCCTTTCAGGCTTCATCAGCGCCTCGCCCTGAGGCCGCTGGCAATTCTCTGGTACTCGACCATGGCAGAATTGTCCTAAGGAGGGGTGGGGGGGTTGCTGGAGCTTTTCACTCAGCGAAGTTCTGCACATCGAAGCTCCACCAGCTGCTTGATGAGTTCCGCAGTCGAGTCACCACTGTTGACCGCATCGCCAATCTGTCTCGTGAGCGCCGCGAACTTTGTAGTCCGAGTTCCGCCTTCCTGTTCCTGCTGACGCCGCACGACTGCATCCTCAAGCAGTTTGTCGGGCTTCTCTCCACCACTCACCTTATCAGCGATGGCGCGACCCAGCGTGGCGAAAGCCGCTTCCTTGGCAATTTTGGTCTGTTCTTCTGCATAGCTTTGATGTGCCATTTAGTCACATCTTTCTAGTTCAAATCCTCGACACATAGGGGGTGGGGGGGTGGTTCACTCACCGGGCTTGGTAGGTACCAAGAATACCACTCTTACCTGCTCCGCATGCAGCGCGGCGGCTGTTTGCCGCGCTGCCGCGATGACCTCCCGCTCCCGTTCATAGCTCGCCAGAGCCGTAGTCGAGTTCGGTCGATAGAACAAGTATTCACCATCAACCTCGTAAACGCAAAAAGTCGGCGTACCCGCGGGCATCGCTCCATGCCTTGCCAGGTGCGAGTGGATGGTCATTCGCTGCAACCTGTAGCTAACTGATGCGCCCGCCGACTCGCCTCAATCTGCGCCTCGTACGCGAGTTCCAATTCACACTGTAAGCGAGTTCCAACTTGTTGCGAACGACGCCTCTCTGCCATGAGTTCGCGATCTACCTTTTTACTTTGCTCTGACTCTGATGCTCGTTCTACTCTAATAATCATTCTCCCTCCCTCGAAAAATGGAGCCGGGTAACGGTGATGCCCGGCTCCGCTTCATTGCCCAGATCGCCTTGCTCAGGCTATCTTCACTCTACTCCTACTTTTGGACTTTTGCTGTCCGCTCTCGCGCATGTACGCTGAGCGCGACCTGCGCCGCGTAAAGCAATTGGCTACCTTCACGCCCGGTGAAAAAGCCCATGGCAATGCCCTGGGCGACGGCCTCGATGTTCTCCTTGATCTCACTGACGCTGCCGAGACCAGGTAGCTGCATCTTATAAGCCAACGCTTCTCCTGCTTTAGCTGCTGCCCTACTTGCTGGAAAACGATCATCTTTCTGATTTCGGATCGCTGCTGATGCTATGCGCTCCACGTTCGCGATCATGCGCTTTTTGGCTGCTGCACTGACTTTTTGCATTTTGTCTCCTTTAACGTTACGAATGATTCTCTTCCTTCATAGACCTGAATCAGATACTGGAGGCCGTGAATCAATTGGCTACCTTCACTCTTGGTGAAATAACCCATGGCTATGCCCACGCCGACAGCTTCGATGTTCTCCTTGATCTCACTGACGCTACCGAGTCCACCTAGTTGCAACTTGAAGTCTAAAGCATAACTCGCTTTCGCTCCTGCGATCATGCGCTTTTTTGCTTCTATTCTGTCTTTTTGCATGGTTCTCCTCTTTCAAGGTCTTCTGTCGTAAGATCGATGCCGATTGCGCCGAGGTACCAGCAACTCTGTTGCATATTCGCGTGGGAGAGCAGCCGTTGCACCTTACGCAAATCGTGGGTGCGCTCATAGAGCGCGCGTGCCGCCGTCCTGCGCAGATCGTGCAGACCCCACGCCCTAGTCACGCCAGCGCGCTTCTTAGCTTCCAGCAGCCAGTTGGTGATAGTACCGTAGCCGGGTTTTTTCCGTTTATGGTTGAAGGTAGCGAGCAACGGTTCCTCGGAATCCCTGGCTGTGGCACAGACGAAGAGCAGCCGCTCATAGAGCCGTTGCGTCATTGGCACCAGGTAACTGGCATTGTTCTTCGTCCTGCCGCTGAGAACCCTGGACGCGAGGTTACAATTGCCCGCGTTGATGTTCCAGATCGATGCATGACGCAGGCCCGCATCACGAGCCAGCAGCATAGCGAGTTGCAGCGCTCCACCAGCTACACGGAAAACTACTTCGAACTCGATCTCCGTCACCGTTATCTCGCGAGGTCGCGGCGCTCTTATTTTTTGAATCCCGGCGAGACTGGAAGCCCTGGCCCCGATGGCCCGGAGTATCCTCCTGAGTTGGCTTTGGAGGGTTTTTCGGTAGTTGGCGTTCTCACTCGCTCGGTAAAGGTCAGCGCTGACAGCCGCGACGTCGCCTGCTCCAATCTCTCCAGTTTTAAGATGGGCACAATGCTTGAAGATCGCTGCCTTGACGCGTCTGTTGACTTTGAGCGAGCTAACGATTTGCGCAGCAGTTCTCTCATCGCTGCCCGCTGCTGAGGGTTTGGTTTGAGCAAATTCTCGGCCTCCATCGCTTCAACCATGCTCGCGTAACTGCGCCTCAGTCTGGTTCCGTCCGCTGTACGAATATCGACCTGCCAGCTCTCACCGCGTTGCCTGATCGGCATCGTATTACCTTTCCGGTCCCACTTTTCAGGTGAAACCCCTACCAAACCCGCACTTCATGGAATCATGTCAGGCAGCTATTTGGTCCCACATAGAAATGCGTGATAACGTTTTGTCAACTGAATGACTTAGGAGCCCGGATGCGCCCAGAGTTTGTTGCGCTTCGAAATCATCCTGATGTTTCTGTTTTGATTATCGGCGGCGGCATCAACGGAATCGGCCTGTTCAACGAACTGGCGCTGCAAGGAGTCGATGTACTACTGGTCGAAAAATCTGATTTCTGCTCTGGAACCAGCTCTGCCATGACGCGGATTATTCACGGTGGCCTCCGCTATCTCGAGAATGCGGAGATACGCCTGGTGCGCGAGTCGCTCCAGGAACGAAACCGGCTGCTCAGGAACGCACCTCACTACGTCAAGCCGCTGCCTACAACGATTCCCATCACCAGTTGGACGTCGGGGATTGTTACTGGAATCCGGAATCTGTTGAACTGGCCCACCAAGCCGGGCAATCGTGGAGCGCTCGTAGTTAAGACCGGGCTGACGCTGTACGACCTGCTCGCCGGCAAATCTCCGCTGCCGCGGCACCGCTTCCGCTCCGGGCGGGCGGCCCGCGCGCTGCGGCCCGCATTGAATCCCGGGGTGATATGCACGGCTACTTACTACGATGCCAAGATTACCTATCCGGAACGGCTTTGCCTCGAACTGGTTCAGGACGCCGAAGCCGTGTGTCCGCAAGCGCACGCAATGAATTACGTCCGCATGATGAGTGCAAAGGGCGGAGCCGTCGTTTTGCATGACGAGGTCTCCAGCGAAAGCTGCGAGGTGAAACCGAAGATTGTCGTCAACGCGACAGGCGCATGGATCGACAGCATCAATCAAACGATCGGACGCGCAAGCCAATTCATCGGCGGCACCAAGGGTTCGCACATCGTGCTCGGCCACCCTGAACTGGTGGCGGCTACCGGCGATGACATGATCTACTTCGTCAACCGGGACGGCCGCATTTGCATCTTCTATGTGGTCAATGGCAAGGTCATCGCCGGCGCAACGGACATTCCCACGGATGATCCGGATGCTGTCTGCGACGAAGGCGAAGTGGATTACCTTCTCAACTCCATGAGCCAGGCCTTCCCCTCAATAAAGGTGGACCGCTCGCATGTCATCTTTCGCTTCTGCGGTGTTCGCCCGCTGCCGCGCAGCAATGCCCTGACACCGGGTCAGATCAGCCGCGACCATAGCTTTCCGGTCCTGCCTCCAGGCAATGGGATTGATTTCCCGATTTACTCGCTGGTCGGCGGAAAGTGGACCAGCTATCGCGCGTTTAGCGAGCAGGTCGCCGACGCAATTCTGCGCGTGCTGGGCCGCAAGCGCCTGCGCAGTTCAGCGGATATTCCCATCGGGGGCGGCAAGGGCTATCCCCGGCTGCCGCAGGGTACCGAGCTGCCTCAGGAGCGGCTGTTGATCTTGCAGGCGCGCTATGGCACCGGCGCGGATCGTGTCGCCGCTTATATGAAAGCGGGGCCGGATGCGCCGCTCGCCCATCACGCCGGCTACTCTCGCCGAGAGATTGAATACATCGCTCTCAACGAGCGGGTCGTCCACCTCGACGATCTGATTATGCGGCGCACGCTGATAGGCATACTGGGAGAGTTGACGCTGCCGCTGCTGAAAGAGCTGGCGGCCATCGTTTCGCGCGTTCTTCAGTGGCCTGAGCAAAAGACCGCGGCCGAGATCGAACGAACTGTCCAACTATTCAAGAAGGTCCACGGGGTAACATTGGCGGCCTGCTCTCACGATTAAAAAAGCCCAGCCTGTTTCTTAGCTTCAGGAAAAATCGTCGATAGTTGGCTTGATCACCAATTCTGGAATGTGGGCGCGCGGTGGAAGTGTCACCAGCAGGCGCACCGCATTGGCAATATCCTGTGGCTGAAGGATCATTGCACGGCGTCCTTCGTCGGCAGTCGCACCCAGGCGCTCGGCGCGCACGTCCAGCAACGGTGTGCTTACTTCTCCGGAGTAAATCACGGTGGAACGGATTCCTCGCCCGCGCTCCTCGCGGCCGACACTGATTCCCAACGCGCCCTGCGCGAATTTAGCCGCGGAATACGCAGCTCCGGTTATGGTGTTCGCGCGCAATCCGGCGAGAGAAGAGATCTGCACGATCAAGCCGCTTCCCCGCGTGCGCATCGAAGGCAGCGCGAAGTGAATCGCATTGAACGCGGTGGTGAGATTGGCGGCGATGACGCGGTCCCAGTCGGCGGGATCGAGAGAACGCAGGCTACGCTGGCGCACGTTCAATCCGGCTGCGCATATCAGGACATCGATGAAACTCATCTGCGCGAGAACCTGTTCGACCATGGCTTGCGCTTGCGCACGGTCGGTTAGATCGCAAGAAAGAAGCAGCGCGCCCTGCGCAGCGCTTCCCAATTCATCGCGAACACTTTGCAGTTTCGCGCTATCCCGGCCCACCAGAGCCAGCGCGTATCCTTCCTCTGCAAGCATCAATGCAATGGCGCGGCCTAATCCGCCGCTCGCGCCAATTACTAAAGCCGTCTTCTGCGACATTTGAAAATCTCCAGTCAGAGTTCCGCCAGGAAAAGACCAATCGAATAGACTTCCTTGAAATCGATCAGCTTGAGTCCCGCATCGGCGACAATGGATTTCCATTCTTCTGCCGGAAGCGGCATGCCCTTGCCGCGCAGGCGATGGATCAACAGGTAATCGAGTTGGGAATACTGAGACGGCTGTTTTCTGACAGAGTCAGGCGTAGCTGGCGGCATCGTTTCGGAAAAGAGGAACAGCTTGCCGGGGAAGGATGCTTTGATCTGTCGCAGCACATCGACAATCCGCTGCCTGCCGTAGCGGCCAATCTCATGCAACAGATAGATTGAAGCGACCACTTCGATCTGGCTGCGCGTCTCCTCATCCAGCGGCAACGGCTCGACGCCGACCTCCGCCTGAATCAGGCGAATGCGCGTTCCCAGGCCATAGCGGCGGAGTTTTTCCTCTGCGCCGGCGATCTTCTGCGCTGACTTGTCGATGCCAATTCCGTGAAACGACGGATCGGAACGGGCTATCTGCGTCAAGAATCCCCCGGCGGCGCAGGCCAGATGCAGCATGGAATGGAGGTTGCGCTCGGCAAGAATCTTCAGCACCGCCGGCACGAGTCGGACGCTGGTCAACTGCTCCGTTCCCAGGCCGGAATGTTTTCCGGAGTGAGATTTTTCGATCTCTTCTCGTGTAACTTCCTTCCGCAGCAGCGGGCCGATGTTGGTTAGCTGTGTACCGTACCCTCCGAGATTGATATTCAATGTGCCGCGCAAAACAACATTGGAGAACCGGGAGCCGTATTCGGTCAGCTCCATCTGCTCCTCTGCCACGCGCAGCACTCCGCAGCCGACAAGATGATGCAGCAGCATCCCGAGGACTTCCGCGTCCAGGTGCAAATCCTCGGCTGCCTCGGCGATACTAAAGCGCGGATGCGAGAGCGAATACTCGTAAAATCCGCTATCCCAGAGAGCAAACAACACATAGGCCAGGGTAGTGTTGTTGATCATGCGCATGCCTTCCACCAGGCACTTCACGCCTTCCCCCTCGGATGATAACTTCCGCGCGCGCGCGCCTTCAGCCAGCAGATCGCGCGGATCGGCGGGAGGCGGAGGCGTTGGCGCTTTGGATATTGTGCTGTCGCTCATGCGTTTCTTCTCATGCGTTTTTCCGGGCATTGGCTCGTTTTCGCAAGTAGATGCGCGAAAATATCTCAGTCTGCGGACTGGGCGTGCGCTGGGCCATAACATTGACGCAAGCCGGCTTCCCCGATGCGAAGGCACGCTGCAGCGCGGGGCGAAGCTGCTCGGGGGCATCGACGTATTCTCCATGCGCGCCGAGGGATTCGGCCAGCAGATCCCAGCGCGTATTGGTCAGTTCGGTGCCCACCACGCGATCCGGGCCGAACCATTTTTGCTGGTAGTAAACCTCGACGCCATAGGCCGCGTCGTTGGCCACCACGATCACCACCGGAATGCTATAACGAACGGCCGTCTCAATTTCCATGACTGAAAAGCCCAGCGCGCCGTCGCCGGTCATGACGACCACCTTGGCTTCAGGAAATGCCAATTTGGCGCCCATCGCGTAGGGCAGGCCGACACCAAGGTGTCCCAAAACCGTGCTGGCAAGCCACCCGCCTGAACGGCGAGCGGTCATGCAGTAGCGCGCCCAGGAGGAGAAATCGCCGCCATCAAAGGCTAAAATACTCTGCTCGTCGAGCAGATTTTCCACTTCCAACGCAATATGGGCAGGGTGGACGCCGGGATGGGTGGAGGCGGCCATTTTCTGCACGCGGGCAGCTTGATCGCAGCGTGTTTGGCGGAGCATCGCGACCCACTCGGCTGGCTCCTTCCATGACCGAGTCTTCGCCGCTGCAAGAAGCTGCCCCGTGGCCGCCCGCACATCACAGGCCACGCCACATTCGATGGGATGATTCTTCCCAATCTCATTCGCATCCGGGCAGATGTGAATGATTTTGGCGTCGCCAAAACAACTGCCGTAGGCAAAGGCGTGATCCAGGCGGTCGCCCAGCAGCAGGAGCACATCGACGCGGGTTTCCAATTGCGCCGCCATATTCACCGTGCCGTAGCCATCGCCAAAACAATACGGATGCTTATCCGCAATCAATCCGCGCGCCTGTTCCACGGTCATCAGCGGGATTTTCACGGTCTCAATGAACTGCCGAAGCAGATCGCCGGCATGAGACCAGAATGCGGCGGCGCCGGCGACGATCAACGGCCGCTCCGCCCTGGAAAGAAGCTCCAGCGCTTGCTCTATAAATGCCGGCTCCGCCTGCGCGGCGGCGGTTGGCTGGGTGTTGGCCGGAGGGAGAATGGCGCCTTCATCCACCTCGACCAGTCCTGCAATCGTATCCGACGTAATGCTGATGTGGACCGGTCCCGGCATTCCATTCATGGAAATCCGAAACGCCTTGGCGATGAACTCAGGAATCCGCGTGCCGTTGGAAAGCAGCGCCGCCCATTTGGTGATGGGAGCACACATCGCCACCTGGGGCAGTTCCTGGCGGCCGCCTCTGCCCAGGTTCGCCGGCACATCGATGCCGCTGAGCACGATGACCGGAGAGCATTCGGCAAACGCGATCGAAGTCCCCGGCACGGAGTTGGCGAGGCCCGGACCGGGCGAAACCAACACGACTGATGGACTGCCTGTTGCGCGCGACCAGCCCTCGGCGATGTGTATCAACCCCGATTCATGGCGGGCCGTGAATACCTCGACGCCCTCGTTCAGACAAGCTTCGTACACCGGAAACAGCGGCGCGCCGGGAAGCGTGAAAAGACGGCGGATTCCATGCGCCTTCAACGCCCGTATTAGCAAATGCCCGCCTGTTATTTTTTCCATCGACAGCTCCAATTCGTCACTTTGCCTGCATGGATTGATCGGGTTTTTTCAGCCGGAACATGACCCTTGCCGGATTACCGGCAACCACGCTGTAAGGAGGCACGTGGGTCCGGACAACGGAACCAGCGGAAATAACGCTGCATTCTCCGATTTTGACGCCTGGGAAGATGATGCAATGCCGGCCTATCCACACTCCATCGCGAATAATGACAGGACGGACGTCTTCCGGATTGGGCGGCAAGTGCGCCGTCCGAGCCGCTGGATCCGTGTCATGAGCATTGGAGTCCATGATTGTAACGTCGCCGGAGAGGAGGCAGTTGCGGCCGAGAGAGATCAGCTTCCCGATAGTGAAAAAACAATTATGGCCGATTCCTGTATTGTCCCCGATATGCAGCGTGGGGTGATCGGAAAAGCGGGCCGCAAATACGATATTCGACTTGCCGTCTAACGTCACATTGTCGCCGAGTACGATATCGCCCTTGCCTGTGATCCAGTGAACAAAACAACCGGTATGCAGGTTCCGCCCATACTTTGCGCAATAAGCCTTGAACAGCGGTTCGCAAATGAACACGCGTAGGGCAAAATGATAGGCGCTGCGCACCAATAGAAAAAGCCAAAGCAGCGGCTTTACGATAATCCTGGGTGCGGGCACGGCAAAACCATTGACAGACCGGTAAGCCCAGCGCAGCGTACGCGCCAGACTCCCCTGAGAAGTCGCCAGGCGCCTGCGGAGCGATGGCTTGACCTCCCCGCCGCTTTCAGTATTGGTGTTAAGATTATCTGCGTTCATTTGTACCTCTGCCCATCCATTTCATTTGCCGGCTCAATGTGGATGGCTCGCGGCATTTCGCTCCGCTGCAGGATGCTAACCAGTAATCCGTGCATATCTGATTTCTCGTGCGATGCATGGGCGCTTGCATCCACCCGCAACTCCAGATCGAAATCCTCGCTTCCGTCTTGGTGTTTGAAAATGGTCGTCCTGGCGCTGACCACATGGGGCAACTCAGCCGCCAGGCGGCGCACCGCGGCCAGACTGATCTTCTCCCCTTTCCGGCTGATGAAGTCGCTGAGACGGCCCTGGAAATAAAGGTAACCGTCCTTATCTTGATCGAACGCATCGCCCGTGGCAATCGTCTGCGGCGCCACCAGGTCGTTGTTCGACCGGCCCTCAACACGGCCGATAGGGCGCTTCATCACCGTTGCCGAATTTACGTAGAGCTGTTTCCTTCCGCTTTCGTCTCCGACGGGATGAAGGGACACTGTGGTTCCTTCATGAGCAAGGCCCACGGAACTGTATCGGGAGGAGGGTTCGGCATGCGCCGCCAGGGTAGAGACGCGCGGTCCGGCTTGCGTGAGTCCATAGGTGATATAAACTTCTTTCCCTTTCCGCAATTCCACCAGCCGGGCGACCAGATCCGGCTCCAGCGCGTCACCGCCAACGGAAAGCACTCTCAAGCCGGAGAGCACCGTGGCATCCGTCTGCAAAACGGAACGGATCCCCACGGGCGTCAACGAGGAAATCGTAATGCCGTAATTCTCCAGTGCTTTTCGATATCCCGCTACACTGAACGGCGGGCCGCTGATGATCAGCCGATTGCCGCGCACCAATGAGGAAAGAGCTTGTGCGGATAAAGCGAAGGAAAAAAACATGGGAAGCGTGACTAAAACGGTGTCATCCGCGCGTTTGCCGATGGCATTGGCGTGACGCTGCCCGTTCAATAAAATTGCCTCGAAATCGAAGACACAACCGCTGGCAACTCCCGATGTCCCCGAGGTCATCAGTACGACTTCACCGGGGGCGCCGGCCGGCTCAGGCGGTGGTTTGAGAATCGCGATATGCAGTGGGCCGATGGAGTTATAGGAAACTGCTCCCAGATCGCCAGTGGACCGGCGCAACCCGCCAATTGCGAATGCCCCCATCGCCGTGGCAATTTCGCGCAGGCGCGCCGCGGGCATGATCGGAGGAAGAAGAGCCGGCACGCCGCCGGCCATCAACACGCCGAAATACTGGTGTAGCAGCTCCCGGCAATTGGGCATACACAGCAATACCAGATCACCGGGGCGAAGGCCATTCTGCCTCCAGGCTCTTCCCAGCGACTCACAGTCTTGCGAACTGAGAGGAATACCGCTGGGAAGCGCCTCGACGGCCTTTTCAACGAAGGAATCCAGCAGGCTCGGGGAAAGAAATTTCTTCATGCGATCGCCCCGTTGGCCGGTTCAACAGCTGCCAGCCAGGCGATGACCGATCCTGTCAAAGGCGAGCCAGATTCTGAGAATCCGGGCGGAGCCAGGAGCAAGGCGTGACTCATCATCGTGCCCGAATTTGTGACGCGGCAGGTTGCCAAAACCATGAACCGTGCCATCTTACGCGCCAGCCAACCCGCGCAAAGGGTCAGTGCCACAGGAATGCCATCCTGCGGGGTCATGGTCAAATTCATCGTCGGACCACGAAATCCGAAGGCAATGCACGGCACTCCAACGAGCGTTCCGGGGCTCGCTGCCGCATAATGCATAGGCTGCGAAAAACCTTTGGTTCCCTCAGCCTGAACTTCTGCCATGGTTCCGCCGGGCCCCAAGTCGCTGATGGCGATCATGCCGATTTCGTGTTGCCACTTTGCCAATAATTCCTCGGCTCCGGCCAGGGCATTCGCTACTGCCGTGGCTGTAGTCCAAGCAGCCGGGTCGGCATACCTCACAGTAGCGCGAACCCGGGCATCAAACCGGTCGCGCTGTGATGCGCCAGCTTCACCCTTTCCCGCAACCGTCAATTGATACAGCTCGCTCATGACACCGCCTCAAAGACCAGACTTGTGTCGAATCCGCCAAACCCCAGTGTCAGGCTCAATGCCGCTCGGGGAGCGCAGGACACTGGCTGCGAGATCGCCAGCGGCAAGGAAAACTCTGGCAACGGCTGCTCTAAGCCATAAATCGGTGGAACGCGGCCATCGCGCATAGCCAAAATCAAAGCGATCGCCTCAATAGCGCCGGTTGCGCCCAACGTATGCCCGAAGTTGCCCTTGGTCGCAAAAATCAAGGGGCGCGACGATCCCGTGAATAACGCCGTGAATGCATTGCTTTCCGTGGTGTCGTTCATCACGGTTCCGGAACCGTGCGCATTGATTAGCCCTATGGCGGATAAAGGCAGATTTGCATCCGCCAGCGATCGTTGCATCGCATATCCCGCGGACAATCCGGTGATGTCGGCTACAGTCATCCCCGAGGCGTCATTGGCCGAGCCCGCGCCGCTCAGAATCGCATGGGAGGATTGGCTTGGCGCTTCCGGCTCAAGAACGATAAATCCCGCTCCTTCGCCCAGTAGTGTTCCATCATGCCGGAGATCAAAGGCGCGCAAATGGGTCGGGGACATGGTGCCCAACGACGAATGAGCCAGCCGTTTATTCGGCGTCAGAACATCAGCGCCGCCGCACACGCAACATTTCGCAACTCCCGAACGAATCAGCTCCGCGCCTACCAGAATCGCATCGGCGCCCGATGAACAGGCGGTCGAAATCACTACCGGTGCAGTAGTCGCTCCCAACTCCCTCATCACGTCTGTTGCCCAGCCCGAAAGGGGCGCGCGCGAAGCCTCATCGTCCAGATAGGCGCCCAGGCTGGTGCTTAGAATGAACCGCACCTCCGGGTCATCGGGTTCGCGGTTGGCTTGCGCCAGCGTTTTCCGGATGGTGGCGCACGTCATCTTCACAAGCCGCTCGGAAGGTGGAATCTCCTGATCCATGGCTGGCGCTGCCAGCGTATTGCGCAGCCGCCCAGCAAACGCGACTGGCCTCATGCCCGTCTTTCCATCGAGCAGCGCTTGCCACACGGATTCCAAGCCGTCGCCGAGGGCAGTTAACCATGCCATTCCCGTAACTGAGATTCGCAAGCCTGATGACATACGATGATGGTATCTCGAAGGTGCAAACAAGAACAGAGGCGAATGTTAGCCGTTTGCTGTTGTTCACTGTGACGAACATTCCACTGTTGATTATAGGTTCACGCTAAGCCTGCAGCGCTATGGATGAAGAACTATGAAAGAGTATTGGGCCGCGGCTACTTTTATGCTCCACGGAGAAATAATTCCGATGCGCAGGTTTTCAGCATTCAATGCTGAAAGAGCGGGAGTCACCGGGCATCGCCTGTTGCCGCGGCTTTTTTGGACTGTAAGCGGTCAATTAAATCCGCCAGCAAGCGAATCGACGTAAAATTCTCAGGCGTGTAATCGTCATCGCTGATCTCGACGTTGAATCTTTGTTCACACAGCGCGCGCAAATCCACGAAACCGACCGAGTCCAGGCCTACGACTGTCCTCAGCCCATCATCCAGGCCAATATCATTCTCGGCGATCTCGACGAACAAGTCGTTGACGATCATCTTCCGTAAACTTGCAATTAAGTCCTCACGCATATTCATCCCCTGGAAACTTGTGTTCAATTCTTATCAGGAATTTACTTTTTGTTTTCCCGGCCTCTAACTATGGTACAACCGGTTGCCACCGTTCGCGACGAAGTTGGAGGCGCGGGCCGGGATCGAACCGGCGCATAAAGGTTTTGCAGACCTCTGGGAGGCTTCTAAAGGGCCTCCCGCTATTTCCTGTAAGTCATGTCGATTCAATCGCGTGCATCGGCGCTTGGTAAAGCCGCAATTCCGCTAAACCTGTCTCAATTCCGGCTGTAGTCACTACAGTTTTCACTACAGTACACAGGGCGACTTGGTTTCCTGTAGACGCTGGGGAGGGGTTTTATAGCCTGGTGGAAGGATATGACGGCAACTGACCGCAGATCGACTCCGACGGGAATCAGAAGTCCTCGAAAAACTTCCCCAGTCGCACGCTAAGCGCAACCGCAATTCTTTCGAGCACCCGCATTCCAATCTCTTTTTTGCCTCTTTCGAGTTCTGAAAGGTGGTCCTGCCCGATTTGCGCGAAATCGGCGAGCATCTTCTGCGTCCATTTGCGCCGGGTGCGCAACTGGCGGATTCTCTCCCCTACTCGCTGACAAATATCGGCTTCCACTATTCAAGCGTGGAACCTTGGTGGGGAAATGCTATAGTCTATGGGCCATACGTGATTTTGGAGGCGTCATGCACGTCAAGAACCTGTTTAGCGCTGTCTACCGGCGAGCCGCGTTAATCAACATGACACAACTCTGTCTCCTGTTTTGCGGAGCTGCTTGCATCTTTGTGGCTCTACAGCTTCAGAAGCGCCCTTACCTGAGATTCGTCCCCTTGGGCGGCGACAATGTGACCCTCGCATTGGACACAAAAACGGGTCAGACTTGTGCCAGACTGTCGGGAGTTGTATGAACGGTCAAAGTAGCCTTGTCGTGAAGAAAGCAGGTAAGCCATGCCAACGCTTCTGGATTGTCTCACGCACAGCATAATCTCACCGGCGCTAAAGAAAAAATGGTTTTCCAAACCTGTACTGCCCTTTCGGAGATACCTGGGTCTGTACCAAGAGGCGTTTGAAATGGGTGTTGGTATCGGCTATGCCCATCGAGACAACTTCATTGGAATAGTTCGGCTTCTCAGTCAGCCGGGACGTGAAGAGGAACTTGCGAACTTCCTTAGACAAACAGTGCAGAATCATCTCTCCGAATTGCCAAACGCCACCACGCTGATCGACCTTGGAATGCGCCATGAGCAGGATCGTTGTGAGGCTTCATTACGCAAGCAATGGGCGCTTCAGACCGGTGCCAATCTGAGTCATGAGGATGTTGACAAGTGGGCAGACCGATACAATATGCCACTCGACAGTGCCCACGGGAACATTGGAACTGTGATAAGCCTTGGTATTGCCCTCGGCGGAGTTTTCCCTGAAAAGGCAAATCAGCTCTGGAGTCATCAATATAGAAAACTTAGCAGTAAAGACGAAGAGGACATAAGGCATATGCGGGCAGCCGGTCTAATCCTCCCTGACAAGATGCCAGACCCGATTTCTATCGAGAAGTTCTCAGAGCAGATGCGTCCATTGCTAGAAAGGTACTTGGCTCAGAATCGCCCGGACATTCTGCCTAGCGAACGAATGCACTCGAAACCTCTTGAGAACGCAGGTATTGATCCCGATATTTCTCCTTCCCCGATTAAACACTCTCTGCTCGATTTTCCCTATGTTTCCGCAGGTGCTAGATTTGCGCTCGATCTAATCCAATCTCTCAATCTTAGCGGTTGGCGAGAAGGTATCCCGGAGTTTACTGATTCGGAAAATAGGGCGATTGAAAGCAGCGTTAAAGACTTTCAGTTTTCAGAAAACGGTCAGGTGAACGGAGACGCCGTTTTTCATCTCGACTCATTGGGGCCGCTTGAACGCCAACTCGGCGGAGAAGCGTTGAAACGCCTCGCAGACCGCACTTGGAAGGATTCAGGTGAACTCCCAGCTAATTGGACGGAACGGCTGTCAACCTACCTGAAGGCATGGTCTATGACGTTTGATCCGCACATCCTACTTGATGTTGCGGACTTG
>JBKQPC010000017.1:0-156546 GCA_052145195.1 Occallatibacter sp. | reverse complement strand
GCGGAGGCTTTGGGTTCTTCTACGACCGTTTCGGGATCGGCAGCCTCATGGGACTGGAACGGGACCACCTCGTTCCCGCCGGCACTGTGCCCAGCCAGCAGCAATACGTCATCACAAACCCGACATGCTTCAATCCCGTCAGTCTGGCCGGCATCAGCCTGGCCACATGCAATAACGGTGTAGCGCCTACGTTACAGACCCAGCAGTTCGAAGAACTGAAGCCGAACTACCACTCGCCCTACGATGAGCAGTTTGGAGCCAGCCTGGAGCGACAGCTTACCAAGGTATCCACGCTCACCTTCACCTACCTCCACACCTACGGCGTGCACCAGATGGCTACGCGCGACGCCAATCCATACCAGGCGCTGGCGGGGACGACCCTCTATAACAGCGACACCGGGCCGCGCCTCAACACGAACTTCGGCCCCATCGACGAAATTTATCCCGAAGCCGTCTTCAAACAGAACCAGCTGATCGCGAGCATCAACGCCCGCTTCAAGCCAACCCTCGGCCTCATGGGTTTCTACACGCTCAACTTCGCCAACGGGGATACAGGCACTGCATCGAATTCTTACAACCTTAAGCAGGACTACGCGCGTGCCGCTTTTGTGAGGAGGCAAATGGTCTTCCTCATGGGCAATTACACCGGCAAGTGGGGCATCACCTACAACCCATTCCTCGTCGTCCAGTCTGGCAGACCCTTCAACATCGCAACCGACACAGATCTGACCGGCGACGATTTCTTCAACAACCGGCCTTCCTACGCGGCCAGTTCGTCCTCGTGCACGGGAAACGCCCAATACGTGCAAACTTCCTTTGGCTGCCTAGACACCGTTCCGCAACCAGGAGAGACTCTGCTCCCTCCCAACCAAGGCAACACTCCGGCGTCGATCGCCTTCAATCTGCGCGTAAGCCGGGCAATTGGCATCGGCCCCAAGGTCGAGTCCGCCGCAAACGGAGCAGGCGGGCCACGCGGCGGACCTGGCGGATTCGGTGGACTTGGTGGCTTCGGCGGTGGACCTGGCGGGGGCGGCCACGGCGGCGGGGGCGGCCAGGGTGGCTTCGGCGGCGGATCGGGTGGTGGTGGCCTTGGCGGCATGTCGAATACCGGCCGTAAATACTCGCTTACCTTCACCGCTCAAGCGTTGAACCTGTTCAACGACGTCAACTACGGAACGCCGATTGGAAGCGTGGTTCCGACCCTGATTTCCGGCTCTGGCTCAACCGCCGTCTATGGCCCCGGAAGCCGCTTCGACACGTCCACCAGCCTTGCCGGCGGACTGTTCGCATCGCCTTCGGGCTCCGCGTCCCGCCGCATCTTCATCATGGCAGCTTTCCAATTCTGACGGCCAATTGGGAGACAAAAGACCGCAGGCCGAAGCAATGGCTTCGGCCTATTCTTTGACGATGCAACGACTCGGCAGAACTTCGCTCGCGTGCCCAATCTAAAGTTCGTTAAAAACAGCCACAGATCCTTCGGCTCGTTTTGACGCAAAATCGAGCATAAACTCGCTCAGGATGATAGCGTGTTTATGCCGCGAACATTCGAGGCAGGACACTAGGATCGGTGGAAAATGCTCACGCAAGCAATTTCCAGTAGAGAGCCTCCCATGCATCGGCGCTCGCATCCACGCTGAAGTGCCGCAGAATCCGTTCCCGAGCTGAGCGGCCGATGTGTTCTCGTACCTCACATGTCTGTTGCATCGTCGCCAACATCGCTTCGGCCAGCGCTTCGGGGTCTCGGGCCGGTACCAGCGTGCCCGCGACTCCCACGAGTTCGCGCACGCCACCCACATCCGTTGCGACGACGGCCTTCTGCATGGCCATTGCCTCGCCCACAGCTAATGGCATCCCCTCCCACGCCGAGGCTGATACAAACCCGTCGGCGGCATCGAGCTGTGTGGGCATGTCGCGGCGCAAGCCAAGCCAGCGCACGGAATCGGCTAAATCCAACTGAGCAACCAGTTCCTTGAACCGCATGAGTTCCCCGCTCACGCACTCGCCGGCAATCCACAGCAGTGCATCGGAGCGTTGTGCGCGCACTCTTGCAAAGGCACACAGCAGGTTGGGGTAGTCCTTTGCGGGCGTAATGCGCCCGGCCGCAAGCCAGGCGAAACTCTGGCGCACAGCCGCATGACCGATTCCCATCGCAGACCGCGCAGTTGCGCGACGCTGAGCGTTTGGAGTGAACTCAGCAGCGTCGATGCCGTTGGCAAGGACGAGGCATCTGTCCTCTGCGACCGCTCTGAGACGAACGAAACGATTAGCAGCGGCCTGGCTCACCACAACGGTACGGCGGCTGAGTCTATCCGTGAGCCGGTAGGCCAACATGCGCGCCCAGCCGCCTTCATACACGTTATGAACCGTTGAGACCACCACCAGGTGCGGCATCCGCAACCTGAGCAGGCGGGCAAAAATGTTGGCGTGAAAGCTGTGGCTATGGACCACGTCCGGCCGAAAATCTCGCAGAAAACGGTGGCCGTGCACCAAACCCGTCAACAAGCCCAGCGGTGTTTTGCGCATGCCGAGATAGATTGTCTCGACCGCAGCGGACCATTCCTCCGGCACGTGCGGCCTGAGCACGAGCAATGCGACATCATGGCCACGCTTCTCCATGCGCTTCCCTACGGCTAGCGCCTGCTTCTCTGCTCCGCCCATGCCGAGCGATGTGAGCACGTACACGATGCGCATGGAGCCCATACCTGACTGAAACTTTATGTGGAACGATGATACCGCGAACTACGCATTTCGACTTCAGACGGAGTTGCAGACGGCGAGGCCACGCGGGCTGGCCGGCTCAAGATTCTGCTGTTCCTGCATGGAATCCAGCCCTCGCCGCCTCCTCTTGAACCCAGGGCTCAAGAAAGCCGCGATTCACGCGAAGATTTGCCGATTCAAAAGAATCCTTGCCGTAAATTCGCGAATGGGCTGTACAATCCCCTCAAGGAGACTTATGGCCGGAGATATGCAAATTACGTGCAGCGATTGTGGGCAGGACTTCACCTTCACCGCTGCGGATCAGACGTTCTTTCAGGAACGTGGTTATTCGACCCCAAAACGTTGCAAGAATTGCCGTCAGGCAAAGAAGAACGATGCGGGGGGTTCCGGCTACCGTTCGGGCTCGGCACAGGGAACACCTGTGATTTGTTCGGGTTGCGGCCAGCCTACAACAGTTCCTTTTGAGCCGCGTGGCGACCGTCCGGTCTATTGCCGGGATTGCTACCAGGCGAGAAAGGGCAGCGGAGGCGGTTCGCGCGGCAACCGGTAACAGGTGTTAGCGGGCGCAAAAGCCACGTCGCTTAGCAGGCCCGTTTACGTTCGGCGTGTTTAAGCAAAGCTAATGGCAACGGCTGATTTGGCTGCGGCTGCCGTGAGTGAGCTTTGTAAGAAGATATTTTGCCTGGTTTCCGCTCCACAGCCCGGCTCCACGTTTTTCGAGGACCTATCCCTACGTCATGGCCGGCAAACTCTCCTTCACAGGATTTGCATGGAAGAATCTCTGGCGGCGGCGCCTGCGCACGCTGCTGACGCTGGGCGGCATCGCGATGGCCATCGGCGCCTTTGTCGCTTTGGTCGGCTTCTCGCGGGCGTTCGAGAACGAATGGCTCCGCCTCTACTCGAGCAGCGGCACCGACATCGCCGTTGTCCAGGAAACATTCCTCAATACCTCCGTGGATGAGTCAGCCGGGGTGAAACTTCGTTCTCTTCCCGTAGTCTCCCAAGCCATGCCCATGATCTTCAACATGATGTCGCTCACACCCGATGTCAATGCGCTGATCTTTGGCTGGCAGGACAATTCCTACGAATTCGATTCGCTCACCTTCACATCCGGAGGGCGCTTTCACAACGGCAAGCCTGAAGTGATTCTGGGCGACAGCCTAGCCAGAAATCTCGACAAGAAAGTCGGCGATTCCCTGGAAATTCAGGGCGCCAGTTTCATCGTTGCAGGCATCTTTCACGGCGGCACTGCTCTTGAAGCAGGAGCGGTTATCATGCCTCTCGATCAACTGCAACAGCTTACCAGCCTGGCCGGCAAGGTCTCCGGCTTTCATGTCCGGCTGCGTCCCGCGCCGCCCGGCGAGGCGCCTGACCTCTATCTGAAGCGCGCTCAAGCACAGATAGAGTCCGCTTTGCCCGGCTTGCGAGCTCAACCGGCAGTCGAGCGCGCCAGCAACAACCAGCTGGTGCAATTGGCTAAAGCTGTCGCCTGGGGCACATCCGCGATTGCCCTGATTGTGGGCATCCTGAGCATCGTCAACACCATGGCCATGTCGGTCTTCGAGCGAACCAGAGAGATCGGCATACTGCGCGCGCTGGGCTGGAAGAGCTGGAAAATCTTGCTACTCATTCAGACCGAAGCAGCGGTTCTCGGCCTTGTTGGAGGCGTTTTCGGCATCGGCGCCGGATGGGGCGCCCTTCGCTTGCTTGCCACACTGCCGCAAACCGCCAGCATCGTCTCCTCTTCTGTTTCTCCGCTGCATCTGCTGGAGGCGCTGGGCATTGCCCTCGCGGCAGGATTGGCTGCTGGAGCCATCCCAGCCTGGCGGGGGGCGCATCTTTCGCCGGTGGAGGCGCTGCGCCATGACTGAGCCAGTCCTGACTGAACCGATATTGGAAGTGCGCAAGCTATGTAAAAGCTACGACGAGGGGCGCATTGAGGCTCTACGCGGCGTCGATCTTGCCATCGCCCAAGGGGAGTTTCTCGCCATCAGCGGACCGAGCGGCAGCGGCAAATCCACTTTACTGCAACTGCTGGGGGGACTCGACACTCCCACCAGCGGCGAAGTCCTCTTTGAGAACACGGCGCTCGACACCGCTTTTGACCTCGACGGCTACAGATCCCATCGGGTGGGATTCATCTTCCAGGCGTTTTATCTTCTGCCCACGCTGCGCGCCATTGAAAACGTGCAGGTACCAATGCTCGCCGTCAGCCAGGACGCGAATAACCGCGCCGAGCGAGCGGAGGCCCTGCTCTGCGAAATGGGCCTCCAACACCGCCTCAACCAGTATCCCAACGAACTCTCCGCGGGGGAACGCCAGCGCGTGGCCATTGCGCGCGCTCTGGCCAATCATCCCTCCATCCTGCTGGCCGATGAGCCGACCGGAAACCTGGACAGCGTCAATTCGGCGCGCATTATGGAAATTCTTACGGGAATTCAGAAGCAGCGGGGGATGACGCTGATTGTGGTAACGCACGAGAACGAGATCGCGCACGCGGCAGCGCGGCAGATTCGCCTGCGCGACGGAAAGATAGAGGCATGAGCCGCCTGCGGTGGGGCAGTCGCCTTCGGCTCGGCCACCTGCGGTGGGGCAGACGCCTTCGGCTCGTAGAAATAGGAGTACAAGCTACTCGACTCGCCGACTTCTTGACCATCACAGTGCTGCTAGCAGCGATGCTTATTCCGATGGCCGCGCAAGCTGCCGATGCTCACACAGTTCTGGCTGCCCCTCGGCAGCGCATCGAGTCAGCAGACTATCGCGCCAGCGGCCATCTGATTCGCGTGGAAGCGAATGGTATCCGCAGCAGCTTTCCCATCACCATCAAGGCGCACTGGTTTCCGGGTGTACTGCGCGTGTGGATGGAGATTGGCTCAGTTTCAAAGACAGGCGCGGATTCATTTGACAGCGCACGCCTGCCTACCCACATTCTGCTGGAAATGAGGCCTGGAGGGCGAAATGTGGTCCAAATTGCACACATGGGAGACGCAAATCCCGTTATTCTGCCCTTTGACAAGTGGAGCGATGGTCCGCTGGGCGCGGGATTCAGCTACGAGGATTTTCTGGAATCGCAGTACTTCTGGGAGGGGCAAACGGTATTGGAGAATACGAAGTTTGGCGCGCGCGATTGCAACGTGGTGAAGAGCATACCAGGCGCTGCCGATAAGACGCACTACGCTGAGGTCAAGAGTTGGCTTGATCATGTCATCGGGTTTCCTGTATATGTAGAAAAAACACTGAAAAACGGGACGGTGAAGGAGTTTACCTACTACGGTCTGCGACAGGAGGGCGGTGTCTGGTCGGCTCATCAGGTGGAGGCTAAGATTCGCGGCCAGGCAGGTTCAACCCTGCTGATCATCGACCGCGGCACGCCTAAGGCAAACCTCAGTATGAAGGAGTTCAACCTCGCGCAATTAACGCATTTCCAGGACAGTAAATGAACTTGCTTTTCTCGATTCTCGGCGTGGCCGCGGCTCTGATCGCGGCGGGCATTATCTATCAACGCATCGGTGCATATTTCGACCGCAGGCGCTATGCCATAGATGGACGGTGGATCGACATCGGAGGCAGGCGCAGGCTCTACTTTGTGGAAAAAGGATCGGGTTACCCGACGGTTCTATTTGAAGCCGGGATTGCGGCCACTAATCTGAACTGGTTTCACATCCAGGAGCCGGTTTCACGCTTTGCTTCGACATTTTCCTATGATCGCGGCGGACTTGGCTGGAGCAGCCCTTGCCGCACGGCGCGGACGCCTGCCAACATTGCCGTCGAACTGCATCAACTGCTGGAGAGAGCAGCCATCAAGCCGCCCTACGTCCTTGTGGGACATTCCTTTGGCGGGCTGGTGATGCGCCGCTTTGCGCTCAATTATCCGGATGAAGTGGCCGGCGTGGTGCTGGTGGACCCCATGCGCTGCGAGGAATGGCCGCCTTTGAATCCGGGCAGGCAATCCGAGATCGACCGCGGCAGGAAGCTCTTCCGTGTCGCGATTCCTGTTGCGCGCATCGGAGTTGCACGCCTCGCTGTCACCTCGCTCTTTCTGCACTCTGGCCGCACTGCACGGCGTTTGGCCGGCGCCGCAGGGGATGGCGGCCTGCATGTGCTGAACCGGATCAAAGACGAGGTGGGCAAGATGCCTCAAGAGGTCTGGCCCATTATCGCCGCACATTGGTCTCGGCCGGGCAACTTCGCCGGTATGCGCAGCCACGTCGAGGCAGTTCCCGACACTGTTCGGGAGATGCATAATGCCGAACCGATACAGAACATTCCCATGCTTGTGCTGACCCCCGGAAAATCATCGCCGCTCACTCGCGAATGCCTTGGCCGCATCGGCAACAACGTGCAGCAGGTGATTGCGCCGGCAAGCGCGCATTGGATTCATCTCGACCAACCCGAGTTGGTAATCGATTCGATCCGGAAGATGGTGATGTCAGCCGCCGCGGAGCCTGTGGCTGCAGCTAGTTGAAGTCTGGATCGAATGCAGCGTGCTGGCCGCCATGTCTGCAAAAGACACAGCCTGAACGATTCGAGTCAGCGAAGCGCTTCTAGCGCTTCTTCCTGGCTGGCTTGGAAGCTGGCTTCTTGACTGCCGATTTAGCCGCCTTAATCGGTTTCTTCTTGGCAGGCGCGGACTTGGAAGCCTTAACCTTAACCTTGGCCGGAGATTTGGCTACAGCTTTTGCTTTTGCCTTTGCCTTCGCCTTAACCGGCGGCTTTGCCTGGGCCTTTTGTGCTGCAGGCTTGCTCGGCGGCAGTGGCTTTTTGGCTTGCACAGGAGCAGCCTTTATCGGCGCGGGCTTGGATTCCTGCTTTGGTTGAGCCTGGAGCCTGGGAGCAGGCTGTGGTTTTTCTGTCTTTTCCGGCTTGGGTTGGGCCGGCACCTTGGGGACGCCCTTGACCGGAGCCGGTTTGTGTGCCGGCTTATCTTCCCGGTCCCCTTCCTCATCCTCGTCTTCGCCGTCAGCGGTTTCGGGTTCCTCGGTGAGGTCGATATCTACATCAATCTTAGGCAGTGCCAGGCCCAAATCAAGGACATCGTCCTCAGCACCGCCGATGTCGTCCAGATCCTCGTCGTCTTCCACATGGACCTCGGATTCCTCGTCGAAAGAGTCCCCTTTCAGCTTGATATCGGAACTGCGCTTGGCGCGAGGCCGCTTAATGGCGACCTGGGGCGGCGGAGCCGGCGGCGAATAAGGCTCAAGGAAGGCGCGGGCCTCCTCCGGAGTAGCGAGATTTCCGTCGATCAGTTGCAGGAAAACTGTCTGCACAATTTCTTCGTAAGAAGGCAGAGCGGCCGTGATGCGCATCTCCTGCATCAGGGCATGAGGAATCAGCTGACGCACCGCAGGCCAGACCTTGAGGAACAGGTTATAGCGTTCCCGGACAGCCGTATCCTTGCTGGTAAAGCCAAGCCAAAGAACAGCTTCCGGGTCATAGCTTTTGAAGAGCTTGAAACATGCCGATGGCATGGCGTTCTGCTTGGCGAGCAGCACCTTGGCAAATCCCGCAGCCAGAGAATCCAGGTCGCTCCACTCATCGACAAAGCCGGGACGCAACATCTGCTTCTTCAGGGCGGAGACTTCCCTGCCTGACAGTTTGGCGGTCAGCAAGCGCATCTGCGCAGCCGACATATCTGCATGAACGCCTTGCAGGAGCAGTTCGACGGCCAGATCATGCAGGGCTGTCAGCCCAGCCTCGTCGGCCTTGCTGGAGGTCCAGACTGGGAACAATACCTTCATCCAGCCCTCGGCTTCGAGCGCCTGCAAGACCTTCAGTCCCTCTTCCTCGTGGCCAATCTGCTCCAGTTCCCGCTTCCGTGCCTGGGCGGAAAGCCGCTCAATCACGCCTTCTTCCCTGGCGTTCATGTAACGGGTGTGGGTCTTGGGGTCCATCTCCCAGCCCAGGCGCGCCTTGTAGCGCGTGGCTCGAATCAGCAGAGACGGCTCTTCAAGGAAACCGTAGTTGGAAACCAGGCGCAGCGTTCGGAACTCGATGTCCGCAGCGCCGTTCATGGGGTCCATCAGCAGGCCGAAGGAGCCTTCATTGAGGGAGATGGCCATGGCGTTGACGGTAAAGTCACGGCGGCGGAGATCCTCCTGAATGGAAGCAGGCTGATAGATGATTTTGCCCGGCTTGGGAATCTCGATGCGGTGAGTGCTGACCAGATCGAGGCGAACCGTACCGGGAAAACACAGGTAAAGAGCGCGTGATTCATCGTCTTCGCCCCACACCTTGGCGCCCAATTTCACCATTGTTTTCTTGAGCTTGAGAGCATTTCCATGCACCGCTACTTCAAGATCTCGGACGGCGTGGCCGCTGGTGAGGTCGCGCACCGCATCCCCGGTAAGAAACAGAATTGTGCCTGCTTCGCGGGCTGCCTCACGCACGTGGCGCAAGGCGCTCTGCTGGTCAGCCGACAGCCGGTTTTCCAGAAGATAGATGTAGTCGGGCATTCCGTTTCCTGCTTCCGCTCTGATTTCCACAGCCAAGTGCCTGATGTAGTTGCTCTTACAGCAGACTCTAGCATGGGTTGCAAACCGTACCTTAACACAAGCTGGTCCATTTGGCTATGCCCCAGTGCACCAAATATGCGACTATTTCCCTTCCCGGCATGGCACGCCGTGCGACAATCCAAATCAATGGCCTCTCAGCGCAAACCTGTCATCGTACGCAAGTTCAGCCGCGACTGGTGCGCTGGCTATGCGGGGATCAGCTTTGGGCAGGACGCGGCGGAGTTGGAGATTCTGGATCTGACCGGCAAAGTGCTGCGCATTGGCTGGGAGCAGGTGAAGTGGGTCTGCTACGTTCGCGATTTCCCTGCGGGAGAAACCGCCAATCCGGAGCGGCTGCTGCACAAGCGCTTCTCCATTCGCCCTCGGACTCCCGGCCTATGGCTGCGCATGACCCTGACCGATGGCGAGGAGCTGGAGGGCCTGGCGTCCAACGATCGTGCGCTGGTGGATGGCGCCGGGTTGCTTCTGACCCCGCCCGACACGCGCTCCAACACGCAGAGGATTTACGTGCCGCGGCAGGCGATTCAGACGCTGGAGGTGGTCAGCCTGATTGGCGCCGCAAGCCGCAAGAAGGCAGAGGCCGCTGGACGGGCGACGGAGCAGCCGGAGCTGTTTCCGCAGGATATGGGCGGGGAGTAGGCGCGCCCGATTCTGGTGCACAGCCGCTGCCGCTGCCATTCCGGTACAATTCTTGCCATGAAGCTGGGTGAGTTGGCAAAGAAGCTGGGCGCGGAGCTGCGCGGAGACGCGGAGCAGGAAGTCACTGGCGTAAAAGGGATTGAGGAGGCTGGGCCGGCGGAGGTAACCTTCGTAGCCAATCCCAAGTATGCGGGCCTGGCGCGCAAGACTCGAGCGGCCGCCGTGCTGGTCGAGCCGGAGTTTCCGGAGATTGAATCGGCGACGCTGCGCATCAAGAACCCTTACCACGCCTTCTCGCGGACTCTGGGATTTTTCTATCAGCCGCCGACATACGCACCCGGCATACATTCGACGGCGGTGATTGACCAGACGGCGGTTATCGGCGAGGGAGCGCATATTGGCGCTTATGTGGTGATTGGTCCCGGCGTCAAGCTGGGCGCACAGGCCACGCTGCTGCCCCATGTGGTGCTCTATCCGGGGGTAGAGACAGGCAGCCATTTCTTCGCTCACGCTCATGCCGTGGTGCGAGAGAATTGCGTTCTGGGCGACCACGTGACCCTCGAAAATGGCGTCATCGTCGGCGCGGACGGTTTCGGATTCGCTAAAAACGAGCACGGCCACTGGGAAAAGATTCCGCAGTCGGGTCCGGTGCGGCTGGGCAACCGGGTGGATGTACAGGCTAACGCCACCATCGATCGGGCGACGGTGGGCGCGACAGAGATCGGAGACGGGACCAAGGTGGACAATCTAGTGCAGGTAGGTCACGGGTCGCGCGTCGGGGAAAATACGCTGATTTGCGCACAGACGGGCCTTGCCGGCTCGTCGATGGTGGGCAACAACGTCATCCTTGCCGGGCAGGCGGGCGTGGCCGGTCACTGCACGGTGGGCGACGGGGTGATTCTGACCGCGCAGGCCGGCATCTCGCACGACATTCCTGCTGGAAAGGTCATCTCCGGCTCGCCGGGCTTCGACAACCGCGTGTGGCTGCGCGCGGTGACCATCTTCCAGCGGCTGCCGGAGTTGCTGAAGCGGCTGGAACGGCTGGAAAAGAAGCTGGCGACTCAGGCCCCAACGGAAGGCAAAGACGGGAATCCGAAATGAAGGTTCGTGCCGGTATTTCGACAGGAATCGCGGCGGCGTTGATGGCTCTGGCCGGTTGCCACTCGTATCACGTTGAAACCACTATCGAGAACCATACAGGCGGGCCGATTCAACTTCTAGAGGTTGACTATCCAAGCGCCAGCTACGGGGTCAACAGCCTGGCGGCGGGCGCGGAGAACCACTACCGCATCCAGTTGCGAGGCAGCGGTCCGATCAAGGTGCAGTACACAGCGAGCGACGGGCGGAAGACCCTGGTGGAAGGGCCAATGCTATTTGAGCGGCAAGAGGGCAGGATCGAGATCGTGATACTGCCCGGAGGAAAAGCGGAGTTTCATCCCAATCTTACTGACGCCGTAGTCAGAACAAATAATTTCTAATCTGCATGGATGCCATTGAATCCACATTGCCTCACGATTCTACGGTCATAGAAATCAATAGCAAAACGACTTTTTCGGCTGTTACCTGCCCGAATCTCACCGATAAGCAGAGTAAGAGGTCAAGATGCAAGGGTGTGCCGCATCCAGCAACGGCCGGCGCCAGGTTACGTGGTTACGAAAACACGGATTTGCCGCGCGCCTGGGAGCCTACTTCCTCTGGGTCACATTGGTGTCCCTGGTGGTGGAGTATGTGGAGTACTGGAATCCCGAGAGTAGTCCTTTGTGGGTTGCCAACGGGCTGATTCTTGCTTACCTGCTGCTGGTGCCTCGCAGACGTTGGCCTGCCTATCTTCTCACCGGATTTCTTGCTCTTTCCGTACGTAGTATGTTCTTCCACCCGATGTGGAATGAATTTCTGTTCTATAACGCACTTAATATTCTTGAAGTGATAACGGCGGCCTTACTGATGCGCCAGCGCTCAACAGAACTTCCGCGCTTCACGGAGCGAACCTACCTCCTCAGGTTCATCGGCTTTGCCGTTCTGGCCGGACCAGCGTTGGCAGCAGGCATTTTTGCGCTCTCGTTTCCCTTCTGGAAGCACCCGGCACTGCAACATCCATTTTTGAGTTGGATGGTCTCCGACGGCTTGGGCATCGCCATCGCAACACCGGCCATTGTAGCCGTCTTGCAGACCCGCTTACGAAACGCCGTTAACTGGCAACGGCATTGGTTCTACCCAGTTCTTCTACTGGTGGCAGCATTGGCTGCATTTTCGCAAAACACAGTGCCCTTGGTTTACCTCATCTATCCGTTGCTGGTTCTGGTTCTGGTGCGTCTTGGCCTGGGTTATACATCGCTGTTCACACTGCTTGTGGCTTCCATCGCAGGAGTGTTGACGGTGTGCAATCGCGGCCCCTTTGCAGCATCAGGTTCCATCAATCCAGCTTTGCCCAATTTGCATGTACAAGCCGCGATAGCCGCCGCAATCGTATTGATTTATAGCATCTCCGTAGTTCTGGAGCAACAAAAATCCACCGAGCGCAAGCTTCAGGAGATCGTCTCCCTGCACCGGCTGGTCAGCGAAAACTCCCGCGACGTGATCATCGTTTCCGACTTCGATGGAAACCGCACCTACGTTTCCGCGGCAGTACAAAACATGTTCGGCTGGAAGCCGGAAGAAGCTACGGATCATACCGGCCTCCAACTGGTGCATCCCGAGGATCTGCATAAAGCCGAGGTTGCGATGCGCGAGATGCAATCCGGCAGAGAGGACGCCCTGGTTGAGTGCCGCGTCCGAAAGGCCAATGGTGAGTACCTCTGGGTAGAGGCCGCCCTGCGGCTGATACGCGATCCTGGCACTGGTCTGCCTTCAGGAATCCTGAAAACGGTCCGCGACATCGGTGAGCGCAAACGCTCCGAGCAGCAACTCCGGGAGGCCTACCGCGCAGTGGAGGCGCTGGCACTGACGGATGTGCTGACTAGCCTGGCCAACCGGCGGCGCTTCGACCAATACCTGGCCATCGAGTGGCGCCGCAGCATGCGCGACTGCCAGCCGCTCTCCTTGCTGATGCTGGATGTGGACCTTTTCAAGGCCTACAACGACATCTATGGGCACCAGCGCGGCGACAGTTGCCTCAAACAGATTGCCGAGGCTTGCAGGGATGTGGTCTCGCGTCCCGGTGACCTGGTGGCGCGTTTTGGCGGAGAGGAGTTTGTGATTGTGTTGCCGAATACGGAGAGCGAGGGCGCCCTGCAGGTTGGCAATGAAATATGCGAATCCCTGCGTGGCCGCCGGTTGCCGCATAGCAACAGCCCCTTCGCATTTGTCACCATCTCCATAGGCTGTGCCACGCTGGTTCCCCAGGGGGGAAGATACGCCACGGACCTGATTGCGATAGCCGACCACGCGCTTTACAACGCCAAGCACAACGGCCGGAACCAGGTGTGCCTGGGCAATGCTTTAGAAAAACGCGGCGAAGTAACGGTTGCCTTCGCGCTTCCTGAGGCCGCTAACGGCACTACGTCCTGAGCGCACTCATTTTACGGTGCAGAAGCCGGAGGCGGCGTGATTCCTGGGTGGAATCTTACGCCGGCCCGCAGAATGGAATCGACAAAATGCAGCTCTAGCGCACGATGCCCTTGAAGAGCGGGGATTGAAGAAGGCTGCTGAACTCCGCATCGGAGGTGGCGAAGTGAATCGACAGGCGCCCGGAGTCGGAAGAAATGGAAGTGGCGCTCAACGCCTGTTTCTCGGCCGCCGAGCCGCTCATCTTGCGCAGTGTAAGCGCGGCTGTCAGGAGCGAAGAGAGCGTTGCCGCGGCAAAGGAGTCGCCGGTGGAGATGGTGAGGTCGAACTTGACTCCGTGCTGGAAGTTCATCGAGTACCATGAGGCAAGCAAACGTTTCTGCACGCTATCATAGTCGGTCAGCGAACCAGCTTCGCCCAGAACCTGCTTCATCATGGTCTGCGTGCCCTTCTGGTCGAGAATGCTCCACAAGGGCTCGGAATCCACGGATTTCATGGCGTCCATCATTGTCCCGTTGGTGAGCAGGTTGGGGGCAAGCCCGTCGCGAGCGTCCAGCGCCTTATTAACCGCATCCTCGTCGCCGAAGACCATGGTGGAGGGGTCAACGAAGCATACCACCATGCCGGTTTTGGCCAGCGGCCAGACCCTGTTGGTGCGCACCAGTTTTGACTTCAGTTGCTGTTTGCGGAAATTGGCCTGAATGTCCTGCACGGAGAACTGACCCTGGGCAACGCCAACCGTTTCCAGACGTTCGCTGTCATTACTGGGGCGGAAGAGCGCAAAAGCCAACTGCTCGACATCGTGGTTCTCGTTCAGTCCGGATTTGTGCAGAGCATCCTCAAATCGTTTCAGCTCTGGCGGCATGACGCGGTCGCGCAAATCCATGGCTGAAGATGAGTTCTCCATGGCGTGGTAGTCGATGGCCACCAACTGCTGCACATCATGCGGAATGGCGGTGCGGGCATCGGTGGACAACTGCGCCGCGGGCGCCGAGGCAGCTGCGGCAAGCAAGATAGCCGGAATTGATACTCTTAGAAAAGATTTCAACAAATCCATCCTCCACAGTCGCGGCTGTTCATGAAACCATAGGCGGAAGCTGGCTTAAAGGCCCATGCTAACCTGCACTCGATGACCAACAACACCGTTTCTGTTTCAACTTCATTGTACCCGTTGGGCTGAGTCCGCGCGCCTTCCAGCCCGGCCTGGCCGTTCACGCCTCATCCGGCCAAGCCGTGGAATCCGCAAGGCGGCGCTACAGAATCCTGGTTTGCGCATCGAACCCAATCAATGGACGCATCCCTACGCGATTCCGCTCAGATGTTTATAGCGAGTCGGGCTCGGCCGAGGCCAGAACTCCCATGCTTCACAAAATCATTTCCAAAAGGTGTAGCCCACCTGGAATTGGAGACTGGCATTGACGCCGGGGTTGCGGTCGCCCAGCGAGGCAGAAGAGATATGCACGGCGTTCACCCCAATATCGATGGAGCGTTTTTCGCGGGTGAAGTAGTGAAGGCCAATGCCACCCTGCGGCGCAAAATTCCATACGCTGGTCGAGCCGTCGACGGGAAACCCCGGCGCGCTCGAGTAGCTGGGCGGATATTGGCGGGTGGTATAGATCAGCCCTCCCGCGCCCTGGAACCAGGGCTGAACGCGCCGCGCTTGGGTCAGAAAGTTCCAGCGCAAGATGACCGGTGTGAGGCTGACGCCAGTATAGGCGCCGCCCGCTACCGGAAGAAGGCAAGGTACGGATTGCCCCGTTGTCCCGTTGATACAGGAATAAGTAGCGTAGTGCGGGGCCGGAGTGTAGCTCTGCCAGAGGGGCATGATGTTGCCGCCAAACTCGAATTGGCCGCTTAAAATGCCGGCATGAAGAACCCGTGTGAGCGGCTTACCCAACTGAAAGCCGGCGGAGAGAAAACCGTAATCCGAGCTGTCGCCGACGCCTGTGCCTCCATTGACGAAGGGGCCGTACTCCCAGCTTCTTGCGTTGCGAACCTGGGCTACGGGGTTGGCCGCTGCCGGACTGGCGGCGGGCTTGGGGCCTTCCGAAGTCTGGGCGGCGGCGATCATTGTTCCTGCCATCAAGACAAACGCGAAAAGTCTTGCAATTCGTGTCAACGTACTTCCCTCCCCTGAATGATCATTTCTGAATCTCTATAAAAAGGCCGCCACAACAGGGCGGCCCTGCGAGCGTCTTGCTGGCGTCCGCTTAACCGGCCGCCGCTTCCATCTGCTCGGCGTCCATGTCAAAGTTCGAATAGACGTTTTGCGTATCGTCGCAGTCTTCCAGAACCTCAAGCAGACGGATCATCTGATTGGCCTCTTTGCCTTCCAGCTTGGTATAGGTGGAGGCGACCATGGTCACCTCGCACATCACCGTGGGAATGCCGGCGGCCTTGATGGCCGCGGCGACAGCTTCGTGGTCAGCCGGATCGGAAATAATCTCCCAGGTGTCGCCTTCGTCGTTCAGGTCTTCGCCTCCGTATTCCAGCACGATGTCCATCAGCTTCTCTTCGTTGGCCGCGGATTTTTCGACGGCAATCAGGCCCTTCTTATGGAACATGAAGCGCACCGAGCCGGTCTCGCCCAGGTTGCCGCCGTTTTTCGTAAAGGCGTGGCGAATCTCGCTCACCGCGCGGTTGCGATTGTCGGTCAGCACATCCACGAGGATGGCCACCCCGCCCGGACCGTAGCCCTCGAAGGTGATCTCCTCGTAGTTGACCCCTTCCAGTTCGCCGGTGCCTCGCTGGATGGCTCGCTTGATGTTCTCCTGCGGCATATTTTCCGCTTTGGCCGCCAGGATGGCGGTGCGCAGCCGGGGGTTGCCGTCAGGATCGCCGCCGCCGCCCTTGGCGGAGATGGTGATTTCCCGAATCAGACGTGTAAATATCTTGCCGCGCTTGGCATCCAGCGCGCCCTTCTTGTGCTTGATGGTGGCCCACTTTGAATGACCGGACATGGGAACCTCAGAGAGAGTGAAAAAAATGGCGGCGCGGACACGCGCCTGACGTTGTGAGTATACCATCGGCGCCGATGACTACCGCGCGGCGCGCTATCCAACTGTAGGCTGCAACTCGACCTTTCGAGTGACGATCACCAGCTTTGCAGGGGTCAGTTCGGGGCCGTCCCAGCCTTCCTTCACCGCCTCGATATGGATCTCGCCGGGCTTCCTGGTCGATTGCACAATTAACTGCGCCAATCCGTTGAAAAGCGAGTGCTTAGGCTCCTTGTCGCTCTCCTGGCAATTGGGATCGCCGTTGCCCACGCCGAGCAGCACGCCTTCGCCGGCAACCTTGAAACCGATGAGGTTCGAGGCCGTCGGAACGGGCCGGCCTTCCTTGTCCAGCGCTTCGACGGTCACCATCGCTATATCCTGGCCGTCGGCATTGATCTCCATGCGATCCGCGGTTAGCCGGATCGCCACGGTTGCCCCGGCGGTCTCACGCTTTTCGGTGAGCACAACCTTGGCCTCCTTGCTGCCCCGCGCCTCGATTACGCCCGGCTCGTAGATGACCTTCCACTCCACGTGGCCCAGGTACGGAACCTTCTGAGCGCCCAGGCTCTTGCCGTTCAAGAACAGTTCAACCTGATCCAGATTCGTGTGGACCCAAACGGGGATAGCTTCGACTTCTTTACCCTCGAAATTCCAGTGCGGGAACAGGTGCAGCACCGGCTCCTTACCCCACCATGCCTTGTAGTAGTAGAAGGTGTCCTTGGGGAATCCGCACATGTCCACGATGCCGAACTGCGAGTTGATGGACGGCCATCCGTAGGGCGTGGGCTCGCCGCGATAGTCGAAGCCGGTCCAGGCAAAGCCGCCGGCTGCCCACTCGCGCGTCGCGTAGAACTTCCACCACTCCTCGGCCGTTTCGCCCCAGCGCGCCTTGGAGTCATAGGCATTGACTATATTGCGCAGCGGGTCGGTCGTATAGGCGCCGCGCGTGGAGAGGGCGCTGGAGGTCTCCGAGCCATAGATAGGCCGCTTGGGATACTTTTTGTGAAAATCGTCGGGATATTGCAGCACGTAGTTGAATCCGATAATATCGAGCGCGTCGCTGACGCCCTTATCATTGGGGCCATTCACCGCCGCGGAGACCACGCGCGTGGGGTCAAGTTCATGGCAGCGCCGCACCATGGTTGCTGCAATCTTTGCCCCCTCTTCCGCCATCTCGTTCTGAAACTGCCACTCCTCATTGCCGATCGACCACAAAATGATGGACGGCGAGTTGCGGTAGCGCTTGACCATGTTCTCGAGTTGCGCCATGCCTTCGGGGCTGGAACTCATCTGCCGCGTCTCGCACATCATCATCATGCCCATGCGGTCGCAGGCCTCCACCCACTCCGGGGTGGGCATATTATGCGAGGTGCGCACCGCGTTCGAACCCATCTCTCGCAACACGCCCAGCCGGAAATACTGCAGCCGGTCCGGCAACGCCGCACCTACCCCGGCGTGGTCATGGTGATTGCAGGTGCCTTGAATCTTGAGGGGCTTGCCGTTTAAAAAGAAGCCCTTGTCCGCGTCGAAGACCGCGGTGCGCACGCCAAAGCTCACTCGCTCAGCGTCGCGCGTCTTGCCGCCTGCCTCCACGGTCACAATGGCGGAGTAGAGGTTCGGCTCATCCACCGACCACAGCGCCGGGTTGGCCAGCTTGGCGGCGGCGGTAAAGTTTGCCATTCCATCCACCGGAATCGATTGCCCTGGCGCCTCTGCCGTAGCCACCGTATGACCCGCGGCGTCGAGAATCCGCCAGATCACTTTGGCGTTCTCTACTTGCTTGCCTTCGTTCACCACCAGAGTGCCCAGCGTCAGCGTTGCGGAGTTACCCTTCAATTCCGTGCGCACCGTGCTCTCCCACTGGCCGAGGTGCAGCGCATCGGTTTTAGTCAGCCATACATGACGGTAGATGCCCGCGCCCTCGTAGAACCAGCCGTCGCCGAAGCTTGCGTCCACGCGCACCACAATATAGTTCTTCGCACCATAGGCCAGAAAGTCCGTCAGATCAAAGTGGAAAGGTGTATAACCATGGTCGTTGCGACCGACGAAGCAGCCGTTCACGAAGACCATTACGTCGCGGAAGGCGCCGTCGAACTCGATGGCGATGCGCCGGCCCAAGTCGCTGGCCGGAATCTCGAACTCGCGACGATACCAGCCCACGCTGGTCTCCGGGTAGCGGCGGCCAAGGGGTTTGTATCCATGCGAATTCAACTCCGGGTCCCGCACAAAGGGCAGCTCGACGGCCCAGTCGTGCGGCAGGTTCACGGAACGCCATTTGGAGTCGTCAAACCCTGCCTTGGCAAATTTGAAATCGCCGGTTTTGGCAAAGTCTCCCTGCCCCATCCCGAAGCCCAGATCGCGGGCCGGGTCGGAGCCGTGGCCGAATTGAAACTTCCAGCCAAAGTCAAAGAGCAAATGCTCGCGCGGGGCAATCGCAGCCGGGGGGGCGGCCTGCGACTCGCCAGATGTAGTGCCGGCTAACATTGCGGCGCTGCGCCCCCATGCCGAGCGGGCCACAAGGGAAGAAACCGAAAGAGCGAGTCCAGATGAGAGCAGTTCTCGACGAGAGATACCGGCCATGAAATACCTCTTTCCTAGTGATGTCTTACCATAGGCGACCGGAAAATGCCGGACGCCAGGCAAAAATAATTCTAAACCCAGCGGCGCGGATAACGGACGGCTTCATCAATACTGAGAATGCGAAGATGCACTGCGATTGCAACGGCTGGCTTGCGGGACCACAACTGGGGAGTTATTCTCATCACAAGGATGTGAAGCTGATAATCTAAGGGCATGAGGTCAGGGGTCTCGGTCATTCCCGATTCCAAAGGCATCCGCGACACAAGCCATACGATTGCCAAAACCGCTTGCCCCCGCATGTCTCTCCCGCCACTCCGAGGGTCAGTCACAGAATGATTGACATTCATCATCATCTGCTCTACGGAATCGACGACGGCTCGCCCGATCTCGAGACCTCGCTGGCCATGGCGCGGGAGTCGGCGGAAAATGGCGTGACCCGTATCGTTTGCACGCCGCACGCCAGCGAGTTCTATCCCTATGAAGCTCCGCTCATCGAAGCGCGATACGCCGAGTTACGCGATCTGCTCGCGGGCCAGATGGAGCTGAGCCTGGCCTGCGATTTCCACATGAACGCGGAGAATATCGCGGAGGCGGCGGCTAACCCCCTGCGCTACTCCATCGACGGCAAAGGCTACCTGCTGATCGAATTTTCCTTCAATGCGATTCCCCCGCAGATGAACGACGCCATGCTCCTGCTGCAATCCGCGGGCTACCGGCTGATCGTTACCCATCCGGAACGCTACCCCGCCGTGCTGGGCCGGCCAGAGATGCTGGCGGAATGGCTGCGCATGGGTTGCCTGGTCCAGGTGACCTGCGGCTCCTTGTATGGGCGCTTCGGCAGGATGGCCGAGGCCTTCTCCAACGAGCTGTTGGAGCGCAACTGGGTTCATTTTATCGCCAGCGACGCGCACAACATGACCGGACGTCCGCCGCATCTGAAGAAAGGCTACGATTATGTGGCCAATCACGCCGGCGAGGAGACGGCGCGACGGCTCTGCGAGAGCAACCCGCGGGCCGCTGTAGATGGGGCAGTTTGGCCTGCGCAACCCGAGCCTGTGGGGCTTTGGGAGTATGTGCCTATGAAGTTCAACGCGAAGAAGTTTGCCGGCACACGCAGGAAGAACGCTTTCGAAGATACAGGCGATGATGCTTCCAAGGCTGTCAAAGCCGGCTTTTTCAAGACCCTCTTCGGCGGGCGATAGAGGCGCGCACGTGTCCCACGCAGTCTTAGTTTCCGCTGACTCTCCTACAGCCCCAGCCCGCCATCCACAACCAGAACCTGGCCGGTGACAAAATGCGGCCCCGCTGCAAAGAAGAGAACCGCCTGGGCTACGTCCTCCACGCTGCCGTTGCGCTGCATGGGCGTTTTGGCAGCAAAATGCTTCGCCTGCCCGGCGTCGCCGCTTATCTCTATCCATCCCGGCGCGACGCAGTTGACGCTGACTTCTGGGGCAAAAGCCTTGGCCATGGCTAGGGTCAGGCTATGCAGGGCAGCCTTGGACGCGCAATAGTGGGCATGGCCAGCCCAGGCTTTCATCCCACCCAAAGAGCCTATGTTGACGATCCTGCCCTCCCTAGTCTTGGAGGCGCGCAGATGCGATAACGCCTCGCGCGCTACCAGGAAGGGTCCGCGTGCATTGGTTTCAAAGACCTCATCCCACTGTTCGAGAGTAAGCGAGTCGAGCGGAGCGGACTCAAAGACAGCGGCATTGTTGACTACCAGATCGAGTCGCCCGAAACGGCCGACAGTGGCGGCCACAGCCTGACGCACAGATTCCTCGGAACGAACGTCGCACTCAACGGCCAAAGCGCGCCGGCCAAAGCTCTCAATTTGATGGGCGGTCTCGACTGCTTCGGCGTAGGAGGCGCGGTAGGTAAGGGCCACATCCGCGCCGGCCTCAGCCAGTGCCAACGCAATGCCGCGGCCAACGCGTCGCGCGCCGCCGGTGACCAGTGCCGATTTGCCGACGAGGGGTTGTGTTGGCATCATAGGTTCAACGACAGCCTCCCAGGGGACGTGGCTCGTTGTGATTCAGGGTTTGGCGTCTGCGGCGTTATGCGATTGTATAGTGGGAGCGGCTGAGCGCACAGGCAGCACCTTGAAGAGCTCGCCGATAGCTATTGCGCCTTTGCCATCACTGAAACAGAAGATGGGTATCGCCATAAGGCCACCCGATGCTGCCCCCGGCGCGGGATCGGCGTGGTAACAGTCATCGTAAATTTCTATCAACACCGTCGCGACGTGAAGGGGTTTGCCCCTGCCGTTTCCCTGCGAAATTGATTTGTCAGGATCATACAACCCCAACATTTCATCCTGGGTGGGCATCCGCCAATCCGTGTAGCCGCCTGCCTGAAAATTACTTACAAATGTCTTGGCGCCATGCGTGGTGACGTCCACGCCGCCGGCTTGCGCTGCCCACATCAGGTTCGTCATCGTATCCAATACCGTTCCGTCATCATACGCAATGAAATGACCGTCCCTGCCAGTCTCCTTTTTATCCGTGTGGGGCTTATAAATGGAGTACTGCTCGCCGGGGCGCTTCATGCGGATATCGATCGCGACCTGGGCTTTGTCGATGACGAAGTCGTCCCCATAGGTCTGGAAGCCCTTGGCGATGATCTGCATTCGCACCGTGTCGCCGATGGGAAGCACGTCGATGATGGCCTTGCCGTCCTCGTTGGTCTTCAGCTCCATGTTGCCCTTTTCCTTCTCGCCCTTCACGGGGTGGAAGATGACGGCGGCATTCTCGATGGGCTTGCCGTTCACGTCGCGCACCACGGTGACCTCAATGCGCGCCGTGGGCGGGGGCGACTTGTACTTGCGGCCGCGATTGGAGGGTTTCTGTTGAGCAACGGCGGTGAGCGAAGCGAGGACCAGACCGAACGCGGCCATGACGACAAAGAGACGGAAATGAGAACTGCGTATCATAGGCATCATTGTAAATGGTTACGTGCCTGGCTATGAAGCCTGTCCCAATGCACTGGCGAATGAAAGAAAAACCAGCGCGGCGGGAGAATAGCCGCCGGGGTCCGGCTGGGTGAACTCGCCGGTCTGCGGGTCCACCTGCTGGCGAAACTCTCCGTGCCTCATGATGGCCTCGCACCACTGCCGCATCAGTACTTCCAGTTCCGCCTGTTTTCCGTAGTGCGCCATCCAGCGCGGGGCGCGCAAAGCGGTAAGAGCCTGCGAGGCTCCGCCCCAGGAGTTGCGCGGAATGGGGCGAACAAAGGCGGGGTCGTCCTGGGCAATGCTCGACAGTGGATACGGCGCCCAGAAGGCGCGTGGGTTATGCAACTGGCGGGACCAGAGAGCTTCAAAGATCGCCCGGTCGCGCGCTTGCGCGAGATCAAGAACATGTTCGCCCAAAACCCGGCTGATCACATCCGAACGCACACGAACAAAGTTACCCTGCGCGTCTAAATCGTAAAAAGCGGCGTCTTCCGGAGAGTAGAGCTTGTCGATAATCAACCGACGGATGGTCTCGGCGTCGCTCGTCCAGCGAGCCGCTTCGGCCTTCTTTCCCAGCGCCATGGCCATGGCGGCTAGCGCCACCCTGCCGCCGTAAACGGTGGCGGAAAGGTCCGGGCAAAGCCGCGGCATGGAGGGCAGAGGGGGGCATTTGCGCGCATCGGCATCGGGACAGCGATTGGGAATCCCCCGCCAGCGCGGGCTGTTATCGTGCCCTGTGTCGTAGGTGCAAAAGCCCTCCACCAGGCCGGTCTTGCGCGTGTCGCGATATTGCCGCAGCCATGCATCCCATCGGCTGCACGAAGCGTAAGCCGTCGTCAGGAAGGCTTCATCGTTGATGAGCTGGGCGAGCTCCCACGCCGTCGCGGCAATCGGCACCACCATCTGAATCTGGCCAAAGCCGTTCTCCGTGGTCTTGATGGCGGCGGGAAATTGGCCGTCCGGCCGCTGCAGCTCGAAGAAGGCCATGTGGTTGTTGCGGGCGGCTTCCAGGGGAGTTACACGCGCCTGGCCCGCGGGAACATACTTGGCCAGAGTGGCGTAGACCAGCCCTTCATGCGGTCCACACTCCTGCCAAATACCCTGGTAGGTGCTGCCCTCGAAGAGAAGCGGATGCGTGTAGCCCGGTACGGTGCGGAGATTGCCAGCCAGCACCGCCAAGGCCGCATCCCAGGTACTCTTCCACGCGCGCTTCCGGGCCGTATCGTTAGAGGCTGACTCGTTTGCCGCTGCTGGCTCCGGCCCCTGCGCCATAGCTTGCAGGACCGGCGTAGCCAGTACAGCTCCTGCTGTGCAAACGGCACCGGCTAGAAACTTTCTTCGGCTTTTGGTTGAACGATCAGTTTGCTCCATGAAACTCCACTATCTCTCTGATGAATGGCCTGAGGTGCAGGCCCCATGCGGCCAGAGTAGCAAATTACCCCCTTCCAGCAGGCAATACTAGATTTATGAAGCATTTACTGGATGTTCAAACTATATGAGCGTGTTTCACTCATATATTTGCTGACCCTCTTGACAAATATCCCGGAGTTGCCTATCGTTAGCAATTGGAAGGCGAGAGTGCTAGCATATCGCTGGCTAAACTGCTCGCTGGGTTAGCCATCCCTGCTTGTAAGGCGTAACCATTTCATTCCAAAGAGTTTTACTAATTCCACCAAAACCCCGCGGCGGGGTTCACCCCTGTCCGCGTGTGAAGGAGAAGCGAAGCAATGGCATCAACATCCGTAGCGACGACGTTTACCCCGCTGCATGATCGCATCCTCGTCCGCCGTCTGGAAGAGGGCGAAACCATCCGCGGTGGCATCATCATCCCCGACAGCGCCAAGGAAAAGCCTCAGGAAGGCGAAGTCATCTCCGTGGGCAAGGGCAAATCCAACGACGAAGGCAAGGTCTTCCCCCTGGACGTGAAGGCGGGCGACAAGATTCTCTTCGGCAAGTACTCTGGCACCGAGATCAAGCTCGACGGCCAGGAGTTTCTGATTATGCGCGAGGAAGAAGTTCTGGGAATCGTAAAGAAGTAGTCCTTGCCGGACGGGCGTACCGCGCATTCGCGCGAAAGTGACAGAGATGCCCGGCTGATTCTGGACAACTGACAACTGACAACTGCACTAAGGAGAGATACAGCAATGGCAAAGCAGATTTTACACGGTGAGGAATCCCGTCAGGCGATCCTGCGCGGCGTGAACACGCTGGCGGACGCCGTGAAGGCGACACTCGGGCCCAAGGGCCGGAACGTGGTCATCGAGAAGAAGTTTGGATCGCCGACCATCACCAAGGACGGCGTAACAGTAGCCAAGGAGATCGAGCTGAAGGACCCGATGGAGAATGTCGGCGCCCAGCTGGTGAAGGAAGTTGCCTCAAAAACCTCGGACGTAGCCGGCGACGGCACGACCACGGCAACAGTATTGGCGCAGTCCATCTTTCGCGAAGGCGTGAAGACGGTAGCAGCCGGGGCCAATCCGATGGCTCTGCGCCGCGGCATTGAAAAGGCTGTTGCCGCGATTATCGGCACCCGCGACAAGGACGGCAAGTGGACTGACACCGGCGCCCTGGGCAAGCTTTCGAAGCCCGTCAACGAGGGTTCGGTGGCGCAGGTGGGCGCGATTTCGGCCAACGGCGACCAGGAGATCGGCGACATTATTGCCGAGGCAGTCAAGGTTGTGGGCAAGGATGGCGTCATCACCATTGAAGAGTCCAAGACTATGCACACGGGGCTGGAGACGGTCGATGGAATGCAGTTTGACCGTGGCTATCTAAGCCCCTACTTTGTCACCGACGCCGAGCGGCTGGAAGTGATTCTTGAAGAGCCCTATATTCTGATCTACGAGAAGAAGATCAGCGCCATGAAGGACTTGCTGCCACTGTTAGAACAGATTGCGCGCGGCGGCAAACCGCTTTTGATCATCGCCGAGGATGTGGAGGGCGAGGCCCTGGCGACCCTGGTGGTGAACAAGCTGCGCGGCACGCTGAACGTAGCCGCGGTGAAGGCGCCGGGCTTCGGCGACAGGCGTAAAGCCATCCTGGGCGACATTGCCATCCTGACCGGCGGCAAGGCCATCACCGAGGACCTGGGCATCAAGCTGGAAGGCGTGAAGCTGGAGGACTTGGGCAAAGCTAAGCGGATCACCATCGACAAGGACAACACCACCATCGTGGACGGCGGCGGCAAGCCGTCTGAAATCGAGGGCCGGGTGAAGGAAATCCGCGCGCAGATCGAGAAAACCACCTCGGACTACGACAAGGAGAAGCTGCAGGAACGGCTGGCCAAGCTGGTGGGCGGCGTGGCCATCATCAAGGTGGGCGCGGCCACCGAGACCGAGCTGAAGGAGAAGAAGGCTCGCGTCGAGGATGCCCTGCACGCCACCCGCGCGGCAGTCGAGGAAGGCATCGTCCCCGGCGGCGGCGTGGCTCTTGTTCGCACCATTCCCGCGGTGGACAAGCTCATTGCGACGCTTGAGGGCGACGAGAAGATCGGCGCCAACATCGTTCGCCGCTCACTCGAAGAGCCTCTGCGCCAGATCGTTGCCAATGCCGGCGAAGAGGGCGCGGTGGTGGTGGCCAAGGTGATGGAGTCCAAGGACCTGCACTACGGCTACAACGCACTTACCAACGTCTTTGAGGACCTGGTAAAGGCCGGCGTCATTGACCCGACCAAGGTGACGCGGACGGCATTGCAGAATGCCGCCTCTATCGCGGGTCTGCTGCTCACCACCGAAGCATTGGTTGTGGAGATTCCGGAGCCCAAGCCCGCTCCTGGAGGCGGCCACGGCGGCGGCATGGACGGCATGTACTAGGACTAGCCGTCCAGGCGTACGCGCCTTCGGCGCAATACAAAAGGCCTCCAGCTTCGGCTGGGGGCCTTTTTGTGCATCTTGATATTTACGCCACGATCGTTTTACGTGCAGGCGCATAGCACCTCAGCCGCCATGCGGCGGCAAGGCGAAAAGCCGTTCGCGACGCTAAGAGGCCAATGCGGCTACATTCGCTGAGGCGATGGACGGCGTGGCTGGAGCAGTCTGCGGCCGCATCGAGCGCAACCATCCGGCAGAGAGCCAGGAACGCGGAATCGAAAACTCCGACCAGCCGCAATCAAGGCAAACCAGTACGTCAGGCGACGGCGTCATGGGGGGATGGCTCAGTGTACGATGGCAGTTGCGGTACAGACGAATCTCAGCGGGAATAACGGACAAAGACGCAGACTGGCATTTTGGGCAATTCATGGTTTACCTCTTGTAGCAAGAGCATCAAAACAACAAAAAAATACGACCTGAGGAGAAGTTAACTTTAATCGTTTGTGGATTAGTTTTTCAACAGTTAATATGCAAAATTGAATTGAGAGAGCCTAAAACATGCAAATTACAATAAAGTCGCTTTGACCATATCAAATATATTTTAAGTGGCAAATGGACAGATTTCCCCCTGAATATGTCTTTTTGAAGACCCTTTTTCGGCTTCTACTTCTCGCACAACACAACTCTTCCGCGCACCTTGCATCATTCCCAGTGATTGCATAGACAAAAAATACGCGGCGGCCGAAGCCGCCGCGTTGTGAAGGGAATCTACCGTCTTAGAAGTTGAATCGGGCGGCGAATTCGATATTACGCGGAGTGTAAGTGAAGTTGCTGCTGTTTGAATTACTCGGCACCATGAAGCTCTTGTTTCCGGTGCCATTCACTCCTGTATATGTCGCCGTGGTTCCCGACAAGCTATACAGGTAGGTGGCTGCAAAAGCAGTGATGTTCTGGTGGTTGGCTACGTTGAACATGTTGCACATGAGTTGCAGATTGCGGCCCTTGTCGAAGGTGATCTGCTTCTGGAAGCGAACGTCGTCCACGTAACGGTTTGGATAACGATAGGTGTTGATCCCGATTTGAGGAATGAGGGAAGGACCGCCGGTGCCGTTCCAACTGCTGGCAATAGCGCCTGAAGGCTTGCCGCTGACTCCTGCCGTAAAGGGTAAACCGTCTTGGAACTGGAAGCTGTCGTTCAGGCTCCAGTCGTTGAGCAGATACTTGACCCAATCGGTTCTCTTTGTGTTCGGGAAGTTAAAGAGCGCATATGCCGCGACTCTGTTGGGAATGTTCCAAGTAGAGTTGCCGTAGTTAACGCGCGGGTTGAGGTAGGGGTCATACCAGGATTCCGACGCGCCTTGTGTATTGGCATTCTGCGCGTAGTCCAGAGCGTGCGACCAGGTATAGTTCACGTCGAACTGAATGGTGTGCAGCGAGCGATTGAGGACCTCAAGCACCATGGCATTGTAGTTCGAATTGACGTTACTGATCAGTTCGGAAATGCCCCCGAAACTTGTGGCTCCCGATCCCAGAAGAGCGGTATTGCCATAGCCGGTATAGACCGGCACGGTTACCGTGGATCCGGTCGGACCTAATGGGCCAGAACTATTGGGGTCGCCAGCTATCGTAATCGTCTTTGAGGTGGTGGTTGGAGTGAGGTTGACATCGAGGAAGTTGGGCAGTCTGCGACCCAAGGCACCGAGATAGCTCACGGAGACGAATGTGCCCTTGCTTAGATCCTGCTGGACCTGGAGATCATACTCCTGGATCTCAGGAAGCTTCAAATTCGAGGCCATGAAGTAGGAGGTTGGTATGGCAGAGGTCGAGCCGGTGGCGAAGATATTCGGGTACACGGGGGCGAGGGCGGTGTTGTCGTACCAGGTCGCGGAGAACTGACCGTTGGGGCTGCCCGTGGAGAGGCGTACGTTCTCGATATTGCCGTTAGTGATGCGGCCGTAATACATGCCCCAGCCGCCGCGTACAACGGTCTTTCCCTTGCTCGTGGCGTCATAAGAGAATCCGACACGAGGACCGAAGTCCATGTTGTCGGTGGGGCTGTTGGATATGCCGTTGTAGGTAACAAAGGTGCCCGTGGCCGTAGTGAGGTTTGGATCGGCAGGCGGGATCGTCTCATGATCCCAGCGCAGGCCAAGCTCCAGGGTCAGGCGCGGAGAGAACTTCCAGTTGTCCTGAGCAAAGACTCCGGAATCCATCGTAGTGATGGTATAGATGGGACTCCCGAATCCCTGGACAAAGTCGTAGTAGCAGGGATAGGTGCCGGTTACGGTGTTCCCGTTTTGCGAAGCGTTCACGTCGCAACCAACGGGGTGAGTGGCAGAAGGGGTCACGCCATTCTTCATATTGAGCAGGTCGTCAAAATAGTTACCGACCCAGTTGTAGCTGAAGTCGCCATTGCTCTTGTAGGTGTTGTTCATCAGGTCCCAGTTGTGAACCATGTCTACACCAAACTTTAAGCTGTGGTTCCCCTTGCTCCAATAAAGGACGTCGCCGACCTGCCATTTGCGTTCATCGGGATAGGCCACGCGGTGCTCATAGTAGGTTGAGCCGGCATTGATGCCGTAGTTATAACCTGCCTCGAGCTCGGGAACGTTTCCAGTGCTCGCGGTGATGTCGGCCTTGGAGTAAGGGGTGAGAGCCTGCTGGGTCTCGTAGTTGAGTTCGCGGCCGTATTGATAGAGCAGCTCATTGCTGATTCTTGAGGTGATGAGGCTGGTGAGCTTGGCCACGCCATAATCCAGCTTGACGAAGTCGTTGCCCTGCGTGTCCATTGCGTAATTGTCAGGGTCAGCGGTCTGCACGCCGGCCGGTGAATCCCAGCGCAGGCGATGGTAAAGGACGCTCACGTGTTCTTTGGGATTGATCTGGTAATCCAGTTTGGGAGTGTTGATCTCCTGGTAGCCGAAGCGCGGCGAGAGCCCAAGTTCGGAATTGGAGCCGAGGCCTAGATCGGTGATTGCGGATGCACCGGAATAATTGCTGACGGTAACGTTGGCACTGCCATACAGCAAAGCAGCCCAGTCGTAGGAGGCCTGAGCGTAGCTGATGCCCTGGCGCGCGGCCAAGGTGCATGCGTTGGTGTCGTTAATGGCTGCACTGGGAGCGCCTGCCAGTGCGCCGGTTGTCGTGTTACAGGTTTCTCCCGTGGACAGCGCGGTCTGAGGCAGCGTGTAGAACTGCAGGGGATTATATGGAACGCCAAGTACAGGAAAGACGTGGGTGTGCTGGTCATAGGTATAGATCCAGAAGAGCTTATCCTTAATCAGCGCTCCGCCAACCGTGAAGCCATAAATCTTGCGCAGGTCCTCTGGTTTGATGTGCGATTTGACATTGACGCCATTCACCAGGGTGGTGACAAAGGCGTAGTCGTTCATGGCATTCCAGTTGCTTTCGCGATCATAGAAATAGGCCTGACCGTGGAGCTGGTTGGTGCCGCTCTTGGTGACCGAGGTGACGACGCCTCCGGCGGCGCGGCCGTACTCAGCAGAGTATACGCCGGTGTTGATAGCGAACTCGCGGACGGCGCTGCCGGCAGTGGAATAAGCCTCGCGGGTGCGTCCGCGCTCCTCAGAGAAGAAAGCCTGGTTGTCGTCGGCGCCGTCGATTTCAACGTTGTTGAGCAGGGTGCTGATGCCGCGGACGCTGATGAGACCGTACCCGGCGGTATCAACTGTGACGCCAGGAGTGGTGAGGGCAAGAGCCGACCAACGGCGGTTGTTTATAGGGATGGACTGAAGCGCTCTGGCATTCAGCGCGCCCTGGAAGTCGGGCGACTCAAGGTTGAGCACCGGCGCCAGTTCGGTAACCTCGACGGAGGTTGTGGATGCGCCAACCGTCAAACGCGGCGAGACGTCTGTAGGCTGGCCGACCTGGACAATGACGTTCTCGGCGCGATAGGTTTCAAAACCGGTGGCAACAAACGTCACTCTATAGGTGCCGGGCTCCAGCAGCGGGGCCTTGTAAAAGCCGCTGGCGTCCGCGGTGAGTTTGATTTCGGCGTTGGTCCCCATATTGTGGATGGTGACGGCGACACCGGGTACAACGGCTCCGGAGGGATCCAGAACTGACCCGGAAATGGAGCCTTGGGTGGAAGTTTGCGCGTTCAGGGCAACGGCGCCCAAACACACGGCCAGAGTGAGGATCATCAGGCAGATAAGGCTTTTACGTATTCGATTCAAGGTCATGATGGCTCTCCAAATTGTTTCTGTGGTTGAGAAAACGCTCGTTGAGAATGCGCTGGGGTGTTGATCGGCAGCGCCCCATTGCGCGCGAAAGACAAAACGCGTAACGCGTTATGCACATGGAATTCCTTGCACCTTTGATTCTGGTGGCTCTTGCAAGCAATAGTCCGGCATTGGGGGCGCCGCAGACGCAAATATCTCCATAAAGAAGACTATAATAGGCAAAAATTAAGGTATTGTAAATGTCTATATATCTTTCGTCTCAGGGAGCCGATGGTCACGGCCAATGGCAGGCAAACCATTCTCCTATAAGCAGTTATGGAGTTCATGCAGCACAGAGACCGATTGCTACACTCTTCTCGCTAAGGAAATGAAAAATGGCGGCAGCCGAAGCCACCGCCCATGGAGTTCTACGTTGCTCCGCGCTAAAAGAACAGCTTGGCGGAGACCTGGATTTGACGAGGCCCGTAGAGGGAATTGTTGGTTGAGCTGGTGGCGCCAAAAGCGCTGAATCCAGTGCCGCTGTAGGGCGTGATGCAACCCTGCAGCGCGGAACCGACGGGTGCGCTGCCGTTACTGGGGCAGGTTAATGAGCTGGAGCTCGATGACGTGTACGATGAATACGTGCCGTTCACGCCAGTGATGATGGTGTGATTCAGCGCGTTGAATGCCTCGCCGACGAACTGCATATAGATTTTGTCGTAGATTGGCACTTTGCGCGTGATGCGGAAGTCGACGTTGTTGAATCCTGGAGCCGGGATGCTGTTGCGACCGATTTGCGGCGGACGTCCTGTGGTCGGCGAACCCGAACTGGAACTCATCGCGCCGCCGTAGATGCCGCCGTCGTCGCCATAGCTGGTGGCGCTGGTGGAACCGCTATAGACGGTGCCGCTCATGCCCAGGAAGATAGGCTCGCCGTCGGAGGCGATATCGCTACCCGAGAAGGTGAAGTCGTCAAGAATGTTTTTGACGATCTTGTTTCCCATCATGATCCTCGGCTGATAGAGGAAGCTCATGGTGAAGCGTCTGCGGATGTCGATGTCCGAGGGTCCATTCTCTGCGCGAATATTGTTGGGATCGAGCACCGTGTTTCCGCCGTAAAAGGTGCCGCTGCTGCCCTGAACCTGGTCCGTGTCAGTGGCGTGCGCCCAGGTGAAATTCGCCAGCAGTTCGAGGCCGTTACGGAAGGGGCGGCGCACGGTGGCGGTCATCGAGCTATACCAGGTGTTGGCTACGCTAAAGCCAGTGTTATAGGAGGCCAGCGAGGTGTTGCTGCGATCCGAGGGCAGATAGACCGGAACGGTGATCTGCTTGATCAGGTTATTGTTGGCGTCGAGTACGTTGTAACTGCGCAGGCCATGCGGGGTTTGCCCGATCAGGTTGGCGTCCACAAAGACGGGCAGGCGCATTCCGCGGGTGCCGACATATCCGAGGGTCAAAGACATCTTACCGGGCAGAGCTTGCTCGACGGACATCTCAAACTCATGCGTATAGGGAGGAACGAAGTTGGGATCCAGGCCATGGAAGCTCTGTGGGCCGAGCTTGGAGGGACCGTTGATCGCAGGGGCCGCGCCGCCAGATGGATAGAGCGATGTGGACAGCGAGGGGCCGGTCGGCAGGAACGGCACGTTAGGATACTGCAGGCTGGCGCTGGTGCTGGGCACAGTGGGGCAGGTCGATGTGGGCGTGCCGACACTAGCCTTGCAACCGGTGTAGTTGTAGTTGATCTGCACGACACCGTTTTCCACGCGCATAGCGTAGTATGTGCTGCCCTGGTTGAGTGCGGTAAAGAGACCGTAGCCGCCACGGACAACCGTTCCTGTGCGTGGGCTCCAGGAGAAGCCTATACGCGGCGTCACGCGGTCCAGCACATTCTTGATGGTCTGGCTGTAGTAAGTGGAGAGCGGGGCGTAGTTGTTGTTGATCAGGGCCGGAGCAGGCGTGAGTTGTACATCGTAACGCAGGCCGGCGTTCAATGTTAGTTTTTGACTGAACTTCCAGGTGTCCTGCGCAAAGCCGTCAAACATCTGCATCCAGAAGTCATCCTTGCCCTGGGTGCCGGCCTTGGTATTGACCACATCGATAGTCTGGACGAAGGTGCTGTAGTGGAAGCCGGCATAGGGATCGGTATCGCCGGAGATGCCCTGGAATGCGTCCCTAATCCAGTCCTGGAAGTTGGCGCTGGGAGTCGACTCGCCGTAGCTGTAGAGGCCGCCACCCTGGAAGAGGTTGATCATCACCTCATGAACGACGTTCAGGTCTCCGCCGGCCTTGAGCGTATGCTTGCCCTGCACTCTGGAGAAGACGTCGGTGAACTGAATGCGATGCTCGTCGGGCTCCGCAACGCGGGGCAAGGCGTTGGGCATACCGAAGGTGACCACGCCGGTAGCCACGTTGGGACCAGCGGCATTGGCTCCGGCCGTCTCCAGGTCGCGGCCCCACTGGGCGTGGATTTCGTTTACGGAGTGGGCGGAGAATACTGTGGTGAGACCGCCGACCAGGAAGCGCTCATGGTAGCTGGTAGGACCGTTGGTGGTTGGTGAGCTATTGCTAAACGTTGGCGCCGAGCTGTAGCCGTTGGTGCTGTCATAGTCCGAGTAATTGAAGTTGATAAAGGCGTCGTTCTTGGCGTTGATGTGATAGTCGAGGCGCGGGAAGAAGACGTTCGACTTGGAAAAACGCGTGGGCGCAGCCTGGCCAGGCGTGATATTGGCCATATTCATCAGGAAGGTAATGCCCGCGGTGCACATGGTGGAGCTGATGGTCGCCGGACACTGAGTCGGGGAGATGACCGTGTTGCCGGTGTTGCTCGCCGTGGGAGTCAGAGTGATGATGTTGGTGTCCGAGTAAAGGACCCGCGCAGCCTTGCGAAAGCCATCATAGGTAAAGAAATAGAAGAGCTTGTCCTTGATGAACGGACCGCCTACGCTGCCGCCGAACTGGTTCTGCTGGTGGATGGGTTGGGTCAGCAGAAAGGGATTGCCGCCGTTATTGAGCACCTGGTTCTTGCTGTATGGATCAAGCGCATTTAAATCCGGATAACGCAGGTAATAGAAGAGATCGCCATGCAGGCTGTTGGTGCCGCTCTTGGTGATGGCATTCACCTGGCCGCCAGCCGCCTGGCCGAACTCGACCGAATAATTCGATGTCTCAGACTGAAACTCTTTAATCGAATCCACGGAGTAGACATACGGAGCGCCGCTGGCGCGGCCGCGCGCCTCTGAAAAGAGCATCTGGTTGTTGTTGGCGCCATCGACATAGTTCTGGTTATAGAGTCCGCTAATGCCGTGGAAGCTGACCATACCGCTGCCGCCGTCCTGGGTAACATTCGGCGTGAATAAAACGAAGCTGCTCCAGTTGCGGTTATTCACCGGCAGGTTCTGGATCAATTGCTGATCGACCACTTGCGAGATTTCGGTCTTCTCGAGATCCAGTATCTGAGGCATTGCCGATACCTCCACCGTCGTGGAGGCGGACTTGACTGTCAGAGCGAGATTGATGGTGAGCGTCTGACCGACCAGCAGGGTCAGGTCTCTGGCTTCCACCGAGCCGAAGTTTGGGGCGGTGGCGCCAACCTTGTAGTGTCCCGGCTTCAGAAAGGGCGCTTCGTAGATGCCGACAGAATTGGTCATATAGGTATGGGCGATTCCCGTGTCGACTTCCGTGATGGTAACCGAAGCCCCCGGAATGACTGCCTGACTGGCATCGGTTACGATTCCGGTAATTGCACCTGCACCTGAGGTCTGCGCGTGCAGCGCAACGGCGCCCAAACACACGGCCAGAGTGAGGATCATCAGGCAGATAAGGCTTTTACGTATCCGATTCATTGTCATGTTGGCTCTCCAAATTGCTTCTGGGGTTGAGAAAACGCTCGTTGAGAATGCGCTGGGGTGTTGATCGGCAGCGCCCCATTGCGCGCGAAAGACAAAACGCGTAACGCGTTATGCATATGGAATTCCTTGCACCTTTGGTACTGGCGGCTCTTGCGAATGTATAACCGCAATTGGGGGCTACGCTGACACAAACTTATCCATGAAGAAGAATATAGAAGGCAAAAATTAAGGCATTGTAAATGTCTGTATATCTTTCGTCTCAGGGAGCCTCAATCTGGGTTGTGACTCACAAATGTCTTCATCCATAAGCAGTTAAGGTGTCACCACGCCAAGCCATTCTCATGAGCTATTGCGGGAAACACGTCCATAATTCGGGCAGGGATGGCGCAGAGACAATTAAAATGCGCGAAATTCTCCACACCATACCGCATCCCGGAACGAAACCCGAATCTCTCAGCGATTGCCGGTCCTGGTCCACTCAATACGCAAGCCCGCGCGGAAGTTGAAAGGCAGGCTGGGATAACCGATGGGAGCGATGTGCCGGTTGTCGGTGAGGTTCTCCGCCTGACCATAAACTTTGAGCCAGGAGAGCAGCTTGTAGCTTGCGCCCAGGTCCAGCTTGGCGTAGCCGTGGTCAAGGTTGCGGTTGGGCAACAGCAAGCTGTTTCCGCCGCTGGCGTCGGCGTCTTCGAGATATGTGGAGTCGTCACTGCGGCTGGCAAAAGCAGAAGTGAAAACAGCAGTTAGCTTGCTGTGCGCGTAGCTGGCCGTGAAGAAGCCCGTGTGCGGCGCGCGACGGAAGGGACGCGCGCCCACCAGCGGCGAGTAAGCCCCTATGGGGATACAACTTGCAGTGCCCAGCGTACAGCCGTAAGGGTAGGTGGGTGCATAGCCGCCCATCAGTGCCTCGTTATCACTATCAAAGGAGCGCTGCACCACGGCGTCGAGATAGGTATAGCCGCCGCGGAAGAAGAGGTTCTTGCCGATGCCGTTCTCGACGGTGGTTTCGACACCCTGCGCGCGATAAGCCTGAGTGTTGACGGTCAGCGCGTAGTCGTAGGTGTAGTAGTATCCGAGATCGGTCTCCAGTTCGAGCTTCTGGGCCGGTGTCAGGCCGGGTATCAGGTTAGGCAGCAACTGACCGCCCACGGATTCGATCTCGCCGCCGAACTGGTTGTGAAAATAGCTGGAGCGAAAGACAATCCGCTCGCCCCAGAAGGCTTGTTCCACACCGCCTTCGTAGCTTCGTGTGGTAGGCGCTGCCAGCGGGCCAATGTGTAATTGCTGGGCAGCGGAGGAAAGACCGTTCGCCACCACAAGAAAATAGTAGAGCGAATCGTCCTGATCGGTTAGTTTTGGCTCGCGTACACCATCGCCGTAGTTGAAGAGAATGCGCGTGCCGCTGAAGATGTTCTTATGCGGGCGCAAAGCAATATAGGAAACTCCCGCGTGCGGCGAGGTCTGCGTTCCAAAGAGCGAATATCGCTCCAGGCTGCCGCTGAGCGTGTAATAGAACCGCTTCTTGAAGTCGCCGTGCACGGAAGCCAGATAGTCGTAGTTGGAGCGCTCGACCGGCGGGTAATACGAACTTCCCGGTTCCGCGCCGCGTTCGTCCTCATAGTGAAATCCGATGAGCGCCTGTAGATGCGGCGTGATTCGATAGTCGCCCTGATAGACCAGTTGATCACGATTGTTGACTAATTGGGATTTGTATGTCGAGCAATCGAGCGCGGCCTGACCGCTGGCGGAGTATCCATTCGCGCCTGTAATGGTGACGGTATTGCCTAGAGTTGCGGGACCGAAGCAATAGTTGCTGTACGAAATGTAGTTTCCCGATGTCGTCCAGAGATTTGCCTGCTCGCGCTTGCGAGTCAGGCCGTAGCGAAGCATGTTGTGAAACGACGCCGTAGTCTGGTTCTCGATGGAGGCGCTGACAAACAGGTCCTGGTCCTTTTCCGTCGCGTTGTCGGCCACATGATAAAAATCCCAGGCGTTGGGTAGGCCGGTTGAGTCCACACCGTAATGCACAGTCCCACGCAGTTGCGTGGACGCATTTGGCTGCCAACCGAAATTACCGGCCGTGGTAGCTACGTGGTACTCGTCATTGGGCAGATCGTTGGCGGTTTGCAGCCAACTGAAGGCGCCCAGGTAATCCAGCTTGTTGTGCGCGCCAGCCACTTCCAGCTCTTCGCGCGAGATGGAGAGGTTGCCGGCATCCGCCTGCAAGAGGACCGATGGAAAGCTGGTGGTGCCGCGCGGAGTAGTAAGGCTGACCACGCCGCTGCCCGCGCCGGCTCCATAGAGGCTGGAATCGGGACCGCGATAGACCTCGGCACGCTCCACGGAGGTGGTGGAGAGCGGGCCAAAGTCGAATTGATTGCCCAGATCGCCAGCGTCGACGCCGTCGAGGAGGATTTTGTTGGCGTCCGAATTGCCGCCGCGAATGAAGAGCGAGGTCTGCGCGCCCATCTGGCCGTCCTGCACCACGACCGTTCCCGGCATCACGCGCAGCACCGACACGAAGTCATCACGCAGTGCAAGATCAAGCGGCCCCAGCACGCTAGTGGCCTCGCTGGTCTGCGGCTGGGGCGTGGGAGTTCCGGTAGCCGTGACCACGATGGACTGGCGCACCCACTCCGGCTCAAGCACAATATTGCGCTCGACAGAATCGAGCCGGCCGGCGTAGAAGCTGGGCGTCTCCAACTGGCGAAAGCTTTTGGCGGAAACCAGCAGGAAGAAGCGGCCCTCGATGCCGGTAATGATTTGAAAACTGCCGTCTGCCGTGGAGACGGCTGTGCCGACGGCTTTGCCGCCGCTGAGCAGGACCACACTGGCGCCGGTGACCTTGGCGCCGGTGGCGTCCGTGACCACGCCGCGGATGGAGGCTGCCGGACAAACAGTGGCGCAGGCAGCAAGCAAAAGCAGAGCGAATGCGCGACGCAGCGCGCGCGACAGAATGCAGCGAGAAGAGGAATATGTCGAAACAGGCATGATGGCTCCTTCGTTCCCCTCGGAACGCAAGCGGGTTGAGCACGCGAGGACCGGTCTCCTGACTTGCGCTCATCCAGCCACCTTCCCGCAGGAGTGCCCCGGAGGACACGCCGTGCAGTGGTTCACTAGGGGCCTCCGCGACGGCGGAAGGTCCCTGGCTGGTTCCCTGCCCTGGCCTATACAACAGGCTGGGGGCCGGGGCGCTCACAGTTGCGGGGCAGTGGCGGAGTTTCACCGCCTTCCCGAGCATCCTGGCGATTGCCGTGGTGGGTTGCGCTGCCTTTGCGGGGCAGCCGTTATGGCATAGAACGGATTTCCATGCCATCAACTTTATAGACGGAACGGCGCGGCGGAGTCAAAAGGAGCGGGGTAAAGAAGTTTGCCGGATCATAAAAAAGTTTTATTGGGCTGCAATTCAGGAAGGAATGGTGACCCCGGGAAGACTCGAACTTCCGACACGCAGTTTAGGAAACTGCTGCTCTATCCACCTGAGCTACGGGGCCACATCGATGACTAGGCAATACAACAATAGGCCACATTACAAATTGTACGCAAAAGTACGCGGCATGGGGCAGAAAGTGACGCTGGAAGGTCACTCTTTTTGGGCTTTTATGAGCGGGAAACGTGCGCATAGAAGGACATGTATTTCTGCTATGAGGGCCTATTTTCGCTTAGAGTGCAATGTCTCTAACGATAGATGGCGAGCTACTTTTGGGAGTTTTCTATTTCGCAACAGGTGAGTTTTGCAGAAATACCACATAACCGCGAAACCATGGACTTTCTGCAATATAGGCTGGAGCGTCCCAATTGCCCCCTTGGATGAGCCCAATTTTGAAGGGCATAGTCAACAGGCTAACGCGTGGCAAATAAGCGGAATAGTTTTCTATGGTGTGCCGACCTTGATAGGTCTGCACAACCACCTCGTCCACGATTCCGCGCAACTGATTGACCTGGCTCGGGTCAGCGCGGCTGCTCCAGTCCAGAAGGCCGGTGATGCCGAGTCGATAGTCAGAGGGCAAACGTTGGCGCAACTGCTTGAGAAACTCTAAGTATTCCTGCAAATGCAGCGTATGCGCATCAAAATCGATTTGAACTCCGACGACCTTATTCCCAGCCTGTTGCCAGCGATGTAACTGCGCGATCAGGATTACGTATTCGCGCGGTGTCCAGTGCAAGGTATGAACGCGATAGGCAAGCCAAACCTCAGCCGGCTGATTATGGGGCACCGTACCTCTTTGGGCAATAAAACGCACCTGCGACTCATCACCGTGTTTTGCTTCGATTTGTCCCTGCAAAACATAGACACAGCGCGCCTGCTTTAACACCGGCTGCGGTCGAACGCCGCTCCACAACCAGAATGCATCGTAGTTGGAGGCATCAACGGTGCTGGCGGCGATGCCGGGCGCGCAAAAGAGCAGACCGAGACAGAGCAGGACAAAACGCGCCATGATGTTTACCAATAGAATTTCAACGACTTTGCCCAAGTGGTGTCGGGATATTCTTTATGCAGCATTTGAAACCACTGCTTGCGTGTATCTTGCGGAATATCCTGTTTGCCGCAACCGTTATTTCCGGAAGGCGCATAACACCGGACAGCGCGATAAAGCGCGTAGGCTCTGGCCTGGCCATCGGCCTGCTTGTTGGCAATCACCTTCAAATAGGCATCCAATCTCGAATAGTCTATTCCGGGAAACAAGGAGTCGCTGCCTCCAAGGTCCGTCTTTGGCGGCACCGAGTCCTGTCCATAATGAACGCCATGAATCCGCACCAGTTCGCCTACGCAATTCAGGCTTTGCGCATCGTTTCCATCGTGCTGTAAGGTGGAGGCGACTTGCCGCAAAGAAGGGCATCGATACTCCGAGTTCTTGCTCTCGCCGCTATCAACAAATGGGGCCAGAAACTCGGACGGATGGGGCGGTAAGAGCGCCAGGTCGGCCTGGAAGGCCTGGTATTTACCGCCCGTCAGTTCCTTGTAAAGTAGCGCATACAAGGCGGCATCGACCACATCCGCATTCTCCTTCGGATCCTTGATTCGTTGACGCAGCATCACATCGCTGGCAGAATACTCCACGAGGATGGTGCGGATTGCCTTGTCTTGAATCGGCGATTCTGGCGTGAAAACACGATCGACGTGCCCGGTGCGCAGTTCAAGCCCGGCAAGAGCCAGTTGCAACTGCTCAGACTGTAGCGGCAATTTGGCGAATGGCAACATCTGCAGCAATAGCTTGTGCTCGGCATCAGACTGCTTACTGGCATCCAACGCCAGAACGCGCAAAGTTTGCTGACTGAAGGCAAGGTAGCTCAGCTTCGCATCGGTCAGGTTAGGCAGTAGAGCCAGAGCCTGCTCCGGTTTGTTGTCGACATAAATATGGAAGGCAGCAAGCAGATACTTGTAGAGCGCTGGGTTTTTCGCGAAGCGGTCTTTTTGCGCCTCGAGGTCCGCCAGGGTCAATGAAGCATTTTTGGCGGCGCCTCCGGCCGCCCCGCTATCCGATCTCATGCGCATCAGGTCGATAATCGCCAAAAACTGGGGCGACTGAATTCGATCAATTTTCACTGAGGCAAGTAATTTCGCGTCGGCTTCCTGAACCAGTTGGCGTATGGTGACATTGTTTGCGCCCTTTTCCGAATTGGCTAACGCGCGATCAAAAGCTTCAGCCAGCCGTGCCTGATCGTCACCCAGCCAATAGACTCGCCGCAGCAAACCCCGCGCCGACACCGCGTAAATACCATGAGGAAAATCGTGAAGATAGGAGTTGAAGGCGTCTTCGGCATCCTTCAAATTGTCTTTGTCGACTTTATCCAGTTTTAGATCTCCCCATTCTCCGAAGGCTTGACGCTGCGCGCTATTGAGCATTGTCCGTCCAAGCATGTAACGGGACGTCTCCTTCAACCAGGGGTTCGCGCTGTTCCTGAGGCTCTTGAAATTGTTGAGCGCAACAGGGAAATCACCGGCGTAGAATGCGTTTGCGCCCGCGATATAGAGAGCAAAGTCGCGTCCCAGCGCGGAATGAATACCTTGCGGCGCATTCCAATCTGGATGAGTGGTTGAGTTACAGTTGGGCGCTAAAGCACCGCGGGCAGTAATCAAAATCGTGGCTTCTTCTTTGGGCAGCGCGGCAGTTGCATTCACGGCCTTGTTGAATGCCTCCAGGCCGTCGCCAGCGTTGCTACAGCGGCTGCCTTCGCCTTGAGCATAGTCATTCGAATTCGCTGTACTCTTCGCGCTGCCGGTATCCGTGCCAGTGCCCAATCCCGGCTCGTTAAGTTGCCAACTCTCCAGATCGAAGGGAACGATCAACTGGGCCAGATCCCGTGACGCTGGATTCTCTTGTGACAGGCCTAGTATTCCCGTCAGCTTGCCGGCGTCGATCAGCAATAGCTCAAGATTTAGCCGGCTATCGTTTGACGGACTAAGGAATGGAAGACTGTTGCAGGAATCGTAGGCACGAAAGAGGATGGTTCCTCTCGGCGTGCCACAGCCGAAGTCACCGCTGGCGTAAGAAACTGAGCTGAAAAGCAACAGGAAAATGGAACTCAAAACAAAGTGCTTGCGCAACATGGAACCTCTCCTCATTAAAACAATACTTGATTGCCACCAATAGGCCAAGCACGCAATGGTACTAGTTAAGTACAAATCCCAAGATTACTCACATGCAACGCCTTTCGATTCGGGAATGATGTTGATTTCGGATTGCCGGTAATTCGAAGGTTTCTGAGTTATTTTCTATGGCGCGAGAGGCGGGGTAAGGCCGTACTCTTGATACAAAACGATATAAATATCCCACCTTAAATCACCCCAACGACGAAGACCTATCGTTAGGGACTCCGATACGGCAAAAACAAAAACGCCGCGAAGGTGAGCACTCACGCCGCGCGGATTGATTTTCAAAAAATGGTGGAGGGGGTATAAAGACAGGGAATAGGGCAGGCTTTCGACTGCGCTCAGGATGGTAATGCGAGGGTGAAGCAACCGGCTCATGTTTTTCCATTCTTTTCGCCAAAGAGCCAAATAGGATACCTACGATCAGAATGCGCCGTCCCTACGGGACTCCGGACGTATTGTTGGTTGGCCAACCCCACCCCGCGTTAAAGCGGGGGCTAATAACCATTGCGCCTACGGCGCGGGCGACTGGCTGCGGAAAAGTCCCGTTTCCATGTCAATCACACGAAAAGCAGATCGCAGGTTCTTCGGATTTTCACTTGACAAACGTGTGCGTGCGCCGCACAATGCGCTGCAGAGTAAGGAGGTATGTGTTCAATATGAGCCTATTCGCTTCTTGGTCCCCCAAATGGGGCGATTTGCTCCTTGTGCTTGGGTTGAGTGCAATCTTCCCAAGTGTAATCAGTCCCACACTCGCGTCAGCTCAGGGGCTGGCGTTCGATTCCAACCCTTACAACTTCAACAATGTGGTGATTGGCGGCGGCGGGGGCTTCATCCCTGGAATCGTCTTCAGCACCAAGGAACCCGATTTGGTGTACGCCAGGACGGATATCGGCGGCGCGTACCGGTTCGATACGCATAGGGGCCGCTGGATTCCGCTGCTCGACTGGGTGGGCTTCGCAGACTGGAACCTGAGCGGCGTGGAGAGCATTGCGATCGATCCGGTGGATCCGCACCGCGTGTATCTGGCGGTGGGGACTTACACCAATGAGTGGACGACGGAGAACGGCGCGATTCTGCGTTCGTACGACAAGGGGCGCAGGTTCGAGACGATTCACCTGCCGTTCAAAGTGGGCAGCAACATGCCTGGCCGCGGAATGGGCGAGCGGCTGGCCATTGATCCGAACAACACGCGCATTCTTTATCTTGGAACGCGGAGCGGGAACGGGCTTTGGCGGAGCATGGATGCTGGCGAAACATGGTCGAAGGTGACGAACTTCCCTGACACCGGCCCTTACCACGAGCCCGCCTACGGCCCGACCGACACCTATGACCTGGACCCGATTGGCGTAGTTTGGGAGACGTTCGATCCTCGCACGACGGTGAACGTGGGCGGCAAGACGGTCTCGAAGAATATCTATGTGGGCGTGGCCGACCCGGCCAGCAGCCTTTGGCAAAGCAACGATGGCGGGCAGACTTGGTCGGCGGTTGTGGGTCAGCCGACGGGTGTGATGCCACACCACGGCAAGCTCGCGTCGACCGGGATTCTGTACCTGAGCTACAACAACAATGCGGGACCCTATGACGGCTCGGCGGGCGATGTGTGGAAGTATGACACGGGCTCGGCGGCCTGGACGCTGATTACGCCGCCTTCGTCGCCCCTGAATGGAGGGTATGGGTTTGGCGGCTTGAGCGTGGATGCCGAGAACCCGAATACGATTGTTGTTGCAGCGCTCAACCAATGGTGGCCGGACACGCAGTTTTTCCGCAGCCTGGACGGCGGCACGAACTGGAGCTTGATCTGGAACGCGGACTGGGCTAACCCCTGGCCAAATATCATGGCTCCGAACTACACACTCAGCTACGCGTCGGTGGCGCCGTGGCTTACCTTCGGCGCAACGCCTGCAACATGCACGGTGCCGGGGACCACCAACTCGCTGTGTCCGCAGCCGACACCAAAGCTGGGCTGGATGGTTGAGTCGCTGGAGGTCGATCCCTTCGATTCCAACCATATGCTCTACGGCACGGGCGCAACCATGTTTGGGACGAATAACCTGACGGCCTGGGACACGGGCGGTCAGGCTAGCATATCCGTGGCCGCTGTGGGGATCGAAGAAACTGCGGTGCAAGACCTCATCAGTCCGCCAGCGGGCACTGCACATCTGATCAGCGCTGTGGGCGATAACGGCGGCTACACGCACAACGACCTAACGGCGCCGAGCGTGATGGATGCGAACCCGGTATTCACCTCGGGCACCAGCCTCGACTACGCGGAGCTGAACCCCAGCTTTATTGTTCGCGTGGGAACGGGCAGCAGCAACGGCGAGAACATCGCGTTCTCGGCTGACGGCGGACAGACCTGGAATCCCGGCGCCAACCAACCCTCAGGCGCGTCGGGCGGAACAGTGGCTGCCGCGGCCGATGGCAGCCGCGTGGTGTGGAGCTGCGGACCAGGGGTGTACTTCTCACCGAACTTGGGTACCACCTGGACGGCATCCAGCGGCGCGCCGGCTGGCGCAAGCGTCCGTTCCGACCGTGTGAAACCGCTGAAATTCTACGCGTTCGCCAACGGCACGTTCTACATCAGTACCGATGGCGGCCAGACCTTCACCGCTACCGCTGCGAGCAACCTGCCGCCGGCAGGCGCGTCTGCGCAGTTTAAGGCAACGCCGGGCCACGAGGGCGATATCTGGCTGGCGGGCGGAAGCACAACCACCGCGTACGGCATCTGGCATTCGCTCGACGGCGGCGCTTCATTCTTCAAGCTGTGGGAAGTTGAGGCGGCCAGCACCATTGGCTTCGGCAAGCCTGCACCTTTCCACAAATACCCGGCGCTTTACAGCAGCGCAGAGGTGTTTGGCGTGTGGGGCATCTACCGCTCCGACGATGGCGGATTCAGTTGGTTACGGATCAACGACGACGAACACCAATACGCGCTCACCAACAGCGCTATTACGGGCGATCCGCGCATCTACGGCCGCGTTTACTTTGGCACGAACGGCCGCGGAATTATTTACGGGGATCCAGCAACCTTCACTTACTAAGTCGCGCCAACTCACTCCAAACCGATGGGCCTTGACAAGATCAAGGCCCATCGTTGTTCATCCCACCGAACGCTCTCGAGGCAGCCTGCAAATGGCGCGGCAACCTACCCCACGCTGAAGCGCGGGGCTAGCAACCACTGCGCCTACGGCGCAGACGACAGGCTGCGGAAAAAGTCCTATTTCCATGCGAATCACACGAAAAGCTGACCGCAGGGGCTAAAGCCCAACATTTATTTTGTTATGTTGCGGCACGGCTGAAGCCGTGCCCTGACGCTTCTCGTAACTCCAAATGAATCTTCCACAAGTTGTAAAGCCGTGCCCTTTCAAAACAGATACGGAATTGGGCAGTGACGGCAGCCGACTGCCATTGCATGGAGAGCTTATGGAAGACTATCTGAGATGTAGAATGAAATCTATTATGACTCCTAAGTCCGTTTGTTCTTTGTTGACTCGACCTCATGCAATCCAACACACTGGCCTGATTGTTTATGCATTTCTACTCACGAGCCTGCTTGTTTTTGTTTCCGCAAGCGGGGCCGGTCAACAGATGACGGTGACCGATAGCGGCTATCTGGACACGCAGGGTTTCAGCGTAATACTTTATCAAAGCACCTATCACCCGGTCTTTGTGGATGAAAAGCATGCGGCGATGGAGATGATTCTCCACGGGCAGCGCATCGCCACCAACGGCGACGTACGGCTGATGCCTACTCCCGAGCAGTGGGATCTGGTGGCCAAGCTCAAGGGCAGCAAGGCGGACAAGGAGCACAATCGCCTGACGGCCGACCTCTCCTTCCCCGCTTACCAGATGGACTACACCCTGGAGGTGAGCGCTGAAGAGGGTGGCGTGCGCGTGCGCGTCAACCTGGACAAGCCGCTGCCGGAGAACCTGGCCGGACGCGCAGGCTTCAATCTGGAGTTTCTGCCGTCTATTTATGTGGGAAAAAGCTATGCGGTGGACGGCAACGAGTACGGCATGATTCCGCGCAGTCCGCAGGACGCGATGAAGCAGGTGCTGCCACCGGCCGACGATCCGAAAAAGCTGCCGTATCAGGATGAATGGGACAAGGAGAAGGGCTACACGCAGCCGCTTGCGGTGGTCACGGGAACGAGCATCACGCTGGCGGCGGAAGATCCGCTCTACCGCGTCAATGTGAGCTCGGAGACCGCGCCTGTCTCGCTTTATGACGGCCGCAACCGCGCGCAGAATGGCTGGTTCGTGCTGCGCAGCTTGATTCCATCGGGCAAGACTGAAGGAGCAATTGTCTGGCACATTCACCCGGTGATGATTCCGAATTGGACGCGGCCACCGATGGTGGCGCACAGCCAGGCCGGCTACGCGCCCAATTTCCCGAAGGTGGCGGTGATCGAGCTCGATGCGAATTACGATGCGCCGAAGACGGCGAAGGTGCTTCGCCTGGAGGCGGACGGATCTTATAAGCAGGTCTTCGAGGGGGCGATCACCGCGGCCACGCCATGGCTGCGCTACCACTATGCGAACTTCGATTTCTCCACGGTGAATGAACCCGGCCTGTATGCGATCGAGTACGCGAGTCAGCGAACCGAACTGTTTCCCATCGCCAAGGATGTGTATAGCCGGAGCTGGCAATCGAGCCTGGATGGATTTCTTGCAGTGGAGATGGACCACGTCTCGGTGCGCGAAGGCTACCGGCTGTGGCACGGAGTGTCGCACATGGACGATGCCCGCCAGGCGCCCGCGAATTGGCAGCACTTCGACGGCTACTCGACGGGTGCGAAGCTGGACTCACCGTACAAGCCGGGCGAGCACATTCCGGGATTGAATGTAGGCGGGTGGTTTGACGCGGGCGATTACGACAATATTGCCCCAAGTCAATATGCGGTGATTGAGAATCTATCGTTGGCTTACAAAGAGTTTGGGCTGAAGTGGGACGAACTCTCGGTGGACGAGACTGCGCGCACAGTGGAGATGCATCGGCCGGACGGCATTCCCGACGCTGTCGAGCAGGTCAAGCACGGCGTGCTGCAGGTGCTGGCACAGTACAAGGCTGTCGGCCACCCGTTCATGGGAATGATCGAGCCTACTCTGCGCGGGTATACGCATCTGGGCGATGCCGCCTCGATCACCGACGAGCGCATCTATTCCGACAAGCTCGGCCCCAACGAGATTGAGGGCAATTATTCCGGCAAGCCGGATGACCGCTGGGCCTTCACCACCAAGATGCCGTTTCTTCAATACGGCGCGGCAGCGGCGCTGGCCTCTGCATCCACGGCGCTGAAGGGCTGGGACGACCCGCTCGCCAAGCAGTGCCTGGAGACCGCCATCAAATTGTGGGATGAGGAACACGCGCATCCGACGCCCAGCCGGGAATCTTTCTACGGACCGCGGGAAATAAGCGCAATCGACGAGTGGAGGGCCGCAGTGCAGTTGTTGATCGCCACCGATGGCGGCGAGCCTTACAAGGCGCGGGTGCGGGAGCTCTTCCCCAGCGTGCGCAAGCACTTCGAGTTTGGCGGCTGGATGGCCGTTCTGGCTCTTCCATATATGGATGCCGATTTCAAACAGCAGTTGGAAGAGGCGGTCAAATCCTACAAGACAGAAGTGGATGCCGATATGGCCAAGACGCCATTCGGAGTTCCGCCTAGCCTGGGCAGTTGGGGCGGATCCAGCCGTGTGGCCACATTTGGCTCGCGGATGTACTTCCTCCACAAGGCATTCCCGCAGATCGTAGGGCCGGAGTATACGCTGCGTGCGGCCAACTATCTGCTGGGCACGCATCCGGTGTCGAGCACCTCGTATATTTCATCGGTGGGAACGATTTCCAAAATGAAAGCCTACGGAAACAACCGCGCCGATGGAACCTTCATTCCCGGCGGCATGATTCCTGGCTATATTGTGATCAAGCCGGACTTCCCGGAGTGCATCGACGACTTCGGCTTCCTGTGGTTTGAGGACGAATATACCATCAGCACCACCAGCGATTGGATTCTGCTGGCAAATGCCGCCGATGCGCTCGTCAAGTGAGGTGCTCTGATCTTGTCGTACTTTTTATGTTGCGAGTGCCGGCTGGATGTTCTTGGCTCAGCAGTATTTTGCGAACTTTCTTCATAGAAATTCCATCTCCTCTTTCTGTTGATGCTGCCGTTACACACAGCCGAGCGTGACGAGGTGGGCGACTCTGGCATATTCTCTTAAAGATGCGCCAGTACTCCTCGTTGAACAAACGTATTCTCGTCGAGCACAATAGAACCCTCGACCAATCACTGTCAAATTGATGCAGCGTGAAGGAGAAACAACATGACGAAATGCATGACGCGAGTTGTTGCACACATTGTTGCGTGGACAGCGACGCTTTTTTTGGGACTCACTCTGCAATCCGCAGTTGCCCAGGATACGGCGAATCTTCCCTACATGAATCCAAAGCTGTCACCGGAGCAGCGGGCTGCCGACCTGGTGCATCGCATGACGCTTGCGGAGAAGGCTTCGCAAATGTATAACAACTCCGCGGCAGTTCCGCGGCTCAATGTTCCCGCATACCAATGGTGGAGTGAGGCGCTGCACGGAGTGATCAACCAAGGCGTAACGGAGTATCCGGAGCCGATCGGCCTGGCTGCGACCTTCGATACGCCGGGAATTCATGCCATGGCGACGCAGATTGGCATTGAGGGGCGCGTTAAACACGTTCAGAACACGCGCGAGGGACACACGGGCATCGGCGGAGGCCTGGATTTCTGGGCTCCAAATCTGAACATCTTCCGTGACCCGCGCTGGGGCCGCGGCCAGGAGACCTACGGCGAAGATCCGTTCCTCACCGGCCGCATGGGCGTCGCCTACGTGACTGGAATGCAGGGCGACGATCCTAAGTACTACCTGGCGATTGCAACACCGAAGCATTACGCCGTGCACAGCGGACCGGAGCCGACGCGGCACTTTGCGGATGTGGACGTGAGCAAGCACGACGAGGTGGATACCTACGAGCCAGGATTCCGCGCCGCCGTCGTGGAAGGCAAAGCCGATTCAGTGATGTGCGCATACAACGCCATCAATGGCGAGCCTGCATGCGCCAGCCAGTTCCTGCTGCAAGATCAATTGCGTGGGAAGTGGGGCTTCCAGGGCTATGTGGTTTCCGATTGCGACGCAGTCCGGGACGTTGCCGCCAATCATCGCTACCGCGCAACGCAAGCACAAGGCGCGGCCATTTCTGTGATCCGAGGCATGGATAACGAGTGCGTCACTTTCACTTCAAGATTCGGCGAGCCGGTCGAAAAGGCCTATATCGATGCCGTGCAGCAAGGCTACCTGCCGGAAAGCACGCTGGACACGGCTCTGATTCGCCTGTTCACGGCGCGCATGAAGCTCGGCATGTTTGACTCGCCGGAGATGGTTCCTTACACCAAGATCGACGAGAAGGAACTGGACAGCGCGGAACACCGTGCCCTGGCTCGCAAGCTCGCGAAAGAGGCCATGGTCCTGCTCAAGAACGATGGACTGCTTCCACTCAAACCCGGGATCAATAAGATTGCCGTCGTAGGCCCGCTCGGCGACCAGACCAGGCCGCTGATTGGCAACTATGCCGGATCCCCGACGCAGATTATTTCGGTGCTCAATGGCTTGAAGGCGGAGTTCCCGAACGCGAAGATCACCTTTGTATCGGGAACGCAGTTCCTGCGCAACGAAGGAGATCCCGTGCCGGATACTCTGCTGACGACCCCGGATGGAAGGCCCGGCATCAAGGCGGATTACGGCGAGTGGCAGAGACGGCCGCCCAGCGAAGCAGCAGGTCCGCCGCCGATTGTCAGCCGCACCGAGCCGAACGTCAACCTTACTGGCGACAATTTGCCAGCTGAGGTTGCCGGGAAGAAATCACTCGGCGTGCATTGGACGGGATTCCTGACGGTTGAGGATTCCGGCGACTATCTCGTCGGCGTCCGTGGCCGGGGCTTCGGAAGAGTGTCGATTGACGACAAGCAGGTGGCTATGCTGTTCAGAAGCGAGGGAGTCGATGCAAGCGTTGGCCGTGTCCACCTGGAGAAGGGGCAGAATGCCGCGCTCAGTATCAACTACAGCATCAGCAACGGCAAGGCGCAAGCGCAACTGATCTGGACGAAAGTGAAGGATGCGCTTTCGCCTGAGGCGATTGCCGCGGCAAAGGACGCCGACGTGGTGATCGCTGTCGTGGGCATCACCAGCGCTCTTGAAGGCGAGGAGATGCCGGTGACCGTACCTGGATTCCTGGGCGGAGATCGCACCAGCATCGATCTTCCCGCGCCGGAAGAGGCACTGGTGGAAGCTGTGGCGGCGACCGGAAAGCCGCTGGCCGTTGTCCTGATCAATGGCAGCGCGCTGGCCGTCAACTGGATCAACGATCACGCCAACGCGGTTGTGGAAGCATGGTATCCCGGCGAGGAAGGCGGAGCGGCTGTCGCTGAGACGCTGAGCGGCAAAAACAATCCTGCGGGACGGCTTCCGGTTACGTTCTATACGGGCGTGAGCCAGCTGCCCAACTTTGAGGATTACGGTATGGCGGGAAGGACCTATCGGTACTTCAAAGGAAAGCCGCTCTATCCGTTTGGCTACGGACTCAGTTACTCAACGTTCAAATACAGCGACCTTAATGTCCCCACGCAGGCTGTGGATGCGGGACAACCTGTAGATGCCGATGTGACGGTGACCAACACCGGCAAGGTCGCGGGAGATGAGGTCGTCCAGGTCTATCTCAAGTTCCCTGACGTGAAGGGCGCTCCCCTCATCGCTCTGCGCGGATTTCAGCGCATCCATCTCGAAGCCGGAGCGAGCCAGAGGGTTCACTTCGAGTTGAAAGATCGCGAGTTGGGCATGGTGAGCGAGGATGGCAATCCGCTGATCGCAGCAGGTGAATACACCATAAGCATCGGCGGAGGCCAGCCTGATACGGGAGCGCCAGGAGTGAGCGGACGCTTTCATATCGAAACCCAGATCGACCTCCCCGAATAGCTGAGAGGCCGATTCATTGAATCGGCCTCAACCCTCTTCGATATTGATTAGTGACGCAAGAAGGAGCATTCGATTATGAAAAGCAGTCGCCGCAATTTTCTCGTTTCAGCCTTAGCTGGTGGAGTAGCCGCCACTTTACCGTCGATGGCGCACGCTGACGTTCGCAAACCGGCCTGCATCCTGCCGGAAGAATTAGAAGCTCGCTATGCAAAGCTGGATGAAGCGTTGAAGCAGCCGGTCTTCAAGCGGGAACTCTTCCCTGCCCCGGTGATCATCGAGACGCTCGAGCTCTTGCGCTACAAGGATTCCTTCCTTTGCCGCGTGCGGTCAAAGGATGGCGCTGAAGGCATCTCCATCAGCAACTCCACGCAGATGTCGGTGCTCTATCCGATCTTTGTCAAGAGAATTCAGCCGTATTTTATCGGCAAGGATGCGCGCGACATTGAATCGCTGGTTGAAGAAGTTACTGTCTATCAGAGCAACTATAAAGCTCAGGGACTGGCGATCTGGGTGCCGCTGGCGACCATCGAGTTCGCCATTCTCGACATGTTCGGAAAAATGTCGGGCAAATCCATCGGGCAACTCATCGGCGAGATTCACAATACGCACATCTCTGTTTATCAGACTAATGGCGAACGCGACATCAGCGCCGAAGAGACCATCGAACACATCAAGCGCGACGTGGCCATCTCCAAGGCCAAGGCCATCAAGTTCAAGCTTGGCGGGCGCATGAGCCATCCGGAGTATCCCGCGGGGCGCAGCGAGAAGCTGATCCCGCTGGTGCGCAAGACCTTCGGCGACGCGATGGTGATCTCCGCCGACGCCAACGGCTCCTATACGCCGGCGCAGGCCATGCCTATCGGCAAACTGATGCAGGAGTACAAGTACGCATTCTTCGAGGAGCCGGTGCCCTTCGACTGGTATGAAGAGACCCGCCAAGTCGCGGACGCGCTGCACATTCCCATCGCCGGAGGCGAGCAGGAACCCAGCACGCACAACTTCCGCTGGCTGGTCTCGAACGGCGCGCTCTCCATCGTACAACAGGATATGTTCTACTTCGGCGGCATGGTCCGCTGCATGAGAGTGGCGCGGATGGCGAATGTTTTGGGCAAACAATGCATTCCGCACATCTCCAGCACCGGCCTCGGCTATCTATATATGATGCACTTTGTTTCCGCGATCCCTAATTCGGGTCCCTATCACGAATTCAAGGAATTCAACAACGACCTGCCCTATACCTGCGCCACATCGACGCTGCGCAGCGACGACAACGGTGTCTTGCAGATTCCTACTGGACCGGGCGTGGGCGTCGAGATCGATCCTGCGTATATCGCCAAGCATAAAGTCGTTACGGCGTGAGGCCTGTAAGGAGGGGGGTACCCCCACCCGTACTTTGGACGCAAATTCCTTGTTTTCTTGAGGTTACGGGGAGGGTTGCGCTGCAAAATATAGAAAACAAAGAAGTTCCCTGCAAAATATTCCAGGATAAGGAGTTACGGGCCGTTTTGGCCTCAGTTGGCTGCTTCCGGCTGAAAGGGCGGCGCGAAGAGGACGTGCCGGGATGATGATTTGTAGGAAGACTTCTGGGATCATTGTGCGACGAATTGTGGAAATAATCTGCAACCACCTGCGGTGGGGCCAATCGCTCGTTATTCGCTCGCATGAGGGTTCGTAGTCTCCCACCCTTTACAAATTGCGCGAAAGATGGGGATCCGGTCAACCAACCCACGAGGTTGACTTTATGCGCGCCGCATGGTATTACTTTTATTGAAAAGTAAAGGAGGCACGTGGAATCCGCACTGAGCATCAAGGGACAAGCGACTATTCCGAAAACGATTCGGGAGTTTTTACATCTGAAACCGGGAGACCGTGTGAAGTTCTTCCTGCATCCCGACGGCAGCGTGGTGATTTTGCCCAAACTGCCCACATCGGCGTTGCGGGGCATGGTCTCATCGCGGCGCTCGCGGCCGGCCACTCTGGATGAAATGGACCAGGCTGTTGCTGCCGGCGCGGCGCGGGGAATTCAGCGCGGCAAACTCCGGTGATCGGACGATGAACGGACTCGATACCAATATTCTCATCCGTTACCTCACGCAGGACGACCCGATCCAATCGCCCAAGGCAACGAAAATTATCGAGCGGCGATTTACGCAGGAAGACCCTGGCTTCATCAGCCTGGTCACGATGGCTGAAACGGTATGGGTTCTGGGCAGCGTGTATGAATTGCCGGAGACGGAGATCGCCGACACCGTGGAGCGCATCCTTCAGGCCGACACATTTGCGGTCCAAAACGAGCAGCAGGTCTTCACGGCGATGGTGGCGCTCCGGCGGGGATGGGGCGCGTTTGCTGATGCGCTGATTGCGGCTTTGGGAGCGTGGGCCGGTTGCGAGAGCACTCTGACCTTCGACAAGAAAGCACTTAGGCTGGAGGGGTTTGAGCTTGTGGATTGAGGACCCCATCGAGCAGGACTTTCACCGGCCTGCCTGGCCTCGCTGGGCGTGGGCAAACTCAATCAGGCGCTTGATTTGAGAGACAGATAGTGCAGGAAAACCCTCGCGCAGTTCGTCGATGGTCTCGCCCATGTCGTAGCTGCCGACAATGGCGTCGGGCAGGATGCGCGTTCCGCGCACAATGGGCCTTCCCGAGACCTTGCCGGGAACTGATTCGATCAGCTCGCAGGCCATCCAGTCGATCTCAACTTCTGTTGCCGCTTTTGCCATCTTCCGCCCTCTCTATTATCGTAATCCTTTTCACGATTAGAGAAAAGCATCTGCGATGGCCGCGCTTCGCGCATTGGGCTCATGGATTCCCACCCTTCACGAAGTGCGCGAAGTATGGGCAATTGGCTTAGTAGCCGAAAAGATACACTGCTTCGACGTTAATGTAGTCTCTTTCGGATTCGAAGAATGTGGCCACTCGCTTTGATGCTCGATCAAATGGTCTGGTCACTTGACCGTTATGATTCTTCCTTTCGTTAGGGACAATTAAGAAGAGAAAGTCGGCTTCAGCACACAGATGACATTTCCACAAGTCCAGGAGGTCCATATTATTGGCAATTGTTTTCCCTCGCTCAATCTCGACGAGAATGCCGGATGCCCCAACCTTTCGGTAAAAATCTGGGCGAAGGCTAGGTACTACCGACTTTTTAAATAGGCCCCTCTTCTCGGTTTCAAAACCCAATTCTTTTAGCTTCTCGACAAGTACGTTCTGAATTTGTTGGCTGTTCCCATTTAGCTTGTGGAACTCCCCAATCTCAGAGCAGACTTTCTCCGTGGCCAAGTGGTCGCGTAGCATCTCGGCAATTTCGGATACTTCCGGGAGTTCGTCGCGGAGTATGCTTGGCTCTTTGCTGAATACCTTGTATTTCTCGCCGCCTGGGTCGATCTTCACGTCATTACACTAGCATGCCAAAGCGGACTCGGGCGACTGAATTTGATTTATGTATGTACAGTTTGGGTTTTCCTCAATTGACCGAGATTTCAACCGGATTTTAAGCAGGCTACGGAGTTAGTTTGGCGTCTAGAATCGTTACAGCTATGGCTGAATTTACGCATTTGCATTTGCATACGGAGTACTCGCTGCTGGATGGGGCTTGCGACCTGACCAAGCTTATGAGCCGCGTGGCGGCGGTGGGGCAGAGATCTGTCGCCATGACCGACCATGGAAACATCTATGGGGCGGTGCACTTTTTCGATGCGGCGAAGAAGCAGGGGATCAAGCCGATTCTGGGCTGCGAACTTTATATCTCTAAGAAAGAGGACCATCGCGCTCCCGGCGAGGGGGACGACAACAACCATCTGCTAGTGCTGGCGGAAAACGAAGAGGGCTACCGCAACCTGATGCGGATTACCTCGGAGGCTTCGCTGCACGGCTTCTATCGCAGGCCGCGCGTGAGCAAGAAGTACCTGGCCGAAAACTCGAAGGGCCTGATTGGATTTTCCGGTTGCCTGAGCGGGGAGCTGTGCGAGGAGCTGACAGCGGGCAACTACGAAAAAGCCAAGAGCGTGGCCGAGCAGTATGAAGACATCTTCGGCAAGGGAAATTTTTATCTTGAAATTCAGGATCAGGGGCTGGAGCAGGAAAAGCAGATTCATGAGGCGTTATTCAGGCTGGAAAAGGAACTAAATATTCCGCTAGTGGCCACCAACGATTCGCATTATCTGTGCGGCGATGACTCGCACGCGCACGACGTGATGCTCTGCGTGCAGACAGGCGCGAAACTGCAAGATCGGGAGCGCTTCCGGTTTGATTCCGACCAGTTTTTTGTGAAAAGCGCGGAGGAGATGGAGCGGCTCTTCAAGGATTCGCCGGAGATATTAAAGCGGACGATGGAGATTGCCGAGCGCTGCGAGTTGAAGCTGAAGCCGGTGGAGGATCCGTTTCCGTTGTTCGCCGTGCCGGAGGGACACACAACCAATAGTTACTTTGAGCAGATCTGCCGCGAGGGATATAAAAAACGTCTCGACACGACGGTGCGCAGCCTGGAGGCTCGCGGAGTGCTGCGCTCGCCGGTGCACGAGTATGAGGCGCGGCTGGAATACGAGATCAAGATCATCGAGCAGATGAATTACACGGGATACTTTTTGATCGTGTGGGACTTCATCAAGTATGCGCGCGATCACGGGATTCCGGTGGGGCCGGGTCGCGGCTCGGGTGCCGGCTCGCTGGTGGCGTATGCGATGGAGATTACGAATATCGATCCCATGCAGAACGGTCTGATCTTCGAGCGGTTTCTGAATCCGGAGCGGAAACAGATGCCGGATATCGACGTGGATTTCTGCCAGAACCGGCGTGGCGAAGTGATCGACTATGTGACGCAAAAGTATGGGCGCGATCAGGTGGCGCAGATCATCACCTTCAACACCATGGCGGCCAAGGCGTCCATCAAGGATTGCGGGCGCGTGATGGATATTCCGTATGGCGACGTGGACCGGATTGCCAAACTGATTCCGGGGACGGTGGGCATCACCATCGATAAGGCTCTGGAAGATGTGGCGGAGCTGCGCAAGGCGTACGAGAAGGACGCGCAGATCAAGGAACTGATCGACACGGCGAAGAAGCTGGAGGGATTGGTGCGCGGGTCGGGGGTTCATGCATCGGCGGTGGTGATTGCGCCTCGTCCGCTGATCGAGCTGGTGCCGCTGGCCAAGACCAAGAACGACGAAATTGTCACTGCCTACGACATGACGGCCATCGAAAAGATGGGCCTGCTGAAGATGGACTTTCTGGGACTGACGACGCTGACGGTGATTGATGATTGCCTGAAGCTGATCGAGCGAAACCGCGGAGAGAAGCTGGACATTGACGCCATTCCGCCGCAAGACGAGGAGACTTTCAAGAAGGTATTTCATGCGGCGCTGACTTCGGGGGTCTTTCAGTTTGAGTCGAGCGGAATGCGCGACGTTCTGCGGCGCTACAAGCCGGATACGGTGGAGGATTTGACGGCGCTCAATGCGCTCTACAGGCCGGGACCGATCCAGGGCGGAATGATCGACGACTTTATCGAGCGCAAGCTGGGGCGGCGCAAGGTGGAGTATCTGCTTCCTGAGTTAGAGGGGATTCTCAAGGAGACTTTGGGAGTGATCGTCTATCAGGAACAGGTGATGCAGATATCGAACGCGCTCGCGAGTTACACCATGGGCGAGGCGGATGTGCTGCGCAAGTCGATGGGCAAAAAGAATATGGATGAGATGGCCCGGCAGCGCGATCGCTTCGTGAACGGGGCGGCGGCCGCGGGTCATTCGAAGGCGACGGCGGTCGAAATCTTCGACCAGATGGATAAGTTTGGCGGGTATGGGTTCAATAAGTCGCACTCGGCGGCCTATGCGCTGCTGGCCTACCAGACAGCCTATCTGAAGACGCATTACCCGGTGGAGTTTATGGCGGCGCTGCTGACCTCGGAGACCTCGAAGCCGGAGAACGTCGTCAAGTATATCGCCGAGTGCAAGGAGATGGGCATCCGCGTGGAGCCGCCGGACGTGCAGGTTTCCGGGGCGCAATTTACGCCACAAGTTACCGAAAAAGGAGAGTCGATTCGCTTCGGCCTAGCGGCGGTGAAGAACGTGGGCGGCAATGCGATTGATTCGATTCTGAGAGCGCGCGCGGAGGCCGGAGGGCGATTCAAAAGTATTTGGGAATTTTGCGAGAAGGTCGATCTCCGCGTGATGAACAAGCGGGTGCTGGAGTCGCTGATCAAGGCCGGGGCGCTGGACACGCTGGGCAAGCGCGGGCCGCTGATGGCCGCCGTGGACAAGGCGATGGAGCGTGGGCAGAAGGCGCAACGGGACGCGGCGCAGGGACAAAGCGGGCTCTTCGGGCTCTTCGATGAGGGGCCGAAGTTAGTGGGCGATGACGAACTGCCCAAGGTGGCCGATTGGGAAGAGAGCGAACGGCTGGCCCATGAGAAAGATGTGCTGGGATTCTTTGTCTCGGGGCATCCGCTGGATAAATACGCGGAGAAGCTGCGCAACCTGGTGGGCGTGATTTCCGTGGCCGAGGCTCTGGAGCGCAAGCCGCCGGAGAGGCGCTGGGGACAGCAGGCGGACGCGGCAGATGAGATTCAGGTGGCGGGAATGCTGGTGGGGATACAACCGCGGAAGAGTAAGAAGGATCAGAAGCTGTATGCACAAGGCGCTCTCGAGGATGCCACGGGCAAGATCGACCTGATCTGCTTTTCGCGGGATTACGAAAAACTTGCCGGACAGTTGAAGATGGAGGCGCCGGTCGTGGTGCGCGGCGTGCTGATGGGCGACGAGGATGCCGCGCCGAAGATTGCCGTCAGTTCGATTCAGGCGCTGGAAGAGATGCAGGTGAAACTGCCAACGGGGGTGCGGATTCGCATCAGCGTGGAGCGCGCGACAGAGGAGACGCTTGCCGGCCTAAAGAGCGCGGCGGATGCGGCGCCGGGGCCGGGCAAGGTGATGCTGCACATAGAAAAGAAGGGCGAGTACGCCGTTATCCTGGAGCCGGAGGGAATGAGCGTGGCGGCGGATCGCGGCTGGGTCGAGCGAGTCGAAGAGTTAGTCGGCAAGGGGACGGTGCAGGTGCTGGGATAAAAAACAAATGGAGTGAGCGCTGAATCGCCTCAATATATCAGTATTTAGACAAAGTCTTACAAACTGCCACTTCTCGGCCTGTGATTGCATCTAGAATAGCAATATGTCCCCTTCGTTACCCAAGCGCCGCTCTTTTAAGGCGCCTCCGCCGGACGAAACCGGCCACGAGGCGCTTTACCTGCGCTCACTGTGCGACCGCCAGGTCAATGTTCAGATTAAGATGCGCGACGGCGAGACGGTACGCGGCTGGATCGAGTACTTCGACGAGGGAATGTTGCGGTTGACCCGCGATGGCAAGCCCAACCTGTTCATCTACAAGCATCAGATCAGCACCATTACCGAGGTGGGCAAGCTGGCTCCGCGCCGCTCCAGGGCTGCAACTGCGGAGACAAACGGATCGGTTAAGAACGGGGAGGCTTCGTGAGCGGCCAGAATGTGGAATCGGAGTGGGTGTGGGTTCCCGCGGCCACGGCCATCGCTCGCGAGGCGGGAGCGCGGCTGCGCGAGTTCTTTTCCCAGGGCGTCGACACGGAGTACAAGGGCGATGTAGACCTGGTGACGGTGGCCGACCGGACCTCGGAAAAGCTGATCCGGGAAAGGCTGAGCGCGGCCTTCCCGGAGCATGGAATCTTCGGCGAAGAGGGCACGCGCGACCGGCTCGACGGCGAATTTCGCTGGTATGTGGATCCGCTGGACGGGACCACAAACTTTGCCCACGGGCTGCCGCAGTTTTGCGTCTCCATGGGCCTGGAACAGCGGCGCGAAGGCCTCGCGCCCGGCGAGGACGGAACGATGGTGGCCGCGGTCATCTACGACCCCTTGCGGGACGATCTCTTCGTTGCCGAGCGGGGACGGGGCGCGCGGCTGAACGGCAAGCCGATGCACGTTTCGAAAACGCCGGAGCTGGCCGAGGCGCTGGTGGCCACCGGCTTTCCCAGCCGCAAGCGCAACGAAAGCCCGAACATTCACTTCTACCATGAGTTCAGCCTGCGCTCTCACGGAGTGCGGCGGGCCGGCTCTGCAGCGCTCGATCTGGCCTACGTGGCAGCGGGACGACTGGATGCCTTCTGGGAGTTCAACATCAATCCCTGGGACACGGCGGCCGGCTATCTGCTGGTGGAGGAAGCTGGCGGGAAGATGACGGGTTTCTCTGGGAAGCCTTTTCGGCTTGACAGCCGGGAGATTCTGGCCTCGAACGGGCTGATCCACGCTGAGTTGGTGGGCCTCTTCGCGGATATGTTTGCCGGACGCAATCTGTTGCCCATCCCCACGCCCCATGAGTTTGCCCAGCGGCGGGCAGAGCGCGCGGCGGCAGCGGGCAAGTCAGATTAAATAGGCAAAGTTGCCGAAAATGAGCCTTCACAGGCATTTCGTGGGAATCTCCGGATGGCCGGTAACTCATCTGCGACCCCAAAACGATGCCAGCATGATATTAAGTCGAAATTCCTGCGTTCGAGATAGCGTATGGTTGCCGGTAAGGTGTTGCCCGGTGGCTGGCACCGCGGCATGATGGCTCCCGCGGACGACTCTACGAGAATCATATAGGACATCACAAAGTAGTCAGCGACTAGGACGACAACTGCGGCCAGCGGCCACAGGTCGATATAAGTCTCTGTAAGCAACCACCCGTTCGACTGAGGAGCAAAGGCTAAGATCTTCGATTGGCCACTGGAATAATGGATTGCCATCACCACTTTCGCCAGTGTTCCGTAATTCCTGAGCCAATCTCGCGCCCCCCGATCCGTTGCTTACTCGGAAAGTGCTCTGGCGTTGGCGCGGTTATTCATGTCCGCCGTGCTGTCGCAGCAGGTCGACAACATCTTGATGTTTTTCGGATGTCGCTATGTGCAACGGAGTTTGGCCGGCAGAATCCCTGGCATTGACGTCGGCGCCGTGGGCCAGAAGCAATTCAACCTCCTCCCTCAGTCCCGAGTATGCCGCAACCATCAGCGGCGTATAGCCATTATTGGCTTTGGCATTGATGTCGGCGCCGTGGGCCAGAAGAAATTCAACCATCTTCTGTCCCCCGGTGGAAACCGCAAGTATAAGCGGCGTATTGCCATTGTTGGTTTTGGCATTAATGTCGGCGCCGTGGGCCAGAAGAAATTCGGCCTCATACGTGGTCTCGTTCATTGCCGCTTTGTGCAGCAACGTCGCGCCATTCATATCCCTGGCATTGACGTCTGTACCTTGTGCCAGAAGCCTTTCGTCTCGTTGCTTACTTTCTATTCCGATTTCTTGTCGCGCTCTGTCGTAGTCAGCGGCCGACACGACAGGGTGAAGATCGGCGGCCAACTTGGGATCGAGCAGCCACACAGACCCTGTAGTCACCAGGCCTGGAACAAGAACCGGCACCTGTTCCCACAGAACGCAAGGGCCTACACTATCACCGGCAGCTTTGCAGGTCTTGTTATAACCAAAAGCAGAATTAACTGTACTGTAGCAATCCGTGTTGTGCTTGACTTTCTCTTTGATGCAGCTTCCATTTCTAAAAGATCCGGATGGTGTCATGCCCGGGGCGTTCACGCTCTCGATACGCACCACATCGTCACCTCGCATCGTGGCTTCCTTGAGCAGCATCTCCTCGACTGGGGCAGGCGCTTTCTCCTTGTCGGTCACACTTGTGGTGGAGTAGGAGGCGGTTAAAATGCCCACTTCGACGTAGCCCTTGCTTTCGAGAGTCTTTATGTCCTCGCGGGTTATCGTGGCGGAAACCTCATGTCGTTGAAACCACCGGTTTACGATGGGGTCATACTTCACGGTGACAGGGACTTTGTCCTTCTGAGGGAGCTCCTGTGCCAGCGACATAAGTGCCAGAACCACCAACATTACAGCCTGCTTGCCGGCCATAACACCAACTGCGCGTCGATATCGTCCGCACTCATCGCGATCCATATAAGCATTAACTCCTTCTTCGATGTAGAACGGTAGCAATCATACCACCGGCAAGGAATATTACAAGGTCAAAAGAATGTTGGCGCCCTCAAGGCCGGCGTTTGTGACAGAAAGCCTAATATGATCCATGATTCAATCGATCTAACAGATAAGCAACTATCGGGTTCGAACCAAGATTGGCTAGGGCAAAGGCTTTGTGCACGACTCTTCATGGCTTTTTAGCGCCTGGCGGGAGTGTTCTCCTAGCGCGGGTGACGAGAGAAAGATTTCGGGAGGATGGTCGCCTATTCGGAGATTACCCCGTACCAGCAACTCCAATTACCAAGCCGTGGATCTTGAAAAACGGTGTTTGTGCCAACAACAGGGTCTGGGTATGTTCAGACTGGCCCAAAAACCGTTTGGCGGCAAGTTTGCTGCCCATCGCGCGGCCCGGGCGGCAAAAAGCGGCTGAGGGCAATCGAGTTCCGTCGCACATTGCGGATCGCTTTTGGAATCGATACGAGGAGAAGCTGCATCCAATTCCCGTAACGCAAATGCTGCAATGGGGATGGAGTCAACCTCCAGCCTCCTGTGCTACTATCAGCGTCGAGGATTTCATTTCCCCGGGAGAAATCAGAAATGGCATACGTCATTGCAGAACCCTGTATCGGCACCAAGGACACCGCCTGTGTAGACGCCTGTCCGGTCGATTGCATCCACCCCAAAAAGGACGAAGACGGCTTCGGCAACTCCGACCAGTTGTTCATTGACCCGGTGGAGTGCATCGACTGCGGCGCCTGCGTCCCGGCCTGCCCCGTCTCGGCCATATTCGCCCAAGACGATGTGCCGGCCAATTGGGCCAGCTTTATCGCGAAGAACGCTAAACACTTCGGCCATTGAGCGAAACTCGGCCGCTCACATTCATCCAGCTTTGCGGACGCGCATCCCTTACTAGGGGTGCGCGTTTGTGTCTGTATGCAGATCAGGATTGCTGGAAGATGCGATGATGGTATCGCATGAGCGTGCTCACCTCCGAAGCCGTGATTCTGCGCACCTGGCCGGTCCATGAGGCTGACCTGATCGTGAGTTTTTTCACGCGCGACTACGGACGGCTGCGCGGCGTGGCCAAGTCGGCGCTCAAGAGCCGCAAGCGCTTCGGCGGCGCGCTGGAGCCGATGACCCAGGCCCGCGCCTGGTTTGCCGAGCGGCATGGGCAGGAACTGGTCCGCCTCGACCAGTTGGAAATCCTCCGCTCACCGCTCTCCTCCCCTATCGATCCTGTGCGCATGACCGTACTCAGCTTTTTTGCCGAGTTGCTGGACGAAGCGCTGCCCGATCACGATCCCCAGGAGACGATCTTTCGGCTGGTTGGCTCCGTGCTGGAGCAGACCAGAGTCGAACAGCCGTGGATGCCGCTGACTTATTTTCAGTTATGGATGACGCGCCTGATGGGCCTGTTGCCGGACATTGCCCACTGCACGGCCTGCGGCGAATTGCTGGCGGCCGGCGAGACCAGCTACGACGCGCTGGGCGACGGTTTGTTCTGCCAGATTCATCGCAATGGCAACGCCAGCGGGCTTTCGGCCGACTCCTGGCAACTGGCGCAGCGCATGTTGCGCGCGCCGGTGACGGCCTTTGCCGCCGAGCCCTGGCCCCGCCGCCGCGCTCAGGACCTGCGCCGCTTCACGCTACAGGCCCTGGAGCGGCATCTGGAACGCAAACTGCGATCCGCAGAGGCGCTGGCGCGACTCTAAAGGGAATCGAACCGGCTGAACCGGGCTGAAAGGCTGATAGAATCGAGCCAGTCCCATCGAGAGAGTTGCCCGTGCCCTCATCCCAGGTTCTATCCAAATCGAAGACCTCTCCCCTCACCTTTCAGGAGCTATTGTTTCGCTTGCAGGGTTTTTGGGCGGAACGCGGTTGCGTGATCCAACAGCCCTACGACGTGGAAGTGGGCGCGGGCACCATGGCGCCGGAGACCTTCCTGCGCGTGCTGGGGCCCAAGCCCTATAAGGTGGGCTACGCGCAGCCCTCGCGGCGTCCGGCCGACGGCCGCTATGGCGAAAATCCCAACCGCCTTTTTCGCCACACGCAGTTTCAGCTCATTCTGAAGCCGCCGCCGGTCAACGTGCAGGAGCTGTATCTTCAATCGCTCGAAGCCATCGGCATCGATCTCAGCAAGCACGACCTCAAGTTCGAGGAGGATAACTGGGAAGGCCCGACCGTCGGCGCATGGGGCGTCGGCTGGCAGGTGATGATGGACGGCATGGAGATCACCCAGTTCACTTACTTCCAGCAGTGCGGTGGTCTGGATCTCGACCCCATCTGCGCTGAGCTGACCTACGGCCTGGAGCGCCTCTGCGCGTTCATGCAAGACGTTGACTCGGTCTACGACGTAGTCTGGGCGCGCGATGCGGAGACCGGAGCGGTTGTAACCTACGGCGATGTACGGTTGACCGAGGAGCTTCAATATTCGGTCTACAACTTCGAGGACGCGGATGTGGAGCGGCTCTGGGCGCACTTCAACAGTTACGAAGAGGAAGCACAGGCGCTACTCAAGCGGGCGGGCATATTGTTGGCGGATGAAAAGGCCAGCGCGAAGGAGAAGCTGCGCTTCCCGCTGATGTCCACTTACGAGTTGGCGCTCAAGTGCTCGAATCTCTTCAACCTGCTGGACGCGCGCGGGGCCATCAGCGTTACCGAGCGGGTGGGAATGATCGCGCGCATTCGTGCGCTGGCGGTGGGCGTCGCCAAGGTGTATGCGTTGCAGCAGGTGAGTTAGCGGGATTGGTTGAGTTAGTGGAGTTAGCCACGCTTCGCGTGTGTTAGCAAGTTAGCAAGTTAGCGAGTTAGCGGAAAGAACATTCAAGACTATGGCGGATTTCTTATTGGAGATTGGGCTGGAAGAGGTTCCCGCCCGCATGATTGCCGGGGCCGAGGCCGAACTATGCAAGCGCACGGTGCTGCTCCTCGCACGGGAACGACTGATTAACACTACGGGTAGCAACGTATGGACAGATGATGGTTTGCAGGTTGACGGGAAGCAAGTCGCCTGGAGCTATTCAACCCCGCGTCATCTCGCAATTCATGTCACAGGAGTGTCGTCCAAACAAGGCGATTTGCATGAATTGGTCGAAGGCCCTCCTGTGGCTGCAGCCTACAAGAATGATGAACCTACTGCTGCCGCACATGCGTTCGCGAAAAAAGTTGGTGTGCAAGTACAAGATTTAATGAGAACCCAAAAGGCGAAGGGCGAGTATGTTTGCGCACGTATTTTGCGTACAGGCCGCACCGCTGCTGAAATCCTCGCCGCCGAGCTGCCCAAAGAAGTTCTCAGCCTCTATTGGGCAAAAAACATGTACTGGCGCGCGGGCAAGCCGGAGCGCTTTGTGAGGCCGGTGCGCTGGGTCGTCGCGCTGCTTGACTCGGCTGTTGTTCCGCTAGAGATTGCCGGAATCGCTGCTGGAAATGTGAGCCGCGGCCATCGTGTGCTGCATGGTGAAGAGCCTGTAATGATCGCCAAAGCGGCGAACTACGCAGAGGCGCTACGCAAAGCTTACGTTGTCGTCGATGTAGCCGAGCGCAGGCTTTCGATTCGCAAGGCTCTCGATGCGGCTGTGAAGACGGTCCCCGGCGCGCGCTGGCGCGAGGACGCGGCGCTCATCGAAACCGTCGTCCATCTCACCGAGTGGCCTTCTGTGGTTCTAGGCGACTTTGAGCCGGAGTACCTGGCGCTGCCGGAAGAGGTTTTGGTCACCGTGATGCGCGACCATCAGAAGTATTTCGCGGTTGAAGACAAGGACGGCAAGCTCGCGCCGCACTTTCTCGCCGTGCTCAACACGCAGGTCGATGCCGAAGGCGAGGCCATCATCCGCCACGGCAATGCGCGCGTCTTGAGAGCCCGCTTCAAGGACGCACGCTTCTTCTGGGACTTTGACCAGAAGACGCCGCTCGTGAACCGTGTCGAGAGCCTCAAAAACGTCACCTTCCAGAAGGAACTGGGCAGCTATCACTGGAAGACCGAGGCCAATCTTGCCGTGGCTCGGAAATTGGCTGCGGCAGTGAAGGCTGCGGGCGTTGTGTTCAATGAAGCCGCGCTGCTCAAGGCCGTGGAGTTGGCCAAGACAGACCTGACTACCGAGTTAGTGAAGGAATTTACCGAGTTACAAGGAGTGATCGGCGGACTCTACGCAAAGGCTCAGGGTCTCGGCGAGATCGTCGCGCAAGCCATCTACGCACAGTACGCGCCCGCATCGACCGACGACGCGATTCCCAAGACTATAGAGGGCCAGCTCCTCGGCCTCGCCGACCGCATTCAGACCATCACCGCGATGTTCGGCATCGGCAATGCGCCCACCGGCTCAAAAGACCCATTCGCTCTGCGCCGCGCAGCGAATGCGATTGTCAAGATTCTGGCCGAGTCTGGATCGCCGCTGACACTTTATGCAGTTCTCGAAACATGCGATTCGGACACCCTCAATAAAGAGCAGGTTGCAGCCTTTTTGCGTGAGCGGCTTAGCTTCTATCTCAAAGACGTGCGCGGCTTCGCCTACGACGTGGTCAGCGCGGTGCTGGCCGCCGGAGCCGACGACGTGCGCGACGCCATCGCCCGCGCAGAAGCTTTGTCCGCCGCGCGCGAGTCCGCCGATTTCGCAGCCATCTCAGCGGCCTTCAAGCGCATCAAGAATATTCTGCGCCAGGCGGAGGAGAAGGGATTTGCCCTCGGTTCGCCCAAGGACGTGAAGCTCGCGCCGGAGGCTCAGCAACTTGCGAATGCCGCTGCCGCGCTTGCGCCGTTAGTGATGGAATTGCGCAGGCAGCGAGCCTATGACGAGGCGCTGTTGCAGATTGCCACACTGCGCCCGGTGGTGGACGCCTTCTTTGACAAGGTGATGGTGCTGGATAACGATGCGGCGATTCGCGGAGCGAACCTAGGCTTGATTGACGAGGTGCTGCGCGGCTTCTCCGGCATCGCCGATTTCAGCGAGATCGTGACCACTTGCAGTGGGGCAGACGCTCGCTAGCCGCTCGCAATGGCTATTGTTCTTTCCCAAGTCCCAAAATCGGGACCTAGTGCACCCATTTTTCCAATGATTTCACGCTGCAACCCCGCCTCTTCCCGCCCGTCTACAATCAGTAGAGATGTCCGACACGCTTTATCTGAGCCTTTGGTATCCCAATCTGCGCATAGCCGCGCTCGCTGACAAGCTGACGGCGGTGCTGGGCGCATTTGCCGCGCATGGCGGAGAGAAGCGGGTTTATTCAGCGACGGTTTGGCCCATTAATTGGAATGAGTCGCCGGTCTTTCAGCAGGTCTATGGGCGCAGAGCCGGAGCGGGCGAGGACGGAGCCATTGAACTTGGCGCGGAGCCGCGCATGGCGGTCGAAGATGCGCTGGAGCTGCTGCACGACGATTACGCATACGAGTTTCAGATCGGCTGGAGTTTGTGGGAACTGGAGGAACTGGCCCCACCGCAAGTGGCTCGCTGGACACGGGAGCCGCGGCTGGTGCGGGTGGTGGGCTTTGGGCCGCTCTTTGACGAAGGCACTTACGAGGCCGACGGGCATATTCGGATTGACTTCGGCTCGGACACGCCCTTCCTTGAAGAAGATTTGGAGCTGGATTCGGTTGCCGCGCGGCACGTGGAAGAGAATGTGCGCCAACTGGTGGAGTTGACCGCGGCCGTTGAGAAGGCATCCGGAGCCACGGCGCGCCTGTTGTGGAGCGAATTGGGCGAGAGCCTGGCCCAGCGGCTGGCTGCAAGGCTATCTACGCTGGTTGGGGGAGCGAACTGACGGTGCGACTGACCATTGAAAAATTACGTTCGCTGGTGCTCGGCGCGGCAGTACTGCTGCTGGTGGCGCTGGGGGTATTTCTGGCCGTGGGCAAGGGCAAAAATCCATTCAACCGGCGCGATCTGCCCCATCAGTTGGGGGTTAATATTCAGCAGGAGGCTAATGGGGTCACCTACACGCAGGCGCGCGGCGGCCGCACTCTATTCAAGATTCACGCCTCCAAGGTCGTTGAGTTGAAGCAGGGCAACGCGCTGCTGCACGACGTGAAGATTGAGCTTTACGGTGAAGATGGCAACAGAGTAGACCGCATCGAGGGCGGCGATTTCGAGTACAACCAGCAGGCCGGGATTGCTGTAGCCGCCGGTCCGGTGGAGATTACGCTGATGCGGCCGGGTGTGGCGCCGGCCATCGCGCCCAAGGCTTCGGCCGGTCAGGCGGTGAGCGGAAAGCCGAAAGGCGCGCCCGTAGCCTCTTTGGCCGAAGCCGCCGCGAAAGGCGAGATTCACGTGAAAACCCGCGGCCTCATCTTCAACCAGGGCAGCGGAGTGGCTAAAACCAGCCAGCATGTGGATTTTTCCATATCGCAGGGGTCGGGCAGTTCGATGGGCGCCACTTACGACTCCGACTCTGGCTTGCTGATGCTCGACCATGCGGTGGAGTTGACTACGAAGCGCGGCACAGAGGCGGTTCAGATCCACTCACAGCACGCGGAGTTCGAGCGCGGCAGCCAGTTGTGCCGCCTGCGCCAGGCCACGGCCGACTACCAGGGCGGAGAAGCGAAGGCCGGCGACGCGAAGGTGCTCTTCCGCGAGGACGGGTCTGCAGTGCGGCTGGATGCCATGAACGGGTTCACGCTGGCAACTGCGACCGGCGGCCATCTGGCGGCGCCTGCCGGACACATGGAATTTGACGAGCACAACCAGCCACGCCACGGCCACATGGAGGGCGGGGTGACGCTGGACTCGGTACGTGAGGCGGCGGGAATGCGGCGGCAGATGCACGGAACCTCTCCCACGGCGGAATTGGAATTCAACGCGCAGGGCCAGTTACGCCACGCCCACCTTGAGCAGGGTGTGACCATGGACAGCCTGGAACTGAGTCAGGTCCAGGGCGAGCCGTCAGGCCAGAAACTGAGCTTGAGCCGTCATTGGCGTTCGCCCATCGCCCAGATGGAGTTCCGCGATTCCGCTCATGGGCAAATTGAACTGAGCGCCGTGCACGGGACAGGCGGCGTGGTGGTGACAGGCGAGAGCCAGCGCGGCCAGGGAGCGGTTGTGCCCTCGCGGCTTTCCGCCGACGAGGTAACGGGGGTGTTAGGGCCGCATTCGGTGTTAACCAGCATGAACGGGGTTGGCCACGCCAGCATCGAGGAGACCTCGGAGACGGGAACCCGGCAGACAACCAGCGGCGACCGGCTCACGGCGCATTTTGCGGCTACTCCAGCAGTCAAGCGCGGGCCGGGCAGCGAGGCCGAGCTTCAATCGGCCACGGTCGAGGGCCATGTAGTGCTGACGCAGACGCCGGCGGCCAAGCCCGGCGCGCCGCCGCAGGCGCCTATGTGCGCTACAGCAGGCCGCGCCGACTATGAAGGCCAGGGCGAGTGGCTGCACCTGACCGTGAATCCGCGCGTCGAAGACGGGTCCATGCAGCTTACCGCCGACAAGGTGGATGTTTCGCGCACCTCGGGCGATGCCTTTGCGCACGGCAACGTGAAGGCCAGCTGGATGGATGCAGGCGCTGGTCAGCAGGGAAAACCAGCTTCTGGCCAGGGCACTGTGGCTCTGGGCGGACAGGGCCCTGCGCATGTGATCTCCACCGAAGCGCAATTGCGTCATGCAGCCGGAGGAACGACGGGCGAGGCAACCTTCCGCGGTCATGCGCGCTTGTGGCAGCAGGCCAACTCTGTAGCCGCGCCGGTGATCGTGCTTGACCGGGAGCGGCAAACGCTCGTGGCGCGCACTACGGATACATCTGACCCGGTGCGAGCCGTGCTGCTCAGCGCGGGCGGAGCTGAACTGGGCAAAGAGCCGGGGAAAACCAATCAGTCTTCCGTGATTCGGGTGCGCGGGGGCGAACTGAAATATTCCGATGTCGAGCGCAAGGCGGTCATGCACAGCGGCATTATGGGCATCGTGGTGACCGAGACCGGAACGGCGACCTCTACTTCAAATGAAGTTGAGGTCACGCTGCTGCCTGCGAATAAAGCCAGGGAAAGCGGCCAGGCGCAAGTGGACAAGATGACGGCTCGCGGCCATGTGGTGTTGACCAGTGAGGGCCGGCGCGGAACCGGCGAGCAGTTAGTCTACACAGGCGCAACGGGTGAGTACGTTCTGACCGGAACCGCCGCCGTACCGCCCAAAATGTCCGATCCGTCGCGGGGAACAGTGACCGGCGAGGCTTTGATCTTCCACGGACGCGATGACAGCGTAAGTGTTGAAGGCGGCGGACAGAAGACCACGACCGAAACCACCGCGCCGAAGAAATGATTATCTGACTATGAACAGGAGTGTGAAAGGATGATGATATGGAATTCACAACTAGAATCACCGAGCAGGATTATCTGATGGCCTATCGCCTGAGAACCAAGTCCACTTCCACGACAATTTGTTTCATTATTATATATGCATTTGCAGCCCTTGTTGCGATGCGGATCATCAGCGCTTTCGTCGTGAAATACCAGAATCCTCAGGATCTTTCAGCAGCCCAGGACTTTGTCGCTATTTCGATAAATCTGATGCCTATATTGATTCTCACATTTTTTTTGACCCTGTTTTATTATGTATTTATTCCTTTTAATCTCCGCAAGAAATATCGAAAGACCGTGCATTATAGAGAAGGGATTGTTCAAAAACTCAGCACGGAAGGTATATCTGAAACCACTTCCGTAGGTTCATTTGTGAGTTATTCTTGGTCATTTTGCGATTACTGGCGTGAGTCCAGAGCGGTCTTTGTACTCATTCTTCAGTCAGGCATATATTTCACCTACCCCAAGGCTTGTCTGAGCGCAGAGCAGCAGAACGAGTTACGCGTCATCCTCGCCGCGGCCCTTCCAAAGAAGTAAAATGAATGGACGGGATGACCCACTCGATGAATACACTGATCGCCGAAGGAATCGGCAAGAGTTACAAGGGACGGCAGGTGGTCCGTAGCGTGGACCTGAAGATCTCGCGCGGCGAGGTGGTGGGCCTGTTGGGGCCGAACGGCGCCGGCAAGACCACCATTTTTTACATCATCGTGGGACTGGTGGCGCCGGAAAGCGGGCGGGTGCTGGTGGACCAGACCGAGATCACCGGGATGCCGATGTATTTGCGCGCGCGCAATTTTGGGATAAGTTACCTGCCCCAGGAGCCTTCCGTCTTCCGCAAGCTGACCGTGGAGGAAAATATCCTGGCGGTGCTGGAAGCGCAGTCACTGAGCAGCCAGGAGCGCCGGACGCGCACCGATCAGCTGATCCACCAACTCAATCTCGGCCACATTCGCACCACGCGGGGCTACGCGCTTTCCGGCGGCGAACGACGCCGGGTGGAGATTGCGCGCGCACTGTGCATCCAGCCCAACTTCATTCTGCTCGATGAGCCCTTCAGCGGCATCGATCCCATCGCCGTGCTGGAACTGCAAAAGATCATCTTCGACCTGAAGGCCAGAGGCATCGGCGTGCTGATCACCGACCACAACGTGCGCGAGACCTTGAGCGTAACTGACAGGGCTTATATCATCGCCGAAGGGAGGATTTTCCGCTCCGGAACGCCGCACGAACTGGGCAACGACGTGGAGGTGCGGCGGGTTTACCTGGGGGAGGGTTTCACGCTGGGTGATGAGAGTCTGCGTCAGGCAAGGATGTAAGGTATTTTGATGGCAGTTTGCAAGCCGTTTATCTTTCGACTTTTAAAGCTGTACACTGCATTCGAGAGAGTGATTCCCGGATTGAGCGCAGCCCAATCCGGGACAACTGAAATGTAGTGATGCATTTTGACCTTTAGCTTTTTTCTCACTTCAGTACACTGGCGTTAAGTCCAGACTGGAATCAGGTTCCGTGTATGGCGATGCTGCAAACCAACTTAAGCGTAAAGCTGTCGCAACGCCAGATCCTGACTCCTGGACTGATGCAGATGGTGAGCGTGCTGGCGCTCAACAAGCTCGAGCTGAAGGAGATGATCGATGCTGAGATGGTGGAAAATCCCGTCCTGGAGGAAATTGACGAGACGGTTCCGATGCTGGATGAGGTTGCGGGCCGCGAGGAACGCCTGGAACGCGCAGTTGAGGAGCACAGGGTCGAGGAGCCCGCGGCCCTACCCAAGGATCCATTTAACGAGATCGACTTCGGAACGTACTTCCAGGAATACCTGGATCCCGGTTACCGCACTCAGCCGGAGTATGAGGAGAACGAAAAGCCCTCGTTTGAGAACTTTCTCTCCCAGCCAACGACTCTGGCCGATCACCTGGCGTGGCAGTTGGGAGCTCTGACCCTGGAGCCAAGCCTGCACGAGGCCGTAGAGTTCATCATCGGCAATCTGGACGAGGACGGATATCTAGCCGGCAGCGAAGAAGAACTGGCTGCGTCCTTCAGCAAATCCCCTGAGGAAGCGGAAAAAACAGCGTCGCTTGAGCTGCTGCGCCGCGGCATCGACCTGGTGCAGCATCTTGACCCGGCCGGCGTGGGCGCTCATGACCTGCGCGAGTGCCTGCTTATTCAGATCACCGCCCAGCAGCACGAGTTCGCCCATTTATTTGCGCGCCAGCCGGACAACGCGGGCACGCAGGAGGAGGACGTCCATCGCGGCTTTCGCGCCGAGGCCGAGGCGCGTATAGAGGAGCGGCGGCGCAGCATGAAAGTGGCTGCGCTGATTGTGGACCGGCATCTGCACCTGTTGCAGAAACGCGACGTGAAAGATCTGGCGCGGGCCGCCCAGATAACCCCCGAAGAGGCGCATGCGGGAATCGAGTTTATCCGCACTCTTGATCCCCGGCCCGGCCGCCAGTACAACCGCGAGCAGTCGCGGCTGATCGAGCCGGACGTGATGTTTATCAAGCGCGGCGACGCCTGGGTGGTCTCCATGAACGAGGAGGGCCTGCCCAGCCTGCGTCTCAGCCGGCGCTACCGCCAGATGCTCACCGCGGAAAACACCGACAAAGAGGTGAAGGAATACGTGAAGGAGCGCTTCCGCTCCGCGCTGCAACTCATGCGCAACATCGCCCAGCGCAAAAGCACCATCGTGCGCACCTGCGAAATTATTGTGCGCCGCCAACAGGATTTTCTCGAGTCCGGTATCGAGGCCCTGCGCCCCATGATGATCAAGGAAGTGGCCGAGGAGATCGGCGTTCATCCTTCCACGATCAGCCGCGCGGTGGCCAACAAATACGCGCACACTCCGCAGGGAGTTCTGGAATTGCGCTTTTTCTTCTCCGAAGGCTCGAACGGGCCCGAGGGCGCTGACACGCCGCTGCTGGTGCTCAAGCGCAAGGTTCGCAAACTGATCGCCGAAGAGGACCCGCGCCATCCCCTCACCGACGACCAGTTGGCAGCCATTCTGCAGTCCCAGGGAATCCAACTTACGCGCCGCACGGTGGCCAAGTACCGCGAAGACATGAACATTCCCAGCACCCACCAGCGCCGCCAGCGCGACGCGTAAAGTCAGTTGACAGTAGTCAGTTGTCAGTTATCAGATGATTTGTTCGCGGATGGAGCCTGTAGTCAATCGCTTTCTATGGTTACCCCAGTTGAAGTAATATGCCGCGTACCGACCACAGAAAACTGACAACTCACCGCTGTTGGTTATAGAATCCTTAGTTCTCCAGCCGGATCATCCAGCTGCGAGAATCAGGAGCGGGGGTCAACAATGGAAGTGGAGTTAACCGCCAGACAAGTTACGATTTCCAAAGCGCTGCGCACCCAGGCAGCGGAGGGAATGAAGCGGATTGCCCGCATTCTAGGCAAGAGCGCGAGCGCCAGCATTGTATTTAGCGCGCAGAAGCGCATGCAGGTTATCGAGGTGACCATTCAAGCGCGGTTGCACACCATTGTGGCCGGGGGCAAGGCCGGCACACAGCAATCGGCGCTGCATAAGGCCATCGAGCACGCCGAAAACCAGGCGCTTCGCCACCGCGACCGGAGAATGGCCATCAAGCGGAAGCCAAAGCAGGAGAAGACGCTCACCGAGCTTCCTGCAACCCGGCCCAAAGCCCGCCGCCTACAGCCGGTGGCGAAGGCTGCTGAGGAGAAGCCGGTACGCGCCGGCGCAAAAGCCCGCGCGGCCATCTCCGCGCACTCCTTCCCTGCCCCAGAAGCGGCTGTAGAGCCGCGCATCGTCACCAGCGGCGAGGCCTTATCCCTCAAGCCTATGACCATTGAGGAAGCTGTTAAGGAGGCCGAATTCCGCGACAGCGATCTGCTGATCTTTCATAATCCTTCCGGAGAACTGTTTGTGCTCCACCGCCGTCGCAACGGCCAGTTGGAGCTGGTGGAGATACCCTAGAATATGTAGTCATTTTTGGGGGGCATACGTTTGAGTCTTCCCGATAGTTCGGACACTGCTCAACAGCGGCTCATGGAGAATGTGCTGGCCAGTATTCCCGAAGCCGTGGCCGTGATGCGCGGCGACCGCGTACTGTATGTTAATGCTGCCTTTACTCGCATCTTCGGCTATACCGCCGAGGAAATCATCGGCGAAGGTCTGCGAGACCGTATCGTGCCGGAGACACACCAACAGGAGGTCGCGCAGATACTCAAGGCCGTGGATAATTTTGGCTTTGCGTCGCTTGATACCGTGCGCAAACACAAGGATGGCGGGCTTGTGGATGTGGCTCTCGAGTCCGGGCCGCTGCTGGTAAACGGAAACAGGGCCGGCTACATTCTCAGTTACCGCGACATTGGCGACCGCAAGCGGACTGAAGCCAAGTTGCAGCACGACGCCTTGCACGACGCGCTGACGGGATTGCCCAATCGCGCGCTCTTTCTGGACCGGCTGAGCCAGGCGTTTACTCAAAGACTGCGCCGCAGCGGCCAAAATTGCGGCGTGCTCTTTATGGATCTGGACCGCTTCAAGGAGGTTAACGACACGCTGGGCCACGCGGCAGGCGACGAGTTGCTGATTGCCGTGGCCGAGCGGCTGCGCGGCGCATTACGCCCGCAGGATACGGCAGCCCGCCTGGGCGGCGACGAATTTGCCCTTCTATTGGAGAACATCCACTCGGTTGCAGACATGGAAATTGTGGCCACCCGTGTGCTGGAGGCCATGGGACGCGAGTTTGAAGTGTGCGGGCAGGCAATCCACGCCAGCGCATCCATCGGCGTGGCGATTGCCGGACCGGACCATGTGGTGCCCGAGCTGCTCATCCGCGACGCCGACTTTGCCATGTATCGCGCCAAACAGGACGGCGGCGGGCGCATCGATATCTTCGACAAGCAATTGCAGTTGTATGTTGCCAACCTGCAGGAACGCGAGCGTGAACTGCGCCAGGTGCTGGAGAAACGCCTGTTCGAAATCTGGTATCAACCGATTTTTCGCCTTCAGGACGGAAAACTGGAGGGCTTCGAGTCCATGCTCTGCTGGCGGCGGGCAGATGATTCGATAGCGAGTCTCAGCGAGCTGATGCCCGTGGCCGAGGAGACAGGGCTCTCCATCAGCCTGGGCCGCGAGACGGTGGAAGCGGTTTGCAGGCAGTTGAAAAACTGGAGTGAAGTTCTGCCGCGGGCCAGTATGACGGTAGGCGTCAATTTAACGCAGAGGCAGTTCTATCATCCTGATTTAATCGGGCATGTGAAGAGGACGCTGGCGGCCAGCGGGGCCGATCCAGAGCGGCTTCTCCTGGAGGTCGAGGAGAGCGCATTGAGCGAGAACCCTGGCGCGGCCCTCGCCATTTTTCAGCGTCTGTTGGGGTGCAACGTGCGCCTGGCGGTGGACGACTTCGGCTCCGGCCTTTCGCCGTTGAACCACCTGGTGCGGTTGCCCATCGACGTGCTGAAGCTGGACCCCAGTCTGAACCCGGCCGCAACCCAAACTGGCCGCCAGGTGGCTGTTTTGGAGTCGCTGATTCAATTGGGGTTAAAACTGGGCGTACAGGTGGTGGCGCAAGGCATCGAGAGCCCGGTGCAGTTGGCTGCGCTGATCGGCCTGGGCTGCGAACTGGGCCAGGGCCCGTTGTTGTCGCCCGCCTTGCAGCCCGCGCAGGCCCAAGAGCTGGCAGAGCGGGGCTACTGGAAGCTCGCGCCCCAGGCCTGACAGGCGATCTTTGCCCGTTGGCGCGAAAAAATATTTCTACGTTGGCGAAGAGATAAATCATCTCAAAATTGGGCGATTTTGCCCGTTGCTTCGTTCACCCAATCAAAGCGAAAGAACCGCCTTTCGGTGTAGGATGTTGCTCATGACGCCTTCCAAGCCTTCTCCACGAACGACCGCCAAGCGTCAGGATCCCAAGCCTGCGGGTCTTGCCCCGCGCAAAGAACTGATCATTGTCACCGGGATCTCTGGCGCAGGTAAAGCCTCGGCCCTCAGGGCATTCGAGGATCTGGGCTATCACGCCGTGGACAACCTGCCCCTGGAACTGCTGCCCGACTATGCCGTCTTGGTAGAGAAATCCGCTGAAATTCAAAGCGCGGTGATCGTAGTGGATGTCCGCGAGGGCCAGATCCTGGACCGCCTCCCGGAGATTCTCAAACAGGTGAAAACGTTGCTGCGCACGCGCGTGGTTTTTTTGGATGCGCAGGACGCGGTGCTGGTGCGGCGCTACTCCGAGACGCGGCGGCCGCATCCGTTGGGCCGGCAGGAGACCGTCTCCCGCTCCATCGTGGAAGAGCGGCAACTGCTGGACCCTATCCGTAACGTAGCCGACACGCTGATCGACACCTCGAACTACAACGTGCACGAACTGCGCGCCAGCATCCAGGACAGGTTTGGCCACGAAGAGGAGACCAAGCGCCTGCTTGTCTCCTGCCTTAGTTTTGGCTTCAAGAACGGCGTGCCGCTGGATGCGGATATGGTCTTCGATGTGCGCTTCCTGCCAAACCCTCACTTTGTGCCGGAGTTTCGCAAGCTGACCGGCCTGGACCCCAAGGTGGCCGCTTATGTACGCAAGTTTCCGCAGACCACAGAGTTTATTCGCCGGGTCACAAACCTGTTGCTTTATCTTCTGCCTCTCTACGTGGAAGAGGGCAAGAGCTACCTGACAATCGCCTTTGGCTGCACCGGCGGCCAGCACCGCAGCGTGATGATGGTCGAGGAGATCGCCGAGGCTCTCAAACGCGCCGGCTACGAGGTGAAGGCGCTGCACCGGGATACGCCGCGGTGACCGACAATCTCATTCTGATTACACTGCTGGTCAAGCTGGGCGTAGTGGCCTCGGTGGCCAGCGTGCTGGCGCGAGTCACTACCTTCCGGCGTCTGTTCTTTGCCGAGCATCGCCGCCCCGCCCAGACTCTGGCTCTGCTGGCATTCTTCCTGGTGCCGCTGACGCTGGGCGTGTGGATTCGCATCACGGTGCCCAACTTTCTGGCCGCCGACATCTCCTTTGAAGCCGTCATTCTGCTGGGCCTGCTGTTGGGACCGGAGTGGGCCATGCTGGGCGGCGTTGTACTGTCAGCGCCGGCAGTCTACAACCATGAATTTCTGGCCCTGCCCTTCAACGCCGCGCTGGGACTGGCGTCGGGCCTGCTGGGACGCTTTGTCGACAAGGAAGACATCTGGTCCTTCACGCCCTTCGTGGACCTGAGCCTCTACCGCTGGGTGCGCCGCAACCTGCGCCAGCCTCGCGCCGACCGCCAGATTCTGATGCTGGTGCTCATCACCGCCATGGAGATGATTCGGGACTGGATTGCCTACGAATTTCCTCACCGCCTCTTTGCGCTCATCGCCAGTCAATGGTGGCTGCAGGCGCTTGTCTGGCTCAGCGCGCCCATCGTGGTGGGCATTGCGCTCAAGGTGTGGAATACGCTGCGCATCGAACTCAAGCTCGAAGAACAAAAACGCCTGCTGCTTGAAGCCCGGCTCGACGCCCTGCAACGCCAGATCAATCCGCATTTTCTGTTTAACACTTTGAACTCCATTGCCTCGCTGGTGCGCATGAAACCGGAGCTGGCGCGGGAGATGATCGTCAAGCTGGGCAACATTCTCCGCGCCCTGCTCAAGGAGCACGACAGCTACGTTCCGCTGAGCGAGGAGCTCAGGTTTACCGACGATTACCTGGACATTGAGGTCGTCCGCTACGGCGCCGGCAAGCTGAAAGTGGAAAAGGAGATCGACCCGCGGACACTGGGAGTTTTAGTCCCCAGCATTCTGCTTCAGCCGCTGATTGAAAACAGCATCAAGCACGGGCTGGAGCCGCGTATCCATGGCGGCACGGTCACGCTACGCAGCCGCCTTGAAGGCGACCGCGTGCGCATAGAGGTGGCCGACGACGGCGTGGGCATGCGCAATCCCCCAGCCTCGGCGCTCAACCGCAGTGGCAGCGGCATCGGCATGAAAAATGTGCGGGAGCGGCTGGAGGTACTCTACGGGAATGAAGCTAGTTTCAATGTGGTCAGCAATCCGGGACGCGGCACGCTGGTGTCGATTGAGATTCCGGCAAATCTGGCGAGCGCATCTTAGACAAGATTCTGGTATTAAGAAGATCCGCTTCGGCTCTTGGCGCGGGCGGCAAGCCACTGTTCGTATTCTTCTTTGACGGACATGCCGGGCTTGCGCAATCTTGGATCTCGATGAGAGAGATATTCAATCCATGCATCGTGATCATCCGCGGTGGCCTGTACGATGACGGTGCTGACCGGAACGCTGACTGGACGCTTCTGCTTCTTCTTGACTCCTAAGGTAATAAGCCATTTCAGTTCGATGTATGCCAGCACGGGGACGCAGAAGCGTAGATATTCGAAATATGGGATTACGCCGATTCCCATTCCGATGGGAACGATTAGAACAAGACAGACTGCGTGAGTCAAGAGTGATATACCAATGGGAAGGGAGATATGTTTCACGTGTTCGGTTTCGATTACTAGCCATATAAGAAAGAGGTTGTATGAGATAAGGATGTATTCGTAGTTGTACCATGCGCCCGCCGGCAGATACGAGGAAACCAAATTTACGATAAAGGCAGCGACCAGGAATGCAACGAGGTCTGAGCTTTTCATGACTATCGCGAACAGCCGCAACAACCATGAAATGCTCATGCAATCCTCCGCGTCTCGACTTACACACTGATATTACGCTGTGCTGATGATTTTGGACCAAAATTTCATTTCCTGGCGTGACCGGTCAATGGCATGAGGGCAGACGCGTAAAGATTCATGCGCATAACTGCATCACAGCGCTATCCACAGCCTCACGCGGTATCCTCAGAGCATGGTGCGATTCACGGTGCTGGCGTCGGGGTCAAAGGGCAACGCGACGGTTGTCTCCGGCGGGCGCACGCGGATTCTGGTGGATTGCGGGCTGAGCTGCCGGGAGCTGTTCCGGCGCATGAAGCTGGTGGACGAAGAACCGGAGACGCTGGACGCTATTCTCATCAGTCATGAACACTCCGACCACGTAGGGGGAGTGGTTGTGACGGCGCGCAAGCTGGGGATTCCGGTGTACTTTACCGAGGGCACGCACAGGGCGTGGATGCGCTGGCTGCAGCCACGGCGGCAGATGAGCTACAAGCAATGGCTGGAGCAGATGCGCAAGCAGGCCGCCGAACGCCAGGCGGAAGCTGTTAATCCGGCTGAAGAAGGTGAGGCGGACGAGAGCGATCTGTTGGATGCTGCCGAGGCTGCTGAATCTGCTGAGCCGGACAATCCGGACAAGACCGCCCCGGCAAAGGATCCCAGCTGGCTACCGGCGGTGGAGTACTTTACGGCCGGTATCCCTTTCGAGATCGGCGACATACGCATCAGCCCCTTCACCACTCCTCATGACGCCGCCGACCCGGTGGGCTTTGTCTTCGCCTCCGAGGGGGTGCGGATGGGGTTTGTTACCGACCTGGGCTACATTTCGCCCAACGTCAAGGCGCAGTTGCAGGACTTGGACCTGCTGCTGCTCGAATCGAACCACGACCTGGAGATGCTCAAGGACGGCCCCTACCCCTGGGCGGTGAAGCAGCGGGTAATGTCGCGGGTAGGACACCTCTCCAACGAGGCGGCGGCAGGGTTTCTGGAGGACGATTACGATGGCCAGGCAGCCTACGTGATTCTGGCGCATCTGTCTGAAAGCAATAATCTTCCCGAGCTGGCGCGGGTCACTGCGGAGCGCGCGTTGAATGGCCGGATAAGATTATTGGCCAACATGCTGTTGCTGGCTGTGCAAAATGAACCACTTTCTTCTCTTTACTTTTAGGTGACCTAGGTTACAATGGATGTAAGACAAGGTAATCACTCTGTACCAGGTAGATTGGCAAGGGAGACTCCAGGGCATTCCGCTCTGGGCTATGCAGAACGGACCGGGCGGTGATCAAATCCAGCCCGGAAACTTGGGCGTTTAGAAATTAAAGCCTCCTTAACCACGTGCACCGCGCAAGACGAAAGCGGCTGAACACATCCTTTGCAAAGTGAGACTAAAAATTATGGCTAAAACTCAATGTACGGACAGAGTCGCAGGCTCCATCCTGGCTAGCTGGCGGTACGACATCTCCGGGATCACTCCTGAGATGCGCAAGGATTACGAGCAGCATTTTATCGAATGTCCTCATTGCAGAGCGCGGCAGAAGTTCCACCGCAGCCTGGATGTGTCGCTCGCGGTCCTGACCTCGCTGGCGGTCTTCTTTTTCCTCTTCGCGCTGGCGGTACTCAAGCACATCAATCCGCTGGAGCATGTGGCCTTCAACATCTTCGGCCTGGATATTGCCGACACCTACAATATGCTGGTTTCGGCGGGCGTTGCGGGACTGATTTTCTCGGCGATTGCCCTGGCGCTGGTACTGACGACCACGCCGGCGCCGTCGTATCTGGGCGGCATCGCTGCCGAACGCGCCAAGATGCTCGAAGAGCGGCTGCCGGATGCCATCAAGGCGCTGCGCCCGCGCTAGACGAAATTCGGCTATACAAACCTCAGAGCCTCCCCGCGCGGGAGGCTTTTGTGTTGGGATACAATTGGGTTTTTCTGAATGACAACCAGCAAGATTTCAAGGCGGCTGCTGCCGGGGCTCAGGGTTGGCGAGGGGTTTTTGGCTCACCCCTTCGACGAGGAGTTCGGGGTGCGGACCAGCGGGCTGGTTGCCGGCCGGCACTTGAAGAGCGGACACCTGCATGATCGCCATTCGACGGCTTACTACGGGGTTGCGCCATCGGTCTTCCATGCGCTGTTGAGGCGATGGCGGAGGAACCGGCCAGGCTGGGCATTGGAGGAGGTCAGCTTCATCGATGTGGGCGCGGGGATGGGGCGGGCGGTTCTGCTGGCCGCTGAGTTGCCCTTTCGCCAGGTGATAGGGGTGGAGCTGAATCCTACGCTTGAGCGGATTGCGCGACGCAACCTGGCCGTTTGGCGGGCCTCTGGGCGGGCGCCGGCGCCGATGAAGATGATCTGTGGCGATGCGGTCGAGTTCCGGCTTCCTCAGGGGCAGTGCCTGGCATTCATGTTCAATCCCTTTGGCGCGCCGGTGATGCGGCGACTGCTGGCGGATTGGCGGAAAGCCCTTGCAGGGCGGCAAGTTCAACTCGACATTTTGTATGTGAATAACGAACAGGAGCGCGTGCTGGAGCGGCAAGCGGGATTTGCCCGGCTGTTTTTGGGCCAGGTCCGGAGATCCCGCACCGATGCGATTGCCGACCATCGCATTCTGGCTAACCAGCCGGATGGGGAGTATGCGTCGGCAAATTATGAGGATTGCTCAATGTGGCGCTGGGTGGGGCAAGAGCAGGGAATAGGGAATAGGGAATAGGGAATAGAAAATAGGCCGGAGCTTCGGCATTGGCGCGCTGTTGCGGGATCTTGTGACTAACAGGTCGGGGTTATTTTCCCGCATCTCTTCGTCAATCGTTGCCACTGTTCAGGCATGTAAACAGGCTGTCGTGTCCAACTGGTATATTTTCAATGGAATCAAGGAGGGGCTATGCGTCTGCGTGCTTTGGGGTTGATTGCGGTGATGGCCGCCTGGTGTTTTGCTGCGGGCGCACGAGGCCAGACGGCGGCTTCCGTTGAAAAGGAGCCGGTGCCTGTGTTTAAGGTTCAAGCCCACGCCGTAGTCGTAGACGTGGTGGTAACCAGAGGGAACGGCGATGCGGTGACGGCGCTGCAAAAGGAAAACTTCAAAGTGATGGAGGAAGGGAAAGAGCAACCCATCGATTTTTTTGAAGAACACACCTTAAAGACATTGCCGCAGGGTGCTCCTGCCCCGATGCCGACGATGCCGCCCAATGTTTACACCAACGTCCCGCCGGTTCCGGAGAGCGATTCGGTGAACATTCTTTTGCTGGACAGCCTGAACACGCCTGTCGAGGACCAGAGCAATATGCACAAGCAGATTTTGAACTTCCTGAAGACGATGGAGCCGGGGACGCGGACGGCGATCTTCCTGCTGGGATCGAAACTGCGCTATGTGCAGGGGTTCACAACGGATACCTCGGTGTTGAGCGCGGCTCTGAACGACAAGAAATATGCGCCGGAGAAGGAAATTTTACTGCGCACCCGCACTGATAATGCGGAAATTGAAAGACAGTTGAGTTCCATGACGTCAATCAATGGGCACCCGACTGGCGCGACGGCGGCGGTCCTGGAGGCGAACCATGATTCCGCTCAATATCAGTACTCCCAGAGGATTTCAATGACGCTGGAAGCGCTAAATTATCTGGCCCGCTATCTGGGGGGTGTGCCGGGGCGCAAGAACCTGATCTGGTTTGCGAGTTCATTTCCGGTGACCGTCTTTCCCAACTATGGGCAGATGGTGGCGCTGAACCACTTGCTCGTGCCTGCGAGCGATATTAAGACGACCGCCGATTTGCTGACGGTATCAAAGGTTGCGGTCTATCCCATCGGCGCGGCGGGAGTGATGAACGATCACTGGATGGAGGCCGGCAGTGCCGGTACCGGCGGCAGTGCCGGCACCGGCCGCGCCAGTGGCGGCGCGACTCTCAACGGCATAGCGGGGCCAGGCGGGGAGAACGACGTCCGCGCGATGCAGATTGCGGCGATGGAACAACTGGCATCCGACACCGGCGGCAAGGCCTACTTCAACACCAATGACCTGAATACGGCGGTCAAACGCGCGATCGACGATGGCGCGCACTATTACACGCTGGCTTACACGCCGGCCAATAACAAGCTGGACGGCTCGTACCGGCGGATCGAAGTGAAGGTGAGCGCCACGGGCAAATACAAGCTGGCTTACCGGCGCGGCTATAACGCCGACGATATGAAAACGGCCGAGGCCAGGCCGGAATCCAATCCGCTGCGGCCGTTGCTGAAATTCGGGCTGCCAGACGCCACCCAGCTTCTCTACGGAGTGCACGTTTCGCCCACCGCGCAGCAGCCCGCGCCGAATGCCATACGGGCCGGGATGAACCCCGCACTGACTGGCCCAGTAACGCGTTACGCGCTGGACTTCATGATTCGCTGGACGGACGTGAACTTCGATCTGAGGCCGGACGGCACACACTACGGCAAGATTCAAGTGGGGTTGCAGGCCTATGACCGCGACGGAAAGGCCGTGAACTGGGAGGACGGCAGCCAGGAGATGAATGTGAAGCACGACACCTGGATAGCGATTCAAAAATACGGCATTCCCGCGCACATGGAGATCGATCTGCCCAGTGAGGAGATCTACCTGCATACCGGAGTCTATGATTGGGGATCGAACAAGGCGGGAACGCATGAGATTCCGTTGAGTCCTTCCAATGCGGCAACTGCGCAGAGCGCGCCGCCCCCACCGGGGGAGAAGTGAGCCGGAAGATCTGAATCCATTCGAACTGTGGAGATCGAGGGCCGGGCGAAATTCTGCGCGAAAGCTCTTAAGACAGGAATAGCCCTCGCCCCCGCCTTCCTGCGCCGCCAAGAATCAGATGTGCGGGTCTGAGAAAACATACTCCACCTTGTCACAGGGCGTGGCTTTCTATAGACTTACCCGCGTATGCGAAAACTTAATTTCTCTCTCATCCTGCTTCTCGCTTCCCTGCCCTTGAACCTGACTGCCCAGGCGCCCACGCTGGCCATCCAGGTGGATCATCCCACGGCCAAGGTCAGCCCCATGCTGTATGGACTGATGACCGAGGAGATCAACTTCTCCTATGACGGCGGACTATACCCCGAGCTGGTGCGCGACCGCGCCATCGGCCACGGCTGGGGCGCGCTCTTCCATTGGTCGATGGTGGCGCGGGGAGACTCCGCGGTGGCGATTTCATTAGACGAAACCACCGGACCCAGTGCCGCTCTGCCGCGCAGCATCAAGGTCAGCGTAACGGCGGCCTCCGATGCCGCGCCTGCCGGGGTTCAGAACGACGGCTTCTGGGGCATTCCCGTTCGTCCGCAGACCACTTACACCGGATCCTTTTACGCGAAGACGGATAGCGTAGGAGTTCCGGTGATCGTGAGCCTGGTGAACGATGCGACTGGCGCAATTGCGGCCTCGGCGAGGGTTGACGGACTGACGAACGAGTGGAAGCAATACAGCTTTACGCTCAAGACTGCGGATGTTACGGTCAGCGCGAACAATCACCTGATCCTAACCATTCCGCGGCCGGCGACTCTCTGGATCAACCTGGTTTCGCTCTTTCCGCCAACCTATCAGGCCCGCCCTTTTGGAAACCGCATCGACCTGATGGAGAAGCTGGCAGCGATGCATCCCAAATTCCTGCGCCTGCCGGGCGGCAACTACCTGGAGGGTGACCACATCAACGAGCGCTTTGACTGGAAGAAGACCATCGGCCCCTGGGTGGACCGGCCAACGCATCCCAGCCCCTGGCATTATCGCTCCTCCGACGGCATGGGACTGCTCGAGTTTCTGGAATGGTGCGAGGACCTGAAGATCGAGCCGGTGCTGGCGGTCTATGCCGGCTATTCGATGGCGCAGGAACATGTGGAACCGGGTCCGGCGCTAAAGCCCTACATTGACGATGCGCTGGACGAGATCGAGTATGTGACCGGCGGCCCGGAGACGAAGTGGGGCGCGGAGCGCATTAAAGACGGCCATACGGCTCCCTTCCCGCTGCATTATGTGGAGATCGGCAACGAAGACGAGTTCGATCATTCCCACTCGTACGACGGCCGCTTTGCGCAGTATTTCACGGCTATCAAGCAGCGCTATCCGGATTTGCTGTTGATCGCCACCGCGCCGGTGAAGACCGTGAAGCCGGATGTGCTGGATGAGCATTTTTATATGCCGGCGCAGGAGTCGTTCGCCTCGGCCGGTCACTACGATAAATACGACCGCAGCGGACCGAAGATCTTTGTAGGCGAGTGGGCGACGCGCGAAGGCGTGCCGACGCCCAACCTGCAGGCGGCGTTAGGCGACGCGGCCTGGATGACTGGCATGGAACGCAACGCCGACCTGATTATCATGGCCAGCTATGCGCCTCTGCTGGTGAATGTGAATCCCGGCGGGATGCAGTGGGCTCCGGACCTGATAGGCTACGACGCGCTCACAAGCTACGGCTCGCCCAGCTATTGGGCGCAGGTGCTCTTTGGCAGCTACCTGGGTACGGAAGTTGTGCCTGCAATACTCACGAACGCCAACCCGCGGGTGTATGCCTCTGCCACGCGCGACGAGATGCAGCGCAAGCTCTTCGTCAAGGTGGTGAACGCTTCGTCAGAGGAGGCGGCGCTGAACATCGCGCTCGATGGCATGGCCCGCGTAGAGCGCGATGCAACGCTAATCACCTTGAGTGGCAAGACGCCCAACGCCACCAACAGCATCACGCATCCCGACGCAGTAGCGCCCGTCGAGCAGCGGATTGAGGTCGCAGGAACGAAGTTCAAACAGAGCTTCGCGCCTTACTCGATCAATGTGCTGGAGTTAAGCTACTAAAGCCGGATTTGGCGATGGATGCGGCATAGAGGGCGGGGCTTCCTGCCCTTGCCGTTTCTGCCGCGCCGTGGGATGCGCTCCACGGCGCGGCTGGAGTGATGAGCCGAAACCCCGCTCGGTGTTTTCTATTTGCGGTTCTTCGGCGCGAAGCCGAAGGTTGCCGAGAACATGATGCTGCGTCCAGACAGGAAACCCACGGTATCGCCACCGGCGGGCGTGGTGGGCGCGGTGGTGTTGAAGGGATCAGTGTAGCTGGTCCCAGGAATCGTCTGCGTAGCCGCCGCATTCGTCAGAGTCTCACTTACACGATTGTTTGCATTGAGCAGGTTGTTGATGCTCAAACGGAATTTGGTCTGATCGAAGATGGAGTGGTTGCGAACCGTGTAGTTGATGTAGCAACTAGTGACATCAAAAGGAGGTATGATGTCCTGGTTGTGATAGGAGCCATTATCCACGCGCTGCTCGCCGACGCGCTTGGTATAGAAACCCAGGTCCAGGCCGTGGCTTTGGTAGATAAGTCCAGAGGCCTCGGTATCGGTTGGCGTCGATGCGACCCAAAGTCCCGACGGAGCCTTCACCCAGTAGGGTGCGGAGAGTTGCGTGGAGGTGGTGTTGGCATTCGCGTTTCCTACATATGTCGCGTTGCCCGCTGTGGCATTGACATAGATGCTCAGACCGTGCGTAAGGACAGCGTTGCTCTCAAACTCGACGCCCTTGGTGACCGATCCAGGCTGAAGGTAGAAGACTTGCTCGCTCGTCGTCGGATCCAGCACGCTGGAATAGGTGTTATCGAATTGGATGTAGTAGGCATCCGCATCCAACGTGATCTTGTTGCCCTTGTAGACGCTGCCCGCCTGATAGGTGGTGGAGTACTGTTGCTTGGGCGGCGTAAGCAGGCCCGGCGTGGGATTGGAGGCCGAGACGGTGTGGTTGTAGTCGTAGACGGCGCTGGGCGGCACGATGCTGCCGGTTGCGTACTGTGCGTAGACCGACCAGTTGGAATGGATGCGATAGTTCATATCGAACGAAGGCAGCCATGCGGAGAAGTTGCCTGTGTCGTTTACCGTTGCCGAGCAGGCGGCAGTGGGAACAACGCCGGCGACGTAGCAGGTTAATGGTCCAACGGTCTTGCCGTTGTCAGCGCGATGCATAATGTTGAAGGTGTAGCCTGCATACTTGACGCCGCCAGTAACATTCAATTGCTTGGTCGCGTGCCACTCATACTCGGCATAGGGCTGATAGGAGTCGGTATAAAAGACCTCGTCGAAGTTGGGCAGCGGCTGATCGGCCCAGCCGTTTAATGGATCGCTGGGATACTGGTGACGGCTTGTCCGCGCCCACTCATACCAAAGGCCAGTGCGGAAGACGCCGAGCTTCGAGGTCTGCGTCAGAACCGAGGTCTCGCCGTACTTGCGATAGCTGTTATACTTGTCCACGCCGCAAGGCAGGGCGGCAATTCCTTTTTTATTAGTTCCAGCCATCAGATTGCAAGGGGACACAGCTATGCCGTTGTAGGCGAGGTTTGCGGTGGGCAGAGCAGTGAAAGATGTACCCGCGGCATTGATAACCGTGGCCGTAGCGATTTTCGGATCGACATAGGAGCCTGGAACTGCGGCCAGGGTGTCGCTCTCGGTCATCGGCGTGTTGTTGGCATAGGGCTCGCCGTTGTCGTAGTTGTAGGTGTAGGGCTTGACATCCAGATACCAACCCTTGCGGAACTCCGTCTTCAGACCAACATACTCGAAGTCGGTGTAGACCTGGTAGTGGCTGTACTGATAGTCGAGCCAGTTCACTGGGTCGGAGTTGTTCGTCATCAGGAAGTTTGTTCCCTGGCCGACAAAGTAGTTGTTCGGTCCGCCATTCACCAGGGTGGTGTTGTTGCAAGTGTAGACGCCGGTGGGGGAGGGTCCCAGGGTCTGGCAGCGGTAGGGACCGCCGAATCCGGGCGTATTAGCGTTGAGGTGAATGACGCCGCTGAAGCCTGTCAGCACGGTCTTGGGCGAGAACTGGTACTGGTAAAGCAGCGAACCGGCGCTGCGTTGCTGGTAATTGAAGGTCTGGTAGCCGTCCGAAGACATGTGGTGCACATCGACGAAGAGATTCGATTTTTTGGGGCGGCCGAAGAGACCGAAGCTGCCGGAGTTGAACGCAGCGTCATAGAGCCGTGTATTCCAGGAGCCATCGGTAAAGGTTAAGCGGATGTCCTGCTCGCTGGTAAGCGGCTTGGAGAGCAGATGAATGGAGCCGCCGAAGGGGGTGGGTCCGATGGTGGAGGCCGAACCGGGACTGCGGTCGAAGTCCACTCCGCCGATCCACTGCGCGGGGAAAAAGGCCCAGGAGTGGTGCGTCGGCGTGTTGGTGTCGTAGAAGGGAATGCCGTCAAAGTCGATATCGTAATCGCCGTCGGGAAAGCCGCGGAAGTAGGTCTTGCTTTGTCCCTGTCCAATGCCGTCGCTGCTGACGGTAAATGTGCCGGGTACGATTTGGACGATCTCGCCGTAGTCGGCGACGGGCGAGGTGAAGTTTTCTATATAGGTGTTGGAGATCAGCGACTGAGCCGAGCGCTCTTCAATAAAGCCGCCGCTGGGCGCCGTTTGTGCGGCGATGGAATCGACACCGGCGTTTACGTTCACCTCCTCCAGAACCGTGCTGATATTCAACGGGAGGGCGACAGACAGGGTCTGCCCGGAGACAAGCATTATGTTGCTTTTGGTTAGATTCGCGAAGCCTGTGTAGGCGGCTTCCACCGTATAGGTTCCGGCAGGCAGCCCGTCGATAGAGTAATTTCCATTGTCGTCGCTCTGGGTGGTTTTAACTGCGCCGGTGGCATTATTCTTCACGGTGATAGTGGCATTGACTAGCGCTTTGCCTTGCGCATCTGTGACAGTGCCTTCTAGTTTTGAACTGTTGGTCTGTGCATGCAGCGATGTAGTAAAGAACAGCACCAGAACCGATAGAGATAACGCGATGAGACGCTTGTGCGTTCCAGGGATAGAGTGTGTCAATTTGTCCTCCAAATGTGGTTGAAGCAGGATTTTTGGGGTTCGTTTTCAGATGGGCCCGTGATGGGTAGTGCTCTGCTTAACTTCAAAACCTAGCGACCCAATGCGACAATCTTGTTAAACGGATGTTGTGTGGTGATAAATAGTGGGGAAAGCGCGGATTATCGACAGAAAAAGTCAGGTTCTACACAGGCGAGAGCCGATTTTCGATTGTTGTGCTCTAAGGTCTCAAAGCCGTGACCCGAAGCACCCGGTGCCCAAAAAACGGCCGCGAACGGTTCACAAGGCGAGATGAATAGGCGAAAATGGAAGGTGCAGGAACCGGAATGGCGCATCTTTACGCCAAATATAGCCTTGAACTGGTACGTTGATTCTGAAGGGTTTTTCCAATGATGGCTTCCAATCCTTATTTTTCTCTGGCCGCTCTGTTCGTGGCGGCTCTGGGCTTTGGCCTAGCTCCGCTAGGGCTGGCGTGGATGTGGGCAAAAATTTTCTCGCAGCCAAAACCCAACGCCGTGAAAAACGCCATCTACGAGTGCGGCCTGGAGTCCAGAGGTGACGCTTGGATGCAGTTTCACTCGGCCTATTACCTCTATGCCATCATCTTTTTGATCTTCGATGTGGAATCGGTTTTTCTGCTGCCCTTTGCGGTGGCCTTTACCGGGTTGGGCGCCGCTGCCTGCGCGGCCATGCTGGTTTTTGTGCTGCTGCTGATCGAGGGGCTGGCGTGGGCCTGGGCCAAGGGCGTGCTGACGTGGGCGTGAGAACAGTTGTCAGTTTTCAGTTGTTAGTTTCCCAGGTCTCAAAATCGAGACCTGGGGCACCAAGACGAGTTGGCACTGCAACGAAATACTGAGAACTGAAAACTGGAGCGTAGCGACGATGGATGAGGGCTTGAAGATCGAACTGGGCAAGCAGGGAGTCTTGGTGACGACCATCGAGGAGCTCTATAACTGGGGCCGGCGCAGCTCCATCTGGCCGATGCAGTTTGGCCTGGCCTGCTGCGCCATTGAGATGATTGCCACCACCATGGCGCGCTACGATCTGGCCCGCTTCGGGGGCGAGATCTTCCGTCCATCGCCCCGCCAAGCCGACCTGATGATTATCTCCGGGACCGTAACAAAGAAGATGGCGCCCCAGGTTGTCCGCCTCTACAACCAGATGGCCGAGCCGAGGTACGTGATTGCCATGGGGGCTTGTGCGATTTCCGGTGGGCCGTTCAAGCAGGGCTACAACGTGCTGAAAGGCATCGACCGCTATATTCCAGTGGACGTGCACATTCCCGGCTGCCCACCGCGCCCCGAGGCGCTGATTCAGGCCTTTATGACGCTGCAAAAGAAAATTGACGGCCAGCATTTGACCGGCGAAGAGCGTCCGCGCTTTCTTGATGCGAAGCAGCAGGGTGAGTTTCCCGTGCCTGTCTTTGGAGAGCACGACCTGGAGCCGGCGTCGAATCCCGGCGTATGGCCGGTGTCGGTGGTGATTAAGACAGGGAATAGGGAAGAGGCATACAAGCCTCAACAGTGAGGAGGATAAGATATGCGATTGGCTCGTCGGGTAGCAAAGATTCTTCTGAGCATCTTCGTTCTTTGTGAAGCGTACTTCGCTTGGCAATTGTGGAGACACGGGCCTCCGATGATGGCAATCGATGTACGGGAAATAAAACCCGGTGAGGAGTCGTTCAGGATGATCCCTGTTCCGCTCACTGCTCACGACTACTTAGAATTAATAGTAGTGATTGCGTTGCAAGCTGCCTTGATATGGTTCCTTTGGTGGTCCAGGCGCAAGATCGCTCGCGTGCTTCACCAAAATTCCATCCAAGCGTTAGGTAATAGGGACTAGTCGAGAGCTTTGAGGGAACAAGATTGAAGACGGTAGAAGAAATTAAATCGGCGATCGAAGCGGCCGTTCCGGGCGCTGCGGTGGAGATTGCACCCAATCCCAACCCCTCCCTGCCGTACTCGCTGCGAATTGCGCCCAGCCATATGCTGGCCGCAGCGAAGTTTCTGCGCGACGATGCGGAACTCAAGCTCGATTACCTCTCCAACGTGACCGGCGTGGATTGGCCGGATTCTCTTGAAGCGGTTTATCACCTCTATTCAGTTGAAAAAAAACACGGACCGTTGATCCTCCGCATGCACACTGTCAACCGCATCGATCAGGTGGAACTGCCCTCGCTCACGCCCGTCTGGCGCTCTGCGGAGTTCCAGGAGCGGGAGATTTTCGATCTGTATGGGATCGTCTTCACCGGCCATCCGGACCTGCGGCGGCTGCTGATGTGGGAGGGCTTCAAGGATCACCCCATGCGGCGGGATTACGTGGAGCCGAACGACTTTGAATACGAGCCCACGGCGCATGACGAAGTGCTTAAGCGGGCGCAGACTCATCAGGCCATAGCTGCCGGCCAGCCAGAATCGGAGGCCGGCGCATGAGCGAATCAGTAGTGATTGCCGGAAAGCTTGAGGGCTGGAACCGTCCCGCTCCGATTGCGCCGGATGACGAGGGAGAGCTGCTGGAAGTGGCCATGGGGCCGCACCACCCTTCGACGCACGGCGTCTTCCGCATGGATGTGGCGCTGGATGGGGAACGGGTGATGCGCCTCAGGCCGGTCTTCGGCTACCTGCATCGCAACCACGAAAAGATTGCCGAGGGGCAGAGCTATCTGGCCTCCATGCCCTACACCGACCGGCTGGATTACATTTGCCCCATCACCAACAACTGGGCCTACGCGCTGGCCGTGGAGAAGCTCACCGGCCAGGAGGTGCCCGAGCGCGCAGAGTATCTGCGGGTGATTCTGGGCGAGCTGACGCGCTTTCAGAACCACGCCTCTTCGATTGGATTTTTGATTCAGGAGATGGGCGCCAGCGGCACGCCGCTGATGTACGCCTTCCGCGAGCGCGAAAAGATTCTCGATCTCTTCGAGGAGTTGACCGGCGCGCGAATGATGGTGAACTACATGCGCTTCGGCGGCTGCCGCGTGGATGCCTCGCCGGGATGGCTGGACCGGACGCGCAAAGTGGTCGCGGGCCTCGCCGGATTTGTGGATGAATTCGACCAGCTGCTCAGCTCCAACGAGATTCTAATGGCGCGCACCCAGGGCGTGGGCGTGCTGCGGCCGGAGCTGGCGGTGAACGCCGGGGTGACGGGGCCAATGCTGCGCGCCTCGGGCGTGAACTACGACATTCGCAAGGTAGACGGCTACGGCATCTACAACCGCTTCAACTTCCGCGTGCCGCTGGGCGATCATGGGGACGTTTACGACCGCTACATGATTCGCATGCTGGAGATGCGCGAGTCGATCGTAATTTTGGAGCAGGCGCTCAAAGAAATTCAGCCTGGCCCGGTGATGGACCCCAAAGCGAAGCTGCGCGGCCTGCGTCCCAAGCCGGGCGAGGCCTACGGGCGCATCGAAGCGCCCAAGGGAGAACTGGGCTTTTATCTGATCTCGGACGGCGGACCAAACCCGTATCGCTACCGCGTGCGGCCGCCGAGTTTGATCAACCTGACGGTGCTTGAAGATATGTGTTTGGGCGTCAACGTGGCCGATGTGGTGCTGATCTTCGGCAGCGTGGACATTGTGTTGGGAGAAGTGGATAGGTAAGAAACAAGCTAGCGCCGGAGGGCCGGCAGAAAAGGGAGGAATGAATGAAGATGCAACATGGAATGAAATGGATTGCATTGGGATTGGCATTGATGTCGATCCTTGGTGTGCGCGCCGCCGCGGCGTCAACCTATACGTTGGAATGCAACGCCATGAAACAAGGCAAAATCACCGCGCAGTTGAGCTCGTTCCAATTCGAGATCGTCTCGCCAAGAGATCCACAATCAGGACTGCCGACCGGCCAGACGCGCCACGAATTGATTGTTCACATGCCGGTGCAACGGGCCTATGCGAATTTCCTACAGGCGATGGACACCAACGAAGTGATGAGCATCTGCAAGCTGACCGAGACAGAGAGTGGCGGCGCAGTCGTGCGGTTTGGCAATGGCGCGGGCAAGCCTTTGGATAGCATGGAATGGACATTTCAGAACGTTACCCTGGCGAACGCCACGGCGACAGGGAGCGATGGCTCAGGGACGAATGGCGGCAGCGTGCCCCAGACAGGGCTGCAGGTGACGCTGACCTTCAAGTCATTTAATTTGGCGGTCAAGCCGTAAAGCGAAGAGGAGATTGCATTGCTAGGCGAGGGCATACTGAAAGGCATGGCGGAGACGGCGAAGAATTTCTTCTTGAGCTTTGTCTCCGCTGAGCGGCTGACGACGGTCCAGTATCCGGAGCAACGGATCGCACCGTTCGAGGCGGCGCGCGTCTTTCCCTTCCTCGTGTACGATGGCGCCGATTGGCAGGCCGGGCTGCGCTGCGTGGCCTGCCAGATCTGCGAGAAGGAGTGCCCGCCCAAGTGCATCTTCATCGAGAAAAGTGCGGATAAAAAGCCTGACTTCGTGGGTAAGCCGCAGTTTTACCCGATGCGCTTCGACATCGACATCTCGGTCTGCATGAGCTGCCAAATTTGCGTCGAGGTCTGCCCCTTTGAAGCCATCAAGATGGACACGGAATTTGAGTTGAGCACGGACGACCGCTTTGGCGGGCTACTGCTTGACCGAAAGCAACTGGCCAAGTCGAATGAGTACTATCATCAGATTCATCCCACTGAAGCAGCCGCAGTGGACGCGCGGCTGGCGGCGGATAAAGTCAAAGCCGATGCCAGGGCCAAGGCCGCGGCCAGCGCTGCCACAGCCAAAATCGCGGCCATCGCCGGAGAGGGAGCGTAAGCGATGAGCAATACATCCTTCTTCGAAAATTTCGACCAGATCTTCGTCCTGCTCCAACACTGGCTGGTCAGCTTTCTTCCCGCGTCCTGGCAACCCGCTGCTGGAGTGCTGCTCAACGTGGCGGCCATCATCTGCCTCTTTCCTGCGCTCTTCGCGCTTACCACTGTCTTCGAACGCAAGGGGCTGGCTCGCATACAAAATCGAATTGGCCCCAACCGCGTCGGCCCCTTCGGATTGTTTCAGCCAATCGCCGACGGCATCAAATCGCTGACCAAGGAAGATATCGTCCCCTCAAGCGCGGATGCGGTGGTGCATTTTCTCGCGCCGGTGCTACTGGTGGTCACCGTCTTCATGGGCTTTGCCGTGCTGCCCATGGGACGCAACATGGTGCTGGTGGATTTGGACGCCGGCCTGCTGTTCTATTTCGCCATGGGCGCGTCCACTGAGCTGGCAGTCTTCATGGCTGGATGGTCGAGCCGCAACAAGTACTCGCTGTTGGGCGCCATGCGCGCCGTGGCCCAGATGATCAGCTACGAGGTGCCGCTGCTCATGTCCAGCGTAGTGGTGGTGATGATCACCGGCTCGCTCTCGCTGACGAAAATCGTGGAAGCGCAGAATCACTACACCTGGGGCTTTCCGCACTGGTATATCTTTACGCCATGGGGATTTGCCGGCTTCCTGATGTATGCCATCGCCACTACGGCGGAGACCAACCGCTCTCCATTTGACTTGCCCGAAGGCGAGTCGGAGCTGGTGGCCGGCTATCACACCGAGTATTCCGGCTTCAAATTCGCGCTCTTCTTCCTGGGCGAATACGTGGCCATGTTTTCCATCTCCGGGTTGGGCACCACGCTGTTTCTGGGCGGATGGTCCGCGCCATTTTCGTTTTTGACCTGGGTTCCGTCGTGGTTCTGGTTTTTCGCCAAGCTGATGCTCTCCATATTCGTCTTCATCTGGATGCGGGGAACGCTGCCGCGGCTCCGGCAGGATCAACTGATGAACTTTGCCTGGAAGTTTGTTTTGCCCATGTGCCTGATCAACCTGATGGTCACCGCGCTCTGGCGCTTTATGGGCGATGGATGGCAGCGCTGGGTGGTCTGCTCGGCGATTCTGATTGCTGCCTATGCGGGCATGGGCCTGTGGGAGATGCGCAGACAGCGCCTCGGCCCGAGGAGTTATCGCTATGCGGAGTGAGTTCCGCTGGAACCGCAAGGAAAGGAGCGGCTGCCGATGAGCTTGGTCTTCTACCTGCTTGCGGCGATTACCGTGGCCGGCGGCCTGGCAGCCATGCTGCTGAAGAACACGGTGCATTGCGCGCTGGCGCTGACGGTCGCGTTTGCAGGATTGGCGCTGCTGTTTTTGAATCTCGATGCGCAGTTTGCCGGCTTCGCGCAGATTTTGGTCTACATCGGCGCGGTGGCTATTCTGGTAGTCTTTGCGATTCTGCTGACCAGGGGCTCTGAAACTCCCAAGGGTGGAGTCTTCAGCCGGAGCTGGCTAGCCGGTCTCGCCATCGCCGCGGCGGTCTTTGCGGTGCTGGGTTGGGCAGTGATCCATAGCGCGCGGATTTTGCCCCATGAAACGGCTGTGCCCGATGTGACGGTGCAGCAGATTGGCGTGGCGCTCGTGGGCCGATACGTTTTGCCGTTGGAGATTGTGGCGGTGCTGTTGACCGCCGCGCTGATTGGCGCGGTCATCGTGGCGATGCACGAGAAAGTTGGGCACGAGAAAGAGGAATCCCAATGACGCTGCTTGCAGGTTATCTTCTGGTGGCCGCGCTGTTGTTTTCGATTGGCCTGGCCGGCGCGCTCACGCGGCGCAACGCCATTCTGGTGCTCATCGGCATCGAGCTGATGCTGAACGCAGCCAACTTGAATCTGATTGCCTTCTGGCGCTATGGGCCGCATCCCGAGGCGCTCACCGGCATGATGTTTGCGATTTTTTCCATTGCCGTGGCGGCGGCCGAAGCGGCGGTGGGGCTGGGCTTGGTGATTCAGATTCATCGCCACGCGCACACGACCGATCTGGACAAGATGAACAGGATGAAGGGGTGAGGAGTTGGTGCAGGAAACAATTTCATTCACTCCGCAGTTAGCGGTTTCTCCCATCACGGAGATTCTCTGGCTGATCCCTGCTGTTCCCATCGTGGCTGCCGGCCTGACAGCGCTGCTCAAGCAATCCTCGCGTAAAACCTCCGCGATTTTGGCCATCGGTTCGTTGATTTTCTCGCTGCTGCTCTCGCTGGTTGCCTTTATCCATGTGCTCAGCGACTGGATTAACGGAGTTGCAACGCGTGAGGTCGTCAACTTTACTTGGATTCAATTCGACACATCGAACGTCGACCTGGGCTGGGTTCTTGATCCGCTCTCTTCCATCATGCTGGTAATGGTCAGCCTTGTCGGCCTGCTGATCTTCATCTATTCCATCGGCTACATGAAGCACGACGAAAACTACACGCGCTTCTTCTGCTTTATGTCTCTCTTTGCCGGAGCGATGCTGGGCGTGGTCATCGCCAACAGTCTTCTGCTGCTCTTCATGTTCTGGGAGATCGTCGGGCTTACCTCCTATTTATTGATCGGTTTCTGGTACGAGCGGCCCTCGGCAGCCGCTGCGGCCAAGAAAGCCTTCATCACCACGCGTATTGGCGATGTATTCTTCCTGCTGGGAATTGTCTGGCTCTTTGCGCAAACCGGCACGCTGCTTTTCTACAATCATGGCGCTGGTTCCATCGAGTATGCATCTCTTTCCGTGTTGCTGTCGCAGCCTGCCGCGCTGGGCCTGACGGCTGCTGGCGCAATTGGCCTTTTAATCTTTGCCGGAGCCGCGGGCAAGAGCGGCCAGTTCCCACTGCACGTCTGGCTGCCGGACGCGATGGAGGGACCCACGCCGGTCTCCGCGCTGATTCACGCCGCGACCATGGTGGCCGCGGGCGTCTATCTCATTGCGCGCGTCTATCCGCTTATGCAGGCCGGAGCGCTGGCCGGCGGGACGACGGCTGCGCTTACAGTAGTCACCTGGGTTGGCGCGTTCACGGCCGTCTTTGCCGCGCTGATTGCCGTGGCGCAAAACGACATCAAGCGCATCCTGGCTTACTCGACAGTTTCGCAACTCGGCTACATGATGGCCGGTCTGGGCATGGGCGGCGTTGCCGTCGGCATCTTCCACCTGATTACGCACGCCTTCTTCAAGGCGCTGTTGTTCCTGGGCGCGGGCTCGGTGATTCACGGCTGCCACGAGGAGCAGAATGTGCGCCGCATGGGCGGGCTGAAATCCGATATGCCGCTGACTTTCCTGACGTATGCAATAGGCATGTTAGCGCTGTGCGGCTTTCCGCTTCTGTTTTCCGGCTTCTGGAGCAAGGACGGCATTCTGGAGGCCACGCGGCACTGGAGCGTGGCCAAAGCGCCGTTCTACATGCTGGTCTTTGGCGTACTGCTGACAGCTTTTTACATGACTCGCCAGATAGCCTATGTCTTCTTCGGCCACTGGCGGGGCGGCAAGCCCGCGCATGAGAGTCCGACAGTGATGCTCGTGCCGCTTGGAATACTGGCCTTCTTCGCCATGACGCTGGGATTTATCGGAACTCCGGCATGGCCGTGGTTCAAATCCTTCCTGAATGGCAGGGCGGCGGAGTTTGATTGGCGCGTCTTGCTGGAACGAGAATTGCTGACGTTGATGGGCATCTCGACATTCATGTTTGTGCTCGGAATAATTCTGGCCTGGCGGCTCTACGGAGATCGCTCTCCCCGGCCCACGGCTCCCGATGCGCTGGAGATAGACGCGCCCATCACCTGGACCTGGCTGAGTCACAAATTTTATGTGGATGAATTTTACGGCGTGACGGTGATAGCTTTTTACGGCTGGTGGGCGCGCGTGTCTGATTGGATGGACCGCCGGGTCTGGGGCGGCGTGGTGGCCGGAGTTGCGTGGGCCTTCAGCATGGGCGCTCGACTGAACCGCTTCCTCGATACGAATGTAGTAGACGGCAGCTTCGACAAAGGTTGCGAAGAGTTGGCCGTGGGCGGGGGTGTGCTCTCGCGGATGCAGACGGGCCGCGTGCAGACCTACCTGAGAATTCTGGCGCTGGCCGTGGTTGTGTTGGCCGCGATTCTAATTTGGAGTTACAGGACATGAGCGGATTCCATCTACTGACGTTGTTGACTGTGCTGCCGCTGGCGGGGGCTGCGCTGGCTCTGGCGGCCGGCAAGCACGCGCGCGCCGTGGCTTTCATCACCACCATCGCCAGCCTGGCGCTGGCGCTCGTGGTGTGGATGCGGCTTCCCGCCAATGGCGGCTATGGATTGATAGAGCAGCACGCCTGGGCGCCTTCGCTGGGCATCGAGTATCACCTCGGCGTGGATGCGCTGGGCGCGCTGATGCTGGTGCTCTCCGCCATCGTTACCCTCATGTCGGTCGATGCCGCGCACCGCGTCCATCATCAGCCGCGGCTTTACTTCGCGCTGGTATTGACGCTGGAAGCCGGACTCTTCGGCTCCTTCACGGCGCTCAACTTCTTCCATTGGTTTTTGTTCTGGGAGTTCTGCCTGATTCCCGCATTCTTCCTCATCAAGCTGTGGGGCGGCTCGCGGCGCGGCCCGGCGGCGACGCAGTTCTTCATCTACACCATGGCCGGCAGCGTGGTGTTGCTGATCTCGTTTCTGGCCGTCTTTCTCGCCACCGGCAGCATGGACTTCCCTCACCTCACCCTGCTGGCTTATACAGGCGAACTGGAGAAGATGGTCACCACTCACCTGGGGCCTACGGTCATGCTATGGCTGGCCATCGGCGTGCTCGCCGGCTTTGCCGTCAAGGTGCCGATGTTTCCCTTCCACACCTGGCTGCCCGCGGCCTACGCTGAAGCTCCTTCGCCGGTGACCATGCTGCTGACGGGCGCCATGTCAAAGATGGGCCTCTATGGCCTGTTGCGCATCGCGTTGCCTCTCTTCGGGCATCAAATCGCGCAAATCCGCATACCGCTGCTGGTGCTGGCCGTGGCCACCGTCGTGTTGGGAGCCTCGGCCGCGGCGGCGCAGAAGGACCTGAAGCGCGTCTTCGCGTACCTGTCGGTGAATCACCTGGGCTATTGTTTGCTGGGCATCTTTGCGCTGGCTGTTCCGGCTGCCGGCGTTGGCATTGACACCGCCTTGCAGACCAGCCAGAAGGCGGCCCTCAACGGCGTAATCCTGCAGATGTTCAACCACGGCATTACGGCGGCTGCGCTCTTCTGGTTTGTGGCCATGATCCAGCAGCGCTCCGGTGGTCATCGCGGCATCGACCAGTTTGGCGGCCTGCGCAAGCCTGCTCCAGTGATGGCCGGCCTGATGGGCATTGCCCTGTTTTCTGCGCTGGGCCTGCCGGGACTGAACAACTTTCCCGGCGAGTTCCTTATCTTCCGCGGCGCATTCCCGCTGGCCTGGGTCGCGGCCTCCGTCTCGCTCCTGGGCTTGCTGATAACCGCAGCCGTGATTCTCACCGTGAATCAGAAAGTATTTTGGGGACCGCTGCCGGAGCACTGCGCCAACTTCCCTGACTTGCACCACGGTGAACGATTGGCGCTCGCCCCGGTCATCATCCTGATGTTCCTCGTCGGTTTTCTGCCTTCGTTGATTACGAATATCGTGAACCCCACGGTCATTTACCTGCTGGCGCACTGGAGCTTCTGATGTTTTCGATCTGGCATCCAAACTCGGTGTCGCTATTGGCCTGGACGATCTATCTCTCCTTTGCCGGAGCGCTGGTACTGGCGCTCGTGCCAGGAAGAAAGCCCGCCCTTTCACGTTGGCTGGCGCTGGCCTTTGCCGTGGCCGGGCTGGCCGTGGCCGTGCAAGGCTTTGTCGCCGGCATGGGACAAGGCCGTATGACGCTGGTCGATCTCGCCTGGGTGCCGTCCATGGGGATTCACTTCCTGCTGGCCGCCGACGGCATCAGCCGCGTACTGGTGCTGCTCACTGGCCTGGCCGCGGTCGCTGGTGTGTTATTCAGTTGGAACATCGACCTGCGCGCCAACGAGTTCTTTGCCTTTTATCTCGTGTTGATCGGCGCTGTCTACGGAGTTTTTCTCAGCTTCGACCTTTTTTTGCTTTTTGTGTTTTATGAAATTGCCATCGTGCCCAAGTATTTCCTGATCGCCATCTGGGGATCCACGCGGCGCGAGTACGCGGCCATGAAGCTGGTTATCTATTCCTTCGCGGGTTCGGCGATGGTGCTCATCGGTTTGCTCGCGGCCTACACCACGGCGGGCAGCCACTCGACAGGATTGGTTGAGCTGGCCCACGCCGGCCTCCCGGCGAGCTTCCAGATGTGGTGTTTCCCGCTGGTCTTTACCGGCTTTGCGATTCTGGCCGGCATGTGGCCCTTTCACACCTGGGCGCCCACCGGCCATGTTGCCGCGCCCACCGCTGCCTCCATGCTGCTGGCCGGCGTGGTGATGAAACTGGGCGCTTACGGCTGCCTGCGCGTCGCCATTGCTCTCTTTCCTCGCGGACTCGACCCCTGGGGATTCTCATTTATCGGCATCGGCTCCTGGCGCGATGTCTTTGCCGTGCTGGCGATCATCGGCATCGTCTACGGCGCGCTGGTTGCACTGGCGCAAACCGATTTCAAATTCGTCATTGGCTACTCCAGCGTCAGCCACATGGGCTTTGTGCTGCTCGGCCTCGTGACCCTGAATCAGATCGGCGTTACCGGCGCGGTCCTGCAGATGTTCTCCCACGGCATCATCGCCGGGCTTCTATTCGCCATCGTCGGACGCATCGTCTACGACCGCACCCACACGCGCAAGTTGGCGGAACTCGAGACCATGCACCTTGCGAAGAGATTGCCCTTCGCCGCAGCGGCCTTTGTCGTTGCTGGAATGGCCTCGATGGGAATGCCGGGCTTCTCCGGCTTTGTCGCCGAGTTACAAGTCCTGGTGGGCGCGTGGAAGGTCAACCCGTGGTGGGTTGCGGCGGCGGGCATCGGCATCGTAGTCGGCGTGGCCTACATCTGGCGCGCCATGCAAAAGGCATTTTTCCCCGATTTATTGCCCAGCGCCCAGGTCCTGGAGCAGGAGCAGGGCCAACACTTCGCCGCCATCACCTGGCCTGAAGTTACCGGCGTAGTTATGCTGGCGGGAGTCAGTTTGGCAGTCGGCGTCTGGCCGAGAATCCTGCTCGACGCCATTGAACCGGCGGTGAAGGCGCTGCTCGCGGGAGGTGTGCAATGAACTATGCAGACCTTTTCCGCGTGACATTGCCGGAGACCACTCTGGAACTCGCGGCGCTTCTTGTATTGGTCGTTGACCTAGCCTTCCTGCGTAAGGCTGCGCTCAAGGTCCGTGTTACCGTTGCGGCGCTGCTGGGCGTCGCCGGCTGCGGCGCAGCGCTATGGGCTTTGCAAGTCTCGGCGGGCGGCAGCCTCCGCTTTATCGGCTTCCGTTATGACGGTAAGCTGCTGCTTGCGCAGTACGGATATGTCGGAGCAGCGCAGGCTGGAATTCTGATTCTGACAGCACTGACGTTGTTATTGCTGATCGATTCGGATTTCACTAAGCATGTGGGTGAGTTTGTTGCCGTGGTGTTGATGGCCGCTTCCGGCGGATTGCTCATTGCTGCCGCACAGGATCTGCTGGTTATCTTCGTCGGGTTGGAATTGCTGAGCCTAGGCCTCTATATCATGACGGCCTTCGCCAAGAGTTCAGGCAAGAGCGCCGAAGCTGCAATGAAGTACTACTTATTCGGCGGAATGTCTGCGGCATTTTTGCTCTTCGGCTTCAGTTACTTCTATGGGCTGACGGGCAGCACCAACCTGAACGAGATTCATGCGGCGCTTTTACGTCAGGGACCAAGCCCGCTGCTCTACGTCGCATGGATTCTAATTATTACCGGTCTAGGTTTTAAGATTGCCGCTGTGCCTTTTCATCTGTGGGCGCCGGATACCTATGAAGGCGCGCCCGCACCGGCGGCGGCGTTTATTGCCTCAGTTTCCAAAGTTGCCAGCTTCGCGCTCCTGCTCACAATTTGTGGAGGTCTGGTGACTATTCAGGGATTTCGCCCTAATAGTGAGTTTACACGCCTTTTTCAACTCTATCTCAGAACATGGTGGGGCCTTTTCGATATTCTGCTTGTGCTTGCCGCAATCTCGATGATCGTCGGTAATCTGGCAGCCCTAGCGCAGACCAGTGTTCGCCGCTTGCTTGCGTATTCGGCGATTGCGCACGCGGGCTACATTTTACTGGGCGTGGGCACTCATCCGTCGCCTCCACAGCCGGGCACAGAATTGGTTTCGGTCGGTATTGTCAATGTGCTCCGAGCTATCATCAACCGCCAAGCGCCGGTGCTCTTCTACGTCCTCACCTACGGCCTCACCATCATCGGCGCATTCAGCGTGGTCTCCGTCGTCGAGCGGGCCACGGGCAGCGACCGCCTCGACTCCTTCCTTGGTCTGCACAAGCGCAATCCGCTGCTGGCGGCGGTGTTGTTAGTGCTCTTCCTATCTCTCGCCGGAATTCCGCCATTAGTCGGCTTCTGGGCCAAGTTCAACCTCTTTGCCGCCGTGCTGGGCGTCTCCGCTGGCCCGCTTCCCTTCGCTCTGGTATCTTTAGCAATTGCTTTGAGCGTGGTTTCGCTGTATTACTATTTACAGGTGCTCAAGCGGGCCTATGTTATGCCCGCAATCGATGAGACGCCAATTTATGTGCATCCTGTCACTCTGGCTGTGCATCTATTGATTGCCACGACAGTTGTGGTACTGGGTTGCTCCCCTGCATTGCTTATGCGGTGGATTGAGAGCTTCTATCTTGTGATTTAATTCTCGGCCATACGTCATCAGCAACTTTCCCGGTGGGCTACTTGGCGAGCTTCCCCTCGCTGGCAAATGCGAATCGGAAAGCCCAAATTGCTGGGCTGCACAACCTGGCAAATTGAGCTTTAACTCGGTCTTCTGACCAGAAGATACTTACTATTCTCCGGATGATGCATTACTAAGGTAATGCACTGTGTTACCTTGTGCCCAATTTTCATGGGCTAATACTTGTTCAGCAAGATTGTGGATCGGCGATGTCCAGAATGCTCCTCTGGTCTCGGCGATTTCCGAATGGTCTTCCGGGCCAGGCGAAAGGTGTTGTTTTAATTCGCCTTGCTGTGGCGTACAACATTGTGCGTGTACGCGCATAACCAGAGTCCATTAGTCGATTGGGCTCGCCCATGAAGGGCATGAAAGGAAAATGGAAATGAAGATGTTTAATGTTGTTGCGGTTTTTGGCTTTGGACTGATGCTTGCCGTGAGCCCATCTGCTCGTGCGGACTCAATAAGTTTTAACACATTGTATTACGAAAATGGTGCTTCCGTCCCTCTTACGGACCAAATAACGGTCACCGTCACAACTACTGAGGGCTCGGCGGGCGATTGGACTGAGGCAACGGTCACATTCGCGCCCGCTGCCGGCTCGACCGTAAATTCGATCGACGCTCCTGTTTATATCAACGTTAACCCGATCGGGGGAACCATCACTTGCACTTCAAATGATGGTGGATGTACTGCAGCGGGAGGGGGAAACAATATGGGGAGAATGTCCTTTGGAACCGGTGCGGCTCACGAGAGCTCGGTCACCATCACTTTGACCAGTTTGGAATCTTATTGGGAAAGTGCGGCTAGCGTACTCACCCCCACGTGTCCTAACAATAAAAGTGTTCCATCCTGCGTCAACGGATACCAAGACGGCTCCGAGAATGATGGAGCCAGTGGATACAACCCAACAATATTTTCCCATGGCTTGGAGGCTGAAGTGGAAGGGGCTAATCCTCAGTTCGGTGGATACTACGCCCCCACGCCCCCTATCGCCCCAGAGCCCGGCAGCTTCTTCCTGCTCGGCACCGGCATGTTAGGACTCGCGACCTTTATCTACCGCAGAAGAAGCATTGCTTGAAACACCTCTTGTTACAAAGCAGCAATTCGCGCTGTGTACGCGCATAACCAGAGCCCATTCAGACGATTGGGCTCGCCCGCGAAGGGCAGAAGGGAAAATGTAAATGAAGAAGTTCAATGTCGGTTTGGCTCTGTTGGTCGTTGCGGTTTGTGCCCTGTTGTCGTTTAACCCTGGGAATGCGTACGCGGATACTGTGACCCTCAAACTTGTAAGTACAGGTGGGCAGAAGTCTGGCGGTGATGATGTGTACCCCTACAACTTAAGCTACAACGGAAGTGCATACACCATTCCCATGATGTGCCTTAGCTTTTACGACCATATCTCCGACGGTGAGAGCTGGACAGCTACCATCACGCAGATAGCAGGCAACACTGAGTACGAAGAAGCCGCTTACATCTTCTCGCTGGCCAGCGCCTCAGGCGCATCTCAGACAACCATTGACGAAGCGCAGTGGGCAAATTGGGATCTGTTCGAGACGAATGAGTCCCATGCTGCCTTCTTGTCGGGCGTCGTGCCATCCAATTATCAGAGCGACGTAACCAACATACTGAACAACGCTGCGGCTTATGTCGACGCAAATCCCAACTCCAGCCTCTACTCCGAATACGAGGTTTTTGTTCCTTTAAGCGGCTGGCCCTCAAAAGACGGCACTCCTCAGACTTTCATTGGTGATTCTCCGGCGCCTGAGCCCGGCAGCCTGGTTCTGCTCGGAACCGGAATGTTCGGCCTCGCGGCCTCGTGGTACCGCAAAAAGAAACTTGCTTGAATGAGATAACTATGCGCGGCTGAATCAGGCCAACTGTAGGATTGATCACATGTTGGCCTGCGGAGGCGCGGAGTTGGCCGCCTCCCTCAAGGGTCGCGAGTTTTACCAGCTCGTTTTCTCTCCGGCAGACCAGGCTAATGCGTGGATTACTTACTCTCGTGTTGAGAGTGGAGCCGATTTGATCTAGTATCTTTAACTATTGCATTTAACGTGGTTTCTCTGTATTACTATTTACAAGTGCTCAAGCGGGACTATGTTATGCCCGCGATCGAGGAGACGCCGAGTCAGGCGCATCAGGCAACAATTGCCGTGTTGCTTATGATTGCCGCGGTTGCTATTGTACTTGGAGCATCCCAGCATTGATCCTGCGGTGGATCAAGAGCTTCTATCTTGTGACTTAGCTCACATGAACATGGTCCTGTAGCGATTCATCCCCCAGTGCGCTATTTGGATAACTTCCCTCTAGCGCAATCATTGCGCCAGACTGCTCAATATGATGGCTGAACATTCCGGCAATTTGATCCGGAATTTTGCCTTTTTGATCAGAAGTTATCTGTTACTTTTTCTGATTGCGCATTACTGTGGTAATGCGTTGGGTATTCTTGTGTCTCGAATTTCATTGGCTAATATTTACTCAGCAAGATTGTGGCTCGGCGCTGTCCTGAGTGATCCTTGGGCCATACGAAGTTTGTGTCTTGATCATACTCGCCTCACCTTAGCGGACGATTTCGCGAGGTGTGCGCGCATAACCAGAGTCCATTCGGATGAATGGGCTCGCCCATAAAGGGCAGAAAGAGAAAATGTAAATGAAGAAGTTCAATGTAAGTCTGGCGCTGTTAGTCGTTGCAGTTTTTGCCTTGTCGTTTAACCCAGTGATTGCGTACGCGGACACGGTATCCATGACATATGAAAATCCCGGCGGGCAGTCCTCCGGCAATGATTACGTCTATCCCTACAACTTCAGCATCAACGGCAGCCCAACCCTCACGCCGCTGATGTGCCTCAGCTTCACTCAAGACATCTCTCAGGGCGAGAGTTGGCAAGCAACCATCGCGCAGGTCGTGGGCAACACCACTTACGAGGAAGCCGCTTACATCTTTTCTCTGGCTGCTGCTCCCGGCGCATCACCGACAACCATTGCGGACGCACAGTGGGCCAATTGGGAACTCTTTGCTCCCGGCGCATCGAGCAGCTTGCCTGGTTCTGTAAGTCAGGCTGACGTAACCAATATACTGAACAACGCGGCGACTTTCGTTGCGGCAAATCCCAACTCCAGCCTCTACTCCGATTATGTCATTTATCTTCCGGTTGCCGGTAGTCAGAGCGAGGGCGACACGCCGCAGAATATGATGGGCGATTCGCCAGCGCCTGAGCCAGGCAGCTTATTCCTGCTCGGCACCGGCATGCTTGGCCTCGCGGCCTTCTTGTTCCGCAGAAAGAGAATTGCATGAGTGAAAAACTTATGCGCAGGGGGTTGAACCAGGCCTGCTGCAGAACTGATTGCATGTGGCACTGCTCCTGGCGGCGGCGTTGGTCGCCTCCGTTTCGTTGGCCGCGTGTTTGCTACAGATCCACCGACTGGTTTCCCGTCCGTGAACTTTTTTTGATCGGAGTACATGTTTTCCAGAACTGAAATACCAAAATCACTTCTGTTTTCGGATTGAGTACTTCCCTCCCTCACCCTTGGTAACGTGAACTGGTAATCTATCGATGAATCAAAATATGACTAAATAATTGGATAATAATGGTATATTTTAATTAACTGTGAACTGAACATTCCTTATCCTTAATAAACGAAAGCGTGTAAGGAAAAGTGTGAATGCGGCATGATGTTGCTTTTATCCTGATGTAGATTGGGGAACGATTGAAAAAGTCTAATGTCGGTTTGGTTTTATTTGCCGTTGCATTGTTTGCTCTGCTGTTCTGCCCGCCCAAAGGTTACGCTGACACAATGACACTGACGCTCGAAAGTGTCGGAGGTCAGACTTCTGGGCCGGATTATGTGTATCCCTATAATTTCAGCTTTAACGGCAGCACCACTCTCACTCCGTTGATGTGCGTCAGCTACGAGAATGAGATCTACTTTGGCGAGAGCTGGCAAGCAACCATGGTGCCAGTCACCGGGTCGGGAAACGTGCGGTACGTGGAAGCGGCTTACATCTTTTCTCTGGCTAATGCTCCCGGCGCATCAACGACAACTGTCGCGGAAGCGCAGTGGGCAAATTGGGAACTCTTCGATCCGAACGACGCGAATTTGTTGGGCAATGTGCCAGCCTGTTATCAGGGTGACATCAACGCTTTGCTGGCCACGGCGTTGTATTTTGCCGATAACAATCTCAACACAACCAACTACCCCACTATTGATATTTTTATCCCCATAGACGGCACTCAGACCGAAGGCGGCACGCCTCAGACGTTAATTGGGGATCCTGTATCATCGCCCGAGCCAAGCAGCTATCTCCTGTTCGCAACCGGCCTCCTCGGCCTCGCGGCCTTATGGTACCGCAGACAGAGTGTCACTATATAGATTCTCAGGCCTGTTGCGGTCCGCATCCCTTCTGCGGGCCGCGTTAGGGTCAATATTGTGGCCTGGAAAGGTCGATTCTGAGTCTGGACTCATTGCGGGAATCCTAAATACTCTATATTTCATCAATTTAGAGCAGGCGAAACGGCAATTTCCCATCCTGGCGAGCGAAATCGATATCCAGGCGGAAAGATCATGCTGGACACACCAAAGTAACGAGACGGTTACTTTGTGCTATCGGTTGCTATTGCGCGATTCGCCTTACCTCGGTTAATATTGCCTCAATTGACTTGTGCACAATCGTCAAGGACCTGTTCTTTTTGGGGCTTCCACCCTTGCCACGCCGGATTGGAAGAAGCCTCTGCATGGTTACCAGTTCTGCTGCTGAGTTCCAGACATCAATCTGGTAGCATGAGGCTCAAATTGCAGAGGACAAGCAAGATAACAGAAGGCGCTGGGTTTAGACATACGGGTCTCCAATCGTTGCAGTTTGTCGAGGACCGTAGAAAGGATTTGCTCGTGACGAGGAATCTTATAAAATACATTTTATTCCCCGGAATGGTGTTCGGTATATGCTTCCCCTCCCATGGTTTGGTTTTTCACGGCCAACCAACTCCTGAGATTGATCCCAGCCTGGCGATAAGCGCCATCACGCTGCTTGCAGGTTCGCTTGCGGTTCTGCGCATTCGGCGCAACAAGTAGACGGTACCTACTCTGAAACCGGTGTCAAAACCCATTTGCGCATCGACGGGGAAAGGAAGTGCCCGGTCGTTGTTGGATTATTTTTTGCCGGGCCATCTCCTGGGCCGGCTTTATTTTTTATTTGCCATAGTGATATTTGAGCTATTGTTCTGCTTCGAGGACAGGGGAACACCTCCCGGTCATCTGCAATTGTTTGGGATGAACGCCAGTATGTATGGTCAGATTCCCATCTTTGCATATGTGGTGTTTCTGGGCTTCGGCCACTTCAGGTTGAAAGCCCTGCGTGAAGAGATTCCCTTCAGTCCTATCTTCTTTATTTGCCATCTTGTCTGCATGGCCGCGGTTCTATCCATCACCCTGGCGGCGCGTCATGGGCTGGGCTGGCTGCCCTTCGATCCCTACAGCTACATCAAAAGCGCTATCTACATGATGGGAACTGTCCTGTTGGCCCTGGCTTGCGTGCCGCTCCGCAGCTGGATGGCAGCGATTCGCGCTACCGGCAGATTGTGGCTCTACGCACCCCTTGCCGGTGTGGCAGGATGGTGGTTCAGCACCCCGGTCAAGTTGCTGTGGGGCGCAACCATGACCGCTCAAAACGGCATCCTGCAAAGAGCCACACTCCATGCGGTGGGCGCGGCTCTAGGTCTGTTTCTTCCTGATGTCATCTCCGATCCGGCTACTTTCACGATTGGAACTCCTCGTTATTTGATCACCATCGCGGGTGGGTGTTCCGGGGTCGAAGGCCTTGGACTGGTGCTGATTTTCACCAGCCTCTGGCTTTGGGTCTACAGGAAGGAGTCCCGTTTCCCGCAGGCGCTTCTACTCATCCCCTGCGCGCTGGGATGCAGTTGGCTGCTGAACATTGTCCGGCTTTGCGCTCTGATCCTCATCTACAATGCGGGTGGCTCCCCTGCTCTGTTGGACGGCTTCCACACTCAGGCAGGCTGGATTGCATTCATCGTGATCGCGCTGGCTTTTTCCCTCGCCACTCAGAAAATTTCATGGCTTCGAAAAACACCCGCATCCTTTTCAAGCGTCGACGGCAAGCTCCGCCGTGGAGAAATGGAAAACGTCTCAGGCGCATCGCAGACTCTGGTTGAACAACCAGGAGAATCTCCGGCAACTCGCGCTTATCTGCTCCCATTTCTTGCCATCCTGGCCGCGGCGTTACTCTCCAAGTTGGTTTCGGGAACCTTTGACTGGCTCTACCCGCTGCGTTTTTTTGCCGCTGCCATTGCCCTATGGTATTTCTGGCCGGAGTTGAAAAAACTCAATTGGCGCTTTGGCTGGTTTGGCCCGGCCACCGGCGTGGCCGTTTTTCTGCTGTGGATGGCGCCTGCCTGGATCGCGTCTCTTGGGTGGGTGCATCAACCCGCTACCAGCCGTTTGGGCGCGGACCTTGCAACGCTGTCGCCCGCTGCCCGCTGGGCGTGGATTGCCTTCCGCGTCGCCGCCGCCGTCGTCACCGTACCCATTTCAGAAGAGCTGGCCTTTCGCGGCTACCTGGCGCGCCGCTTGGTCAGCCGGGAGTTTGACCAGGTCTCCTTTACCGGATTGACGGCGCTCCCCATCTGCCTCTCCTCTGTGGTTTTTGGCCTGGAGCATATGAGGAATCTGATGGATTGGCAACACCTGGCGCTCGGAACCCTGGCCGGCCTGGCCTTTGCCGCCGTTCTCCGGCGGCGGGGACGCATGGGCGATGTCGTCGCCGCGCACGCCGTCAGCAATCTTCTGCTGGCCGCATGGGTGCTTGGCTTCGGCGACTGGGCGCAGTGGTGAAGCAGTCTACGCGTTTATGACCTGCTCTTGTTCACTCCACCCTTGGCGCGCCGCTGACTTGAGCCGCAATCCCTTCAATCCGCCAGGACACCCTTCCGTCCCGCCCCTGCGTAAACCCCAATCTCTTCATTTCCCATGCTATTTCCGGCCTCCATCTCCTGGGTTCGACTGGCGGACTCAACTCCATCGAGGCCAGTTACGGCAGGCGTCTGGCCCTTGTAATCCGAGAAGTGGACGACGTTGTCGTAGGCGTCCTTGATCAGATCCTGGAGAGGAATCACGCTGCCGTTGACGCGCTGTTCGTCCAGCAGATCGAGGTCCACGTCGGCGAAGATCATTTGCTCCTGGTTGATGGTGCCTTCTGCGGCGATCCCGTCCCGCGCAAAGAAGTAATCTGACGGAGTGAGGATGGCGGCCTGGCCATAGTTGGTGGCCATGTAGGGAACCAGCGGCAGATTACCCACGGTGCCGGTCATAGCCACATAGATCTGGTTCTCGATGGCCCGGGCCTGGGCGCAATAGCGGACCCGGCAGAAACCCTCGCGGCCGTCGGTGCAGGAGGGGACGAAGAGAATCTCTGCGCCGGCCTCGGCCATCACCCGCGCTACCTCGGGAAACTCCACGTCATAGCAGATCAGGATGGCGATGTTGCCGAAGTCAGTGTGGTAGAGGTAAAGGCCATTACCGCGGCTCAATTGATAAGGGCCGCTCTCCGTGGGCGTCAGGTGCACCTTCTTCTGGCGGAAGACCTGCCCGTTGGGCGTGAACAGATGCGCGGCGTTGAATATCTTGCCCCTTTGGAAAACGGGATGAGTTCCGCCGATGATGTAGATTCCCGTTTCCATGGCCAGGCGCATGAACAACGCTTCGTACTCTGGCGCCAGCCGGGCCAGGCGGCGCACGGCCAGGGCCGGAGCAGGCTCGTGTATATAGCTGAGCAGCTGCATGGTGAAGAATTCGGGGAAGAGGATGAAGTGTGCCTTGTAGTCCTTGGCGCTGTGAACAAAAAACTCTACCTGATGAACAAAGTCATCAATGCAGGAGATGGGACGGAGCAGGTACTGGACGGCGGCGATGCGCACGCGGCGCGGACGCGGAGTCCCGCGCATGGCCTCGGCGGCGGCCTGTTCCAGAGCCGCGTGCTGTAGACTGGCCTGCAGACTGATCGAGGAGGTGTACTCCGGGTTCAGCCATTCCAGCACCGTGGCGAAACCGTTCGAATCGGTGTCTTGCATATAGCCGGGAACCACATCCAGAACCACCAGCCCGTTCTCAAGCTGAAAGCTCAGCGCGGGATCCCGGCGTTTGCCGTCCACCACCTCGGCCACGTACTCCTTCGCCGTCATTTGGCTGGCAACTGCGCCGTAGCCGGCGATGCGCCCTCCGGTCAGCAGCCGCTTCAGGCCGCGTTCCCGGATCAAATCCTTCCGCGCTTCATAGAGAAGCGTCCCGATGCCTTGTTTGCGCGCCTCCGGGTCCACGCCCATGTCGGCGCCGTAGAGGGTCTTGCCCGATGGGTTGTGGGTGTCGAACGATCCATCTCCGGTGATCGACGACCAGTTGGCGGATTCGGCGTAATCGTCCCAGTCGATGATCAGCGAACTGGCCGAACCAAAAATGCAGCCGTCCGGGCCGGAGACCACCAGTTGGCCCTCGGGAAAGACCTCCATGTGATGCGTCAACTGGTCGGGCCTCCAGGGCGGCAGGCCGGGAAAAGCGCGCACCTGCAGATCGATGATCCCTAGAATATCGTCGGGGGTCATCTGCCTGACGCAGAATCTGTTCAGTGAACCATCCGTTGCCGCCATTGCCGTTTACTCCTAGTTAACTTGTATATCCGCTCAAATGAGGCTATAGGCTCCCTGTAAATCTTTCGTGAATAATGAGAGAGCAGAACCTAGTGGCCAGATTGGCCGGGCTGGCGACGAACTTGTAAAGTGGTGAAATGGCTCGAAGCGCATCGATCCCAGAGTGGAGAACCGAACTCGCCGCGATGGTGGCGCTTGCCATTCCGGTGGTGCTCAGCGAGCTGGGCTGGATGGCCGAGGGCATCGTGGACACCATCATGGTCGGAAGGCTGGGCCCGGCGGCCATCGGGGCAGTGGCCCTCGGCAATGCCGCCTATTACACGCCGGCGATCTGCGGCATTGGCCTGCTGCTGGGGCTGGACACGCTGGTCTCGCAGGCCTTTGGACGCAAGGATCACGATGAATGTCACCGCTGGCTGGCCCAGGGCGTCTATCTTGCTTGTATCGTTGCGCCTCCGCTGATGCTGCTGACTTTTTTGGCCAGCTTTGGCTTTGCGCCCTTCGGCATCAACCCGCAGGTGGCAGCGCCGGCCGCCACCTATCTGCGCATCCTCAATTGGGGCACACTACCGCTGTTGCTCTACGCCGGAACGCGCCGCTACCTGCAAGGCGTGGGCGATGTGCGCGTCATTACTCTGACCTACGTCGCCGCCAACCTGCTCAATTGGTTCGGCAACTGGGTTCTCATCTACGGCAAACTGGGGTTTCCCGCGATGGGCGTAAACGGTTCGGCGATTTCGACGCTGCTCTCGCGCATCTTCATGGCGGCGGCGCTGCTGGGCTTTGCCTGGCGCTATGAGCGCAGACGCGGCCATCCGCTCTTCCGCCACTGGGCCGGACCGAGTCTCGATAAGATCAGGGAACTGGTTCGCCTGGGTGCGCCGGCGGCGGGGCAGATTCTGCTCGAAGTGGGTGCCTGGAATCTGGCTACCCTCTCGGCCGGATGGCTGACGCCGGTGGCCCTGGCCACGCACCAGATTGCTCTCAACTACGCCAGTCTCACCTACATGGTCCCGCTGGGCATCTCGGCAGCCGCCGCGGTCAGCGTGGGCCATGCCTTGGGCGCGGGAGACCCCGCGCGTGCGCGCCGTGCCGGCTGGCTCGCCCTGGGGCTTGCCACCTCCTTCATGCTGCTGGCAGCCGTAGTCTTCCTGGTGGCGCCGGGTCCGCTCATCGCCCTCTACACCCGCGACTCTCTGGTCATGGCCGTCGGGCCTAGCCTGCTCGGCCTGGCAGCGGCCTTCCAGATCTTTGACGGCATCCAGACCGTCTCCACTGGAGCCTTGCGCGGGCTGGGCGAGACGCGAGCGCCCATGGTGGCAAACCTTGTCGGCTACTGGCTATTGGGTTTGCCGCTGGGCCTGACGCTCTGCTTCGTCCTCCACTGGGGCATCTACGGCCTGTGGATTGGCATTTTGCTGGCCTTGTTCATCATCGCCGCGACGCTGCTTGCGCGCTGGCAACGCGATTCGGCGCGCTTGGCGCAGTAAACACATCTGACAGCAATGGCGAGTTCTACTCGAAATTACCATCGGTTTTCACGCCCCATAAAGAATATCTGCGGAAATATCAGAATCGTCTTCCGCGCGGCGCACATCAAATTGCAATGTATGAGGCAAAATTATTTCCTTTCTGAAAGTTTACCTGCATTTTATTTGCCGTTTCAAAATGGGCGCGAAGCCATTTATCTTCCGCCAGAGTAAGAATGGTCATTCCCGGCCTTTGGTATCAGGACGCAGGCCATCGCGGGTGACTATAATCAGTGCCGAGTGAAAGATAAACTCTCTCCAGAGTTGATCGGAAGGGAATCCCGCCAAATGGCGACAGGCAATCCAGCCCTGGAAGAAGCGCAGGGCGCTACCAACACGCGACAGCGCGTCATCAATGATTTCAGCATCAATGTAGCCACGGTGAACGGCTCCGGCTCGCAATCCGCCAACAGCGTTTTGCTCAAGAGCATCTTTGGAATGGGCGTCCCGGTGAGCGGGAAAAACCTCTTCCCTTCCAACATTGCCGGGCAGCCAACCTGGTTTCTGATCCGCGCCAGCAAGGACGGATACGTGGCCCGCAAACGCCAATCGGAGATACTGGTCGCGCTGAATCCAGAGACTGCCCTGGAAGATGTGCAGGCCCTGCCCCCCGGCGGCGTGGCCATCTACGAGGAGAATCTTAAGCTCGACCAGGCGCGCAGTGACGTGTTCTGCTATCCGGTGCCCTTTGACAAGCTCACGGCCCCCATCTGCCCCGAGGTCAAGCTGCGCAAGCTGGTCAAGAACATGGTTTATGTGGGCGTCGTCGCCCAGTTGCTGGCCATCGATCTGGGCGTGGTGGAAAGCAACCTGCAACGGCAGTTCGCCAAAAAGCAGAAGGTCTTCGATCTGAACTTCGGCGGAGTAAAAGCCGGCTTTGACTATGCCCAGGCGAATCTGACCAAGCGGGACCCGTTCTTCATCGAGCGGATGAATAAAACCGAGGGCAAGATCATCATCGACGGCAACGCGGCCTGCGGCATGGGCGCGGTCTTTGCCGGGGTTACGGTGGTCGCCTGGTACCCCATTACGCCCTCCACCACGGTGATCGAGGCAACCACTGACCTGCTCAAAAAGCTGCGCCTGACGGCGGAGGGCAAGGCGACCTATGCCGTGGTGCAGGCCGAGGACGAGTTGGCCGCCATCGGCATGGTGCTGGGCGCAGGCTGGGCAGGCGCGCGCGCCATGACCTCAACCTCCGGCCCCGGCATGTCGCTGATGGCGGAGTTTAGCGGCCTGGGCTACTACGCCGAGATTCCCGGCGTCATCATCATCGTGCAGCGCAGCGGGCCCTCCACAGGTTTGCCCACGCGCACACAGCAGGCCGATCTGCTTTCGGCCGCCTTCCTCTCCCACGGCGACACAAAACATCCGATTCTGCTGCCCGGTTCGGTCAAGGAGTGTTTCGAACTGACCCAGGCGGCCTTCGATCTGGCCGAGCGCATACAGACTCCGGTCTTTGTGCTTACCGATCTCGACCTGGGCATGAACAACTGGATCTCCGAGCCTTTCGATTATCCCGCCAGGCCGCTGGACCGCGGCAAGGTGCTATCCGCCGCCGACCTGGAGCGGCTGGGCGGCTTTGCCCGCTACCGCGACGTGGACGGCGACGCCATCGGCTGGCGCACGCTGCCCGGAACGCGCCACCCTAAAGCCTCGTACTTTACCCGCGGCTCAGGACATAATGACGCGGCCAACTACACCGAGGACCCGGACCAGTACCAGGCGGTGATGGACCGTCTGGCGCTGAAGTTCGAAAAAGCACGCAAACTGCTTCCAGCCCCCATCATGGTCAGGAACGGCATCTCGAAAATTGGTTTCCTGGCCTTTGGCTCCACCGATTGCGCCCTCACTGAAAGCCTCGACCAGATCAAGCAGCGCTACGGGAAGGACGCGGATTATCTGCGCATCCGGGCCTGGCCCTTCTCTCAGGCGATTCACGACTTTGTGGCCTCTCATGAGCGCGTCTACGTGGTCGAGCAAAACCGCGACGCGCAACTAGCCAGCTTGCTCAAGCTCGATCTTCCCGCCGCTCAGGTAATTAAGCTGCGCAGCATTCTCCACTACAACGGAATGCCGGTGGACGCTGAATCCATCACCGCGGAATTTGCGCGGCAAGAATGTGTTCTTAAGGAGGGCCTCTAAATGGCAACCGCCACGCCTGCTCCCAAAGTCAACCACATCGGCCTTCCCATCGTCGATTATCGCGGCGGCAAGAGCACGCTGTGCGCCGGATGCGGCCACAACGCCATCTCCGAGCGCATCATCGACGCCTTGTTCGAGATGGGCGTCGAGCCGGAACGCGTCATGAAGATGAGCGGCATCGGATGCTCATCCAAGAGCCCGGCCTACTTCCTGAGCCGCGCGCACGCATTCAACGGCGTGCATGGGCGCATGCCGGCCATCTCCACCGGCGCCATCCTCGCCAACCACACCATGACCACCATTGGGGTTTCCGGCGACGGCGACACCGCCTCCATCGGCATGGGCCAGTTCGTTCACCTTATGCGCCGCAACCTGCCCATGATCTACATCATCGAGGACAACGGCGTCTACGGGCTTACCAAGGGCCAGTTCTCCGCCACCGCCGACCTCGGCTCCAAGCTCAAGACCGGCGTGGTCAACGATCTGCCCGCCATCGACACCTGCGCCCTCGCCATCCAGTTGGGAGCCACCTTCGTGGGCCGGTCATTTTCCGGCGACAAGAAGCAGTTGCTCTCCATGCTCAAGGCCGCTCTCTCCCATAAAGGCACGGTGATGCTCGACGTCATCAGCCCCTGCGTCACCTTCAACGACCACGAGGGATCCACCAAGAGCTATAAATTCATGCAGGAAAACGACGAGCCCATCAACGAGGTCGGTTTTGTGGCCAGCTTCGATGAGATCGAAGTCGATTACGACTCCGGCGAGGTCTACGAAGTGGAAATGCACGACGGCTCCAACCTGCGCCTGCGCAAGCTGCTGGAAGACTACGATCCCACCGACAAAGCCAACGCCGTGCGCACCCTGATGGAGGCCCACGAAAACAATGAAATCCTCACCGGCGTCTTCTACATCAACACCGAGCAGCCCACCTTCATCGATCTGCTGAACGTGGTGGATGAGCCGCTGGCCACGCTGCCCGAGTCGATGACCCGGCCCCCGAAATCAGCCCTCGATGCTCTCATGACCGCCCTCAAATAAGCCTCGCGCCTTCAATTCACGCACAAAAAAGCCCCGCAAGTGCGGGGCTTTTCTCTTAGAGAGTCAGTCTGTGCGGGATCGGCGCTAGTTTTGCGGCATGGGCGGGGGCTTGATGCTGCCGCAATCCGGGCCTTTGTAAGTGGACGTGAAGGTATTCGTCCATTCCACCGGCGTCGTATTCTGCCCCATCTGCATGGTTCCCGCAAAATGTGTCTTGCCCGTGGCGGTGTTGCCGTCTGTCGATGAGAATTGCATTTCTCCCTTGCCGTTCATCCGTCCACTACAGATCATGTCAGCGGTCATACTGTTGGTGTGCAGCACCACGTTTTCGATCTTGCAGTCGCGCTGATTTTGCGATACCGGGGCGCCATACCTGTCGATCATGGCTTGGGTGTAGCAAACCTGCGTGGTGATGGTCATGCCGCTATAGGGGGACTTCATACCGGGGGGCAGATTCACTCCTGCGGGCATGGGTGACTTTTGCCAGGACATGTTGGAGGTTACCTCCCACAGGCCGGGCTTTCTGATGGCTTGCGACGAGGCCGTGATGGTTATGGCAAACAGGCAAAAGCAAATAGTAATCCAAACTCGATTCTTGTGCATGATTTCTCCTGTAGGGTCGCGCCTGCTCGAGGCCGCGCGCACATTCACTCTACCGCAGCGCGCTATCGGTAGGAAAGTGAAAAACTCAGCCGCGCTCCGCCAAAGCCGCGCCCCCCAGCTCCAGCAACGCGCTGCTGACCCGGCTGGCGTAGTGGCGGGCGACGTTCTCTTCGCTGGCAAAGTCGCCGGTAATCACGCGCACCCCCATCGCCTCGATGCGTTCAATGTCGGGGACGATGGGAGACGCCCCTTCGGCCGCGTAACGAGCCAGCGTCTCGGCGGGAAAAGCCTCCGTGTTGACCAGGGCATAGTCGAAGATCGGCGCGCGGGTGTGCTCGTAAATCCGTTCAATGTGCTGCGAGGCGGTCAATCCCAGGCTCTCGTTGGCCTGGGTCATCAGGTTGCAGATGTAAACCCGCACGCCTCGGGCGCGCGCCAGCGCCGAGGGCAGGCCCTGCACTAATAAATTCGTGATCAGCGAGGTATACAGCGACCCCGGCCCCACCGTGATCATGTCGGCGCGTTCGATGGCCTCCAGCGTCTCCGGCAGCGGAGCCGCGTCCGGAGGGTCCAGCATCAATTCCGCGATGCGCTTGCGGCTGGCGGTGATTTTGGTCTCGCCCCGCACCAGCAAGCCGTCGTCCATGCGCGCCACCAGCGTGGCGTTGGCCGTCGTCGCCGGGTAAATGCGCCCTCGCGTGGCCAGTATCTTCGACGCCAGTTGAATGGCGTGGGCAAAGTCGCCGGTAATCTCGGTGAGCGCGGCCACAAAAAGATTGCCGAAGTTGTGCCCCTCCAGTGCGTCTCCGGCTGAAAAGCGATGGCCGAAGAGCTGGACCAATAAGTCCTCCTCCTCGCTGAGCGCCACCATGCAGTTGCGCAGGTCGCCGGGGGGCAGCATATTGAAATCTTTGCGCAGCCGGCCGCTGGAGCCGCCGTCGTCGGTCACCGTGACCACGGCCGCCAGATCGGCGATCAAGCCTCCCTCCGGCGCGCCCTCACTGGTAGAGACCACATGGCGCCGCAGCCCACGCAGCAGAGTCGACAGGCCTGTGCCCCCGCCAATGGCCACCACGCGCAACGGCCGGACAGGAACTGCCCCTGCGGCCATTTGCGGGTCCGGATCAAGGCTTAAGGTCGGAATCTGCGCGGAAATCACAGAAGCCCTAGGGCACCTCGGGATACAACAGTTCGGTGAATCGGGGATCGTCGGCCATGCTCTGGAAATCGTTATCCACGCGTGCCTGAAGCCGATTCTTGGGGTTCAGCTCGATGGCCTTGGCCAGATTGCCCAGGCAATCCTGGGTGCGTCCCGTCATCGCGTCCAGAAGCGCCAGCCCGTACAAAGCGTAGTCGGCCGCTGGATGGGATGTCAGAATTGAGCCAAACTCTTCGCGCGCTTCCTCATAGTAGCCGGTATTCAACATCGATACGGCGTAGTCGTAGTGCTCCTCGGGCGTCGAAAACGTCAGGGTATGCTTGTCCATTTGCCGCTGGCAGATGCTGCTGTACATCTTGCACCGTTCCAGCAGCTCGGGCGGCGCTGTTGCAAGCAGCTTCTCAAACGCAGCCAGCGCGTTCTCGAACTTGCCCTGCTGCAGCATCACCATGGCGGCCTGGAAGTGCTGGAAGGCCGGTCCCGTGCCCGGATGGGGATGGGCATTGGGCTTTCTGGATGCCGAAGCTTCATGTTTGCGGTCGTGCGCCAAGGTTCGGGCCTCTTACATCTTGTGGTTGCTGAATCTTTGCGCAACTTCAGACGCAAATGTTTCGAATTGCTATTCGAAGAATACTACGCCTGTGGATTGCGCTGCTAGCCACTCTTTATACGCACAACCCCGCCTCGCGTCAAGCCATATGGATACACTGGCCTCATCCGCCGGGCAATTTGTCCGGAGAAGAAGCGCTGTAAATGGCCGGATTCAGCGCTGGATCGTTGTACATCTTCAGTTGCCGATAGAGCTTGAAGCGCCGCGTTCCCTGAAGCGTCTCGCGCCACAATGCGTCCAGGCAGGCGGCCAGGTCCCGCCGTTGCTCTTCAAGGATGGCTAGCCGCTCCAGGTTGCGCTCCGCGTGCCCCGTCGGCGCGCCGCCCCGCTCCGCTTCTTCGCGCGTGTGATAGATCTTCAGCGCCAGAATCGAGAGCCGGTCGATCATCAGCCCCGGCGACTCGGAGTTCAACTCAGAGGCAGGGTTGGGCAGACCCTGCGGCTCCAGCCATCCCAGTAAAACGCGGTCCAGTTGCTCCGCCAGATCGTTGCGCAATTGGTTGATCAGATCCACTCGCCGTTTGACCCCGGCCAAATCAGCATCGCTTGCGCCCGGAGCGCGGGCCTCGTCCTCAATGTGCCACAGCTCATAGTTAGCGCGATGCTGGCGGCGGACCGCATCCAGCCAATCCGCGCGCCCTTCCGGGCCGGCATCGGCCTTCGCCACGGACCCCGCCCCGTGCAAGGCGCGCGTCTCCCCATCCTGCGCCTCTACAATCTGCTCTGCCGATACCATGCTGGACTACCCTTCGATGTATTCCGATGCACAATTCCCGCGTCTGGTTGCAGCGTCCATGGTAAAACGATCCCCTTCCAGTTGTCAGTTGTTATGAAATCTCTGAATTCCCTATTCCCTACTCCCTATTCCCTAGTCTTGATTCCCTTCCCCGCCCTGAACCGTCACAATAAGGCGTGGGCATTTTTGCAAACCATGAACGCGCGGGCAGCAGGCTCGTCTCTCACCCGCATATACTCCGGCTGGCGATGCCTGCCCTCTGCGCCGCGTTTCTGCTGGCAGCCACGCTTCTCCCGGCGCAGGAGTACATTCCTCCAGGCCCGCCGCAACCTTCCGAGATCAACACAGCACCGCCATCAGGTCCGCTGGCAACCCTGCATGGTGTAGTCCTGAACGCCGCCACCGGCTCGCCGCTCTCCCGCGCCCTGGTGCAGATTGAGGGCGACGCCGACACCGGCGCCTTGACCGACGGCGAGGGCCGCTTCGAGATTCCCGGCGTGCCCGTGGGGCCGCAGGCCGTGCACATCGTCAAACCCGGCTTTCTGGACCAGGCTTTCTTTCCCGGCGGAGACGCAGGCTGGGGGGTTGGACCCAACATGAATCACAGCATCCTGGTGGCCGCGCAGATGCCCGATCTGATCTTCTCCATGGCCCCCACCAATGCGATTCACGGCCGCATCCTGCTTTCCACCGGCGACGCGGCGCAGGATATTGGCGTCACTTTAGCCAAGCGCGTGGTCGAGGACGGGCGTGCAGCATGGCGCGAGGTCTATAACGTCAAGACCAACAGCGAAGGGGCTTATCGCTTTGCACGGCTCGGCAATGGCGACTATGCGCTCTATACCGAGCCTGCGATGGACAGCGAACTGACCACTCTTCTCGCCATAGGCGGTAAAGAAGGTCAGTTGGCGCGCAACGGCTTCCCCAGCCAGTTTTATCTGGATGCCCGCGATCTGGCCGAAGCTACAAAGATTCATCTGGCTGGCGGCCAGGATGCCGAGGCCAATCTCTCCTTGACGCTCCAGCCGTTCCACGCCGTCACAGCGCAAGCGTTACTGCCTTCGGGGAAACGTTATGGCGACCAGAATCCCGCCTGGGAAGGTATGGCTCTCTCCGCCAGGGTGCTCGACGCCCAGGGCAGTTGGCTCCCCTACCGTGCCGAATACGACCAGGAAACACGCGCGCTGCACGCCCTTTTGCCCGACGGCAGCTACTCGTTTGCCGTCACCGTGACCTTTTCGCGCGTGACCGCCGATATGGCTGGAAACAGAAACTTCACCGCTGCCATGGATGCAGAGCCCTTGACCGGCCAGGTGGAATTCTCCGTGTCCGGACGCGATGTTTCAAACCTGCGCATCCCGCTCCTGGCGTACCGCGACAATCCCCTCCATGTCACCGTCTCTCGAAGCGGCGCGCAACCCTCGCCCGGCAACTCTGAACAAGTCGGAATTTACGTCGCTCTCAGCGAGGCCGGCGATTCGTTGTCCAACGGGATGGTCAGCCTCTACGCCGATGGGGCCGGACCAGGCGAGCTAAAGACATCCTTTATGACCTCCGGCGCCTATTGGGCGCATACCAGCATCACGCAGCACGGCCTTTGCCTGGCGTCGTTCACCGCTGGCGGCGCAAACCTCGCCCGTGAACCCTTGGTGATCGGCCCAGCCGGCGTGACCGCGCCGCTGATTCTGGCGCTGCGCGACGATTGCGCGCGCCTCACCCTCACCCTGCCCACGGCCGGCGCTGCTCTTGCCCCCGGAGAAGAGCGCTGGTACACCGTCTATGTGATTCCGGACTTTGAATCAACCGAAAACTCCACGCCGCAAATTCTGCGCCCCACCTCGGGAGGATCGGTCACACTTGAAGCGCTGACGCCGGGCAACTACCACGTCTACACCTTCGTTGCGCCTCTGGTCCTGGATTACCACAACCCTGCTGCGCTCGCCGCCTTGCCCACTCCAGGTCAAGCCATCACCCTCTCGCCCGGCGCCACCACCGGCCTCATCCTGGAGGTGCCCGCGCAATGAGCATTTTTCTAGCTTCGCGAAAATATGATTCAAACTCCAGATTGTGTCAGGGCACGACTCTACAACTTACGGAAAAATGCAAATGGAGTAGCAAGAAGCGTCAGGGCACGACTTTAGTCGTGCCGAAAATGCAACAAAATGAATCTCGGGCTTTAGCCCCTGAGGGCTTTTCGCCCTGCGCATTTCCTTTTTCCTCAACCCGCCTCTTTTGCTTCCTCACGCTGCTCTTGGTCTGCCTTCCAGCCCTCCCGCAGGCCGCCCTCTACCGTATCACCGGCACGTTAGTGAACTCAGCCACCGGCGAACCCGTGCGACAGGCCACGGTAACCGCGCTCTCCTCTTCAGACCACCAAACCGTCGCGTCGTTCGAAACCGGCAACGACGGCCGCTTTGCTCTCGAGGGTCTCGCCGCTGCCAAGTACGATCTGGTGGCCGTCAGGCGCGGATTTCTCCTCTCCTTGTACAATCAGCACGAGCTGTTCAACACCGCCATCGTGACCGGCGAAGGCCAGCAGACAGAAGGCCTTATCTTCCGCATGACGCCCGTAGCCTCGTTGCACGGCATCGTGACCAGCGACGTCGGCGACCCAGTCGAGAACGCCAAGGTCCTGCTTTTCCTCAAATCCCACAATCCTGGCGACAGAATCACCCAGAAAGCAGAAACCCTTACCGACGACACCGGCGAATACGACTTTGGCGATCTCGCGCCCGGCGAGTACTTTCTGGCGGTCTCAGCGAAGCCCTGGTACGCACTGCATCACTCCGTTCTCCTGCAAAGACCTGCAGCCGATCCGAGCACAGCCCTCGATGTAGCCTACCCCGTCACCTACTACGACTCCACCATGGACGAGGCGTCGGCAACCCCCATCAACCTCGCCGCAGGCAGCCGCGAAGAGGCCAACATCAACCTCCACGCGCTTCCGGCGCTGCATCTTACGAGCGAGTCGACCAATAAGCAGGACGGGATACCTGCCCGCTCGGAACTGCGCCAAATCATCTTCGGCTCGCTGGCCTCCACCGATTCCATCACTCCCCAACCCACGGCGCAAAACGGCCCATCCGAATTCTCCGGCGTAGCCCCCGGCCACTACGAGCTATCACTGGGCGATCCGCCGCGCATTGCCGATCTGAACGCCACCGCCAACCAACAGTTGGACGCCAATCTTGGCAAACCCGCCATCGATCTCTCCGGAACTCTGCGAATTACATCCGGAGCCGCATTGCCGGATAAGGTGACGCTGAGCATCGAAACTCTTGACGGTGTCCGTAGTCAGGTGCCGCATACTGTGCAAAGCAGCGATGGCCAATTCTCATTTCAGTCCATACGCCAGGGCAACTATGAGCTCACGGCCAGCTCTCCGGACAAGCAGCTTCCCATCACCTCCATCACCATCGACGGCCACACCCATCCCGGCAACCAGCTCACCGTCAGCGACAAACCGTTGCAAGTGGTAGTGAATGTGAGCCTCAGTGAAACCCGCATCGAGGGTTTCGCCAAGAAGGCCGAAAAAGGCGTCCCCGGCGTCATGGTCGTGCTCATTCCCAAAGAGCCGTCGGCCTTCCCTGCCCTGGCGCGACGCGATCAGTCCGACTCCGACGGCAGCTTTGCCCTGCGCGATGTGGCCCCCGGCAACTACACCATTGTGGCCATCGAAGATGGCTGGGAGCTCGATTGGGAGCGCCCCGACCTCATCGCGCGCTATCTTCCCGGCGGAATCCCCGTCTCAGTGACAGAAAGCTCCGGCAAGCTCCTGCGGCTCTCTGAAGCGCTTCCGGTGCAAGCCAGATGACCGCAATCATGCCCCAGACTTCATGGAACCGGGCCTGAGAGGTTACTCTAGGAGAAGATTGTTTATGAGATAGCTGCCTGTCTTTGCGGCGACGGCTCAAAGGGTTCATGCCCCTAGAACCGGCAGTAGACAAAGTTATGCACTGAGGAGAGTCCCAAATTGAAGAGGAAGTTATTGCTTGCGATTCTGGCCATTATTCCGGCCTTGTTCATGCCCCTGGCGGCCACCAGCCAGCTCATCCACGCTCGTCATAGAGAGGCCCCTGCCGAGAAGCCTACCGCCGCTCACAAATACGAAGTCTTTGCCGGCTACGGCTACACCAGCCTTAACCAGGTTAGCCAGTCGCGCTATGGTTTGCAGGGCGTCAACATCTCGGTGACCCGCGATTGGGGCAGATTCTTCGGCCTCACCGCCGACGGCGCTTATTACAAGTATCCCCTCAAAACCGGCGGCGCCGGAAGCGACGTTAACCCCGGAGACCCATCCGTTAATTTGTATCTCATGGGACCGGTGTTGCACGCCCCCATCTTCGGGCACGTCGACGGGTATCTCCACGCGCTGCTGGGTGTCGCCCATACCGGCGGCGAGAATGCCACCCCCGATGTCTCGTTTGCGGGGGGATACGGCGGCGGCCTGGACTACAAACTATTTCACAACTTGTCTTTGCGTCTTGGAGGCGACGACATCCAGTCGTCCTTCCTCGCTAACGCCAACTCATCGGTCTGCGGCACGGGGTCGAATTGTTCTGCGCATAAGCACGGCAACTCCCGCGCTGAGTTCGGCGTGGTCTATAAGTTCTGAGGACTTAGGCCGGCGTCGCAACAGCAACCGGGTCCCCCAGGAAGCGCGATTTGCTTCCTGGGGTGATAGCGACAGGTTTTCGTCTGTGGGGTGATTGAAGGCTGAAAAACCTCCATCCTCAGCCGGCTCGTTCTGCGCAGCGCGGACTGTCCCATTACTTTCGCGGGCGCGACTCGGGCGGCACAAGCCCCGCCACCCGGTAGTAAACCACAAGCTGCCCGTAATGCTCTCCGGCGTGTTCGAGGTAGAACCAGGCCTGCTCGTTCAAGCGGTACAGTTTGTTGTTCCAGGGATCGACAACCAGTTCGTTCATTCCGCTGTCGCCTTTGCTGGCAATCAGCGCCGCGCCATCCGCAAAGGCTTTGCGCACGTACTCCACCACCGCCGCCTTGTTCTTGAAATCCGATCGCTTCGGCTCGTCGAGGTGCGGCTGCGCGCCCTTGCCAAGCTCAACGAAGATATTGATGCCGTGGGCGGCGTGGATTAGCTGTTCGGCAAAGCTTCTTTGCGCGGGATTGGGCTTGAAATCGTATTTGTCTTCGGGAAAGTCTTCGGCCATCGTGGTCAGTTTCCGGCCCACATAGTTCCAGTAAGAAATCAGGGTTTGTGAGGGACTAAGCGCGGGAGCGGGCGCGGCAGGTTTCATCGCTGTATCCTGGGCGCTGGCGATTGGAATCACCAGTGCCGCCAACAAAATAAATGCATTTTTCTTCCCCAGGTATTTCATGCAAATATCTCCTTGCAAACACTATATCGCGTTGACCTTTGCCGCGCGCCTGCCCTGGCCGCTGAACTTTCCTTGCCGCTCGGTTGATTGACCACAAATCAAATCCATCAACTATTCCCTGTTCTGTGCCGGGGTCCCCGGCGAGCGGTCTTTACTCGCTGGGGTGGTTGTTCCAGGTCTTCGTCAGTGGCTTATGGTCGTCCATGCAGTCCCAAGACTGGTGCCGGTCATGATCGCGACCGATATGTCCATGGGCCAATGCGCAATGATGATTGGCGACAGCCGCCGGATGCGCAGATAGACCAGCATGACCAACACCAGGATAGGAACCATCATGAGAGAGCGATACGCCACGAACCGCCAATCGGGAATGAAGGGAAACATGCAGTGTTGCACGGAAAACCAGAACAAGACGATCAAGAAGGCAATCCAGGTTCGGCCGGTGAGCGCCTCCAACCGGGGCAATACATATCCCTGGTAGGTCATTTCTTCGGTGGCCGACTGAATCACCCACCATACGCACAAGCTGTACACCGTGGCCCAGAGTGGCAGGGCGTGAGCTTGCAGGATGAACGCCACAGGAGTCTTGGCCGGGGAGCCGTATATCAGCACCTGCGCGAGATAACTGCCAGCCATGGCGCACGGAAACGCAAGAACCAGAATCCCGAGTCCCATCCACAGGTCGCGTCCCCAGCGCATTTTGATAGGCCCGATCAGGTCGCGCAGCCGAATGCCCTCCTTGCGCGTGAAATACTTCATGCCGAGAAGGCAGCCGAGGTCGCCGAGGTTGGCGTAGACAGGCCACCATTGCCCGGCCGCCTGCATCGGATGGGGGCGGCGCAGGGCAAGAAAAACCAGCGCCAGTAGCGATTGCAACGTCAGCCATAAAACAGAACGCGCGGTTACCAGCAGCAGCGGCCCTATCCACGGAATGCGTCCGGCTGCCGCTCGCTCCTGGATCTGGCAGGGCAAATTAACCGAATTAGTATCTGAGCTTGTAATTTCGCTTGCGGGCAGCATGCTGGTCCGTCTCCAGCGAAAAGCTTACTATGAGCCGGACTTGATGGTCTGTGACAAGCGGGCTTAGGAGCCGTTCAATTCATGCGGCGTGTTCAAGCTCTGTTCTGGCAATTGTTCACTGCCTTTTCAACGCTCTCTTCAACACCGTATCCAGTGCCGCCTTAAACTCTATATACTCCGCCCCTGTGATTATGCCGCCAATCTTGTCGCTCTCCAGCGCAAAGATTTCTTCCTTGAGCGCGTTCAGCAAAGCCGCGTTTTTGTCTGTGGGCGACGCCAAAGCCTGCGCCGCTCCGCCATCTAAGCCTGCGCCCGTCGCCGGCTTGCGCAGCATGAAGGCCGCCGCGGCTGCCAGCAACAGCGCCAGCCCGCTCAGAATCCACCACTTGTACTTCGACAGCGGATCAGGCGTGTTGATGGGGTTGGCCATCCCACCGCCGGGCTGCGTTCCCGGTGCGCTTGCGTCCTGCCCGCCTTGCCCTCCTCCCTCATCGCGCGGAATCGATCCCGTGCCCGAGACGGTGAACTCCAGCGGCTTTCCCGGCGCCGCATTCTTGGCCACATAAGTTGGCAGGCCTTCCTGCGGCGCGGAGATAAACGTCGACCCCGCGCCCGCGGCAAAGCTCATGCTCCTGGGCATCATCACCCACACCGTTCTGGCCGGTATCGTCACCTGGGGATGAAAGGTGAACTTGCCGCTGTAAGGCAGCATGTATTCAATCTGGAAGAGCGTGCTCTTCTCGCCGTCGTCGGGCTGAATGGGAAAGTTGAAGGAGTAGTGCCCCTTGGGGCCGTCGGAATCCAGCTTGAGCGAGGTGGGCAGCCCGCCGGGCCGCTGCGCCGACGCGCCCTCCACCACCGCCTCCTCCGGCAGCACAATCTCAAAGCTGCGCGGGCTCCACTGCGTGCGCGGAGGCATGCTGGAGTTGTGAACCGCGTACCGCTCCACCACCCGAAGCTGCCCATTCACCGACTCCACAATGCCCACCACATCCTCATCGATGAGCACGCCATCCACCTTGGCCGCCACGTCGTAGACGGAGATGTCGCCCGCTGCGCCGCCCTCCGGCGCGCCGATAAAATAAGTCGCCCCCTGGTGCGTCACTCTCACCAGGTAATTGCTTTGCCCAGGTCTGGTCAGCTTGTAGTGGCCGCTAGAGTCGGTGGTCGCCCGGGCCACTTCACCCATCCCCGCCTGCACATCCACCAGCACCACCGCATCGCCCGCTGCGGGCTTGCCGGTGGTCTTGTTGGTCACCGTGCCGGTGATTTGAGCCTGCGCAAATGCGCCCGAGAGCAGCAAGCTCAGGGCAACCGTGCGAAATACAATCCGGGTTATCTTCATCATCGTTTGTGAGTCCTTGAATTGCTGTCGATCTCTGTTCTGTTTCAATTGCTAACTCGCTAACCCGCTATCGCCGCGAAAGCCCGCCCTGAGCGTGGTCGAAGGGCGATAGCTAACTCGCTAACTTGCTGTCTTTTCAAACAACAATTCCATTCACGCCCTCTGCAAAATCTCAATCTCAGCCGTCAACCGCGCCGTCTCATTTTCAAGTTGCGCCCGCTGCGCCTCGAACTCCTCTTCAGGATATTTCCCCGCCTTGAACTCGAAATTCAAATCGCGCAGGTTTTCGTTGAGCTGCTCCTTGCGCTCCAGCAGGTACTCCAGCCGCGTCTTCTCTCTCTGGCTGGCAGAGACATACTCCGGCCAAAAAGTGTATACCAGCAGCGCAATCAGCAGCAGACCTCCGGCAATCAGCCCCTGAGTCTCCGTCATCGCTCCAAACCCTCCACCGTGAACAGCCCTAGTCCCTAGTCCCTATTCCCTAGTCCCTATTCCCTAGTCCCTAGTCCTTAGTCCCTAGTCCTCTGACTCGGCGTCAGCGCCACCAGCGTGCCGAAAACCATCATCAGCACTCCCGCCCAAATCCAGCTCACCAGCGGATTCAGGAAAGCCTTGATAATCGGCTGCCCCGTGTCCGGATTCGCGCCCTCATACACCACATACAAATCCCATCCGGGAACCGAGTGAATCGCCACCATGGTCTGCGGTTGGCCGCTGGACAGATAAACCCGCTTCTCCGGCGTCATCTGGAAGAGCTTCTTTCCGCCTTTCGACACATCGAGCAGCGCGTAGTCGGAGGTGTAGTTGGCGTTCGAGTCCTGCGTGAAGCCCATGCACTCCAGCGTGTACGAGCCGATGGCCAGCTTGTCGTGCAGCGCCAGCTCCTTCTCCTCGCTGCGGTTGAAGGCCGAACCGGCGAGGCCAACCACCACAATCACCACGCCGACGTGGACGATATAGCCGCCGTACCGCCGCGTGTTGCGCCGGATCAGCTGATACTTCGCCCATACCAGATTTCGTCCGCTCTGCCGGTGAATCACCATCATCCCGCGCCAAAACTCCGAGCCTATCGCCGTCAGCACGCCCGCCGCCAGCCCAAACGCCACCAGCGCATAAAAATGTCCCTGATCAAATGCCCCGTTGTGCCACGGCCGAACCCCCGCGATCAGGCAACCAATCACCGCCACCCACAACGCAATCACCGGCAGAACAAAGTTCCGCCGAATGCTTCTGAACGACGTGCTCCGCCACGGCAGCAGCGGCCCCACGCCCATAAGAAATAGCAGAAACAGCCCGATGGGCACGGTTACTCGGTTGTACCATGCAGCGTCGTACGTCACCTTCGCGCCCTCGATGTATTCGCTCAGAACGGGATACAGCGTGCCCCACACAATCACGAAGCAGGCCGCCAGCAGAACCAGATTGTTGAACATAAAGCTGGACTCGCGGCTGACCAGCGACTCCACCCTCTGCTCGCTCTTGAGGTGGTCGCTCTGCAATATAAATGTGAAAATGCACACCGCCAGCACCAGCACCATGAAGGCTATGAACCAGTTGCCGATCGATGACTCCGCAAAGGCATGCACCGAGCTGACCAGCCCGCCGCGCGTCAGCATGGTGCCCAGCATGGTCAGCAGAAACGTGGAAAAAATCAGCCACACGTTCCAGCCTTTCATCATGCCTTTCTTCTCCTGCATCATCACCGAGTGCAGAAAGGCGGTTCCCGTCAGCCAGGGCATCAGGCTGGCGTTCTCCACCGGATCCCAGCCCCAGTAGCCGCCCCACCCCAGCACGGCATACGCCCAGTGCATCCCCAGAAAGACGCCGCAGGTCAAAAACAGCCAGGTCACCATCGTCCAGGCGCGCGTAATCTTGATCCACTTCTCGCCGGGGTAGCGCATCATCAGCGCCCCCAGCGCAAAGGCGAACGGCACCGAGAATCCCACGTAGCCCAGGTACAGTATCGGCGGATGAATCACCATCTCCGGGTACTGCAGCAGCGGATTCAGCCCGTTGCCGTCCTCGGGAATCTGCCCTCTAAGCAGCGCGAAGGGCGGAGCGGCAAAGTTCAGCACCGCCAGAAAAAACACCTGAATCCCAGCCAGAATTGCGCCCGCGTAGGCGTACAGCTTCACATCGGTTTTGTGCGTCAGCCGCAGCACAAACCCGTAAGCCCCCAGCAGCCATGCCCACAGCACCAGCGAGCCTTCCTGACCGCTCCACAGTGCGGCAAACTTATACGCCGCCGGCAGCGCGCGGTTGGAGTGCTCCAGAATGTACGTAATCGAAAAATCGTTGGCAAAAACCGACCACACCAGCGCAAAGGCCGCCGCCGTGATGGCCGCAAACCCCGCGATTCCCGCCCGCCGCGCCGTATCCGCCAGCCGCTCCGGCGAGACGCGCGCCGGGGTCCCCAACGAGCGATTTTTGCTCGTTGGGGTGGGTGCCGGTTGCCCGGTAGCGATCAGCCGCAGCGCCAAAGCCCCCGCCAACAGGTTGTATGTGGCCAGCGCCAGCGCCACTAAAAGTGCAAAACTGCCAAATGCTGCCATCAGGACTCCAGAATGATTCTCGCACCAGGCGGGGAAGCTTCATCGGCCTCCCTGCTCTGGCCATTCTCAACCCATCATAGTCGCTTTTGGTGTGATCTGGCTCACATTGTGGGCAGGCAAATTAAACATTCCGGAAGCTCCGTGCCCCATTCTTCCGCGTTTTTTGTGGAAGGGTGGGAATCCACGAACGCAGGTGGCCCGTTCATCTGCCCCGAAGAATCACCTTGAGCCTTGAAAAGCTGTGCCCCGTTCATCGCGGTCTTATCGCGATGAGCGGGCGTGTGGCGCCGGGTGCCCCAGGCCTTGATTCTGAGATGCGAGACAAACCACGGCGGGTAGTGAAGAACGCACCTGTGAGCGAATAGTCGGGTGCACAAGGTCCCGATTTCGAGATGGGAGACGAACCCCGGCAGGTAGTAAAGAATACCCCCTGTGAGCGATCAGCGAGTGTCTGCTGCATGCAATGCCCCCACCGCAGGTGGTCACCCAAACAAAAACTCCTTCTCTCGCAGTTCCTTGATCGAGTCCCGCAGCTTGGCCGCCCGCTCGAACTCGAACTTCCGCGCCGCCTCCCGCATCTCCGCCTCCAATTTCGCAATGTACCCATCCAACTCCGCCTGGGTGGCAAACCCCTCCGGCATCCCCGCCGTCTCTTCCACTTCCACATCGCCGTACTCCGCCTTCAGAATCGCCGCCAGACCCATCTCTACCGGGCTGATAATCGACTGCGGCGTAATCCCGTTCTCCTCGTTGTAGGCCCGCTGAATCCTCCGCCTTCGATCCGTCTCGTCAATCGCCCGCCGCATCGAATCCGTCACCCGGTCCGCGTAAAGAATCGCCCGCCCCTCGAGGTGTCGCGAAGCCCGTCCCATGGTCTGAATCAGCGAGCCAGCCGAGCGCAGAAATCCCTCCTTGTCCGCGTCCAGAATCGCCACTAGCGAGACCTCAGGCAAATCCAGCCCCTCGCGCAGCAAATTGATCCCGATCAGCACATCGAACTCGCCCCGCCGCAGCCCCGACAGCAGCTTCACTCTTTCCAGCGTCTCAATCTCCGAGTGCATGTAGCGGCAGCGCACGTCCACCTCGGTGTAATAGCCCGCCAGATCCTCGGCCATTCGTTTGGTCAGCGTCGTCACCAGCACTCGCTCGCCGCGCTTCGCCCGGTCCCGAATCTCCCCCAGCAAATCGTCAATCTGCCCCTTCACCGGCCGAATCTCCACCTCCGGGTCCACCAGCCCTGTCGGCCGAATCACCTGCTCCACCACCACCCCCGCCGACTTCGTCAGCTCATACGGCCCCGGCGTCGCCGAAACATAAATCGCCTGCTGCACGCGATTCTCAAACTCCTCAAACCTCAGCGGCCGGTTGTCCAGCGCCGACGGCAACCGGAATCCATAATCCACCAGATTTTGCTTCCGGCTCCTGTCCCCGTGCCACATCCCGTGCACCTGCGGAATCGTCGCGTGGCTCTCATCAACAAACAGCAAAAAATCCCGCGGAAAATAATCCAGCAGCGTTGGCGGAGCCTCGCCCGGCAGCCGCCCGCTAAAGTGCCGCGAATAATTCTCGATCCCGTGGCAGTAGCCCATCGACTTAATCATCTCCAGGTCGTAGCGCGTCCGCTGATGAATCCGCTGCGCCTCCACCATCCGCCCCTCGGCCTCCAATTGCGGCGCCCACTCATTCAGCTCCTTCACAATCGACTCAATCGCCTGCGCCTTCGTCTCCGGCTGCATCACATAATGGCTCTTGGGATAAATCGGCAGCCGCGCGTACTTCTGCTTCACCGTCCCAAACAGCGGATCGATCTGCGCCAGCGACTCAATCTCGTCGCCGAACAACTCAATCCGGTAAGCCGTCTCGTCATACGTCGGATAAACCTCAATCACGTCGCCGCGTACTCGAAACGTCCCGCGCCGGAAATCCGTATCATTGCGCTCGTACAAAATCTCCACCAGCCGCCGCGTTATATCCTTGCGGCTGATCTTCTGCCCTTTCTCCAGCAGCAGCAGCATTCCGTAGTAAGCCTCAGGCGAGCCCAGCCCATAAATGCAGCTCACCGAACTGACAATGATCGCGTCCCTTCTCTCGAAGAGAGAACGTGTCGCCGACAGGCGCAACTTGTCCAGCTCCTCGTTCACCGTCGCTTCCTTCTCGATATACAAATCCCCGGCGGGAATGTAAGCCTCCGGCTGGTAATAGTCGTAGTAACTGACAAAATATTCCACCGCATTGTTAGGAAAAAACTGCTTGAACTCGTGATAAAGCTGCGCCGCCAGCGTCTTATTGTGCGCCAAGATCAGCGCCGGCCGGTTCGACTGCTCAATGATCTTGGCCATGGTGAAGGTCTTGCCCGACCCCGTCACCCCCAGCAGCACCTGGTGCTTCTCCCCCGCCGCCAACCCCCTCATCAGCTCGTCAATCGCCCTCGGCTGATCTCCGCGCGGCACGTAGCTCGTCACAAGTTGAAAGTCCATGCAGAGATTATATACGTAGGGCGAATATATAGCGAATATGCGGCTTGGTTTCAAAACTAGGCTCGGTGCATAATCTCGGCCTACTGACGAGCGCGCAACTATGCCTGCAAAGCGGCAGAAACGAGCGATTCCGCAGTCCTGAGTCTGCTGTAATCCACCCTGAAGACACCAAAGTGTACTGCGGTTTCCGGCCGCTATTCAGTTTCGCTTGCAAATTGCCGATAGTTCACATATGTGTTTCACGCGGGCCTGGCGGACTTAACGTCCGGAGCCGGGAGAGCACCGGCATTTCGCCACCTGAGGAGAGAACGCTATGAACAATATCAGACTGTTGTTGATAAGTATCGGTATCTGTGTGCTCAGCGCATGCGGTGGAAGCGGTCTCAATCCCGGCAACACCAATCCCGGCCAGCCGCCGCCGACTGATAGCGTCACCGGCTCTGTCCAGTTCAAAGGCGCGCCGCTGGCCGGCGTTGCCATCACTCTCTGGCTCACAAATACGAACACGATCATGCAGACAGCTACAACCGATGCGAGCGGCAACTACAGCTTCTCGGGCCTGGCGGCCTCGGGCAATGCAAATGCGGTCTATCAGCTTTGGGCCAGCAAGCCGGGTTTCGGGTTTTATCCTTCCGTGGGCAGCGGCGCTCAAGTAATTCGCTTCGACCACACAGGCAACTATCAGGGCAATGGGGTGACCGATATCGCGATTTACTTTACGGTGATCCAATACACAGCCTTGCCAAACGCCTCGCTGAGCGGCGCCGACTTTACTGCCTACGACGGCAGCAATCCATTGGTCAGACTTTACGGCACAGGAGCAAAAACCAGCTATATCAGCGGCGATGACGGTTCCTTGAAAAAGGGGGTCGCCTGGCCTCAGACTCGCTTCACCAGTCAGAATGGAACCGTCACCGACAGCCTTACCGGCCTTATTTGGCTGCAAAACGCCGGCTGTATCAGCCCCACCACCTATGCGGCGGCAATGACAGAGGTCAACCATTTGGCCAGCGGAACTTGCGGCCTCAGCGATAACTCCACCGCCGGACAATGGCGCATGCCCAACATCAACGAGTTGGAAAGTCTGGTGGATGTCTCGGCGAGCAATCCCGCGCTTCCGGCCGACAGCCCTTTCACCAACGTCTCCGCTGCCGTCTACTGGTCTTCCACCAGTTATTTTGGCGGAGAGACAGGCTCGCCTTACGCGTGGACCATTCGCATGAGCGACGGGCGGTACGTGAATGATTCGGTAACCAATGTCAAGACAACCTCGAACAATGCAGTCTGGGCCGTCAAAGGCGGCGGAGGCGGAATTATAAGTCTGCAATCGACCGGCCAGGTTATCTCCTACGCGAGCGGAGACGATGGCAGCATACAGGCCGGCGTTGCTCCGACCTTCGAGCGTTGGGTGGACAATGGAAATGGAAGTGTAACCGATACCGTAACCGGTCTAATTTGGCTCAAGCAGGCCAATTGCATCAACGACACATGGCAAAACGCAATTGCAGATGTGAACTTGCTGGCCAGTGGCCAATGCGGATTGACCGACGGCTCTGCTGCGGGCAGTTGGAGAATGCCCAATCGCAACGAGATGCAAAGCCTCTCCGACAGGATGGAAAACAATCACGCCGACTTCTTCAATCAAATTTATCTGAATTTTGACAACTCAGTTTTCCGGGAGCCGATCTTCACCAACTTCGTGGTAAGTCAATACTATTGGACCTCGAGTACCGACGCCGCAAACAGCAGCGAGGCGTGGACGGTTTTCAGTTGCGATTTCGGAGTCTACGATACGCCCAAGGCCAATTCCGGTTACACGCTTGCGGTGCGATGACCATTGTCAACCCGCGGAAGCTCGGCGCCCCAGGTCACGCCTTTAAGACCTGACGCAATGAGCCTCTGCCATCGCTCCGGGCACGGAACCACCTTCCACGATTTCCGCGAGCAAATTTACAGCCCTTTTGCGCTCCTGTGATACTCCTCTGGATGTGTCCTCATTTTTCCGCTCCATCCTCTGCCTTTTGCTCCTCACGCCCATCGGCTCCGGTGCGCAGTCCCTCACGCTTCACACCCCTGTGAACGCCCCCTTCGACCCCAAAACCTACAAGCCCCTCGATGCACATGAGCGCTGGCGCCGCTGGTGGCGGGAGGACGGCGGTTCGCCCACCCTTCACGTCAACGCCTGGATGATCGCCTCCATCTCCCAGGCCGACAACAACCCATACCCATGGGGCCGAACCACTGGCGGCTTCACCCGCCGCATCGGCAGCAACTACGCCGGGTTCTTCACCGGCGGCTCCATACATGAGGGCCTCGCGGCCACCCTCGGAACTGACCCCCGCTACTTCCCCTGCGCCTGCACCGGCCTCTTCCGACGCGGCGGCCACGCCATCGAGATGACCTTCCTCACCTATAATCACAGCGGCCAAAAGCTCCCTGACCTGCCCCAGCTCTCCGGAATCTACGGCGGTTCCATGATCGGCAAGCTCTGGTATCCGCCTCAATACAGCCCCTTCGTCCAGGGAGTCCAGTTTGGCCACATTGAACTCGGCATCATCGGCGTGGTCCACGAGGTCCAGGAGTTCTCGCCCGAGCTGAAGGCCTTCTTCCATGTCAGAAAAACCCATCCTGCCGCCCCGTAGCCCATAGTGTGGGCGCCCCGCCATTGCAATTACAAGCCATCTATGACAAACAATGCCATATGGTATATAATGCCATCATGAGCGTGCAATGAAAGCCGAACTGCTCTTTCATAAGCGCATCGATTATGACGATGGTGCAATCGTAGAGATGGTGCTCTGGCGAATTCCCAAGCCAGTTTCACCATCCACCCATCGCCTGAAGTATTCGCTCTTCTATGGCCGTCCGGGATTACGAGAAGTTGGTTACGACAATGAACGTGGCAAAGGTGACCATCGGCATTTTCAGGGCGTCGAAAAGCCCTATAAGTTTTCAACTGTTGATACGTTGATCGCCGATTTCTGGTCCGATGTGCACAGATTGCGAGGAACACAATGAGCGATGTTAAATTCACTGTTGGCGGCGCATTTGAAGACGAAGCTTCGCGCCAGTTCATCGACGCTTGGCATCGCGCCGAGCGCGGCGAAACCTTCCATGAACGCTATCTGGCCTTTGAAAGCTGGGACACCCTCGCCCGCGTCCTCACAGGCAAGCGAATGGAACTGCTTCGTTACGTACGGCGCCACAATGTCACCAGCGTCCGCGCACTGGCCAAGGAGCTGAAGCGCGATTACAGCAATGTCCATGCTGATGTGAAAGCCCTGGCAGGTGTTGGACTTCTCGACACTACACAGAATGGCGTTCGCGCTGACTACGACGCCATCGAAACCAAGATCGCAATCTAAGAGCGTCGGCCATCTGTCGGGCACCCCCATTTGTGACGCGCATCACCTACCCGCTGACCGCCAGCCCCCATACTCTACTCGGTCGAGGTTTTTCACTTCACTCCCCGAGGTGTTTATGAGTTCCCATCACTCCCGTCGCGAATTTCTCTCCACCAGCCTCTCCGCCGGTCTGGCGCTGCCTGTCCTGGGCGCAACATCCGCCATGGCGCTTGAGCCTACTGCCAAGCCCGCCACTCCCGCCAAGCTCGACTACCGCACCCTGGGCCGCACCGGCCTCAAGGTCACCACCGTGGGCATGGGATGCATGATCACCTCGGACCCCAGCGTCATCACGCGCGCCGCCGATCTCGGCGTCAACTACTTCGACACCGCGCGCGGCTATCAGCAAGGCAACAACGAGCGCCTGGTGGCCGCGGGTCTGGGAGCCAAGCGAAAGCAAGTCATTCTCTCCACCAAGTCGCACGCCCCCAGCAAGGAAGAGTTGCAGAAGCATCTCGAAACCAGTCTGCGCGAGCTCAACACCGATTACATCGACATCTGGTATCTCCACGCCAAGAGCAAGCCGGAGGAGATTCCCGACGAGATGATCGAAGTGCAACAGCAGGCCAAAAAGCAGGGCAAGATCCGCTTCACCGGCGTCAGTACCCACAGCGGCCAGCAGAATCTGCTGCCCTGGATGGCGAAGAAGGGCCTCTTCGACGTGGTGCTGGCAGCCTACAACTTCACCATGGACACCAGCATGAATGAGGCCATTGACGCCGCCGCCAAGGCCGGCCTCGGCGTGGTAGCCATGAAGGTGATGGCCGGCGGGACGCGCCGCCTGAAACCCGGCGACCCAAATTTGAAGCGTCTCACCCAGGAGGGCGCAATGCTCGCGGCCCTCAAGTGGGTCATCAACAAGCCCAGCATCTCGACCACCATTCCCAGCATCACGGACATGGATCAGTTGGACGAAAACCTCAAGGCCATGTCTAATCCTCTCTCCGCCAGCGACGAAAAAATTCTCTCCGCGCATCTCGATGCCATCCGCCCTCTCTATTGCCGCATGTGCGGCCAGTGCGACGGCGCCTGCCAGAAGGGCCTTCCCGTAGCCGATGTCCTGCGCTTCCTCACCTACGCCGACGGCTACGGGCAGTTCGCGCTGGGCCGCGAACGCTTTCTTGAGTTGAGCGCCGCGCATAAGTCTGTCCGCTGCGGCGATTGCGCCGTCTGCACGGTGAACTGTCCCCACGGCGTACGTGTATCGGACCGCATGGCCCGCGCCCAGGAGCTCTTTGCATGAAGTCCGCCGCATTGCTGTTGGCTGTCCTTCTTGCTGCCGGAACGGCGCGCGCTCAGGATTACCTTACCTGCCATTACGCGCCCGGATGGGAAGCCTCCGGCCCAGTCCGCCAGTACTCCGCCGACAACCTCTACGACTACAAAGACGGCGCGGCGGACGGCTACCTGAGCTACGGCTTCGCGCGCATGAGCAGCATCGACTGCAAGTTGGAGGCCGACACGCTCACCATCGATCTCTCCGAGATGAACGATGCCGACTCGGCCTACGGTCTCTTCACATCCAATCGCGATCCCCGTCTGCCTATCGCCCCCATCGGAATGGGCGGGCAAATCCAGCCGCTGAGCGCCAGCTTCGCCAAAGGCAAGTACTACGTCGAAATCGTCGAAGTTGCCGACAACCCGCTAACCGATCACACCGCTGTGATGCAGGCCTTCGCCGCCGGGATCGAGCAACGCCTGCAAGGCCGCGAAACCGCCCCTGAAGCGCTTCAGTGGTTTCCCAAAGAGAATCTCGACTCCATCCGCTTGATTCCTGAAAGCGTGCTGGGTCTAAAGCTGCTCATGCGCGGCTACGTGGCCAAGTACAAACAAGGCCAAGCATTCGTCGTGCTCGAGACTACGCCCCAATCCGCCGCCGAAGTCTTCAAAAAACTCCGCGAGCACTTTGACGGCGCCGCGCCGGCGCAGCTCGGCGACGAGGCCTTTCAGGCCAAAGCGCCCTATCTCGACGGACTCTGTATCTTTCGCAAGGGACGCTTCCTGGCCGGCTACTCCAACCTGCCCGATGCCCAGCAAGCTGCTGCTCTCTCCGCCAAACTCGCCGCCCGCATTCCATAAAATCTCAGGCCTTACCAGGGCAGCGGCTGCCCCAGGTGGAAGAAGCCTCCAGTCGGTCCGTCGTCGGGCAGCGTGGCTAGTGCGGCGCTGGTTTTGCCGCCCTCGCTCAACTCCATTGGGGCATCCGGGCCGCCCATGTCGGTCTTTACCCAGCCGGGATGCGCCGAGTTTACTTTGACCTTGGTGTCGCGCAACTCCCACGCAAGGTGAATAGTGAAGGCGTTGAGCGCCGTCTTCGAGGCATCGTAGGCAAAGGATTTGGCGTTGTAGAAGGGCGACTGCGGGTCGGCTTGCAGCGTCAGCGACCCAAGAATGCTCGACAAGTTTACGATGCGGCCTGCCGGACTCTTTTTAATCAGCGGCAGCAGCGCTTCAGTCAGCGCCACCTGCGCAAAGAAGTTGGTTTCAAAGACCTTGTGCAGCAGCTCCAGCGGAACCTCGGCGGCGGAGTGTTCAGGGCCAGTGCCGGGGAATGTGCCCCCGGCAATTCCCGCGTTATTGACGAGAATGTCGAGCCGCCCGTATTTGGAGTTGAAATAGTCATAGGCGGCCTTCGCATCGGCAGCCTTGGTGATGTCGAACTGGAGCACGTCTGCGTCAACGCCCGCGGCGCGCAGCTTGGCGACGGCCTTTTCACCTTGCGCGTGGTCGCGTGAACCGATGACAACCTTCGCGCGGGCATCCTTCAATTCGAGTGCGGTTTGAAACCCGAGTCCGCGGTTTCCTCCGGTGATAAAAGCGATTTTCTGATACATGGGAAACTTCTCCTGTGCTGAGTTGGATTCTCAGGTCACAGGAACGGATGCGGAAATTTGCGGCTACTCGTCCTTGATGGTCTGCATGGTCAGATAGCGCTCATAACCAAGCTCCGCAATCTGATGCAACTGGATATCGAGCCAGTCTGCGTGCCCTTCTTCGTCCTTGAGATGCCGGACAAAAAGATCGCGCGTGCCGTTGTCTTTTTCCTCCGCTGCGAGCCGCGCGGCCTCGTTGTACAGGGCAATGGCTCCGAGCTCGGCCTTCAAGTCGGACTCGATCATCTCCTTGGCGGTCTTGCCGATGGTAAGGCCCAGTGGCTCCATTTTTGGCACGCCTTCCAGAAACAAGATGCGCTCGATATTATCCTCGGCGTGCTTCATCTCGTCGATCGAATGCTTCTTGATGCGCTTGGTAAGACGTTCGTATCCCCAATTCTCGTACATTTCGGAATGCACAATGTACTGGCTGATTGCAGTAAGCTCCTCGCGGAGCGCGCGATTCAGTATCTCGATGACCTTTGGGCTGCCTTGCATATCGAATACTCCTTTACGCAAGCATTCTACAAGAGGCCCGAACAATTTGTAAAAACTCTGGAATTGTGCCAGCAGTCAACGCCCATGCTGTTCTTTAAGCCCTGGCAGGAGCGAGGCTTCTCGCCGCCCAGCACGCGTCCCTCCGCGATACAATGCTATTAATCATGGAGGTTCCATGCGCCGCATTTTTTTCGCCGCACTCGCCGTCATCTTTGCCGCTCCACTCGTCTCCCAGGGCGCGCCGCCGCAGGTCAGCGCCGACCAGCCCTACACCATCGAGTACTACTACAAGTGCCAATGGGGCCATCAGGCGGAGTTCAAGGAGCTCTTCCTCAAAAACCACTACCCGCTGCTTGAGAAGATTCAGGCCACCGGCCGCATCCTCTCCATCAAAATCGAGTCGCCCGCCTACCACACCACTGAAGACGGCCGATGGGACTACCGCGTCACCATCCGCTACAAAAACTCCACCGTAGCCACCACCGCCAATCCCGACGAAGAGTCCTTCATCAAGGAGCTATACCCCGACCAGGCGACCTACCAGAAAGAAGAGCAGCGCCGCTTCGAGATTCTCCTCGGCCATTGGGACCTGCCGGTAACCGACATCACGCCGGCGAAAAAGTAAATCGCAGCTGACTATAGGCAACTAACAGTAGCCGGACTCAACTGTTAGCTGTTCCCTAGTCCCTAGTCCCTAGTCCCTAGTCCCTAGTCCCTAGTCCCTATTCCCTAGTCCCTAGTCCCTAGTCCCTATTCCCTGCTCTTCCACTGTCTCACCAAATCCTCCGCCGCTTCCGCCCACTCCGGAAACTCAAATGTAAATCCACCCTTCAGCAAGCGTCTAGGAACAACACGGCAACTCTGCAGCACCAGCTCTGATTCAGTCCGCATAAGAATGGCGCCCAGCTTGATGACCGGCCACGGCGCGGGCAATCCGTTGGGCACATCCCAGGCCCATCGCAGCGCCGCCATGAATTCGCGATTGGCCAGCGGCGTGGGCGCGGCAATGTTGAACGGCCCATCCAGATCGTCGCGCTCAATCAGAAACTCCGCCGCCCGCGCATAATCTGCCTCGTGAATCCATGTCACAAACTGGCGCCCGTTGCCCTGCTTGCCTCCCAGTCCCAGCCGCACCAGATTCGACAGCACGGCAAAGGCGCTGCCCCGCGCTGGACTCAAGACAACGGCGCTGCGCAGTGCCACTTTGCGCGTCCGCGGCGTCTCCGCCTCGAAAAATGCGGCCTCCCAATCCCGAGCCACGCGAGCGGCAAAGCCCTTGCGCTCAACCCACCGTTCGGATTCGCTAAAAGTGTCCGGGCACGACTTTAGTCGTGCCGAAAATGCCGCAAAATCAACCGGGGCTTTAGCCCCTGAGGGTTGTCTTTCGACCCGCTCCTCATCCCCGCCCAGCGCGCACGCTTCATCCACCGGCAGATCAACCCCATCTTCATCCGCAGCGCGCCTGTAAATTGTGGTTGCCGAGGCGTTCAGCCACACCCGCGGAGGCTCGCTGAGTCCCGCAATCACCCTGCCCAGCAGCCGCGTGCTGCGTATGCGAGACTCGTAGATGGCCTGCCGGTTGGCTGCATCGTAGCGGCAGTTCACGCTGCGGCCGGCCAGGTTGATGCAAACGTCGGCCCCTTCCAGAAATTCGGTCCACGGGCCAATCTCTTCTCCATCCCAGTGAACCGTCTGCCATTGCGCCGTATAGGGGCCCCGGGTCAGCACCGTCACCTGGTGGCCGCGCTCCGTAAAGTGACGCGCCAACGCCTCGCCCACCTGGCCGCTGCCGCCGGGCAGCACAATTCTGAGTGGGCGAAAAAAGCGCGGGATCGCGTCAGCAATCGTGTCCATAGATTTAGCGTACTGCCTCGGACTCGGCTGTAGCGTCTGGTACCGTGACCAGTTGAATTTGTAATGGTAGGAATGTAGCGCCGGCCTCCTGGCCGGCTGTCGTGCGGGCGTCCTCGCCCGCGCATATCCAGGCACAATTACAAAATCACATGGTCTTCGCACTACGAGATCGCCTCTTCGCCTCCCTGCTCAATCTCCTTGACCATGGCCGTGTAGGGGCGCACGTTCAAACTGAAGGTGCTCAACAGCAGGCTGAAGAGCATGATTTCACTGCCCAGTGAGATCGCCACCGACGAGGGAATGACAATGCGCGCAATGCGTTCGGTATCCAGATCGCCAAAGGCGTGCTGCTTCCAATGCCATACGGCGTACAGGGCGGCAACCAGGCCGGTCAGCAGGACTACCGCGCCGGTGACCAGTCCATGCTCCGTGGCGATGCGCCGTAGATATATGTGGTCCCTGTCCGTCTCCGGGTACAAGCCCTCCCGGATGGCATAAACGCGCGATAGCAGCGAAAAAAGAATCGCCTGGAATCCCGCCACCACGCAGGTGCTGCAATAGATTAGAGTATCCAGCCCCAACCGGATGTTGCTGATCTGGATGGGCTGGACAAGCAGCGGGACGCCCACCACCAGCCCTATGAGCATCAACACCATGCCCGGATACAAAAAGAGCCAATTGGGGCTGAACAGCAGCATGAAGCGCAGATGCCGCCAGCCATCGCGGTAGGGCAGCAAGTGCGGCGGGCGCGAACGCCCATCGGGGCTGAGTACCGTGGGAACCTCGGTCATCTTCAGCCCCATCAGCTTGGCCTTGATCACCATCTCCGAGGCGAATTCCATCCCTGTGGTTCTTAAATCCATCGTTTGAAATGCGCTCTTCGTGAAGCCGCGCAGGCCGCAATGAAAATCTCCCACTCCCGCGCGAAAGAGCATTTTTCCGATGGTGGAGAGAATGGGATTCCCGATATAACGGTTCTTCCACGGCATCGCGCCTCGCCGTATGCCGCCCTGGAAGCGGTTTCCCATCACCACGTCATGCCCCGCGCGCAGCTTCTCCACAAATGCATCGAGGCTCTCGAAGTCATAGCTGTCATCCGAGTCGCCCATGATGCAATAGCGCCCCTGCGCCGCGCTGATCGCCCCGTACAGCGCCGCACCGTAGCCGCGTATGGGAATATGAATCACGCGCGCGCCCAGTCTGGCTGCAATCTCCTGAGAACCGTCAGTCGAGCCGTTATCGCCAACCACGATTTCGCCGCTTACCCCGGACCGGCGAAGATAACCCTGCGCCTTCCCGATGCAGCTTGCCAATGTCTCTGCCTCGTTCAGACAGGGCATCACGATACTCAGCTCCACAGCCATCGCTCGTACCTCGTACGCGCTTGAAGAAAGACCGCTATTTATGAAATGAAGAAGACATCGCTGAGTATAGCAAGGCGCAAGGCAGCTGATGTTTCTGCCATAGCCTTGTTAGTTACTTCCGCGCCTCGCTCCTCGCCAGGCTCAGTGCCGCCGTCCAATCCGCCGGCGTATCCACCAGCACATCCGGCGGGTTCACCGACAAACTCTCCGGCGCAAGCCCGAAGGTGCAGCCAATGCACCACGCCCCTGCATTCCGCGCCGTCTCCACGTCCACCTGGCTGTCGCCGATCACCACTGTCTCATCGGGCTCTGCGCCGGCCTCGTTCATCAGCGCCCGCAATCCCTCAGGATCGGGCTTCTTGGTCGCAAAACTGTTGCCGCCGCAGATGTTCAGAAAATAGGGTGCCAACCCCAGCGCCGCGCAGATCTCCCGCGCCGGCCGAACCGGCTTGTTGGTCAGCACCGCCATGGCCCGCGTCTGCCCGTCTGGCAAATCGTGCAACTGCTTCAGCGCCGCCAATGCCTCCAGAACTCCATCGTAGGCATAGGTGTAATCCAGCTTGTGCTCGCGGTAGTAATCCAGGAAATACGCATACGCCTGCGTCAGCAACTCCTCGTCCGCCACCGCGCCACCCGCCGCCGCAAACGATCTGCGCACCAGCACCATCGCCCCGTTGCCGATAAATCCGGCGATGGTCTCATCCGCCAACTGCTCGCGCCCAAATCTCCTCAGCGTTGCGTTCACGCTGTTGCACAAATCCTGCGCCGAGTCGATCAGCGTGCCGTCCAGATCGAAAACCAGCAGTTTCAGCCGTGCCACCGGTATAGGGCGAAGAATGTGAACCATGAATTTAGTGTAAAGGGAATCTAATCATCCTTCATTACCTCCGGGTAAAGGTGTGAAAATAAATACTGAGCCGTGTGCCTTGCTCGGCCTTCGTGCCCCTCAATAAGGAGCTTTTCCGTGAAAAAGCAATTCGCCATTCTCGCTGTATTCTTCGCCCTCCTTACTTCCCCCTACTCTCTTTCTGCTCAAAAGCCATCTCATCATCCGTCCGCGCAGACTTCCAGCCGCGTAAGCGTCTACGCCCCTGCCGAGCGCATCACCAATTTCAACGATTTTATCCAACAGCTCAGGCAGTACCATGACTGTACCTGCACCTGCGGCTGCTACGCCTCGGATCTGGACCATCAGGCGGATCGAGCCATCGCCATCCTGCGCGCCCGCGCCGCTCATCGCCGTCCCCAGGAAAAGCTGGCCCTGGTGCTGGATATCGACGAGACCTCGCTCTCCAACTTTGAGGAGATGACCAAGGGCAGCTTCGCCTACGACAGCGCCGCATTCAATGCCTGGGTCGATGAAGCCAGAGCTCCCGTCATTCTCGGCACTTTGCGGCTTGATCGCGTGGCCCAGAAGCTGGGTGTGAGCGTCTTCTTTATTACCGGCAGACCTGACTCCGAGCGCGACGCCACTGAGCGCAACCTCCACGAACAGGGCTACCAGAACTGGCAGCAGTTATATCTCCGCCCCGCCGCGCAGGCCTCGCAACCGGTTTCTGTTTTCAAGTCCGGCGCGCGCGCCGCCATTGTTGCGCAGGGCTACACCATCGTACTCAACGTCGGCGACCAGTGGAGCGATGACAAAGGCGACCCCCAGGCCGAGTTCTTCGTAAAATATCCCAACCCCTTCTATTTCATTCCGTAAGTTATACATAAAAATTGGCGAGGCCCCCAGTAGAGTATTCAGGACCTCGCCGGAAGATCAAGCTGCTGTTAGCTGTCTGCTGTTAGCTGTTCTCGTCAATGAATGCGTATATCTCCCGACCCGGTCTCGATGCGCACCGTAGGCCCGCCGCCGTTCAGCTTGCCCACCACGTGGTGCCGGTTCAACTCGCCCTGCATCAATATCTCCCGGTCGGAGTGGATGCTGCCTGAGCCCGTCTCGGCGTTGATGGTGATTCCGATAGTGCCCGTCCAAAGATCCGCGTTGCCCGAGCCGGTCTCCAGCTTCCAGTCCATGGTCGGCATTCCGCCCACATTGATATTTCCTGAGCCCGTCCCGGCGCGCAAACCCCCGTGCAGATTGCGTAGCTCGACATTGCCCGAGCCTGTTTGTGCCTTCACGTCGCCCTCGCCCGTCTCCTCGGCGTAGATGTTGCCCGAGCCAGTCTCCGTCGTGAACCCGCCGTGCAGCCCGGTGGCGTGTATATTGCCCGAGCCCGTGCTCAGCTTCGCTTTCTCGCCTACCCCCTCCACGGTGATGTTGCCCGAGCCCGTCCCAGCCTCGAGAATTGTATTCTCCGGCGCCTGAATCTCGTAGTCGATGCTGATGTTGTGCAGGTTCTCGTGATGGCCCCCAATGCGCACAATGTTGCCCGTCTGTTCGATGGGCGGGTTAGCCGCAATCTCTTTCGCCCGCTCCTCGCTGCTGCCCCAGTTGCCGCCCCAGTTGCCGCCCCAGTTGGTCTTCACCTTGCCGAAGATGTGCACTTGGTTGCCCGCGCCGCGAGTCAGGTGAATGTTTCCTGACCCGGTCGAAACCGACAGCTCCACCTGACCGTTCACGGTAAGCGTGCGCTCAAACGGATATTCCGAAGCCAGCGCCGTGCTCGCCGCCAGCCCCAATACCGCTGCTGCCAAAAGAATCCTTTTCATCGTATGCCTCGTTTCTTAGGAATGAATGCCCAGAAATCAGGAAGATGCTGCCTTATACAGATATTCGCAGCCCTTGGTACTCAGACGTTAGCCCGCCAGCATTCGTCAACCAAACCAGCCAGCCTCCGCCCCTCGCTCTTCCTTCCATACGTACGACACGCAAGCTTGGTTCCCGGTTGCAAAATGTAGCGTAGGAGTCGTTGTTCCCTATTTCCGAATCCCTGTTCCCTATTCCCTGCCCTCTGCTATCCTCACACCGGGATGCAAGGTCTTTCTCTGCTCCAATATGTCGCCGTCGGCCTGCTCATTTTGACCAACGCCTTCTTTGTGGCTGCCGAGTTCGCACTGGTCTCCCTGCGCGATACCCGTATCGAGCAGATGCTCGCCGCCGACGTCCCCGGTGCCCGCGCCGTCCGCCGCCTGCAGCGCGACCTCGACGACTTTCTCCCCGCCGTCCAGCTCGGCGTCACCCTCTGCTCCCTGGCTCTGGGATGGATTGGCGAGCCTCTGGCCGCCTCCACCATCATGGGCTGGATCAGCGCTCTGCCCTTCGCCCAGGCCCACGCCCTCCTCTACGCCCACATTATCGCCGTCACCCTGGGCTTCGCCCTCATCACCTACTTCCACGTAGTGGTTGGCGAACTGGTGCCCAAATCCCTCGCCCTGCGCCGCGCCGAAGCCCTGGCCGTCTCTGTCGCCCGCCCCATGCTCATCTTCATGACCGTGGCCCGCCCCGCCGTCCGCCTCCTCAAAAATTCCGCCGCCATCATCCTCCGCGGCTTCGACATTCCTCTCACCGAGCGCGCCCAGGTCCACTCTCCCGAGGAGCTCAAGCTCATCGCCACTGCCGCCCGCCGACTCGGCCTGTTGCCTCCCTTCCAGGAGACCCTCATCCACCGCGCCCTCGAACTCGAAGACGTCCCCGTCCGCGAAATCATGACCCCGCGCCCGAAGATCTTTTCCCTGCCCTCCAATCTGCCCATCGAAGCCGCCACCGCCCAGGTCATCGACCACATGCGCTCCCGCGTCCCCGTCTACGACGAATCGCGCGGCCCCGAGCACATCGTCGGCGTCGTCTACTCCAAAGACCTCGCCCGCCTCATGTTCTTCCGCTCCTCCAAACCTATCGAGGGCCTCACCCTCCGCCAGATCATGCGCGACATCCTCGTCGTCCCCGAAACCAAGTCCGTCCTCGACCTCCTCCGCGATCTCCAGCAGCGCCGCCGCCAAATCGCCATCGTCGTCGATGAATACGGCTCCACGGTCGGCCTGGTCACCACCGAGGACGCCATCGAGCAGCTCACCGGCGAACTCGAAGACGAGTTCGACGTCGCCGCCCTCCCCGTCCTCCCCACAGCCTCGGGCGCTCTGCTGATGGACGGCAGCCTCAACCTCCGCGACCTCGAAACCCAAATGCAATGGGATCTGCCCCGCGAAGGCGGCATAGAAACTCTTGCCGGCTTCGTTCTCATGCGCCTCGGCCACATCCCCATACCCGGCGAATCCATCACCTACGATGGCCGCCGCCTCACCGTCGTCGAAATGGACAGCCGCCGCATCGCCAAAATCCGCGTCGAACCGGTAGAGATTGAGAAACTGGTTTCGGATTAGGCATTTGGCAGTCTGTTTTGGAGGCACTCAGGCCAAGTCCAAGTAAACCATGAATCCATTCCAAACAAAGCGTACCCTATGGTACACTTGTGTACGCAGCACCAGGGAGGCGCAAATGGAAGCCGTCAAAGTCGGAATTCGTGAATTTCGCGATAAGCTCGCCAGCTATCTGTTGGAATCGGATGCTCCCATGGCCATCACTCGCCACGGCGACACTGTCGGCTACTACATCCCTGCCCGCCGTAAGCGCAGTGAAAGCGAACGCGACGCGCTCCGGCAAGTCGCGACGCGCATGAAGGGAATGTTGGCCGCCGAAGGCATCTCGGAAGATGAAGTCCTAGCCGACTTCAAGAAATGGCGCGCCGGAAGCCGCAAATGAGATCGCCCAAGCCTCCCGTTCTCGATGCCAACATTCTGCTCCGCGCGGTCTTCGGAGTCCGGGTCCGCGAACTCCCTGAATCCTACGAGGATTTGGCCGCGTTCTACAGCCCCGGCGTGTGTTTTGAAGACGCCAGTAAGTATATCCCCGACATCGCCAGCCGCCGCCACTTTGATGCCGCGGTTGGTTTCGCCGTGCTCGACCAGATCGCGCGCATTGTCGAAGTTGTGGATCGAAGCCTCTATGAAGAATACGAAGAGATTGCTCGTGCTCGAATCTCCCCCAGAGACCCAGACGATTGGCCGGTCGTAGCGACAGCACTTTTGCTCAAGGCTCCAATCTGGACCGAGGATCAGGATTTCTTCGGCGCCGGGGTTGCTACCTGGACCAGCAACAGAATCGAGCTCTACCTGCAGGATTCGTAAAGATCACGAACACTAGCGATCCAAAGCTGTCCCGCTAACCCGCGAAGCGGGGCTAACTTGCTGTTCTTATCCCTGTTGCAATTTATATCGGACTGAATTAGTCTTATATCAATATACGACTGTTTCAGTCGTATTTTCCCCGGAGGATTCATCTTGCTTTCAAAACCCCGCATAACTTTGATTCGGCTCAACTTCTGGCTGGCAGTATGGCTGGCGTTGCTTATCACCCCGGTTGTCAGGGCGCAGGAAAAGCCCTACTTTGTCACCTACTCGCACGACCTCGAGGAGCCTGGCAACCTCGAAATCGAAACCAAGTCAGCCGTTGGCCAGCCCAACGGCGGCAACCCATTCGGCGCCACGGCCATGGAGCTCGAGTACGGCACCCGCGCCTGGTGGACAACCGAACTCTATCTCGACGGCCAGGCCACCGGCAGCGACTCGGCCGTCTTCACCGGCTGGCGGCTGGAGAATCGCATCCGTCCCCTGATGCGTGATCACGCCGTCAATCCGGTCCTTTATATCGAGTACGAGAACATCTCCGGCGCCGATAAAACCATCCTTGAATTCGTCGGCCACGACAGTCAGTCGGACCTTGCGCCGCCCAACACCATTCTCCGCCGCGACCATCAGCATGAAGCCGAGCTGAAGCTGATTCTTTCTTCCAATGTCAAGGATTGGAATATCAGCGAGAATTTCATCTTCGAAAAAAACCTCGGCCACGATCCCTGGGAGTTCGGCTACGCGGTCGGAGCCACGCGTCCTCTGCGCAGCGCGGCCAGCAGCCGGGAGTGTACCTTTTGCGCGGAGAAGTTCATCGCCGGAGCGGAGGCCTACGGCGGCCTGGGAGATACCTTTGCATTGACCATGCGCGATACCTCGCACTACATCGCTCCGCTCATCGGCTGGCAGTTGCCTAAAGGCGTCCGCTTCAGCATCTCGCCAGGCTTCGGCCTCACCAGCACCAGCCTCAACAGGATCTATCGCGTCGGCTTGGCCTTTGAATTCGAGCAAATTGGAAAGTGGTTTCACTCGTCCAATTCATCCAATGGAGGCACTCTATGATCCGGCCCAGACTTGCACTTTTTCTGACATCCAAAGGAGGCGCACTATGATCCGGTCCAGCCTTGCAATTTTTCTAATCGCTCTCACCTCTGCGGTTGCTCTCGGCGCGGCATCCGCTTCGCACTGGCAGCACATTCCGCCCAGGGATCATGCCCGCGCCAATCCGCTTAGCGGCCAGCCTGATGCAGCCGCCGCCGGCGCGCTCATCTATCGCGACCACTGCCAGCAATGCCATCAGGCCAACGCGCGGGGCGACGGCCACAAGCGCCCCTCTCTGCGCGGTGAAGGAATCCGCAATCTTAGCGACGGCGACCTCGAATGGTTTCTGCGTCAAGGCGACCTGCGCCATGGCATGCCCTCCTGGTCGAGCCTGCCCCAGGCCAAGCGCTGGCAGCTTATCGCCTATTTAAGGTCCATTCAATGAGACAAAGAATGGCAGGTGGCCTGGTCACTATCGACTGCCCCAACTCACCAGTGTTCGCAAAACCAAGCAGTTATAGCTGCTCATTTTGCAAAAACCGATTAGCTATAATGCACCATTTCTCACTTTCAACGAGTCTTCGCACTTCAGCTCGACAATCTCCGCCTCGAACTTGCCATCCGCCGTAACCGTAAGCAATCCCACACTTACCGGCAGCCGAAACCTGCGCGGACCGCACGATCCGGGGTTGAAGTAGAGCACCCCCTTCCGCCGGTAGAAGTTGGGCACATGCGTGTGCCCACTGAGCACCGCGGCAAACTTCCCCGCTGCTGGGTCCAGGTGTAACTTGCTCAAATCGTGCAACATATAGACGTAGCGCCCGGCGATCATCACCACTTCCGTCTCTGGCAGCTCGCTCATCGGGCCTTCGCGGTCCACGTTGCCGCGCACTGCCGTCACCGGCGCAATCTTCTCCAACTCCTTGAGAACAGACGCCTTGCCCACGTCGCCCAGGTGCAGAATGCGCTCCACCCCGGACAGCGCCGCCGCCACCTCTGGGCGAAACAGCCCATGCGTATCACTGACCACGCCAATCTTCATGGAACCCCATCCTCAGCAGTCACAATATAATCTCCCCGCAAAGCAAGAATACCGCAACACCCGCAACCTGTTGGGGTTAAATGAATTATGGACATTTCACGGCAGGCTTTGGGTTTGTCTTTGGCGCTGGTTGCGCCTGTAGTTTTCGCGCAGACGGCCGGCTCCAACACCATTCAGCAGGACGCATGGCAACTCGTTCAGTTGGCCAATCAGGCTCGTGCCGAGGCCGGAGCCGGGCCGCTCAAGTGGGACCAAGCATTAGCCTTAGCCGCCCGTCAGCACTGCCTGCGCATGGCCGCCGATCATTCAATCTCTCACCAGTATGCGGGCGAGCCGGATGTTAAAGCGCGCGCCGCTCAGGCTGGCGCCCACTTCAGCTTAATCGAAGAAAACGTGGCATTTGCACAATCTCCCGCCGCCATTCACGAAGCATGGATGCACTCACCGGAACACCGCGCTAACCTGTTGAATCCACAGGTGGATCATGTGGGCGTAGCCGTGGTGGCTGGCCGCAATGGCCTCTATGCCGTGGCTGACTATGAGCGCGTCGTGCCCGTGCTTTCACAATCCCAAATTGAGGCTCAGGTTGCCGGTCTGCTGCACGGCATCGCCATCCTGCCCGATGCCACCCAGGCCCACGCCGCCTGCGCCACGGAAGGCGCGATGCCTCGCCCTGCTTCCGGACCAAGGCCACATTTCGCCATGTTCTGGGAGGACGCGCAATTGACCAAGCTGCCTAAGTCACTGGTGGACGCGCTGGCCTCGGGAAAGTATCACCAGGCCTCAGTAGGCAGTTGCTCGACGCAGGGCGAGGAGGGCTCCTTCACCGCCTATCGCATCGCCGTGCTGCTCTACTGATTTCCATTTAACTTGCGTCGTTCCAGTGACGTAGCAACTTTAACAGAGGCCATACCCGCCGCAGTTGCCGCCTCAATGCCCATCTCGGTGTCCTCAAAGACCAGGCAATCGGCCGGCGCCACACCCAGCCTGGCAGCGGCCAGCAGATATGCATCCGGGGCCGGCTTGCAATGCGTGTAGTCCTCCGCGGAGACAATGGTGTCGAACTTGTCCAGCAGGCCAAGCACGCTGAGCGAGCCAACCACCGAGTCGCGCGTGCTGCCGGAAACCACGGCGAAGGGAATCCGGCCATGCTCGGCCTCGATATGCTCCAACACCTCAGGAATCGCCTTGAGCTGTGGTAACTGCGCCAAATAAAGGCTTTCCTTGTGTATGGCGACTACCTCGATGGGCATCTGCAGGCCATTGATCTCGTTCAGGTCGCTGATAATATTCCGCACCGGCTTGCCGCCCCAGGAATAGAACACTTCCTCCGGATATTCGCACTTCCAATCCGCCAGCGCCGCCTTCCATGCGTTGTAATGCAGTGGCATGGAATCGGCGATGGTGCCGTCGCAATCAAACAGATATGCGCGGAAGGCGCCTTCAGGCAGTTTTAGTTTCATCCCGCTCTGTGCATAGTTCTTGTCGTAGTGTATTGCTATATCAGGGGTTACCTGACTATTATCCACCCGCGAAATCGAGGACATCCATTCTCCTCACCTCGGCTCCGCTCTGGGCGGGCTTCCGATTCTTCTATGGTATCGTCTTCGCCAGTCCCACTTGCCCGCCGACAGGACCTAAACGGAAGACAGAGCCATTCCGCCTGTGATTTTTTTGACGCGCCGCCTGCTCTCTGCTAACGTAATAGTGGAGAATTCCTCTCACAAGGCACTCCTCAGTAGCTCAATGGCAGAGCATTCGGCTGTTAACCGAAGGGTTGTAGGTTCGAGTCCTACCTGAGGAGCCAAATATTTTCATATACTAGAGGATCCGAGAATTGAGTGGGATTACACGACCGGTGCCGGTCCGCGTTTTTGACTTGCTAACAGTTAGGAAATGATCCACGAAGTCCAGTTGCTTCCATTTCAACAGGCGGATCTCGCTGTAACGCATCCCTGTATTGAGCGCGATCATCACCGCCGGATACCAAAGGCGACCGCCATTCGCTCAGCATAAGCTCCTTTCGTATGACGGCGAGAGGGTCAGATTCTGGTACAAGGACACGAAGACCAAGCAGAGGGTCGTCCACGAATACTCGGCAAATGAGTTTATCGACCGATTGGTCAATCAGGTACCAGACCGCTATCGGCATGGGGTCCACTACTTTGGTTTGCTGGCACCACGCTGTAAAGGCCAAGTATACGAAGTCCTTCGGGCATTGCTGAAACAGAAACGGCGCCCACGGCCGCCACGTACTCGTTGGCGGAAGCTCATCTGGTTAACATTCAGAAAAGACCCTTTGCTCACACCGAGCGGGGAGGTTATGCAAAAGATAGGCTGGAAGGCTACAGAAAGGTCCAAAGCTAAATTGAGTCAAGTCCTACGGAGGTGAAACACCCCAGCCCTTCTCGCGCAATTCCAGCATCCAGCCTAGTTTCCGTCACACCTGTCATCCTGGCACATATCCGCGCCTAAAAAACAAGCTCCTCGGCAGTCTCCCGTGCTGAGTTACCCTCTGACGCGCCTGAATGCTCCCTTCACAAGGCTGAATTGTCTCCGTGTTACCACTTTGTATTGTCCATGCCCGGCATTCTACGTCGCGCATGCACGAAACCACTTCAACTTACCCTTAAAATGAGATTTTGGTTTTCCTCTAGCTCCAGGCCCCGCTGACAGTTTTACCGGCCGTGAGATTATCTTTTTAAGTGTCTTATATCTATATACTTACAGGATATTGCGAGAAGGGATTAACTATTTCTAATTGACAACAGTCCGTGTGCATCAAGATAATGCTTATGCTCAAGAGGTCTGACCACAATTTGTTTTGAAAGCAATCTCATTGTGCCTGACTAATTGTTGTTGCAGACACCTCGAAACCTAGTTTTACTGATTCACTTGTACTGAATATTCTCCCCCCGGAGAAATGCCATGTTGCGTAGTTTTCGCGTTGCTGCCGCAATCCTGCCCTTAGTGTGTCTGTTTTCCCTGCTAAACACCGCCGCACAGGCTCCACTCGCTCTGCCCTACACCATGACAACAATCGCCGGACAATCGCCGATGTCGGCGATAAAGGGGACGCAATGCCCCGGTCTGCCGACAGGCGTAGTGTCCACGGATGCGTACGGGGACGGCTGCCTTGCCGTCAACGGCATCTTTGGCGCGGCTCCCTATGGTGGCGTGTTGGTGGACTCGAATGGCATTGTCTATGTCGTCGATGACACCAAGGACGTAATACATAAGATCAATCCCGCCACCGGCATCATGACCCTGGTGGCGGGCGGCGGCACGGTTTGCGGGAGCGCACTGGATAACTCCGGAGACGGCTGTGTGGCAGCTACGAATACGGTACTCGTAACCGACCGTGCTGCTGGCATTGACTACTATGGCAATCCGATGTGGGGCGCCTATTCCAGCCACGTGCTTCACATGGTCTGCATCAATGCCTCGCCGATCTGCGTCAGCGGAACGCCAGCGCCAACGGCCGCGAATCCACTCCAGATCCAAATCGGCTATATGGGTTACGTGGCGGGATGCGCAACAGGGTCCTCTGCGTCCTCTGGCACATCCGGAACCAGCTTGGACAATACGCCGGGTTTTACCATCAAGAATTACTCTGTTGGCGGCTCCACTTCCAATGCGTTTAATAACAGCGGAACATGCGGATCAACATCTGTGGGTGAAACGAACAGACCCGAGAGCTATTCGGGGGACGTCTACGGCAATATTTACTATTACGAATCCGTATCGGGCCGCTATCGCGTGGTGCTGGGGCCGCAGACATCGACCTATTTTTCAGGCAATAATCCACTCTATGCAGTGTTGACACAGACCGGATCCCCATGGGCGACGGTGAAGGCAGGTTACGCGTATACCATCGTGGGACTTGGCGCCGCGACTACCAAGGGAAGCAGTTGCACTGGCGGTGGAACGGCGACGGACACCTTTGGCGACGGCTGTTTGTTTAACAGCGCTGAAGTCGGCGGGCTTCTCGCCTATCAGGCCGGCATCGGTGTCGATGCCGCCGGCAACATGGTCTTCACTGACAACACCCGCGGCTTACGCGTCTTCTATGTAAGCGACGGCACCAACTTCGCGGCCGGAACCCCGGGCTACATTGCCGGACAGAAGATGAAGGCCGCGATTATAGCGAATATTAAAGGTTATACGGGATGGACATCGGTTACCGCGCCGCCAACGGGCTTCAACTATATGCTGGCGGGAGGCGGCAGCACGGCGATCGGTACCGCGACTCCGGCGACACTGGGCTCTCAGTTGTCTTTTACGTCAGATAACAAGATGTACAGGCTGACGGTAAGCCCGCAGGGCAATATCTACATTGGCGACGTCCTCTCACCTAATAGGGTGTATTTTTTTGACATCAACACGGGGTATCTCAGAACGCTGTTTACGTCTGCCTCGAGCAACATTGGGAAGGGAAGTAGTTGCGGATCGGGCACAGGACTGACTTCGTTGAGCGCACTTGGCGATGGTTGCCCGGCATTTAAATCCCAGTTCACGGATGGAAGTACTCTGAGCGTTGGTGCGGATGCTCAGGGCGACCTCTACATGTTCGACGGGACTGATAATGTGGTCCGCAAGGTGCTGGCGCAGGGCTTCACTCCACAGACTTACAACACGACCCCTGCATCTCAGACCCAGACCTTCCAGGTTCACCTGCCGGAATCAGCAACCGGAACCGTAACCGGAACAACCGCGACCGTAACCTCGAGCCCGGATATTACGGTGGCATCGGGCACAAACCCCACCACGCCCTCGTGCACTCAGAATGGCGATAATACCGTCGATTGCACCGTGTCCGTTACCACCGCGCCGACCCAGGTTGGCCAGCGTTCGGCGGCGTTGACTGTGACTTTGCCGGCCGGAACGTGGGAGAACGCCTCCGCGACCATCAATCTGAACCAAACGGAAACCGGCTCGGTGCTGGTTTTTGACAACGCAACGATGGGCGGCACGCCTTTCACGTCCGCCACGCCCGGCTCGTATCCGACGATCTTCAGTTCGATTACGCCGACGGCAGTGGCCGTGGATGGAGCGGGCAATGTCTACGCCGCCAACGGCTCAAGCATTCAGGAGGCCTTCAACGGTTCCTCGTGGACCTACAGCACGCTACCGAATACCTTGACTTCGACGCCTAGCCAGATCGCCGTGGACCCGGCCGGCAACATCTTTGCGGTGAATAGTGCTACCTCGACGATCACCGAACTCGAGTTGACCGCCGCGGGTAAGCCTGCCACCTACACAACAACCTCGGTTTCCTATACGCCCAGCATCGGCACGGCCACTCCGCAGGCAATCGCCACTGATCAAGTCGGCAATCTCTATGTGGCGGATTATCAATCGGGTGGTTCTTCCATCTATCGGCTTTCCTGGTCGCCGCTCACGCAGACCTATCAGAATCAGGTAACGGTCGCCAGCGGCATTAAGAATCCAGTCTCGCTGGCGGTGGACCTCTCCGGCTATGTCTTTGTCTCGGATTGGGGGATGGGAGAGATTTACGAATTTTATCCGACTTCGGCTGTCACGTATTTACAGTCGGGGACTGTTTTCGGGTTTTACGCGAATGCCTTGGCCGTGGATGCCGGAGGCAACCTCTACGTGCAGAGCAGTTCTTATATCTATATGATGCCGGTCAGCCCCTCGGGCACTTATAACGAAATTTATTCCTCACTGAGCACCCCTGTCGGCATCGCGGTGGATGGCGAGGGCAATATCTATAGTGCCGACGCCAGCAACACCAGCATCACGCAGATTCAGCGCAACAACCTTACGTGCGACTTCGGCACGGAAGTAGTAGCCGGGTCGGCAACATGCAGCGGCACATTGACCAACGCGGGCAATCAGTTGACCACCGGCTCCGTTTCCCCTGCCTATTTCAACTTGTCTGGCTGCGGCGTGAGCGCCAACGCGCTCGAGCCTTTATCGGCGGGCGAGTCATGTTCGCTCTCCGTCACCATGACGGGCAACCAGAACAACGATTTATTGTTCACCTTTACACCGGCGGCTTCGTCGGTGGGCAGCCTGACGCTGAAAGGCACGGTCGAACTTCCAACCTACAGCACGACCACGACGATTTCCGGGCAGACGCCTGCCTCGCCGTCCTATGCGTCCAGTGGCACGGAAGCAACCTTCACGATAACCGTGTCTCCCGTGAGTTATAGCGGAACGGATGTGCCAGCTACTAAGCCGAACGTATGGGTGTGCCAGGGAAGCACCGCGTGCGCGTATGGCGCAGCCTATGCCACCTTTACTCCCAGCGCGCTTGCGGAGATTGGAAGCACAACCAGCAGTTCCGACACGGTGAATGTGTCAGGACTGCCCGCGGGCACCTATAACATCAACGCAACGTACCCCGGCGATGGATATAGTGATGCTACTTTCGCAACCAGCACCACGAGTAGCGGAACCAGCTTCACCATTGGGCAGTTAGGCACCGCGGTGAACACATGGACGCCCAGCGTGACCACGCAGCAGGTCAGCGCGGCTATCGGCACGGGCGTGCTGAACGCTACAGCGACGCCCAGCGTTGCTGGAAACTTTGTCTACACGGCGACGTGTACAAGCGGCAGCGGCAGCTGCACTCAATATTCGAATACCACCATCGACGCCTCCACCTATCTGCCCATCGGCACGTATACGCTGGGGGTGACCTTCGTCCCAACTGACCAAACCGACTATATTTCTTCGTCCCCGGTCACGGTGACAGGCTACTCGGTGACTCAGGCCTCGACCACGGCATCAGTCGGCGCTTCCACGAACGTAGTGGCCTCCGACGGCAGCGGCAATTTCTCCACCCTCACGACGGCGTTGGCCGCTCTGCCGGTTACCGGCGGAACAATTTACCTGAAGCCCGGAACCTATACCGGTCAAAACGCCATCAGCTATCCCAATGTGTTTTTGCGCGGCTTGGGCGGCAATCCGGCCAATGTGCTACTGACCGGCGAGAACGGCAACTTTACCCTGGGTTCTTATCCGACCAGTTCGGGGAATCCCTTCGGCGCGGGTCCCGCGGGCAAGGCTGGTGATGAGGGATCGGCGGTCCTGGATGTCAGCAAGAACGGCTATCCCAGCGGCTCGTACTCGCCTGCCGGTTTCTACGCCGAATATCTGACCATTCAGAACACCTACGACACCGATCCGGTAACCACTTCCACCACCACGGCAAGCGGCAATGGCGGAACGTGCAGCTCCGGCAGCACGCCCTATACGCTTCAGTATCTTTACAACAACAACATGGAATGCGGTTCGCAGGCGCAAGCGTTTTTTCTGAATGCCGATCAGGCGATTCTGAACAACGTCAACCTGATCAGCCAGCAGGACACGCTTTATGCCGGCTACCAGGGAACCGCTGGCAGCACCTACGTTCCATCCCGCCAATATATATGGCAAGGCATGATCACCGGCGATGTGGATTTCATCTATGGCGACGCCGCGCTGGTTATGGATCACACCAACATCTTCACCACCTGGCACGGACTCACAGCCGGGGCGGGCACCGAGACCATCACGGCGCAGAACAAGCGGGCACAGAACGGCAGCGGTAACGATTATCTGAGCGGCTACGTCTGCAATGCCTGCACGCTGATGTCGCAGGGAACGGGCATGAGCAAACTGTATTATGGCCGTCCATATGGGGTCTATTCGACCTTTGTCCTGCTTAACTCCCAGGTGGATCAGGTAAATCCGGGCGGCTGGATCGGATGGGATGGCGCGTCAGAGTACCTGTCCACCTCGTCCTATGCCGAGTACAACACGCATGCTTACACCGATCCTGCGGTGGGAACCGCGCCCTATCCTTCGATCTTGTTCTATCCCACCACCGCGGCTGGCGGAGTGATTCCGACCGGCGGCAACACCGGCGCTGGCGTGACAGGAACGCGAGAATCCAGTGCGTTGCAACTGACAGCGGCGCAGGCGACGCCATACTACCCGGTGAACTTCCTTACCACTACTGTTTCGACGACCGGTGGTTATAGCGGTATGCCGGCCACCTGGAACCCTGTGACGGCACTGGCCACGGCGGTGAACTCCTTCGCACCCACTGCCAGCTTGGGTTCAGTTGGGTACGGCAACAGCGTGACCATTCTGGGCCGTCCGCAGACGCCTGGTGCAGGTGTAGTTCCCACCGGCAGCTATTCCTTCTACGACAATCTGAATACCAATGCTGCTTGCTCGGCAGTTGCCGGCAATTGCACGCTCCTTGCTTCGGGCACTCTCGATGCCAGCGGCGAGGCTTATCTAACTACGGCGTCACTGGTTCAGGGTACGCACTACGTCACCATGGTCTATGGCGGCGACTCGAACTTTGCCGCCAGCACCACCGCGACTCCCTATGCCATTACGGTCGTGGCGTCTTTGGTCAACACCACCACCATGCTTTCGCTGAACAACCCCAGCAGCACTTACGGCGGCACTATCACCGGGACGGCCACCGTAACACCGGCATCGGGCAGCGATTATCCCGTCGGTACCGTGACTCTTTACTCAGGTTTGACGGCGCTGGGCAGTTGCTCTCTGAATGGAACTTCCAATAAATGCAGCTTCTCACTGACCCACGTAGCCGCTGGTACACAGGCCATGACCGCCAGTTACGCTGGCGGCGTCAGTTTGGACGGGAATGAAAACTTCGGCAGCAGCTCTTCCGGCGGCGTGGCCTTTGCCGTGAGCCAGGCCGTCCTGCAGGTGACGGCAAACAATGCCAGCGTTGTCGCGGGCGGCGTTATGCCCACCTTCGGTTACACCGTCACCGGCTATGTGAATTCGGATACCTCCGCCGTGCTCAGCGGAGCACCCACAATAACCACCACTGCAACCAGTACCGCCGTCATAGGCGAATTTCCGATTACCATTACGACCGGCTCGCTGGCGGCCAGCAACTACACCTTCGCTTTCACCGGCGGCTATCTCTATGTGACCGGAACCTCGCAGGCCGCTCCCGTGGCCACCGGCGACAGCCGCGTTGTTACAGAGCCGTCCTTCCCGGCTGTTTGCCAGCAGTTGACCGCCGCGATCACTCAGGTAGGTAACGATATTCCTGCGTCGGTGGACGCAACAAATTCCAATCCAGATGGCGCGCGTATCCAGAACGCGTTGAATGCCTGCTCGGCCAGCTATCCTGGCTCGGGCCCCGGTCTGGCGGTTGAACTTTCCGTCGACGGCGCGGGAAACAACGCGTTCCTCTCCGGCCCGCTCATCATGCCGTCCAATGTCACGCTGCTGGTTGATCCCGGCGTGGTGCTGTTCTTCTCGCGCAACGCACAGGATTACGACAAGGTCCCCAACACTCACACCTGCGGCACCATCAGCACCAGCAGCGCGACCAGTTCCTGCACGCCTCTGATCGACATTCCCGGTACCTCGACAAATGTCGGCATCATGGGTTACGGCAAGATGGACGGCCGCGGCGGCGACACGCTGATCAACGCCATCCCACCCTATCAAGGCTATAGCTGGTGGGGACTGTCGGCCGCCTACGCCAGCCCGAACAGTCAGCAAAATCCGCGCTGGATTCAGATGGAATCCGGCTCCAGCAACATCACGCTCTACAAGATCACGCTGCGCAATGCGCCCCTGTTCCATGTTGCGACGGGCGGCGCGGTCAGCAACTTTACCGCCTGGGACATCAAGATCGTAACGCCCACCTCCTCGCGCAATACCGACGGCATCGATCCTGGAAATGTGACCAACGTTACCATTACCCGGTCGTGGATCTCCGATGGTGACGACAACGTAGCCGTCGGCGCAGCGGGCATAACGGCTCCTGCCTCGAATATCTCCGTCACCAATAACCACTTCTTTGCCGGCCATGGCCAGTCATTCGGCAGTTACACCTCCGCGGGAATCAGCAATGTGCTTTGGGACGGCAATATAGCTGCCGGCAATGGATTCGCCAATGTCGGAAGCGCGTCAATTACTGGAACTGCCGACAGCAACTCGACCGGCATCCGCATCAAATCCGCCAACGACCGCGGCGGCCTGGTCACCGGCATTCAGTACTCGAATGAGTGCTTGCTGGATCACAAGATCGATATTCAGTTCACGCCGTATTACAGCAGCGGAGACTCTACGACAGCGTTCCCGAACTACAAAAACATTCTGATGCAGAACATCGTCTTCGTGAACGATGCTTCAGGCACGGGAACAGTGGAGATGACGGGTGAATACAACACCAACAACGGCACTCCTGTTATCAATCCACTGTATCTCACGCTCGATAATGTGACCTTTGCGCCGGCGCTCTCCAGCCTGGTCAATTCGACGACTCCAGTCGAAACCACCGGCATTTGGAGTGGTGGAAATTATAGCGGCGGTACCGGCCAATATGCGTCCCTGACCTACGGCCCAGGCGATGTATCGAGCAACTTCATCACCGCATATCAGTCATTAGTCAGCGTCTCAGCCAACAACGACACGCTCACCAACAACATCACGGCGAGCAGCCTGAATACGCCCACCTGCAACTTTACTTACATTGCGCCGGAGTTGACCGGCCCAACAGGCCTGCCACAGACCATCACCCAGGGCCAGAACGCGACGGCTGTGGTGATTCTGACGCCGGCCGTGGGTGGCGCTGCCTATCCTACCGGCACGGTTA
>JBKQPC010000016.1:0-81812 GCA_052145195.1 Occallatibacter sp. | reverse complement strand
AAATGGCGGTGGCGGCACAAGAAATTCCTCGCCTCCCTTTTTGTCCGGGGTCGCCGCGCACGGGCCTGCCAGCAGCAAGGCTAGTACCGGGATAACGGCCGGCAGTAGCAGCCGGCCGAGGATGACGCGGAAAAACGGCAAAGGAGAAACCGCGCTCTTAACCATGATAGTGTGCAGATGTCCTGGTCATCATAGTTTTGTTCTGCATATATGTTCAGTATAAGGGTTACTAGGGGCCGGTTGCAAGGCGGCCGGATGTGTATCCCTACACACATGATCTCTTCGTATTCGTGATAGTTAGGCAGATCGGATTGGTGAGAAAGGCGTCGGGATTTGTGAGCGCCCGTTGTCAGCGAATCGACACAACGGATGACCTCGCCGGCACTAGTGCGGCGCAGAGTCCGGGGCTGAGATGCGTCCTCCACCACAACGGAACGTGCCTAAAGGATCGGACACCCCAGGGCAACAATGCCCTCGTCTGTCCTGCAGGAGATCTCTTCGGCGAAGACGTCCTTCGAGGGTCGGTTCGTGAAGTTGTTGATGCTGCCGGCAAAGCCCCTGCCGGGAACTTCATCATTCTGGGCATGCCAGCATGGGCAAGTGCTGCGTGGCCGGCGCTGGCGATTGCACCGTGGACGAAGCCAAGAAGGAATTGCGCGTCAAGGGCAAGACCTTCAAGCAGGGCGACTGGATCTCACTCGACGGCACCACCGGCCGCGTCATCGCCGGCAAGCTCAAGACGCTGGACGCTCAGCCCGACGATCCCGATCTGGTCACCTTCATGGCCTGGGTTGATCCCGTCCGCCGCCTGCGCATTCGCGCCAACGCCGACATCCCACGCGACGCCAAGAATGCTCGTATGTTTGGCGCTGAAGGCATCGGCCTCTGCCGCACCGAGCATATGTTCTTTGCCGAAGACCGCATCGAACACATGCGCGCCATGATTCTCGCCGACAACGAGAAAGACCGCCGCGCCGCCCTCAAGAAGCTCCTGCCCATGCAGCGCGCCGACTTTGTCGGCCTCTTCAAGGTCATGGAGTCTCTGCCCGTCACCATCCGCACCATCGATCCGCCGCTGCACGAGTTCCTGCCCAAGCGCGAGGATCTGATGGTGGAGATTCAGCACCTGGTAGACACCAAGCCCCGCTCGCCCAAGCTCAAGGAACTGCGCACGCTGCTGGAGCGCGTCGAGGAGCTGCACGAGCAGAATCCCATGCTCGGATTGCGCGGCTGCCGCCTCGGCATCACCTACCCGGAGATTACCGAGATGCAGGTTCGCGCCATCATCGAGGCTGCCGTCGTAGCCAAGAGCAAGGGCGGCGATCCGCATCCCGAAATCATGATCCCGCTCGTCGGCTCCATCGAAGAGATGCGCAACCAGGCCACAGTTGTCCGCCGCGTGGCGGAAGAAGTCTTCAAGGAGAAGGGCGTCAAGGTCGATTACATGGTGGGCACCATGATCGAGCTGCCCCGCGCGGCCCTGACCGCCGACCAGATCGCCGAAGAGGCCGAATTCTTCAGCTTCGGCACCAACGACCTGACGCAGACCACCTTCGGCATCAGCCGCGACGACATCAACCAGTTCCTGCCGGCCTACATGAAGGCGGGCATCTTCAAGCAGGACCCCTTCGCCACCCTGGACCAGGCGGGCGTGGGGCAACTGGTGAAGATGGCCACCACCAAGGGCCGCGCCACACGCCCCACACTCAAGGTGGGCATCTGCGGCGAGCATGGCGGCGATCCGGAGTCCGTCAAGTTCTGCCACAGGATCGGCCTCAACTACGTCTCCTGCTCGCCATTCCGCCTGCTGACGGCGCGTCTGGCCGCCGCGCAAGCGGCATTGGAGGAGAAGCAGACCGGCCCAGCCCACACCACCAGCTAGTCAGTACGACCGGCTCAAACAGCGAGGGCGCAGCCAAATGGCTGCGCCCTTGGCGCGTTTGGGGGAAGCCGCAATATTTAAGTCGCCGGGCCGGGTGCAGTCTATATATATTTCGTGTCCCTATACTGCGAACCGCCTGGGGGGAAGCCAGAGCGGGGATTCACGTTGACCTCGACTGCACCCATTCCGGGTCTTTATGTACATTGAGCGTAGCAAGGAAATACAGGCCGAACAAGTGGAAAATAGATTAAATTTATCCTATTATGTAACAATTGATAATAAAGGAGTTAGAGAAGCCTTGGATACACAATGCAGATTTTTGGGCGGCTCGTAGTAAGGCGTTACATGCCAGCCAGAGCGAGCCGCAGCAAGAGCGGTGTTCCATCTGAGGCTGTGAAAATTATTACTTTTCCGTTGGCGCGTAATACCCTTCCCGCGTCACCACAGTCAGGTCGTCCTCGTTGGCCTTAAGGACGATCTTGTGTAAGCCGCCTTCCTTGTCCACCACGTCCGGCGTGTAGGTCGCCACCCGATGACTGGCCCAGCTTTACGACCTCTACAGGCTCAACTGCGACAGGTACTTCCAGTTGCGGCTCAAGCTCTCTTCCACCGGCACGTCATAGCCGTCCTGATCGACAAAATATTGCCGGACGCCCAGTTGGCGCGCCTCGCCCAGCATCGCCTTCCAGTCAATCGTGCCGGAGCCGGCCTCGGTGAAGTGAGCTGCGTGCTCGTCGGGAGCGTAGGTGAATCCTGCCGTCGGCCTGCGATCTTTGATGTGAATCAGCGCCAGCCGGTCGCTGTACTTGCGCATCAGTTCAAGCGGGTTCTCGCCACCCTCGACGGCCCAGTAAATGTCCAATTCGAGCTTCACCGATGGGTCCAGCTCGCTCATCAGCACTTCAAAGCCGCGCCCTCCCGCCAGCTTCTTGAACTCGTAATTGTGCGGATGGTAGCCGAACTTCAACCCAGCGGCGCGCGCCTTGGCCGCGGCCTTGTTCAGGTGCGCGGCGGCCTGCTTGAATCCATCGACCGAGTCCCACAGCGGACTGGCGATCATGGCGCAGATCATGTACTCGACGCCCAGCTCGGCGGCATAGTCCACGTGCTCTTCGAGCGTGTCATAGTCGAAGTGGCCGCTGGGCGCCTTCAGGCCGATACCCTCGATCAGCGCCTTCAACTCCATCGCGGGACGGGTGTAGACCTGCGGGTAGGTCTCGATGCTCGCGTAGCCGATCTCGTGGATCAGGCGCAGCGTCGCGGGCAACTCCGCTGGCTGAAGCCGGTCCCGAACCATAAAAAGCTGTACGCCGAACTCCAGCCCGGAGCGGGTAGCGGCAGCCTGCAACTTCATCGGCGCGGCCAGCGCAGCCCCGGCGGCAGCGGCGGAAAGAGCGGCAAAACGGCGGCGTGTCAACATCATACCTCCTCGGCAAACCCACTCAGCATAGGGTACGGCACCGAGTGTTGGGAAGCGCCGCATTGCCTCAGGCCAGAAGATGTAGTGCATCGGAAATCAAACCAGAATGGGATTTGAAGCAGAAGAAAAAGGTTTTGGTAGCGCTACCGGGAATCGAACCCGGGTTTTAAGATTGAGAATCTAGCAGCCTACTGAACAGAATGAATCACTTGCATTCAGTTTCAAGTTTGCTGTGCCACAGGTTGTGCCACAGTTTCGCAAATACTACTGGATTTGCTGCGTTGCTGCGGGGAAGGCGGCGGCCAATCCCTCTGCTACGTTTCGCGTCTGGTACTCGACAAACTTCTCGAACCCGGCTGCAACGTGCGTTTCTGTGACGTGGATGTAATACCGTGCGGCCACTGAGGGCGAGCTATGCCCCATCAGGCGGGCCAAGGTGTAACGGTCCATGCCGGACTGTGCAGCGCGGGTTCCGAACGTGTGACGCCAGCAGTAGAATTCAAAGCTCGCTAAGCCCACACCCTCGATTGTCCTTTCGTGGGGATGCTGCATGGAAACGATGTGTCCTGAGATGCCGTCACCCGGAAACACGAAGGGGGATGGGTTGGGCTGCTCCTCTGCCGCCCTCTTGCGCCGCTGTAGAACGTCCGCAGCACGCGGGGTGAGGGGAAGACTACGCTGGGCGCTGTCCGTCTTGCCCTGGCGGACGTGAACCACTCCATGTGGGCATTCTGTGCGGACCGTCAAGTCCACGTCGGCCCATTTCAGCGGGAACAGCTCACTGTTCGGGCGCATCCCGGTATCGACTGCCAGAATTGTTGCGTCCCGAAGATTCTCGGAAGCCCTCGCCAAGTAGAGCGCTTCTTCCGCGAAACTCAGGACACGGTCCCGGCCTTGAGGCTGTGGCAGTTCGTGGATGGTTGGCACACGGTCCAGTCTGCCCCACTCCACGGCAAGGTGAAGAATCCGCCGCAACGTGCGCAGATCGCCATTCACCGTGACAGCGGAATTTTGCGCCACCTCTTGCCGGTGACGCGCGTACCGGCTCAACACATCGCCTGTAATTGCGTCCAAAGGCGCGTCTGCAATCGCAGCGAACGTCAAGAGCCGGTCAAGGCTCACGCGGTAAAACGTGTGCGTTCCAGATTTCCTTTGCGTCTTGACGTGTTGCAGAAATTCCTTGGCAAAGGCCCGGAAGATGGGCGGGCCGCTGGCTGCCGGTTTCGGCCAAGGATCATTCGGGTGAACCTGTCCGAGGGACAGCGCCCGCCGATGCTCACGCTCTACATCTTTCGCATCTTTGCGGTTCCGCACTCTCGCAGGGCGGCGGATCATGAAGTTTTCTTTGCCGCCATCCGCATTCTTGATGGCGAATCTGAATTTGTACCAGAGCGCGTTTCCTCGTTTGTAGATCATTCAGTGCCTCACTTCTTTGTCGTTTTGGACTTCGGTTTGTTCTTACTGCCCCCTGGCCCTCCACCCAGCTTGCTGTTTGCGCGGGACGTTGCGCCGTGCGTTCGCTCGTAACTGCTCCGAAAACAGAACAGCAACGATTAAGCTCGGCTTCGTGAACTGGGCGTTTCATAGGGTCCACGATACCCGATAAAAAAAGATTTTCAAGAGGGCGCTACTCGGTGAAGGAAATGCCTGAGGCGGAAGAATGAGCCTCCGCCCCTTGTGGTTTGAGTTTTTGGGTTGCTCTGCCATTCGCCCGGCAACAGGCGAAGCTTAAAACTCCCTCGTGCTTTGTTGTTGCTGTTCCCTTATGCCTACTTGATTGGTTGATTCGTGGATTGGGTGATTCTCTGTTTCCATGATTGGTGATTCTCTGATTTCATGATTCCTGATTGCAAGATTAATGGATTGAAGGGTGGGTTGCCCGCTCTTCCTCTTCATGGCCGCTCAACCTTCAGAACTTCCGTTACGCGACTGTATACCAGCGCATCCGGCTTGACTGCTTCCTTCCCATCCTTCAAGCAGTCGGCTACGCGCACTAAGTACAGCAGACCCGCCTCTATAAATGTCGATGGCGGCATTTGCTGACCCTTACGCGGGGCCTCCCCGTTCGCAAGGCACCAAACCGTGTAGTAACGTGTGCGGCGGCCTATATGCGGTTTTTCCGGGTCGCTGCCAAGATTAAAAAACGCCGACACAAGAGTTCCATCCTCGAACAAGGAAAACTCCAGCCGTAGGCTCCAGCGTCGAAACGCTCGAATCCACTGCGGACCCTGCCAAGCGACGCACACTGCCTGATAATCGCCTGGAGAGACACGCGGAAGGTCTGCGCCCTGCCACGTCAGGGAGGGGCTGTCATTTGAACTGCTCGCCTTTTCGGCGTCCTTCTCGCGATGATTCTGCTTCAGGTGTGTGCGCTCAGGCACATGCTGGCCTTCTTGTGTCTGGGCCGTAAATAAACGCCAGCCCTGGCCTTTTTTGGCAGCCTCCGGCTGTTGTAGCGCAGACACCGGCGTTTTATGCTCAGTGGCCGCGCTTCTCACCGCGCCTCCAGTGCTGCCGGGGTGCTCAGTCTTTCTTCGATCCAATCATCGAGATCGGCGCGGCGGTAGCGCACCAGTTTTTCCCCGGCTCTAAAGAAACGAGGTCCCTTCGACCCCGAACGCCACAGCCGAAGAACAGCCTCAGATATTCCCAGGTATCGCGCTGCCTGTCTTGCATCAAGCGCATTCTGCGGATCAATAGCCATTGGTACTCTCCCTTGACGCCCGCTGTCGGGGCATCGCTTGTAATGTAGCGAGAGTACGCATATTGACGCGCATTCCAAGGGACACTCCGATTACATTTTTTGGAGTGTGACTTGTCCCTTTGCAAGAGCCGTGGCACTCGGACCTTTCTCGTCAGAATCAAATCTCACAGACGCCTCTGACTGACCTTTTTCAGTTGCTCGCTTGAAAACGCCCTATCTGATCCAAGTTCCCCGTGCATGAATTGCAATAGGTCAGCGAGTATATCTACGTGATATTTGCCAGTTGCCGAGAAGACATAGCGCAAAAGCTCGCCGACGTAGAAGTTATCCGCAGCAAGCCCGCTTAACCTGGAGCACTTGCCAAAACAGTTAGCTTCCTCATCGAGCGTCCTGGCGAAAGCCCGCATATCCGCAATCATGGCTTTCGGAATGGCTTTCAGTTCGTCTGAGGTCCGTACCTCTTGTCTATCGCCGGGGAAGGTCATTCCTGACCAGAACTCCGCAAAGTTTAACGGCGTGGAATAAATATCAGCAAGCACTGAGGCGTCCTGTTCGAGGCTGCGCGCGGTTGCTCTGAAGGCTTGCGCTCTTCGCTTGAAAAAGGAGCTTCCCCTCTTCCCGCGTTTGATCGGCAAAGTGTAGTAAAGCAGGGAAATCACCATTCCCTGATCCGCCCCGCTGTCAGACAGGTTTTTCAAGCAACCGGCGAAGAAAGAGTTTTTCAAAAGACGTGCCTTGTCTTTTTCAAACCTCTTTTGCCATTCTTCTCGTGCGGAAGCCAAGTCCGCCGACGGCTTAGTTTGCATCTGTCACCCTTCCATGACCTTCCCAACTCGCAAAGCACTGGAAAGTGGGGTGGGAAGGCACCCCACCTTGTCGCCTTCGGTGATCGGCCGAAGACTATCCGGCATATCTGAATTGTATTCACATTACGTTGCCAGAATCACCGGACGCCTGAGACACGTTGTTTAATTTTTCGTAGGGTATTTGAGAAAAGATGCGGGGTGCCGGTCTTGATGGCTGAGGTCAGGACACGGAACACGAGGTAGGAGCACCCCGCACATTTATGTTGATACACTCGCCGACTTTATGCAAGCCTATAGAAGCTGAGGTAAAAGAACATGGAAAATGCACCGCGACAATATCGCCTTGAACATTTCCAGCATTTCTCCGCCTCGGCATTCTTGTCGAAAGACTGGCGGCGCGGTTAGATGATCCTGCATCCCCATAGCGTCGATAGCAAGTTCGACCAGGGCCTAAATCCCGCAAGGGATACGTCGTGGAGTTTGAATGCTGAAACCTTCGGTGTGTCGGGTGGAAGATACGCAGGATTGATACTCTCGCTGGCGCGTTGACAGGCGTGACGGCGGGTGGCCGGAGCGCAGGCGGATGAGCAGAGTCAATCACGCAGGTCAATCACCCCTCCGTTTCAAGCCTCTATCCCGATTAAGGCCCCAAGCGAGTATGGGGCAGTTGACAGGTTAAACACCTTGCCGAACGAAGGACGCGGCGCAATCCAATGCGGGGCCTTCACTGCGGATGATTTATAGCAGCCAACGGTTAGCAGTTTTAGCTTAACCATCGGTATCGGTGTATCTAAGATCGCCTAACGCGCCTTCGGCTTGTTCACTGTCCGCTACAAAAGCGTAGCGGCCAGTGGGGAAAATTTTGATCTGTTTGTGTTTTGGTAAGAACAAAAGCAAATGCCCTGATAGGGCGGAGCAATGGGCGCTCGAAGAGGGAGCAGAAAGTCACCTGCGGCCACTCCAACCGCCAGAGCAGATATTCTCTGATGCCCCACAATCATTTACAATCCTCCCGTCCCAAGATGGGCGATTCCAGTTCATCGCTGCGGCTTTGGCTTGGCAGCCGCTCGACCTGTCCGCGTGTTGTCCCGCTGGAGGTATCATGTCAACCCGCCTTGGCTTCGCTCTCCTATTCGCTTCTCTTCTTGCGCCTCAACTTCACGCGCAGTCCTGGTACTACTCCGGGACAAAAAGCTGCATAGATTTTGGGACCGGCTTCTCGCAGTGCTTCTCTCAGGGCTTCGTGAACCAAATGAGCGATTCGCGCCCGCGAAGCTATGAGGATGTTCACCGCGCATTCCAGGAAGGGCAGCAAGCCGGAGAGGGGTTTGGCTCACTCGTCGGAACCCTGATCGGGCTGTGGATTCAGCATCACCAAGCCGTGAAAGCAGAAACCAACGACCTTCGAGCGCAACTTATTGCCTATCATCGGGCACAGGATGAAGTATTCGACAATCAACTCCAGATGGAGGCAGAAGACGAGCGATTGTGTGTAGAGCTTTCAAGGCTTGATCCCGCCCGCGCAGACCATTGGAAACAGGGCGCTGAAAACGCTCGTGAGATGCAATCAAAGATGGCGAGCATTAAAGGACAGATGCAGCAGGTGGAGGCGATGGAACTCAAAGTAACGTCTCCCAAGGCGCTCCGGCAGGTGATTGACGACCCGCAGCATGGCGTGAAGTGGCGTCTGGACTATCAGCAGAAGTGGGCAGAGCAGGTCTATGTCATCCATCAATTTCTCGTGGCCCGTGAGGGCATGTATTCGGCTCAGCCCTCCGAGCCTCCTAGCTCCCCAACTCCGCCACTTGCAACCAGTAGCGCGCCAGCAGCCCAGGGAGCCACCGCCACGCTCACTGTTGAGCGCAGCGCGGCCAATGCAGAGATTTACCTTGACGGAGCCTTTGAGGGAAACACCCCGTCAGTTCTGCACGTTCCATCCGGCAATCATGTTGTGCGTCTTACGGCTGGAAAGGACACCTGGGAGCGGACACTCGCGGTTTCCGATGGGGCCGACCTGCGCTTGCGTCCGGCTTTCTAGGCACTTCAAGTGCCAGGGACGCGGGAAGCGGCGCGTATAGTGGACGCGGAGGGTTGACATGAGCGAGAAAGATATTCTCTTCATCATCACGATTTGCCGCCTTTTAGGAAAGCCGGTTAACGTAGCTGCGGTGCTAATTCAGTATCAAGCGGCTCAAGAGATAATGAGGCAGCATCATTCAGACCCAGCGTAGCCTCGACTTTTGAGCATTCATAGTTGAATGCTGTCGTGGCTTGGAGCCATTTGGTTGCACGCTGTAGCAGCCATATTTTGTCTTGTGCGGAAGAGTCCAAGTTTGCGTTTAGGTAGGCAAGCAATCGCTCCACTTCAGGGTCATTAGCCTTTACGGAAAGAGTAATAGACATTGGCCGACACTCCATGCGATGATGTCGCTGGAGAGAGCTACACCGAAGGCCCCGCCGTGGCAGGCGGGGTTTTCTATTTGCTGAGTCCATTCTCCGGCTGATCGCCAGACCGCGCAACAGGATTCGACTCCTATTCCTCGGCGTCGCGCATCCCGCCGATCCAGAAAGCGAGGAATCGAGAGCCGAAGGTCAGCGCGGTCAAGATAACAAGTTCGGCGAGGCGAGGCCACATCCCATGAAACAGTGTTGCGAGCATGGCGATTGGCACAACGCCGATCCCCAATATGAAAAGTCCCACGACGACTGCCCACCCGCCCCAAATCGTCATCGTTAGAACGAGGCCATCCATCCAAACGGCTGCGCCGAAAAGATAGGACAGCACTAGCATTGCCGGCGAAGTGAAGGACCGCCACCGCCTGACCAGAGAAGCGGGGAGCAACACCAAGATCAACGCTAGGAATCCCCAGGTCGCAACACGAATGCACCACGGCAGCACAAACTCGCTCAATGCTTCTGCCGCCCCAAGAAATGCCCCGGCGACTGCGATGATGCCCAAGAGGAGGAGTATGCCGAGAAACGTCCATCCCGCAGATTTCAGCTTGTCGAGGGCAGTGCTCTTGAGTTGCCTTACATTACGCAACGCCGGGCCTGATCCCGATACTTTCCCGGCTGCTCCATGCACGAATTCCTCATGCCTTTTCGGGTAGTAGAAAATTGCAGGAACCAGAAACCAGAGAATTATCGACACGCCCCAAAGAGGGGAAACTACTGAACGGATGATCCCGAGCCCGACAAGAACGATGCTGACGTATATCAGGATCAGCCCGAATCTTCGCTTTCGTAGCAAACCAACACCCAAGAAGGCCGTTGTAACTCCTGCTGTCAATTGGCCCAACCAAATGATTAGTCCTTCGGCTGTGGTTAGCCCGTGGATCGGAATGCAATCGAGCAATCCAACTACGAACATCGTCCATCCCTGAAACTTGCCCCATCGGTAGGTTCGCGCTTGCATCGGGCTAATGGGCTGGCCGTTCACGACAGAACTCTCGATTGAAATGGGCTGACGTTCAAGTCTTATCGGTTCGCTCTGACTTTGTGGAGGATCAGTGTGCGTTAGCAAACCTGCTCTCGCGTCCTTCATCTCCTGTAATGCCCGTTTTGCGATGCCCTCACCTGACTGAATCGGCTCAGGTTCGACACCGTTCTGAACACGAATTTCATTCTCCAATCTTTGAACCATCAGCAGGCGCAATTCTCTCAGCGCGGGGCGCGATTCCGGGGTCTCCGCGAGATCCTTTTTTGCCTTCTCCAGTCTGGAATCTAGCTCCTCTCGTGCTGCCTCTGCCTCGTCTTGGACGCGAATCTTGTCCTTCAATCTCTCAATCAGCAGTTGCGTCAGCCTCCGATCCATCGTTTTGTATTCGGGAAATTCGCGCAGTTTCTTCTCCAAATCTGCGAGTTGTGCTTCCAGGGTCTTCTCAAACATATCCTGATACAGAACTCCCGGTGATTCTTCAGTGATTGGATTCGAGGCATTGCGCGTCATGTGACTTTCTCTCACTGGTTTGCTTGGCTGTAGACTTCCGTCACAATGCTGCATCGGGTCGCGGCCGGTACGACTGGCTATGGTTGGTAGCGCCACAGGTCGTTGAGTTCGCCAGCGTAACCGACTGAATCATGCCCACCGCCACCGAAAAGCCAGAGGTTGCCGCTACTGTCGATTCCACTAACGGAATCCTCCCGCGCTCCAGGGACATCGCTGGAAGAGGCTACACCCTGCGTTCCGTAAATGCCCAACGCATTTATCAGGTTGCTTCCGCTTACCCAGGTCCATTCTTTGGAGGATTGTTTGAACTCCCAGAGATCATTGAGGACACCCAAATTCCCGAACGCATCATACCCGTCGCCACCGAAGAGCCAATAATTCCCGCTGCTGTCGATCCAACTGACGGCGGTGGTTCGTCCTCCGGGAACATTGCTGGCGGAAGCAGTTCCTTGCGTCCCATAGACGCCAGTTGCATTTGCCATACTGTTTCCACTCACCCACGTCCATTGCTTGCTAGTTGGATTGAATTTCCAGAGATCGTTGAGGTAGCCGGTGCCGCTAAGGCCAAGCCCACCGAAAAGCCAGAGGTCGCCACTACTGTCAATTCCTCCAACGGCACCTCTCCGACCGCCGGGGACATTGCTGGCGGCAACAACACCGAGCGTCCCATAAACGCCATTCGCATTTGCCGTGCTGCTCCCGCTTGTCCAAGTCCATTCTTTGGTTGTTGGATTGAATTCCCAAAGGTCGTTGAGAAAGCCGGGCTGTCCACTATTTGTTGAACCGTAGCCGTCACCGCCAAAGAGCCAAAGGTTGCCAGTGCTGTCAACCCCGCTAACGGCATAGCTTCGGCCTCCGGGTGTATTGCCGACTGCGGGTGTACCCAGCGTGCCGTAAACGCCGGATTGACCACCACCCACCAAAGGCACGCTGTTGCTTCCGCTCACCCATGTCCAGGTCTTAGCTGCGGGATTAAATTTCCAAAGGTCATTGAGGTAGCCAACATCTCCGGCGATACCATCGCCACCAAAGAGCCAAAGGTTGCCGCCGCTGTCGATCCAACTCACGGCATAGCTTCGACCTCCAGGCGTATTGTTGACCGAGGCGACACCGAGCGTCCCATAAATGCCCGCTGCATACGCATCATCGTTGCTTCCGCTTACCCAGGTCCATTCTTTGGAAATTGAATTGAACTCCCATAGATCGTTGTAGGTGGCATACGGTGTCGAAAGCACTGTATAGCCCGTTCCCCCGAAGACCCAAAAGTTGCCACTGCTGTCGATCCAACTGACAGCCCCTTGAAGCCCTCCTGGGTAATTGTTGACGGAGGCAAAGCCCTGCGTTCCGTAAACAGGCGTCACAGGTGCCGTGCTTATCCCACTCACCCAAGTCCATTCGCCGGCCGTGCTGGGTGTAGGCGTGGGAGTCGGTGTCGGAGTGCTTCCGCCGCCACCCCCGCCGCAGGCGGTGAGGAGAAGCGCAATCGAGAGCGCAATGATTTTCGCCTCCCGCTTGAGATTTCCGTGCATGAGTGCATGGACACCCAGTGCCGCAACACAGACAGAAAGAATCAGATAGAGAAATATCCCCTCCAGAATCCCCATTACCCCTCCGCTCACACAACAAATTCAGCAAATGTAGCCACTTGGCGAAATATAGCCAGAAGGATACATCCATGCTGGAGATGTGGCAAGTGCTGATATTTGTGCGCGAGTTGGAGAGCGCGTTCGGGAGCTTCGGAAGGCAAAGGGCTGGAATCAAGACGGTCTTGCTCAGCATACCGGCCTGGGCCGGACGTACATCAGCAATGTAGAGCGTGGACACAAGAACCCGTCGCTCCGTTCGCTGCAAATCTTTGCCACTTGTTTCAAGATGAGCGTTTCGGAGTTTCTGAACGGCGTTTAGGATGGCCGTGACGCTGCTTTGCCTATCTCGAATTGCACGCAACCTGCAATACTGCTGCGCGGCCTTTAGCGGACACATGGACTCGCCAAGCACATTCATTCCAAGATTTGGAATTCAGCGCGGCAGAGGTTTGGGCATCAGCGGGCAATGCGACCGGCTTCGTGGGCGCGGAACATTCTGCGATGGCCGATGCAACGATCCCGATGCTCTCAAGCCGCTCTGCAATGTCACGGATCGCCCAAAAGCCGGGTCTAGGTTACCGGGGGTTTCGTTCCCTTCTCGACCGCTCAAAACCGGCTCCAAAATGCTCTCCCGCTGTCCCTCATTTGTGGATTGCTCCGTCATCTTTTTCGTTTGCTTTTGCGTCTTAACTCGTTTATTACCAATCGGTTTCATTCCGCTACCGATGTCTCTTCCTCTTTGTCCCTCGTCCATGAGCGTTTTCCCTGCGCTTTTTTGGTCCTGTCGAAGTTCATCGGGGTGCGGAAAGGACCACAGAACCGTTACATTCGTGCGCTCACGTTGGAAGAGGTCGGGGACGGCGCAAGACTAGCACCTTCTCGTTTGGCCGCTCCGGTCAAGATTTTCTCTGGCTTTCAGCCGCGGCGGGCATGAAGGAGGTAGTGCAACAAACAGGATTGGTACTGGACTAGAAGCAGCAATCGAGTTTTTGGTCTGTGTCCGGGGCCAATTTCAAGCTGCCAACATGAAAATTGAAAATTTGAAAAATTTGGATTTTTCATCGCTCACCCAATGGCGGCGGCGGCGAAGTGTCCCCCGTACCCCTTCCCAGCGAGTGTGTGCGATGGTTGGCAGTGCTGTGGCAAGTAGCCTGTGGAGCGGCATCTCACAGCGGGGTACACGGGGAGATAGGCGCTGGGCATAGAGGGCACGATCAGAGAGGCAGGCGGGTGGAGTCATCATTGCTTGGGGAAAGGCCGTGCGAGGAGGAGCGAAGGTGCAACGATGAGCCGGAGAGATACGGGGCGCGGCTCCCACTCGGAGTAGTGCAACGAATCAGCCAACCGGGCGCGACACTGGTCACTTGCCGGAAGACTTGCGAAACGCCCAATAGCCTGACCAGCCGAGCAGCAAGAGGCCCAGGCACAGGTCAATCGGCTGCCACTGCGAACGCTGCATCCGTACTGGCGGGATCGGGTTCAGCAAGAGAGCGACCGCCAGGAAAGTCCACATCCAGCCCCGTGGCCCCGCGTGGTACACACGCACCGCCCAATATGCCGCGCCCACAGTTGCAGCCGTCCTTAGCACCATGTAGAAGCCGTAAGGGTGCCTTCCCTCTGCGGCGACAATCAGGAGGATTGCCACCAACACGGTAAGCACGACTTCTATTACTCGTCTGCGGTCCACGAAAGCGCCTCCCGCTGAAAATCATTTCACCGTCTGCCTGCTACTCCGGGGAAAACTGAACTGTGCCACAGGTTGTGCCACAGATTACGCGCTTTGTGCCACCAGTACGCGCTAGAAGGATTTTCGAGCAAAAGCAAAGCCCGCTGATTTAGCGGGCTTTAGCGTTCAATATCTGGTAGCGCTACCGGGAATCGAACCCGGGTTTTAAGATTGAGAATCTCACGTCCTAACCCCTAGACGATAGCGCCACACATTTACGGGGAGCGGCCGTCACCAGCCACTTGATTAGTTTAACAAGAATCCGAACTGCTGCCAAAAGCGACTCAGATCAGCGCCGCCCGCTCTCAAATCCCCAGCTTGCGGACTTCATCGTTGTAATACTTGCGGTAGAGGATCTCCCACTCCTGCGAGCCTTCGAGGATGATCTTGCGCTGCGAGGCGATCTTGGCCCGGGCAGCGGCATCAATTGCGGCCTCCTGGGTGAGCAGCACGGTGAGCGCCTTGCGCGCCTCCTGGCGGATGGTGTTGCGGTCCTCCATGAAGCCGACCGCATCGATCTCGGCCAGAGTGTCGGCTACGGTGTGGGCCAGCTTGTTGAGCTTGTCGGGGCTGATCCTCATAGCACCGCCTTGTACTTTTTGGTCAGCTCGGTCTTCACCTTCTTGAACATCTCGGCGTATTGCGCGCCGGTTTTGCGCATCTCCTCGGAGTAGGCCTCCAGAATCACGCGCACTTCCTCGTTGATGCGGTCTTCCAGCGACAATTCCTCCTGCATGGCCTCGTTGACGCGCGCTTCGGTCGCCTTCAAGTCACCGGTAGCAATCATCTTGGCGTCGATGAGGTGTTTGACGGTCCGGCGGGCCAGATACCCGATATAATCGCGGGAAAAAATCATGGGTTAAAGCTCAGGATACCGCATCAGGCGGCTCAATGTACACTTTTCGAGCGGAACTAGAGTCACTGCGTCCTGTTTAGCTTCGTGCTGGGTCGCCGCTCCCTGATAGTCGCGTCGACTTGAGCTCTGTGGTTTCGAAATACATCAACTCTGGTTCCGCTATAACCGCACAGCTTGTTGGAGATACATTCAGAAGGCCAGGTTGAGGCTGGCGCCTGAGGCCGGTAACAAAACGCCAATGCTCTGGCCCGCGCTGCTGCGGACCAGCAAGGGCACAGTCCCGGAGTTGCTCACCGCGTCGATCTCATAGCTCAGCACCATCCCGCCTTGCCCTGTGGCCAGCCCATCCTGCCCGCTGGCCAGTGTCCAGGCGAAGGGAATCTCCGCCGCGCAGGTGGCCGTCGGGCCAGTCACTGTGGCCTGACCCGCAGCGGCCGCAGGAGTCACGGATTGATTCGGATTCCTGAGATCAAGCCCCGCCGAATTGGGCGTAATCCGTGCCCTGCAGGTGATGGTGCTCCCCGCCGGCAGGGTGGAGAGAATGTTCAGATGGAAAGTGACCAGGTAAACTCCGCTCACTGTGGCCGATGGGCCGCGCACTTCCGGAGAGCCGGCGGCCAGCGCAGCGCCTGCGGCCAACGCGGACACCGGCGCCAGTAGCGCCAGGCAAAGCAGCAAGGGAATGCGGGTACGCGCCATGGGAGCCTCCATGGCTCACTTATCGGCGTAATGGTCAATGAAGATGAGGATTGAAACTACCGTCAGTTGGTCAATTCTGCACGGAAGTTACTTGACACAAGCTGTCAGAATGCACCTGACCTGCAGAAGTTCCTGGCATCCTCTCGGAGCGTGTAGAGAAGTTTCCACAATCGCACCGCGCAGGGCCGCCCTCGTCTGCGAAAATAAGACTTGACTATGAACATGGACAACCTCCTCCCGCTTAAAGACGATATGGTGGCCTTTATCGAGGGCCACGGCCTCAAACGCCTTCCCGGCTACGTCACCGAGGACATTCCCTCCATTGTCTGGGAGGGTGCTGGCGATCCCGACGCATGGAAAGATTTTGTGGAGATGGCCAAGCTCGCCGGCGCTCCCTTTGTCACCTTCAGCGAGATGACGCTGGAGCGCGAGGAGCTGGACGCGCTGATCGATGAAGCAAGCGAAATGAACTTCCCCGACGAAGAATCCTCTGAATTGGCGGAGGCGCAGTGGCTGCGCAAGTACGCCGGAAATCTCGGCTACATCCAGCTGGGCTTCTTCTACCAGGGAGTGGCCTTTCTGCACGAAACCACTACCGAATGGTATGAGCGCTTCCAGGGGCTTCTTGAAGACATCGAGACCTTCCAGGAGATCGTCATCGGCGACCACGAGCACGATCACGACGACGAGGAAGAGTAAGCGCGGTGGACGCTAAAGGCAACGGGGCTGGCAATTTGCAAGCCCGGCCGCACGATTCGAAACAGGGAGATGGCCGGAAGCTCCTTCGACAACGCTGGAGCTTTGTCGAGCCGCATCCCGCCGAGGCCGCTGAACTGGCAAGGGCCTCACGCCTGCCGCAGGTGCTGGCCGAGTTGCTGATAGCTCGCGGCGTTACCCAAGCTTCTGAAGCATTCGCCTTCCTTAACCCCGAGGTTGCTCATCTTCACGATCCGTTGCTCATGCTGGGCATGTCCCAGGCCGTAGCCCGGCTGGAGCAGGCTATCGCCCTGCGCGAGCCGGTGCTGCTCTACGGCGACTATGACGTGGACGGCGCCACCGCCGTCGTGCTGCTCAAAACGGCCATCGAGATGCTCGGCGGAGTCGCGCGCTTCCATGTGCCTCACCGGCTGCGCGAGGGCTACGGTTTGCAATCGAGCGTACTGGAAGAGGCTTACGCCGATGGCGCGCGTCTCGTAATCACAGTAGACACCGGGATGAGAGCCTTCGCCGAGGCCGAAACCGCGCGCCGCCTGGGACTGGACCTGATCATCACCGACCATCATCTGCTGGAGGCTCACGACGCCGTTCCGCGCGCTCTCGCCATTCTCAATCCCAACCAGCCCGGCTGCGCTTATCCGGAAAAATTTCTCTGCGGCGCGGCCATCGCGCTGAAGCTGGCGCAGGCTATTCTTGAGCGCCGCGATGCTGCAAGCACTCGCGAGAAAACATTGCCCAGTTTTTTGAAGATGGCGGCCATCGCCACCATCGCCGACGCTGTGCCGTTGCGCGGCGAGAATCGCGTCATCGCGGCTTTGGGATTAAAGGAACTGCGCCACCCGGCCAGTGCCGGCCTGCGCGCCTTGTTTGCCGCCGCTGCTCTCGATCCGGCGGCCCGTGCGCTCACCGGCTACGATGTGGCCTTTCGCCTCGCTCCGCGCATCAACGCCGCCGGACGCATGGACGTGGCCTCCGATGTCGTCGAACTGTTCACCACGCGCGATGTGGCCCGCGCCGCCGAGCTGGCCGCCAAGCTGGAACGGCTCAATCGCGAGCGCCGCGAGACCGAGCTCTCCGCTCTCACGGCCATCGAGAAGCGCCTTGCCGGGGATTCAGAACTGGCCCCCGGACTCGCATCTGATCGTCTGCTGGTGATTGACGGCGAAGGCTGGCACCGCGGCGTTATCGGCATTCTGGCCTCGCGCGTCGTCGAGCGCACCGCAAAGCCCGCCATCGTGGTCAGCATCGAGGACGGAGTGGCCTACGGCTCCGGCCGCTCGGTGGACGGCTTCCAGTTGCTCAACGCCATCGAGAGCTGCGCCGATCTCTTCACGCGCTTCGGCGGCCACGCCTTTGCTGTCGGCTTTGCCCTGCCCGCCGAAGATTTACCGGAGCTGAAGCGCCGCCTGCGCCTCTACGCCGAGGAGCATCTGGCCGCCCGCGAGCCCGAGCAACTGCTGCACATTCACGCCGAACTGCCGCTGGACCGCATCACGAGCGTGCTGGTTGGTTGGCTGCGCAAGCTGGAGCCCTTCGGTCACGGCAATCCCGAGCCAGTCTTCGTGGCCCGCAGAGTGCGCCTGCTCGCCCCGCCGCGCATCCTGAAGGAGCGCCACCTGAGGTTGGAATTGGCGCAGGATTCCGTTCAGCCGCCGCCCCTGCCCGGCTCCAGCGGCGCGCTGCGCGCCGTAGGATGGCGCCTGGCCGAGCGCGCATTCCAGCTCGGACTCACGCAGGGAAGCCTCATTGACCTCGCCTACCGCATCCGCGAAAACGAGCATCCAGAGTACGGCGGCCTGGAAGCCGAGATCGCGGGAATCGAGCTGGCCTGATCTATCTCCTCAACCTGACGTGCAAAGCGCCCGCGCCGGCGTGCATGAGTGTGCAATTTGAATTCTGGTCGCACCGGAAATGAATGTTGACAGGGTAGTCCTGCCACACCGTGTCCGCGCTTCCCATGATTGTCTTGTTGGCGAAAAAGGTCTTCCTTCCGCTGGTTTCGATCACACCGCGGTTGATGTCAAACTCGACTATTTGATCGTCGCCTTCGATGGAGTACGGCAACAGCTTGTCCGCGGACTTCGCAGCCGCCTTTTTGCGGGCGGCAGAGTTTTGAGTTGCGCCGGCCCGCCTCTCCCGCTGGCGTTCTAGCCATTCATCCTGTTCAGAGAGGGAGGGAAAGTTGGTCGAAAAACTCCATAGAGCCGTTTTCTCATAGGCTCTCTTCGAGCAGGGAATCTCGCCTTGCGCGTTGATGGCGGCAACCTTATTATTCGGAGCGATCTGATTGTGGAAGATATCCATGCCTTGCTCTCTCTCCTGTTCCGTAGCATCCAACTGCGTAAAATCGATGGCCTCCGCCGGCTTGGAGGGGAGATTGTATGTGGCAGCCGCACTCCGGGCATCGTATTTCAAGACGATCTCCCTGGAGCACAGGACAACGCCCTGGGCGTCCTGCAGGTGGATTTCGATCGAGAGGGGATACAGCGGATTGGAAACCGCGAGCGCAAAACCCGCCTGTTGTTCCGGATAGATGGTTTCGAATGTCAGGCGGTACTGCAGCGTCTTCTCCCATTTGATATACAGATGGCCCTTCAATCCCGTTGCGTCGGAGATAACCGGCCCCATATCGTTCCGTCCCTCCGGGTTGCCCGTAAGCAGGAAAACGGCTAAGGTGATTCCAAGCAGAATTCCAAGGCCCACGCCGATCGTGGCATAGAACCTGGTAGGATTCTCCGCGAACCTCCGCATCCGTTCCGTCAACGACTCATGGGATGGCGGCTGGGGAGTGGGTGGATCACTAGCGGGCTTTTGTACCTCCGCCGCATTCACGTCAGGGTAAATGAACAAACTGGGAGCCGTGGGCTTGTCGTCGAGGCTCTCCGGGGGCGGTTCAATGACTCTATAAGTGTTGGCAATATGTTGCTCTTCTTCATTGTTCTTCTCATTGGGATCTTCTATGTTCGCGTCCCTCATTCAGTTGTCCCCTCTTTCCGGTCGTCCGCAATCCCCGTCGTTGAAATCAATAACATTGAACCACAGATCGCATTCGCCTGGAAACTAGAATCTGTTACGCGGTCAGGCGATAATCACACCAAGAAGCCTTTGCCGCTTTACGCAATCGGGGTAGGTGCTTTAGCTGCGCGCGTCCCCGCTGCGCTTGCGGAAGACCACCTTCAGCTCCTGCCGCCAATGCTCGGTGAGGGCGATCAGTTCCCACTCCACCTGAGGAGAAAAGTAGCGCAGCACCGGCTCGTTGGCGGGATGTATGCGCAAGGCAGGGCCTGCCAGCAGAAGGCGCGGATCGAGCGGCGAAACTTCGGCCCCGGCAAAGTAGCCCTGGCGCTCGAAGGCCGTCAGCGGCCTGCCGCCCTCGTTGCCTGCCGACGGCTGCCGGTCATTGTTGAGCGCGCGCACGCGAATCCAGTAGTCCAGCGCCTGCAAGGGAAGGTGCAGGTCCTCGTCGGCCTTCAGCTCGATCACCGTCAGCCGCCCGTTGCGGTCCAGAGTGAGCAGGTCCAGCAAGCCCCGGTCGCCGGTGGAGAGCGCGGGCACCTGCGAGTATAGAAGATCTCCGCGCAGCCCCGGCAGCAACTCGACGATTTCAGCACGCAGGCGAGCTTCCAGCCAGCGCTCCGGTTGCATGCGGAAGAGCGGGTCGGTGTGCGCCCCGTCGCTGTGGCGGCTCAGAAACAAACGCGAAAATAGATCGCGGCAGAGAGGCTCGTTTTCTTCCGTGAGCGGAGTTTCGTTGGCTCCCGCGCCAAAGCTGATCTCGTTTTCGCGGGTGAATGTATTGGCGGCAAAGCCCTGGCGCACGCGCGCAAATTCCAGCCCATGCAGCAGCAGGCCGGCTTCTGTAGCCGAGCTTGCCCGAATCTCGACCCTGTCCTTCGCCGCGGGCGGAACCAGCGCGAGCAGCCGATCAATTCCAGCCCGGCAGCGCTCAATGGCCGCATCGGATGAAAAAGCGTGCACCAGCCGCGAGTCCAGGTTGCCGGTGTCGCGAAAATCTACCGCCGTAAGCTCTTCGCTGCGCTCGTCGAGAGTAAATAGTTGAAAGTCTGCTGCGCCGTGATTCAACCAGGCCATTCTTTCCGCCGTAGTCCTCCAGGCTCCGGCTGGAACAATGACCTTCAGCCCGCCAAAGTGCCGCCGCCCGTCGCCATGCCGGCGGCAATGATCCAGCCAGAGAATTCCCAGAGTTAGAACGCCATCCACCATCGACGCCGACTCCGCCTCGCTCACTCCAATCACCGCTTCAGCCGCTGTGCCTTTCAGCAGCCGCCCGCGCACGTATGCCGGACCAAAGCTGTGTTCCAAATCCATCGCCGAGCGCAATCCGTCCACCTTTGTCCCGATGAATTGTCGAGTCAGCACCCTCTCCAGCAGCCGCTGATAGTTGCGGCGGGCGGCCTCGCGCGCGGTGGGCGTGCGGCGGTCGCTGGTAGGAACCAGTTCCAGGGTCTGCGGCCGGGCCGCGCCCATGCGGCGAGTGGCCAGGCGCAGGCATTGCGCGCGCTCCTCGACTTCGACCACCGTGCGCATCAGATTGCGCTCTTCGCTCCATAGCTGCAGCAGGCAGCGGCCATGTTGCTCGCTCACCGCGTAGCGGGCACTGCGCATGTCGAAGAGCACACGGCCATCCTCCAGCACAGCGGCTGCGGGGTGGTCGGCAAGATACGTTTCGATGGTTTTGGCAAGCCGTTCGGGCGATACAGCCTCAGCGCCGGCGGCCATGCGCCTCTACCAGCCCATGCGCGCGCGCAGCCCGGTGATGTGCGCGGTATGGTGGCGCGAGTGCCAGTCGTACATGGCCAGCGCCGTGGCCAGGTTCACTCGGCCACGCTCCGGGTGGTTGAAGCCCTTGCGGAAGTCCTCATCGCTGAGCGACTCCAGCAGCGCGACCCAGCGGCCATGCAGCCCCTCAATCATCGCCAACGAAACAACAACAGGCAACTGGCTGTCTGGCAGCTTTGCCCAGGCGGCCTCGTCATAAGGCTTGATGGTAGGCCAATCTTCGACTAGCGCCGTCTTGAGGCGGATGTAGGCATGGGCGTGGCTGTCGGCGAGGTGATGCACCACCTGGCGCACCGTCCAGCCGTCTTCGCGGTAGGTCGTGTCCAGTTGCGCATCATTCAATCCGGCGACAGCGGCCCGCAGGCGCTCGGGCAGCAGGCGCAACGTCTGTATGTGCGCCGCGCGGATGCCGGGCATGCTAGTGGCTGTCGGGCTGAAACGGCCGATGGGGTAGCGGAGGTCGTCCAGTTCTGTCATGGCATGAACCTATCACATTTGCATAGGTGAATGAAACCGCATCGTGCACACCGGCCCCGGCAGTGGTGCTGCTTCAGGGCCTGGAACCATTCTATGCGTGATGCGGATGATGGTGGTGATGATGATGATCGTAGTGGTGGTTGTAGTGGTGATGATGATGGGCTGCGAACGCCGGACTGGCAAACACCATCAGGAGCAGTGCGACGGCAAGTATTTTCTTCATGCCAAAAATGTACCACTAGAACGGCGCCGGCGATAGAGCCTGGAGCGCCCAGGCATCAAAAGAGGAACGGGTTCCCTGAGTTAATCTGGCCGGACGCGAACAGGATAAACTCAAAGATACGATGAATGTACCGGTTGCTTCCCCACCACCGAGCCACAAACGGTATTTTTTTGAGAAATTCGGCATCACCGAGCGGCTGCTGGAGCGCTGCCTGGGCGAGGCTCTCTCTGCCGGTGGCGACTACGCCGACCTCTACTTCGAGTCGGTCTCGGCCACATCCCTGGGCGTCGATGAGCAGATCGTGAAATCCGCCTCTCAAGGTGTCAGCGCGGGATGCGGCATTCGCGTTCTCAGCGGCGAGCGCACCGGCTACGCCTACACCGACAACCTCAACCCCGACCGCCTGCTCCACGCGGCGCGCACCGCCGCTCTGATCGCCTCCGGGCCGGCCACGCAGCCCATCCAGGGATTCACCGAGCCCGCTGCCGCCGATCTTTACCCGGTTCCGCTGGGTGGCTATGACCTGGATCTCGCGGCCCGCCTCGAGCTGATTTTGAGAGCCGACCGCGCAGCCCGAAGTTTCGATTCACGCATCGTGCAGGTCCGCGCCAGCTACTCCGAAGAGCTGAAGCGAATTCTGATTGCCGCCTCCGACGGCGCATTCGCCAGCGACACCCAGCCCCTCTGCCGGCTCAACGTCTTCGTCATCGCCAAGGACGGCGAAATCACCACCAAAGGCTCGGCGGGCGGCGGCGGGCGCGCCGGGCTTGAACAATTTACCGGCTCCAAGAGTCCTGAGCACCTGGCGCGCGAGGCGGCCCGCGGAGCGATTCTGCAACTCGGCGCCGTCCCCGCTCCAGCCGGCGAGATGGAAGTGGTTCTCGGTCCCGGATGGCCGGGAATTCTGCTTCACGAAGCCGTAGGCCACGGCCTGGAGGCCGACTTCAACCGCAAAAAGACCTCGGCCTTTGCGGGCCTCATCGGACAGCAGGTAGCCAGCTCCAAGGTCACCGTCGTCGATAACGGGACCATCGCCGGACGCCGCGGCTCGCTCAACGTGGACGACGAGGGCACGGCAACGCAAGAAACTGTCCTCATCGAAGGCGGCATTCTGCGCGGTTACCTCAGCGACAAGCTCTCCGCCCGGCTGATGGGCGCGGCCAACACCGGCTCAGGCCGCCGCGAGAGCTATCAGCACATCCCCATGCCGCGCATGACCAACACCTACATGCTGGCCGGCGACGACGCCCCCGAAGACATTCTCCGCTCGGTCAAGCGCGGCCTTTACGCCGTCAACTTCGGCGGTGGACAGGTAGACATCACCAACGGAAAGTTTGTCTTCTCGGCCTCGGAGGCTTACCTCATCGAAGACGGCAAGATCACCGCCCCGGTGCGCGACGCCACTCTGATCGGCAACGGCCCCGAGGCGCTGAAGCACGTCTCCATGGTCGGCCACGACCTCAAGCTCGACGAAGGCATAGGCACCTGCGGCAAAGACGGCCAATCCGTCCCCGTCGGCGTCGGCATGCCAACCATCAAGCTGGACAGAATGACTGTGGGAGGGACAGGGAGGTAACAATGGAGATCTATTCCCAACGGAAGCAAGCGGCAGAGAAACCATCAAGGGTATACCGGTTCGACTTGCCGGTCAATTTCCGCAATCAGGTCATCCATATCTGGAGCGAGGTATTGGGATGCATACTCAACGATCCATTAGATCTTGATCCTGCCTCACATTTTGTCCTTCCAATTTATTCCAAGATCAATAGAGAGATATGTGAAGCATTTGGACTATCTGGATTGAATGGGACCAATCCTTGCGACGAACTGCACAGATTCTTCCGAGAGACAGATACAGATCAGGCCCTCAGTGTGATTGAGCTAACTTTTGCCGAGATAGTTAATGCCCGACGAGGCGATACATCTTTGATGGGTCTAGCGCCTAGGATGACAGCGGCTGAAGCTGTGGCGAAGCTGAACAGTCGATTTCAGGAGAACGCAATCGGCTATAGGCTTGAGCGGGGAAGGATAATCCGCATAGACTTGGAGTTTCTTCATGCCGAGGTCGTGGAGCCTGCATTGCACTTGATGTACGAACGAGGTTATGAAGGCGCATTCCAAGAGTTCTTACTGGCGCACAATTACTATCTGCAAGGTTCAGATCATTACGGAGATTGTCTTACAAACTGCGGTAAGTCGTTGGAAAGCACTCTTAAGACAATCTGTGTGCAACGGAATTGGGCGATCGATCCTAAAAATACGGCGTTGAAGCTCATCAATATTGTATTCGACAACAAGCTCATCCCAGATTATCTTCAATCGCACTTCGGCGCTCTCCGTCAGACGCTTCAATGTGGTGTACCGACAATTCGCAATAAGGTCGGTGCACACGGGGCTGGCGACAAGCCGAATGACGTTCCAGAATATTTGGTAGCTTATCAAATTCATCTCACCGCTTCGGCAATCGTATTCCTGATTCGAGCCAACGAGGCTTACGGCAAGATGCGGAAGTAAGATCGTTTATGAACCGGTCATGCTAACAGATGTTCGCTCCACATCACAAAAGCTCCGAGGTGGTTTTTTTGCTTTTTTCAAGCCATTACTTTTCCACAGTGGTATTCTTGATTCGTTATGAGCACAGGTCAAAAACGTCCGGGAGAGATTTCAGACGGAATGGCGAAGCTTATTGGATATTCCTTAGGCGTCATCTGTTATGCAATAGTTCTGTGTCCCATTTTTTTATTCCTCTATAGGGCGGAACTCAATAACGCAGGATGGGTTCCTCATTGGCACATGGTCGATGTTTATATCCAAGGCAATTGGTTTGTCGGGGAGAATCGCGTTTGCTCAGGAATTCAAACCAAAACAGATGAGAAAAAGCCTAAAGAAATAAGCGAGCTTCATTGCCCACCTAATCCCTTTGAGCCACATGAAGGAAATCTTGCTCCGAGCGCCAATATTTCAATTCATAACCTGACTGTGCTTTTCTGGGGAAGACTATCCAGACCAGGAATTAGTTCTGCAGATGAAGCATCCGGCGCGAAATTTGAATGGAATTGCACCCGTAAAAATGAACGATTCGTTTGCCATGCGATCAACTAACAGGTTACTGTTCACGCCGCATTATCAAGCCTGACCCTAACTTTACGCCCAAGTGCTGAGGCGATATTGACCAGCGCATCAATCGAGAAGCGCGAGATGCGCCCCCGCAGCAGGTCGTTAATGCGCGGTTGCGTCACCCCGCACCGCTTCGCTGCCACCGCCTGCGTCCAGCCATTCTGCTTGATGATCGTCTCGATCTCGCCCATCAGATCGCAGCGCAAGCTCAGATTCGCCGCCTCTTCCGGCGTATCAGCAATCGCATCCCAAACGCTTGCGAAACTCTGCCCTTTCAGTTTGCTCATCAATTCTGCATTATATCCGATTGAATATAAAATGCAACTGCAAATTGCGGCCGCCCCGGCTCGCGTATCATGGCCGGTATGAACCTCGTAGCGATTCAGGCGGCTATCCAAGAGGCCGGCTTTGACGGCTGGCTGTTTTATGACCATCATCACCGCGACCCCATCGGCGAGCGCATCCTGGGCATGGACCCCAAATTGCACGTCACGCGGCGCTGGTACTACTTCGTGCCTGCCAAGGGCGAGCCGCGCAAGCTGGTGCATCGCATTGAGCAGGCTCGACTTGACGCGCTGCCCGGCGCAAAGGCTTTATATTCAAGCTGGCAGGAGCTGGCCCTCGGCCTGGAGGCGCTGCTGGGCGGCGCGCGCACCGTGGCCATGCAGTACTCGCCCAACAACGCCATCATGTACGTCTCCATGGTTGATGCAGGTACGGTGGAGTTTCTGCGCAGTCTGGGCAAGCAGGTCGTCAGCTCCGCCGATTTGGTCAGCCAATTTGAGGCGGTGCTGAACGAGGAGCAGGTGGCCAGCCACAGCGTGGCGCAGCGGGCCATCGACGCCATTCTGGCCGAGGGCTGGCGCGAGATTGGCCGCCGCCTGCGCCCCGGTGCTGGCAAGACGGGCGCATACTCCGAATTTGACCATGTACAGTGGCTCAGCGAGGCCATGCGCCGCGAGGGGCTGGTCTGGGACGACGGCCCCAACGTGAGCGTCAACTCGAACTGCTCCGACTCCCACTATGAGCCGACCGCAGAGCGCTGCTCACCCATCCGCGAAGGCGACTTTCTGCTCATCGACATTTGGGCGCGGCTGAACACGCCGGGCAGCGTCTACTACGACATCACCTGGACCGGCGTGGTGGGGCGCGAGCCGGCGGAGCACGAGCAAAAAATCTTCGAGATCGTTGTGAAGGCCCGCGATGCGGCCATCCGCGTGGTCGAGCAGGCCTTCACGGCGGGCAGGCCCATCTGTGGCTATGAGGCTGACGACGCGGCCCGCGCGGTGATACAGGCCTCCGGCTTCGGCGAGTTCTTTACGCATCGCACCGGCCACAATATCGGCCAGGAGGTGCATGGGGTGGGCGCGAATCTCGACAACCTGGAGACCCACGACGTGCGGCTGCTGTTGCCCAACACCTGCTTCTCCGTAGAGCCGGGCATCTACCTGCCGGAGTTCGGCGTGCGCAGCGAGATCGATATGCTCACCGCTCCCGGCAAGGCCTGGGTTACAGGAAAGATTCAGCGTGAACTGGTGAGGGTATAGGGGTCAGGAACAAGTAAGCTCCCTGCCCTGGTGCGTTATAGTCAAAAGTGCATGGCAACTGAAGAAAACAAGAAGACTTCAACAAAAGTAGGCGCACAACCGGCTACGCAAGAGGGGTTTGTCTACCTTCCCCTGATCGCCGGCTGGCTGGTGCCGGGCGGCGGGCATTTTCTGCTGCGCAAGTGGGGCCGTGGAGCGCTGCTGGCGGCGTCGATCCTGGGCATGTTCGTGCTGGGACTCTTGATGCAGGGAAAGGTGTATGCGGGAGCACACGACATTCTCGACATTCTGGGGCTGGCCGGCGACCTGGGCAACGGCCTGCCGTATTTCATCTGCCGTTTACTGGGCCTGGGCGATGTGCAGGTGCAGGTGACCACCGCCGACTGGGGCTCGCGCTTCATCGTAGTGGCCGGCTTGCTGAACATCATTGCCGCCGTGGATGCGCACAATCTGAAGACCGGGAGGAAATCCTGATGGGTAACTGGGTATTTCATCCCTCTCACTTCGCGGCGGTTGTGCTCTTTGCTCTATTCGCGTCCACGGTCTTCGGCATCACTCAGCGCGAAACGCCTAAACGCATGCTCCGCTACGGAATTTATTGTTTTATGCTCTTTGTGGTCTCGGCAATTGTGCTGAGCTGGCTGATGTATTTTATTGCGCGGTAGATTTCTGATGGGATCGCCATGAACAAACTCTGGCACGCAGCAAACAAGATGCCGCCCAAGACAACACTGGAGCAGCGCATCCGCTGGCACAAGGAACACCAGAAGCACTGCGCCTGCCGGGAAATACCGAAGAGTTTGTTGTCCCGCATCAAGATCAGAAGATAATTTTAATCGCTTCGCCCTGTTTTGCGGAATTCCCAACGGCCTTCAAGCCGTTCTGTCCCTCTGCCAGACGGTGGCGTCGAAGCGGTGCGCGCAGTCATAGCTTTCGGCATGGTATAGGTCGATGGCCTCGGTGTTGGCTTCGGTAACGGTAAGGGAGATCTCGGTGACGCCCTGACGCAGGAAGCAGGAGGAGGCCAGGGTAAGCAGCATACGGGCCAAGCCGCGGCGGCGGAACTCAGGATGAACGCATAGCTGGGTGATGTGGCCGCTCTCGGGGCTGACGCGCGAACCCAGCACCAGCGCCACCATCTCCCGGCTGGCGCGATCCACCACCACGTGCGAGACCTGCGCGGAGAAAGCGCCGCAGCCTGAGAAGCGAACGATGTTATTGAGAAAGCGCATCGATCCATGAACTGAGCGGTACTGGTCGTTGACTACACTGTCGGGATGGCCGTGGTAAGCCGCGGCGATAAGCCGCCCGGCAAGGTTCAGATCCTCCTCGCGCCAGGGACGCAGATCCAATCCGGCGGGCAGGCTCACGCGAGGCGAGGGATAGGCTCCTTCCAACTGCCGCACCATGAAGAGCCGCCGGTGAACCTGGAAGCCCGCGTCGAGAAAGACGCCAGCGTGGGAGCCCGAGGGGTGCAGCAGCAGTTGCGATTCCACGCGGTCCACCTGAGGCGAGTTCACCAGCAGCTCAATGATGTGCAGGAGCAGCGTTTCCTCTACCCGGCGTGCGGGCCTGCTATCGGCATGGGGACTAGGCAGCGCAAAGACGTCGCCGATGACCGCTTTGGTCTCTTCGTAGATGCAGAATACATAGCCGATGACCCGGCCTGCCTCCAGAGCCGCGTATCCAGGCAGCATATGGCTGTCAAGATACTGCATCAGCAGGTTGGCCGAGACATGGTAATCCCAATGCAAGCGCTGTTTCCACACTTCGCTCTCCGCCTGCAGCACAGGGTGCAACAGCGGCGCGGCATAGTGCCTCAGGTCGAGGATCTCGAAGGAAGCGCCTGTTGGCATGGTCCTCCTCTGACGATAGTGGTCAGCTTACTTGCTGCCCACCTTATAGACCATCAAGCCCTGTTCCGGCCAACTGAAGAGTTGCTCATAGTGCCTGTCTCCCAGCAACTCTTCGAGCGCGGCCGTGGTGTGCAGGTCCACGCCGCCTCTTCCGGTTACCTGCGCCACCAGCAGGTGCTGTTGATCCGGCACGCCTTTCACGGTGTAGTTGACCACCTCGTGATTGCGATAGAAGGAGAGGCCATACTCGACGTCGCGCCGGACACGAAAGACGGCCACAGTTTCGACGCTGGGAGCGGAGGCGGCCAGCCGCTCGGCCAGAGGGCGCGCGGAGTAGGAGCGATCCAGCAAGTGAATCACCTGCTTGGTTTCAGCGATTGCCGGAATGTTAAAGAACGGACCGACACCGTATAGATAAAAGACCAGCACCATCAGCACTATGGTGGTAACCAGGCGCAAGCGGGCCACGCCGAAGCCGTTGACCACGACGATGATCAGCAGCGCAGCGCCCGCCGAGGCCAGAACAGCTATGGTGAATGCCGGCCACGGGGGCATGACACGGATGTATTCGACGCCACACTCGCGAATAAAGGCAAGTATCTGGCCACCCCCCAGCGCGGGCAGGGGCGGCACCTTCAGGCTGTGCTCCACGAACCAGGGCATCATCAGCGCAACCATGGTCATAACGCCGCAGAGCACCGCATGGCCCAGTAGCACCCAGCGGTTCAGTCCCTGCTGCCTGCGACGGAAAAGATAGTCCCCGGTGAGGATGGTAATGGGAGGAATGGAGATAAGAATGTAGCCGGGCAGCTTGGATTGCGAGAAGGAGAAAAAGAGGATGGGAATCAGCGCCCAAAGGACGAGAAACTCCGGAAAAGCATCGCCGGGCTGGCTGGAGCACGGCTCATGCCGGCCGAAATGGCGAATTCGCCACTCACAGACCGACGTGCGGAGGCCGTCGATCAGCGCCCGCACCGCGATCACTGTCCAGGGCATCACCGCCAACAGCGCCACCACCAGGTAGTACCAGAAGGGCTGCTGGTGCTCATAGCGATCGGTGGCAAAGCGCTCCAGGTTGTGTTCCAGGAAAAAGACGCGGAAAAAATCGGGATTCTGGTGCTGTACGGCGATGAACCAGGGCAGCACCATGGCTAGGTAGAGTACCGCCCCTGGCCACCAGAAGGAGCGGCGCAGGATCGACCAGTCGCGGCGCAGAAAAGCGAAGGCGGCCACGATGACCAAGGCCAGAAATGGCGCCACCGGCCCCTTGGCCAGCGTGGCCAATCCCGTGAAGAAGTAGATGTCGTAGAGCCAGAACTTGGAATCGGTCTCGTACCAGGCATACCAGCCGAGCAGCCCGATGGCCAGAGGCGCGGCCATTTGCATATCGGTGGAGGCGCCGCGAGAAAAGCCGATGATGCCGGCGCAGGCCACGGTGATGAGCGCGGCGTCCAGGTGCCCGCCGGGGCGGAAACGCCGCATGTGCAAGTAGATGAGCCCCACCATGATGAAGGCGAAGGTGGCCGAGGGCAGGCGCGCGCTCCAGTCATGGACGCCGAAGTCCTGAAACAGGAACATCGCCCGCCAGTAATAGAGGGCCGGCTTCTCCAGCCAGGGCTTTCCATAGAGATAGGGGGTAACGCATGCGCTCAGCTTGCTTTTAAGCGTGTGCGCCGAGTCGAACCGGTCGAGCATCTCGTGCGCGATCTGCGCATAGCGGGGTTCATCGGCCCCCACCAGGCCCAGGCCGTCTCCGCCCACCAGGGGGATCTGTCCATAGAGAAGAAAAAATAGGACAAACGTGAGAAACACGGAGGCCTCGCCTACGGTAGCCCAACGAGGCAGCCGTCTGCGCCAGCCTTGAGGCGAATCCGAAGCAGATGGTTCCTGAAAAGTGTCCACTACCACTGTCTCTCCAACGGAGCCTTTGCTTGCTTTATCAATGCAAGCGTTCCCGGTTCCGGTCAGAGCAAATGGGGGAATCTGACCGCCTCGGTTTGAGTTCCGCATTTCCTTGAAACACGGAGATCGTGTTGCGCCTCGACAGGCTCAAGGCTAACAGATTTATGCGGAATTGGGATGGGTTCATCGGCCTTCATCCCTGTCGGGTGGTTGCAGCGCGGCCGCCTTCTGCCGCTTGCGATGCCGGTCCATCAGTTCATCGATGCGCATCTGGAAACGGCCCGAACGGTCGGCGAGGAAGCTGAGTTCGGGCACGTGGCGCACGCCCATCCGCTCCTTGAGTTCATAGCGAATATAGCCCTTGGCAGCTTCCAGGCCCGCTACCGTCTCCTCTTCAGCCTTGGCAATGTCCTTGACGGCGCTGTCGACGGCCACATAGACCCGCGCCGACTTGCCGCCGGGGTTCAACGCCACCTCGGTGACGTAGCAGAGATTGATGCGCGGGTCCACCAGCTCGCCCTCGATGAGAACGCCGATCTCCACGCGCAACGTCTCCGCTACACGGTCCTGATGATGCTTCCGCCCTCTGTGTTCCGGCATGGCTCCCTCCTGTCCGGGCAAACAATCAGCATAGCAGAGGAGAGGTCGGGGATCCCCACACTCCAGATCCGTTGAACCTTTCGCCAGTCGTCCTTCGAGGTATTTGCCTCCGGATTGGCTCGTTCATCCGTTCAAGAGCATGAACTAATTCTTGCCAATTCGCGTGCCCGGAAGACTTACTCGGGCGTAGATTCCAATTGCCTCTCTTTCACCCGTGCGCTATGCTAAAGAGTTTCCTGGCGCGCCGAACCGAGATTCCCCAGATGCACGCCGGGAACGGAGGTCTATACCATGTCCCTGCGTATCCTTGCGAACTGTGCCGCTTGTGCCGTTTTACTGGCGGCTTGCGAAGCTTCCCTGCTGGCGCAAACCGCGCCCGCGCCGACCGCCTACACCGTCACAACAACCAATTCAATGTTTGGCCAGCCGCAGATCGTGAAGACCTACCGGCTGGGATCGAAAGTGCTGGTGGAGCAGTTTAGCGCAACGGACCCGAAGGCCGCTCACTCGCGCAGCCTCTACGATCTGGCGACACATAGGAATCTTTCCTGGTCATGGCCCGACAACTCCGGGGGCTGCTCGAGCGGATCCTTCTCCGGCGATTGGGGCGATCCCTTCACCGGCGCTGCAGATCTGATTGCCCCCGGCGCCAAACAGGTGGGCACGGAGACGATTCATGGGATCGCGACCAAGATTATGGAAGGTTCCGCTAGCGGAGCCACTGTAAGAGCATGGGTGGATACAAAATACGGAATGATTGTCAAGGCGCAGTTGAGTCAGGCGGGCAGCCCGTTGAAAACCGTCACGGAAGTGACGAATATAAACCTGGCCCCGCCGCCGGCTTCGGTCTTCGCGATTCCGGCAAACTGCGCCGCGGCCGCTGCAGCCCCGTTACCCCCCACTGAAGCGGAACGCATTGCTGCCGAGACCGGCGACAGCGCAGACAACTATGTCAATGCCATCTACGGGCCCGGCTCGAAGAACTCCTGTGCCGTGATCCTGCGCGTGGTACGCGCCGGGAGCATGACTCCCATCACCAACAGGCTCCAGGTGGCCATCGACACCACCTACAACATCGACAATCCGCCTCACTACGTTTCTGGAATGGGTGTCGACGGTTCACAGACATTTTCCGGCGGCGGCATTCACGAGATCACCAATCAGATTCACAACGGCACTGTGCGCCTCGGCATTCCGCCCGCCTACTTCATGCTGGATGTAAATCTGATGAAGCCCGGCACCGGCGCAAGCGAGGGACTCATCTACCGCCAGTGCTTTGCGCCCACAACCATTCTTCTCTTCGTGGTCAAGGATGCCGACAACCCCTCCGCTGGCGGTGACTTTCTGTGGGTGAAGTCGGGCAAGTACGCGACGCTCCCACACTGATCCCGGCGGAGAACTAAGGGATCAATACGGATAGCTCCGGAAGCGGTGCGCTCCCGCGTTACTTGGCGGATTTCAGAGTCTCGGCGATCTTGCGCGCATCGGCCAATGTGCCGCTTTCATAGATCACTTCAACCAGGCAAATCTTGCCTGGCAACTGGATGCCGCGATAGACGTTGGGCTTGTCGTTCATCACCGACAGGCCTTCCATCTCAAACTCCGTAGGCGTGCTCTTGGTGACCTTGTCCTTCGAGTACATCATGGGCGCGGTTTGTTCTGTCTTTAGCAGAGAGGTGTTGCTCATCGGCGAGGTGACGGCGACGCTGACCTTGTTGTCCGGCGAGTTGGCCATGCCGAATGTGCCGTTGACGACCCAGTTGGCCGGGACAGTCACCTGACAGACTCCAGTGTGGTTGGTTACTGTCTTGCCTCCCTGGGCAAACAGGATAGGGCAGGCGGCAAAGACCGCGAGGGTTAAAAAGGCGCTCTTCTTCAGCATCAGTTTCTCCTTGGTTTATATGGAACTACGTATGGTAGCGCAGGGAAGATTTGTTTTGCAAATCGATGACTGGCACGCGGGAAGACCTGCCTTGCGCCGTTTTGTACTCAGCTCTCGATGTAGTTCCAAAAGGCGTCGGCCAGCTTCGCGCAGGATACGTTGAAACCCCAGCAAGCTGGTCATTGAGCGAACGCACATCTCGTTGCGCGTAACGCCAATTTATACCGATTGTGAGCACGGAATGGTTGCAAATCGCAAATCAGGTATGTATTTTATCTATGCGGAGACCTTGTGCCGTTGGGAGCAGCGCGTCCCATGCCTCCGGCTCCGCCCTTCACTTCTCCAATCCATTCCCCGAAAGGAAAAATGAAACGATGAAACTGACCACCTACCTGAACTATGGCGGCAACTGCGCCGAGGCTCTCCGCTTCTATGAACAGCATCTGGGCGGAAAGATCCTCACCATGTCAACCTACAATCAGATGCCCGAACCGAAGAACATCCCGCCGGGCTGCGAAAACAGCGTTATCCACGCCCGCATCGTGATCGGCGGCGCGACGATCATGGCTAGCGACACCCCTACGGACCGTTTCCAGCCCATGCGCAGCGTCTATCTGGCTCTTTCCGTCGACAGCAATGAGGAAGCGGAGCGCCTGTATGCCCTGCTCTCCGTTGGCGGCGAAATCTTTATGAAAATGGAGGAGACATTCTTTGCCTTCCGTTTCGCCATGCTCCGGGACAAGTTTGGCACTTCCTGGATGATCATTCACGAAAAACCCATGCCTCGGAACGCTTGAGAATCTGTTCAGCTTCCGAGTCGGGCGAAGGACTTGGGTCAGGCTATTCCCTGGTCCCTGTTCTCTATTCCCTGTTCTTTCAGCTTTCGATGTAGTCCCAGAAGGCGTCGGCCAGCTCCGCGCCGTGTTCGTTGAGAATGCGGCGGGCGGCGCGCTCCACCTCTTCGATGAGCCCGTGCAGGTAGTCGCGGGAGCGGGAGATGGCCACTACGCCCAGGGTGGCTGACTGCCAGGTTACCGCCTCGTCCATCTCCGCCACCGAAACGTTGAAACCCTGGCGAATCTGGTCCTTGAGCGAGCGCACTACCTGCCGCCGGTCCTTGAGCGACTGGGCGTGCTCAATGCGGATTTCAAGCGTCAAGTGGGCGACGGGCATGGCATCAAAGGACTTACACCGACAGTGTAGGCCAATTTCCGCCATCTGGCTGATTTTTTCTTTGCCGCAGGCCCTAATCCGCAAACTGCGCCAGTTGCTCTGCCGATGGTTTGGGGGTGAACAGGCTAACCACAATCATGGCGGCGACAGCCACGGGAAGCGCCAGGAAGATGGCGTCGCGGTCGGCCAGAATCTGCGGAAAGCAGTTCTTTACCGCATGAATGTCCCAGACCATGGTGACCAGCGTTCCAGCGCCGATGGCGGCCACCGCGCCCCAGGCCGTGACCCGCTTGGAAAAGAAGGCCGCCAGCACCACCGGGGTCAGCGATGCGGCATAGACGGTGTAGGCCCACAGCATGGTGTGAATCACGCTCTCGGCGTGGAGCGACTGGTAGAGCGCCCAGCAGCCCAGTAGCACCACGGCCAGCCGCGAAACGATCAGGACCTTTTTATTCGATGCTCCCGGCGCGATGTAGCGCGAGAAGACATCGTTGACCAGGTTGGTGGCCGGCGAGAAGAGGTAGTTGGAGGCCGCCGACATGACCTGGGCAAAGACCGCGCCCAGCAGCAACGCGCCCATCAATGCGGGCAACCCATGGCGCGCCGTGTAAGGGATGATCTCGTGGGGCATTTTGGCCAATTCGCCGGAGGAGTGGTAAAGAGCCGTGCCAAAGACGGCGATGCATACGATCAGCGTCTCCAGCAGGATTGCGCCCAGAAACCAGCCCACCACTGAGAGGCGCGCGTCCCGCTGCGTTTTGGCCGAGAAAAACTTCTGATACATCACCTGGTTGCCCAGCAGCAGCAGCATGGTGGGCACCAGAAATTCGAGGCCGCGGACAACGCCGAAGCCCACCGGCTGGAGCACATGGTCCGGACTCATCCGGTAGTTTCCCAGCAACTGGAAGTACTCCGGCGGAAGCGCTTGATGCAGACCAACCCAGCCGCCCGCTTTGAAGTAGAGCATGGGCGCGGCCACAATGCAGATGCACGTGACCATCGAGCCGATCACCATGTCCATGTAGGCCACCGACGACATTCCGGCCAGCGCCGTGGTGAAGATGACAAACGCGGCGATGATGTAAGTGCCCAACACCGGCGTCACCGTCTCAGGAAAGATCAGGTGCAGCACGTTGCCGCCGCCGGTGAACTGGTAGCTGGCAATCCCCACATAAGCAAAGAGGATGGCGATGGTGCCCAGCACCCGCGCCGTCTGGTTATAGCGGGCCTCCAGCATATCGGGCAGGGTGAACTGCGCGAATTTGCGCGCCCGCGGCGCAATAAAGTAGATGAGTAGCAGCGCCAGCCAGCCCCCGGCCGGCTGCCAAAGCGCGGCAAAGCCATTCGCGTAAGCGTTTGCCGCTCCGCCAAAGAGCGATCCGCCGCCGATCCACGAACTGAGCAGCGTGAGCACCAGCACCATGGCCGGCAGCGAACGCCCGGCGACCAGGTAATCGGCCTTGGTCTTCACCAGGGAGGTGCGATAGAGCGCAACCGATAGCAGCGTAACGACAATGACGGCCAAAACAGCTACATAAAGATGAGACATCCGCGGGGTTCCTCGCCTGCCTAACAGGATTTCCGTCAGTGTACCGGATGCGGGCGACGCCCGGCGTGGCCGCCGGAGCAAGAATCCAATTGACCCCGATGTGACAAGTTGGTAAACTGTATTTGCGGGGTGGAGCAGCCCGGTAGCTCGTTGGGCTCATAACCCAAAGGTCGCTGGTTCAAATCCAGCCCCCGCAACCAAACCTTCTTACGGAATTCCTTCCATTCAGAATCGCCCAATTAAATCACATATGTAGCATTGTTGCGTCCTCGGGCCTGCTTTTCAGCGGCTGTTGAGCCGCTTGAGCCCTTGCCGCGCCAGATCGGCGATTGCTTTGGCAAGCAGGACGGAGGCGTTCAACGATTCCGGCCGCTCCAGGCGAAGATTTAGCCTGGCGGCATACTCGCGAAAGTAAATATCCACGTCGTAGAGAATTTCAACGTGATCGCAGAGAAAGCCGATGGGCTGAAGCAAGATCGTCTTTGCGCCCGAGGCGGCGATGGATTGTAGCGTTTCTTCGACAGTGGGTCCAAGCCAAGGCCCTCCGCTGGCGCCCTGGCTTTGGAAGGCGAAGAACCATTGCGGAATCTCCGGCACGCGGTCGGCAACTAACTCCGCCGTGCGCTGGGCCTCCTCGGCGTAGGGATCGGCGGGCTGGCCTTCGGAGGCTTGAATGGTGCGGGTAGGGACACTGTGCGCCGTAAACAGCACGGGAACCGGAGCGCCCATTTCCGCGCTGAGCTTGTTCCAGGCCGGGCTGAGCCGCTCGGCAAAGGCGTCAATCAAGAAAGGATGCTGCGCCCAGCTTTCGGTGAAGTCGATGCGCAGGCCTGACGCTTCGGCGGCAATCGCAGTTTCCAGTGCGCGGCGATAGAGGCCCACGCTCAAGCGCGAATTCTGCGGCGCAAGGCAAAGGACCGCGGCCTCTTCCACGCCGTCTGTGCGCAAGTGCCGAACCACATCAGCGATGAAGGGACTCCAGTTGCGCATTCCGACGTAGACCGGGATGGGCTCGCCGATGACGGCTAATTCGGACTCGACCAGCCGACCTTGCTCTAGTGTGATTTCAGTCAGCGGGCTATGGCCGATGAGCGCGTAGCGGCGCTGAATCTCCTCCATGACCTCAGGCGGCAGCGGCCGCCCGCCGGTTACGTTGAGCAGATACTCGGGAATCTGCTCGATGGTCTCGGGCGTGCCGTGGGCCAACAGCAGGACGGCTTGTTTAGCCATGCGCTTTCTCCAGATTCGCTTCGAGCCGAAACTCGCGCACCATGCGCACTACGGCCTGCACGTTCTCAACCGGCGTGGTGGGAACGATGCCGTGGCCCAGGTTGAAGATGTGGCCGGGTCGGCCATTGGCGGCGCGCAGAATCTCATGGACCCGCTGCTCCAGAACCTCCAGCGGCGCAAAGAGCGTGATGGGATCGAGATTCCCCTGTACAGCATGAGAGTGGCCTACGGCGCGCCATCCCACGTCGAGCGGCTGCCGCCAATCCAGGCCGATGACGTCGGCGCCGGTCGAGGCCATCTCGCCGAGCAGCCCCGCCGTCTCCACGCCAAAGTAGATGACCGGCACACCCATCTGCTGCACTGCATGAATAAGGCGCTGGGAAGCTTCGAAGGCGTAAGCGCGATAGTCGGCCAGGCAAAGCGAGCCCACCCAACTATCGAAAATCTGAATCACGTCAACCCCGGCCTCGACCTGAAGGCGGCAATACTCCGTAAGCACCACCACGATCTTGTCCAACAAGCTGCGCCACGCAGTGGGGTCCGAGTACATCATGCGCTTGGTGTGGATGTAGTTTTTAGAGCCGCCGCCCTCGATCATGTAGCTGGCCAGCGTGTAGGGCGCGCCGCAGAATCCGATGATTCCAAGTCTGTTGCGAAAGTGCGCGGCGACTTTTTCGATAGCGCGCGCTACGTAGGTCAGCTCGACGGCGCGATCGGTACGCAGGGCGCGCACGTCGGCGGCAGTGCGAACCGGGTGATGCACCACCGGCCCCTCGCCGGCCTGAAACTCGAAGTCCAGGCCCATCGGCTCGAGCGGCAACAGTAGGTCGGCAAAGATGATGGCTGCGTCCACGCCCAGCTTTTCGGCGGCGGTGATGGTGACCTCGGCAGCCAGATCGGGTTGCTTGCAGATTTCGATGAGTGTGTGGTGCTTGCGGACATCGCGGTACTCCTGCATATAGCGGCCGGCCTGGCGCAGAAACCACACCGGCGTGCGGTCCACAGGCTGGCGCAGACAGGCACGCACAAAGCGGCTGCCGTCAGAGGCGGTTTCGGCGGCGGGGTTGGCTGGATGCATACAAGGTTGATTTTACCGGGCCGGACGGAACACGCCTGATCCAAAGTTTTCTCGAGGGGGAAACGGTCAATCAAGATCCTGGCGTTTGACCGCTTCAAGGTTATCTAAGTAAGATATTCGCTATCTTCATAACCCATGCAAAAGGAGCGCTCAAATGCATAACACTACTCTCAGTATTTTCGCCCGGGATTGCCGCGTCAGGCGCGCTTTCCGCTCAATTGCAACTATCTTGCTCGCTTGCTGCGCGCTGGCGTTTACCAGCGCTCCGCCGGTCGCGGCAGCCAAGGACGCGCCGGCCGTGTTACCCGCGCCATCCAAAGGCAAAGCAATTGTCTGCATCTACCGCGTTTACAGATTCACCGGTTCCGCTTCTCATGACCATCTTTATATCAACGGCGTCTTTCTGGCCAAGCTCCTCAATAGCGAATACGCGTTCATGGAGGTGTCGCCGGGCACAGTGGTCGTCTCCGGAGTGCCGGATATGTACTACGGAGGCATAACTCAGTCCGTCGGCGCGGCGCTGGCTGAGGCCAGAAAGAAGGAGAACGAGCGGATTCGCTTTGAAGCCGAAGCGGGCAAGACCTATTACCTGAAATGGACCGCGGAGCCGATGGGGACGGGCATCAAAGTAACGCCCGAAGATTCCTCAGTTGGCGCCAAAGAGATGAGCAAGCTGCATCTCTCCAAGCCCCCCGAGGACCAGGATAAAGGAAAACAAGAACAAAAATAGGATCAGGGAGTCAGCTATGGTGAGAATTGCAACTTAGCTGTCCTGAACATTGAAGGGGGCGAGCTCCGGCCCGTCCCCCTTCGTTCAAAGCATGAGAGCATTACGAAATCCAGTCGTGGCAGCGGCTCTTGCGCTGCCATGCGCCGTCCACCTTCTCTAAAATGACGGTTCCGCCGTTGCCGCACAGCGAGCCGCAGAAAAAGCTGTAGGAAACGATGGCGTGCTGGTGCTCTTTGTCGAAGCGAATCTCGCTCACCGTGACCAGACCGTGGGCAAAGCCGTTGCGAACCGCGTCTTCAATCGACCTGCCTTCGCTAATGGTTTTGCCGGGGTCGTTCTCCGCGACCTCGTTCCGTTGCCGCTCCGGATCGACGAGGCCGATTTTGTCCGACCCCAACTGCGGGAGGTCGGCGGGGCGAAAGCGATGCACTACGCCGGGCACAACCGGCTCAAGGTTCAGGTCTTTGCCGCAATCGCCGGCATCAAAAGCTCCGCTGATGGGGAATGGGATTGTCTGGATAGAAAGATTCATCGCGTTCACTTCGTTTTCCATCCAACCGTGAAGGACCACCCGATAGACCGCGAGCTGCTCGGAAGTGAGCGGTTGGTCGCTAACTTTGGACATTGTCTCCGCTGCCTCCTGCGCGGTGGCCAAGCCTACGAAAACAAGCACCAGCGCTGCAAACAAGGCCGCAATGCCCGCAAACCTCCATCCGGCTGCTAACCTGGCATGGATTCTGACCATTGCATTCCTCCTGCATGAATTAGCTTCTATATCATTGGACACCACGACCGGGAAAATCTGGCAGATGACCCATTGAAAATAAATCGGTCTATTTCGTCGCCACGCCAAGAATGCGAATCTCCGGGTAAGCGCCATCCCAGTCCGGCGTCACTCCATCAAAGATCAGGCGAAAGTCTTGTTCGCCGCCGGGGGCAAGCGGAGCCGCGGAGACTGGTTCCACGTCGATGTAGGGCTCGCGCATGCGGATGAGCATAAGCGGCAGGGTCTCGTTCTGCGCAACTTCGTGGGCGAAATCGCGGAAGAGCACCTGCACGGTAACTGCGGTGACGGTGCGGGCGCCATGGTTGGCGATGTGGCCATCCAGGTAGGTGACCTTGCCTCCAGCCAGGTTGCTGGATTCGCTCATGGCAAGATGGGTCAGCGAGAGGCTGCCCGCATAGGGGTCCAGGGGCGCGGAGATTGGCCTCATCGTGGTCTTGCCGCGGGCATTTCCGTCTCCCAGAACCATGATGGCCGCGGTAACCATCAGGACAATGGCTGCGGCCAAACCCAGCGGCAGCCAGTCGCGCTTTTCCTTCTCGGCGAAAGGGACAAATCCAGGACCAATGCTCACGAGCGCAATTTTACACCCATGCGCGCAGAGGTACCCCTTGTCTCCCGCTTTTTGAGGAATTAGTATAGTAGGCCGTTGTGCTAGACGATAATGTTGCTGCTTGAAGGCTGTTTCAAGCCAGGAGGAATGTATGTCTGACAACAATCCTCAGGATAAAATGTTAACCCACCCTTTTGAGGGCATCACGACAGTTGAAGAGTGCCTCAATGTTGCACACATCCACCACAGAGAGGCCGATCAACTGTTTGAAGGCGCGCAACATGCACTGGCAGAAGACCGGCAGGAAGAGGCCAGGCTGTTGACGGATCTGGCCGTTGCGAGGCGGGCAAGGGGGGAGGAGTTCGAGAGGGCAGCCAGAGGCGAGATAGGCGACCCGATCGTGGCCGAAATCCGGGAGTTCGAGCCGGAAATGTTCAAGAACTATACCCCCAATACCCAAACATATATAGCACCAGACGAAGACCTCCCACCAGAATGGTTTGAGGAGAATAAACGGCCCCCGTTAGGGCCTGTTGCTCGCGCTTTGGCCTGGGTTGGGAGCTGGATAAAGTCGTGATGCGCCGGCCGCGCCCAGTCAGGGGCGTGTCCTTCACTCAGAATAGTGCCCAGAATAAAACCATGCTCCGGAGAGATTTTTGGCTCCCGTTACCGAAGGAATCCCACATTTCTTATGTAAGACAGATGCTTTCCCATTCTTGACCGATAGGATAATCAGCGACATTTTTGTTCGGTTCTTTATATTTGCCTGCAACTTCCGTGGGTATCCTGTGTCTAATCAGGCAAGTGTGAGAACCGGCCAGATTCAGAATACGTAACCCTTGCCGGAAGGCATTGAAAGGCAGGCTAGCGATGCAGACCTATTCCCTAACCTCATCCATCCCCATGGCAGAACCCTCTGGCGGGCGAAAAAGCTCCCGACGGACAGAGGATCTTGTGTACCAGGGTGTCACGGTCGCCTCAATGTTGCTGGTGCTGGCGAGCCTCTGGATATTCTGAGTTGTGATACCGGCTTTTCACAGGCGCAGCCGCGAAATGATGAGCCCGATGCAGCGTGTGCTCCCCAGAACATGTCCGTGATAAACCAGGCAACAGTCCCTAAGAGCGCAAAAATGCAGAGAGGCAGCAGAGCCGGTGAGATAGCGTCCCAGTCATGACGCGCCACATCGGCGGCTGTATCAAAACTCTACAATCTGCCCTGAATCGCTACGGTTTTCCGCTCTGTAGCCTAATTTTCCGCCCTGATTGTATCGAAACGAGACACTCGGCCGCTTCCGCTAATGATTTGGTTTGAACAAGCCGAAGGCGGCTGGCCGCACCGCAGGTGTTTACCCGAACCGCGCACGCTTGACGGTCTGGCGGAAGTCTTCGCCGATCATTTCGACGCGGACGCACATCTCAGCCAGACGCGACCTCATGCGGTCGCCAATGCGGTCGCCTAGCGAGTCCTCATTTTTGGCAGGCTTGTTGCCCTTCTCATCGGCCTTGAAACCGGCGCCGGCCGGTAGGTCGGGATAGTTGGTGGTGATAATAGTGGTTTGCTTGTCGTTGTAGCGGGTATTCAGAATCAGCGCCACCGTGTCCCAGACCCACTCGTTGGGCTTTTGCGCGCCCAGGTCGTCCAGCACCAGCACCTCGGCGGCAAAGACCGGCTGGAGCAGTTCCAGTTCCGTGGTCTGCACCTGCGGGTTGTAGCTATTCTGAATGCTTTTGAGCAGCTCGCGATAGTCGCAGAAGAGGCCGTGGACGCCTCGCTCCACCACCAGGCGGCGCAGCACGCCTACCGCCAGGTGGGTCTTGCCCACACCGATGGAGCCGGTGAAGAGCAGCCCCTTGCCCGCGGTGTCCACCGGATAGGCCTCGACAAACTTGCGCGCGGTCAGGTGCGCGCGGCCCAGCGAGGAGTCGGCTCCACGAAAGGCCGTTTCAAATCCGTCCAGGGTGTACTGACGGTAGCGCTCGGGGATGTGGGCCGCGGCCAGGCGGCGCTCTTCGCGCTCCATCTCCTGGCACTCGCAGGCGCGCGAAACCCATTTTCCGTCGGCGTTGACCACCCGCACCAGCCCCACTCCACCGCAGATCGCACATTCACTCATCTGGATTCAAGCCTAGCGCAAAGGCCGCCGGTGCGCTGCGGTGCGGTTCGTGTGCTTTATTGTGGAAAAGCGCGGTTTTCTAAAGCATTATTGTTAGAACGCGGCGCAGTTGTCTACAATCAGACCCGCGTATTTAAAAGCGGTTTTCAACCTGCTCTGGATGGAGATTTAGTCATGAATCGAATCGTATTACGCAGTGTTTTCGTTGCAATTGCCCTTTGTTGCCTGCTGGTGTCTGCCGGTATGCGGGGCCAGGAGCCCGGAAGCAAACCGGTGGCCCAGTCTCCAGTGCCTGCACAGGCCACACCCGCGCCGGTGGCGGCCGCGCCAGCCCCAGCAGCGGCAACGCCTGCGCCTCATCCGGACGACGACTACTGGAGGAAGCACGATGAGCTGTTGAAGGTGGACTTCGGATGGCTGGGGAAGTTCAAGGAGGCTGACGCTGCCCTGGCGCCGCCGGCCGAGGGCGAGAATCGTGTGGTTTTCATGGGCGACTCGATTACCGAGGGCTGGCATTTTACGGGACCACAGGGTTCCTTCATGGGCAAGCCGTACATCAACCGGGGCATCAGCGGGCAGACTACGCCGCAGATGCTGGTGCGCTTCCGGCAAGACGTGATTTCGTTGAAGCCGAAGGTCGTGGTGATTTTGGCCGGGACCAACGACATCGCCGGAAACACCGGACCGGAGACGCTGGAGCAGATTGAAGACAACCTGGCCTCGATGGCGGATCTGGCCACCGCCAACCACATCCGCGTGGTGCTTTGCTCAATTCTGCCCGCTGTTGATTACAGATGGAGGCCGGGAGTGATGCCAGCGCCTAAGATTGTGGCAATCAACGCCTGGATGAAGGCCTACGCAGCGGAGAAGGGTTACGTCTACGTGGACTTCCACACGGCGATGAAGGACGAACGGGACGGGCTGCCTGCGACGCTGAGCAGGGACGGGGTGCATCCGCTGCCCGCCGGCTACGCGGTGATGACGCCGCTGGTGGAAGCGGGGATCGAGAAGGCGCTGGCACAATAGGAGCCGGCAATTGCTAAACCGCCTCAATCCCTCTACAATAGAGAAATTGCAGGAAAGGTTTGTCTTCAGCGATGCCCAAGGAAAAGATTCATCCCAACTACGCCGCAGTGCGAGTGAAGTGCGCCTGCGGAAACAACTTTGAGACCCGTTCGACCCACAAGGGCGACATACACGTGGAAATCTGCTCGGTTTGCCACCCATTCTTTACCGGCAAGCAGCGCTTGGTGGACACGGCGGGCCGCGTGGAGCGCTTCCGCCGCAAGTTTGCCAAGTCCGATGGGGCCAAGGAAGCAGTAGCAGCCAAGTAACCGCGCTCTGGCAACCGGAAGGTACGATTGGGCCTCCGCCATGGCGGAGGCCCTTTTCGCGTTGCATTTGTGCGAGAATGGCCTCATGGCCGCTGTGCAAGTCCAACACTTCTTAGGTCGAGCAAGAGACTTCCTGAAAGGGATGGACCTGTTGAAGGACGGTCTGGCCGAGTACGGATATTCCTCTGCGTTGCTTGGTATTCACGGCGCGATTTCTTACTGCGACGCCTTGAGAATTGGGCTTGGGAGCGAGGGAGTATCGTCGGACGATCATGGCAGCGCGGCAAATGACCTGAGAAAGCTCCTCGCTGATCGAAAGTATGAAAATATGAAGGGCACGGATCGGCTCGAAAAACTGCTCTCCAAGAAAAGCAAAATCGCCTATGCTCCCAAGACAGTGAGAGAAATTGAGATTGAAGAGATAGTGAAACAAGCCGAGCGTTTCGCACGATGGGCTGACGAAACTGGCAAGAAATTGAAGATTGAGGGGTGGCGAAATGAATGAAATTCAGGAACTCCAGATTGAGCACTATCGCGGCAGGGCGAAGAACGCCGTGCAGGATTATCTGGTTCACAAGCTCCTTTATCCAAAGGTTTATTTAGACGCTGATTTAGATGGGTGGAAATTGGACGTTCTCGCCATCGATCGAGCTGGCATGGGGGACGTTCATGGCGTAAGACTTGTACGCTGGAAACCTGGCCACACAGACAACCATGGTTATTCAGCTCATCTCGAAAAGGCTGCCGCCGCAGCAGTGACGGAATTCGTTGGTTTTCCTGGGCATTTTCGGTATCTGGCAGTCGTTTGTACCGAGCCGGATAAGCAGCAGTGGATTCCGAGCAAGGGAATTAAGGATCAATCTCTAGCTGCCGACGGAGTAGGGCGGGTAGGAATACTGTATGTGGACATAACCGAAGATGAACCGTCGGTGAAGGTTCTACTCAAGGCCGAGCGCTTCCGCTCATCGAAAGAGATCGTCGAACTTGCTGATCGTTTTGTTGCTGAAAACATGGCCAACACGGAGTTCCGCGAAGAGCTTTGACAACTGACTTCGAACCGTTGAGCCCTTTGACTGTGAAATAATCGTTGAATTTTTCGGTGGGCAATCATGGCTGGCAAAGGCTTCACCGTGAAGAAGAACTGGGACAACCCCAGGGAGCATGCGATGCCCGCTGAGGCGCACGTGCCGGCAGAAGTGCGCCTGGGAACGGTGGTGGTGGCTCCGGCCACAGTGCTGGCTCCCATGGCGGGTGTTACGGACACCGTCTTCCGCCGGTTTATTCGCCACGCCAGTTTGTTCTCGGATGCCGTAGTTTCCAATACAACTTTGACCGGCTCGTCCATCGACGCCGCTGTTAGCAATCTGCAATGCGGCTGCGGGCTGCTGATGACCGAGTTCACCTCGGCCGACGGCCTCGCCCGGATGCGGGAGACCAAGCGCCGGCGCTATCTGACCTTCTACGACGACGAGCATCCCATCGGCGCGCAACTCTTCGGGGCCAATCCGGAGACGCTGGCAGAGGCGGCGCGAATTGTCGAGGAGACCGGCTTCGACCTGGTGGACCTGAACCTGGGCTGCCCGGCGAAGAAGGTCGTCGGCTCCAACGGCGGCTCGGGCCTGCTGCGCGATCTGCCGCGCATAGGCGAGATTTTCCGTGCCGTGCGCAAGGCGGTGACGATTCCCTTCACCGTAAAATTTCGCCTCGGCTGGAACGACGCCGAAATTGTCTGCCTGGAACTGGCGCGGATGGCCGAGGCCGAGGGGCTGAACGCCGTGGCGGTGCATGCCCGGACACGCGAACAAGGTTATAGCGGCCAGGCGCGCTGGGAGTGGATCGCCAAGGTCAAGCAGGCAGTGAAGATTCCTGTCATCGGCAACGGAGATATTCATTCTCCAGAGGCCGCTGTAGCCATGGTGGCCCAAACAGGCTGCGACGCGGTGATGATCGGCAGGGCCGCGCCGTCGAATCCCTGGATATTCCGGCAAATCGCGCAGTACACGGCCACCGACAGCTATGCGCGGCCCACGGTGGAGGATCGCTACCGCATGATCCGGGCCTATTTCCAGATGCTGCTGGACGAGGCCGAGGCTACAAAGGACCTGCCTAAAGCCGCGCGGCTAGGCGAGACCTCCGGCAAGATGAAGCAGTTTGCCACCTGGTTTACGCACGGCGTGACGGGCGGGGCCAAACTGAGGGCGGCCATCTACCATGCGCGCACCGGGGCCGAGGTGCTGGCACAGGTGGACACGTTCTTCACAACCCAGCTTGCGGCCCAAGAGGAGTCTGGAGCGGAGCTGGAGCCGGAAGACGCATTGGCTGATTTTCCGATAGATATGACGGTCTGCGATTAGCCTCGCTCCGGACAGTGTCACGTTGTTACCGCCACCCAGACACAGCCGGTCAGTGGCGCCATAAGGCGAAATAGGCTATCACGCAGAAGCCAACGAAAGCCAGCACGAACACCGTCAGAACTACCCAGAGTACAGTGTGGTGGCTGATGGTTTTATGGTTGGGCTGCTGAGGAATCTCAACTTTGAGTGGCCCCACCACGCGCGCCATTGCGATGCTGATGTTATCGTTACCGCCTGCCGCCAGCGCCAGTTCTAACAAGTTATGAGCAATCGTATTCAACGTCATGCCGGGAGCGTTGAACGATCTTTCGATATCCAGTTCGGGGACGAGTCCCCACAGGCCATCGGAACACAACAGCAGCGAGTCGCCGATGGCCAGCGGATGCTGCTCGATGTCGATCTCCACCTCGAGCTGTTGGCCCAGGCTGCGTGTGAGTACCGAGGCGTCAGGATGGTTTTTAGCCTCTTCAGGTGTTATCAGGTTGCGGCTGAGCAGTGCCTGCACGGCGGAGTGATCGGTGGTGAAGCGATGCAGGCGGCCGACGCGTAGCAGGTAGGCTCGGCTGTCGCCGATGTGGCCGATCCATGCGCAGGGTCCTGTGGCTCGCTGTTGCACCACGGCCACCACTACCGTGGAGCCCATGCGCGGGAAGGGCGAGCCAGGCGCGTTGGCTACCGCCACGATCTGTGCATTGGCGCGCGCCGCGGCGCCACGAATGGCGTTGTCGACCGGGTAATCAGCCGGCAGGGCCGACAGGTGCGCGTAGAAATTCTCCACCACCAGCCGCGATGCGGTGGCTCCTCCGGCGTATCCGCCTATGCCGTCGGCGATTATCATCAGGTCGCCCAGGGCGATGCGCACATGAAGAACCGAGTCTTGATTCTCTTCGCGCAGAACTCCGCGGTCGCATTCCTCGGCAAATAGGATATCTGGTTGCCCAGAGACCGGTATCTCGCTCATACCTCAACCTCGCTAACAGGACCGAACCCGCGCTGAAAAGTGAAGCGAACCTATGCAGAACTCCGCAAGCCTGCAATGAAATAGCTATCGCTACTGCAGCGGAAAGTTTGCCGCAATAGGCTGGCTGGTTCATGCCATGAAGGCTCACGCTGGACCTCGCGGATCGTGGTCCGGCCTGTGCCAGGATTCTCTTAACGAATTTTTCACCAGTCAGCCGATTTAGCTCTTTCTGGGGGGAGAGGGAAAGAAATACATAGAGCTAACTCACTTTAACACGGAATTTTCCTTTCTGTGGACGGAGAAACCGTGGAGATACTGGTGGTGAATTCTGTATTCACGTTCATCGCTTTCTCCCTGGCTGTTTTTCGGCGTGGCGCATTGTCGTTCATCCTCCCTTAACGGTTAAAGCGCATTTCCAGACCGCTCGCCACGATGGGATAGTCCGGTGCGATACTCTGTAATGCGATACTCTGTAATATGTATCCACTTCCCCTCCCCGCGCTGGTGGGCATTCTGATGCGCTCGTATTTTTCACGTGGCACTGTGACGGTGGGGATCGAAGGGATTTCTGACTCGAGTGTTGTCATACGCATTCGCCATGCTTCACTTTTTCCCCGAAATCAGTCGATAGAATAGAAAGTCACTCCATGGATTGTTATATGCGGCTGTTCTCAAGGATTTTTCCGATGCTTTTGGCTCCGGTATTGTTTGTGCTGGCCGGTTGCGGCAACGGGCCGGTCACGGCAAACCCCCTGAATACAGCCTTTTCCGTCACTCCTCGCACGGGTTCCCTCGACACCAACTGCACCGGCTGCAACGCCGCCAATACGCAGGGCGGCTCGGTCCACCAGTTCACGGCCACGATGGCCGGAGGCGGCACAGCGGATGTCGTCTGGTCCATCTCCGGAGGCGACGCAGTGAGCGGGCCGGGAAGCATCAACCAGAGCGGCCAGTACACACCACCCGGCTATTTGACCGCCGACCACGCCGAGGTAGTGGTGACGGCAACTCTGGCCGCTAATCCAAGCCTCCGGGCGAGTTCCGTGCTGACCTTGACGCCCGGATTCCTGCAACCGCTCACGCCAGAGAATGCGGCATTGGGCGCCAATGGCACGGTCACCGTCACCGGCGTACTTGCCGAGGCGGGCGGCACCACCGGCATTCATTTCGAGCTGGCTGGCTCGGCCAACGGCCAGGGTGTCGGGCAGGGTTCGTTGAGTGCAGCGAGTTGCCAGCGCGATAGCCAGATTTTCACCTCTTGCACAGTCACCTATTCTGCGCCATCTTCGGTACAGGCAACCGGTGCAACGTATGTGATAGCCACTGTTGGCGGAGCTTCGTTGGGGCCGGGATCACGAACCGCGGCCGTGGTGCTGGTGAACTCAGCCGGCGTGGTCAGCAACCCCGCCACGCATCAGGCCCAGTCGCCGGCGATGGTTTTGCTGGGCAGTTCGGGCGGCAACAACACGGACTACGACACCCGCGGCAACCAGATTGTGGATTGCTGCAGCGGCACGTTGGGCGCGCTCATCGAGGACGCCGGCAAGCGCGAGTACATCCTGAGCAACAATCACGTGCTGGCCAGAAGCGACCACGCCGGCGTGGGCGACACTATCATTCAGCCGGGGCTGATCGATAACAACTGCACACCGCTGGAAGAGGGCTCTGGCGTTCAGCCGGTGGCGTCTCTCTCCGGCTGGCTGCCGCTCAGTTCGAATCAGACCAACGCGGACGCGGCGATCGCTCAAGTAACTTCGAGCGCTGTCGACCCCAGCGGCAACATTCTGGAGCTGGGCAGCCGTCAGGCCGATGGCACCCTCGCCGCCGCCCCGCCCGGCATCAGCACGTCCGGCGGACGTGGCGAGACGGCAACTCTAGATTTGCAGGTGGCCAAAAGCGGTCGGACGACGGGGCTAACGTGTGGCGGCATCTCGGCCATCGATCTGGACGTGACGGTGGATTATTACCTGGACTGCGCGGAGACCCGGCCCTACCTGACTAAGACCTTCACTCATCAATTGGGACTAAGCGGCAACCAGTTCAGCGATGCGGGCGACTCGGGCGCGCTGGTGGTGGATGCGGCGAATGCCGAACCGGTGGGACTCTACTTTGCGGGCGGTACAGACAATTCGGGAGTCAGCCAGGGCGTGGCCAATCCGGCGGCAGAGGTGCTCACGGAGTTAGGAGCGCAGTCTGGCGGGAGTTACACCTTCGTGGGCACGGCCGATCATGCGGTCAGTTGCCTGAACTACGGCGACAATACCATCCCCTCGGCGCAGGGCCGCGCGCTCAGCGATGCGGAAACGGCGCGCGCCCAGCAGGCCCTTGGTCAGGCTCGCATGCTGGTGAACTCGGCGGCCGGAATTTTAGGCGTGTCCACGGGCAAGAGCAGTGACCACCCCGGCGAGGCCGCAATCATTCTCTACACCGACGAGAGCAGGACGGTGAATGTGCCTTCCGCGGTGAACGGCGTGCGCACCATCGCGATTCCCACGACGACTCGCGCGGTGGTGTACGGCTCGGCGCCACAGACCCCGTTTGATGCCGGCGCTGTCAGCCTGCCTTCCTCAGCACTCGCGCAAGCCGCGGCCATCAAGAATCAATTAGCCGCCAGCCTGATGCGGCAGAACCCGGCATTCTTCGGCGTGGGCGTGGGCCAGAGCCTGGACAACCCGCGCGAGGCGACACTGGTCATTTACGTGGACCGCAATCGCCTGCCCGCCCAACTGCCCGCGTCCGTGAATGGCTTGCGCACCCGCTTTGTAGTGATGGACCGGCTGCACGTGACGCGATCTTATGCGGCAGCGGCGCCGTCGGGGCTGCATTGCAGGGCCCACACGCCAACGCGCTTCGATATGCTGAATGCAGCCAGACCACGAAGCCTGATGCTTAACTGAACCAGCAAAAGAATACCTTCACTTAGCCGTGAGCGCGGCAACAATCTGTTTGCCGTGGAAGCGGCCGTTCTCTATAAATATTTCGTCGGTGTGGGAGCCGGCTACGATGACCCCGGCCAGATAGATGCCGGAGACGTTGCTTTCCAGGGTATCGGGATTGCAGATAGGGCGTCGCTCTTCTTTTTGAAATAGAATTCCCATGGACTCCAGAAATTTGTAGTCGGGGTGGTAGCCGGTCATAGCAAAAACGAAATCGTTTTTGAGGACTTTGCGCCCCTCGGGCGTCTCGATAATGACGGCGTCCGGCGTTATTTCTATCAGCTCGGAACTGAAGTACGCATCGATCTGCGCATCCGCGATGCGTTTTTCGATGTCCGGCTTGATCCAGTACTTTACGTGGTAGCTGATTTCGGCCTCGCGATGGACCAGCGTGACCCGCGCGCCGCTGCGCCACAGCTCCAGCGCGGCGATGGCGGCCGAGTTCTTGCCGCCTACGACCAGCACGTCGGTGTCGAAGTAGGGGTGTGGATCAAAGTAGTAGTGATGAACCTTGCTCAGGTTCTCTCCGGGAATTTGGAGGTAGTTGGGCAGGTCGTAGTAGCCGGTGGCGATAACCAGCTTGCGGGAGTGAATCGCGCTGGAGCGGCCAAAGCGGTCCATGGTATGCACGATGAAGGCGCCGTCGTGGCCCGTAACCCGCTCCACGCGGTGATACTGGCGGATGTCCAGCTTATAGAGTGCCGCCACGCACCGGTAATACTGAAGCGCTTCGTTGCGGTTGGGCTTGATGTTGGTGCTGGGAAAGGGAATACCGCCGATCTCCAGCAATTCGGGAGTGGTGAAGAAGATCATGTGCGCGGGATAGTGGAAGAGCGAGTTGCAGACACAGCCTTTGTCCACCACCACGGCGCGCAGTCCGGCCTTTTGCGCTTCGATGGCGCAGGCCAGACCAGTGGGTCCGGCTCCCACCACCAATAAATCGAAGATTTTGTCCTGAGTTGCCGGCGTTTCCTGCTTGGAATCGTTCATGGCTCTAGATTAGGGCATTGAGGCGCTGATTTGAATCAGTGCATTGGCACAATCCGGTTCGGAAAGCAGTTTCCGGAACTGGGAAGACCAGCGAAAATGCGGCTATTTGCATTTCAATAGTGCCTTTTCGGGGCTAAAAAAACGACAATTTCCAGTGATTTTCGGAGGCTTAATCTCACGATGTGGGATTTCCGGGGCTCTATATTGTTCATAATACATTGATTCCAAACGGGATAGATATAATCTGCAAGGTTTGAAAATATAGGAGGGGGGGTGGGGGGGTACCCCTTGGTATAGACCGGGCAGATACCTGACATTTCGGACAAGCGCATCCCTTCCCAATCGACCTGTTCCGCCATTCTGACCCGGTTCGACCTCATTGGATGTTTGAACCTCTCATGAACATCATGCGCCGATTGAGGGTAATTATCTGCAAGGACTGGCCGTCCACGCAGTAGCCCGCGGTGTGGGGACTTGCTGTCCAGTCGGGCGGCGCTTGCGCGCCATGGGGATCGCGGCTTCGAAGGTCCGAAAATCCTGAGCAGCAGCACTGGGCATCAGGAGATTTTGGGAAGGGCGAGAAGGTTCTTTTAGTATAGAAAGCTGTTTATGGTAGAATGGTGGAAGATATTGGTGGAAAGGTGGAAAGAGATGGCTTTGAACATCAAAGATGAGGAAACGCATCAGTTAGCGAGCAAATTGGCGAAACTTACCGGCGAGAGCCTTACGCATGCAGTGAAGGTATCGGTCAAAGAGCGGCTGGCGCGGCAAGAGCAGTTTCCGAAGCGAATGGGACGCCTGGAGCGAATAAGAAAGATCGTCGAGCGGACCGCACCCCTTATGAACGATGGCCGCTCTTCTAAGGAACTCTTCGACGAGCTTTATGACGATGAAACGGGCTTGCCAAAATGATTGTCGACTCATCAGCCATCGTCGCCATCCTGAAGGAAGAACCAGAATGGCTGGATTACTCCAAAGCTCTGGATTCAGCAGATTGCGTTCGTTTATCTGCCGCTTCATACCTCGAAACCTCAATTGTCCTGGATAAGCGTCGTGATCCAGTTCTGAGCACGGGACTTGACGATTTGATTGAAGATGTGGAGATCGTCATCGAGCCGGTCACCGCGGCGCAGGCGAAGATAGCCCGGCAGGCCTATCGCGACTTTGGCATAGGCAGCGGCCATCCGGCGAACCTCAACTTTGGCGACTGCTTCACCTATGCGCTGGCGCGGGAGAAGCGCGAGCCGGTGTTGTGGAAGGGCGAGGATTTCGGGCATACGGACTTGCGGCCGGCGGTGTAAGTAACATTTGGGTGCGCAGCGTTTGGCGGTATGCTTGTTTCATCATCAGAAATATTGGCGGAGGCAATGCTATGCGCTCAATCGCTATAACCCTAATGTGCGTTGTAACGCTTGCTATTGCATGTTCTAAGCGCCACAAAACGCCAGTTGACGACTATTCTGACACGACTGTAGCGGTCCCTGAGTTTGCAATCGCAATCAAACTATCGCCTCAGGCAGAAAAGCGGCTTAGTGACTTGCAAGAAACAATAAAGGTTCTGGCCATGTTCGATGGCGACCCGCTACCTGGACAAGGTCATTACAATGCCCCAATGAGGGACGTGTACTTGGGTAGCGATGAAAAGATCGTAGACGTAAATAATATTGCAAAATTCAGTAGTACCAAGATTTCCCAACGCCACTGGAATCAACTGGCTGACAAAGACTATTACGTCACCCTCAATGCGTTCTCAGCAAGAAAGACGTTCAAGAATAACCTCCTGAATTGCGATGTGCCCGATAAGCACATCAGTACCTTCGCTGGAAAAACTATTGAGGTATATCGTGGATTAATTGGAGAACCTGATATTCCGGAGAAGTAGCATCGGATCCTGTCAAACTGCACGAACCGCAGATCCTTCGATTTCACATCATTTTGTTCGCTCCACTCGAGATAACAACTTGTATGAATAAGCGCTACATCCGTTACCCTAGAGTTGTACAGGAGTTTCACCATGACTATCATCCGGCAGGAAGATTTTGTTTCTAGCGTTGCGGGCGCGTTGCAGTACATCAGCTACTACCACCCGGTGGATTACATCACGAGCCTGGCGAAGGCTTACGAGCGGGAAGAGTCGCCCGCGGCCAAGGATGCGATGGCGCAGATTCTGATCAACAGCCGGATGTGCGCCGAGGGGCACAGGCCCATCTGCCAGGATACGGGGATCGTGAACGCGTTTATCAAAGTTGGGATGGATGCGCGGTTCGAGACGGCGGCGGGCGAGGAACGCAAGGACATCCAGACAATGGTGGATGAGGGCGTGCGGCGGGCTTATCTGGACCCGGAGAACAAGCTGCGGGCCTCGATTCAGGCCGATCCGGCAGGCAAGCGGACGAATACCAAAGACAATACTCCGGCGGTGGTGAATGTGGAGCTGGTGAAGGGCGCGACGGTGGAGGTGACGGTGGCGGCCAAGGGCGGCGGGTCGGAGGCCAAAGCCAAGTTCGCAATGCTGGACCCCGGCGATTCCATTGTTGATTGGGTGCTGAAGACGGTGCCGACGATGGGAGCGGGATGGTGTCCGCCGGGAATGCTGGGGATCGGGATTGGCGGCACGGCGGAGAAGGCCATGCTGCTGGCCAAAATCTCCCTCATGGAGCCGATCAACATCCAGGAGCTGAAGGCGCGCGGGGCTAAGACGCGCGCTGAAGAGCTGCGGCTGGAGATCTACGAGAAGGTGAACCGGCTGGGGATTGGCGCGCAGGGGCTTGGCGGGCTGACGACGGTGCTGGACGTGAAGGTGCTGGATTATCCGACGCACGCGGCCAACCTTCCGGTGGCGATGATTCCCAACTGCGCGGCGACGCGGCACGCGCACTTTGTGCTGGACGGGAGCGGGCCGGTGTTTCTGGACCCGCCGAGTCTGGACAACTGGCCGAAGCTGACGTACGACGTTTCGTCGGCGCGGCAAGTGAATCTGGAGACGGTAACCCGCGCGGAGGCTGCGCGGTGGAAGCCTGGAGAGGTGTTGCTGCTGACCGGCAAGCTGCTAACGGGGCGCGACGCAGCGCACAAGCGCATGACGGAGATGCTCAACCGCGGCGAGAAGCTGCCGGTAGACTTCCGCGGGCGTTTCATCTACTACGTGGGTCCGGTGGATCCGGTGCGCGACGAGGTGGTTGGTCCGGCGGGACCGACGACGGCGACGCGGATGGACAAGTACACGCGGCAGATGCTGGCCGAGACGGGCTTGTTGGGAATGGTGGGCAAAAGCGAGAGGGGACCGGCGGCGATTGAGGCGATTCGTGAATTCGGCGCGGTCTATTTGATAGCGATAGGCGGAGCTGCTTATCTCGTGTCGAAGGCTATTCACGGTGCGCAGGTTGTGGCCTTTGCCGATCTGGGGATGGAAGCGATTTATGAATTTGATGTGCGCGATATGCCGGTGACCGTGGCCGTGGACTCGAAGGGCACGAGCGTTCACCAGACAGGACCGGCGGAGTGGCAGAAGCGGATTGCGGGGATTCCGATACTACAGTGAACGAGTGAATTAGCGAACGAGTGAATATGTGATCAGCGGCTGGCGAGGCTGAGTTCTTCGCGGGCCGAAGCGAAATATTTTGGTTCGAATGCGCCGCCAGAATTGAATCCTTCCCGCATCGGAGGCAAGGGTGTCAGCGTTGTGTGCTCATACGCGACTCGAGAACTGCCGGCGGCGCGGTAACGCTCGGCGGTACGGCGAAGAGCGGCAAGTTGCCGATCGTTGCTTGTGTCGGGAAACATCATGTTTGGCCATCTCCTAGTACTCGATGGTCAACTCATGGGTCACCGCGCGCAAGATTACGAAGGATTAGTTTGTCCACAATTCAGACAAATTGAGGAAAGAATTTGTTCCACGATCTGTTCTGGGGATGGAGTGTCGACGGAAATGGAGACGTGGGCCATGCGATAGAGCGGCAGACGGCGCTGGTAGCGTGCAGCGAGGTTTGCCAGATCGGCGAGAATGGGCCGCGAGTGCTCTGTTCCCTGGCAACGCTTGAGCGTTGTGGCCAGCTCGACTTCTAAATGGATCAGCAGCGTGCCGGAAGTGGCAAGCAGCAGAGAGCGCGTGGCTTCGTTCTCGATGGCGCCGCCGCCGAGAGCCAGAACCAGCGAGTCTCCCGCGGCAAGGCGCGCGATGGTGGCGCGCTCGCGCTCGCGGAAGGCTGCTTCGCCGTGGCGCGCGAAAAGCTCTGCGATGGTCGTGCCGGCTTCAGCCTCAATCACATCGTCCACATCGATGAAGCTCCAGCCGAGGCGCGCGGCGAGGAGCGGACCGACAGTTGACTTGCCCGAGCCCATGAAGCCGGTGAGAACGATGCGGCGCGGCGAGACGGAATTGGTTGAGGCTTGCACAATTTCAGTTTAGCGGCTCACCTGCTTACAGGGTGAGAGATCGGTCACGGCTGAAACTTGCCGTGCAGGCAGAGGCCTTCTGGGGTGGACATGCGCGAAGGGAGGGGGCACGCGGCTGGTAGATCGGGCACCCACCCCCACCCCTATTTTGGATGCAAAATCTCTGTTTTCTTTAGTTTACAGGCAGGGTTGCGCTGTAAAATATAGAAAACAATGAAGTTCCCTGCAAAATATTCCTAGCAAAGGAGTTACGGGCCGTTTTGGCCTCCGTTGGCTGTTTTCGGCTGAAAGACGGCGTGCCGGGACGATGATTTGAAGGAAGACTTCTGAGATCATTGTGCGCCGGGAGAGGGTAATTATCTGCAACCACCTGCGGTGGGGCCAATCGCTCGCTATTCGCTCGCATGGGCTTCAGTCTGGGGGTTGAAACCCCCTGCTCCCTGCGAAATCTTCGATTTAGAGAAACGACATTCCATGGACGCGGCTGATCAGCCCATGGCGATGACGACGGCTCCGGCGGTGATGAGCAGGCCGCCGATGAGGGTTGGAGGGGTTAGCTTTTCTCCCAGGAGTAGCCAGGCGAAGAGGATGACCATGGGGACGCTGAGCTTGTCTATTGGAGCGACGCGGGAGGCTGGGCCGAGTTGGAGGGCGCGGAAATAACAAATCCAAGACAGGCCGGTGGCCAGGCCGGAGAGTGCGAGAAAGAGCAAGGTGCGGCGGTCGAGGGAGCGAATCTCTGCCCATGCGCCGTGGGCGAAGCCGGTTGCGCCGGTTTCAGGACGGGCGAAGGCGAAGACGATGGCCCAGGCGAAGACTACGACTACGCTGGTGCGCAGGGCCATGGCGAGGTTTGAGTCGACGTGCGCCACGCCTACCTTGGCTAAGAGGGCGGTGGCGGCGGCAAAGACGGCGGAGAGTATTGCCCATCCAATCCAGCTCATGGGGAATATGGTACAGCTATGACATCTATGTATCCCACCCATAGATTTGTTGTCCTATAAACTGAAGGCATGGAGACAGGCAAGGCGAGCAAGACGGCATTGGGCGTGGCGATACGGCGGGCGGCGCACCAGTTGGTGGACGCGCCTCCGGTTCTGGACGATCCAATTGCGGTGCGTCTGGTGGGCGAGGGCTATCGAGGAAAGATAGGACGCGCCTCGCACCCGGTGGGACGCGATTTGCGAGCCTTTGTGGCGGCGCGCAGCCGGTATGTGGAGGACCGGCTGGCCGAGGCGGTGGAGCGGGGAGTGAGGCAGTACGTGGTTCTGGGCGCGGGGCTGGATACCTTTGCCTATCGCAATCCACACGGCAGGCTGCGGGTCTTTGAGGTGGATTTTCCGGCGACGCAGGAGTGGAAGCGGGCGCTGCTGGGTGAGGCGGAGATTGAATTGCCGGAGGGGCTGAGGTTCGTTCCGCTGGATTTCGAGGAGACAACATTGGATGAAGGACTTGCGGAGGCGGGATTTGACCGGGGAGCGGCGGCGTTTTTCGGGTGGCTGGGAGTGGTTCCGTACCTGACGCTCGCGGCTTTCAGGGCGACGTTGGAGGTGATTGCGCAACTGCCGGCGGGGAGCGGGGTGAGCTTTGATTACGCGGTTGCGCCGGAGAGCTTGAGCGCGGTGGGGCGCAAGGCCTTTGACGCGCTGGCGGAGAGAGTGGCCGCCGCGGGAGAGCCATTTCAACTGTTCTTTACGCAGGAAGGGATGGAGGCGGAGTTGAGCCGGGCGGGATTCAAGCGGGTTGAGCAGGTGGATTCCGATGGGCTGAATGAACTTTATTTCAAGGATCGGGCCGACGGGCTGAAGCTGTCGCCGGTGAAGCTGGGGAGGGTGGCGACGGCGTGGGTGTAGAAGAATAGGGAATAGGGAATAGGGACTAGGGACTAGGGACTAGGGAGTAGGGAAGAACTATAAAGAGCTATAAAAACTGTAGATATCCCACCCATTTCGCATAGTTCACGAAAAGGATGGGGCACGGAGCAACTATGGAAGACCGTCAGGCACGGTTGCGCGATAAGATGAGTCATGCGCAAGTTTGCATTATTGCCCATCGCATTTGCCCTGCTGGGGATTGGCGGCTGCGGCTATCACACGCTGGGAGCGGCTAGCCACCTGCCTCCCGGCGTGCAGACGCTGGCTGTGCCGGTCTTTGCCACGCATACCGAGGCCTACCACACTGAAGTGGTGATGACCGAGGCGGTGATTCGCGAATTTGCCACGCGCACGCGGCTGCGGGTGACCCCGGATGCGAGCGGAAACCCGGACGCGGTGCTGCATGGGACGATACTGAAGGAGATGGTGGAACCGCTCACCTACAACTCGTCGACGCAGCAGTCGTCCAGTTTTCTGATCACAGTGGTGGTTTCGGTGACGCTGACCGGCCGGGACGGGAAAATACTTTACGAGAACAAGAACTACGTATACCGCCAGCAGTACCAATCGACGACCGACTTGTCGAGCTTCATCGAGGAGAACCCGGCGGCCATGGAGCGGCTCTCGCGTGAGTTGGCACGGCAACTTGTGGCCGATGTGCTGGAAGGGTTTTAAAGGCAGCGGTCAGTGGTCAGTGATCAGTGGTCGAGACGGAACGCAGGCGGATTTCCGCTGACATAAGCGCTGCGGAAGGGTATTCTGGAGGCGCATGAGGGATAGACTCATTGACGGCGCTGAACAGGTGATGAGCTTATGAGCGGGGCGCGCTGGGGCGCGGGCTTTACCGCAGTGGGCCGCTTTGTGGCGGAGATGGAGTCGGCGGCTGCCGGCAAGGGGCCGCTGAAGCCGGGCTATGTGCTGGCGGGCGACGAGACATACCTCCTGGACCGCTGCCGCGAAGCCATTTTCAAAGCCTTTGTGCCGCAGGAATTGCGGGATTTCTGCCTGTCGGATCTGGACCTGGGCGGAACCTCGATCTTCGAGGTGCTGGACCGCGCGCAGACGCCTTCGCTGATGGCGCCGTTTCAGGTGATATTTGTACGCAACGTGAAGCAGCTTTACACGCGCGGCGCCAAGAAGGACGAGTTTGCGGCGCTGGAGCGGTATTTTCGCTCGCCCAATCCTCAGGCGCTGATTCTATTTATAGCGGACTTCATCAGCATTCCCTCTGACGCGCGGCGCATGGAGCTGGAGGACAAGAATCGCTTTGAGCGGCTGACGGAGACGCTGGGCGCGCATTGCGGGATGGTGGAGCTGGCGCGGGTGAACGAGGAAGACGCGATGCGCTGGGTGGTGGCCACGGCGCAGGAACAGGGCGCACGCGTGGAGGCCGACGCGGCGCGCGAGCTTGTGGATGCGCTGGGCGCGGATATGATGCTGATTTCCTCTGAATTGGAAAAGCTGCTGCTTTATACGCTGGGCCGGGGGCGCATCACGCTGGGCGACGTGGAGACCATGGTGCTGGCCGCCAAGCAGCGCTCGCTTTACGAATTGACGGACGCCATCAGCGCGCGGGACCGGGTACGCGCGCTAGCGCTGCTGCAGGGATTGCTGAACAGTTCTGACGCCGGGGAGGACGCGGCCATCGGGCATCTCTACATGCTGGCGCGGACCTTCCGGCAGATGCTGGTGATTCTGGAAAAGAACGTGCGCGATTCGCGGGCGATTTGGCAGGCGCTGTGGCAGGGCTTCAGGATGCCTCCGTTTGCCGCCGACGACCTGATTCGCCAGGCGCGGCGCTACAAGAACCGGCGCGAACTGACGCGGGCGCTCAAGCTGATTGCCCGGGCTGACCTGGAGTTGCGCTCTTCGCCGCCCGACAAGCGGCTGGTGCTGGAGCGGCTGGTTTACGAACTAGCCTCGGAGCCGAAACCGGCAGCGCCCATTTTTGCGCCCGTTCAACTCTCCTTCGAGAGCTAGGGTTTCCCGATGGCGTTCAGCCAAAGGCCATAGTGCAGGTCGTCCTGCTGAACGTGATCGGCGTGCAACAGGGACAGGAAGCTCAGCGAATCGCTATCCAGGGGCAAGCCGCCCCGATTGCACCGGGAGGCAAGCGCCGCCACCTGCTCCGTGATCCACTGGTGATGTAGGCGGTGCAGATCCAAGACGGGATACTTAGTGGCCGCCATCATTCCTTCTTCCAATGCGAAATGAGTCAGAGTCAAGTTCGCCAGCTTGGACAGAAGCGAACTGGTTCGCCGCGGGTCCACGTCTTGCGCCGCAACTGCCTGAAGTTCTCTGATGGTTTCGAAGAGTGCCCGGTGATCGCAATCGAGCATTTTGACGCCTACGCTCAACTCGCCGTTGCTTGTCGTTAAGTTCATCATCGACCTCGCTGTGTAGTTTGTCCGGCGCAACAGTCAGCGCCGGGAAGTGAAAAATCGTACAGGCCGCGCGGGGAATCGCGCTGCGTGAGTAGATTGTTCCAGCAGGCTGCTCTAATGCACGCCGCTCTTGATCAAGCAGGCGCTGTAGGCCATGTCCACTTTCTGAATGTGATTGGTGAGCCAGTCTCGCAGGAAGTCCAGCAGCTTAACATTCAGCGCAATATCGCCCTTGTCGTAGCGGAGGACATAGTCCTCGACTTGCTTGATCAGATCGCGATGCTTGAGCTTGTGATCGACCAGACCAGGGTAATTGGCGGCCGCCATCATAGCTTCTTCCGCGGAGAAGTGGATATGCGTATAATCCGCCAGCTTATGCAGCAGCAGGCCAGTCACTTTCTGCGCCTGGCCTTTCATCATCGCGGCATGCAATTCATTCAGGATGTCAAACAGAATGGTGTGCTGACTGTCGATTTTCTGCACACCCACGGAGTAGCTTTTGTTCCAAGTCATCAACGCCATCTGCAATCTCCCGCCGGAAGTTGCCGGTAAGGAGAATATCGGCTGGGAGGGCAAAAAGGTTGAATGGAATGGGCCGCGAGGCGCAATGAGGGCAGCTCAGTGGATGTCGTAATTGTTCATCCATGCGGTGTATTGCTTGTCCACAGTCAGCATATGGTCTTGGAGCCAGTCACCCACGAAGCGCAGCAGTTCCGGGTACATGGCCTAGTGGTCCTGCTCGTAAAGGGCCAGGAATTCTGCGAGTTTTCTAGACTCTTCGCGGTGCTTTGTCAGCCCCGGAATCATCCGGAGATTGTCTTCAGCAATTTCATCGGCAAAAGATGCCGCGGGGTTAAATGAAAATCTCATTAGATGTGAGGCGCTGCCACTGTCCACAAATAGGACAGTGGCAGCAAGCGTTAGTTCACGCCATGCTCATTGAACCAGGGGCCATACTCGCGATCAACGCTCTCGATGTGCTCGGTGAAGGATTCCTGGAGGAAGCATAACAGGGAACGCATCTGCATCTGCTCGCCGTGCTGCACGCGATGAGAGGACTGGAGAATCTGAGCCAGGATGCGCTGATGCTCGGCACAGTGCTCTTCCCTGCTGGGAAAGAGATGTTGCTTCATGAGTTTCTCCTCGCTGCAGAAGTGCATGCGGGTAAACTCAATGAGCCGGTCGAGCACTTCGCTGACCTGTTCCCGGCCAGAACCGCGGACCACCGCCAGGCGAAGCTCGTTCATGGTATCCATGAGGATACCGTGCTGGTCGTCCATGGATCGAACGCCAACGGTGCAGGAATGGTTCCAGGTTAAAAGGGCCATAAGCCTCCATAAATCACTAATGGAGGTATCGGACAGTCGGGGCCAGGTGTTACCGGAAATTGTCCGGCTAATGTGACCAAGGTTTTACAGGCGGATTTCGAGATGGAGGCTGATGATCGATGGCGGAGACATTGATTCATATGTTGACAGCCCGGCTGCCGGTGGATACTACAGGATGAGGCAAACGAATGGACGTGAAGACGCTGATTACGCCAGCGAACTTGATTGCCGCGCTGCTAGTGCTGACGCCGTTTCTGGCGGCGGCGTTCTTTCCTCAGTGGGTCTCGGGGCAGGCGCGCATGCTTCCGGTGTGGGCGCAACTGGCATCTCCGGCGGTGTTGTGCATGCCTTATCTGCTGGTAGCTGTTGGCGGCGGCGTCTTTCACTGGGGCTGGTTTGCGTTGTACGCGCTGCTGCCGCTGGCAGTGGCGAGTTTGCTTTGGCAGGCGGGGCGGGTCGATAAGAAACAGCACGGTAACTGGCGGGACTATGTGGTTCTGGCCGTGCTGGGGCTGGCAGTGGATCTTCGCTGGTTTGAGGGCGCGTGGCCGTCGCATTTGGCAATCTTCAATAAGGTACTGCTACTGGACGCGGGAATCTACGGCTTCATCGCGCTGCGGCAACTGGAGGGGGCCGGCTTCGACCTGCGCCTGCGCCTCCGGGATGCCGCCATCGGTTTGCGGGAGCTGGCCTGGTACACGCCGATTGCGCTGGTGCTGGGCCTGGGCCTTGGATTTCTGCATCTGCACGCTGCGTGGCCGGGAGTGGCGGCGATGACCGGCGCATGGGTGTTCACGTTCTTTTTTATTGCTGTGCCTGAAGAGCTTTTCTTTCGCGGCTGGCTGCAGAATCTACTGGAACGGCGCGTGGGGCGCACTGCCGCGCTGCTTTTGACGGCTATTCTTTTTGGGCTGGCGCACTTCAACAAGCGGGCGGCGTACTTCAATTGGCGCTATGTGCTGCTGGCCGCCTTGGCAGGCGTCTTCTATGGGCGCGCATGGCGCAGCGAGCGGCGGGTGGTAGCCTCGGCCATCACCCACGCTTCGGTGGACGCGATCTGGTCGCTATGGCTGCGCTGAGGTCGCTGGTTTGCGGGTGTGGCCGTAAGTGAGATAGCCCAGCCCCACGCGCATGTTATGACTGACTGGCCCCGGAACGGTGATGGCGATGGTGATTCCCAGGATGGCGTGCGCCATGGCCAGGGTATAGAGGTTGCGATAACGGAGAAAGAGCAGGCAGGAGGCCAGTCCCCAGAGCAGCGTGAGCGGAGCGAGGATGGGGCTGGGCAGATGCGCCGCCGCGAAAATGAGTGCGGCTACGACCGCCGCGAGTTTTGCGTTGGGAAGCAGGCGCGAGAGGCGCGCGAGAAAGAAGCATTGCAACAGGAGTTGCTGCGCGAAGGTCCAGATGATGTAGCCCACATAAGTTTCTATGAAGAGAAGCGGAGTGGCAGGAACGTGCAGGGTGTGCAGCCAGAGGGCAAGGACGACGGCCACGGCAGAGACCAGCAATGCCGCGCCCACGATCCAGAGCGAGCAGAGAAAATTAGCACGGCGGAGGCCCATGGCTTGCAGGCCTACGAAGGAGATTGAGGCAATGGCCACGACGGCGGCGGCAGCAACCCACCAGAGAATTCTTTGCCAGGGTCGAGGCGTCCAGCAGACGATAAGAATCAGGCTGTAGGCAACGGTCAGCTCGATGAGGTCGCGACGGCGGCTGCGCGCGGCGATGAGGATTCTGCTGGCTGCCATGGAACCGATATTAGAACAAATTGCCTGGGCTTATTCGAGGATGATAGCGGGCTCTGTCTGGTGGCCTCGCGTGGTGAGGGCGATCGCCGCGGCCAGGATGAGGCCTCCACCAATCCAGGCGTAAGGGCCGAGGCGCTCGCCTAGCAGTTGAACGCCCAGCCAGGAGCCGAGGGCAGGCTCGATATTGAGGAAGACTCCGGCGCGGGAGGCGGGGACATGGTGAATGCCCCAATTCCACAGGAGCGTGGTAGTGGCGGTGCAGAACAGGCCGCTGATGGCCAACGCTATCCAGGCAGTGGGGCTGACATGAGCGAAGGGCGGCGGCGCGAGGTTGGCGCGGGGCAAGGATGGAGTCAACAACCAAGGCCCAAGCACCCAGACGAGCAGCATCACGGTTCCAGAAAGAATGGTGTAGGCGGTTACCACGGGCGGACTGTGCGTCCGCATCAGCTTCTTGCTGAGCAGAATCCAAGCCAGCGCAATGAAGAGCGAGGCCACGACCATCAGGTCTCCGGTGAGCGAGGGCTGGCCGCGCATGGCCGGAGCGCGGCTGCCGCCTAATGCGATCAGCACCGCTCCTACCGTGGAAGCGACAAGGGCCAGCCAACCGAAGAGGTCGAGTCGCTCGCCAGCGAAGAGCGCGGCGGCGGCGGCCAACAGAACCGGCATGGCGCCCACCATGAGGCAGGCGTGGCTGACGGTGGTGCGTGCCAGGCCGTGAAACTGGAGCAGAAACTGGAGGGGCACTCCGAGGAAGGCGCAGAGGAGCAGCAGGCGCATTTCAATGGCTGAGAGACGGAAGCTGCGGCGATGGATGAAGACCACGGACAACATGCCCAGGGAAGCAAAGAGAAAGCGGTAGAGCACCATGTACTCGACGCTCATCTCATTGAGCGCGAGACGGCCCCAGTAGAAACCCGTGCCCCAGAGGCAACCGGCGACAAAGCAGGCGCCGTAACCGAGAAAAGCGAGGCGGGGGTTGATTGTGGCTGGCTTTTCCATCCTTCTTTACTGTCGCATATGAGCGAGCCGAGGCACATCTGAAGTCCGCATGTGTTCTCAAGGATGGCCGCATCGGCGAAAATATCTATTAATGGCGAAGCGGTTGCTCATAGCGGGATGGGGAGTGCGCGCGGGCCTGGGCCTGGCGGCGATGGGGGCGGTTCTGTGCGCGGTTGCGGCAGCACTGGGCCAGATGCCGGATGCGCCAGCGCCAACACTGATCCCCCAGGAGCGCGCGCTGCCTGACCGGATTGCCGAAAAACCCTCTCAGCCGCCGGCGTTGCTGATTCCCGTCGCTCCGCTGGGCTTTTCGTCGCCTGGGGCGATCAACCTGGGCCTGCGGAACAGCGTTGTTTCGCTGGACTTTCTGGATGAAAACCGGCTGCTGTTCACCTTTCGCGTGCCGGGACTGGTGCACCGCGATGCCGGGGAGGGCGAGGAGCGGAAGATTCGCGCGGTGGTTCTGAAACTGCCAGAGGGCGTGGTGGAGGCCGAGGCCCTGTGGACGGTTCACGACCGGCAGCGCTATCTGTGGGCGCTCAGCGGCGGGCGCTTTCTGCTGCGTGACCGCAACAATCTGGAGATGGGCGACGCCACGCTGGAGTTGAAGCCCTTCCTTCGCTTTCCGGGACCGCTATTGTGGCTGGAGATGGACCCCTCGCAACAGTATCTGGTGACCAACTCGCGCGAGCCGGCGGCGGCGGGCAGTAAAAGCGGCGAGGCGGAGGATCAGGCCGCACAGAGTGGGTTTGGGCGGGGGTTTGAGCAGAAAACCGGCGGGGAGTCCGATCTGGAGGTGCGCATTCTTCGCCGGGAGTCCGGCCAGGTGATGCTGGTCAGCCGCGCGCGCTCCACGGTGCATCTGCCCATCAACTCCGACGGCTACCTGGAGAGCGAGCGCGGAGTGGGCGGCATGTGGCTGCTGAATCTGAAGTACTTCAGCGGCGGCAGCAGAATACTGGGGCATGTAGAGTCGAGCTGTGCGCCGATCTTTGATTTTCTTTCCGAGCGGGAGGTGCTGGTAACGACATGCACTCCGCTGGGCGCGGGCAAGCTGGTGGCGATGACGACTGAAGGACGGCGCCTGTGGGATGCGGAGACTTCGGATGCGACGATGTGGCCGCTGGTGGTGCGGTCGCCGGAGGGCTCTCGGCTGGCGCGGGAGGCACTGAGGGTCAACCACCCGATCAGAGCCGGTTCGTCTGTCGATCAAGGCGACATCATAGGTCAGCTGGTGGAGGTAGTGGATGCGGCTGACGGCAAGGTGGTGCTGGAGGCAGCGGCCAGCCCTATCCTCGATGGGGGCGGAAATGTAGCTATATCGCCATCTGGACGGCGCGTGGCCGTGCTGAACGGCGGTGCTGTTCAGGTGTTCGAGCTGCCAGCGCCGACGCCTCTGCTGGAGCCTACATATCTGGCCCCCGCGCACAACCGTTGAGTTGCTGAACAGGGCATGTTTTCAAAAATGGGTTAGCGGCTACTGGTTGCGAGCCCTCAGGGGCTGAAGCCCTTTGTTTTAGCGGCCTTTTCGGCACGACTGAAGTCGTGCCCTGACACATAGCCTGTTTTTGAAACACGCTCTAGGGCTTACCCGTGCGTGGTAAACGTGGAGCCGTGTAAACTGGGCTGCGGGAGTAATAACTTGTCCAAGACCGACGTTCGCTACGCGGTCGCAGCGCTTTCCGACTGCGGCAACGTGCGCCCTTCCAACGAAGATACATTCGGAGTCTCCGCCGAGCACGGAGTCTATGTAGTGTGCGATGGCATGGGCGGCGCCGCAGCCGGCGAGATCGCCAGTTCCATGGCGGTGGACGTGGTGCTGCGCCTGCTGGATGAGCGTGACGGAGAAACACCGCTTGGAGAAGCGGTGGAAGCGGCAATCCGCGCCGCCAACGAGGCGATTCATTCCCGCGCCGAGGCCGACTTCCAGCTCAACGGCATGGGAACTACGCTGGCGGGGCTGGTGACGGAAGGACGACGCGTGCTGGTCTTCAACGTGGGCGACAGCCGCTGTTACCTGTTGCGTAAAGGCAAACTGACGCAGATCAGCCAGGACCACTCGCTTGTGGAAGAGCAGGTGCGGATGGGCCACATGACCCAGGAGGAGGCCCTGCGCTCCCCGCTGCGCAACGTAATTACCCGCGCCCTGGGCACGCAGCCGAGCGTAGAGCCGGATTTGTTTCCGTTAGAGTCCGAAGCTGGCGATATCTTTCTGCTTTGTTCGGATGGATTGACAGGCGAAGTCCCCGATGCGCAGATCGAATCGCTGCTGGCCGCCGATCTGCCCCTCGAACAGCTCTGCGCCAATCTGGTGGAGGCCGCCAAGCAGGCCGGCGGGCACGACAATATTACCTGCATGCTGGTGCGGGCGGAGGGTTGAAATTCTAGCTCATTGGCATGCAGCGGAAACGCTTCTCTATGATACGCAATCGTCACGCTCCCGCGTCAATCGTGTTTTTTGACCCGCTGGAATAGCAGGAGCAGCGGGACGCAGAGCAGGGCGAGGAAGGCCATGAGGCGGAAGTTATCCATATAGGCCATCAGGGCGGCTTGCTGTTGCACGCTGCGGTAGAGCACGCCCATAGCTTTTTGATGGGCGGTGACCATGTCGGCGCCCTGGGAGAAGAGCCTGGCTTGAAGGCCGCGCACCAGTCCGCCGGTGATGGGGTTTCCTGCCCCGGCGTTTGCCGTCAGATAATTTTGATGAGCCTGCGCGCCACGGACCAGCATGGTAGTGACGGTGGCGATGCCGATAGAGCCGCCTACGCTGCGCATCAGGTTGTAGATGCCGGTGGCATTTCCCATCTCTTTTTTGGGCAGGCGGCTGAGGGTCATGGTAGTCAGGGGAACGAAGATGAAGCCCATGGCGAAGCCGCTCAATATGTTGGGCATGATCACCGATCCCATGCCGATGGCGAGATTGATCTGGCCCAGCAGCCAGGTGGAGTAACCGAGGATGGCAAAACCGAAGGCCATCAGCAAGCGGGCATCGATGTAACGGACGAGGAGTCCCGCGAGCATCATGGAAGCCATGGCGCCGAGGCCGCGCGGACTGACGGACATGCCGCTCTGCAACGCTGAATATCCCATCATGGTTTGCAAAAACAAGGGCAGCATGGCCGTGGAAGCATAAAGAACGAAGCCGTAGACAGCGGTAACCAGCGTTCCCACGCTGAAATTGCGGTCGGCGAAGACTTGCAAATGAACGATGGGTTCGCGGTTCTTCAGCTCGCGGAGGATGAAGCCGATGAGCGCCAGCGTGGAAACGGCAGCAGTCCAACACACCCAAGTTGTGGCGAACCAGTCCGACTCCTGTCCCTTGTCCAGCACAAGCTGCAATGTCCCCAGCCACAGGGCCATCAGGCCGAAGCCGAGATAGTCGATGGCTCCCTTGAATTTGTGGCGCAGGTAGGGCGGGTCTTCGACGTAGAGGTTGACCATGAAGAGCGCCAGGATGCCGATGGGGAGATTGATGTAGAAGATCCATCGCCAGGAGTAGCTGTCGGTGATCCATCCGCCGAGGGTGGGTCCGATGATAGGGGCGACGATGACGCCGACGCCATAGGCAGCCATGGCGGTGCCGTGCTGGCGCGGTGGAAAGCTTTCCAGCAGAATGGATTGGGCCAGCGGCTGCATACCGCCGCCGCCCACGCCTTGCAGAATGCGGGCCACAATGAGCATGGGCATGGTCAAGGCCATACCGCAGAGCAGCGAGGCCGCGGTAAACAAGAGGATGGAGAGGAGCAGCAGGCGCTTGCGGCCAATGCGTCGAGCGAGCCATCCGGCGGCGGGCAGCATGATGGCATTGGAGACGAGATAACTGGTCAGAACCCATGTGGACTCATCGGTGGTAGCCGAGAGGTTGCCGGCGATGTGCGGCAGTGAGACGTTGGCCACCGAGGAGTCGAGCACCACCATGAAGGTGGCCAGCATGACCGAGGCGGCGATCATCCAGGGGTTGGCCGCCGGCTTCCAGTCGTGGTGTTCGTCTTCCGCCAGGTGCAGCGCGCCGGTAGCCGTGCTCATCCGGCTGTCCGTTCCCGCAATTTGACAGGCATCGCTGGAAGCAGCGTGGCGCGGGTATTTTGTTGAACTGACCGCATGGTCAATTCAGTATAACTCGGCAGAGATGTGCGGCCCGCAATTGACGCACAACGAACGGCTCGAGTATTCTGCGGAGGGTGTATGGAGGGGCATAATCATGAACAGACGTGAATTACTCCAGTGGATGGGCGGTGCGTGTTCCGCGCTTGCTCTTTCAAAGTTTGCAATTGCCCAGGGCGCGCAGGGCAATCACTTTCAGGGAACCAGGTCTTCTTTGCAGGGCTACCGGATTCCGGAGTGGTTTCGCGACGCCAAGTTCGGCATTTGGTCGCATTGGGGCCCGCAGTCGGCCATCGAGTACGGTGACTGGTATGCGCGCACCATGTACGAGCAAGGGTCGAAGCAGTATTTGTACCATGTGGAAACTTACGGCCATCCCTCGAAAGTTGGATACAAGGACCTGGTGGATAACTGGAAGGCAGCCAAGTGGGACCCGGACTATCTGATGGGGCTGTATAAGAAGGCGGGCGCAAAGTATTTCGTCAGCATGGGCGTTCATCACGATAACTTCGACCTTTGGGATTCGAAGCACACTCACTGGAATGCAGTGAAGATGGGTCCGAAGCGAGACATCGTTGGAACCTGGGCGAAGGCAGCGCGCAGTCAGGGTTTGCGCTTCGGCGTCAGCGAGCACCTATGGATAAGTTATAAGTGGTTTGCGGTAAGTCATGGCGCAGACAAGACCGGTCCGCTGGCCGGCGTTCCTTACGATGGCGCCGATCCGCAGTACGCTGATTTGTATCATGACGCCGAGAGCGCCCGGCTCATCGACCATCTCGATTGGAACGACGATGACATACCCGACTCCTGGAAGCGTCATTATCTTGACCGCATGACCGATCTGATCGACAAGTATCAGCCCGATTTTCTTTATACCGACGGCCATCTTCCCTTCGAGGAGTATGGAATGAAGATGGTGGCGCACCTGTATAACGTCAGCGCGCAGGCGCACGGCGGAGTAACCGAGGCGATCTATACCAGCAAGACGGCCTCCGATTGCGCCATTGGCACCTGTCTGCTCGATCACGAGCGCGGGGTTTCGGACGGCATTGCGGCAAACCCCTGGCAAACCGACACCTGTATTGGCCAATGGCATTACAACCGCGGCGAAAAGTACAAGACGGCTAAGAAGGTAATCGATCTTCTGGCCGACATCGTAAGCAAGAACGGCAACCTGCTTCTGAACTTCCCGCTGCCCAACTCCGGCGCATTGGATTATGAGGAGATGGTCGTTCTGGACGGCATCACCAAGTGGATGGATGTGAACAGCGAAGGCATCTATGCCACGCGCCCGTGGAAGATTTACGGAGAAGGCCCCTCGACCAAGGTGGAGATTAAGGCCGGCAATTTTAACGAGGACAAGCAGAAGGGCTTGACCGCCGAGGATGTCCGCTTCACTACCAAAGGAAGCACGCTCTATGCCTTCGTGATGGGCTGGCCGGAAAAGGAAGCCGTGGTGCAGGCTCTCGGCCTCGCCAGCCCACAAGCCCCTGGCAAGATCCAGAAGGTGGAGCTGCTGGGCTACAAGGGCGAACTGAAGTGGAAGCAGGACGAATCCTGCTTGAGGGTGGGAATGCCCGCGGAGAAGATTTCCGATGTGGCGATTACTCTGAAGGTTGAGCTGGCGTAAAGTTGTTGGCGAGACAGACAGAGCGCGGGCCAGCGACAATGCCGGCCTGCGCACTTTAGAGCATTTTCACAGTTCCTGTGGGGCTGATTTCGTGGATTCCCGCCCATTTCACAAAGAACGTGAAATGGATGGGGCACGGAGCTTCATTACACCATCAGTGAAAATGCTCTAGTCTTCATATGTATGCATAAAAGGAATCCTTCACCCGCGAATCAGAGGATTATGATGATTCCGGCGGTGAATCCTGCCGATAGGAACAGGGTACGCTAGCGGGGTTGGAGGAAAACCGATGAAGGACAAGCATAAGAAGAAACATGCGGAGAAGAAGCGGGAGGAGACGCCTTCAGATGGCCATCAGCGGGGCGGAGATCTGCCTGCGCCTGAGCCGGCCAACTCCGATGCACTGCGCCTGGGAAAAGAATGCAACTATGAGCGCGAGCTGCGCCGGCTGCAAGTTGAGCTGGTCAAGCTGCAGGAGTGGATTCGCCACGAAAAGATGCGGGTGGTGGTGCTGTTTGAAGGCCGCGACGCGGCAGGCAAGGGCGGCGCCATCAAGCGCATCACCGAATCGCTGAATCCGCGCGTCTGCCGGGTGGCGGCGCTGACCACGCCCACGGAGCGAGAGACTACGCAGTGGTATTTCCAGAGATATGTTGCCCACCTGCCCGCGGCCGGCGAGATGGTTCTGTTTGATCGCAGTTGGTACAACCGGGCGGGCGTCGAGCGGGTGATGGGCTTCTGCACCGAGTCGCAGTATCAGGAATTCATGCAGAGTTGCCCGGAGTTTGAGCGGATATTGCAGCGCTCCGGGATTCGCCTGATCAAGTACTGGTTCTCCGTCAGCGACGAGGAGCAAGAGCGGCGCTTTCAGGATCGCATGAAGAACCCCACCAAGCGCTGGAAGTTGAGCCCGATGGACCTGCAATCGCGCAAGCATTGGGCGGATTATTCGCGCGCCAAGGACGAGATGTTCGCGGTAACCGACACCAAGATGTCTCCGTGGTATGTGGTAAATGCGGAAAACAAGAAACGCGCCCGGCTGAACGTCATCCGGCACCTGCTGTCGATGTTCGATTACCGCGATCTGACGCCGGAACCGCTGGAATTGCCGAAGCTGGAGAAGTCGAAATACGTACGCCCACCCATCCATGAACAGAACTTCATTCCGGAGGCTTACCGGTAGGGAGGAAGGCCGATACAGACCCAGGGCTAAATGTAGTCTCGAAAGAGTTCTTCGGATGGCGCAGCAATCACGCTCCGGCCGACTAACATTCCATCCTCGGCGGCAACTTTGGAGCCGACGGCAATAGCTGCCTGAACGCTGGCTACATCGCCGGCCATCATCACGAAGCCTTTGCCTCCCAGAGCCATTGCCAGATGTATTCGGAGCAGAGTTACATTGGCGGATTTGACGGCGGCATCGGCCACCGCGATGATGCTTGCCGCAGAGAAGGTTTCAATGACGCCGATGGAGCGCAACTGACGGGGATCGATATCGACGGCGTTGGAGATGGCCTCCAGAACGGAAGGGTGCACGCGCGCGATCTGCCGCTTCTCGATGAGCGATGGGCCCGCGGCAACCGCGCCGGCCTGGATCGCTGCCTCGACAGAAGGAACGTCGCCAGCCACCGCAATGAGGAATTTCCCCGAGCAGATGCTGCGGGCCAGCAACAGTTGAACAGAGCCAGCCTTCAACATCACATCCTCGACCAGGAAACCAGTGGCCACGCTGGAAAGCTCGATAAGTCCGATGGAGTTGATTTCAGACACGACGTTGACTCCTTTATGCGCCCTGCGCTTCGATGAAGACGGCATCGCCGGTCACCTTGACCAAGCCGTCAATGCTGGCGTGCACGCGAGCGCCGAGTTTGCCCTGCTCCGGCGCGGCGAGCAGATCGCCCATACGAACCCGATCACCACATTTCACCACCGGAACCGCGGGAACTCCGGCGTGCTGCTTGAGGAGAACTTTTACTTTTTGCGGCGAGAAGGGATGGTCGATAAGCGGGCCGACATTGTTGAACTCACCTAAACCCAGCCTGGCAATCAGCCGACGCATCGGCACACGACGGAATTCGGCAAGAGGGTGTGGAGTGATGGATGCGGGGTCGCCCTTGAAGGTCAGTCCGCGCTCCCGCGCCAGCGGTTTGGCCTGCACACAGACATTCTTGGGATCGAGATCCTCCGGACAGGCATAGAGGGAGCAGAGATTGCACTCGCAACAGTAGAGCGTGGCGACCATGGGGTCAGCGCCGGTGGCAAATCCGAGCGACTGCATGGCGCGATGTGGCTCGATGGGGTGGCCGAGCAGAAAGCGCGGACAGAATTCGGTGCAGAAACGGCACTGGTCGCAGGCCGAACGACCGATGCGGTTGACCTGAATCATTGGCGCATTGTGGCGCTCGATGAGCTTGTGCGAGGCAGGCAGCACGATGATGCCGCCCGTGGTCTTGGTCACCGGGACGTCGAGGCTCTCCGCCGGCTTGGCCATCATGACGCCGCCGAGGAGAACACCGATGTTGCTCACCGTGGCACCGCCAGCGGCTTCGATCACCTCGCCGATAGTGATTCCGACCGGTACCCGAAGAGTAACGGGGGTGGCGACGGCACCAGCTACGGTGAGGTATTTGTGCGTGACCGGTTGATCCAGGCCGATGTTAATCAGGGTTTCGACATTGGAGACGGCTACGTCCGCATCTTTGGGCAGGCCTCCGGGCGGAATGACCCGGCCCGTGATCAGGTGGACGAGAATGAATTCATCGCCTGCCGGGTAGACATCCGGCAGAGGTACGACGCGCACTCCGGGCGGCGCGGCGTGCTCCAACTGGGCAATGATTTCGTGGTATTTATCCTTGATTCCAATGGCTGCTTGGCGCGCGCCAACCAGTTCCATGACGGTGTGCAGGCCGCGCAGAAGGGGCTCAGAATGGTGCTGGAGCAGCTCCTTGTCCTTGTGCAGCAGGGGCTCACATTCGGCTGCGTTGACGATGACCAGAGACACCCTGGTTTTGAACTTGACCGCCGCGGGAAAACCGCCGCCTCCCGCTCCTACGATGCCGAGTTCCTCAAGGCGAGCTGTCATTCCAGGGTTAACCTCAAAATCCGTCAAAAATCCATTTGACTCTGAATAGAATTGTACTGTATGCTTTAAATTAATTCAAGAGTGTTCAGAATCGTCCATAATGAAATGTCTGATTCCAAATATCGGCAGTACTTCCTTCAAGTACCGGTTTCTGGATATGCCCGGTGAGATGGTCTTGGCGGAGGGACGCGTGGAGCGGATTGGTCAGCCGGGCGGCGAGTGTCCCGACTACCTGTCGGCGATCCGCAAATGCCTTGCAGCGATTGCGGGAGAAGGCAAAGCTTTGGGAAGCATTTCGGAGATTGGCGCGGTGGGATTCAAAGTCGTTCATACCGGGCGGCTGAATGCGTCGCAAATTATCGGCGACGATCTGCTCCGGGCGATGGAGGAGTTCACATTCTTTGCTCCCGCCCACAACCCTCCTTATATAGCGGCCATCCAGGCTTTTCGGAAGGAGCTTCCGGGCGTTCCACTGGTGGCGGTGATTGAGACCAGCCCCTACCGCTTTATGGATGAAGCAGCCACCACCTACGCCGTGCCTTACGAGTGGCGCGAGAAGTATGGGATTCGCCGCTATGGATTCCATGGCGCCAGCCATCGCGCCGCCAATGAGAACACCTCGAAGTTGCTGGGCCGCAAGAATCTGCGCCACATCTCCTGTCATCTGGGAGGCAGCTCGAGCATCGCTGCCTTCCGCGACGGCGAGGCCATCGACACTAGCTTCGGAACCTCGCCGCAGTCGGGGTTGCCACAGAACAATCGTGTTGGCGATATTGACTCCTTCGCCGTGTTGCAGATGATGAAGAAACTGAATGTGGGGCCGGATGAGATGGCGCGCATTTTGGGCTGCCAGTCGGGACTGGCGGGCATCAGCGGCACCAGCGGCGATATGCGCGATCTGGATCAGGCCGCGGCCGCGGGCAGCAAACAGGCGCGGCTGGCTCTGGATGTTTTTACGCGCGCGATTCGTCATTATGCAGGCGCGTTTCTGCTGGAGCTGGGCGGCGTAGACGCCATTACCTTCTCTGGCGGCATCGGCGAGAACAGTTGGGAGACGCGCGCCGCCGTATTGAAGAACCTCAACGGCTTCGGCATCACGCTGGATGAGAAGAAGAACCGCGCCGCATCGGGACTGGGCGTGATCTCGGCTGAAACATCAGCAGTCAAGATTTTGATTGTTCCGGCGAACGAGGAACTAATTGTCGCACGAGAAACGGTGAAGGTGGTTGGAGAAGCGCGGAAAGAATGATTTGCTAAATCCCGCCCTAGCCGCAAAAACAAGAACGCGGCGAGGGTGGGGCACCGAGACTGAGTGCAGTTCGGAAATTGTTATGAGAAGTGGAAGCGAAACAATGGCGGCTATGGCGGGCTTTATCGACAGATCGATGGTGGAACAGATTGTCCGCCAGGTGGCTCTTGAATATCTCGCTAGTGGAAAGAAAGGGCCGGCGCCGCAGCTCGTGGTGCAGACCTCCTCGCGGCACATGCACATCTGCCGCGAAGATATGGACGTTCTATTCGGGCCGGGAACCGAGCTGACCTTTGACCGCCCGCTTTTCCAGGAAGGCAACTTCGCGGCCAAAGAGACAGTGACGATTGTCGGGCCGAGGAGCCGATTGATCTCCAACCTGCGCATCCTGGGGCCGATGCGCAAGCAGTCGCAGATTGAGCTGGCTTTCACGGACGCCATCATGCTGGGCTTTACGGATATTCCCGTGCGGCTCTCCGGCGACATTGCGGGCACGCCGGGAGCCGTCATCATCGGTCCCAAGGGCGTGGTTGAACTGAAGGAAGGCGTCATTCGCGCAGCGATCCACGTTCATATGAATCCCACCGAGGCCGCGTACTTTGGAGTTACGAAGGGCGACCGCATGAAGCTGCGCTTCGGCGGCCCGGCGGGCGTGACCTTCAACAACGTACACGTGCGCATCGATCCGACCGCCAGGCTCAACGTACACATGGATACGGATGAAGCGAATGCGTGCGGCGCGCATCTGACCAAAGAAATTGAACTTTTCAAGTAACACCACAAAGAAGAGAGGGAGCGATGAAGCAAGCGCTTGGAATGATCGAGACGAAGGGCCTGGTGGCGTTGTTTGAAGCAACCGACGCCATGCTCAAATCAGCAAACGTGACGTTCGCCGGCTGGCAGTCTGTAGGTGCGGGACTGGTGACCGCCTTTGTAGAAGGGGATGTGGCCGCTGTGAAGGCAGCTACGGATGCGGGCGCGGAGGCAGCATCCAGAATCGGCGAGGTGGTCAGCGTGCAAGTGATCTCTCGCCCCCACGACGAACTGCCGTCTTTTGTGCAGCAGGACAAGAAGGCCGCAGCAAAACCCGCAGCCGCGAAGTAGGCGAAGGAGACCCAAATGAGTGAAGCAATCGGATTGATCGAAACCAAGGGCCTTGTCGGACTCGTCGAGGCATGTGACGCGATGGTGAAAGCCGCCAGCGTAGAACTTGTAAAAACCGTGCAGATCGGCGGCGGATACGTTACAGCTATTGTCCGCGGCGATGTGGGCAGCGTGCGCGCGGCGGTTGACGCAGGCGCGACCGCGGCCAAGGCTGTGGGCGAGTTGGTGTCGTCTCACGTGATTGCGCGTCCCCACGATGCGCTCGTAGATAGCTTTTTGAAGTAACTTCAGGAGAATGCAAATGGCCAATGAAGCGATTGGAATGATCGAGACCAAGGGCCTTGTGGCGCTGGTGCAGGCGACAGACGCGATGCTGAAGGCTGCCAGCGTGACTTTTGCCGGCTGGAACAAGATCGGCAGCGGCCTGTGCTCGGTATTTGTTCAAGGAGATGTGGGTTCGGTTCGCGCCGCGGTGGATGCGGGCGCCGAAGCTGCTCGCGCAGTGGGCGATGTGCAAAGCGTGCATGTAATCGCGCGCCCGCACGGCACTCTGGGCGCCGTATTGCCGAAATAGCAGCCAGCGGCAGGCTCGCGTCTGCCGCCACGCGCGAGGGTATCGTTATGTTCATAGCGAAAGTTATCGGCAATGTTGTGGCCACCCAGAAGAACGAAAAGTTTCTGGGGATGAAGCTGTTGCTGATTCAGCCGTACATCAGCAAAGACGGCAAGCTGCAAATCTCGGGCAGCTCCGTGGTTGCAGTGGACAGCGTTGGAGCCGGCATCGGCGAGTGCGTGCTGTTTACGCAGGGCAGTTCAGCGCGACTTACGCCAACGACAAAGGATGCGCCGGTGGACGCGGTGATTGTCGGCATTGTGGATGTTGTCGAAGTTGAAGGCAAAGTATTGGAGAAGCCATAAATGCAGATTCAGGAGCAGGTGATTGCGGAGATCGCCAAGGAAGTGGTGGCGCGGCTTCGTGTCCAGTTGCAACCGCCGGAGAGACCTGCCACAGCCACAGCCGCGCCTTCTGTAGCCGCACGCGACGGCGTTTTCTCTACCGTGGACGAAGCCGTTAACGCAGCCTATGAGGCACAGAAGCGCGTTGCGGCCATGAGCCTCGATGAGCGCGGCAGGATGGTTAACATCGTCCGCCGCATCTGCAATGATCGCCGCGAGGAGCTGGGGCGCATGGAGATGGAGGAGACCAAGGTCGGCCGCCTCGATCACAAGATACTTAAGCTGACGAACATGCGCTACGTGCTGGGTGTTGAAGCCCTGCGCAGCGAAGCGCGCAGCGACAGCACGGGGTTATGCATCATCGAGCACGCGCCCTGGGGAGTCATTGGCATGATGCTGCCGGTCACTCACTCGGTGCCCACCATGGCCTCCAACGCCATCAACATTTTGGCCGCGGGCAACACCGCGATCTTCGGGCCGCATCCGTCGGGTATGAAGGTGGCGCAATACGCGCTGCAAATCTTCAATCGCGAGATCGAGCGGGAAGTTGGCGTCGCCAACGTGCTCACCACCGTGCGCGAGGCCAGCATCGAAGCTGCCGAGCAGGTCTTCCATCATCCCAAGGTTGCGCTATTGTGCGTGACCGGCGGCACGGCAGTCGCCCAGGCGGCCGCCAAATCCGGCAAGCGCGTGATAGCGGGCGGCCCCGGAAATCCACCGGTGGTCGTTGACGAGACCGCCGATCTGGATCGCGCCGCCAGGTGCATCATCGAGGGCGCGGCGTTTGATAACAACCTGCTCTGCATCGGCGAAAAAGAGGTTTTTGTAGTCGCTTCCGTGGCTGATGACTTTATCGCCTCCATGAAACGCGCCGGTGCATATCAATTAGATACAACGGCCATCGAACGGCTCACACGCGCGGCCTTCACCTTCGAAGGCGGCGGCGGAGGCTGTGCCAGGGCGCATGTCAAGAAAGATCTCGTTGGCAAAGATGCCGCGGTTCTTGCAGCAGCGGCCGGCGCGCGTGTTCCCGCCGATACGCAACTCCTGTTTGGAGAAACTGACGAGAATCATGCATTTGTCGTTGAAGAACAGATGATGCCCTTTATTCCGGTGGTGCGCGTGCGGGACGTGGATGCAGCCATTACGGCGGCGGTCAAGGCGGAACACGGCTACCGGCATACCGCGATCATTCACACGCAAAATGTTGAAACAGCAACGCGCATGGCGCGCGCTATGAACACCACACTTTTTATCCAGAACGCGGCGTCACCGGCTTCATTGGGCGTGGGCGGCGCGGGATACTTCAGCCACACCATCGCCACCCCGACGGGCGAGGGCGTTACCACGCCTCTCACATTTACGCGGGAGCGGCAGATGATTGTCGGCGATGCATTGCGGATCATTTAGCTATGTTTTTGGCGCGCATAGGCGGAACGGTAGTTGCGGCAGCGAAACACTCCACGCTGGAGGGATGCAGGTTTCTGCTTGCGCAACGAATTGAAGCCGACCGCAGCGAAGGGCCGGAACCAATTGTGGTGGTGGACTGGCTGGGCGCGGGAAGCGGCTCGATTGTGCTGGTCTCAACGGATGGTGATATTGCGCGAGCCCGGTTGGGCAACACAACGCCGGCGCGCATGGTGGTGGTGGGAATTTTGGATTCCGCGCAGTCGCACGCAAGTGCAAGGCAGGAGTAAAACATGAGGCTGGGCATCGTTCGCGGACACGTTACACTCAGTCCGGCCGTCGCGACGTATCGCGGCAGGACGCTCGTAGTCCTGGAGCCGGTGACGATGGAGAATCTGCGCGCCGGCAATGGATTGGGCGGAGGCAAGGCTTTGATCGCCGTGGATGAGCTGGGCGCAGCCGATGGCCAGATGGTGGCGTTCACCGAGGGGCGGGAGGCCGCGAATCCGTTCTGGCCTGACGCAGTGCCGGTGGATGCATATTGCGCCCTGATTATCGATGTCATCGACGTTCATGCGAAGACAGTTTCTTGAGTATCTGAGTTAGGGAGTTGAAGAGCGAAATGAAGAGCATTGATCTTACAAGCCAGAAGGTTTTAGTAATCCGCGATGCCCGGAGCGCTCTGGAGGAAGGCGCAAGCCAGGTGCTTGTCTGCAAGAATTGCGTGGTAACTCCTTCGGCTCGCGACTTCCTCGCCCAACACAATATCGCCCTGGTGACAAGCGGCGCAGCAAAGGCCGCAGCCCCCGCCGCGCATGTGCAATCTTCCACGATCCCAGCCACCGCAGGCAGTAGAGAAGTACAGGGCCGTTCCGCTCCGAATCCACGCCTGTTTACAACGCCGGAAGCTGAAGCCATCAAGAAGGAGATATGCGCGGTGGGTCGCAAGCTGTGGATGCGCCAATTCGTGGATGGAAATGGGGGCAACATCTCCTATCGCATCGGCCCTAATGAGGTCATCTGCACGCCCACTCTGGTGAGCAAATTCGACTTGACGCCAGAAGACCTGAGCATGGTTGACCTGGAAGGAAATCAGATCGCGGGGAGCAAGGCGCGCACCAGCGAAATCTTACTGCACCTGGAAATTTTCAAGGCGGTGCCTGAGGCCAGGGCCTGTGTCCACTGCCACCCTCCACATGCCACCGCGTATGCCATCACCGGGCGCGTGCCGCCGAACCTGGTCATTCCCGAGTTTGAAGTTTTTATCGGCAAGGTTGCCATCTCTCCCTACGAAACGCCGGGCACTGCTGAGTTTGCCCAAACCGTTCTGCCCTTCGTCAAGACGCATAACACGGTGCTGCTCGCTAATCACGGAATTATCTGCTGGGCAGACACGGTTACCCACGCCGAGTGGTATGCCGAAGTGCTGGAGACTTACTGCTGGACCTTGATGCTGGCCTCGCAACTTGGCGCTCCCATCTCCTACATCTCTGAGCAGAAAGGCTCCGACCTGCTGGCCATAAAAAAGAAGCTCGGCCTGCCCGACATTCGCTTCGACACGTCAAGGATGAAGGAGTGCCAACTCTCCGATCTTGAGGTGCCGGGCTCCATCGCGCTCACTCCGAGCCCCTGCGACGGCAATACTGGCAGGCCCGCGGAAACGGATCTGGAGATGCTGGTGAGGTCAGTCACCGATGCGGTGATGGAAACTATCGGCGCGAAGTGAGCGGAGATTCTCTAAACCAGCAGGTAGCTGACCCCGTTTTCGTCGAGTAATTGACGCTGCTCCGGAGCAAGGCTCTGGTCGGAGATGATCTGATCGAGTTCCGCGAGATCGGCTACGTGGATCATTGCGCTTCTGCCGAATTTCGTATGGTCGGCTACGATGACCACGCGCTGCGCGCACTCGATCATGGCGCGTATCGACGCAACCACAAGCGGGCTGCTGTCGCTAAGGCCTTCCTTGGTGATGCCGCGAATTCCAAGAATGGCGACGTCCGCTGAAATGCTGTGAAGCATGCGTTCGCAAATCGGGCCAAACTGAATACCGAGGCGGGGATAGAGAAATCCACCGGTCAATGTAACCTCGGTTTGCCGGCATTCCCAGAAGACCTGGGCAACCAGAATCGAATTGGTGATGATCTGAATGGGGCGATCATAGAGGCATCTTGCCACCTCGACTACTGTTGATCCGCCCCCCAGGATGACGGTTTGCCCATCTTCGATCAATTCCGCCGCAGCTTTACCGATGCGCATCTTTTCTTCGTGGCAACTCACAGAGAGCTGCCTGAAGTCGAGCGCCTCCTCGCGCGTGTTGGTGGACATCGCTCCACCGCGAACTCTGCGGATATTGCGGCTGCGTTCCAGGTCAATCAGATCCCGGCGAACCGTAGCTCTGGATGCATTGAGCCGCTTGCACAAATCTTCCAGCTCGACGAAATCCTGCCGCGATAAGACTTCGAGAATGTTTCGGTGGCGTTCGATTTGATTCATAGAGGAGAAAGTGCCGTTCGACAATCGGCAGATGTACTACGCAAATTCAGCAGCCATTTTGATTATGCGCCAATTGTTCAAAATGCTGCAACATTCTTCGAAAATATTCTATTGACTTCAGGTCCATATCTCCCAGACGCGGTCAAAGCTGTGATCTGCTTTCGAAACGGCGAAAAAGACATCCAACATGTTGAGTAGATTTGGTCTGAGCGTGTGTTGGTTTCTACCAGGTTCAAGCGGTCTATCTCAAAGAAATTACGACCAGCTCTGGCCGGATAGCGTTTTGACGAAAAACAACTTGGTCATTGCTTGCCTCATGCCGGCAAACCTGGTCAAAACATTCGCGCAAAGTAATGACAGACTCTAGGCTCCGACCTTCTTGGCGGCGGCGATCAGCTTGACTTTGAGGTCCGGGAGTACCTCTGGGTCTTCTGCAAGGTTGAGGAACTCCATTTGCGCCGTTTGTTCCGCCTTTGTCTTCGCCGCGTCCGAGCCATCGCCCTTCACAGCGGCGACTAATATGTCAACCATTCTCTGCAGGATTTGGTAGACGGCTTCGGTGGAGAAGCCACCCAGAAGAGCAATGATGGACGGCGTCAACTTTTTAAGTTGGTCCGATGTACCGGAAAGGTAAGAAGAGGTCACAATGGCCAGGATGATTCCGGCCAGAACACCGAGGACAAACCGAATGACATACACCGAGTTATAGCGAAGATCGAAAGTGCGGTCCTTCACGTAGCTATGGGCGGTAAACAGCACATAGAAAACGGCGCCGAGGGCCGCGGCAAATGCCCACTCTATCACGTTTAACCATTCTAGGTTATTGGAGACAGAGGGAATAAACGTGTGTAAAAGCCTGGCTACAACAAAGCCAACAAGCGAAAATAACCCGATGAGAATCATCCACCCGATCAGGGGCGGATTGCGGAGCGAGCCGAAAAATCCGGGCAACGGCTCGGTGGCTTCAAGAGACGACGGGGTTGCCGGGGCAATGACCCTTGCCAGCGCGGCGTGCGCTGACATGAGCTTGTCGAAATCAATAGTGCTGGCCTCCGGTACCGAATCGTCCGGGGCGGTTAGAACCGATTGCACGGCAGTTAGCGCTTTACGCGCGCCATCATCGAGTTTGTCTTCGTCAAGCGCGTAGCGATACATCAAACGCACCTGCACGAGAGTCTGTTGGAGAGGGGAGGTGGTCATGGGTAACTCCTTATGGGTGGGAATTATACTCGAAGTTTTTCATGGACACCGAACTTTTTGCGGATTCAGTCTGTTTCGCGCGGCCGAACTATCGAGGAAGCTACGCAACGCCTAGAGTTTGATATAGACCTGATTCGCAAGTGATTGATTCGGAAGCACTTGGATGGTAGCCATCCCTTCGAGTATTCATTAGGCTTATGTGCAACATCCTTGCGCGTTCTTCCATCGCAAGGTTGGGTAGTCTCTGAGTGCCGCGCGCCTGTTCCGGACGCGAACCTTCTCGCAATTCCAGGGGGAGCCGTCCGAGACAACGAACGGAGGATAGCCCACGTCTCGCGGGTCCACTGAGTTTTAATGGTCGGGGCGGTCCGATTTGAACGGACGACCCTCTGCTCCCAAAGCAGGACAGGCTATGTATGGAAATCTGTTGAATTTGAGCGGAATTAAGTTCTTTTGATTGAACTGTTTACTGCATGCCTGCCTATCCCTATTGATCTTTGTGGCTCTGGGGTGCTTTGACAGTTACAATTTCGACTACACTCGTATTTAAGCACGGCAGAATTCCGTGAGGTTCAAAAATGGCATTTGCAACCACAGATGCGAAACAACACGCGCACGAACTGATTGATCGCATGGCTCCCGGTCAGGTCTCCGTCGTCGTCGGCCTCCTGAAGATCATGCTCGATCCGTTCACCCGCACCCTGGCAAACGCGCCCTTCGACGATGAGCCGGTCAGCGCGGAAGAAGCCCGCGAGATCGCCGCCGCCCGCGCCTCGCTTGCCCGTGGCGAAGGCGTCTCGAACGACGACGTTCTGGCCGAGTTCGGCCTCAACGCCGAGGACTTCGCGCGCATGGGCCGCACTCCGCTCGAACCCCTCGCGCCGGGGCAGTAATCATGGCCAAAAAGATCATCTGGACGGACCAAGCCAAGGCCCAACTCCGCGCCAACGACCAGCCTACCGCCCTGCGCATCCTCCACGCCCTGGCCAAGCTCATCGACACCGGCGAGGGCGACGTGAAGCGGCTCCAAGACATCGAACCGCCCGAGTTCCGGCTCCGCGTCGGCGACTACCGCGCCCGCTTCCATGACTTCGGCGATGCCGTCGAAGTTACCGGCGTCAAGCACCGCCGCGAAGTCTACCGCTAATACCGAACAGACCTCGAACCCATCACGAACAAGGCCGGACAGCGTCCGGCCTTTGCTCGTGTTCCGTTCGATCTCCGGGCCGCTCGCGGCCTCGCTAAGCCGTCAGGCTTAGGGATGGTGTCTGGCTCCAACACTGCGCCGCTGACCCGCAGCAGTCGTGCTCCTCATGT
>JBKQPC010000015.1:0-8815 GCA_052145195.1 Occallatibacter sp. | reverse complement strand
TTCTTCCACTCCACCAGCTCGCGCTCGGCCTCGGCGGCGCGGCGCTCGGTCTGGCTAGCTTCCTCGGCAATCTGCGCCAGCTCGGCTTCGGGGATGGGAGGCTCAATGGAAAGGTCCACTCCTATCTTAGGTGCGATGGTGCTGCGCCGAAGGTGGGGCACCCTGTGTATTGACTGCCCCTCATTGGGATGCGTCCAAGGCGAGCTGTGGCGACCCGAAGCCACCACTCCCTCGCCGCGCACACCCTCGCGCAGCAGCGCCTTCACGATGCGATGAACGATCAGATCGGGATAGCGGCGGATAGGCGAGGTAAAGTGCGTATAAGTGGGCGCGGCCAACGCGAAGTGCCCCTCGTTGATCTCCGAATAGCGCGCTTGCTTAAGCGAGCGCAACATTAAATAACTTAGAATCCGCTCCTCCGGCTTGCCCTCGATCTTTGCCGCCAGCTTTTGATACATCTGCGGAGTGACGGGAATGTCTTCAGGCACCTCGTGTACGCGTGGCTTACGCCCCTGCCCGCGCGCTTCGCGGCTTTCTGCCCGCGTTTGAATGCGCCGGACCGGCAGCGCGCCTAGGCCGAGCGTGTAACCAAAGCTGGCAGCCAGTTCCTCAAATTGGACCACACGGCGCGGCTCGGGCTTTTCATGAATGCGATAGAGCGAGGGCACGCCCAGGTCTTCCAGCCAGGTGGCCACGCACTCGTTGGCGGCCAGCATGAACTCCTCGATCAGCCGGTTGGCCCAGGTGCGCTCGGACTTGGTCACGCCGCTCATCTGGCCTTGCTCGTCGAACTCGATCACCGGCTCGGGCAGGTCGAAGTCGATGCTGCCCCGCTGCTCGCGCCGCTTGTTCATCAGCCCGGCGAGCTTGCGCATCCGCTCAAAATCGGGGACGAGGCTGGCGTAACGGGCGCGGGTTTCCGCATCGCCCTCCAGGCGCTTCCGCGCTTCTTCGTTTGGATTATTTTCGCCGAGAATAGCGGCGACCTCGGTGTAGGTCATCCGCGCCGCCGAGCGAATCACACCCTCGACGATCTCGTAGCTCTCGATGCGGCCACCGGAGTCCAGTTGCATCAGGCAACTCAGAACCAGCCGATCTTCGCCGGGGCGCAGGCTGCAAATGTCGGTGGAAAGCTCCTGCGGCAGCATGGGAATGGCGCGATCAGGAAAATAAACGCTGGTTCCACGTAGCCGCGCCTCCAGGTCCAGATTCGTCCCAGCGCGCACGTACTCCGCCACATCGGCGATGTGGACCTGCAGCTCGTAACCGCCATCGAAGCGTTCGGTAACCAGCACCGCGTCGTCAAAATCACGCGCCGTCTCGCCGTCGATGGTGACGATGGGGAGCGAGCGAAAATCGCGCCTTTTGGCTGCCTCTTCCGGGTCGATGTGAGCAACAACGCGCGCTTCGGCCAGCACATTGTCCGGGAAGATCCGCGGCAACTGGTGTTTGCGGATGATCATCTCCACATCCACTCCGAAATCGTCTGGCGAGCCTAGAACTTCGATCACGCGGCCCACGGGCGGCCTGGTCGGCGTGGGCCAACTGGTGATCTCTACATCCACCACCAGGCCTTCCAGGTTTTCGCGAGCGTGAGAGGCAGCCTCGCCGCCCAGGACGCGGTGGGGCGTGACCGATTCGCTCACTAAAGGCAGTTCCTGTCCGAAAGGAATCACGATCGCCTGCGTCATCCGCTCGTCGAAGGGAACGACAGAGTGTCCCTGCTGACGCTCGGACCGAGCATAGTGGAAGACGCCGACCACGGTGGGGTTATTCCGCTCCAGCACGCGCACAATCCGGCCCATGCGGCGGCCATCGGCCTTGGGAGGCTCGACTTCCACCAGCACCTGGTCGCCCTGCATGGCACTGTTGATCTCGTTGGGAGGAATGAAGATATCTTCTTCCACACCATGGCCGGAAGCTTGACGCGCGCTGGGCCGGACGAAGCCGTAGCCGTCGCGGTGAAGATCCAGCCGCCCGGCAGCCAGATTGTCCCGCCCACCGAGTGGCTTGGGGATGCTCCAATGCTCCTTATCCAGCTTAGCCAGCGCGCCGCGGGCGGTCAGCCGCGCAAGTTGTTCAAGAAGCAGCCGCCGTTCCCGTCCGCCGCCCAGGCTCAGTTCGCGCACCAGTTGCTTATATCCGGCCTTCTGGCCGGCGGAGCGTGCAATCCGTGCGATCAGTTCCCGATCGGTCATAGCTCAAGAGTACAGCGCGATGTCCTAAAATAATCTAAACGCAATACTCCAAGCGGCCGGGAAGGGATAACATCCTAGTTGTGGCCGCGTGTGGTTGCCCCAAGGCGTAAAATCAGGCAGTCCACCAAGATTATGGGCCCAAGGCAATGGCCCTGGTTTTAGAAAGCCCGTCCTTGCCAGGACAGAAAAGGAACATTGTGAGCGCTATGTGGAAACCCAGCCAATCCGGATCAACGACCCCCAGCTTTAACCCTGAACCCTCACGCCCCGCGGCGCCCGCTCTGTCCTCTGAACCTGCTAACCGGGCCCCGGTTACTGCCGGCGACCAGGCCTCCATCGGCAAGGGCCTGATTATAAAGGGAGAGATCACTGGCACTGAGTCGCTGTTTATCGACGGCAAAGTTGAAGGCACCATTGCCCTTCCCGGCAACAGAGTCACCATTGGCCGCAACGGCCAGGTGGCCTCTAGCATCGCCGCACGCGAAATCGTCATTCTGGGCAAGGTGCGCGGCAATATCACCGCCACCGACCGGGTGGACATTCGCGCCGAGGGAGCCCTGACCGGCGACGTGACCGCGGCGCGTATCAGCATTGAGGATGGCGCCTTCTTCAAGGGCGGCATTGATATCAAGAAGGCGGACGCCAAGCCGTCCGTCGAAACAAAGTCATTCGCCGTAACTCAGGCGCCAGCAGCGCCCGAGTCGCCCAAGCCGGCCCTGTTGTAGCCGCGGCGCGGGCTTAGCATGAACGCCCGCGCTCCTGCCAATGCAGGGGTGGGGGTGTCTGACTGGGAGTGTGCTTTGCCGGTCCATCCAAGCGCCAAACGACTATTTTGAGGGGAAAAACCGAGAAACTTATCGGAAATGAACTGAAGATATTGTTTTGTAAATCACATCTAATGATGTAGATAGAAATAAGTGAACCGGAAACGGCAGGGAGTTGCCCTATTCCATCCCCAGCCGCCTCATAGCCACTCTGGGCAATGCTGATCCGGTCTTTTCCAGCACCCATTTTGCAACTACCACCCACAGCGCCGTACCGGCCAGTAAAACCGCTAGGTCAATCCAGTAAACCTGTCCCGGCATCGCTCTGTGCAACAGGCCACCCAGCCACCAGAACAAAACTCCAACCCCTGCGCCGCTTACCACCGCAGCCAGCAGACACCGGCCTATCTCCGCGTAATCCAGACTGGCCAGGGATACCATGCGCCGTTGATGCAGCAGCACGGCGAGGGCCACGGTCTGCAAGGCAATTCCCAGGTCGGAGGCAACGGCCAGCCCGATGGCTCCATACCCGTGATAAAGCGAGTAATAGATGGGCAGAGAAACCAGCGTCACCACGGTTCCGGCGGCCATGGGAAGAAAGGTATTCCCCGCGGCATAAAAAGCACGCGCATAAATTGCCTGCGCCGACCACAGAAACAAGCTGAAGGAGAAAATGGCGAAGTAGCCAGCGCACTCCCGCGCATCGCTCGGGGAAAAACGGCCGCCCATGAAAAGCAGTTCCACCAGCGGCACAGCCAGCGCCACCATGGCCGAAGCCGCCAGCAGCCCCAGCGAGGCCACGCGCGAGACGGAGTCGGCAACGCTGGTGGCAAATTCGTAGTGGCGTTCTTCTTTGCTCCACATGCTGGCGAAAAAAGGCATGGAGGCCGCTCCGGCCGCCTGGGCCAGCATGGCCATGGGCGCCGTGAAGAGCTGCTTGGCATATGTCATCAGCGAGACCGCGCCGTCGATCTTTGACGCAAAGTGGGCGATAATCCAGCTATCGGCGCTGACCAGCGAAACACCGACCATCAGCGGAAGCGAGAGGCGCACCCACTCATGCAATCCTGGGTCGTGCCAGTCAAGGATGGGCCGGTAGCGTGTGCCCTCCCGCCAGGCGAAAATTGCGTTCAGCAGAAACGGCCCCAGAAACGCCCCGGCCAGCGTGCCGATGGCCAGCGAAGAGACGCCCAGGCGATGAACCAGCAGCAGACCGCCCACGATGGTGCCCAGGTTGTAGATCAACGGAGTAACAGCCTGCACGCTGAACTGCTTGCGTACCAGCAGCACCGCGCCAAAGACTCCGCCGGCGAAAAACAACAACTGCGCGGGGAGCACGATGCGCGTCAGCCGCACGCACAGTGCCGCTTTTTCGGCGTCGAAGCCGTCAAACCACCAGTGAATGCACCACGGGGCGAAGATTTCGGCCAGCACCAGGGCACTGCCCAGCACCAGGAACATGGTGGTCAAAATCACCGAGAGCGACCGTTGCCCTTCCTCTTCGCGCCCGGTTTCGCGATAGCGCGTCAGGATGGTGACAAAGGTGATGGAGGCCGCGCCGCCCACCAGAAAGTACGAGATCATGTCCGGCAGCACAAACGCGGCATTGAAGGCATCGGCTTCCATGCCGCGGCCGAAGAGCCAGGCGATGTATTTGATACGCACCAGGCCGATGATGCGCGAGAGAAAGGTGGAGGCCATCAGCACCAGGGTTGCTGTGAAGACCGTGTGCGCGTGCGAGGGGCGCAGCAACCTCAGGCCGCGCGCCCATTTGGTGCGCTCTGGCACAGAGGGGTGGGTTGAAGGCGATTCTGCCACTGGTGTTGATTCTACCGGGGTTGCCTACTTTCGATGTGCGAAAGCAGCGTTGTAGCCAGTTTCACACAACAAAAGGCCCCTTTGTTTTCAATTGATGCTAGCTGACAGGCATTCCGCCGAAGCACTCTACTTTCCTGTGGACGGAAATGGAGCAGCCGGCTGTCCTCAAATAGTACTTGGAGCACGAGTCCAGTACTCACCTAAGCCTCACTGCGGTAACCTCTTGCCCTTGGTAATCCCTTCCGATAAGGGAAATACAGCGCTTGTGCGAAAGGCTGGATCAGAGGCCGTTCAACATTGTAGTCGCAACTCAATGAGGAGATAAGATGGGCAGTTTTTGTCTGTTAGTGCGGTAATTTGGCGTACAGAGTTGCAGTCTCGAAATGGGTCAGGCCGTCGTGGGATCACGAGGCCAGGAGTCAGGATGCTACAAGTAGCGATTGAGTTGGGGGTTGTGGACCAACAGCATGAGGATGCGCGGCTGGCTACTCTGTATGCAACCGGGATTCTCGACACTCCGCCAGAGCCGGGCTACGATGCCATTACCCGCCTGGCTGCCGAGTACTTCCAGGCAGATTCGGCCGCGATCGCTTTTGTCGACGAGAGCCGCGTCTGGATGAAGTCCTGTTGGCGACAGGTGATTCGCGAACTACCGCGCAAGAACTCCATCTTCGAACTGGTGCTTGCCGAAGACGGCCCGGTAATCGTCTCCGACATCTCCATGCACCCGCAATACGATATGCTCTTGCCGCGGCTCAATTATCTCGGCATGGCTTCATTTGCCGGTGTTCCGGTGCGCTGCTCCAAGGGAAGGATCCTCGGAATACTGATCATCTTCTACCGCGAGTCCTGCATGGACATGCCGTCGGACACGATCCGCACTCTGGAAAGCCTGGCCGACATGGTCTCCAGCCAGCTGGAACTGCGCAGACTGCGTAAGGCCCTCAACGAGAACAGGAAAGGTCCGCGGCGCGCTTACCACGCTGCCAAGACCGCCGGCCAAAGCTGGCCAAGCAAAGCCGACCTGCGCCAGGCCCTGGAGCAAAAACAGTTTGTACTCTACTACCAGCCGGAGGTCGAACTTGCCACGCGCAGGATTGTCGGGCTGGAAGCCCTCATCCGCTGGGCCCATCCGGAACGGGGATTGATCCCGCCCATGGATTTCATTCCACTGGCCGAGGAAAGCGGGCTGATCTTGCCTATTGGGGACTGGGGACTCGCCGAGGCCTGCAACCAGATTCAAAAGTGGTGCACTGAGGATCCACACCACGTCTCTCTGCGGGTTGGCGTCAACCTCTCCGCCCGCCAGTTTTCGCGCGAAGGACTGGCCGACCATGTCGAGGCCCTCCTGGTCCAATCCGGCATCTCTAGCCGCCAACTCGGCCTGGAGATGACCGAGTCCAGCATCATCCCCGATATACGCACTGCCTTGGAAGTTCTCGGCAGCCTGCGCAGGCTAGGCGTTTCCCTGCTGATGGACGACTTCGGCACAGGCTACAGCTCCCTCAGTTACCTGCATTCGTTTCCCTTCGACGTGCTCAAGATCGATCGCTCATTCGTCTGCCGCATGACCGAGGGCGACCAACCGCTGCAGATCGTGCGCACCATTGTCGAACTGGCCCGCGTGATGGGCATGGACGTGGTGGCCGAGGGGATTGAAACCCCGGTGCAATACCGCCTGCTGCGTGAGATGGGCTGCCGCTACGGCCAGGGATATCTCTTTGCCCGTCCCTTGACCGCTGAAGCCGTTACATTACTGTTACGGCTTCCCGGGCGCGTGCTTCCCAATCCCGAGGCCGTCGAAATGGCTTGTGCATGATCGCTGCCAGATCTCCACGCTCCTTGTAGGGGTGTCAGTCCTAGTACATCGGCATCTTCCCGCGTGTTTCATTTCAGGACGGGCAAGCGGCTCGTTCTATTCTGGGATGGGTTTCCTCTTCACATGGGAAATTCCTCACGCTTGCCGTCTTACATCGCGCTATGCTCCTCCCATGCAACAACCAACCGAAACCCGGACACCAGGCGACAGGTCTTCATCGCAGGAGTGGGAATCCGCACCCTCCCCCGCCTCCCCTAGCTTTGCGGGACTGCTGGCCTCGCTTACAGAGCTCGCGCAACCCGCCGGCATCTCCGCTAACGAGTCTTTATCGTCGGATCAGAGACCCGCGTCCTCCTGGAACGATGACGATCTGGCCGACGACGTGGCAATCCTCAGCTATGAGAGCGCGCTGAAGGCCCACGCGCGCTACCGCCCCTCCCAAGTCTCAGATCGGTCGCTTACCCAGCCTGCCAATGCGGAGCCATTTTGTTACGAGGAAGCCTCTTCGGATCTATCGGTGGCGGCCCAGCAACCGATGGCAGCAAGCTCAAGAACCATCCCAGGTCTGGATCCAGTGTCAACTCCAGTGCAGGACCCAAACCTCTATCGGGCCGCGGCTTTCGAGCGGAATCTGAAGGACTCAAGTATTACCATCCGCATGAGCAAGGCGGAATGCGCGCAACTGCATCGGCGCGCCGCCGAGGCCGGCCTGACCGTTTCAGCTTATTTGCGTTCCTGCACCTTTGAGGCCGAGTCCCTGCGGGCGATGGTCAAGGACACTCTGGCCCAGTTGCGCTCGGTCACGACCCAGGCAAAGACCGCAGACGCCAAGCCGCCCCGTTTTGGCAGATTGATCCGCTGGCTGGGCAGCCTGTTCACTCCCTGGCACGGCAGCCATCGCGTTGCTAGCGCCTGACGACTCATCCGGGGCCGTCGCATTTACAATAGCAACTGTGCAGCCCGATAAATCTTTGCCGATCATTCTCGCCGAAAATCTGACCAAGGTTTATCAGGCAGGTCGAATCCAGGTCACCGCCGTGCGCCGGGTTTCGCTCTCTGTCGCGCCGGGAGAGTTTGTCGCCATCGTCGGTCCCTCGGGTTCAGGCAAGTCCACGCTTTTTTACCTGTTGGGCGGGCTGACGAAGGCTACGGAAGGCCGCGTGGTGATTGACGGGGTGGACTTTGCCTCGCTTTCGGACGCAAAGCGGACGCGGCTGCGCAAGCACCGCATCGGATTTGTCTTCCAGAAGTTCAACCTGCTGCCCACGCTCTCGGCCATGGGCAATATCGAGATTGCCTATTCGGTGAGCGGTCGCACTGTCAACGGGAAGAGGGAGCCTATGGACCGGGCTTACCTGGACCACCTGTGTGACATGCTGGCGATTCAGGGGCGGCTTCATCACCGGCCCTCGGAGCTAAGTGGCGGAGAGCAACAGCGCGTGGCCATTGCGCGGGCGCTGATTACCCGTCCTGCCATCGTGCTGGCCGACGAGCCCACCGGCAACCTGGACACCAAAAGCTCGGACGCGGTGCTGCACATGCTGCTGCGGTCGAATCGGGAGCTGGGCCAGACCACGCTGATGATCACCCACAATCCCGAGGCGGCCGCGATTGCCAGCCGGATTCTGTATATGCGCGACGGGGAGCTGGTGCGCGAGGAGAAGGGGACGCGGCCCGATTTTGGCCAGACGGTTTCAGGCACAGCGTCAGCCTGTTTGACCTGATTTCGCAGCCCCGGTATACTCATATTTGCAGCAAGCGGGAGTAGCTCAGTGGTAGAGCATTGCCTTGCCAAGGCAAGGGTCGCGAGTTCAAATCTCGTCTCCCGCTCCATTCCGCCCTCCGGCTCTTGCCGGGTTGGCTACGGTGGCATGGAATATTCATTAAGCAGCCCTGCCAAGGCGCGGTACCCAAGTGGTAAGGGAGAGGTCTGCAAAACCTTTATGCGCCGGTTCGATCCCGGCCCGCGCCTCCAATTCTTTCAACAAATTAGAGCTGATTCGAAGCAGAGGTCAAGAGGCCACTGTAGCGGGAATTGTAGCGGGTGGCTGTCGTTTCTTACTGAATCATTCCCTTTGACACTCTCTGTCCCAGCGACAGCGCCTCCCTTTGCCGCGCCATGTTGAACTGCCTCAGTGTGCTTGCTTATTAAAGAATAAGGCGTTATCTTTTCATTGCAAAGCACACTATGAAAGGATGCTTGCATTAGCCCAATG
>JBKQPC010000014.1:0-224098 GCA_052145195.1 Occallatibacter sp. | reverse complement strand
GCAGACCGGTGCCGTGGCCATCAAAGGCGAGTGCAAGTGGCGCGCGCGCTTTCGCCAAAAAATCAGCCGCTACCGCAGGCGTCGGGTATGAGCAGATATTGGAATGGTTAGACAGTAACAATCTCGGGTAGCTCCGGATGGGAGAGAAAGGGGCATGGGGCTATGCATGGATGGCTTACGACGAATGACCGCGAGAGGAGGAATCGAAAGATGGTATCTCATACCAGTCTCACCGGCGCTGCCGGGGAGCACTATGTTCTCTACGAGCTGCTACGGCAAGGCTACATAGCTGCGCTTGCGCCAACGGGTGCCCCGAACGTCGATATTGTGGTGACTGACATCGAGGGGGCGCACCTACGCTCAATACAGGTTAAGACACGGCGTGGTATTGGGGCTGACGGCGGCTGGCACATGGATAAAAAACACGAAGAGATACGGGCAAAACAGCTCTTTTATTGTTTCGTCGATTTTCAGGCATCTAGCGAAGTTCTCCCTGAAGTTCTCCCCCTCGTCTACGTAATGCCAAGTGCTGATGTCGCTACCGCTATTGCTGCTGCCCATAAAAAATGGCTGGGTACGCCAGGTAAGAACGGTCGGCCGCACAAGGACAGCCCGATGCGCCGTCTGCTTCCAGATTATGCGAAAACGCGCCACGATGAAGACAATCCCTACGGGGCAGGTTGGTTAAACAAGTATCGTGATGCATGGCGTCTCCTCAAGCTCGACCCGATTGACCCTGAGCATCCCCTTGCGGAAGAGTAACTACGGGAGAAGTTAGCAGCTAACTTTTTGAGAGGTTTCGCAAGATGTCCGTAATTCTCGAATCATTGCCCGTCGGTCAGAAGGTCGGCATCGCCTTCTCCGGCGGGCTGGACACTTCCGCCGCCCTGCACTGGATGAAGCAGAAGGGCGCCATCCCTTATGCCTATACAGCCAACCTCGGTCAGCCCGACGAAACCGACTACGACGCCATACCGCGCGCGGCCCTGGAGTATGGCGCCGAAAAGGCCCGCCTCATCGACTGCCGCGGCCCGCTCGTTCGCGAAGGCATCGCCGCTCTGCAGGCCGGCGCCTTCCACATCACGACGGCTGGAGTTCCTTACTTCAACACCACTCCCATTGGCCGCGCTGTCACCGGCACCATGCTGGTGGCCGCCATGCAGGAGGACGACGTAAACATCTGGGGCGACGGCTCAACATTTAAGGGCAACGACATCGAGCGCTTCTATCGCTACGGCCTGCTTGTCAATCCCAGCCTTCAGGTCTACAAACCCTGGCTCGACTCCGCTTTCATCGACGAGCTTGGCGGCCGCTCGGAGATGTCCGCCTACATGCAGCGCCACGGCTTCGCCTACAAGATGTCCGCCGAAAAGGCCTACTCCACCGACTCCAACATCCTTGGCGCAACCCATGAAGCCAAAGACCTGGAGCATCTTTCTTCGTCTGTCAAGATTGTCACTCCCATCATGGGCAGGGCCTTCTGGCGCGACGATGTCGAGATCCAGCGCGAAGAAGTTGCCATTCGCTTTGAAGAGGGATTTCCCATCGCGCTGAACGGCCGCGAGTTTACGGACGCCGTCGAACTTCTTCTCGAAGCAAATCGCATCGGCGGACGCCACGGCCTCGGCATGTCCGATCAGATTGAGAATAGAATCATCGAAGCGAAATCCCGCGGCATCTATGAGGCCCCTGGCCTCGCCCTGCTCTTCATCGCCTACGAGCGGCTCATCACCGGCATTCACAACGAGGACACCATCGAGCAGTACCGCGACAATGGCCGCAAGCTCGGCCGCTTGCTCTACCAGGGCCGCTGGTTTGACTCCCAATCCATCATGCTCCGCGAATCCGCCCAGCGTTGGGTCGCCAAACCCATCACCGGCGAGGTCACCCTGGAGCTGCGCCGCGGCAACGACTACTCCATCCTCAACACCGAGTCGCCCAACCTCACCTTCCATCCCGAGCGTCTCAGCATGGAGAAGTCTGAATCCGCCTTCTCCCCGCGCGACCGTATCGGACAACTCACCATGCGCAACCTGGACATCGCCGACTCTCGTGCCAAGCTGCTCACCTACGCCGCAGCCGGCCTGCTCACGCTCAGCAAAGGCAGCGAAATGCCCCAGCTCTTGAGCAGCAAGGAGAATGAATAGCATGAGGTACGCTTAAATCAATGTCGAACGTACAACAATCCGGAAAGATGTGGTCCGGCCGTTTTCGCGAGCCGCTGGATGCGGAGTTCGAAAACTGGCAGCGGTCCATTGGTTTTGATTGGAGGCTTCTTGATGAAGAGATTGCCGCCAGCAAGGCGCACGCGTCTGCCCTCCTCGCCGTCAATATTCTTACAAAAGAAGAAACAACGGAGTTGCGCAAGGCGCTCGATGCCATTGCCGCCGACCACGCATCGGAGATCGGCAAAGCGCAAGTGCGCGATCACGCAACGGCTGAAGACATCCATCATTTTGTCGAATTGAAATTGGTCGAACGAATCGGTTCGCTGGGCCTCAAGCTGCACACCGGGCGCAGCCGTAACGAGCAGATTGCCACCGACCTCCGCCTCTATGTGCGCGAGCGAATCAACCTCGTTTTGAAAGCTTTGGCTGCCTGGGCCAAAGCGCTGGTAGAGCAGGCCCGTGCCTCCGGTGACTCGGTGATGCCCAGTTATACTCACATGCAGCGCGCCGAGCCGGTGTTGATTGCGCATTGGCTGCTGGCTTATGTCGAGATGATTTTGCGTGATGCGGCACGTCTGCGCGATTGCTCCGCGCGGCTTAACTTCTGTCCGCTGGGATCAGGCGCAGTTGCCGGCGCAACGCTCGCGCTCGACCGAACCATTGCCGCGCGCGAGTTGGGTTTCACCGCGCCCACCGCCAACTCCATCGACGCCACCAGCGACCGCGATTTCATTCTGGAATATCTGCAAGCGCTCACCTTTGTCGGCTTGCATCTGAGCCGCTTTGCAGAAGAGATTACGCTTTTTGCAACCGCTGAGTTTAGATTTGTGACGCTTCCCGAGGCCTTTTCGACAGGCTCCAGCGCCATGCCGCAAAAAAAGAATCCCGATCTTACCGAGCTGATACGCGCCAAGGTTGGCCGCATTCACGGCGCTGCGGAAGCAGTCACGCTGCAGCTCAAAGGCCTGCCCCTGGCCTACAACAAAGATTTGCAGGAGACCCAGGAGCCTGTTTTTTCCGTCGAGTTTATACCGCAAATGCTTCGGCTGATAGCGCGCTTTACCGCCGCTCTTCAATTCAATCGCGAGCGCATGAACGAAGCAGCACAGTCGGGCTGCCTGAATGCCATGGCCGCGGCCACCTATCTCGTCCACAAGGGCGTTCCCTTCCGCACTGCTCACATGAAGATCGGCAACGCCGTGCGCTTTGCCATCGAGAAAGGAGTTGAACTCAACGCCCTCACCATCGATGAACTCTGCCAGTTTGGCGAAGAGTTCGAGCAGGACTTCTTTGCCGCAGTCACGCTCACAGCCACGCTCGACTGCCACAACGTAACGGGCGGAACCGCGCGCGAACGCGTGCGAGATGCCTTGGCCGCCGCATCAAAACGGATCGAAGCCCTTGCGCAGGAGGCCGGCCATGCTGGTTCGTAAGGCCCTGCTCTCGGACGCCTCCCATGTCTGCGACCTGGTCAACTCGCTTGCGCACGACGGCACTCTGATCCACCGCTCCTTCGCCGAGGTCTGCGAAAACATTCGCGACTTCACCGTCGCCTTGTCCGATGGAGGCGTATTTCTGGGCTGCGGCGCGCTGCATTTTTACGGGCCGCATTTGTGCGAGGTGCGCTCCATCGCTGTCATGCCCGCGGCAAAAAGTCAGGGCGCTGGCAGCCGCATCCTCGCCGCGCTTATCGCTGAGGCTGAAGAACACGGCATTCAGTCTATTTGCCTCTTCACGCGCATCCCCGACTATTTCTTCAAGTTCGGATTCCGCACCGTCGAAGACAAGGCCGATCTGCCCGACAAGATCTTCAAAGACTGCCAGAGTTGCCCGCGCCTGAATCGCTGCGACGAGGTAGCCATGGTGCGCGGCCGCATCCCTCGAGTCTCCATCCTCGGACCGCGCGAAGAAGCCCAGCAATTAGTGCGCATCTCCGGATAACTTCGGCTGACTCAGCATCGCTGCCGCCACCACAACCTGGCCATAACTCAGCCCGCCATCTCCGGGGCTGACGTTCTTATGTTGAAAGACATCGAATCCTTCTGCCTCTAACTTCGCCCGCAGCAGCCGCGCCAGCCTCCGGTTATGCATGCAGCCGCCGCTCAATGCAACCTGATTTACTCCGCATGCATTCCGCGCCAACACTGCCGCGCTTACAAATCCCTCAGCCACACCGTCATGAAAGCGCGCCGCAATCTGCGGCTTTGCGGTGCCCCGAAGCAGGTCCTGCATCAGCGCTCCCCACATCGCCTTGGCTGTAAGAATTGCAGGCTCGCGCTTTGACCAATCCCCACCCACGAACTTGAGGTGATAGCATTCCGGCGCCGGTTCGTCCGGTTCATCCACGGCCAGTCCCTCCAATTCGATCGCCGCCTGTGCCTCGTAATCCACCACTTTGCGCCAGAGTACAACTGCCGCCACGGCATCGAAGAGACGGCCCAGGCTGGAAGTCATCGGTGAGTTAATCCTTCGCTGAAGCATACGCCGGACGATACGACCTTCCTGCTCCGTTGCACCGGTCCCAGCGAGAAAATGTTGCCCTTGGTTATCGAATCCTGCCGCACTTAGATGCCCCAGCGCCATGCGCCACGGTTCCTTGATCGCCGCCTCGCCTCCCGGCATGGGCACATAATCCAAATGTGCGAACCGCTCGAAGCTAGCCAGGCCTGCAATCAGCACTTCCCCTCCCCAAATCTTCCCGTCGCTCCCGTAGCCTGTGCCGTCGAGCGCCAGACCGATTACCTTGCCTGTAAGTCCATGCTCGGCCATACAGCCAGCCACATGCGCATGATGATGCTGCACGGCAATCAGCGGCAGCCCGCGCTCCTGCGCCCACTCGCGCGCCCACTGGGTCGAAAGATAGCCCGGATGCAGATCATGCACGACAGTCCGCGGCTCAATATCGAACGTTCGCATCAGGTGGTCCAGCGACTCGCGGAAAAACTCCAGGCCCGTCAGGTTTTCCAGATCTCCCAGGTGCTGGCTCTGGTAGGCAAATCGGCCTCGCGCCAGCGCAAAGACATTCTTCAGGTGCCCACCGACGGCCAGCAGCGGCGGAGCATCAAAAGGCAACGCCACGCCCATTGGCACAAATCCGCGCGCTCGCCTGACCAGTTGCGGCGCGCCATCCACTACCGCAGCAACCGAGTCATCACAGCGCTGCAATATTTCGCGATCATGCATCAGAAAGGCGTCGGCAATTCCGCCCAGCCGCGCTCTCGCCTCCTCGTTATCGATGGCAATCGGCTCCTCGCTCAGGTTGGCCGAGGTCATCACCAGCGCCCTCACGCGAGCGTCAGCAAAGAGAAGATGTTGCAACGGCGCGTAAGGCAGGTAGACGCCCAGCCATGGAATCCCCGGCGCAACCACGTCTGCAATTCCGCAGCCCTCTCGCCTACGCGCCAGCACAATAGGCCGCGCTGGCGTCATTAGCAGCGCCTCTTCTTCCGCCGTCAGAACGCACGCCTGCCGTGCCGCCTCCAGGTCACGCACCATCACTGCCAGCGGCTTTCCGTAGCGTTGTTTGTGCTCCCGCAGCCTCATCACCGCCGCTTGATTGGTTGCATCCACGCTCAGGTGAAAGCCGCCAATCCCTTTGATGGCCACAATCTTTCCCGCCATCAGCAGTTGCAGCGTCTGCTCCACTGCCTCTTCACCGGAACTCGATTCGGAGTCTGCCGTCTGCACTACCCAAACCCGCGGCCCGCACACCCAACACGCATTGGGCTGCGCATGGAAGCGCCGGTTCAGTGGATCGTCGTACTCCCGCTGGCACTCCGCGCACATGGGAAACTTCGCCATCGAGGTCTGCGGCCGGTCATAGGGAATGCGGCGCGTGATGGTGAAGCGCGGCCCGCAGTTTGTGCAGTTTAAAAACGGATAGCGGTAGCGGCGGTCTCTGGGGTCCAGCAGTTCTCGCAGGCAGTTCGGGCAGGTGGCCGCATCCGCTGGAATCCCGGTGCTCACACGGCCCAGCACCTCGCTGGAAACAATCCGGAAGCCTGTCTCGCCGGTCGCCTCCGCCTCCAGCACCGCAACGGAATCGATGCGCGCCAAAGGTGGCGCCTCGGATTGCAGACGGACAAGGAACGCCTCCACCCGCTCCTCAGTCCCCTCGATCTCGAGGTTCACCCCATCGGTATCGTTGCCCACAAACCCCGCCAGACCTTCCTCCAGGGCCAGCCGATAGACAAACGGACGAAACCCCACCCCCTGCACCACCCCGCGCACCACCACGCCCCGCCGCAGCACTTCGTGCCGTTCTCGTCTTGGATGGGATTCATCAGCCAAAGTCGTGCCTCTCGCCGCAAACCAGCAGATCGCATCATCGCCTATTCGCCCCTCCAGGTTCAATCCTGGCATTTGGGCGGTTGCATCCTGTTAATAATCAACAGCCCGGAAAAGGATAAACTTATTCATAAGATGAGCAGGATTGCGAAGAGTTTCAGCAGGATGCATGGCCGTTGGCTGGGCGCTCTAACGGCCATAGCCGCTGCCTGTATTTTTGCCTCGCTGACAGCCGCCACCGTTCGCGCCCAGCAGCCGGACTCCACATCAGTCATTGCGCTGGTCGATGCCGCGGTCAAAGCCAGAACCGGCCACATAGAGAGCTATACCGTCACCGAACACTACGCCGTCTTCCGGGGCAAAGACGAGACCCGTCCCGCGGCTGAAATGACGGTCAAAACCGACTACCGTAAGGAGACGGGCAAGAGTTACGCCATCCTCTCGGAATCCGGCTCCGAGTTCATCCGGAACCACGTGCTGCGACCACTGCTCGACAATGAGAAGACCATCAGTTTGCCCGGCATCCGCGAACATTCATGGTTCACCTCCGCCAATTATGAGATGCAACTGAAACCTGGCGGCGTTCAGCTTCTCGATGGACGGGAGTGCCTTACCCTGGCTATCACTCCCCGGCGAAAGGCCACCAACATGATTGCAGGTACCCTCTGGGTGGACGCCAAGGACGGTTCCATCGTCCAGATCGTGGGAACCGCATCCCAAAGTGCCTCCATCTTCACCGGTCCCGCTCAGGTGATGCGGCAGTACGCCAGCATACAGGGCTTCTCTATGGCCACCCAGGCCAGCGCTGTCTCGGATAGCTTTCTTCTAGGCCGGACAACCGTGACCATCGACTATCGGGATTACAAGATTCAGCTAAGTCCGGCCCGGTAGACGAAGACGTCTGAAGCTTCCGAGCCGATTCCGTCGCGTATGCGCTATAATAATTTTCGTGCTACCAACTTTCGGCGATTGGAAACTCGATGCCGCGCTCGGCTCCTGCCTGCTGCTGGGGCTGCGCCACGGCTTCGACTACGATCACCTGGCGGCCATCAGCGACATCACCGCCGTGCAGCGCAACTGGCGCAGCGGCCTGCGCTTGGGGATGACCTACGCCCTTGGCCATGCCTTCACGGTGGCCGTGCTGGGCATCGTCGTGCTGGAGATGCACCTGGGTCTGCCCGAGGGCCTGGATCACTGGGCGGAGCGCCTGATTGGCATCACCCTCATCATTCTCGGCATCGGGGTGGTGGCGGGGATTCTTCGCAAAGATGCGCACGGCCACTCCCATAGCCGTATCGAGAGCCGCCTGGCCATCGCCATCAATGGGGTTCTGTGGATAGCCTGGAAACTTCGCCGCATTTGGAACCCTGAGGCGCCACAGCCCGACCGTTTTCAGTGGATGTACAACGGCAAGTCGGTCTTTGTCATCGGCATTCTGCACGGCATAGGCGCAGAAACCCCCAGTCAGCTTGCTCTCTTTTTTCTCACCGCCAACCTCGGCGGAACATCGCGCGGCATGATGGGCCTGGCAGCATTCGCCGTGGGCCTCGTGGCCATGAACGCCTTGATGACTGCCACCATGGGCGGGGCCTTCAACGCCAGCGGTCATCACCATCCGCGCCTCTACCATGCCATCGCGTGGACCGGCGCCGCCTACAGCTTCATCATCGGCATCATCTTCCTCTTCGGAATCTCCGACCGTCTGCCGTCGCTCGGATAGTAGGCGGGATTTTGCCCTATTCTGAGCATTTTCACATCTTCCAGGAATGGAATCCGCTCCTACTCCAAGTGACCGTGGTCACGGAGAAATACTGGCGGGGGCCGATATAAACAATATAGACATGGAACTTGGCGCAGCGGCGCAGTCGCTGTGCGTTGACTTCCCTGTATGGAGGATTCTTGCCTGCATTCACCCCCCCGCCGCTGCCCAGCAGCGATAATCGATGGAAGATCGTCAACGGCACCATGCGCAAGAATGGCTTTGCCCGTCATGCGCTCATTGAAACGCTCCACACCGTCCAGTCCGCCTTCGGCTACCTGGACGACGACTCGATTCGTTTTGTGGCCCGTTCTCTGCGTGTGCCGTTGAGCCAGGCTTACGGAGTGGTGACCTTTTACCACTATTTCAGCCTCAAGCCTCCCGGCAAGCACACGGCCACCGTCTGCGCCGGCACGGCTTGCTACATCAAGGGCTCCGACAAGCTGATGGTGGCGGCTGAAAAGCGCCTGGGCATTCCCCGTGGACAGACCACCAAGGACGGCCAGATCAGCCTGATGACCGCCCGCTGCGTGGGCGCTTGCAGCCGCGCGCCCGTGGTGTTGTGCGACGGCGAAGTGGTGGGCGAAATGACCTCTGAGCAGATGCTCGAGCAACTCGAAAGGTGGGCCGTCGAATGACCATCGAAGAGCTCGAACAGATTGCCAAAAGCGTCTGCCAGGAAAACGATAAATTCGATTTTGCAGTGAATGTCTGCATGGATCTGGCCTGCATGAGCCAGGGTTCCGATAAATTGCGGGATGCTCTCGAGAAGGCCGCCGCCTCATCCGGCAAGAAGGTGCTGATCCGCCGCACCGGCTGCATGGGGCCGTGCTCTTCCGGCCCGCTGGTTCGCGTTGACCCTGAAGAGACCCTTTACCACCACGTCAATGACAGCCACGCGAAGGCCATTGTGAAAAGCCTGGGCGGCAAGCCCGTCCCCGCGTTGCAGTGCGATCTAAACGAGCACTTCGACAAGCAGGTGCGGGTGGTGCTGGAGAACGCCGGCTACATCGATCCGGAAAAAATCGACGATTACATTGCCCGCGACGGCTACAAGGCGCTGCTAACCGTGCTCACGGAGCTAATGCCCAACGGCGTGATTCACCGCATTACCGAAAGCGGCCTTCGAGGGCGTGGCGGCGGCGGCTATCCCACAGGGTTGAAGTGGGGAACTGTGGCCAAGGCCGCGGGCGACGTGAAGTACGTGGTCTGCAACGGAGACGAGGGCGATCCCGGTGCATTTATGGATCGAAGCGTGATGGAAGGCGACCCGCATCGCGTCATCGAGGGCATGGCCATTGCTGCCTACGCCGTAGGCGCCAGCAAAGGCTTCATCTATGTCCGGGCCGAGTACCCCGTGGCCGTCTCTCGTCTGACCACGGCCATTCGCGAGGCTCGCCGGCGCGGTTTGCTGGGCAACGGCATCTGCAATACTCCCTTCAACTTCGATGTTGAAATCCGCCTCGGCGCCGGGGCCTTTGTCTGCGGCGAGGAGACGGCGCTGCTGGCCTCCATCGAGGGCAAGCGCGGCGCGCCCAGGCCGCGGCCTCCCTATCCGGCCGTCAGCGGCCTCTTCGGCAAGCCTACGCTCATCAACAACGTCGAAACCTTCGCCAACATCCCGCCCATCGTCCGCAACGGCGGCAAGTGGTTTGCCAACATGGGCTCGGAGAGAAGCAAGGGCACCAAGGTCTTCGCCCTCACCGGCAAGATTGCCAACACCGGACTGGTGGAAGTGCCCATGGGCATCAAGCTGAGAGAGATCATCGAGGTCATCGGCGGCGGCGTGCCGGATGGGCATGCGTTCAAGGCGGTTCAGACCGGCGGCCCTTCCGGCGGCTGCATTCCTGCCGAGATGCTCGACCTCGGCGTCAGCTACGATGCCCTCATGGCGGTCGGCTCCATCATGGGCTCCGGCGGCATGATCGTCATGGACGACACCTCCTGCATGGTCAACGTAGCCAAATTCTTCGTCGAGTTCTGCATGACCGAATCCTGCGGCAAGTGCATTCCCTGCCGCGCGGGCACTGCGCAGATGTACACCTTGCTGAACCGCATCTGCTCTGGCACGGGGACCATCGAGGACCTCGACCTGCTGGTGAGCCTGTGCGAGACCATCAAGGAAACCAGCCTCTGCGGCCTTGGAATGACGGCGCCTAACCCCGTGCTTAGCACCCTCAAGTACTTCCGCGACGAGTACCTCGAACACATCGAGCATAAGCGCTGTCCGGCCGGCGTCTGCAATATGGAAGCGCTTGTCGCCGCGGAGGTGTTGGCATGAGCGAAGTCAAAACGCTGATTATCGACGGCCAGGAACTGAGCGCGCGCTCCGGCCAGACCATTCTGGAAGTGGCGCGGGAAAATGACATCAACATTCCCACCCTCTGCTATCTGGAGGGCCTGAGCGGCGTGGGTGCCTGCCGCCTGTGCCTGGTGGAGATCAAGGGCAGCAACAAGCTCCTTCCCGCCTGCGTGGCCACTGTCTATGAAGGCATGGATGTCTCCACCGACACGGAGCGGCTCCGCAAGCATCGCCGCGTCATTCTCGAGCTGTTGTTTGCCGAGCGCAATCACATTTGTTCGGTCTGCGTTTCTAACGGCCACTGCGAGCTGCAAGCGCTGGCCCAGTCGCAGGGCCTCACTCACATCAACCTGCCCTATCGCAACCCCGCACTCGCCGTGGATGCCTCGCACGAGCGCTTCACCGTCGATCACAACCGCTGCATCCTGTGCACCCGCTGCGTGCGGGTCTGCGCCGAGATTGAAGGCGCGCACATCTGGGATGTGATGGGCCGCGGCATCGACTCCATCGTCATCACTGATCTGCACGACGAGTGGGGAAGCTCAGCTTGTACCCGCTGCGGCAAGTGCGTGCAGTGCTGTCCCACCGGAGCCCTCTTCGACAAGAGCAAGATTGGCTCCGATCACCCCAAGTATCCCGATTTTCTGCCTTACCTGAACCTTATGAGGGAAGCGCGATGAGCAAACTGAAAGTGGCAACTGTGTGGTTGGACGGATGTTCCGGCTGTCATATGTCCTTCCTCGACATGGATGAACGCATCCTCGAGCTGGCCAAGCTGATCGATGTGATCTATAGCCCCCTGGTGGACGCCAAACAGTTCCCCGACGAAGTGGACATCGCTTTGGTCGAGGGAGCCGTAGCCTCGGTGGACGACGAAGCGAAAATCAAGAAAGTTCGCGCCCACTCCAAAATGCTGATCGCCATGGGCGATTGCGCCATCACCGGCAACGTGCCCTCCATGCGCAATCCCTTTGGACCGGAAGCGATTCTGAACCGTGCGTATATCGAGAACGCCAGCTTGCAGCAGCAGATTCCCTGCGTCGTGGTGCCCAAGCTGCTCAAGATTGTGCGGCCCATCCACGAGTTCGTGACGGTTGACGTTTTTTTGCCCGGCTGCCCGCCCTCGGCCGACACCTTTCATGCAGCGCTTACCGCGCTGGTAACCGGTGCGCCGCTGGATATTTCAGCCCTCACCCGCTTTGGAGCTTGAGTCACTAGGAGCCTGATCATGTCCCAGACCATCACCATCGATCCCGTAACCCGCCTCGAAGGCCACGGCAAGATCACAATCCAACTCAACCCCCAGGGCGAGGTCGAGGACGCGCATTTTCATGTCACTCAGGTGCGCGGCTTTGAGAAATTCTGCGAAGGCCGCCCGTTTTACGAGATGCCCAGCCTCACGGCGCGCATCTGCGGCATCTGCCCGGTCTCCCACCTGTTGGCTTCCGCCAAAGCCTGCGAAGCCATCATGGCGGTCCGCATTCCGCATACCGCCGCGCAACTTCGCCGCTTGTTGAATATGGCCCAAATGGTCCAGTCGCACGCCCTCAGCTTCTTCCATCTCTCCTCGCCAGATCTCTTGTTGGGCATGGAGTCCGACCCGGCAGCGCGTAACATCTTCGGCGTGGCCGCCGCTCGGCCTGACCTCGGACTTGCCGGCATCGGCCTGCGCCGCTTCGGCCAGCACATCATCGAGTTGCTCGCCACCAAGCGCATCCACACCGGATGGGTTGTTCCCGGCGGCGTCACCGAGCCGCTCGCCCCGGCCCACCGCGAAGAAATTCTGGCCATGATTCCCCAGGCCTACGCCAACCTCAAGCTGGCTCTGACCACCTACAAGCAGATTGCCGGTTCCTTCAAGCCTGAGATCGAAGTCTTCGCAAACTTCCCCTCCAACTACCTGGGCCTGATCAACGAGGACGAGACTATCGAGTTCACCGACGGAGCGCTGCGGCTCATCGATCCCCAAGGAGCTGTCATCGAGGACGGCATTACCGCTCACCGCTTCACTGAGCAGTTCGGAGAGGCCGACGAAAACTTTAGCTACACCAAGTTCGTCTACTACAAGCCGCTCGGCTATCCCCAGGGCAGCTATCGCGTCGGCCCTTTGGCGCGCCTCAACATCGTCAAGTCCATGGGAACGCCGCAAGCCGACAAGGAGCTGGCCGAGTTCAAGCAGTTGGCCACAGGGCCCATCGAGAGCTCCTTCTTCTATCATCACGCGCGGCTCGTCGAGGCACTCTACGGCCTCGAGAATATCGAGCGCATCCTCGCCGATCCGCTCATTCTCGACAAGCACGTGCGCGCCACCGCCGGCGTCAATCGTCTCGAGGGCGCGGGACAGATCGAAGCCCCGCGCGGCACGCTCAATCACCACTACAAGGTGGACGAGAACGGCAAAATGACGTGGGCCAGCCTGGTCGTCGCCACAGGCCATAACAACAACGCCATGAACAAGGGCGTTCTTCAGTCTGCCAAGGCCTACGTCAAGGACGGCAAGTTTACCCCCGGCGCTCTCAACCGCATCGAGGCCGTGATTCGCACCTTCGATCCCTGCCTCAGTTGCTCCACGCACGCCTTCGGCCAGATGCCGCTAGTTCTCACGCTGGTCAACGCCGACGGCGAGGTTGTGGACCGGGTAGTGCGCGCCTGACGCGCTAAGTTGCCATCCTCCGTGCTTTTCCGCGCTCGCTCAGGCGTGTGAAGATGTTCGGAAATCTGAAGGGTCCACTCGATGTACGCTGTGCTTGTGCTATTGTCGATGGTTTTGTTGCCTATCTTCTCGATAGGCAATGAACACTACATCCTCCATTCGCCTGCGCCTCTCATGTTACTGGTAGGCAAGTGGTTCGTCTTTTGGAGTGCGGGAGTCAGGATTTTTGGCGCCGGTTTGCGGCAGTTCTTCCAGCCTCGGTTTACGGTGGAAGAGATATTCGGTATACGGAATGAAGGGGCATTGCCCTTCGTGCGGGAATTGGGAATTGCGAATTTCGCTACTGGAACCGTTGGAGTCTTATCCATCGTGCAGTCCAGCTTTATTCTGCCAGTTGCAATCATCGCGACCCTATTTTTCGGAATCGCCGGAATCAGGCACGTGACGGACAAGCACAAAAACCTGAAACAATATATGACAACGGCCACCGATCTGTTTGTCTCCCTTGCCTTGATTGGCTACATCGCTTACGCGGTGATACTCTAACCGCGTGATGCCGCAGTTGAATCCAACCCAATGCCTCATCCTCGCCTGCGGCAACACGCTACGCGGAGATGATGGCGTTGGTCTTTGGCTTGCCGAGTGGGCGGAGCGGCGATTCTCAGCGCAACCCGCCGTACGCATCATTTCGGACCATCAATGGACTCCGGAGCTAGCTGAATACGTCGCCCACGCCCAAGCAGTCCTGTTTATTGATTGCTCTATTAATTCCAAACCCGGCTCGCTCAATCTCTCAACCGTCGAGCCAGTCTCAGGCAGTCCAGAACACAACACTCACCACCTGGGCGCAGCCGAACTGCTCGCCCTCGGCCGCGAGCTATATAGTTCCCTGCCCCGTGAAGCGCTGCAACTCACCATCGGCGCCGGTTCAACCGAGTTAGGCGAAAACTTCAGCCATGCCGTAACCGCCGCGCTTCCCGCAGCCTGCAAGCTGATCGAAGAAACCGTGCTGCGCCTGTGCTGCGGGCCTGAATAGTGCGATTATTCCCGGGTGCCCAGGTCTCGTTTTTGAGACCTGGGCGATTCGCCGTGCGCGAAGCACCCTAAAACGCACCCACCGTCTGCCGCAGGCTATAGGAGCTGAGCGTTTTGATGTAGTTGCCGCGATCAAATGCTGAAGTGTCGGGAACGGAGCGGCGGCTCAAGCAGCCGCGCGTCTCCCACAGCGAGGTGTACTCGCGCTTTTCCAGCCAGTAGCGCATATCGTCCAGCACTTTCTTGATGTGATCGATGCCGTAAATGTGCAAGGCTGACGCTAGCAACACCACTCCGCCCCCAGCCATAATGCTCTTCAGCACGTCCTCAGCGGAGTGAACGCCGCCGGTGATGGCGATGTCCAGATTCACGTGGCCGTAGAGAATTGCCGCCCAATGCAGCCGTGGCAGCAACTCCGATGGCTTGGAGAAGTGCAGCGTGGGCCGCACTTCCAGAGTCTCGATGTCAAAGTCCGGCTGATAGAGTCGGTTGAATATCACCACGCCGCGCGCTCCCGCCGTCTCCAGTTGAGCAACCAGGTGCGGCAGGCTGGTGAACGACTGTGACAATTTCACCGAGACCGGCACCTTGACCGCGGCGGTAACCGAGGAGACCAGCTGCAACAGTTGCCCTTCCATGATCGCGGAGGTCTGACTCTTGTCCGTGGCCAGCGCGTAGGTATTCAGCTCAATGGCGTCGGCGCCGGCCTGCTCCATATCTTTGGCAAAGCGCACCCAGCCGCCGGGGGTAGCGCCATTCAGGCTGCCCAGGATGGGTATCTTCACCGCCTCCTTGCATTTCCGCAGGTGCTCCAGGTAGACATCCTGCGTCATGCGATAGTCCTTCAGGTCGGGCAGATAGCCGAGCGACTCGGCAAACGACTCGGTGCCCCTCGACAAATCATCGTCCAGCGTCCGCGATTCCAGCGCCAACTGCTCCTCGAAGAGCGAGTGAAGAACGATCGCCGCCGCGCCGCAATCTTCCATGCGGCGTACATTGTCAATCGGCTCCGACAACGGCGTGGAGGAGACCACCACGGGGCCTTTCAGCTTCAATCCAAGATACTTCGTGGAAAAATCGATCATTCCGCACCTCCGGCAGTCTCAGCCGACAGTTTTTGTTCCGGCTTATCCTCAGGTTTCTCCGCGGGAACGATATTGGGCGTCTCTCCGCGTCCAGGCATCGCGGCCCTAGCTGAGTATACCCGCCACTGGCGCTCAACATCATCCTGCGCTTCTTTGAGCAGATACGCGGCCAGCTCTGGATTGCCCCGCGCCAGCATTGTATAGCGAGCCTCGCGATAAGCGTACTCTTTGAGCCGTATTGTCGGCGCCTTGGAGTCTAGCTGGAAGGGATTCTTGCCCTCATCGCGCAACGCAGGATTGTAGCGTATCAGTGGCCAGTAACCCGATTGGACAGCCAGCTTCTGTTGCTCCAGGCCATGCACCAAATCATAGCCGTGGGCAATGCAACTGGAATACGCGATAATGATCGAAGGTCCGTCATGCGCCTCGGCCTCCTGGAAGGCCTTCACCGTGTGACTGTCGTTGCTGCCCAGTGCCACCTGCGCCACATAAACCGAGCCGTAGCTGACGGCTTCCATGGCCAGGTCCTTCCGGCTAGTCGTCTTGCCGCTAGCGGCAAACTTGGCCACCGCCCCGCGCGGCGTGGCCTTGGACATTTGTCCGCCGGTGTTCGAGTAGACTTCGGTGTCCAGCACCAGCACGTTCACCTTCTTGCCTGAGCCCAGCACGTGGTCCAGTCCGCCGAAGCCGATGTCAAACGCCCAGCCGTCGCCGCCCAGAATCCACACGCTCTTGCGCACCAGCGTGTCGGCAATAGCCAGCAGGTTGCGCGCGTCGGAACTCTTGTTGGCGGCCAGCTTCTCGCGCAAAGCCTTCACCCGCTCGCGTTGTTGGTTCACCTCGGTCTCGGTATTCTGCGTGGCTCCCAACAAACCCTTCGCTAGCTCGTCACCGATTGCCCCAGCCAGCCGTGTTACCAGCAACTCGGCAAACTCCTTCTGCTGATCGAGCGCGATTCTCATGCCGAAGCCAAACTCGGCGTTGTCTTCAAAAAGCGAGTTGGACCAGGCTGGGCCCTTGCCTTGCGCGTTGGATGCGTAAGGCGTGGTGGGTAGATTGCCGCCGTAAATCGACGAGCAGCCGGTGGCGTTGGCGATATACAGCCGGTCGCCGAACAACTGCGTCAGCAGCTTGATGTAAGGCGTCTCTCCGCAGCCCGCGCAAGCTCCGGAAAATTCAAACAGCGGCTGCAGCAGTTGCAAATCCTTCACCTGGCCGTGCGACAGCTTGGAGCGATCCACTTCTGGAATACTCAGGAAAAACTCCCAGTTGGCGCGCTCGGTCTCGCGCAACGGTGCCTGCGGCGCCATGTTGATAGCCTTCTTGCTGGCGTCGCTCTTGTTCTTCACCGGACAAACTTCCACGCACACCGCGCATCCGGTGCAATCCTCCGGAGCCACTTGCAGCGTGTAGCGGTCCAGCTCCATCCCCTTCCACTTCGGCTTGGCCCACTGAAAGGTTGCCGGCGCTTTTTTGCCAGCATCTTCCGAGTAAACCTTGGCGCGAATCACCGCGTGCGGGCAAACCATTACGCACTTGCCGCACTGGATGCACAGTTCCTTGTCCCACACGGGAATAAACTGCGCGATATTCCGCTTCTCCCACTGCGCTGTTGCGCTGGGGAAAGTGCCACCGGCCGGAATCGCGCTCACCGGAAGCTGGTCGCCATGACCACCGGCTATCTGCCCCAGCACCTCGCGCACAAACTTCGGCGCATGGGGTGAGATCGGCGGAATCAGATCGAAGTTGGACGAAACCGCCGCCGGTAGCTTGACTTTTTCCAGATGCGCCAGAGCATGATCAACCGCGGCATAGTTCTTAGCGACCACCGCCTCGCCGCGCTTGCCGTAGGTCTTGTATATCGCCTTCTTGATCTGCTCGATGGCCTCGTCGCGCGGCAGCACGCCGCTAATGGCAAAGAAGCATGTCTGCATGATGGTGTTGATGCGCGTGCCCATGCCCGCCTTGCGCGCCACTTCGTAGCCGTCGATCACATAAAATTCGATCTTCTTGCGCAGCATCTCTTCTTGCGTCGTCTTGGGCAGCTTGTCCCACACTTCGGCCGCCGAGTAAGGCGAGTTGAGCAGGAAGACCGCGCCCGGCATCGCCGCCTCCAGCACATCCATCTTCTCCAGGAAGCTGAAGTTATGGCAGGCCACAAAGCTCGCGCGCGTAATCAGATAGGTTGACCGGATCGGCTTGGGGCCAAATCGCAGGTGCGAGGTCGTCATCGACCCCGACTTCTTCGAGTCGTACACAAAGTAGCCCTGTGCAAAATTCGGCGTTTGGTCGCCAATAATCTTGATCGAGTTCTTGTTCGCGCCCACCGTCCCGTCGGAGCCCAGCCCGTAAAACAGCGCGCGCACCGTCTTCGCGTCTTCCGTCGAAAAGGCCGCATCGTACGTCAAGCTGCTGTGGCTCACGTCATCATCAATTCCAATCGTGAAATGGTTCTTTGGTGTGGCCTTCGCCAGTTCGTCGAAGATGCCCTTGACCATCGCCGGCGTAAATTCCTTGCTCGACAAGCCATACCGCCCGCCAACCACGGTGGGCATCTTGGCAAATGGCAGCTTGGCGGCATTCTCGCCCAGCACCGTCATCACATCCATATAGAGCGGCTCGCCGCTGGCGCCCGCATCCTTGCAGCGATCCAATACGGCAATCGACTTCACCGTCTTCGGCAGCGCAGCCAAAAATGCGCCCGCGTCAAATGGCTTGTAGAGGCGCACCTTCAGCACTCCCAGCTTCTCGCCCTTCTGAGTCAGCGCGTCCACGCCCTCTTCGGCAGCTTCGGCCCCGGAGCCCATCAGCACGATCACCCGCTCCGCGTCTGCAGCGCCGTAATAATCAAACAAGTGATAAGCGCGGCCCGTCTCCTTGGCAAAGCGGTCCATCACCGACTGCACAATCCCCGGAACCGCCGCATGGAAGGGCGTGCAGGCCTCGCGCGCTTGGAAGAACACATCCGGATTCTGCGCCGTGCCGCGAATGAACGGCCGATCCGGGCAGAGCGCGTTCTGCCGGAACTGGATGATGTACTTATCGTCCACCAGCGCGCGAATCGTCTCGTCGCTGATGGGGAAGATCTTGCCCACCTCGTGCGAGGTGCGGAAGCCGTCAAAGAAATGCATGAACGGAATGCGCGATTCCAGCGTCGCAATCTGCGCCACCAGCGCCATGTCCGCAACTTCCTGCACGGAGTTCGACGCCAGCATCGCCCACCCCGTCGAGCGGCAGGCCATCACGTCGGAGTGGTCGCCAAAAATCGACAGCGCGTGCGTGGCCAGCGTCCTGGCCGTCACGTGCATCGTCGCCGGGGTCAACTCACCGGCAATCTTGTACATATTGGGAATCATCAGCAGCAAGCCCTGCGAGGCCGTAAACGTGGTCCCAAAGGCTCCCGCCTGCAACGCGCCATGCAGCGCGCCCGCAGCTCCGCCCTCACTCTGCAGCTCTTCCACGATGGGCAATGCGCCCCAAATGTTTTTCTTCCCCTCCGAGCGCCACTGATCGGCCCACTCGGCCATCGGCGACGACGGCGTAATGGGGTAGATGGCGACCACTTCGGTGAGCCGATAGGCAACCGAGGCGGCTGCCTCGTTCCCATCCAGAATTACCATTTCTTTTTCACTCATTTACTTAGCCTCATAACGGGTTGGGCAGATTAAAAGCCGCTACTTTGAGTCTCTTCGCTGAAGGGGTAAGTGGCTGTGATGCAAGACACATTGAGAGGGGTAAATCCCAGTATGTGTGATGGAATTCTTGTAATCGAGGCCTTCCTGCTTCTGCCGATTTCGGGTTAAACGACCTTGCCTTTCGCGAGGTATTCCCGTATCCTGAGCGGTATGGAAGTGCTTTTCACCCCCGAACTCGAAGCGAAACTTGCGCGATCTGCCTCACAGCAGGGCCGCAAACCCGGCGATTTGGTGCAGCAAGTCGTGGCGCGGTACTTCGACGAGGAAAGCCGCTTCGTTGACGCGGTGAACCGTGGCGAAAATGCGCTGCTGCGAGGCGAGTCCCTCACGCACGAGCAAGTGGGCCAGCGCCTTGAACGCTTTTTGAAGCCCTGATGGAGATTCGCTGGTCCATCCCCGCAGCCGAAGATTTAGAGCGCATCTGCGAATGGATCGAACGCGATAACCCCGAAGCTGCCCGCCGCGTTGCTCGAATCATCTATGATGGATGCACTCGCCTGAAGAATACTCCCCATCTGGGACGAGCTAGCCTCCGCATGGCCGGACGCCGCGAACTTACATTTGCGCCGTTGCCTTACATCGTCGTCTATCAGGTCAAGCCAAACGCGGTCGAGATTTCGCGCATCTTCCACGGCGCGCAAGACTGGCCCTGAAACGGAGATTCTGGCGTTGCAACCGTCAATAGGTCGTTGGCGTAAAACCCACTCTTCGCCCCAAAAAAGCGAAGGATAGAGCACCTGGAATCGATATATCATATTGATTGAGAGGAATTAGCGAATGATGCTCTCTCTTCATGGCACGGAGCCAAACAATGTTTTCCGGCTTTGTGGGAATAACGAAAATAGTGCGAGCTTTGCTTTGGGATGGACGCTCGAACGGAGTGCTGTTTATAGAAATTTAGTGATAAGGGAGATGTTTGGCGAATATTTCGATGTCTCAGAAGTGGAAATCGCCATGCAAAAACATGGAGAAGACGGCGGTTACACTGATATTGAGATTAAATCCGGTCGCGAATTCCAAGCGATTGTGGAAGCAAAACGATCATGGGGACTGCCCAGCAACGACCAACTCGAACGATATTTGCCACGATTGATCTCAGGATGTGCTAAACACCAATTGCTGGTTTCTGTGGGCGCGGCGAGCCAAACATACTCAAAACCACGATTGCCGAAGAAACTTGGTGGTGTAAAAATCAAGCATTTATCGTGGGGTAAATTACATAAATTGGCTAGTATCGCTAGCACAAAAACCTCCCGCTTTGAAGAGAAACTTTGGCTTCATCAATTGACGGAGCACCTGAAGGAGTTTACATCAATGGGACGACAAAATGATAACAAGGTTTACGTCGTGGCACTGAATCCGAAACCCCTGGTGGAGGGAAAGAAGTACACCTCCATAGATGCTGTGGAGAAACATCAATGTTATTTTCATCCGGTCGGAGATGGCTATCCGAAAGAACCGCCTAACTACATTGGCTTCCGATATAAAGGGTGCCTTCAATCTGTACACCATATCGACACTTTCGAAATTGCAAAGGATGTCTCAAAATGCAACCATGCATGGTGCAAGACAACAAAAGATCATTTTGTATATCGGCTAGGTCCGCCTATGCTCCCGAAGCAGGAAATAAGAACAGGCAATCTTTTCAGAGCACAGCGAGTCGAGTGTGCGATTGACACCCTTCTTTCCGGTGCATTTGATACTGTCAGAGCTGCCTGCGATGAAACTAAACGAAGGCGTGAGGGATCGGCTTGAAATTATTTGCGGCCAGAATCTGCACGACGATTTCGCCAGGTGACCCAACTCTCGCTTTTGGAATCTGGGAAATCACCTCCTTTTACCCCCGCTCCATGCGTAAATTATCTTTCCCATGCGCACAAAAGACGTAGTCCACAAAGAGGGGTTTTTCTGTTCCCAATTCCCCGCCTTACCCCTCATTGCACCCCGTAGCCATTTCGGCTACACTCGACAGAGGGGACATTCCATGCGCCAAGTTTCATTGCGTGAGTTCAGAACGCGCGGAGCCAAGGCTTTGGCCGACGTGCCGCGTGGCGAGACAACTCTTCTCGTGGGTCAGAATGGCCCTGCGTTCTTCCTAGTCCCTGTCTTTGGCGATGTCATCAAGGAAGATCGTGAACTCCGCCGGGCAATGGCGCGGGCAAGCCTGCGCGAGAGTTGGCGTCTTGCTGAAGCATCCGGCGCCAACCTGATCACCGAAGAAGAGATTGAAGAAGAAATCAGCCGCGTCCGCAGATCCCGTGACAGCAGGAAGTAACGATGCGCCTGGTTGTTCTCGATACCAATGTGATCGTCTCTGCCGGCATCAGTTCTATTGGTCCGCCGGCAAAGATCATTGATGATTGGATATTGGGCGAGAAGGTGCATCTTGTCACCAGCCCGAAAGTTGTGTCTGAGTACCGGGAGGTCATTCTGCGCGCCAAATTTCTCCGCTACAGCTTCCCGCCTCTTTGGCTGGAGGATTTGATTGGAGAAAGCATGCAGCTTCCGGACCCCGATTCACGGCCCTTTGCTTGCCCCGACCCGAAAGATACACCGTTCCTCGCGCTTGCACACACAGCAGGAGCCTGGCTCGTGACAGGAAATCTCAGGCACTTCCCGGAGTCCGCGCGAAACGGAGTGAATGTGCTCTCGCCCGCTGATTATCTGGCGCATCTCGTAGGGGATGAACAAGTTTCGAAATAAAACGATTCGATCAGAAGGCAAGGTATGTCAGCCCCAACGCAAGGGTTTGCAGATAATTACCTTCCCCCGGCGCACAATCATCCCATGAACAATCTCCAGATGTGCGGGCCGTTCCTGACTCTTGATCTCTTTTCCCTGATCCTTGGAGGGGGTACCCCTACCCCCCTATACTCCCTGGGGGTATAAATTTTCCCTGAAACCTTGCAGATTATTTATAACCCCTTTGGAATCAATGTCTATGGAAATATTACAGCCCCAAAATATCCCGCATGGTGAGATTTGGCCTCTGAAAATCGCCGGAAAACATCGTATTTTTACTGTTTATTCCCGGTTTCTATCGCCGCCGCATTGCTTTATTTCACTTTTCCCAAAATGAATTTTACCCTGAATATCTAAAATGAAGTAAAAACCAGCGTTTGCTGCACGAGCCGTTTAGTCGTATACTTAAATACGACTAATCTAGTCGTATTTTTCAGAATTCCGCCTTTTGTGCGGCCATCGGAGTCAGCAGTTGAGTGTGCTGAGCGAGTTGAATGTGGGTGAGAGCGGGGTCTTGGCAGGCCTTGACCTGCCTGAATCCGTGCAGAACCATCTGATGCACATGGGCTTTGTTCCCAATGCGCTGGTCACGGTTCTGCGCCGCGCGCCAGCCGGCGATCCCACCGTATACAGCATAGACGGCTTGGAGATTGCCCTCCGGCGCGAAACCGCCGCAGCCATCCGTATGCGGCCCGTCCAAGCCGAAGATCTGCTAGAGGAACTCTCCAGGGTCGCCGCCACCGAGGTCGTCACCGGCCTGATAGAGACCGCCCAATGAACGCCTGCTGCGAGGTTCCAGCCTTCGTACCGCCTAAATCCCCGCCGCGCGTAGGGCAGCTCCGGACCGTGGTGCTGATCGGCCCGCCGAACTCCGGCAAGTCCACTCTTTTCAATCGGCTGACTGGTCTTCGCCAGAAAGTTGCCAACTTCCCCGGCGTCACCGTCGAGCAGCGCATGGGACTTATGGCTGGCGTGGGTCGCGCCGACCTGACCCTCATCGACCTGCCCGGCATCTACTCGCTCGACCCCTATAGCGAGGATGCCCGTGTATCTATCGACGTGCTGCGCGGCAAGATGGTGGGTACGCCCAAGCCGGACGCGGTGCTGCTGGTACTCGACTCCCTTCACCTGACTCGCCAACTGATGCTGGCCGCGCCGGTGCTGGCGCTGGGGCTGCCCACCCTGGTGCTGCTCAACATGAGCGACCTGATGGCGGCTCGAAATGGCCACATCGACCCGCTTGAGTTGGCCCGCGAGCTGGGTGCGCCCGTGGCCCAGATCAGCGCCGTCAATGGAACAGGCCTGGAAGCCGTTCCGCTCTTCCTCAACCAACAAACAGAACGCGCCGCCGCCAAGCCGCTCTCCCTGCCCGTCGTGGGCAACGCCGCCAGCGCGCACAATTGGGCCGCGCAGGTGAGCCGTCGCACCGGCTACCGTGCTCCGCTCTCGGTTGTGGGCACGCACAAAATCGACAACGTTCTGCTGCACCGCATCTGGGGACCGTTGCTCTTCCTGGTTGTCGTCGTCGGCGTTTTTGAGGTGGTCTTCTCCGTCGGCCAGCCGCTCTCCGATGGTTTCGGCGTCATCCTGGCCGATGCAGGCAACCTCATCCGTCCTCTGCTTCCCACTGGCTGGATCCAGTCTCTGATTCTCGACGGCGCTTGGAAGGGCATCTCCTCGGTGCTCGTCTTTCTGCCGCAAATCCTGCTGCTGTTTCTCTTTATCGGCATCCTTGAAGACTCCGGCTACCTCTCCCGCGCCGCACTAATCTCCGACCGCGTAATGCGCACCACAGGTTTGAATGGCAAAGCCTTCATCCCTCTGCTCTCGGCATACGCCTGCGCCGTGCCCGCCATTATGGCTACGCGCACCATCGAAAACAAACGCGATAGAATGGCGACCATTCTGGTTGCGCCCTTCATGACCTGTTCGGCCCGTCTGCCGGTCTACATGCTCATGATCGCCGCCTTCATCCCCAACATCACCTATCTGCACGGCTTTCTCGGCCTGCGCACACTGACCATGCTGGGCCTTTATCTGGCCGGCTTTGTGGCTGCAATGACTACCGCATGGCTGCTGAAAAGCTCCATCCTCCGCTCCAGCGAGACGCCTTTCATCCTCGAACTGCCGCAGTACCGCATGCCCACTCTGCGCTCACTCGCACTGCGCCTTGTGGACCGCGCGAGAGTCTTCATGCGCCAGGCCGGAACGATTATTTTATGCGTCACTCTGGCTCTTTGGGTGCTGGCTCATCTGCCGGTGATTCAGTCTCAGGGTGGCCAAATCTCCGCGCCCGAGCTGGCCGACAGCGTCATCGGACGCCTGGGCCACTTCATTGAGCCGGCCATCGCGCCCCTCGGCTTCAACTGGAAGATCGGCATCGGCCTGCTCTCCAGCGTACTGGCTCGCGAGGTCATGGTCAGCACCATGGGAACTCTATACGGCGCCGATCCCGACACTCAGGCCATGCACCTGCAAACCGCATTGCATCACGACATGACTCTCGGCGGCGCGCTGGCCTTGATGATCTTCTTCGCCTTCGCCATGCAGTGCACCTCGACCATCGCCGTCGTCCATCGCGAGACCAACAGTTGGAAGTGGCCCGCCGTGCAGTTTCTCTACATGCTTGTGCTGGCCTGGATTGCAGCCTACGCGGTCAACCATCTGGCAATGGTTTTCTTCACATAGAGCAGTCGCTCCCTCACCAGCTATGCAGCCACTCATCATCGCGACCCATCCGAACCGGCGTGTTAAAGAGTTCGCTCAGCCGAGCCTCGGTTAACAGCTCCTCTCGCGGCCCATCTCCCACAATGCGGCCTCCACGCATCAGAATCACGCGCTCAATCTCCGGCAATATATCGCTCAAATGGTGAGTGACCAGCACCAGGCCAGTTCCTTCGTGCGCCAATCGCCGCAGCGTCTCGCGCAGATCGCGTTGTGCGGCCAGATCAAGCGCATTCGAGGGTTCGTCCAACAGCAATTGCCGGGGCCGGTGCGCAAGCGCGCGCGCAATCAGAATGCGTCGCTTCTCCCCGGCCGACATTTCCCCCACCAGCCGCTCTGCCAGATGCACGGCTTCCATCCGTACCAGAGCTTCGATGGCTCTCTCCCGCATCTCTTCGGTGACGTGCAGATTGGGCCACAGCGTCGAAGCCGAAAAGAATCCGGCAATCACGGCATTCAGCCCCGTCGTCATAGCCGTCCGCTCGCCGGGCAACTCAGTACCCGTCAAGCCCTGTGCCACCACGCCAAAATGCCGCCGCAACTCGGTCAGATCCCAGCGTTCCCGCCCAAAGATGTGCACCCGCATTCCGCTGCGGACAATCGGATAAAGCTGGCAGCTCATGGTCAGAATCAGCGTGGATTTTCCGCAGCCGTTCGGCCCCAGTATCGCCACATGCTCTCCGGCGCGAATCCTCAGGTTCACATCCTCAAGCACCACGCGCTGGCCGCGCGCCACATTCACATGGTGCAATTCCAGAAACTCCTGTTCCTGTCCTTCTATCCCCGCCGGCGGATTGAGATGATCGTTATCCATAAATATTCACGAGCATTCGGCGGGGCACTACGTGCCGGTTTTCCTCTCAATCTTGGCCCATGAGTCCTTCAACGCGAGAGTCCGGTTGAAGACCAGCTTGCCCGGCGCAGAGTCGGGATCCAGGCAGAAGTAGCCGACGCGCTCGAACTGAAAGCGGTCCTCAAGCTTGGCTTTGGCGAGAGAGGGTTCCAGCTTTGTGCCGGTGAGGATCTCCAGCGAGTTGGGATTGAGATTGTCGAGGACGTCCTGACCTTCTTCGACGTCATAGGGATCGGGTTTGGCGAAGAGGTTGCCGTAGAGGCGGATTTCAGCGTAGATGGCGTGGGCGGCTGAGACCCAGTGCATGGTGGACTTGACCTTGCGCCCGTCAGGAGAGTTGCCGCCGCGGCTGGCTGGATCATAGGTACAGTGGACCTCTACGATATTGCCCGCCGCATCTTTCACCACCTTCTGGGCGGTGACAAAGTAGGCGTTACGCAGACGGACCTCCTTTCCTGGCGACAGGCGATAGTACTTTGGCGGAGGGACCTCACGGAAGTCATCCTGCTCAATGAAGAGCTCGCGCGAAAAGGGCACCTGGCGGTTGCCTGCGCTCGGGTCTTCGGGGTTGTTGGCAACGTCGAGGAACTCGACCTTATAGGCGGGGTAGTTGTCGATGACCAGCTTCAACGGGTGCAGCACGGCCATGGCGCGGCTGGCGCGGCGGTTCAAATCGTTGCGCTGGAAGTGCTCGAGCATCTCGATGTCAGTGCTGCCGTTAGTGCGCGAGACGCCGCTGGCGGCGACGAAGGCGCGGATGGCTTCCGGTGTAAAGCCGCGGCGGCGAAGGCCGCGGAGAGTGGGCATGCGGGGATCGTCCCAGCCGTTGACGCGCTTTTCCTCAACGAGCTGGAGAAGTTTGCGCTTGCTGAGCATGGTGTAGGTGATGTTGAGGCGGTCGAATTCAGTTTGATTCGAGGGGAAGATGCCGAGTTGCTCGATATACCAGCGGTAGAGAGGCTGATGGTCAGCAAATTCCAAAGTGCACATTGAGTGGGTGACCCGCTCTATCGAATCTGATTGGCCGTGAGCATAGTCGTACATAGGATAGATGCACCACTCATCGCCGGTGCGCTGGTGCGAGGCGTGCAGGATGCGATACATCACCGGATCGCGCATATTCAGATTTGGCGACGCCATGTCGATCTTGGCTCTCAAGACTCGGGTCCCGTCGGGGAATTCGCCCTGTTTCATGCGGGTGAAGAGGTCGAGGTTCTCATCGATTGTCCGGTTGCGATAGGGCGAGTCCTTGCCGGGCTCGGTCAAGGTGCCGCGATGCTGGCGAATCTCGTCGGCAGTGAGGTCGTCGACATAAGCCTTGCCGTCCTTGATTAGCTGCAACGCCCACTCGTAGAGATGGCCGAAGTAGTCGGAGGCGTAGCAGAGGCGTTCCCACTCAAATCCTAGCCAGCGGACGTCTTCCATGATGGAATCGACGTACTCCTGCTCCTCTTTTTCAGGATTGGTATCGTCGAAGCGCAGGTTGGTCTTGCCGCCGAACTCGTCAGCCAGGCCGAAGTCGATGCAGATGGCCTTGGCGTGGCCGATGTGCAGGTAGCCGTTGGGCTCGGGGGGAAAACGGGTCTGAATGACGGCGTTGCCGTACTTTTTGGTGCGCACATCCTCGGCGATCATGTCGCGAAGGAAGTTGGAGGGCGTGTGAGAGTCTTGAACTGGAGTGTCTTTACTTTCCGGATTTTGGTTGGTCATAGCTGCTTTCCTATTGTACGGGTGTGGCTATGGGCGAGTCTGTGCTCAAGCGAGCGATTGCAGGCATTCTTCGGCCTGACGGATGCGAGTAAGGCAGACATCGCGGCCCAGAACGGCCATGGTTTCAAAGAGCGGTGGTGCGTTTTTGCGTCCACAGACTGCGACCCGGATGGGTTGGAAAGCCTGCCCGGCCTTCAGACCCAGATGCAAGGCTGCGGCTCGGAGAGCCTGGTCGAGCGAATCGTGGTCGAAATTAACTGCTGGCAAAACTTCGAGCGCGTGCTGGAGGACCCGGCGAGCAATAGCAGCATCGCCTTTCTGCGGGATTAGCTCTGCGGGGTCGTAGGGCGCGAGTTGGGGAAGGAAGAAGAAATCGGCGGCGGAAACTGCATCGCGCAGCAGCTTGATGCGCTCGCGGATGAGCGGTGTGACGGCGAGTACTTTTTCTGGCGATGTCTCAAAGCCGGCTTGCGAGAAGAAGGGTCCAAGTAAAGAAGCAAGTTGCTCGACGGGCAGTGCGCGGATATGCTCGGCGTTGAGCCAGACGGCTTTTGGGTCGAAGGGGTCCTCCTCCGTGAAATTGATCACAGCGTTGGCGCGATTGACGCCCTCGAGAGTAAAGGTAGCGGTAAGCTCATCGATTGTCAGGAACTCGCGGTCGTCTTTAGGCGACCAGCCGAGCAGGCAGAGGAAGTTGACGAAGGCCTGGGGAAGGAAGCCGGCGTCGCGATAAGTTGTCACGCTGACGACAGGGCCATGCTTGCGCTTGGAGAGTTTGGCGCCATCGGGGGCGACGAGCAAGGGTAAATGCGCGAAGGCGGGCCGCACGGCTCCGAGTCCCTCGAAGATCAGCAGGTGCTTGAAGGTGTTGGTGAGGTGATCCTGGCCGCGGATGATGTGACTGATGTGGAGATCGGCGTCGTCTGCGCAGGAGGCGAGGTGGTAAGTAGGCATCCCGTCTGAACGCAGGAGGGCGAAGTCTTCGACCTCGTCGGCGAGCTTGGACTGCTCGCCATATACGCCATCAACAAATCTCAAACTTCGGCCCTGGCCGCGGGGAACGCGAAAGCGGAGGGCGAACGACTCTCCGGAATTAGCGCGGCGATCACTCTCTTCCCGTGACATTTCTCTCATGCCGGCGTTGAAGAGCCATGCGCCCTGAGCGGAGGAGTGCTCGTCAGCTTCCGAGTGCGCAGGGGTGAAGTCGCGATAGGCCAGGCCCTTCGCAAAGATAGCTTCGGCCTGCTGGCGATGCAGGGCCAGGCGTTCAGATTGCTTGTACTCTTCGTCCCAGTCCAGACCGAGCCAGCGCAGGCCTTCAAAAATCGATTGCACGCTGGCCTCGGTGTTGCGCTCGACATCGGTGTCGTCCAGACGCAACACCATGGTTCCGTGATTGTGGCGGGCATAAAGCCAATTGAAGATGAAGGTGCGAGCGCTGCCCACGTGCAGAAAGCCGGTGGGCGAGGGTGCAAAACGCACACGGGGTGTCTGGGTTACAGAGGGAGCCGAATCAGGCATCGTGATTGTATCTTACCAATCGCGACGCCAGCAGCGCTCTCTTCGGCGGACCGGCTCAGCCCTGGGGTGGATAGGGCGGCTGCGGCGGGTACGGCGGCGGCTGTTGCCAGACAGGCTGTGGCGCAGGCACAACCTTCCACTCGGAAAAGGCCAGAATGTAGAGAAGAACCAGGGTGCCTAGCGACGGAACTATGCACAAAAGCGAGAGCCATGGTGAAAAGCCCGCCTTTTTCAGGATGAACCAGCAGGGCACCATGAGGATGGCAATCGCCACAATCATGATGATGGGGATAAGCACAGCCATCGCCACGAGAATAGCTTTGACGGCCTCAGGATCGGGTTCGCTTTGCAGGAAAAACGCCAAATACTGCATACAGAACTCTCCAGAAGTGAGATAAGAACTCGCAGCAACGATAATTCCTAACGGGAAAATCCGCAATCAAATTCTCTTCGCTTAGTAATTCCGTACCAAATCATTTGTTCTCTGTTCCTGCCCTACGGAATCTCCTCGTTATCGTACTCCAGGCTGCCGCGTTTTTTCGGCACTCCGTGGACCGAGCTGAGCAGGTCTTCGACGACATCTTCCAGTTGGCGCTGGCTTTCAATCACCGCGCTCATGCTCTTCAGATCCTCGGGTTCGATAACGCGCTCCACCAGGGCGATGGCGTGGCACTGGGCGACATGATCGAGATTCAGCCCCTCCGGGGTCTTGGCTTTGATGCTTACCTGGTCCGTGCCCAGGCCCAGCAGGTCGGCAACGCGGGCGCGCATCTCGCCGGAGACGGGCCCGATCTTAGGCACGGCCAGAATCAGCGTGGTGTCGATGTTGACGATGCGGTAGCCGGCGCGTTGCAGCGTCTCCACAGCCAGGTTGAGGAAAATGGCGGAGTCGGCGTTCTTCCAGCGCGGGTCGCCAGGCGGGAAGAAACAGCCGATGTCTCCGGCGGCAATGGAACCCAGCAGGGCGTCAGTGATGGCGTGCAGCAGCACATCGCCATCGGAGTGGCCGGCCAGGCCCTCGGGGTGGTCGAGCGCGACTCCGCCAATGCGCAGCGGAACGCCCGGCTTGAATACGTGCGAATCGTAGCCAAATCCAATCCGTGTTTCCATGATTCCGTGCCTATCTTTGCTTGGATTCCGCTTTTAGCGGGCGCGCCGGTGCAGATAGAACTCGGCTAACTCCAGATCGCCCGGCTGGGTAATTTTCAGATTAACCGGAGAGCCATGCACGACAGCCACCGGATGGCCGGCGCGCTCAAGGACCGAAGCCTCATCGGTGCCTACAAACCCGTCCGCCATGGCCTCGGCAAAGGCGCTTCGTAAAAGGCCGTAGCGAAAGCCCTGCGGCGTCTGTGCCAGCACAATAAACTCGCGCGGAATGGTGGAGGTAATCAGCGCCCCGTGCGCGGTCCGCTCCACCTGCTTGATGGTGTCCACTGCCGGCAACCCCACGATGGCCGCCCCATGCTCCAGAACCGCGTCGATGGTCCGATCGATGGTGGCCGCATCGATCAGCGGCCGGACGGCGTCATGCACCAGGACAATATCGTCAGGCTGGGCCGGCAATGCCTCCAGCGCATGAGAGACGGACTCCTGGCGGCTATCACCGCCCTCCACCACGCTGACCCGGTCGGCAAAGCCATACTCGGCAGTCTGTGCCTGAACGCGCTCCATCTCCGTCTTGCGCACAGCCACGTAGATCGCCGTCACCCGCTCCACCGAGGCAAAGGCGCGCAGCGAATGAATCAGGATGGGAAGCCCATCGAGGATGAGAAACTGCTTGGGCTGCGGCCCGGCCATCCGGGTTCCCAGCCCTGCGGCAGGAAGAATCGTAAAGACTTGCATCGGTTGGAGTATAGCACTGCGTGAGGTGGAGTTCTCGTAAAAAGCGGGAGGGGAATCTACATAGTTTCCCCAATCCATCCGCGAGTAATGCGGAAAGAATGGGACACTTGGTTACTCACAGGACGGCTCCACATATTGCATTTCTTGGGTCGCGCGGAAGCCTAAGGCTTCATAAAGGGGCCGGCCCGCGTCGGAGCTGTGCAACGCTACCATGCGAATGCGCCGTCGGTGCGCTTCATCCATGCAGCACTCGATCAGTGCCCGAGCCAAGCCGCGCCCGCGGTACTTTGGCTCGACGAATACGTTGAACAGGTAACCGCGATGCTCACCAACGGGATCGTTTAAGATAGGCGGCCAATCGAGAATCAGGAGGCTGGCCGAGGCAATGGGTTGTTCGCCGTCCTCCGTAATCCAGGCAAGGTATTTACCTTCGCCGATCACGCGCGTGACCCATCGCTCAAAATTCCGGTTCATGGTTTTCATATCCAAATCGTCCAATCGGCCCATATCCAGAAACATAGCCCTGCGATGGGCTGTTATGAGTGCAGCATCGGCAACGGTTGCAATACGTATCTCGAACATTGATTCGAGTATATTAGCTGGCTCGGCGGAGAATGGGGATGCGGCAGAGGCCTTATCATTTTGAAATGCGCCCCAGGCTTCCCATCGATGTGTCGCTGCTCCGGCCGGGACTTCGCCTGGCCGTGGGCCTATCGGGCGGCGCCGATTCCGTGGCCCTGCTGCGCACCCTCGCGGAGCTGAGACGTGAGCTTGGCTTGGTGCTCCACGCCGCTCACCTTCACCACGGCCTGCGCGGCGAGGAGGCCGATGGCGACCTGGCATTTGCGCGCACATTGGCAGCCCAGTTGGGCCTGCCTTTCCACGAGGCGCGCATAAATGCCGGGGCAACCGCCATAGAAAACGCCGAAACCATCGAGGAGGCAGCCCGCCGCCTGCGCTACAGCTGGTTCCGGCAACTGATGGCTTCAGGTGAGGTGGAAGCCGTAGCCACCGCCCACACCCGCGACGACCAGGCCGAAACTGTCCTGGCAAAATTTCTGCGCGGGGCCTGGACTGAGGGCTTGAGCGGCATTCATCCGGTAATCGAATTCCCTGATGGCCGCATCCTGCGTCCTATTCTCTCCACCACGCGGGCCGAAGTCGAGGCCTATCTCGGTGCGCTGGGCCAGGAATGGCGCGAAGACTCCTCCAACCGCCACCTCACCTTCACCCGCAACCGCATTCGCCACGAACTGTTGCCACTGCTGGAGGGCTGGAATCCGCAATTGCGCGAGCACCTGGCGCAGATGGCCACGCTGGCCCGCGACGAAGAGACCTGGTGGACAGCAGAATTGACCCGTCTCGCACCGATGATGTTGCTGGCAGGCCGACCGGTTCGCGGCGGAGGCCGAGCCTCGGAAGATGGCCTGGCGCTTTATGTCAGCCGGTTGGCCGTGCTCGCTCCGGCCCTACAACGCCGCCTCTTGCGTTTCGCCGCCGAGCAGTTGGGCGCGGCAGTAGATTTTCATTCCACCGAGGCGTTGCGTACCTTGGCCCTAACGGGTCGCGCCGGACAGAAGCTCCAGTTGGCCCAGGCGCTGCACGCGGAGCGAACCGCAAGGGAGCTGCGGCTGACCGTTCAGCCGGGGCTGCCTTCCGGCATGGAGGCTGAGGTACCAGCTCCGGAGTACACGGTAGACATTCCCGGCGAAGTTACCGCCCCAGCTTTCGGACTGCGGCTTCGGGTAGAGATTACCGAGCCTGCCAAGGCGGGTGTGGGCAGCTCAGCCACGCTGCGCAACTGGAAACCCGGCGACCGCATCCGGCTGCGACACTCCTCCGCCCCGCGCAAGGTGAAGGAAGTACTGGAGCGTCTTAAAGTTACCGGCTCCAGCCGCGCTCTCTGGCCGGTCCTCGATCTCGGCGGCCGCATTGTCTGGATGCGAGGTGTTGAAGCGGAACCGGAACCGGGAATCCGCATCTGGATTACCAGCCTGGATACTGCCGCAAAACCTGCCTTATAATTGCTACAAGTCTTCCTGCACTGAGAGTACAATTTAAATAACTGCTCCTCCAGGTGGTGGCATGGGTGTGTCTGCCGCCATGGCTTCCCGTTATTCCTGTGACTTTATGGAGTTTATAGGCGTCTAATGAGGATGCAGACGGTATTGGAGACCCGTTGGAGGGCTATCCAATACTGGAAGAGAGGAATACAGGTGAATTCGACCGTCAAATCAATCATAGTCTGGGCGTGCATCATCGCCTTCGGCATGGTTCTTATCAGCTGGGTGACGAAGAACGCCGCCGGGGGCAAAACCACGGAAATCGGCTACTCGGATCTGTTGGACAAGATCGAGGCGGGACAGGTGCAGGACGCCACCATCCAGGGAACCGAAGTGCACGGCCACTTGAAGGGCTCGAAAGATGAGTTCCATACCATTATCTCCGGAAATACCGCCGACGACCTGGTCAAGGAGCTGCACACAGCCAAGACACATTTCGATCTGAAGGACCCGCAGAACAATTACCTGTTGCAGGCGTTGATTAGCCTTGGTCCGTTTGTTCTGCTTATCGGCGTATGGTTCTTTTTCATGCGCCAGATGCAGGCCGGCGGCAATAAAGCGATGTCGTTTGGCAAGAGCCGCGCGCGCCTGCTCTCCATGCAGCAGAAGAAGATAACCTTCAAGGAAGTGGCCGGCGTAGATGAGGCCAAGGAAGAACTGAAGGAGATCATCGAGTACCTTCGCGAGCCTGCCAAGTTTCAGAAGCTCGGTGGCCGCATTCCCAAAGGCGTGCTGCTGGTGGGCCCTCCCGGAACTGGCAAGACGCTGCTGGCCAGAGCCGTGGCCGGCGAGGCCAATGTCCCCTTCTTTTCCATCTCCGGTTCGGATTTTGTGGAGATGTTCGTCGGCGTGGGCGCAAGCCGCGTCCGCGACCTCTTCGAGCAGGGCAAGAAGAATGCGCCCTGCATCATCTTCATCGACGAGATCGACGCGGTGGGCCGCCATCGCGGCGCAGGCCTCGGCGGCGGACACGATGAACGCGAGCAGACTCTCAATCAGCTTCTCGTCGAGATGGACGGATTTGAATCCAACGACGGCGTGATCTTGGTGGCCGCCACCAACCGCCCTGACGTGCTGGACCCGGCGCTGCTGCGTCCAGGCCGCTTCGACCGCCGCGTAGTCGTGGGGCTGCCCGACGTTCGCGGACGCGAGGAAATTCTGCGCGTTCACGTCAAGAAAGTTCCCATCGCCGATGATGTGAACCTGAACGTCCTGGCTCGCGGCACGCCTGGCTTCAGCGGCGCCGACCTGGCCAATATGGTCAACGAGGCAGCCCTAAGCGCCGCGCGCATGAACCGCAAACAGGTCACTATGTACGACTGCGAAGTGGCCAAGGACAAGGTGCTCATGGGCGCGGAGCGCAAGTCCATGCTGCTCACCGAAGAGGAGAAGCGGGTCACCGCCTATCACGAAGCCGGCCATGCGCTGGTCTCGCTCAAGCGCGAACACGCCGACCCCATTCATAAGGTCACCATCATTCCTCGCGGCATGACTTTGGGAGTCACCATCTTTTTGCCCGGCGACAGGCACAATTACACGCGTGAATATCTTGAAGCCAATCTGGCCATCGCCTATGGCGGAAGAGTGGCCGAGGAGATTTTTCTCAAGCAGATGTCCACCGGCGCGGGCAGCGACATCGAAAGCGCCACCGATCTGGCCCGCCGCATGGTCTGCGAGTACGGCATGAGCCGCCTCGGTCCCCTCACCTTCGGCAAAAAGGAGGAGCAGATCTTCCTGGGCCGCGAGATCGCCCAGCATCGCGACTTCAGCGAGGAGACGGCCCGCCAGATCGATCTGGAAGTGCGCCGCCTGATCGACGAGGCCTACCAGTCGGCCCATAACATTGTCGAAACCTACGCCGACGCCATGCACCGCATCGCCGCGGCCCTGCTGGAGCGTGAAACCATCGACGCCGAAGAGGTCAAGATGCTTATCGAGGGCAAGGAACTTCCACCCTTGCGCTCCAGTCTAGCCACCCCTTCAGACACCGGCGGCAGTGACGTGCAGGAGGTCCTCAAGCCAGAAAGCCGAGGACCGGGTTACCCGGAAGGTTCGCCTTCTCCGGCGTAACAGCGTCCAACCAAAGCATAAGCAGAAAGGGCCACTCCATTTGAGCGGCCCTTTGGCACTGAGCGGATTTAAATAAGTTTTGAAGCCATGGAACTTCTCAATCCACGCCTGCGTACTCCATCCGCAGATGTTGTAGGAAAGGAACTCCATGCGCCAGTCTGGTATGCGTTTCCATTCATTCCCGGTAATTGTTCTATTCGCTGCCGTTCTAGTTTGTGGTGGCGCAGTATCCGTTGCACAGAATTCTGATTTCAAACTCGAGCTTCATGCCAATAAACACGCCAGTGCGGTGGAGATAGGTTTGCCCGCATATCCTGGCGCAACCCTCGCCAAAGAAACAGACGAAGATAATACTGCTGATCTTGGCTTTACCTTCGGTGACACTCACTTCAGGATCATGGTCGCAAAATACAGAACTACCGACACGCCTGAGAGTGTGCTAGCCTTCTATCGCAAACCTCTGGCTCACTATGGTGATGTGCTTGAATGCAACGATGGCAAGCCCGTTGGAGGTCTTACCGTTACGCAGAGCGGACTTGGATGCTCTAAGCAGAAGGAGGGAGGGCTGACCGTCACTGACCATGGACTTTCCTCCGGTGGTCACGAGCTTCGCGTGGGTTCTCCCCTTCAGTTCCGTGTCGTTTGCATTGACGAGTCTCAGCCACAGTCTACCCACTTTTGGCTTGTCTACACCGAACTTCCAAAGGATCATGACAAGATTGAAAGGTAGGTTTAGTATTTGGATTATTTGAGAAGCGGGCCACCCCACTGGAGTGGCCCGCTTTATTTACAGCGTACTCAGAAAATCTTGTACCCGATGCCCACGCTGGCCCCATAAGGCGTTAGTTTGGTGCCCTGCCACCAGGGCCAATAATGGTATTCGACATCCACCGCGCGAAGGCTGATCTTCTTGGTCAGCTTGATGTCCATGCCTCCGCCGACGGCGATGTCAGTGTACCGGCCGTAGTCACTTAAGGGGTCAAAAGTCATCCTGGAATATCCGGCCAGCGCCTTGCCGTAGACCGTTGCCTTCTCATTCCAGAAACGGTGCACCGGAAGCCTGGGGCCGATCAGGTAGTTGTCCTGAGAGATACCATAGTACTGATTCCAGCGCATCCAGCGGCCTTCGGCCTCGAACTGCACCCAGCGCCTCAGCCTCACGTCCACATAAGCTCCCACGCCAAAAAGCGGTTGGTGGCTGGCTTGCGCGATAGGGTTTATGTAGTCTGGAGGCTGAAAGTTGCCCGCAAAGTCCGGCTGAAAAATCGAGGCCATTCCGCCGGCAGTGATTGTAACCTGACGTCCGGTGGCGGAGGGAACCACTTGCGCGCCGGTATTAACAGCTCCGGCTAAAAGCAGAATCGAGAAAAAAAGCGAGCTAAATCGTCTCATATGCGAAAGGCGCTTTCATTTCGGGCATATCTTCGCAGCCCGGTAAGATAGTTCAACCGATCAAGTCTTGGAATCACCGGTCCTGAATGTCGCACTGCGCATCCCGGTCCAGTGATTCCCGATATTTGCTACTGCGCTGGCGGATTCGATATGCCCTCAAGCTGCTGAGGCGCGTCGCCGGCGGCGGGCTGAGCCGCGGGCGGCGTGGCGGCCGGAGGTGGGGACGGCGTCAGCTTTGAGGCATCATAGCGTTGCAATTTATAGAAGACCGGAGTCACTTCCAGCGGCATTTTGTCGCGCGGGTTCATGTAGGGATAGATCTTGGCGTTGAGCTGATGCACGCGGTCGTCCCAGGGATCGGTCTTGAGCCAACTGCCCAGGGGCAGGGCCGGACGCTGGGTGAGGTCGTCCCAGTTCAGCACGGGCGCCATGCTCTTCAAATCGGCCATCCACGGGGTACCGTCAGCCTTGAGCAGCGAATCGCCGAGTTTAGCCGTGTTCAAGGCCTTCAAAACCTTCTCCCTTTCCACTAACTGCGCATAATAGAGTCCCGCCGAGGGCAGTCTGTCCTTGTACATGGAGTTCTGCAGATACTCCATGGCCTTCTTAGCAGCCTCCATATTGTCGTGGTCCGAGTGGTACATATCGATCTTCCTGAAAGTAGATTCGTCAGGAAACAGCAGCCGGTCGTTGAATGCGTAGCGCGTGTCGATGTGGTGGCCCATCACGATGTGGGCCAGTTCCATGGCCACTACCGAGGCAATCGCTTCCTCGTTGGGCAGGCTGTCGATCAGCCCTTTGCTGATCAGGATGGTGTTGCCGACGGTGGTGGTTTCCACCGTGGTCGAGAGCAGGATGCGGGTGTGCACCTGGTCCGTAAAGGCCAAATTATTAGGTACCTGCAGGTTAATGACAATCTGGTCCAGAACCGTGTTTTCATAGCCGCCCGGTGTCAGCGGCGCCACCAGTCCGGCTTCCACCAGGCGGTCAATCACGTTGTTCTCAGCCTGCGTGATCCAGGCGCGCGAGGCTTGCAGTGGACCCACATCCTGCGAGTCGTCGCTCTTGTCTACCGCGTCGTCCACCTTCACGCTCACATTTTCGCTCTCCCTCGTGGGCAGCTTGAGCGAGTAGCCCCAGAAGTGCGTCTGCGCCTTCAGCCCAACCTTTTCACCCTCCGTGCGCTGGGTCTCCTCCACGTAGACTGCCACCGGCAACCAGATACCGGGCTGCACATTCATGCGCCAGCTGTCGAAGTGGAAGTAGAAGCGCGAGTCGTCCTCTGACCGGGGTGCGGTAAATGTGCCGTTGAAACGAACGATGTTGCCATCCTGGTCCTCGACCCAGATGCGTCCATAGAACCGCCCCATGCCGGCAACTTTGGGTTGCACATCATATACCCAGGTGCGCACCGAACCCAGAAACTCCTTGCGCACATAGCTGAACATATAGTGCTGGTTGTCGAAGCTCTTGGGATCCAGAAACATCATCTCCGTGAAGCCCAGCGGGTTGTAGGTGAAATGCGTGTCCAGCTTCAACGCCTTGGTGAGTCCGGTAATCGAAAGCAACGAACTCTTGAAAAATTTGTGAGTTGAATTGGCTTTCATGGACCTGGACTCGTACGTCTTGTCGAAAAAGACCTTGCCGAAGTCAATGCGGCTCAGCATGTACTCGTCGGAGATCGGCACCTGGTAGAGCTTGATATCCGGCTTGGTGTTCTGGATGTAGGTCTCCACCAGGGGTGTGCGTTGCTGAATGTTCTTAATCAGCACCTTTTCCCGCCCGATGGCCCTTACTACAAGCGCAGCCTGCTCCGGGGTAAGCTGGTGGACCTGTGAGTACTTGGGCTTGGGCGCCTTCTTGCTAAACCCAAACCCCAACGCAAACACGTTCGGGACACTCAGGGTGATGAGCAGCAAGGCGATGGATATCTTCCGAAACTTCATGTCAGGCTCCTAAGCTGGTTTCTTCTGCTTCTTCGTCTGGCCGCTGGCCTGTACCTGCATCCCGCGGCTTGGCATAGCTGTTCTCTTGCGTGCAATTCCAATGTTACGCCAGCTGAAACGAAATGGTCACGTTCGTTGTTTTGTCCACCGCCTGGCCGTTGCGCGTGGCTGGACGGAAACGAATCTGTTGCGCCGCGCGCCGCGCCTCTTCATCCAGGCCATGGCCCAGGCCTTGCACCACACTCTGCACCACCACCTGGCCGCTGGCCGTGAATGTAACCCGTAAAATCACGTCGCCCTGCACCTTAAGCTGCCTGGCTTCGCTGGTGTACGCCGGCTGTGGCTTGGAGATGACCACCACGTCTGTAGGAGGCGGTCCAGTGCTCATCACGGCAACTGGCGCAACTGCTGTCGGCGCAGCGGGAATGCCGGCTGAGGCCACCTTGCCCACATTCCCCGATGGGGCTGCGACCGTGGCCGCGGGAACCACTGCCGAGGCTACCTTTCCGCCCGGCCTTCCCTGGTTGTTGCCGAATTTGGTTCCATCCCCGATTCCTGTCGAGCCCACCACTCCGTGGGGCGCTGTTGCAGGCCCCTGATTTCCTCCGTACATGTTGCCAATCGCCGCCACCGTGGCCGGTCCCTTGGCGTTGGGGTTCGGCACGACGCCGAAGGTCTGGCCATAATGCACCGGCTTCGTCGAGGGCTTGACGCTATTATCCTGCGCCGGCATGGCCGCCGGGGCCAGCGCTGTCTTGGGCTGCGGCGCCAGCCTCACATCCAGCTTGGCGTCCTTGATGGCCGGCATCGTCAGCTTGGCGTCAATCTGGATCGGCTTTAATTCGGGCTTGGGCTCCGGCTTCGGTATGTTGATCCGGGGCGCCTCAAACTTCACATCCAGTGGCTTTGGCTCCTCGATCGGCGGAGGGGGAGGCATCTTCTCCTTAGGTTTAGGTGGCTCCTTCTTGGCCGGTAAGATCAGCGTCGTCACATCATAGTTGTGAAGTATTTTCTTCGGAGCCAACGCTCCAAACAAGATAAACAGGGCCAGCATAAGCCCGTTGATCACCATGCTGATGATAAATGAGCGCGGACTGCGCTCGGGCTCGGGGAGCAATCCGAATCTGGCCTGTACTGGAACAAGTGCTATGGTGCTGGTCTTCGCCTGCTTAGAAGGTATAGCCGGCATAATCTCAATCCTCGCACGCGGCTATAGTCGCCGCGCTGTGTCCGGTTATTTGACCGGATCCAAATTGCCCATGCGTAGATCGAATGGGGGATAAAGGAAAAAATTTGTTCAAGTGTGTTTTGGTCGATCCGAAAAAACTGGCGCTCCTGCCGCCAGTTTTCGGCTTGCGAGTCTCCATGCAAAATGGAAAGCCGGCCGTCGGGACCCCAGAGATGGAAACCATTAAATTCACGCCCAAGACACCCAACAAAAAGGCAATTCCTGCTTGCGGCAAGTTTTTCACTCCCGTGCTGCGCTTTACTGCGCCTACATCAGTCATTCTCGCCCCGGCAAGATAAACAACAATTAAACAACTAAATCGCAACCTCGGCTGCCTGAAGGCGGCAGGCCATCGAACCGGCCAACTCAACCCTGCATATTAGACTTTAAGCTATACGAAAGTGTTTGGGAAGGACGAGTTTCGTGAAGATCCTGGTAACTGGCGGTGCGGGGTACATAGGTGGTACTGTCGCGTGCTTATTGGTTCAAAATGGGTCCCACCCCGTTGTTTTTGACAATCTGAGCCATGGCAGACGCGACCTCCTGCCCTCCGGCGTTGATTTTATTGAGGGAGAACTCGCAGATCGGCCTGGACTTGAAAAGATTTTTACCACTGCCAAAGCCCAAGGAACACCCTTTGACGGCGTCCTTCACTTTGCCGCCCTCATCGAGGCTGGCGAGTCCATGCTCCATCCCGAACAGTACTTTCGTAACAACACCGCCTCTACCCTCGCATTGCTAGAGGCCATCCTCGCCCACGGCCCTCGCCTGCTGGTCTTCAGCTCCACCGCAGCCGTCTATGGCGAGCCGGAAGTACTTCCAATCAAAGAGGATGCACGTCTGCTGCCGACCAACGTCTACGGCGAGTCCAAACTGATGATCGAGCGAATGCTTGACTGGTTCCATCGCATCCACGGTCTTCGCTCTGCCTCCCTGCGCTACTTCAACGTAGCCGGCGCCCCGGAAGGCCCCGGCGGCATCGTCCGCGGAGAGGCCCACGAACCCGAATCTCACCTCATTCCCTTGGTTCTCGATGTCGCCCTCGGACGCCGTCCATCCATACGCATCTACGGCAACGACTACCCTACCCCGGACGGCACCTGTATCCGCGACTACATTCACGTCTCCGACCTGGCTGATGCCCACCTGCTGGCTCTCAACGCCCTGAATACCGCATCCGCTGCCCAAAGCCGGCTGATCTTCAACCTGGGCAATGGAATGGGCTTCAGCGTTCTTGAAGTGATTGAATCGGCACGCCGCGTCACCGGCCATCCTATCCCCGCCGAGGTCCATCCCCGCCGCCCCGGCGACCCTGCCGTCCTGATCGCCAGCAGCGATAAAGCCATCCGCGAACTCGGCTGGAAGCCCCGCTACGCCCACCTCGACGAGATCATCCGCACCGCCTGGCTCTGGCATCAGAAGCGTTACGCGACATCATCATGATGGCGTACGGATAAGTTCAGTACTCAGACCCACGCGGAGGATCTAAGCCTCGTTTCACACTCGGAAGTGATCGGGGCGCCAGTCCTTGATGCGCTCCTTGATCTGCTTGCGGGTCAGATGATGCTCCAGCGCCTGCTTGGCCAGCTCCACCACCTCGTCATCATCGGCGAATCGCAGGCCGATTAACTGGTCCTCGGTGAGGCGATAGATCTGTGAGTGCCATTCCGCGGGAGCCAGCGCTTGAAGGCGCAGCCGCTCTTCAAGACGAATAATGCGGTCCTGCACCTTGATAGGATATTGGCGCGCTTTGAGGGCAAGGAGGATCAGGGCCACTGAAAGCACCACCAGCCATGCTGAATAGAAGCAAGGATGGTGCACTGTGTAGACGACCGAAACAATCAGATTGGCGAGCAGAACAAGTAACAGCACAATGTGAAACAGCGGATCAATTCGGCCGTGGTTTTTCAGATTCTGCGGTGAGGATTTGCTCATGCGCCACCTTGTTTTCTGTCAGGCCGGAGTTGGCTTCCGCGGTAGCTGTGATCTCCGTAGAACCGCCGACAGCGGCGCTGGGGGCCTGCGCACCTGCGCTGACGGGATTTTCGTCCGAGCGGCCCGCGGCTGTCAACGTAAATAAATTGTCCGGAGCCAGAATCTGCGGATGTTTGGGGATGAGACGGTGGCGGTCGCGCGCCAGATAATCCATAAATAACCCAGCGGCCAGATATGGATTTACCAGCGCGATAGGGATGGTATAGCCGGTGGTGGAAAGCGACTCGGCTACGCCCTTGTTCGTTCGACTGTGGCGTCGGCTGCCTGGAATCTGAGGAATTTCGAAGATCGTCATATGCGTCTCGGGATGTTTGCGGGCATAGCGTTCCAGTTTGTAGGTGATCTGCTTGGGGGTAGTCACGCCCGCGTCCGGAAAGATGCTGCGCCCGAAGGTGCCGGGAAAGTAAAAATTAAGCAGGATGCGCGCAAAATCCGAGCAGTTGCTATAGAAGAGTTCGAAGTGGGAGCGATTCTTACTATCGTTCATGCGCGCGATATCATTATTTCTGACACGGCTTGATGCATTTTGTTTCGCGCATATCTTTGAAAAGCTAAAAATAATCAGCGGGAACAAATAGGGATACTCCAGCTTAGAACCCCACCATCACCGGCTCCATCTCCAGGCGAATGCTAAACCGCCTCTCAACAGCAGCGGTGATTTGGCCGGCCAGCGCCAATATCTCCGCTGCGCTGGCTCCGCCGCGATTGACGAGCGCCAGTGTGTGGCGGCTGGAGATGGCGGCAGCGCCCAGCGTGTATCCCTTATTGAAACCGGCCTGTTCAATCAGCCAGGCTGCCGGAATCTTGACCTGGCCCAAATTCTCTGCATCCGGATTGGCGGGAAAGCAAGGCGGCGGCGTCTCGCTGACGGCCGCAATCTGTCGGAATTGCTCTTCATTCACTACTGGATTCTTGAAGAAGCTGCCCGCGCTGCGGCAATCGGGATCGCCTTCGACCATCAACATACCTTTGGCCTGGCGGATGCGGCGCACCTGGGCCGCCACCTCGGCCAGACTCGGCTGCGCGCCCTCCGCAAAGGCTCGTTGCAACTCCGCGTAGCGCAGCGTGGGCGCTCCGCCGGGCGTCAGACGGTAGTCCACGCGGGTAACGATGTACCGCCCTCGATCTTCCGAGTTGAAGCGGCTGCGGCGATAGGCAAAGCCGCACTCCGCTGCAACGAACTCGATGAAGACGTGCGATTGAAGATCGAAGGCCCGCACCCGTGAGAGGCGCGAGGCCACCTCCTGCCCGTAAGCCCCGACGTTCTGCACCGGCGTTCCGCCCACCGTTCCTGGAATTCCAGCCAAACACTCTATCCCCTTACAGTTCCCTTGTACCGTCCGCTCTACGAAGTGGTCCCAATCTTCGCCGGCGGCAACCTGATAAATCGTGTGGCCGGGATCACCCTTTGCATCCACCGCCGTTATGCCGCGCAATCCTACTTTCAGAACCAGACCATCAAACCCGGCGTCGGAGACAAGCAGGTTGCTACCCCCGCCCAGCACAAACAGCCTGAGCCCGCGCTCCCAGGCCCACCTCGTAGCCTCCACAATCTCCTCTTCGCTTGCGGCCTCCACATACCAGCGCGCAGGGCCGCCGATGCCAAAGGTAGTGAAGGGAGCAAGCGGCTTGTTTTCTTCGATCAGCATCAAGATAAGGCTACAACACGGAAAGACGGCGCAGCGAAGCGCATGAAAGGCTTCAGACCTTCCGAATGGGGCCTGGATACTGGGCAATCACAGGATCGGCCGTCAAAAGAGTAATCCCTTCGACCATGGCCTGAGCGATCAGGATGCGGTCGAAGGGATCTTTGTGCATGGGTGGAAGTATGTCTACCTCGACTGCATGTTGGCCCAGAACCGGTAACTCTTCATAACCCTCAGCGAGCATCATACGACGTAGAACTCTTGGATCAACCTGGAACCCCTTTTTCTTAAGTCCGCGCTTGATCCCAATCTCCCATAGACATATAGTGCTGAAAACGAGTTCGTTCTTATGAGATTGAATAAGCGATCGGGCCTGCGCTGAAAGCCGCTCCGGTTCAAGAAAGATCCAGAGCACAAGATGTGTGTCGAGGAGAAACCTCATTCTTTATCCTCTCCGAAAAACATCTTTTCGATCTCTTTATCCATTTCCTTGTCGACTTCCCAATAATTGTCGGGCAAGGTATACAGCCCTTTCATTAGGCCCAGCCGCCGTTTGGCCGGAACCTTAGGCGCATCCAGCCGGGTCACTTGCACCATCTGTTTCCCTCTTTTGGCGATCACAAACGAATCCCCCTCGACAGCCTCATCGACCAAGCGAGAGAGATGGGTTTTGGCCTGATGTATATTGATAGTCCGCATCACACCCTCCAAGTGAACTAAGTCTATTTAGTTTAGTCCATAAAGCGGTCCATAGTCAAGAAACTGCTCCCTTTAGCCGAACGGCCTCAGCGAGGGAGACCGTCCAACATCCCCGTCTGATTGTGCCGAATCAGTCGCCCTCTTGCGCCCTGGGCAGCTTCTGAACCTTGCTGTGATGAATCGAGTAGGTGAAGTAGATTACCAACCCCACCAGCATCCAGCTAATCATCACTATCCAGGTAATCAGCGGGAGGTTGCTCATCAGGTAAACGGCCGAGACGATGCCCAGGATGGGCACCAGCGGAACGAACGGCGTCTTGAAGGGCCTGTGCATGTCTGGGTGACGCACACGCAGAATCCAGACTCCGGCGCAGACGATAGTGAAGGCCAGCAGGGTGCCGATGTTGACCAACTCGGCCAGCCGGTCGACGGGAAGCAGGGCCGGCAGAATGGCCACCACGGCGCCTACAACGATAGTCGAAATCCACGGCGTGCGGAATTTGGGATGAATCTTCGAGGCCCACTTGGGCAGCAGGCCATCGCGAGACATGGAGAAGAAGACGCGCGACTGGCCCAGCAACATGACCAGCATCACGGTCGCCAGCCCAAAGACCGCGCCGATTTTGACAAGCAGCGAGCCCCAGCTTACACCGGTAGCGTCGATACCCAGCGCCACCGGGTCGGCAACATTCAACGAACGGTAGTTCACCAGGCCGGTGAGGATGATGGAAACCACGATGTATAGAATTGTGCAAATGACCAGCGAGCCGAGAATGCCCATCGGCATATCCTTTTGCGGATTCTTGGACTCCTGGGCCGCGGTGGAGACGGCATCAAAGCCGATATAAGCGAAAAAGATGGAGGCTGCGCCCGTGGCAATGCCTTTCAGGCCGAAGTTGCCGTGGCCGTCGGAGGGAGGAATGAATGGGTGCCAGTTGGCCGAGGCCAGCGCCGGGTGGTGAAAGAGAAACCACGCGCCCAGCACGATGAAGATACCCACAACGCTCAACTTGATAAAGACAATTGCCGAGTTCAGGTTAGCTGATTCCTTGATACCGATGACCAGAACGGTGGTGATGGCCAGAATCGCCAGAATCGCCAGCAAGTTGAAGAGCGCTGTCACATGCGGTAGCCCTGCGGAATCTGTTCCCGGTGGCAGCGAGGTCAGCGGCAGCCATCGCTCGTGAAAGTAGACCAGCACGGTACCCGGCGTTGCGGTGAATCGAGGCGGAATGATGATGTGCAACTGCTGCAAGAGGCTGTTGAAGTAGCCTGACCAGCCGGAGGCCACCGTTGCCGCTCCAAAGCCGTACTCTAACCCAAGATCCCAGCCGATGATCCAAGCTACAAACTCACCCAGCGTAGCGTAGCCGTAAGTGTAGGCAGAACCCGCGATAGGTATGATGGAGGCAAACTCGGCGTAGCACAGGCCCGCAAAGGCGCAGGTGATGCCGGCCAGCACAAAGCTCAGCGCCACGGCCGGGCCGGCGTGCTTGGCCGCAGCCTGGCCGGTGAGCACGAAGATGCCGGCGCCGATGATGGCGCCGATGCCCAGTGTGACGAGGTTCAGCGCGCCAAGCGAACGCTTGAGGGTGTGTTCGCCCTGTTCACCAGCCTCTTTCGAGAGCATTGACATGGGTTTGATGCGCAGCAGTCTGGACATGAATAAGGAACTTCCTCCACGGGAGTGATACCAAAGTTAGTCTAGTTCACAGGGGCTTGACCTGCGCGCGTCCGCTGAGACCAGAAGAGATACACAGGAATGCCGAGTAGTACCAGAACCAAGCCCGGCCATGTGTATTGTGGCTTGTATCGCAATAATACGACACAGATCCACCCTGCCAGGGCAATGTAAAGCGCAGGCAGCACCGGGTAGCCCACAGCCTTGTAAGGTCGCGGGGCATCTGGTTTTTTATAGCGCAACACAAACAGGCCCACGATGGTGAGAATGTAAAACACCAGCACCGCGAAGATGATGTAGTCCAATAATTGACTATAAGAGCCAGATACGCATAACACGATGGTCCACGCAGCCTGCACCAGCAAACCCGCGTCTGGCGTCTTGTAGCGCGGATGCAGCTTGCCGACGGACTTGAAGAAGAGGCCGTCCTGGCTCATGGCGTAGTAGACGCGCGCCCCGGCCAGCGACATTCCATTGGCGCAGCCAAAGGTGGAGATGAGAATGGCCGCTGCCATCAGGTACGCCCCGGCGGAGTGAAAGATTTGCTCCAGGACTGCCGTAGCCACGCGATCCTCGGTCGCATACTGAATGCCGCGCGCCATCACCGATGCGCCGTGCGGGTCGCCGTGAAGGGGGAGAACCAGCAGGTAGCTCAGCGAGACCAGAAAATAAATCGTCAGCACAAATCCCGTGCCCAGAATCAGCGAGAGCGGAATGTTTCGCCGTGGATTCTTCACCTCGCCGGCCGTGAAGGTGATGTTATTCCAGGCGTCGGAGGAAAACAACGAGCCCACCTGCACCACGGCCAGAATTACCAGCACGTTGACCAGCACTATCGGCCCGCCCACGCCCACCTGAACCGGATGCAGCGAGTGCCATCCAGAATTCTTCCAGAACTGGCTCCAGCCCGCCCCGAAGTTGGCCTCCCAGGCCGCAGTGTTGCGACCCACCGTGAAGGCCAGCAGAATCAGCGCCGCGAGCGATAATGCTTTGGCAGTGGTGAAGATGTTCTGAATCAACGCGCCCAGCTTGACGCCGAAGATGTTCACGACCGCGAGAAAAATCACGATGCAGATGCCGGTCAGGTTTGCAGTGTTGACGCCGATTTCCATATTGCCCAGCACCATCGGTCCTACCGGAAGCGCGGGCACATGGGCTATGTGCCACAGCCAATGGGTCGTCGATATGGCGGGGAAAAAGACGCCGAGAAATTTGCCGAATGCAACCGCAACAGCGGCGATGGTTCCGGTCTGAATGACCAGGAAGAGCGTCCAACCGTAGAGGAATCCCCACAGCGGACCCAGCGACTCGCGCAGGTATACGTACTGGCCGCCTGCCTTGGGCATCATGGCCGCCAGCTCGCCGTAGCTGAGCGCGGCTGTAAAGGTCAGGATGGCTGTCACCACCCAAGCGCCCAAAAACAGCGCCGGGGAGTTGGTGCCGCGAGCGATATCCGCGCCGACGATGAAGATGCCGGAGCCGATCATCGAACCGACGACTAGCGCGGTCGAGGAAAAGAGGCCAAGGCTCTGCACCAGTCCGGAAGCGGTGGCTGGAGCTGCAGAGACAGAAATGGGATTTGGATCTGAGGTCTTCACTTAAAGAAAGTTTTATCGGATTTGGGCGCGATTGTCTTCCATATTCTGAAAATGTCTGAAATTGAGACACATTGTGTGAATTCAGGACACTTGTGCATTGATTTTAATGGAACCCGTTGATTAGTTGTGGATTAAGGGCGTACCGCTCGTCCACTCAAATTGTTCCACGTGGAACTATTTGATTCTGTTGGCTTTATTCGCGTGTTAACTCGATAATTAACAGCAAGATTTTTGAATATATTTATCGTTGTCTTTCAGGTATCTAAGTTGTTGCAGACAGTCAAAACTGGCGCTGCTTCCGTTTCACGTTCTTTGCGAAAAGGGTGGAATACCAAGATCATCTGCTTGACAGAACTCATCCCAACTCGGCCGTCCATTTGCGAAACTCGGCTGCCGGGTCCGGCTGGCGGAAGAGCGCACCGGCGATGGCGACGAGAGTGGCTCCGGCAGAGATCGCCTCGGGTGCCGTGGCCAGCGTGATGCCGCCGATAGCGACCAGTACTGGATCGGGGCCGGCCTCTGCGCGTAGTCGCCGCACGCCTTCCATGCCGATCAACGGCGAGATGGTTTGCTTGGTACGCGTGGCAAAGACAGGACCAATCGAGTAGTAATCCGCAGGAGCTTCTAGAATCCCTGGACGCATTCCCGTAGCGCCGCCTCCGAAGGTGCCGATAATGCGGTCTGGGCCCAGCAGCCGCCGGGCTTCAGCGGGCGAGAGGTCGCCTGTGTCCACGTGAACACCGTCAAATCCAATTCGTTCAACTAGATCGACCCGATCATCGAGAATTAGCTTTACCTTTCCAACAGGCAGGGCGGCACGTAGAATGCCGGCGTCAGCCAGCAATTCAGCTTCCGCGCCTGTCTTATTGCGGTACTCCAGCAGCGCGACGCCGGCCTCTGCCAGCGAGCCGCCCAGTCGGCGCAGAAACTCGACGCGGCTGCTGGCCGGAATGAAGGAGGCATCGAGGATGGGGTAAATCTTGGGAAACTGATAAGAAGAATCCATGTTCAGATCACCGTCGACTTTCATAGTAAAAATGGCTGCTCATCCCTTGCGCGCCTCGGCTTCGGCAATCCATCCACGGCGCAATCGCTCTGCTGGAATGTTTGACAGGTAAGGCTTGATGTCGAGAATGGGCGTGCCGTCGAGCATATCCACGCCGCGTACACGGAGCGTTCCGCCCTCGCGGCCCAGCAGTTCAACGACCGTGAGGCCGATGGGGTTGGGGCGGCGCGGCGACCGCGTGGAAAAGACGCCGTGGGGACGATGATCGTCGATAGGCGGCGTGGCCATCAAATCAAATCCGTCGGAATGGTCGAAGACCCAAAGCACGATGAGGTGTGAGTAGCCTTCGATGTCAGTGAGGCCCAGCTCAAAGGCGGTCAGGATATTGAGCGCGCCCTCGGCCTCGTGCTTTGCGCCAAGCCCTTTGGGGATATCCTTCGTATCTTTGAAAGGACTGCTGATAAATCCAATCGGTTGCGGAGTGAACATGAACGTCGGCGCCTCAGCTTTCATACTAACCAACAACCGCCTGAGATAGTGATTGAACAACCTGGAAGCCCTATCCAGGAGAAAGTGGTAGTATTAATTACTACTGAGGTTTTTAGTATGCCTACTATTGAGAAACTGAGTATCGCACTTCCTTCGGAAATGGCGGCAATCGTGCGCCAGGCCGTAGACATTGGCGAATATTCTTCAAATAGCGAGGTTATTCGAGATGCACTCCGCGACTGGACCCACAAGCGGAGGATGCGTGAGCAAGGCGTAGCCGGCCTGCGCAAGCTGTGGCAAGAGGCCATCTCCGACAATTCCGATGGACTTGACCCGGACCCTGTATTCGACCGCTTAGAACGCAAATATGACGGTCATGATGAGACATCGGTCCGGTAATGCGCCTGCGTTTATCTCCGCTCGTTCCCATCGATCTTGAGGAGATTGTGGACTACATCGCCCAGGATAACCCCCGACAGGCCGGCTACTTCGTGAACTTCGCTCACGGATGAATGAGATAGCCCAACAACCGGAACTCTATCAACTACGGCCAGAGATTGGCGAGGGAGCGAGATTAGCAGTGATGGGCTCTTACGTGATTCTCTTTCGCATTCGCACCAACGCAGTTCGTATAGAACGAGTTGTACACGGCAGCAGGAATCTGCTTCATATTCTGGAAGAAAATGAAAATGAAAACCGATAGAGGCTCCTCAAAGAAACCGGTATGTCAGCGGTGTCCTGGCAAGTATCCCCCAATTCGGCTGAGGGATACTTGCCCGCAACTCTCTGTTCCCTGCTCTTTTTACATCTCGTCTGCCGAAGGTCCGTACATTCCCGGTACAGGCTTATCAAGCAGGCGCAGGTAAACGCCCAACTGGGCGCGGTGGTGGATCATGTGATTCATTACCCATGTGCGGAAGGCCCTGTGCTTGGGTTCGTCAATAAAGGTCTGGCCGCTGTAGATAAACTTCCATTGCCCTTCCCACTTCTCCGGTGTGAATTTGGACAGCACCGCCTTCGTCTCGGCCACCTGCTTGTCAAAGCGTTCCAGGAGCGCCTTCGTGGAGGCCGGGACGTAGGGCTCGTACTTGTGATCCGCGGAATACTCCATCTTTTCTTTGGTCAGGATTTCAATCGCCCAGTCCCCGGCAGTCGTCTCGGCGATGTGTCCAGCTAAGTTTCCCAGAGTCATAGATTTGGGGTGGGGTTTGTAAGTGAAATCAGCGTCGGTTGGGATAGCCGCGAGGATCTTGCGGGTGCTGGCGGCCTCGCGGTCGTATTCGGCAATCAATTCCTTTTGAAAGTCCATTTGGCAACCTCCCAGTTGCGAAATCAGCATATATTATCCCGGACGAAAAGGCGAATAAAAAGCGATAAATTCTATTGGTCGCAGCTACTGATTCTCTGCCCTATTGAAAGCGTGTGGAAGCAAAGGCGGCCGTCCAGGCTTCCTGCCAGCCAATGCCGGTGGGCAGTGGTGTGCCCTGAGGCGGCACATCGACAGGTAGCGGCAGTGGTCCAGGTTCAGGATTGTCGATCTGCAGGTAGTTTCCGTGCCCGAAGTCCCATATATCGGGCAGATCGAAGGGCGGCCGGAAGTTCGCAGGCCATGGCTGAGCGGGTCCGCAATGGCCCAGAGCGGCGCGCCACCACGGATGGCCCTGGTCAATGATTCCGGCAAAGAAATTTCCCAGCGGAAAAATCTCCGAGAGCACAGTATCTTTCTTGGAGGCGAGAACGGAGATGGCGCCGATGCCTTTTACGGCATTCTTGAACTCATTGGTAAGGCAATTGTCGTCGATGGCCGGCGCCATCAGTATGGTGCGGCGAACCGGCCGGCTCAGATGGGAGATGGTCGCGAACACCACGCGCGCCCCCAGGCTGTGAGAGGCAAAGGAGATGCTGGCTGCTACCTGAAATTGGGCGTCGATGAACTTGGCGGCCAGGCTGCCGGCCGCGTCGGCGACCTTTGGTTCATCGGGATAGTCCAGGCCATGCGCCCAAATCGAATCTCCCGGCCACAGCAAGCCAACAAATGCGGTGTAGGGTTGTGACAATTGCAGCAGGCTCTCCCAGTTGCGCAAATGCGCGATGCCGTCGGCGCGATTGACGTTGAAGCCATGGGTGGCGATGAGCACGTTGCGTCCCCGGATCGAGCTGAGCAGTTCGCTCAGGGGAAGTTCGGTATAGTCTGCGATGCATGTACCCTGATTGACGGCAACAGAGGCGGCCAGTTCCCCACCGACGGACGAGAGGCGAAGATCGAGGAATTGCGTCATGGCGGCCTACTTCTTCATCAGTTGCATGGTGTTGACAGCGGCGGCAAGTCCGCTGGAAAGGTCCTTGGCAATAGGCGCCAGCGGAGTGGCCAGCATGCCGATCAGGATAGCTTGAAACATATCGGGATTCAACCAAAAATTCTGCCACGAGCCGGCCATAATCCATCCGCCAGCGAAAGCCAACACTACAGCAATCGCAGCAGCCAGCCCGCGAGTCCAGTTGCGATAGTACTGGTCAGCATACTGGTAGATCTCATCGAGCATGGCGGTCACAATCAGGTCGAAACGCGCATAGGCATCGCTCTGTGACTGGGTAAGCGCCGTCCCGGAGACGATGCTTGTGGCTACCTGTGTCAGCAGTTGCGGATCGACATTGATCGCAACCGCAAGGTCATGCGCGTTGCCGGCGCTCAGATGCAGCTTGACCAGGGATTTTGCAATTGCCTTCTGGCCGGCGAGATCAGTTCCATTCACCCAGTTGGCAAGCAGGGATTTCAGAATATTGTTCTGAGGCAGCGCATTCACCGGCTGCTTTGCGTTTGGCTCATCGGGCGTCAAAGCGGCGACAGTAGCGCGGATTCTGCCGAAGCCGATGAGATTAATCCAGGGAATCACTGGCTTGAGTGCTTCCAACAAACCAAAAGCCGCGGTTCCCAGGGCGCCGATTGCAGTAATGATATGCCCCAGAGGTAAATTATGCGGGTCAATGTTCATGATTTTCGTCCTCCTACTCATTTGAAACTTATAGAAAAGGATAGCCGGAGAGTAAATAATTATCTGCAAGAAAAGTAATAGCTGAATTCTCTCTAAAGATTCAGCCTCTTCAGTGTGGTTGCGTGAGTTTCAGTTTTTATCTGCCAAAAAGTTCTCCATGAATTTGGTGTCGAACTCACCGGCGCGGAAGCCGGGATCGGCAAAGATGGCCTGGTGCAGCGGGATGGAGGTATCGATACCCTGGACGATAAATTGGCTCAGGGCACGCTCCATCTTGGCAACCGCCTCTGCCCGGTCGCAACCATGCACGATGAGCTTGGCAATCAGCGAATCGTAATAGGGCGGGACCACGCTCTCGGCATACTGCGCGGTGTCTATGCGCACACCGTTTCCGCCGGGGACGTTGAAGGCTGTGATCTTGCCCGCCGAAGGGGTGAACTTCTGCGGATGCTCGGCGTTGATGCGGCACTCGATGGCGTGGCCGCGAATTTCGAGCCTGGGGGGCAGAATCGCGTCCAGCCGCTCGCCGCCGGCGATCAGCAACTGCGCCTTCACCATGTCCACGCCGGTGATGGCCTCGGTGATGGGGTGCTCGACCTGGATACGGGTGTTCATCTCGATGAAGTGGAGCTGGCCTTCCTCGTCCATTAAAAATTCAACCGTGCCGCAGTTCTGGTAGCCGATCTCCTTGAGGCAGTGGCAGAGGGTGCGGCCGATCTCCTCGCGCATGCGCGGCGTCACCTTCAGGCTGGGAGCTTCTTCGATGAGTTTTTGGTGGCGGCGCTGGATGGAGCACTCGCGCTCGAAGAGCGAGGCCACGTTACCGTGCTCGTCAGCCAGCATTTGGAACTCGATGTGGCGCGGGTTCTCGACGAACTTCTCCATGTACAGCTCGCCGTTGCCGAAGGCGTTTTCCGCCTCGGTGAAGGCCGCGTGGAAGAGATTGGGCAACTCTTCGTGGGCGCGCACAATTCTCATGCCGCGTCCGCCGCCGCCCGCCTTGGCCTTGAGGATGACCGGATAGCCCACCTTCTTTGCCCAGCCCTGTGCCTCCTCCACAGTGGCAACCACGCCGTCGGAGCCGGGAAGAATGGGCACGCGTGCCCGCTTCATCGCCTGGCGGGCTTTATCCTTCTCGCCCATCAGGCGGGTGACCTCGGGCGGCGGGCCAATAAATTTTATATTTGAGGCGCGGCAGACCTCGGCGAAGTTGGCGTTCTCGCTGAGCAGGCCGTAACCGGGATGAATCGCGTCCACGTCGGCGATCTCGGCGGCAGAGATGACCGCCGGAACATTGAGATAGCTGTCGGCCGCGCGCGGGGGGCCGATGCAGATGGCCTCGTCGGCAAAGCGCACGTGCAGGGAGTGGCGGTCGGCTTCGCTGTAGACGGCGACCGTGCGAATGCCGAGTTCCCTGCACGCGTCCAAAACGCGCAGCGCAATTTCACCGCGATTGGCTATCAGTACCTTACGAAGCATCGAATCCCTTTGAGAGTCGTCTCTATTAACCCAGCCGGATGGAAAAGAGGGGCTGCCCAAATTCGATGGGCTGGCCGTTGGAAACCAGGCATTTGACAATCTCGCCTGTGGCGTCGGACTCGATCTCGTTCATCAGCTTCATGGCCTCGACGATGGCGATAACCTGTCCCTTGGTTACGTGATCTCCGGGCGAGACAAACTGCGCTGCGCCGGGCGAAGGCGAACCGTAAAAAGTGCCGACGATGGGCGACTTGACGATGTGCAGGCCGGCGTCCTGGTCAACGGCCGCAGGCGCTGACGCTGGCGGAGGCGCTGGATGAACTGCGGTAGCCTGTGCCGCTGCCGGAGCTGAGGCAATCAGACGCGCCAAGTCGGCCAAACCTGCCGGGGTAGCCTCCGACTGGTTGAACTTGAGCCGGATTTTCAGGTCGCCTCGGTCCAGATCGAACTCGGCAACCTTATGTTCCTTGAGGAATTCAATCAGTTGTTTCAGATCTGCAATGTCTTGTGCTTTCATTCGGTCCTTAATCTCCAGCCGTCGGGCAGAAGTGCTATATCAATGTTAATTGCTCAAAGTTAGGTCAGAGTTCGATCAGGGCCTTGGGCGCGAGCGTTAGCACCTGACCACCGTTGCGCGTTACAGCCACCATATCTTCGATGCGGATGCCGAAGCGCCCGGCTAAATAAATGCCCGGCTCGATGGTGATGACCATGCCGGGGAGCAGCCTGGCCGTCTCCTCGGCGCCGATGCGCGGCGGCTCGTGAATCTCCAGGCCGAGACCATGGCCCGTGGAGTGAGAAAAAGCCTCTGCTAATCCTGCCTTGCGTAAAACACTTCGAGCTGCCTCGTCCACCTCCGCACAAGTTACGCCCGAACTCACCGCGGCTACAGCGGCCTGCTGCGCCTCCAGCACCGCTTCATACGCGGCACGCTCTCTGCTCTGAGGCTTACCCAGGTGAACGGTCCGGGTCATATCCGAGCAATATCCATTGAGAATAACACCGAAGTCGAGGGTCACAAAGCCTCTGCTGGGAAGGCGAGCGGCTGAGGCGTGTCCGTGGGGCATGGCCGAGCGGGGGCCGGAGGCGACGATGGTTTCAAAGGACATTCTCTCAGCGCCCAGCAGTCGGGCCTGGTGCTCCAGCTCAGCGGCCACTTCGAACTCTGCCAGGCCGGGCCGGATAAAGCCCAGAATATGCTCGAAGAGCTTGCAGCCGGTGAGAGCGGCTTCGATCATCAACACTAACTCGTCCTCGTCCTTGATCTGGCGCAAAGGCATAATCAAGGGGGCGGCCAGAGCGGTGAGAAAGCTGCGGCGAAGGTGCGAGGGCAGCGCGGCCCGGTAACGAGCCAGATTGGCGACCGTGGTTTGAGCCGGATCGAAGCCGGCGAATTCGACGCCGGATTGCGCGGCAATCCACTGAACTGCGGCAACGGCCGGGGAGCCCGAGACAATCTCAACCTGAGCGACGGAAACCTCGGCGGCGGCCTGGGTTTTATATCGGCCATCAGTAAATAGGCGTGCAGAGCGGCGCGTGACGGCCATCGCGGCGCTGGAGCCGGTGAAACCAGAGAGGTAGCGGAGGTCGGGCAGATGCGTGACCAGCAGGCCATGAAGGCCAGCTTTGGTCAGACGGCGGCGCAGGAGGCCGATGCGACGAAAGTGGTCCACGGAGTAAGGATAACAGGGGTCAGGGAAGGCGTACCGGCACAATAGCGGAGGCGATCAGTGCGGCAAAGGCGTCATTCTTGCCGAGGTTGTGACTTTCTATGGATGCGTCAACCATCTGCGCGCGAGTTACGCGATTCCAGTTGATATGGTGGCCGGCCTCGGCTGCCAGTTCCCGAATGAACTCACGTTGTGTGCGTCCATTTCCCTCGCGAAAGGGATGAACTGTGTTCAATTCACCCAAATAATATGCTGCACGGCTGGCAAATGCTGCGGCATCCAGGCCTTTCAAATGATTTTCAGCGGCCAGCTTTGCGAGTGTGTTCTTGAGGTTCGTTTCCATGAACTGAACCATCGCAAAGTAATAGGACGCCGAGCGACGTAGATTGACCTGGCGGAACTCACCTGCCCATGGATAGATATTCTGGAAGATGCGGCGATGAATTTCTTTGATATGAGCGCTGTCGAAAGAGCCTTTGACGGGATTAATCTTCAATCGAATGTTCGCAGCAGCGGACTCGGCAGCCTCGAATTTGTCGAGTTTGGCTTGAGTGGTGTAGCCTGGCAGATTCTTCAGAATCCCGTGCTCGTAATCGAAATGCGGATCGATGCCTTGGGGATCGCTGGGCATTGAATTTCAGATGATCGTAGCAGTGTACTCGTGAATCTGGCGACTCATCTCATCCAGAGAAATCGCGCCCTGAGCATATAGTTCAAAGATACGATGGGGAATCGCATCGATTTCCATGCCTTCGATTCGCAGTGAGCCAATGGCATTTTCGACGGCCAGACGACGTTCATCCAACTCTGCTGGAGTGAGGGTGATGACGGGAGCAGTTGCAGCGGCCATGTTGTCCCCCTATAGCTCTATTCTATCAGTTTTGGGAATCCTTAAATGACAACAGATACGCTCAACCGTAGCTGATCCGCTGATGTTGCCAGTAATCTGTTCCCTGATTCCTATTCCCTGCCCTTAGAATGCCGGCCGGACCGGCTTCTTATGCTCAGGGTCGGCATCTGCGGCATGCTGGTCGCTCTGGCGGTCCATCCACTCGTCGAGGCGGGAGCGTTTGAAGCGCCAGCGGTTGCCCAACTTGAAGGCGGGGACGAAGCCCTCGGAGGCGTACTTGTAGAGTGTATCGGAGGAGATGCCGAGATAGTCCGAGGCCTGGCGAATGTCCATGACCTCGCGCACCTCCGGGACGAGCAAGTTGGAGCGAGCGGTGGAAGTGCGCATGGTTTCCTCCGGAAGGAGCGGTAGCCTCAGGTGGGATTCCGGCAAAACTGCCGGTACTCTTGTATATAACGCGGTTTCGCGGGGCATTTCAAGGGATTTCAGGCATTTACAGGAAATTCATCTGTATCGTGGATCCCAATTTGGGAGGCTTTACGGATGAGTTTCGGCTGTAAGCGCATTCTATTGGGGCGCAGACACAGCCTACCCCAAGAGATAGCGTTGTTATGCCGGATGGTGCGGCAGGGCCTAGTTCTGGTTGTCGCGGTGGTGCAGGGTGGGTTTGTCGTCGCCGCTGGAGGTGCTGCCGGGGCTGCTTGTGCTGGACGGGCTGGATGAGCCCGACGAGTCACTTGAGCCGGCACCAGCCCTGCGCAATGAGGGCTTGTCGGTGTTCCTCGAGCCGGTGATGCGGCGCTTGTTCTCGATGCGCGCCAGCCGCGCCTTTACGTCGTCAAACTCCGAGGTGGTGACGGTGTACTCAGCGCGCGCGGGCAGGATGCGGGCAATCTCCTCCTGAGAGTGGAGGATGCGCTCGGGGGTCTGCGGATGGTCGGAGAAGACCTTGGCGACGATGCCGGGCTTGCGTTTTTCCAGCGACTGAATCTTCTCAAAAAACGTGATATAGGACTGCGGGTCGTAGCCCGCGCGGTACATGTACTGCACGCCAAGGTAATCGGCCTGGGCCTCGAAGTCGCGATCGTAATGCAGGAAATAGACCGGCACAACGATGGAAGCGGCTTCGTAGGCGCCGAAGCCCGTCCAGCCGCCGATAAATATCAGAGGAATGGCGATAACCTGGGCTTTGTTCTGGCGCGTCATTTCGCGGACCGCATGATGGGCGCAGACGTGGGCGGTTTCATGGGCCATCACACCGGCCAGTTCCGCCTCCTCGTCGGCATTCAGGATCAGACCGGAGTTGACAAAGAAGAAGCCTCCGGGAAACGCAAATGCGTTAATCTCGTCCGAATCGATCACCTTGATGGTGAAGGGCACCTTGCAATCGGAGTTCTTGACGATGTTCTGGCCGATTCGGTTCACGAATTCTGTGACCACCGGATCGGTAATGAACCTGGTGCTCTTCTCGATCTGCAGGGCGTAAGTGCGGCCCATCTTGATCTCATAATCTGTGGAGTAGAAGTTCTTGAACCCCCTGCCGCCGATGTCGCGATTGCCCACGGCGTTCACGTCGTCAATGGAGCCCGGCTTCACGTTGATCATCTGACTGCCGGGCTCAATCACTTTGTCGGGATTGACGGTGATAGCCGGGGTATCGCCTCCCACTGGCGTGGTTCCGGGAGCAGGCTGGACTGTGGGCGCGCTTGCTGGCGGCGTATTCGACGGGGACGTACTCGCCGGAGTGGATTGTGCCCATACAGCCACGGCCAGGGCAAGCATCAATCCTACCAGCGCCGCTACTTGGGAAGTTCCGCGAATCGTCCTCATCGCCTACCTCCGCCCCAAATCCATTTTCGCAGTTTGGACTCTGCGGGGCCAGCCGTGCAGGGATTATTTGCACACACAAACGCCCCACTCTTTGCGGATGGGGCGCTTTTGCTTTTGCGACCAACGGGAGCGTCCGCCTGCATGGCAAATGCTAGTCGTAATACTCCAGGCCGAGGTGGGTGATCAGGTCAGCGCCCATGATGTGGCGTAATGTGTTTTTGAGCTTCATGGACTGGATGAAGAGGTCGTGCTCGGGATAGAGGCCAGCGGCGGTCTGCGGCGACTTGAGATAAAAGCTCAGCCACTCCTGAATGCCGATGGAGCTCAGCGAGGGCGTGCGCTTGGCCAGATCCAGAAAGAGCACCAGGTCGAGCGCGATGGGCGCGGCCAAAATCGAATCGCGGCAGAGGAAATTCACCTTGATCTGCATGGGGTAGCCCAGCCATCCAAAGATGTCGATGTTGTCCCAGGCCTCTTTGTCGTCGCCGCGCGGCGGATAGTAGTTGATGCGAATCTTGTGGTAGAGGTTCTTGTAGAGATCGGGATACAGCTCGGGCTGGAAGATGTAATCCAGCGAGCCCAGCTTGGACTCTTCCTTGGTTTTGAAGGATTGCGGATCGTCCAGCACCTCGCCGTCGCGGTTGCCGAGGATGTTGGTGGAGAACCAGCCCCTGACGCCCAGCATGCGCGCCTTGAAGGCCGGCGCAAGCACAGTCTTCATCAGGGTCTGGCCGGTCTTGAAATCCTTGCCGCATATGGGCGCGGCGTTGCGCTTGGAGAGCTCGATCATGGCTGGTATATCGACGGTGAGATTCGGTGCGCCGTTGGCAAAGGGGACGCCCTCAGTGAGCGCCGCGTAGGCATAGATTTGCGAGGGCGCGATGGCGATGTCGTCGTTGTCCAGGCCCTTTTCGAAGGCCTCTATCGATTGGTGGACAGCCGTCGGCTCGATAAAAATCTCCGTAGAGGCGCACCAGATCATTACCACGCGGTCCACGGTCTTCTTGAAGGCGCGAATGTCTGCGATGACCTGATTGGCCAGATCGCGCTTGTTCTTGCCCTTCTTGACGTGTGTGCCGTTGAGGCGCTTCACATAATACTGATCGAAGACTGCAGGCAGCGGCTTGATGGTCTGCAGGTAGGGCTTCAATTGCTCCAGCAACTTCTCGTCCAGCACCTTGGCGTGCGCGGCGGATTCGTATACGTTGTCTGCAAAGATATCCCAGCCGGTAAAGACCACGTCCTTCAAATCGGCCAGCGGCACAAAATCCTTGATCAGCGGCGATTTGTTGTCGGTGCGCTTGCCCAGGCGAATGGTGCCCATCTGCGTCAGCGAACCGATCGGCTTGGCCAGCCCGCGCCGAACGGCCTCGACTCCTGCAATCATGGTGGTGGCGACGGCGCCCAGACCTACCACCATCACGCCCAGTTTGCCCGTTGCAGGCTCAATCTTGTTTGCTGCCTTTTGTCCGCCTTGCTCCTGAGTTCCCATTGTTTCTCCTATGTTTCGATGACTCCGGTTTTCCGGGCCGTTCAAATCTTGTCAGACAACCACTTCACGCAGCCTCCGCTTGTCTGGCGCGTTTGAGATGCGACCAGACAAACCACAGCAGAGCCGCCAATAGCGCCAGTTCCACAACCAGGTGAAAGCGGTGGAAGGCGGCGTGAAAGCGCGGGTCCGTGTGCCATGCATCGCCCAGCCTCATGCCTGCATAGGCCAGCGCGAAGCACCATGGCCAGGAACCCACAAACGTATAAATGTGAAAGCGGAGCTGCGGCATTTTGGCGATACCGGCGGGAAACGCGATGAAGGTGCGCACCACCGGCAGCAGACGCGCCAGCAAGACCGTGATGCCACCGTACTTCAGGAAAAACTCCGTCATGCGGTCCAGATCGCGGTGGCTCATCAATACCCATTTGCCGTAGCGCTCCACCAGCGGCCGCCCACCCTTGGCGCCAACCCAATAGGCAACCACCGAACCTAGGTTGCAGCCGATGGCTCCGGCGGTTGCAACCCAAAACAGCCCCAGCCACACGTTGCCCCCGCCAAAGCGTCCGGGAGTGAGAAGCTGGTCCAGGCCGTTGTGATGATAGATCGTCAAGACCCCGGCAAAGGGCATGATGATCTCGGAGGGTAGCGGAATGCAGGCCGATTCGATTCCCATCAGCGCCACGATTCCGGCGTAGCCGCCCATGTCGATCACGTGGGTTACAAAATGCACCAGCAGGGTAATAATTCTTTCATTCATGGGCGCTTTGATTATAAGCCATGGAGCGCGGAGGGTGCTCCCGTTGCTCGGAAGAGGATAAAAACAGCATTGCACACGTCTGCAATTCCACTTTGTTACGATGAGATGGCGGCTGCAAGTTAGAGTTGAGTTGGAGGAGAGCGCCTTGACCGATTTTTCCCCTGTACCGTTGACCCTTGAAGGCTCATTCCTGCTCCACCAGTTCTTTCGCTTCGACTGGAAGGCGTGGGGGTCCTGCGCGGACGGCGAACATAGCAGAATTGCCGCTGAGGCCATTGCCGCGCTTCAGCGTTTGGGACGTGCTGGGCCAGACGCGCCAGTGCGGACCGCGCTCTTTTCGCAATTGGGGCACAAGGGCGACCTGGTTCTCATCCATTTCCGCGACTCTCTGGAAGCGCTCAACCAGGTCGAACTCGATCTGGCACAGTTGAAACTCTACGATTTTCTTGAACTGCGCCACTCGTATGTGTCGGTCGTCGAACTCGGCCTCTATGAGTCGAGCCGCAAAACCTGGGAAGCCGCCGCCGCCAAAGGCCTTGAGCCGCACTCTCCCGAATTTCAGGCGGAGGTTGCCGCCAGTCTCGAACGCGCTTCCGCGGCCATGGCTCCGCGCCTCTTCCCTGCCATTCCCGAGGCCAAGTACCTCTGCTTCTATCCCATGGACCGCAAACGCGGCGAAACAGTCAACTGGTACACCGTGCCTTTTGCGGAAAGGCAACTCATGATGCATGAGCACGGACTGATTGGAAGACGGTACGGCGACCAGGTCAAGCAGATCATCTCCGGGTCGATTGGAATGGATGATTGGGAGTGGGGCGTGGACCTCTTCGCCGACGACCCGGTGGTCTTCAAAAAGCTGATTTACGAGATGCGCTTTGACGAGGTCAGCGCGGTGTATGCGCTGTTTGGTCAGTTTTATATCGGCGTGCGGCTGCCAATCGAGAAGCTCGACGGCTGGCTGGAGGGAAATCCAGGTAAAAACTGATGGCCGCGAAACCCAAAACAATTACACACATAGTCAATCGCGCGTTAGCACCGGCCCGCATCGCCGCGATTCTCAAAGCTCTCGATGAAGCCTATCCTGACGCCGAGTGCGCGTTGACGTACCGCTCGCCATGGGAGCTGCTTGTCGCCACCATTCTCTCCGCGCAATGCACTGACGCGCGTGTGAACATGGTGACGCCGGAGCTTTTTCGGCGCTTCCCTACCCCGGCGGCGATGGCCAAGGCGACTCTGCCGCAATTGGAAGCTCTCATCCGGACGACAGGTTTTTACCGCAACAAAGCCAAATCGATTCAGGGAGCGGCGCTCAAAATCGTCACGGATTTCAACTGCCAGGTCCCGCAGACGCTTGCCGAGCTCATCACCATCCCCGGCGTGGCCCGCAAGACAGCTAACGTGGTTCTCGGCGTCGCCTACGGCAAGACGGAAGGTATTGTCGTGGACACGCACGTCTTCCGCATTGCGCGCAGGCTGGGCCTGGCCAAGGGCGACACGCCTGAAAAAGTTGAGCAGGAGTTGATGCGGATTCTTCCGCATAGCCGCTGGATCGGATTTTCACACCAGCTCATCCAGCACGGCCGCGAGGTCTGCGTAGCGCGCAATCCCAAATGCGAGCAGTGCAATCTGGAGCAGATTTGTACGGCGAAGGATAAGACGTGGCGGTCGTGAGCGGCTAGTCTCGTTCCTTGCGCATGATTCTCACGACGTTGCCAAAGAGCGTTAATGCGAGACCCACAACAAAGATCCCCCAGATGAAGTAGAGGCAGAAGTCACCAAAGCCCTTCCCCCAGTCGCCGGCTAAGATATAGACTCCGCGGGCGCCCTCCCATACCACCCCAAGGGACAGAACTACGCTAAGGACGAGCAAAATGATTCCGAGCCGTAACATCGATTTCACCCCCGAGGTTTGAATCTTGATGGTCAGTATACTCCGGCACATTGCCGTGGGAAAAGACGTTCGACCGCGGCAAGCAGACCGGGAATATCGGAAGGCACTGCCTCGACGGCGGGCGGCCAGCCCAGTTCGCGCAGCGTCTGGCTGGTAATGGGGCCGATGGAGACGGCCGGAACGGCTACAAACGGCCACGCGATTCCTGCCACGTGGGCTGCTTCTGCCAGATGGGTTGCGCTGGAGGAGCTGGTGAAGGTGACTGCGTCGAGACCATCTGCGACTGCCCTGCGAAGCTGTTGGGGCGCGGTTTCCGGCAGGGCGTTGCTGTAGGCGTCCACCACATCGACTTGAGCGCCCGCAGCGCGCAACGCATCGGGAATCACGTCACGGGCAACGGCGGCGCGCACCAGCAGAATTCTCTGCCTGGATGGCTGGTTCTGAAGCGACTTCAACAGTCCGTCGACAAGGCTTTCAGCCATGTAGGACTCCGGAACGAAGGAGACCTGCAAGCCAGCTTTGCGCACTGCTGTTGCCGTCGCTTCGCCAACCGCAGCCACTTGTGGAGGGGCCAGCGCAGGCAATGAGACGCCCAAGAAAATTGCCCGCTCAGCGAGCGCATGCACCGCATTGGCGCTAGTCAGAATCAGCCAGTCGTAACTGCCAAGCTGGCGGATGGCTGGGTCGAACGGCTCGAAGCTGGCGGGCGGACGAATCTCCAGCACCGGAACCTCTACCGGCTCCGCGCCCAGCGCGCGCAAACCTTCGCTGAGCTTGCCAGCCTGATGCGTGGCGCGGGTGACCAAAACCCGGCGACCAGCTAACGACAGGGCGCTCACTGCAAGCCTCCGACAGTCGCAAGCAGCGGCCCGGCTCCGGCATCGATCAGTTTTTGCGCTACCTTTCGGCCCAGCGTAGTCGGCTCGGCGCCAGCATGGAGAGCGATGTGGTAGATGCGGACAGACTTCCCGGTCTCGGGAGCGGCGACAACGGCAAAGAATTCGTCCCAAAGCGCTTCATCAGCGCCGGAATCCTCTTTCAGCCATGGCCGGCAATGAATGCCGATAGGAACCTGGCAGCCGCCGCCGAGAGCCGCCAGCGCGGCCCGTTCGACGGTCACGGCAAAACGCGTGGCCGCATGGTTGAGGAAGGCAACCGCCGCCATCGTCGCCGCGTCGTCCTTGCGGGTTTCGATGCCCAGCGCTCCCTGGCCAGCCGCGGGGCAAAACTCCTTCGGCTCGAGCCGTTCGCGCACCCACTCGGTTTTTTCCAGGCGGTCAAGGCCGGCCGCTGCCAACAGAATTGCATCCACCTGGCCCTCGGCCAGCTTGCGCAGGCGTGTGTCCACATTGCCGCGAAATTCGATGGCTTCGATGTCGGGGCGCACAGATTTTAACTGCGCACGGCGGCGCTGGCTGCTGGTGCCCACGCGCGCGCCCTGGGGCAATGCCGCCAGACTTTCGTAATTGACTGAGACGAAGACGTCCCGCGGATCGACACGCTGGGGCGTGGCAGCTAACGTGAACGGCTCCGGCAACTCGGTGGGCAGATCTTTGAGCGAATGCACGGCCAGGTCCACGCTTCCGTCGGCCAGCGCCTCCTCAATCTCCTTGGTAAACATTCCTTTGGTTGCGACCTGGGCGAAGGTGACTAATTGCAGCCGGTCACCGGTGGTCTTGATGATCCGAATATCGACAGAATGACCTTCTTTGCGGAGCAAGGCAGCGATGTGGTTGGCCTGCCAAAGGGCCAGTTGCGAACCGCGGCTTCCGATACGCAGGTTCATTTGCGGCTCGCCTCGCTCGTCTCGCTCACTGAGGCATTCTCTGTTTCTGGATTGCCGTTGCTTGCGGGCAGCGACCAGGTTTCACAGAGCGATTCCAGGAGTGCGGCATCATTCTCGCGGGCAGCCTGCTTGAGCGCTTGCATGGGAGGGTGAAGAAATTTGTTGACCAGCCCGCGGGTCAGCGTTTCGACGGCCGCAATCTGCTCCTCGCTCAGCGGTCCCAGGCGGGCCTGCGCGCGCTTGAGTTCTGCCTGGCGTATCTCCTCGGCCTGGCGCTGCAAGGCGACGATGGCCGGAGCGACATTGACAGTAAGCTGCCGCCGGTAAAATCGCTCGACCTCGCCGGCAATCAGCGACTCGGCTGCCGCAGCTTCGCGGCTGCGCTCGGAGAGATGCGCCACAGCCACCTGCTGCAGGTCGTCGATGTCATAGACAAAGATGCCCTCCAGCTTGCCCATCAAGGGGTCCACGTCGCGGGGTACGGCAATATCGATGAAGAACATGGGCCGGTTGCGGCGGCGATGCAAAAATGCCTGGCCGTGCTCGCGGCGGAAGATGGGATGGGGCGCGCCGGTGGAGCTGATGACGATGTCGGCCTGGCTGGCAGCCTCGTAAAGTTCTTCAAAGGGGATGACCTGGCCGGCAAAGGCTTCCGCCATGTGCCGCGCGCGCTCCTGGGTGCGGTTGGTGACCAGAATCGCGCCGGCTCCCTGCTGAACGAGATGGCGGGCTGCCAGTTCGCTCATCTTGCCCGCGCCGACCAGGAAAACCGTGCGCCCTTGCAGTGAGCCGAAGATTTTGCGGGCCAGCTCCACGGCTACCGAGGCGATGGAGACGGAGTTTGATCCAATCTGCGTCTCGGTGCGAACTCTTTTGGCAGCAGCAAAGGTGTACTGCAGGAGGTGTTCGAGCTGCCCACCAACGGTGCCCGAGGCGCGCGCCACGGCAAAGGCCTCTTTAACCTGGCCGAGAATCTGCGGCTCGCCCACCACCATGGAGTCCAGGCTGGCAGCTACGCGGAAGAGATGGCGCACAGCCTCCTGGTCGCGGTGTTCGTAGAGGTGCGGGGCCAGCAGCGCGGGGTCCAGGCCGAAATGCCGGTGCAGGAAGCTAGTTACGTCGATAGCAGACGACTCCACGGCGGCCAGAATCTCTACGCGGTTGCATGTGGACACGATCATGCACTCGGCCACGCCGGGCACAGCGGCCAGGGCGCGGATGGTCTCCGGCAGCTCATCGCGGGAGATGGCGATGCGCTCGCGCAACTCGATGGGCGCGGTCTTGTGATTGACGCCGATGAGGGCCAGACTCATCACGGACCATACCTGTGGACGCGGCTGATGACATTGGCCGCGAAGACGGCCAGCATCACCAGGAAGACCACCGCGGAGAGATAAACGGCCCGGCGGCCGCGCAAGCCGGCACTGCGGCGCACAAAGAGCAGGGCAACGTAAATGACCCACATCGCGAAGGAGGCGATGACCTTGGGATCGAGAAAATATGCCGCGCCGAGGGGCGTGGCCTGCGCCAGCACCGAGCCGATGACCAGACCGATGGTAATGCAGGGAAAACCAAATTCCAGCGTAGCGTGGGCGATGCGCTCCAGGGTGTCGAGGGGCGGAAGCCAGTCCAGCGGGAGCCACCGGGAGTCTTTGCCGGGCTTGTGCTTGCTCTTTATGCGGCGCTCCTGCACAAGATAGAGCAGCGAGGCCAGCAGGCTGAAACTAAGGGCGGCGTAGGCCGCCAGCAGCGCTGAGATGTGGGCCACAAGCCAACCGATGCGCACGCCTTCTGAGGGGAATGTGTAGCGTTCATACCCCAAAGAGGGTACAAGAACCGTGAAAAATGTGATAGGTATAATAAAGATTCCAATGGAGATAGCGTCGTAAAGCCACCAGACAAGAAGAAACAGGCCGGCGATGGCAAAACCCAGCAGCGACTCGATCTCGCGCACGCCCAGGGGCATCCCGCTATGGGCCTGGACAAGCATTTCAATGCATGAGATGAAGTGAAAGAAGAAGGCCAGACCGACCAGGTGGACGCAGATCTTGCGCCAGCGCACCATGCCGTAGAGCACTGCCGGGAAAACGGCCGCAGATGCCGCCGCATAGAGGACTGCCGCAACTCGGAGCCATAGAAGATACATTTCGCTTTTCACCTTAATGGTGCAAGAGACAGTATACTGTGACGCAAATCACCAAGCGGCTCGGAAGCCAGTTAGGCGCAGATGCAATCCACTCTCAGAGAATATGGCAGAAGGTAAGGGTTCTTGAAGGCAATTTCTCGAATTATTCTTGAATACACTGATGGAGCATTAGCTTTCTTGCGTATATACTTTACGAACATAAGCCTACGAAAAGAGGCATGGCATGTCTGATTCCGCCAAGGAAAAACACCTCGATCCTCTGGGATGGAAGATGCTCATCGAGCTGCAAAAGGACGCCCGCATCTCTTTTGCCGAGCTGGGCCGCCGCGTGGGGCTCTCCACGCCGGCCGCCGCGCAGCGCGTTCGCCGCATGGAAGAAGAGGGCATCATCCGGGCCTACCGCGCCGAGATCAGCCCATCGCATGTGGGCTTGCCCATCACGGCATACATTCGCATGAGCATCGTAGGCGATGTGCTGCCCAGGCTGACCGCCCATCTCCGCACCATGACAGAGATCGTCGAGTGCTACCGCGGGACGGGAGCGGACTCGTTCATCATGAAGGTGAACGTCATCTCGGTCGAGCACCTGAACGACGTGATTGACCGCCTGACGCACTATGGAACTACTTCCACCTCGCTGGTGCTGGGGTCGGTTGTCGAAAAGAATCTTCTAGGACCTGAGAACCTCGAATGGCCTGCCAAATCGAAGGCTGATTCTTAGTTGCGAATCCCGGCCAGCAGCCCTTCAATCTCCGCCTTTTCGGCGCCCGTGACCGGCAGCAGCGGCGCGCGGGCGCGGCCTCCGTAGTAGCCGTTGAAGTCGCAGGCATGCTTGACGCCCGCAATGCCCAACTGGCCGACGACGCGCTGGCTCACGGCCGCGATGCGATCCTGCTTCTCTTTTGCAAGCTTGAGGTCGTGGTCCTTCCAGGCAAAATAGACCTCCTGACAGGCTTGGGGAGCGCAGGCGGCAAAGCCGAGGATAGCACCGCATGCGCCGGCCTCGAGTGAATCGAGCAGCGTTCCTGCTGAACCGGTGAGCACCTGGAAGCCGACTTCTTTAATTCGCGTCTTGATTGGCGAAGCCGACGTTAAGGCCGCGCCGCCAGCCAGGTCGTTGGTGGAGATAAGCGCATCGCCGTTTCCGGCCCTGGGCGAGAGCATCCGCCCTGTGACCGCCTCGAAGACGGGCGTCACGGTCACGGTACGTCGGGGCGCAGCGCTGACATGCTCGACCAGGGCGCGAATCCGCTCGACGTTTCCCGAAGAGTCCTTGATGCCGAGGATGTTGGGGTGCTGCGCCAATTCGGCTATCAACTCGACGGGGATGTTATAGGGCACGCAACGGGGAATGTTGTAGATTAGCACCGGCAGTGGGGAGCGGTCGGCCACGCTACGGAAGTAGTGAAGCACGGCCGCGGGCGTCATCAGGCTGGCGTAGTAGGTGGGAGTGCGAACCAGAACGACGTCGTAACGGAATTCGGCCGCGGCCTCGGCCAGCGCGACCGTGGCCTTTACGCTCTCGCGGCCGATGCCGGCGATGAGCACCTTTTCCGGCGCGGCGGCCTCAGCGGCAACGCGCAACACCTCGCGGGTCTCGCCGTCGTCCAGTAGAGGAGCCTCGCCATTGGTGCCCAGAAGCAGCAACCCGGAGAGCAGCGTGCGGGAGTAGCGGGCGATATTGGCTTCGAGCTTGCGAAAATAGACTCGCTCGTCGGAGTAAAACGGCGTGGGAACGGCGGCGTAGATGCCTTCAAGCAGCATGGCTTTATTGTAGAACCCGGAACCAACTGCTCAACTTGTCGCCGCCGCTTTGATTTCTTCAATCTGATTTGCATGGCGAGTGGGATGAACCGCCATCAGCAAAAGAACTTCGTGGCAGTTTACCGTTCCCATCAATGGATGCGTAGTAATCCTGGAGCGAAGGTCTCCCTTGTTCTCGTTGACAAATTGAATCGTTCTCACCCGGCCAGTCTGGAAATGTTGTACTGCCTCGGAAAGGGTGGAGAACCGCCCTGTCGGCTTTGCATCCTCGGGAGACTCTCTCCGTGTGGTTCGATCCGGCCCGCGCGTGGCGATCAGAATTTCTCTTTGCTCATTAATCAGTGGCGTATCTGACCATTTCGACGCAGTGATCAGTGAGAAGAGATGGTCCTCTGCAACCGCCACATGCTCGGCACATTGCAGAATCGACCATCTTCCCGGACCGGGGACGCGTATCGCCAACTCCTCCGTAACTCCATGCAATGCGTTGAGCAGAGCCGTTGAGCCATGCTCCAATGACGCGAGAATCGCTTGCCTTTCGTGCTCATTCATTGCTGCCTCGGAACGTCTTCTCAGCCGCAAGTCGCGGCGTGCAAATGTTGCAGAGCGTAGACCGTGGTATGGCGGCGCTGCATGGCGGTGATGCCTTCGATGGCGGCCTGCGCGGCGGCGATGGTAGTGATGGTGGGAATGTGCGCCAGCACCGCGGCCCGGCGAATGGCCTTTTCGTCGAAGAAAGTTTCCTGGCCGCGCGGGGTGTTTACGATGAGCTGGATGCGGTCGCCTTTGATCAGGTCAACGATGTTGGGCCGGCCCTCCTTGACCTTGAAGACGCGCTCCACCGCGAGACCGGATTTCTCCAGCACATTTGCCGTGCCCTGGGTGGCGACGATTCTGAAGCCCATTTGAACGTAGCGGCGGGCCAACTCGATGACTGCCAGCTTGTCGGGATCATTGACGCTGAAAAAGACTGTGCCGCCTGTGGGCAGAACCTGCCCAGCCGCAAGCTGCGCCTTGGCAAAGGCCTCGCCAAAGGTTGCGGCCACGCCCATCACCTCGCCGGTAGAGCGCATCTCCGGGCCCAGCACCGTATCCGCACCGGCGAATTTGCTCCATGGAAAGACAGGGGATTTCACATAGAAATGTGTTCCCGTATCGAGGTCCTTGCGCGCAGCAAGCTGAGCGGGTAGCAGATCGTGTAGCTTGCGGCCAGTCATCAGCCGCGAGGCGATCTTGGCCAGCGGAATTCCTGTGGCCTTGGAGACATAAGGCACGGTGCGCGAGGCGCGCGGGTTCACTTCGATCACATAGACGTGGTCATGGCCTTCAGCGTCGCGCTGAATGGCAAACTGTAAATTAACCAGGCCGACGACCTTGAGCGCCAGGGCCAGTTTGCGTGTATACGCGCGCAGCACCTCCAGCGTCTCTTCGCGGATGTCCACGGCGGGCAGCACGCAGGAGGAATCACCGGAGTGGATACCGGCCTCTTCGATGTGCTGCATGATGCCGGCGATAATCACGTCCTCAGAGTCGCAGAGCGCGTCCACGTCCACCTCGATGGCGTTTTCGAGAAAGTGATCGACCAGCACCGGCCGCTCCTGCGAATATTCCACTGCCTCGCGCATATAGCGCGTCACGGCCTCGGCGTCATAGGCGATGACCATGGCGCGTCCGCCAAGCACGTAGCTGGGCCTGACCAGCACGGGGTAGCCGATGCGCTCGCCGATGGCCAGAGCTTCATCCACGCTGGTGGCCGTGCCGCCGGCGGGCTGCGGAATCTTCAACTCGTCGAGCATCTTGCCGAAGCGTTTGCGGTCCTCGGCAAGATCAATCGACTCAGGCGAGGTGCCGATGATGGGCACGCCGGCCGCGCGCAGCCGCTGCGCAAGGTTGAGAGGCGTCTGCCCGCCGAACTGGACAATCATACCGATTTCGGCGCCCGATTGCGACTCGTGGTTGTAGATGGCCAGCACGTCTTCCAGTACCAGCGGCTCAAAGTAGAGCCGGTCGCTGGTGTCGTAGTCGGTGGAGACGGTCTCCGGATTGCAATTGACCATAATGGTCTCGTAGCCGTCTTCCCTGAGCGCGAAGGCCGCGTGGCAACAGCAGTAATCGAACTCGATGCCCTGGCCGATTCTGTTGGGCCCTGAGCCGAGAATGATAACTTTGGGAGTTTGCGTCGGGGGCGCCTCGTCCTCTTCGTCATAAGTCGAATATAAGTAGGGAGTCATCGATTCAAACTCTGCCGCGCAGGTGTCAACGAGTTTGAAAACAGGCTTGATTCCCTTCCCTTCGCGCAATTCGCGGACTTGCTGCGTGCCGGCGTGGCCTTCTAATTTCCATTCAGTCGCGATGCGTTCGTCGCTCAATCCGAGGCGCTTGAGTTGGCGCAACTGCTCCGCGCCGATGTCTTTGGGAGTGGATTGTGCGATCTCCATCTGCGCAAGCGTGATCTCACGCATCTGGTGCAGGAACCAGGGATCGATGCCGGTGAGCCGCGCCACTTCGCGCACGCTCATGCCGCGCTCGAAGGCGTAGCGAATGTAGCCCAGCCGCTCAGGCCGCGGAGTAACCAGCATCTGCGTCAGCCGCCGCGGCTCCAGAACTTCCGCGCCGGTCTTCTTGCCGGTTTCGAGTGCGCGCCAGGCTTTCATCAGCGCTTCCTTGAAGGTGCGGCCGATGCACATCACCTCGCCCACCGACTTCATCTGCGGACCTAATGTTTCGTCGGAGCCGGGAAACTTTTCAAACTGCCACTTGGGAATTTTGACGACGACATAATCAATCGTCGGCTCAAAGCAGGCCGGAGTCTTGCGCGTGATGTCGTTGGGAATCTCGTCGAGCGTATAACCGACGGCCAGCTTGGCGGCGATCTTGGCGATGGGGAAGCCGGTGGCCTTCGAAGCCAGCGCCGAGGAGCGCGAGACGCGCGGATTCATCTCGATCACTGTCATGCGTCCATCGATGGGATTGACGGCGAATTGAACATTAGACCCGCCGGTCTCGACGCCGATCTCGCGCATTACGGCGATGGCCGCGTCGCGCATTTTTTGATACTCGCGGTCGGTAAGTGTCTGCGCCGGAGCCACGGTGATGGAGTCGCCGGTGTGCACGCCCATAGGATCGAAATTTTCTATCGAGCAAATGATGATGACGTTGTCGGCAAGGTCGCGCATCACCTCCAGCTCGAACTCCTTCCAGCCAAGAACATTTTCCTCGATGAGGCACTCGTGCACAGGCGAAAGATCCAGCCCTCGCGCCAGAATCTCCATCAGCTCTTCGCGGTTGTAAGCGATGCCGCCGCCGGTGCCGCCCAACGTGAAGCTGGGACGAATCAGCACTGGAAATCCGAGCTTGCCGGCATACTCCAGGCCGTCGCGCAGATTATTCACCAGCGCCGACTTCAAAACATCGAGGCCGACGCGCAGCATGGCGTCCTTGAAGAGCAGCCGGTCCTCGGCCTTCTTGATGGCTTCGAGCTTTGCGCCGATCAGCTCGACGTTGTAACGGTCGAGGATGCCCGCATCAGCCAGATCGACGGCCAGATTGAGCGCTGTCTGCCCGCCGACCGTGGGCAGCAATGCGAACTTGCCACCGCTGGGGTTGGAGGCGAGCATCTCCGCCTCGATGCGAATGATCTCCTCGACATACTCGCGTGTGAGCGGCTCGATGTAGGTGCGGTCGGCAAGATCCGGATCGGTCATGATAGTGGCCGGGTTGGAGTTCACCAGCACCACCTCGTAGCCCTCCTGCTTGAGAGCCTTGCAGGCCTGCGTGCCGGAGTAGTCGAACTCCGCCGACTGCCCGATCACGATGGGACCCGAGCCGATTACCAGAATCTTCTGTATGTCATCTCTGCGAGGCATTTGTCTCTTTGTGTTCCTTAAGTCTCTGGTTATTAGCGCGCACTATTTTCTGAAATTCCCTGTCGCTGGTGGTTGCCCATGAGCAGAACGAACCGTTAAGCCCAACGATCACGCGCAACGTGCTGGGATGAAAAAGATTCCCAATATTGCGCCCGACTTCCAACTGCACAGAGGTGCTTTGAAATGCCGGAACCTCTGCTTTCAAGACGTATCGCCCTGGCGCAGTCTTGAATTGGAATTCGCCCGACGCGCCTGTTCGGAATTGCGCTGTTGACTTTCCTTCCTGCACTAACGAAACGACACCCCCCGGCACGGCGGCTCCGGTGATGTCGAAAACCTGCCCCTGAACGCGGGACACCTTCAGCGTCTTGGGGCTAATGCAATCGACCTGAGCCGCAACGTTTGCAGCAGTAATCCATAACAGCCCGGCAATCATGAGAACCATGCTCATGATTGAGCGAATCTTCGGAATGTTATTTCTATATGGCATCTTCTAGTTTGAATCTCCTGCAATTCCTGTGGCGCGGACTTTGAGCGAGGTAAGAAGGTTTTCAAAGCTTAGATCGGGTAATGGCTGACGATAGCTTCCATCTTTGGCCGAAACTTGGCTGGAGAGGATTAGCGCCGCGCTGTCATACAACCGCTCCCTTACCAGCTTAGTCATTAAAATCTCGTATCGCTTGGCATAGGAAGCATCTCGGAACTCGGGGAATACGGGGAAATGCGGCTCTTTGACACTGACCGGACTAAGAGACTCATCCACTTCCTCCAACAACATCACATATCCAAGCCAAGGACGCTGAGAAAGAGTAAATGCGCCTTCCCGATATGCTGTCCAAATATCGGTTGCGCTACCCAAAGACTCTTCAGTCCGATTATTAAAGTTATTGCCAAATGAACCAACCTGCGATTTGAATTCCATTGCTGCAATCAATTTTCCATCTACTACGACGAGCAAATCCCACTGCTTCTCTGCACGGAACCATCCGGGCAATTCGACATTCTTACTAAAGAAGATGTCAGACTGTTTGACCTTGCATTCAACTAGGTAGTCCCTAATCAACTCAACAAATCCGTCCAACTGTTTACCGCCAGTGACCGCCGTACGATTCCCCGCGTCTTTTGCTCCAGTCTTTGCACCCTGTTTCTGAGCTTGATTTCCACGGGTTGTCCAGAACTGCTTAACGGCTGTGCAGATTCGGTTCTCCCAATAAGGCTGCAAGCTCATGGCTCCTCCATTTCCGTCACTTTCGGCCGCCAGAAGAGACCGCCGGTCTCGCGATAGAAGCGGGCAACGGACATCTTGTGATACTTGGCGCTGATTTCAAAACCGATGCTGTTTCGTCCAGTTCGAGCTGCTGCGATTGCGTTGGTTCCCGAGCCGGAGAAAGGATCAACCACCACATCGCCGACAAAACTAAACATTCGGATCAGCCGCTCGGCCAACTCAATTGGATAAGGTGCGGGATGATCTTTCGTCGAAGCTCCCGTGAGACCGTTCCAAATCTGCTGAAACCAGCTTTGATAGTTCTCCGCGCTGATGACCGAGAGCAGCCGCTTGGCAGCGGTGGGCTTGCGATAGCCGCCTGGTTTACGGAACATCAGAATGTACTCAACATCGTTCTTGATAACGGAGTTCGGTTCATACGGCTTGCCGAGGAAGCCTCCTCCTCCGGAAACCTCATAGGCGGCGTTTGCGATCTTATGCCAGATGATCGGCGCAAGATTGTCGAAGCCAATGTTGCGGCATAGCTCCTGGATGGAAGCATGCAAAGGAACAACCGTATGCCGGCCATCGTTCTGCCGCCTGGATAGACATACATCGCCCACGACGCAAATTAGCCTTCCCCCGGGAACCAGCAGGTCGAAGCAGCGCTGCCAAACGAGCGTTAGCTCTGCCAGAAACTCGTTATAGTCGCTCACATGGCCAAGCTGCCCATCGGCCTCGTCATACTTTTTCAGCGTCCAGTATGGGGGCGAGGTTAAAACCAGATGAGCGCTTTCCGGTGGAAGGGAGTGCATTTGACGCGCGTCTCCATGCACCAGATAGTGGCTGGTAGGAATGCGCAGGATTACTTGCTCCAACAGTTTCATTGCTGCTGGGTTGCGGGCCAACCTGGGAATCTCGGTCTGTTCCAGTGAGTCAAATTGAAGCTGTCCCTGCAGAAAAGAAGATAGGTCCAGTTCCGGAATAATTATCGCTCCCGGCTCCTGTTCTTCTCTTCTGGCTGCAAGTCCGCTCATGATTTCCACTCCTCCATCATGCGGCGGAAGTCGCGGAATAAGTAATTGGAATCGTGCGGACCGGGAGCGGCTTCGGGGTGGTATTGAACGCTGAACAACGGCAGCGTCCGGTGGCGCAGGCCTTCGAGCGTCTGGTCGTTCAGGTCCACATGGGTAAGCTCCACCTCGTTTGCATTGATCGAGTCGGGATCGACGGCGAAGTTGTGGTTGTGTGCCGTAATCTCCACCTTGCCGGTGATCTTGTTCTGCACCGGGTGGTTGCCGCCGTGGTGGCCGAACTTGAGTTTGTAAGTACGCCCGCCCAGAGCAATTCCGGTGAGCTGGTGGCCTAAACAAATTCCAAAGACCGGCACGCGGCCCATGAATTTGCGAATGGCTCGGACCGCGTAATCGACCGGCTCGGGGTCGCCGGGGCCGTTGGAGAGGAAGACGCCATCGGGTTTCAGGTCGAAGACATCCTCGGCCGTGGTTTCGGCGGGAACCACCGTCACCCGGCAGCCCTGTCGCACTAACATGCGTAGAATGTTGAGCTTGATGCCGAAATCATAAGCCACTACATGAAGGGCACTCCGCGCTTCCGCGTCCTGGTTGAGAGCAGTGGGCAGGAGAGGCTCGCCCGTCTGGTTGCGGCTGTCAGCAGCGTCGAAGGTGAAGATCGACTTGGTCGATACCACGCGTGCCAGATCGGTGCCGTCCATCTTGCGGATTGCTCGGGCCTTCTGAACGAGGGCTTCGGCAGAAACGTCCACCGTTGAGATGACGCCGCGCATCACACCGTGAGTCCGCAAGTGGCGGACCAGGGCGCGGGTGTCGATCTCAGCCAGCACGGGAACCGAATAGCGCTCCATATACTCGTCGGTGACCTGCTCGGAGCGCCAGTTGGAACTGATGGGTGAGAACTCGCGGACGATCAGCCCCTCAATATAGGGTCTAGCCGACTCGTTGTCCGCCTGGTTGGTGCCGTAGTTGCCGATCTGAGGGTTGGTGAGGACGACAATCTGGCCGGCATAGGAGGGGTCGGTGAAGATTTCCTGGTAGCCGGTAAGCGACGTATTAAAAACGACTTCGCCTGCGCATTCACCAGGAGCGCCATAGCCGTGACCGCGAAAGATGCGCCCGTCTTCGAGCGCCAGAGTTGCCTGCATCGCCTCTCCGAGGGGTTAAATTCAACTGATTCTAACAGGATTTGCGGTGAATAAGGTGGCAGAAATCGGACAGTTTGGGCAGCTCTACCGCACCGTGCCCGCATCGCTTGCCGGCCAGTATACGAATGCAGCCTTGCCGTAGATGAATGAGCGCCCCACGAGACCAAATGTGCGGCTGTCAAAGGAGATGCAGCGATGGTCGCCCATCACAAAGTAGCTGTTCGCGGGGATAATGGTCTCCGGATAGGAAGCGCTGTCACGATACTCATCCGGAATATACGGCTCAGACTGCGGCTGGCCGTTAAGCCAGACCGTGCCATGGTCGATGCGCAACCGGTCGCCGGGCAGGGCGATGATGCGCTTGATGTAACTCTTCTCCGGATCGCGCGGGTAGTGAAATACCACCACATCGCCTCGTTCGATGGCCGAGAAGCGGTAGACGAACTTGTTGACGAAGAGGCGGTCCTGATCGTCCAGCCGTGGCAACATGCTGGTACCTTCCACGCGCACCGGCTGATAGAGAAAGACAACGATAAGAACGGAGATGGCGACAGCGACTAGCAGATCGCGCATCCAGAGCTTAAGGCCGCCGGCTTTACGGTTCGGTGCGGAGGCTGTGATCAAAGGCGCAGCAGCTTGGTTGGGATCGGGAAAGTTTGGCGGCAATGCTCCCATCGGCTCCTTCTCGTGTAATATCAATGCGTTACAAGTACATTGTAGCATCTTCGGGGTAAGCGACTCACCTATCACTCGACTGGTTCGAGTGTAATGGTTCTCCCAGGCGCTGGACGAGAGGTGGTAAATTGCACATTCTATGGTGCAATCTCATGGCTTGCTACCCCGCAGCCGTCCTGCCGCGATACTCTTAAAGCCAACGTGATCAGAGACGACCAACAACCCGGTACGTCACCAGAGTCCTCTCATTCGGATAAGATTCCCGCCGACCTGACGCCGTTTATGCGGCAGTGGACGGCGGCCAAGCGGGAGAATCCGGATGCGCTGCTGTTCTTCCGCATGGGAGATTTCTACGAGCTCTTCTACGACGATGCGGTGACGGTGAGCCGTGAGTTGCAACTGACGCTTACGGCGCGGGACCGGGAGCGGAATCAGCCGATGTGCGGGGTTCCGTATCATGCCGTGGAAAGCTACCTGATGCGGCTGCTGCGCAAGGGTTACCGCGTCGCCCTCTGCGACCAGATGGAGGACCCCAAGCTCACCAAGAAGATTGTGCGACGTGAAGTGACGAGGGTGCTCTCGCCGGGAACCGCACTCGACGCCGGACTAGGGCAGGAGCAAAACAATTTTCTGGCATCTTATTTCGAGTCTGGAGGCGCACATAAAGCCAAAGCTCAGGCCGAGACGGTGTGCGCGGTGGCGTTGCTGGACGTTTCCACCGGCGAGTTTCGCACGGCGGAGTTTCATGGCGCCACGGCGCGTCAACAGGCGGTAGACGAGATTGTGAAGGCCGGTTCGAGCGAGGTGCTGGTGGCCGCAAGCACGGAGTTGCCGGCGCAGTTGGAGCGTATTCCGGCGCGGACGCGCGTCGAGGACTGGGTCTGGACGCGGGAGTTTGCGGTGCCGCTGGTGGAGCGGCAACTGAATGTGCGCTCGCTGGAGGGGTTTGGGCTTACCGGGCATCCGGCGGCGGCGATTGCAGCTGGAGCAGTGCTGCACTATGTACGGACGACGCAGAAGAACGAGGCGCTGCACGTCGACAGCCTGAAATTTGAGGAGCACTCGACGGCGCTGGAGCTGGACCCGGTGACGGTGCGGAACCTCGAATTAGTAGAGCCGCTGTTTGCCGGGCAGGACACGCGGGCGACGCTGTTTCACACTTTGGATGCGTGCCAGACGCCGATGGGCAAACGGCTGCTACGAGCTACGATACTGCGGCCGCTGGTGGACGCCGAGGCTTTAGAGGCTCGCTACGAGGCGGTGGACGAGGCGCGCGGGGATCTGGTGAAGCGCGAGGAGATTAGGCGCGCGTTTGCCAGGCTATTGGATTTGGAGCGGCTGCTGGCGCGGCTGAGTCTGGACTCAGCCGGATCGCGGGATGTGCGGGCGCTTGCCGCGAGTTTAAGCCGGTTGCCGGGGCTGAAGAAGGTGCTCGACGCGATGCGGGCAGCCCGTTGGCGGGAGTTGGCTGAGCGGCTGGACACGCTGGAAGACGTGACGGCGCTGATTCATGCAACTCTGGTCGAGGAGCCACCGCTGACTCTGGTCGATGGCGGAGCGATTGCCGCGGGTGTGGACGCGGAGCTGGATGAGCTGCGAACGATTTCAATAACCGGCAAACAACAAATCGTGGCCATCGAGGAGCGGGAGCGGGCTCGGACGGGAATCGGTTCGCTGAAGGTGCGCTATAACTCAGTTTTCGGCTATTACATCGAGATCACCAAAGCTAACTTATCAATGGCGCCGGCTGATTATGAGCGCAAACAGACGCTGGTGAATGCAGAACGATTTACTACGCCCGAGTTAAAAGAATATGAGCGCAAGATTCTCTCCGCGCACGAACGATGCATCGAGATTGAAAAGCGCATCTTTGCCGAATTGCGAAAGGCCGTGCTTGAGGCTGCTGGGCGCATCAAGCGAACGTCGGCGGCCGTGGCGGAGACGGACCTGCTGGCTTGCTTTGCGCATCTGGCGGCGGGGCGCAAATACGTACGGCCCACAATTTCTGATGAACCCGTGATCGAGGCCGTGGCAGCGCGTCATCCAGTCATCGAGCAGTGGATGGAGGAGACGCGCGAGGGCAGGTTCATTCACAACGACATCTATCTGAACGCGGCGGGTGATGGGCCGAGCCTGTTGCTTATTACCGGCCCGAATATGGGCGGCAAGAGCACCTATCTGCGCCAGGCGGCGATGCTGGTGCTGCTTGCACAAATGGGCAGCTTTGTGCCGGCTGAGAGCTTGCGGTATGGGCTGGTGGACCGTATCTACACGCGCATCGGCGCCAGCGACAACGTGGCGCGGGGACGTTCGACCTTCATGGTGGAGATGACGGAGACGGCGACGATTCTGAATACGGCGACCAGCAAGTCGCTTATCCTGCTCGACGAGATGGGGCGCGGCACGGCGACCTTTGACGGACTTTCACTGGCCTGGGCGACGGTTGAGTTTCTTCATGCGGAGACCCGCGCTCGTACGCTCTTTGCCACGCACTATCACGAGCTGACCATGCTGGCCGAGAAGTTGCCGCGCGTCAGGAATCTGCGCGTGGGCGTGAAGGAAGGCGCGGACGGGATTGTATTTCTGCACACAATCGAGCCGGGCGCGGCCAGCAAGAGCTACGGCATTGAGGTAGCGAGGCTGGCGGGGTTGCCAGCGGTGGTGATCGAGCGAGCCAGGCACCTGCTACGGCAACACGAGAAGCAGGAGCGGCAGAGCGTGCAGGTGGAGACGCAGGTTGATCCGGTGCAGTTGACGATCTTCACGCCGCTCTCGCAACGCATTGTGGACCGGATCGAGGCGGCAGACGTGAACCAGCTGACGCCGTTGCAGGCGCTAAATCTTCTGGAAGAACTTCAGCAGGAACTGAAGGAATCAAAGGAATAGGGAGTGCGGCCTGAAGTGAACGCGAAGTTAATGACGGTGGCCGGCATCATGAGCGGCACCTCGGCCGACGGGATCGACGTGGCCGTGATTCGGATTGCGCCGGGAAGGCTGAGGCCTGAGCTGAAACTATTGGCGCATGAGGGATTCGCGTTCCCTGCCCCGTTGAGGCGCGCGGTGCTTGCATCGATGAATGCGGCTGTGATTTCGACGGCGGAGCTGGCGCGGCTCCATTGGCGGCTCGGCATGGCCTACGCCGAGGCGGTCAGCGCGACGGTGAAGCGGCACAAAGTGAAACTCGACCTGATTGGCTGCCACGGACAAACGCTCTATCATCAGCCGCGCGCGCAGAGCTACGCGGGCCGGCGTTTCGGCTGCACCTGGCAACTTGGCGAGGCGGCGGTGATTGCAGCTGCAACGGGAGCGTGTGTAGTCTCGAACTTCAGACCCGCGGATATGCTGGCCGGGGGCCAGGGAGCGCCGCTGGTTCCGCTGCTGGACTATGTGCTGTTTGCCGACCGGAAGCGCGGGCGCGTGCTGCAGAACATCGGCGGCATCGCCAACCTGACCGCCATTCCCCCAAGAGCCAAACCCGATGCCGTGGTGGCCTTCGACACCGGACCTGGAAACATGGTCATCGACGCGCTGGCGCAAGAACTCTTCAAGAAAAGATTTGATCGCAACGGAGGCATTGCCGCACGGGGCACGGTGCTCGGGCCGGTGCTGGCCGAGGCGCTCAGCAACCCTTACTTCAAGCTCAAGCCTCCGCGCACAGCGGGACGTGAGCAGTTTGGGCGCGAGTATGCGGCTAAGTTTCTGACCGCCTGTCAACGGCTTAGTAACCGGCCTGAAGATGCTCTAGCCACGGCGACCGCGTTGACTGCCGAGACGATTGCGCGTAGCTACAAGACATATGCACGGCGCGGGATGAGGAACTGCGGAGTGGATTACATCGTCTCCGGAGGCGGAACGCGCAACGCCACGCTGATGGCCATGCTAGCCGAGAGGCTTGAGCCGATGGGATGCGAGCTGGCCTCGAGCGAGGAGTTTGGCCTGCCTGCGGAAGCCAAGGAAGCCGCGGCCTTTGCGCTGCTGGCCTGGCAAACGTGGCATCATCTTCCGGGGAATGTGCCCCGGGCAACCGGAGCGATCCGGCCTGCGATTCTGGGGCAGGTGACGTATGCGTAGCAGGCTGCTGGTTTAGGGTTCGTAGCAATCCCCCACACTGTGAAACGGCTCATTCAACCTTTTTGCGGCCTGATTCGTCTACTAAAACAGGTATGAATTTTGCCATTCCAGACGACAAGTGGCGTTGGCTGGCGGAGTGTTGAATGATGAATTTCAAGATGAAGAATCGGTTTACTTTTCTGTTGGCGCAGGCGGCCATGGGCGTGGCCCTGATGGCCGGCGCGGTCGTAATTTGCGCACAGGCGCTCAAGCCGATCCAGGGCACGATCACCGTTATTGACAGCAACACACTTTCGGTAAAGTCCGACGCGGACGGGATCACTCAGATTGAGGTTCCTTCAACAGCGGCCATTCTGCGCATTGCACCCGGAGCCAAGGATTTGAGCGCCGCGGCGAAGATTCTATTCAGCGATCTGGCTGTGGGAGACCGCGTGATGGTGACGCCTGATGCGAAAGCAACCAGCGCGACGGCACAGGCACTTCGGATTATCGCCATGAAGCAATCCGACCTGGCGCTGAAACAGCAGAAGGATCGCGATGACTGGCAGCGGCGCGGCGTGGGCGGACTGGTGAAGAGCGTCGATGCGACGACGGGTGACATCGTACTGTTCAGCGGTTCGGGAATCACGGCTAAAACCATCACCGTGCACACAACCAAGGCGACGATCCTCAAGCGCTACGCGCCAACCTCGGTGCGCTTTGACGAGGCGCAGCCTGCGCCCATTAATGCGATCCACGCAGGCGACCAGTTGCGTGCGCGCGGCACCAAGAGTGCGGATGGGACGGAGATTGCAGCTGAAGATGTGGTTACAGGCACTTTCCGCAACATTGCAGGAACGATTTCGTCGCTGGATGTGGCAGGCTCGACACTGGTGGTCAAGGATCTCTATACCAAGAAGCCGGTCACGATTCACATTACAGCGGACGCGCAGATGAAGCGCCTGGAGGATCGCATGGCGCAGATACTGGCGATACGGCTGAAAGGCGGTGCGGCTGGAGCAGGCGGAAACGGTGCGGCTGGAGCAGGCGGAAATGGCGCTGCCGGTGGGCCACGCAGCGGAGCAACAAGCGGCGGCGGACAATGGGCTGGCCGGAATGGTGGCCAGGGTGGCGGTTTTGACCCGCAAATGATGCTGAGCCGTGCGCCGGCGATTCATCTCAGCGATTTGAATAAGGGCGATGCGGTGATGCTGGTTGCGACCGACGGAACGACTGAGGTATCGGCCATCACGCTGCTGGCTGGCGTCGAGCCGCTACTCGAAGCTCCCGCGGCCACCCAGAATCTACTTGCAAACTGGAGTATGAATACCAGCGCGCCGGACGTTGCCCAATAAGCCTACACATAACAAACGCACATAACAAACGCAAACAAGCGAGGTCATAATGCTTCTCATATCACGCGGCTTCACTTATATCTGGGTTGCCTTGACGTTGGGCATGGTAGGGGTCTTTGCGGCACATGCGCAAGCTCCTGCCGCGCCTGCCACGCCTGCCACAGCTACGTCAGTTACTGCCGCGCCGGCAACTCCGGTGGCAACGGCCACTGTGCGCGGACACATCGCCGACCCATCGGGCGCGCTGATTCCAGGCGCCGCGATCACCATTACAACATCAGCTGGTACGGCTGTGACCACAACGACAGCAGACGCGTCTGGCGCCTATGTGGTGAACGGCCTGGCTCCCGGCAGCTATATCGTGCAGAGCAATGTTGAGGGCTTTGCTCCATTTGCTTCACAGGCCATACAACTTGCGGCCGGGCAGATGAAGCGCGTAGACATTTCCATGGCTTTGCAGGTCGAACAGCAGAGCGTGGTGGTTACTGACGAGACGCCCGCGGTCAATGTGGAGGCAGAAGGCAACAGCAGCTCCATCACTCTCAAGGACAAGGATCTGGATGCTCTCTCCGACGATCCCGACGAGCTTTCCAACGAGTTGACGGCGCTGGCCGGACCCTCGGCGGGACCGAACGGCGGTCAGATATATATCGACGGTTTCACCGGCGGAACGCTTCCTCCCAAATCGGCGATCCGCGAGATTCGCATCAACCGCAATCCATTCTCCGCCGAATACGACCGCATCGGTTACGGGCGCATCGAAATCCTGACCAAGCCCGGCACCGACACACTGCATGGGCGCGCTTTCGTGATGGGGAACGACAATCTCTTCAATACCGGCAACCCTTTTGTGTCGTCGATTCCCGATTATCACAGCATCCAATATAACGGCACCATCGGCGGAGCGCTCGGCAAAAAGGCCTCGTTTGCCCTTAGCGTGGAAGGGCGCAATATTCAGGACGCGAATATTTATACCGCCAGCACTGCGGTTCTGAATTCGATCACCGGCCTCTACTCCATTCCCACCGACTCCAGCGGCAATATTATCCCTGTTACGGGTTCCGTCTTCAGCCCGTCGACGCGCGTCGAGGTATCGCCGCGAATCGATCTGCAACTGGGAGAGAAGAACACGCTGACGCTGCGCTATCAATATGAGCGCGGCACTTCGAGCGGAAATCTAGGTGGCTCGAATATAGCACTGCCCACAACGGCCACCTCCAGCACCTCCTCGGAGAATTCCATACAACTGACAGATTCGCAGATCATCAATGAACACATGGTCAACGAAACCCATTTCCAATACCGGCGCGCTCTCTCAACCACGACACCTGTGAGCACAACGCCGACGGTTGGCGTGTCGGGGAATTTCACGGGCGGCGGCTTCAGTGGGCAATTCAATAACGACCATACCGACCATCTGGAGCTGCAGAACATGACCACGATGTCGGCTGGCGCTCATGCCATCAAGTTTGGCACGTGGATTCGCGACAACCGCGACGCCAACTTCTCGGATGGATATTTCAACGGCAGTTTCAACTTCCCCTCGCTTCAAGCCTACGTGGCCACGCTGAACGGGCTTGCGTTGGGCCAATCCTTTGCGACCATTCAAGCCAATTGCCCGGTTACGCAAACCGGCGGCTGCATTCCCAACAATCTGACCTATGCCACCGGCAGACAGGCGTTTGTGGGAAACGTATTTGACGCGGCACTCTACGTTCAGGACGATTGGAAGGTGAACCAATTTTTCACGCTTTCCGGCGGCCTGCGCTGGGAGACGCAGAACCACACGGCCGATCACGACGACTGGGCCCCTCGCGCTGCCTTTGCATACGCTCTCGATGGCCACAAGGACAAGAAGCAGGCCAAGACGGTTCTGCGCGGCGGCTATGGATTTTTTTATGACCGTTTCCAGGTCAGCAGCCTGATGTCGCTCGAACGCTTCAACACCAGTAGTAATAGTCAGACGCAGATCAGCATCGCCAACCCCACATGCTTCGACGCCAACAGCCTGAGCAACATCAGCGGAGGCCTGGCCTCGTGCGGCACGGGAACCGCCGACACCACGGTAATCTACCAGATTGATCCCAGCTACCACGCGCCTTATATGGAGCAGTTGGGAACCAGCCTGGAGCGCCAGGTGACCAAGACCACCTCCGCGACACTCACCTATCTGCACTCCTATGGCGTGCACCAGATGGCTACGCGCGACTCGAATGCATTTGAGCCTTTGCAGGGAACCTTCTTCTATAACAGCACCACAGGCCCGCGGCCCAATCCGAATCTGGGCATCGTGAAAGAGTTCGATCCCGAGGCGGTCTTCAAGCAGAACCAGTTAATCATGAACATCAATGCCCGCTTCTCGCCTAAATTCAGCGTGATGGGCTTCTACAACCTCTCCTTCGCCGACGCGGATACGGGAACGGCTTCCAACTCCTACAACCTGAAGCAGGATTACGGACGCGCCGGTTTTGTTTCGCGCAACATGGTCTTTCTGATGGGCAATTACACAGGACCGTGGAATATCGTATTCAACCCCTACCTGATTGCGCAGTCGGGAAAGCCCTTCAACATCACCACCAACAACGACCTGACCGGCGACGCATTTTTCAATGACCGGCCATCGATGGCTATTAGTTCATTCTGCACCAGCCCCACTACGGGCAATGTGCAAACTTCTTTTGGCTGCCTGAACACAGATCCGCAAGCCGGAGACAGCATCATCCCCATGAATATGGCCAACGGTCCGGCCGCGGTCGCCGTCAACTTGCGCGTCAGCCGCTCCATCGGCATCGGGCCAAAAACAGCAGCTGCAGGCCAGAATAATGCCGGTGGACCGCCTCAGGGTGGTCCGCCACCGGGAGGTCCGGGCGGAGGCGGTCCGAGCGGAGGAGGCCGAGGCGGTCCCGGCGGAATGGGCGGAGGCTTTGGTCCGGGTGGATTTGGAGGTAGTGGCGGAGGAGGCCCTCGAGGCCTCGGCGGCGGAATGGGCGGAAACACCAACACCGGTCACAAGTACTCGCTCACCTTCAGTGTGCAGGCTCTCAATCTTTTTAACGACATCGACTATGGGCAACCGAATGGAACCCTGATTCCAACCCTCGATGCCAGCACGGGATTGTTTGGCCCGGGAAGCCGATTCGATAAATCCACAAGCCTGGCGCGTGGCATTTTCTCGTCGCCTACGAGTTCGGCCGCGCGGCGCATCTTCTTCCAGGCCGCATTCTCCTTCTGATCCGAGGAAACCAGACCAACAACAAAAGGCCGGAGCTTCAAGTTCCGGCCTTTTACTTATTGCATGGGGCAGTGTCTACTATCTTGCCGCCTTGATCTCCGTCGGCTTGTCATCTGCTGCGAATGCATCGGTCAGCGAGATGACCTTCAGTTGTGCCTTCAGTGCATCCAGGGAAGCCGTACTTGTGGCCTTGATCTCCGCGGTTTCGCCCGGCAGCAGGTCAAAGTAATTATCAGAGACCTGCACGTCGAGCTCACCGAAGGAGAGATAAACGCTGCGCGCCAGCACCGGCGATGTAATGCGAATCTTATAGATGTCCTTCGCTCCGGTGGTTTCTATCTTCAGTTGAGCCGGCTTCAGATGCACTCCCTTGGTTGGCGCCAGGTAAACAATGTTGCGCGAAATCTCGGCGCCGCCCGCGGTCAGCTCGGCCACAACAAAGACGCGCGAAGTGTCTTGCGCGCCCGCGTCGGCCAGATTCTTCAGTGGCCACTCAAAATAGACATCGCTGGCGAGCGGCGCAACCTGCACTTTCTGCGATTCCTCCAGCAGCACCTTGCCGTCAAAATCCATCAGACGCATGCGCAGCGTGGCCTCCTCGGACTTCACCTTATCGCTGACGATGTAAACTTTCAGCGCGCCGTCCTCGACGTGCGGCGAGACCAGGATGGGCGCGTAGAAGCGCCGTGCATAGTATTGCAGCGCCTTCCAGCGGCCGTAGTAATCAATCGACGACCAGGATGCCACAGGCCAGCAATCATTCAACTGCCAGAAGATGGAGCCCATGGTCTCGGGGCGCAAACGGCGGAAGTGCTCCGCGCCGATCTTGATCCCCTCGGCTTGCAAGACCTGGCTCACGTAAAGGAAGCTGGCAAAGTCCTTGGGCTCGGCGTAATCCTTCAGCAGATAGTTATGGATAATGTCATTGCCTTCATTGTTCTTCTGGTGGGCGAGCATCACCGGCGTGAAGATGTTGGCGCGATCCTCAGGCTGCGTGAAGGCCTCGATCGTCCTCATCTCCGGAAACGACTGGAAGCCGTATTCGGTTACGAAGCGCGCATGATGGGTTTCATAGGTCGAGAAAGGCACGCGTCCATGCCACACGTCCCAAACGTGGGCGTCACCCGATTGGTAATGATCGCTGAGGAATTCGTAATCCGCGCTGGGAGAGCTTGGCCAGTAGGGAGTCTCCGGATTCAGCCGCGCGACGACTCGCGGCAGGATGCCGCTGAACTCAGTGAGATAATCCTGCCACATGAAGAAGCGGACATCGTTGGGCAGCAACGGACGATCACCCCAGTTGAAGGCAAGCTCGGTTTCGTTGTTACCGCACCAGATCACGATGCTTGGGTGATTGCGCAGCCGCCGCACCTGGTCCTCGGCCTCGGCTTCAATGTTGAGCTTGAAGGCATAGGTTCCCGGCTGCCAATCGTTGCCAAACTGGAAATCCTGCCAAACCATAATGCCCAGCTCATCGCATATCGTGTAGAACTCGTCGCTCTCGTAGTAGCCGCCGCCCCAGTGGCGGATCATGTTCATGTTGGCGTCGCGCGCCGATTCGAGGATGCGCCGATAGTTGGCCGTGGTCACGCGATTAGGAAAGCTGTCGAAGGGAATCACATCCGCGCCCTTGGCAAAGACGGGAATGCCGTTGACGATCAATTCAAAACTGCGCCCCCACTTGTCGAGTTCGCGGCGAAGCTCAATGGAACGGAGGCCGGTCCGGACGGAGCGAGCCTCGACTATTTCACCGCCGCCGGTAATGATATCGGCTTCAAAGCTGTAGAGCTGCTGCTCGCCATAGCCCGCCGGGAACCAGAGCCTGGGCTGGAGAATCTCGATGGGCAGATCGATCATGTTGCGTCCGGCATGAAGTGTGACAGGAACCGAAACTGATGGGACCTTTCCCGGCACGGGCAAGCCACCGCTCCAATATTTAACGTAGACGTGGGCGGTCGTCGCCGATATTGCCTCAATCTCCACCTCCGCATCCAGGTGCGCCACTTCTCTGCTCACATCGCGCTGGCGTATATGAAAGTCCGCGATGCGGGCCTTGTCCCAGGCCTCCAGCCGCACCGGTTTCCAGATGCCGCTGGTGACGAAGCGCGGACCCCAATCCCAACCATATTCGTATGCGGGCTTGCGGATGTAGGTCTTGTCCTCGGTCTTCGACTTAAGCCGGAACAGATCGCTGGCGGCTGCCTCGGCGGCGGCCTTCAGCGGTGAGGGAAAGACGACCAGCAACAGGTTCTTGCCGGCGTGCAGATGACTCTTGACGGGAACTCTCCAGATGCGAAAACTGTTGTCGGTACTGAGCAGCTTGACGCCGTTCACGGAAACCTCGGCGGCTCCATCGAGTCCGTCGAAGACCAGATCGACGTTGGAGCGGGCCAGCTGGGCACGGCTGACGTCGAAGTTGAGCCGGTACTCCCAGTTCTCCTTCTCGATCCATTGCAGCTTGGATTCGTTGTCGCGAAAGAAGGGGTCGGGAATCTTCTTGTTGGCCAGCAAATCCAGATGTACGTCACCGGGCACAGTGGCGGGAAGCCGGCCGTTCTCTCCCTGCTCGGCGCCGGCCGTGATCTGCCGAAACTGCCAGCCATGATCGAGCGTCACAGCCTCATTGCGCAACAATCTCGTATCCGGAACCGGAACCACTTTGGCCTGCGCCCGCGCCATCTCTCCTCCCATGCCAATAGCCGCGCTCAACAGGACGCAGCAAACTGCATAACCGGCACTAGCTGCTCGCATCCGGTCTCCTCCTGGCCTTCCACTGAACCGATTGATCGGCAGAAAAGGCAATGATTGAAATCGTTCATTAGCGTATCATGGAGCGCTGGGGGCGCTGGCGTCGCAAAATCCATCGATTGTTTAGACCAGGATTGAGCGCCGCTCATTTCTTTCGTGCCAGCGTCTTCCGATACAGCAATTCCCACTCATCGGCTTTGGCGTCCATGCTGAATTTTGCCGCAATGCGTTCCCGCGCCGCCAAACCTAGTTTGCGGCGTTCTGACTCCGTCCTCTGCATCATCTCCAGCATCGCCTCGGCCAGGCTCTCCGGGCTTTTAGCGGGAACAAGGACGCCAGCGTCTCCCATAAGCTCACGCACGCCGCCCACATCGGTAGCGACGACCGGCTTCTCCATGGCCATCGCTTCGCATACAACCAGCGGCATACCTTCCCAGGCCGAGGCCAGCACAAAGCCGTCTGTGGCGTCCAGCAGCGCAGGCATATCGCGGCGCAAACCCAGCCAGCGAACGGAATCCCCCAAATCGTCCGCCACGGCTTGAATTGCCGCGGACCCGGCCCCAGAGGCCTCTCCGGCAATCCAAAGGCAAGCCGTGGGGACGAAGGCGCGAACGCGCGCGAAGGCGCCGAGCAGGTTTGGATAGTCCTTTGCCGGCGCGATGCGTCCCGCTGTCAGCCAGATAAACTCCTCGCTCACTCCCATCTCCGCACGAAGGCCAGCGCGGCGCTCGGGATTGGGCGTAAACTTCATGATGTCGATTCCATTGGCGAGAACTGAAGATTTGCTCTCCGGAATAGCCTTTATGCGCATATATCGGTCAGCGGCGGCTTGGCTCACGGCGGTGGTGTGGCGGCTGAGGGGGTCAGTCAGGCGGTAGGCCAGCATGCGCAACCAGGAGCCTTCGTAGACGTTATGAACCGTGGAGAGAACAGCCGCCCCCGGAAACATAATCTTGAGCAGACGGGCTGCCATGTTGGCCGGGTAAGTATGGCTATGGATCAGATCGGGCTGAAAGCAGCTCAATAAGTGACGAGCTTTCCACAGGCCGGCCAGGATACTGACCGGATTCCTGCGCATATTGAGACGAATCGGGATGAGGGTGGTGGGCCACTCCTCTGTCTGGGGGCCACGCAGGACGACGAGCGCGACCGCATGGCCCCGTGCAGCCATACGTTCTGACAGCGCCACTACCTGCCGTTCCGCCCCGCCGACACCCAGCGAAGTGAGCATGTACGCAATCCGCATTTCACTCGCACCTGGCAATCAATCAAGTGGGACGATGATAACGCTCGCGGTCAGGCTTTGACAGCATCCCACTTTGGACCGTACGTCGCCCATGTGACCTATTATTTATCAGATACTGGGAATAGAAATAAAAACTCTTCTCAGCGGCGCTTGATGATCTGGTAAACTAGGAAGTACTTTAATGAACATGAGGAGATTTTATGGGCGTGGGCGAGTGGGTGAAATCCAATGTCGATTATGGCTGGCGGCTGGTTGGCTCCGGAATCGAGGGGGCGCGTTCCGGCCAGGATGAATTCCTCGATGGAGAACCTCTTGCTCCCTATCTTGGCGAGTCGGTCAAGGACGCGCTGCTGCCCGCCGTGGTAGGCGCATGCGTCGGCGTGCTGGTCGGGTATCCTATCTGCCGACGGAAATCCCCGGCTGTCACATGGGCGTATGGTCTGCTGGGTTGCGCCATAGGGCTCACCACGGGCATGGCCTGGAAAAACCGTCATCTCGGCGCCAGTGTCGCCAGCGGAGCGCTCAAGAACATCAGCAAGGTGCGCGATGAGAACTGGCTGGTCAAGCATCCTATCAACTACGCGTAGAATCCAGGCGCGATGAAATTCAAAACTAAAACCCGCCATCAACAGCAACTGCTGTCGGATGGCGGGTTTTTTCTTGAGCTTGCTCATCAGCGCAGACTTCCCTATGCGGCGCTTTAGAATACGGCTTATGCGCTTACCTGGCGTTCATTACGCATTGCGCAAGCCCCGCGTATTCAACGCAATCTCCACCTGCACCGCGATATATTCCGCCAGCGCATAAAAGAAGACAAGCAGGGAGAAAGCAACCAGCAGAAAGAAGATGAGCATCTCCAGTCCGCCCAGGAAGCCGGTGCCTCCGCCTCCCGCAAAAGGTAATTCTCCCAACATCCCCATCCGGGGATATGTGTCGCCAGTAATCCAAACGAACAAGCAACCACCCACGCCGAACAGAGTGTAGGTGACAAATGCCAGCTCGCCGTTGATGCGCAGAAGCAAAGCAAGAATCGAGAGCGCGGTGAAGTGGCTATCCTCCAACTCCTTCACCGAACACGCGCGAACAGCGAAAACTCCCGCCGTCAAATATCCCCAGGTTAGGACGAAGAGCGCAAGTAAAATGCACCCGATCAGAATGCCTATCGAGGTGTGGGTTACGAGAATTCCTTCAGCATCAATGATAGAACTGCGTGCGTTGATGCCAAGCCGGATGATGGAGATACAACCATACAGCCCGATCAGAGCCATGATGACCGCTAGAGCCCGCAGAACCCATTCCACCGTCAGGCGAATGATCTGTTTATCGTTCAATGCGTGGAAAAACGGATCGAGAATTCCGAAAATCTTCATACCTTCCTCTCCTGTCCCACTTCTTCAGCCATGGGTTAGAAAACCCGGCCTGCAATGCTCATAAAAAATGCGCGGTAGGGAATCGCTGATTCCCTCCCGCGCGCCTTGAGCCCTTTCCGCCACGGCATACTAGCCGCCTTTCCGTAGTTGCAGTTGGCCCTTGTGTTGCCGATTTTGCAGGTGACCTTGGGCTATTGGTGCGCCACTTTTGTGGCGCACCAATAGCCGCGTTTACCTTGGCTTAGTTCGACGGAGGCGGAGCAGCCGGAGTGGCAGAAGTATCCGGCGTCGCAGTGGCATCCGGCGTAGTGCTCCCCTGGGCCGTATCGTTTTTCACATCTGTTTCTGCCTGATCGGCCTGCTGGGTCTGCTGCTGAACTTCCGTCCCTGCATTGGGGTCAGCTGGAGGCGCAACTTCGGCATACTGCGCCGGAGCCGGCTGGGCCTGCGCCGATGGAGGAGCCTGCGGGATTCCGCCCTGGCCCTGCTTGCTCTGCAGTTCCTGGAGTCCCTGGTCGATCAACTCCCGCATGTGGTTCTGCATCTCCTGCAGGTCGGTCAGCTGCACCGTCACCGTGCTGGTTTTCCCGCACTCATTGCCGCCCTTGCTGGCCAACACCACGAGGTCCGCCGTGGTTGCGTCGGCCGGAGGCGGGCTCGTCAGCGCCAGCACATCGCCGTCGCTCAGAGCACACTCAGCCTGGTCGGAGTCCGTCACATCCAACGCGCTGCCGACCACAAACACATGCTTATGGCCGTCAGTCAACATGCGCGCAATTCCGCTGGAACCGGGATCCGTGTCCTGCTGCGCAGTGTTCTGCTGCGCCTCCTGGTTCTCCAGCGCTATTTGGCCATTGACCTCCGCGGCGATCTCCTGCTTCACTTCGGGGGTAAGCGCCGGCCCTCCGCCACCCTCTGAAGGAACGGGGGCTGCTTCGCCGGCCTCCTGATGAGCAGCATAGGCTGCCTGCAAGTCCTGCGCGACCAGGTAGTCGGTAAGCCAGAACGCCGCGCTGGGGTAGAACGGAGAAGGCGCAAAGAAGCCGCCGTAATACCCGAACCAGGGAGCGCCTCCCCAACCCCAGCCGTAGCGAATGGGGCTTGCCCACGGGTTATACGCCCATCCATAAAATGCGGGATGATAGTAGAAGCCCGGGGCATACACGTCAAAATGCAGCCCGCGATAGCCATAACCGCGGTAAAAGCGGCTGTACTCGTGACCGTGGTAGAAGTAGCTGCGCCGCCCGAAATCGTGGCCATGGTAATTGTACCCGCGCTGTACATAGCCCGGACGGCCGCGCTCGCCGTAAATGCGGCTGTGGTCGGGGCGCTCGACAATCACTCTGCGGTTGCCGTTCAACCCGTGATGCACGTCCATGCCTCGCTTGGGGTCATGCACGTCGCTGATCCTGCCGTTGGGCCGGGTGCGAATGGCGCTGCCGCTGTGCGTGAAGCTCTCATGGCCGCCCTTGGGCGTCACTGATGTGCCGCCGTGGAAGACGGAAGCGTGAGTGGCTACACCGTGCGTGCCGCCTGCATTGCTGCCGTGCGCCGTGATTCCGCCATCGTTCCAGGTCGCTCCATGCGAGTTATTGGTGCCGTGCGTGATTCCGCCGTCCGTGGCGTGTGTCGCTCCGCCTGTGGTCGGCCCGTGCGTCTGCATGGTGGCCCCGCCGGTAGTCGGCCCATGTGTGGTGGCTCCGCCAGTAGTCGGCCCATGTGTGGTGGCCCCGCCCGTCGTCGGCCCATGCGTGGTGGCTCCGCCGGTCGTCGGTCCATGCGTGGCGCCGCCAGTAGTCGGCCCGTGTGTAATCGCTGCATGCGAGGTGCCGCCGCTTGGCCCATGCGAGGCGCCGCCGCCGCTTGGCCCATGCGTTACCGCCGGAGTAGCAGGCTTTTTTTGAGCGGCTGCTTTGCCCACTGCGCCGAACACCAGGAGGCCTGCAAGAATCATTAATGCAGAGTCATTGCGAATAACCCTGCGGAGAAGTTGTGTTGTCATCGGATCCTCTTTTCCCTTTCATTGCTCCGGTCCCGCGCCCCTTCCACGAAGCGCCAACCTACTATACAAGCCTGACTCATAAAGAAATGCGCGGGAGAAACACAGCTTCCCTCCGCACGCCTGTATTCCTGTCTGTCACGGCACACTAAACGCATTGCCGTCTTGCAGTCGGCATTTATTTCATTGTTGTAGCTGTCCGTCGGCCTAGGGTGCGCCACATGCGCGGCGAACCCCGAGCCGCATTCATCTGTCCGATGGTCTGGCCTGGTCCTATTGAGGCTGCGTTGTGCCGCCCTGGGCCACTTCAGTATTCACATCCGTTTCTGCCTGATCGGCCTGCTGGGTCTGCTGCTGAATCTCAGTCCCTGCATTGGGGTCAGCTGGAGGCGCAACTTGGGCATACTGCGCCGGAACTGGCTGGGCCTGCGCATCTGGCGGAGCCTGCGGAAGTCCTCCCTGACCCTGCTTGCTCTGCAGTTCCTGGAGTCCCTGGTCGATCAGCTCCCGCATGTGGTTCTGCATTTCCTGCAGGTCGGTCACCTGCACCGTCACCGTGCTGGTTTTCCCGCACTCATTGCCGCCCTTGCTGGCCAACACCGTAAGGTCCGCCGCTGTAGCGTCGGGTGGAGGCGGGCTCGTCAGCGCCAGCACATCGCCGTCGCTCAGAGCGCATTCGTTTTGGTTGGAGTCCGTCACATCCAGCGCACTGCCGACCACAAACACGTGCTTTTGGCCGTCAGACAACATACGCGCGATTCCACTGGAGCCGGGATCGATGTCCTGATTTTGCGCGTTCTGCTGCTGCTCCTGGTTCTCCAGCGCTATTTGGCCATTGACCTCCTCGGCGATCTCCTGCTTCACCTCGGGGGTAAGCGCCGGCCCTCCGGAATCCTGAGGAACGGGGGCTGCCTCGCCGGCTTCCTGATGGGCCGCATAGGCGGTCTGCAAGTCTTGCGCAACCATGTAGTCCGTCAGCCAAAGTGCGGCGCTGGGGTAGAACGGAGCAGGCGCAAAGAAGCCGCCGTAATACCCGAACCAGGGAGCGCCTCCCCAACCCCATCCGTAGTAGATTGGCCTGCCCCACGGATGATACGCCCATCCATAAAATGCGGGATGATAGTAGAAGCCCGGGGCATACACGTCAAAATGCAGCCCGCGATAGCCATAACCGCGGTAAAAGCGGCTGTACTCGTGGCCGTGGTAGAAGTAGCTGCGCCGCCCGAAATCGTGGCCATGGTAATTGTACCCGCGCTGCACATAGCCCGGACGGCCTCGCTCGCCAAATACGTGGCTGTGGTCGGGGCGCTCAACATGGATTGCGCGGTTGCCGTTCAGTCCGTGATGCACGTCCATGCCCCGCTTGGGGTCATGCACGTCGCTGATATGGCCATTGGGCCGCTTGGATAAAGCGGCGCCGTTCTTGGCGACATGCGTGCTGCTTCCCTTGGGCGCTAGACCATTCCCGATGTTCGAATGGCTGCCGAAGCTAGAGTTGTGCGCGCTACTGATGTTATGTGATGTCGTGACTGAGTGTACGCCGGCGACATTAACGCCATCACCATGCGCACCGGCTGTTCCGTGCGTGATCCCGCCATCCGTTGCGTGCGTAGCACCAGTTGATCCGTGCGTGATTCCGCCATCCGTGGCGTGCGTAGCACCGGTTGATCCGTGCGTGATTCCGCCATCCGTGGCGTGCGTCGACCCGCCGGTTGTCGGTCCGTGCGTGGTAGTCCCGCCGCCACCAGTATTCATGTTGGTAGCCCCGCCAGTTGTCGGCCCGTGCGTCTGCATGGTGCCGCCGGTCGTCGGTCCATGCGTGGTGGTCCCGCCGCCGCCAGTATTCATATTGGTAGCCCCGCCAGTTGTCGGCCCGTGCGTCTGCATGGTGCCGCCGGTCGTCGGTCCATGCGTAGTAGCCCCGCCGGTCGTTGGCCCATGCGTGGTGGTCCCGCCGCCGCCAGTATTCATGTTGGTGGCCCCGCCGGTGGTCGGTCCATGTGTCTGCATCGTGCCCCCGGTTGTCGGTCCGTGCGTGGTAGTCCCGCCGCCACCAGTATTCATGTTGGTGGCCCCGCCGGTTGTAGGTCCATGTGTCTGCATGGTGCCCCCGGTCGTCGGCCCGTGAGTGGTGGTCCCGCCGCCGCCTGTATTCATGTTGGTGGCCCCGCCAGTCGTTGGTCCGTGCGTCTGCATGGTGGACCCGCCTGTCGTCGGTCCATGCGTGGTGGCCCCGCCGGTGGTTGGCCCGTGCGTCTGCATTGTTGACCCGCCGGTTGTCGGCCCATGTGTAGTGGCACCGCCCGTCGTTGGCCCGTGCGTCTGCATGGTGGACCCGCCAGTCGTCGGTCCGTGCGTGGTGGCCCCACCAGTGGTCGGTCCGTGTGTGGTCATGGTGTGCGTGCTGCCGCCGGTCGTAGGTCCATGTGAGGTAAAACCAGTCGGCCCATGCGAAGCACCACCGCCAGTCGGTCCATGCGACGCGCCACCACCGCTCGGCCCATGCGATGCGCCGCCACCCGATGGATGTGCGCCACCGCCTCCGCTCGGCGGCGCAGGTTTGTTTCCTGCGGCTGCTTTGCCCACTGCGCCGAACACCAGGAGGCCGGCAAGAATCATTACTGCAGAGACTTTGCTAATAACACTGCGAAGAAGTTGTGTTGTCATCGGATCCTCTTTTCTCTTGCATTGTTCTGGTTCGGCATTCCATCCACGAAACGCCAACCTGCTGTACGAACCTTGCAGCGCGAGCATGGCCTAAACCAGTGACCGCGCATACGTTCTACTGAATATTGCTGACTTTTCCATTTGTGAAAGTAACCTTCATGTCCCTGTAATAGTAAATTTCCTTCACTCCCAGCTTGGCAATTCTCATCGGCTGCCCGAAGGAGGCAACCACCTCATCCCTGGTCTGGCCAAGGGCGATGGTCGGCGGCGGAGTATCGGCTGGCGGAGGCGGCGGAGCAACGTCCGGCGGAGGCGCAGGAGCTTCAGGAACCGCTGCTTGCTGACCACCCTGATCGCCCTGATTGCCCTGGTTGCCTTGATCTCCCTGACCCTCGGCGGGCTGAACTGTGATGACCTCGAAAACTGTATTCACAAATGCGTCCACCGGCGGCACGGATCCCTTCGCGAACGGGAACTTGATCTCACCGTAGTAGCGAGTCTGATTTCCTGTAGAGTCCGGGAATGGATCGCTGAAGGTGCTGATAAGAAACCCGTCCTTTTGAGCCGCAATTCCGGTCACCCAGAACTTCTCTCCAGCGACAAACTTTCGGGACGGGCAGGCGTTGTTGGCTGAGTCGGTGACGCTGGCCCCGCCCCCCATTCCAAGTTTGCTCATGCCAAAGGACTTCAAGTACGATTTCCCGGCGTCCTTGGCTTGATTTTTATAATTGGCGGTCAACACCCCGTTACTGTAGGTGTTGGAGAATGCATACGAGGAGGCCGAACTGCACATCATCAGCCCATCCTTGTGCAAAACCACGACGTCGCCGGCCGTGACAATGTCCGAGTGGTCGGCTGTAGCCTTGGTCAGATTGATTTGCGAAATCAGCTTCTGCTGGATCGTCGCCGGGTCGCCTGGCTGGGCCGCCAGTCCGATACACAAAACCGCCGCAGCCACGGCGAATCCTAATGCGCCAAACCTCTGCACTTGAGCCATATGCCTCTTACCTTTCATGGATTTGGGGGGGAAATCCTTCAAGCCCCTAAAACGTAAATCACAGACATGGCACTGTCAAGATATTCATGCGGAAAACGCGCTACGCCAACCTTAAACACCGCATTCATCCGAATGTTACGCACATTTCACAATATGGCTTTTAATATGCAATGAAGGTTTCGGTTTACGGGCCAGGCGGAGCGGTTGACGTGCCCTTGCAACGCCACTGCTCCGGAAATACATTGGAATGCTGCCTGACGCCCGGCTTACCTCTCCGGCTGCTTTATTTTGGACTTGGCACCGGCATCCCCTGCCTCGCCAGCCTCCGCCTCGGCTAATGCTTCTATGTCCAGTTCGTGCTCGTGGCGATAGTACTCCACCGGCATTTTGCCGTCCCACCAGGCCCAGTTCATGGGATAAACATCGGGATCGAGAATGACCTGGTAGAAGTGCCAGACCAGAATCGCCAACGTGGCCAGAATCGCCTCGTAGAAGTGGATGGCGGTTGCCACGTCAACCCACCAGCGCGCCAGCAGGTCTCCGACCCAGACTTTAGCCCAGATCATCACGCCGGTCACGGCCATCAGCGCCGTGCCCCACACCAGCGCCCAGTATTCAGCCTTTTCCGCATAATTGAAGCGGCCGAATTTGGGCTTTTCGCCACCCAGGCCAAGGTAATAGCGTAGCGTCGCCCAGGCATCGAAGGCGTCTTTGGGCCGCGGAGCAAAGTCGCGGATCAGCCGCCGGCCTTCTTTGGTGATTGCCAGGTAGAAGATGTGATAGATGCCCGCGCCGATCAGGATGACTCCCGCCACGCGATGCGTGATGCTGCGCAGTTTCTCGCCCATGGCCAGCACATCGGCCAGCCACGAGTTGGGGAACTTGAGGGCAAATCCTGTAATCACCAGAACGATAAAACTGGTAAGAAGAATCAGATGCTGCCAGCGCTGGTTCGTGCTCATGCGCGTCATCTTGGGATTCTGCATGGCCCTGAGTGTCCTGGCCTTGCTTTGCCAGATGATCGCGTTGTGCAGGAACATGGCGCCGATCACGAGAAGGATCAGTGCCAGATAGAACCATTTCACCCAGCGCACGGCAATCGAACCAATGTCCTTGGATTTACTGACATCCATGTGGACTTTGGTCAGGGTGAACTTCTGCGTAACTCCCTTGTGACACTGGCCGCAAGTGGCGTCGAGATTGGCTTTATTGATGGTGGAGCGGGGATCGCTGGAAGGCAAGATGTTATGCACGCCGTGGCAACTGGCGCAGTTGGCCACCACCACCGAACCGCCCTCTGCTGCCAGGCCGTGATAACTGTCCAGATAACTGGTGACGCGGTTTCCCGCCACGCCGAACTCCTGCGAGAGGCGCACGCCCTCGTGGCAACGCGCGCAGGTGGTGCGCGCAATGTTCTGCTCGGAGACCGACGAGTTGGGGTCGATGTGCGCCTTGATGGAGTGAATTCCGTGGCAATCGGTGCAGACCGGGGCCAACCCGTTGCCGCGCGCGATGGCCTGCCCGTGAATGCTCTCGTCGAAGGTCTGCTGGATTGTGCCGTGGCACTTGCCGCAGGTGGCCGGAACATTGAACTTGTAGATCGGCGACTTGGCGTCGTTCGCCGGGAGAATCTCGTGCGCGCCGTGACAATCGGTGCAGACCGCGGCCTTTTTCGAGCCATTCTCGATGGCCAGTCCGTGCACGCTCTGCTGGTAAGAGACAAAGGTCTGGCCGCTCTCCCCGTTCGACTCCATCAGAAACTTCTGCCCGTGGCAGCGGCCGCAGGTGGTGGGAATATTGTCATGATTGACCGGCGACTTGGCATCAGCGGCGGCCAGAACCTCGTGCGCGCCTCCGTGACAGTCCTGACAGTTGGCCGCTGGAGCAGCGCCCTGCTTCGCCTTGGCGTGTAGACTGTGCGCGTATGCCTGCTGGGCATCGGCATGGCACTCGGCGCAGGTGACCTTCTTGGGCGCAGTTTCATGAACCAGGCCCTTTACATCCTTGTGGCAATCCACGCAGGCGAACAGATCGCCGTGGACGGAATGTTTCAGCTTGCCTTCGTCCACGTACAGGCGGCTGCTGATCTGCTTGCCGTTCACCTCCGTGGTCAAGGTCGAGTCGGAGTGGCAGCCAAGACAGTCCTTGTCCTTGGGCTTTTGCTCGGCGCAAGCCGCGCAGGCACAAAAAAACAGGGACAAAACAAGCGTTTGAACGAGGATGCTTCTGGGGGAGTTCACGCCTCTGAGAAGACGCTTCGGCCGCAGAACTAGCAGTGACTGAAATCACAACTCATCTTCATTGGTGAGGACACGCCCCGTGCTTAAACTTCTCGTGATCGAGTTCAACCCACCAAGCATCCTTCTGAATGGCCCTGACCTCTCCAATCAGAACATTCTTCTCGTTCGGCCTTAATTCAACCGTAGATTTCACATTGACGCTGACATTCTTCCTGTTGGTAAGATTCACAACCGTGCAGGTATAGTCATTCACGGTGCTACTCAGGTAGACGTGACCGCCATAACTCCATCCCTGGCTGTCGGTCATATAGTCGCCGAAGATAGTTACATCTTCTTCCTCGTGCGGTGGCGGAGGAATATCTACCGTCCACGTTGGCGAAGCGCCCTCTTCGACCATGAAACCACTCCTGCGTTCAATGACTTTCTCTCCCTCTTTAGCCATTAGAGTATGGGGGCCGGCAGTAACGCTGGCGGTGCAGAAGAGGCCCGGACTGTTGGAAAAATTCCCCATGCCCTTCACAGGGCCGCAGGCAAATGCGCCGTCGACATAAAGGTCCAATGTCAACGGAGACTTGTTGACCATCGTTATCTGCGCTGCCGCAAAGGCCCGCGGCATCGCTAGACCAAGCAGCAGCAAAACGGCTGGCATAACTTTGGCAACGAATTTCATGTTCATCCCCCAACCGGATTCTACCGCGCATTTGGAATATGCGCTCAGGACCCGAAATACGCGCTCAACGTCAGCACCAGGAGCAGCAGGCCAATGAAAATAGCCGTGAAGCCAACCACTTTGGAGAAATTGAGCAGCCAGACCGGCGGCTTGGCCGCCAGTCTTGACTCCAGCTTTCCCTGGGCTGCAACCCTTTGATACTCCTCCGGGCGCTTGCTCTTGAACTCTTCCTCGCTCTCCACGCCGGTAAAGATCACCATGTCCATGGGGAAGCTGTCGGGGCGCAGATGGGTGTTGACGAAGTGGATGGAGAAGATGAACAGAATGGCAAGCAGCCCTTCCTCGCTGTGAATCACCAGCACCGCATTCAACGCCCAGCCGGGCAGGAAGCGGGCAAAGAAAGGGGCAAACCACATGGCATATCCTGAAAAGCCGATGATGACCATGCCCCAAAAGACCGCCCAATAATCAAATTTCTCCCAATAGGCATAACGCTCGAATTTCGGCTTGGGTCCCAATCCCAGGAACCAGCGCATATGGCCAAAAAGGTCCTTCACATCCTTCCAGTTGGCCACCATGGAGGTGGGTCCCCAGAAGATTCCCTTTTCCCGATGGACCAGCCCACGTATTAAGACGTCTCTCACATGGATGAGAAACGCCAGGGTCAGAACCACGGCGAAGAATTTATGAAAGAAGATGATGGTCCCGAACCCGCCCACGCCGCTGGCAAATTTTCTCGCCCAGAAGCTCTCGCTGAAACGCATGGGCAATCCGGTGGCCGCCAGTCCCAGAAAGGTAGTGAACAGGACGGCGTGCATGTATCTTTGTTCGCGCGTAAAGCGCACGAAATACCGCTCTCCTGCGTGGCCGGGCGCTCTGCTTGTATCTTGTTCGAGATCAGCCATTCTTGCCTCCCTTTGCCGGCCGTGTTTTGATCTGCTGATAGCGCGAGCGGATCAGCCACAGGATAGTGTGAATCATAAAGAACCCGAGTGTGCCGGCCAGCAGCAAATTCATGAACAAGCGGACATAGAAGAGGGCCGGATTCAGCTTGCGATTGCGCGCGTTGGCATGAGGCTGATACTGCACGAAGCTGGCATTGGCGCCCGCGTGGCACTTGCCGCAGGTGGCCACCAGGTTGGCCGGAGCAATGGGGGAGCGGGGATCGGATGCGGGCAATACATCATGGGCTCCATGGCAGTCCCAGCAGCGCGCGGTCTCCACATAGCCGCCCAGCGAGCCCAGTTGCGAGTGGAAGGTATCCCGGTAAGTGGACAGCTTGTCCTTGTGGCACGAACCGCAGATGGGTGTGGACTGCATGCGAAAGGTAGCTTCGGTCGGCTGCAAGATCGCATGAGCTGTGTGGCAGTCCGAGCAGACCGGCGCATGCAGATCGCCGGACGCCACCGCCTTGCCGTGCACGCCGCCCGTATAGTTTGCGGTAATTCCCGCGTGGCAATTTCCGCATGTATTGGGAATATTGGTCTTGTAGGTGGGACTCTGCGCATCCGTGTGGCTCAGGATGTGATGCGATCCATGGCAGCTTTGGCAGTTGGCCGCCACCAACAGCCCCTCCTTGCTGAGCGCAAACCCGTGAATGGAATCGAGATACAACGGGTAGACGCTGGGAAGGCCATGCTTGATCGCCATCCCGCCGTTGCCGTGGCAGGCGCCGCAGGTGCGCGGAATGTTGAGCGGATAGACCGCCGACCGGGGATCGCTTTTGGGAAAGATGGCGTGGGCGTCTCCGTGGCAACTGGTGCAGGGATGCTCGGCCCGGTTCGCATGTACGCTTCCGGCGAGCCCCTCCGCCTCGCCGGCGTGGCAGCTCTCGCACTTGACTGGCGTCACTGGATCCGGATGGGGATAATCCTTGATGGTGCTGTGGCAATCGCCGCACTTCAGGTTGCCGTGCAGGCTGGCGCTAAAGACGCCTGCATCCACTCCGACATTATGCCCGGCAGCGTCCTGCAAGCTCTTGTCCCCGTGGCAGCTGAGGCAATCCGTCTCCGCCTGCGTGACGCGTGGCGCCGCGAAAACCAAAAGCGCGCAAAAGGCAAACGCAATGGAAGAAGCAGTCTTCATCTCGGCTCCGATCAATCCTTACGCTTTCAGGTCTTACGCTTGCAGGCCGTCCCCAATCCAGGCGCTGGAGAGAAAGGACTGCGGCTCGTCTCTCCCGGCTCACGCCTTGCGGCCGGAGCTTGCCTTGCGCGCTGCTATTTCTGCAGTGTGCGAATGTACGCGATTACATCCTTGATCTGTTGATCGGTCAGTTTGCCCCCGTAACCCTTCATCGTGCCTTTGCCGTTTTTCGTCGAGGCAAAGAACTGGGCATCGGAGGCCTTGAGCATCTTCGGATCCTTAAACGACAAGATCTTCATGCTCTTGCCCATCGACGTAGCAGCCAGTCCGTCGTCGCCGTGACACCACGTAGAGCATTTGGCCTTGTAGATTTCTTCACCGGACGCCTGTGCGAAGGCCAGCCCCGCAATAAGAGCGGCCAGCAGAATCACGGCAGCCGCTCTGATTCCATGAGTCATCGTCTTGCTCCTTGGCCGGTCGCTTGGAGTTAACCGGTCAAGCACCTGTCATATAAGCTCCGTTGCGCAGTCGGAAGTGATGCCGGTCACAGATCGAAGCATTCGATACCGCTTCCAGTCCTAATCATTCGCGTATTCTTAATTAGGAATCGCGACTTCTTCAGTCTCAGGACCTGCCTCGCGCGCGCCGCTACTTCAGGCTACGGATATACTTGACCAAATCCTTGATCTGATCATCAGTCAGTTTGCCATTGTAGGCGGGCATCTTGTTTTTGCCGTTCTTCGTAATGCTGAACAGCTGGGAATCGGACTCCTTGGCTACCTCCGGAGAATGGAAGTCACGCACACCGAGCTTAGGCCCCATCGGAGTCTGGCCTTTCCCGTCAGCTCCATGGCACATCTGACACTTGGTCTTATAGAGGGCCGCGGCATCGTTCTGCGCGATGGAAATCCCCGCGAGGGAAACAGCCAGCAAGAATACGGCTACTGCAGTGATTCGTTGAGTCATAGATTTGCTCCTTGACCGGTCGCTTGGAGTTTCCCGGTCAAGTACCTTTCATATAGCTTTGTTGCGCGGTCGGAAGTGACGCCGATCACGCCCTGAAGGGAACAATCCCCGCGTTGCGAGCGAATCCTCCGATGCCTCTTCAGATTTGGCCTTCCTCGGCGTGCATCGCAAACTCCATTGAAGGTTGGCTAAAGTATATACACGCATACTAAACTGGCTGAGTCGGCTATTCATTTCAGCCGCCGGAGATGCATCGATGCTGGACGTTCATCCTCCTCACAAATCCCTTCATGGCTGGCGCGATTTTTTCGTCCACCTGGCCACCATCACCATCGGTCTGTTGATCGCCCTCGGCCTGGAAGCGGCGGCGGAGTGGATGCATCACCGCCATGAAGTCTCCGAAACACGCGAAGCCCTGCAACGCGAACTCGAGGTAAATCGCGCGCGTTTTGCGTCAAATACAACCTATTTCCGCAACGAATCCGCCCTGCTTCATACGAATCTGCTTGTTCTCCGTTACCTCCAGCAGCATCCCGGAGCGCCTCAAAGCCAGCTTCCCGGAGCAATTCGCTGGGACAGTTCCAATGCGCGCATGGAGGATTCAGCCTGGAAAACCGCCTGCCAAACCGGCATCACCGCTTATATGCCGCAGGAAGAGGTCATGAAGACCTCCGAGCTGTACGGCTACTATGAGCGCATCGACCGGGCTCATGAAGAAGAGGCCGACGCCCTCGTCGATGCCGTTAGTTATATGTCTGATGATTCCGACCTCTCACACCTGACCCCAGCGCAGGTCAGCGAGGAGCTTCAATTGACCAGGCGGGTGTTTTCCAGACACGTGCGGCACGCCTATCTCATGCAGAACCTGGCTGAACAGTTTCCAGAGTTCACGCCGGCACCCAGCCTCGAGGAGCTTGAGAAGCTTCTCCATCTTACCGGGCAGCACAACTAACCATATTTCGCTGCCTTCCGGTAGATTCACTAGTTGCACATGGCAGCAGCCGACGGCACTTCAAGGTGATACAGGTCACTTGCTGCTACCACCTTTATCAGGCACAATAGGACCTCTACTCGAGGAAATATTATGGGCGCGATTGCGGTATCCGATTCAAAAATCATGCTTACTCTCCCTGGGGATGCGGTACGTCAGATTCAATGGCGCTTTGCGGACCGCTTCGATTTGCAGATGCTGGTTCAGTCGGCACGCGGCGTGGCGCGGGGCACGGTGGCGCGCCTGGTGGCGGCCGGCGAGCGCAACACTCACGAATGGACCCCCGGCAAGAACAGTATGATGGAGGCCTTTGACCGCGCCGGCGTCACCGCTGCCTTCATGGAACCGGAAGAGGGCGGCTTCATTATCGGTCCCAAAAACCTTGCTCTGTCGCTGGCGGCCTTCGAACTGGCCTGGGTAGACGGCGGCGCTGCCACGGCCAGCCTGGCCAGCTTCCTGGCTCTCTCGCCCATTCACGAGCGTGGCACGCCGGAGCAAGTCAACCACTACAAAAGCCTCGCCGCGCCTCCCCAGCCGGGTGAGGATCGCATCCCCTGGCGCGGAGCCTTTGCGCTCACCGAACCGATTCCTTACGTGGGCGTAGACGCCAGCATGTTGAGCGGCAAGGTGCGCGTGGCCGAGTGGAAGGAAGGCCAGGAGCCGATGCTGCAAGTGGACAAGCGCGGCCGCTTTATCACCAACATTGCATTCGCCAACTTCGTCACCGCCGCCGTCGTCTCCGACGACCCGCGCGTTAAGGGCAGTTGCTTCGTGATCCTGGAAGAGACCGACGAAGGCATCTTCGATCACGGAACACCTACCAAAAAGCTGGTTCACCAGCTCTCCTCCACCGGCGATCCCATCTTCAATCTCAAGGTTCCAGCCAGCCGTATCATCGGCGGATACACGGTCAAGAACGGCGTCATCGTTCCCAACTACAACCACGGCGAGATTATCGAGGCGGTCTTCAAGCGCACCCGCGTGCCGGTGGGCATCATGACGGCGGCCAAGCTGCTGTCGGCTATTGAGCCGGTCATTCGTTACCAGCGCGGGCGCTTTCGCGGTGCCGAGGGCACAACTCCAGGCTCGGTGCGCTACGAGCAGGGCATCCAGCAGCGAGAAGATGCGTTGCATCGGCTGGTCGACGTCTGGGCCACCGGCGAAGCAGCCACCTCGCTGGGTTTTGCCACCGCGCGCCTCTTCGACGAGCTGGACCCCATCGAAAAGCAGAAGACCGCCATCCTCAAAGAGCGTGGCATCCAGGGCGGACGCGCCGAGTTAAAAGCGCTGCGCGAAAGCGAGCAGGACGCCATCGAGCTGGCTTTGCTCAAGGCGCAAGGCTCCGATTCTCCGCGCCGCCATGAATTAGAAGCCGATCCGCTGGTGCAGTTTGTCCTGAAGGACTCCGAAGCCAATGTGCTATGCCCGGCCACAAAGCTGTGGAACACAGGCCACGGCGCCAATCTGTTGCGCGAGGCCGTCAGCCTCATGGGCGGCTACGGCATCACCGAAGACTGCCCCGGCTTCCTCGGTAATAAGTGGATGGACGCCCAACTCGAGGCCACCTACGAAGGCCCTGAAGCCGTGCAGCGCCGCCAGTTGACCGTCACCATGACCTCGGAGGTTTTTCTGGCCCAGTTCCGCACATGGACCGCCGAAATGCGGCGCATCGCCTCAACCAAGCCCGGCACCGGCGCCTGCACCCTGGCATCGGCCATGCAGATGTGGCTTTGGACGCTGAACCACCTGCAAAAAACCACCGACCCCATGGGCGGCAAGCTCTATCACGGCCAGCGCCAGGGCGTGACCTTTGCGTTAGCGGATGCACTCTGCTGGCTGGTTGCCTCGCGCGCGCAGATTCTCGACGTTCTCGAACTGGAAAAGCGCGGCCCCAGCGATCCGGTGGCCAGCGAAGGCCTGCAAGGCACCGTGCAATTCCTCAGCGACCTCTGCCACACGCAGGCGGCGCAGGCGGCCGGCGAGGTCTCCCGCATCTGCGCCGAGTTGGTCTTCGGCTATAACTGCCACCCCTCCTGGGACGAGGAAGAGCACCGCAGTTGCTTTTTGGCCGGCGAACTGGAAGAGTTCGAGAAGACCATGCCGGGCATCAGCGCCATGGCCTTCGATGTGTTGGCTTCCGATGGCACGCATCCGCACAAGGCCGGCCCTTGTGCCGGTTGCGCCGGCTCTGCCGACTTCCTGCGCATGCAGAACAGATTGACCGCCTGTCTGACCGGCTCGCGCCTAGCCAAGGATCGCGCCGCCGAAACCGTCAGTAAGGTAATGATTCCCGAGGCGCTGGATTACCCGGCATGAGTGTGGAGACTAAAACGACCGACTCCCCGCAGATCGACCGTCCCTCCATGGAAGTGGACATCGCCTGCGTCGGTTTCGGTCCGGCCACGGGCGGCTTTCTGACCACTCTCACGAAAGCCTGGAATGAAAACCCCGCCGATCCGGCCTTCGAGAGCCGCATCACGCCGGGAATGTCCCTGCAAGTTCTCTGCTACGAGCGCGCTGATGACATTAGCTCCGGCGTCAGCGGCGTGGTCACGCGCGCCCAGGCGATTCGTTCCAGCTTCCCTGCCCTCAATCCGGCTGAGATTCCCATGGCCGTCCCGGTCTCGAGCGAACGCGTCATGTACCTGCTCGACCCCATCGGCGCCAGCCGGCGCTCCGCGCTCTTGCGTTTCGGCGACAGGCTACTACGGGCAGCTGGACGGCTCGCTGGCGTCAAAGACCACGCCTTCACTCTGACCTGGACTCCCGCCTTCCTCAACAAGCACGGCGGTCTGGTGCTAGGCATCGGCCAGTTCAACCAGTGGGTCGGCTCGCAACTGATGGCCTCCGGCCTCGTCCAAATCTGGCCCGGTAGCCCTGTCAGCGTGCCGCTCTTCAATGGCAAGAAAGTCGAGGGTCTGCGCCTTGCCGATCAGGGAGTGGACAAATCTGGCACGCCAACCGACGGCTTCATGGCCGGAATGGACGTGCGCGCCTCGCTCACCGTCGTCGGTGACGGCCCCGTTGGCGCTGTCGGCCAGGCTATCGACAACAAGCTCGGCCTTCCGCCCGGCCATGCCCATCGCGAGTGGGCCTTGGGCATGAAGTTTGTGATTGAATTACCCCCAAGTGAATCGGATCAGGCCTTGCCCCTGAAGCCCGGAACTGTCTGGCACAGCTTTGGTTATCCTGAGCCTGAGATCTTCGGCTTTCTCTACGTCCATCCGGAGCGGCTTGTTTCTGTCGGCATCTTCGTCCCCTCGTGGATGCACGACCCCTCGCGCACAGCCTATCGATATCTCCAGCACTACATCCAGCATCCCGCGCTGTGGAAGGTTCTGAAGGACGGAACCCTGCGGTCATGGGGTGCAAAATCTCTGGAAGAGAGTGGCAAGCACGGCGAGCCGTTCCTCACGGGTGACGGCTACGCCCGCATCGGCGAAGGTTCCGGCAGCACAAATATGCTCACCGGCTCCGGCGTCGACGAGGCCTGGGCCACGGGCACGCAGTTGGGCGAGGCGGTCATCGAGCTGCTGCGCGCCGGCAAGCCCTTCACGCAAGAAAACCTGGCCAATACATATGAAAAACGCCGCCGCGCAAGCTGGGTCGAGTGCGGCGCAACGGAAGCCGAAAACGCCCGCAACGGTTTCCAGAATGGCCTCGTCAAAGGCATGATCGGCATGGCTCTGGCCGGCCTCACCGGCGGCCGTCTCTCGTTCAAGGCGCACATTCCACCACCCCACAAACAAATTAACGAAGCTGATTCCAGACCAAAGTTCCGTGCCCCATCCATTTCGCGTACTTCGCGAAATGGGTGGGGCACCTCATCGCAAACCGCCGATGGCCTCAAACTCAAAGACGCAACGAAGCTGGCCATCGCCGATGGCCGCTCCTTCCACGATGCGCTGCTATCAGCGCGCGGCTGGCCGGAGATTCCCTTCGATGGCCGTCTGCTGGTCACGCAGCAGGACGCGCTGCTGATGGGCGGCAAAGTCCAAGCCATGCCCGGTTTCGCCGATCACGTTGCCTTCCGCAATCCTGAGCTTTGCATCACCTGCGGCGAAAAAACCTGCGTCGCCATGTGCTCCGGCCAGGCCATCACGCAGGGCGAGGACGGTACGCCCGTCTTCGAGCGCGAAAAGTGCGTTTATTGCGGCGCTTGCCTGTGGAATTGCGGCCAATCCCCCGACGGCGAGCACTCCAACATCGAATTCCGCGCAGGCTCGGGTGGTCTGCACTCGGCGGAAAATTAGGTTTCTCGATCAATTAAACTATTCATAAAGGAAAAATACATGGCAAATGTGTTGCACATCGTGGTTTGCGCGGGGATCGTTCCCGATCCGCTGCAAACCTTGGAGCCGATCACCGGCCCCGCCGGTCCGGGACTGAAGAACGAAATGGTCCTGCCCGCGGTCCTCGACCCCTGGGCCGCCTGCGCGCTCTATGAAGCGGCAGCTCTGGCCACGAAGAACCCTGGCAGCAAGCTATGGCTGGTCTCGCTCGGACCCAAAGCCAAGCTGCAACAGGTGATGATGACCGTCGCGCAGAAGGTGCACTTCGAACTGGTTCCCATTGACGGGCCCATCGGCGGCTTTCCCGACGCGCACTCAACGGCCGCGGTTCTGGCCGAGACCATCGCCGCATTGCCCGGCCTCGACAAAACGAAGCTGCTGCTCTTCGGAGGCTGGGAATCGGCCACGAGGGGCGCGGGCGTGACGCTGCAACTCGTTGGCGAGCGCCTCGGCATTACCGATCAGTTTCAGGGCGTAGATGAAATCAGCTTGCGCGACGACTGCAGCTTTGAAGTTTTGGAGCGCGTCGAGGGCGGCAAGCATCAGGTTTCGGTCTGCGCTGGAGCGCCTGCGGTTTTGGGTTGGGCCACCGGCAACCTCGCCGAGCCAAGAAACAATCCGCAAATCGGAATGGCCAACATGCGCACCATTATGCCCGCCCTTGCCAAGGCCAAAACCGCCAAGCTCGACGCGAACGGCCTCAGCTATGTCTCTGTCAGCCTGCCTAAGCAGCAGCGCGAGACCCGCGTAGTGAAAGATTTGACGCCAGATCAAATCGCCGCCGAACTGGTCGCATGGATTGGAGCCGAGTAATGGAAACCATTCTTGTACTCACTCACGCAGACGAATCCGGCTCTGTACTCAGCAAAGCCTCGCTGGAAGCCGTAACAGTAGGCAAAGAGCTGGCGGCGCGGCTTTCGGCCCCGCTCACCATCGGCATTGTGGCTGCGGACGCCGCCGCCGCGGCTAGCGCCGTCTCCTCAGCCGGAGCGCGCCTGCTGGGCGTCTCTGGCGAGGCCTTTGCCCAGGCGCGTTATGCCTCGGATGTTGTTGCTACTGAAGCACTTTGCAGGGCAGCCAAGGCCACTATCATCCTCGCTCCTGGCACCTCGCGCTTCACGCGAATTGCGGTGGGCGTGGCATACCGGCTGGGCGGATTCATCGACACGCACATCACGGCGCTCGGCGGGGCGGACACAGTCGAGGCTACGCGGTGGTTCTATCGCCAGCGGGTCGAGGCGGTCATCAACCGCAGCGTGCGCCCCTGGTTCCTGCTGCTGGATGCGGGCACCCATGCGGCCTTTGCGGGCAAGAGCCAACCTGTTCAGATTGAGCAGTTTGCGGTTGAATTGCCGGTACTGCGCACCACCGTCAGCGGCTTCCGCGCTCCCCAGCAAGGTCAGCAGACCATCCGCCCTGACGCCAAGATGCTCTTTGTCGCCGGAGCTGGCTGGACCAAAAAGCAGCCCGACGGCCAGGTGCATGTTGGCGAGGCGGGAGAGCTGATTCTCGGCTTCCTGCGCGCGACCGGCGCGTCACTGGGCAGCAGTAAGTCATTGGTAGATCAGGGCGGCGAGGGCGAGCCGGTGCTTCCCTTCCTCACTCATCTGAACCAGATTGGACAGACTGGCTCGACGCCGCGCCACGCCAAGGGGCTCTCCACCTGCTGCCATGGCGAGGAGCCGCACGTGGTGGGTTGGCGCTTTATCGGCGACAGGCGGGCGATTTCGCTGGACCCGAATTGCGGCTGGACGCGCGGAAAAGCTGATGTGGTCTACGTCGCCGACGCTTTCCCGGTGATGGCCAAAGTCAATGCGCTGCTGGCAGCCAATAAGAAGTAAACAACTGTGTTAGCTTGGGTTTGGGAGTAAATATGCCTTCGATTACTTCGTTTATCAAGCACCATTATCGCCACTTCAACGCCGCTGCGCTGGTGGATGCGGCCAATGCTTACAACAAGTTACTGGCTTCGGGCGGGAAGATGTTTTTGACCATCGGCGGGGCCATGAGCACGGCCGAACTGGGGCTTTCGCTGGCTGAAATGATCCGCCAGGAGAAGGTTCACGGCATCTGCTGCACGGGGGCGAATCTGGAGGAGGATGTCTTCAATCTGGTGGCTCACGACTTCTATGAGCGCGTGCCAGGTTACCGCGATCTGACCCCGGCGGATGAGGCTAAGTTGTTGAATCGGCATATGAATCGCGTTACCGACACCTGCATTCCTGAGATGGAGGCGATGAGGCGGATTGAGAATGAGGTGCTCAAAGAGTGGGTGAGGGCCGATCAGGCCGGAGAGCGATTCTTTCCTCACCAGTTCTTCTATAAAATACTGATTTCAGGCGAGTTGAAGAAGTCTTATCAGATCGATCCTAAAGACAGCTGGCTGCTGGCGGCGGCGGAGAAGAACCTGCCCATGTTTGTGCCTGGATGGGAGGATTCGACGCTGGGCAACATGTACGCCGGCCACTGTATCTCTAAGGATGTAAAGAAGATACACACCGTTCGAACGGGCATCGAGTACATGATGGAGCTGGCCGAGTGGTATACAAAAACTACAGAAAAGACGCCGCTGGGATTCTTCCAGATTGGGGGCGGAATCGCGGGCGACTTCCCCATCTGCGTGGTTCCGATGCTGCACCAGGACCTGAGGCGGGAGCATGTTCCGCTGTGGGCTTATTTCTGCCAAATCAGTGATTCCACAACCAGTTACGGGTCTTATTCGGGGGCCGTGCCGAACGAGAAGATCACCTGGGGCAAGCTGGGCGAGACGACTCCCAAGTTCATCATCGAGTCGGACGCATCGATTGTCGCGCCGCTGATTTTTGCCTACATTCTGGGGTTGTAAAGCGTTTTTGGGGCTTTTACAAAGATCGATTGAGGATTAAAAAGTGGATAGCTATAGCTGTTCAGTTTTTGTAAAGTGCGCAGCTATAGCTATCCGGTTTTGTGGAAATGGACTTGCCTCATCGACAGGCTCAGGGCAAGCTGTCCAGGCAAATGCCTTCGGCCACTTGCGGTGTGGCCAGCGATCCATTTGACCCGATTTTGATTGCGCAGGCGATGAGCGAGCCGCTGCATTTGGTAACGACGGATGAGCGGCTGAAGCCGTATAGCGAGTTGGTGGTGTGGGTGTTAGGGCGGGATAACTATTCTTGGTAGTAGATTAAGAAGTTGACCACTACATTTTGGCTGCCGGGACACCGCTCAAATCCTTGTCCCCGTACACTTCGCGGATTGCCTGCACATGCTCGACCGTGATGCTATTCCTGATGTCGCGCAGGAACGCCAGAAACTCATCCTTTACCTGCATGGAGTAGAGCTTCTTAGCATCATCGGGCCTCACGCGCATTGGCACATTGAGCATCAACGCCCGACACTCATTATCCATGAACATAGCCTCGCAATAAGGAAGAAGATGAGCCACGTTGTCGATGTCAGTTGTCATCCCTTCATTTGGCGGTTCACGTTGTCCTGCAGCGGCTCTCATTGCAATCACCGCGCACATCATCGCTTGAAGCTTTAAGAAAGGCGCTTCGGAGATACGGTTTGCTTTGAAAAAGCCTAAGAGCATGTTGGCTTGCTCTTCAGGTGACCGAACACCACCTTCGCGAGGGAAGCGCATCACATGTTGAAGGCTGTAAATGACCCCTTCCACAAATGATGGGAGAAACTTGTCCAACACTTCTATGCTCATCTGTTCGCTAGGATTAATCGGCGCAATGACCTCCTGCCGCTCCTGCTGGCTTCTAACGTAGCTTTGAATAATAGCCTTCTGATACTCAGTTCGTTCAAGGTCGTACCAGTAATCGAAGTCGCGAACCTGTTTTGCCCACACGTCGGTGAATAATCTCGCAACATTAGCATGATTCGCCTGCCGCGTCTGCCGAATACCCGTCTTCGTGACGAATGGATTGTCCTGGAATGTAAAGAAATACCTCTCGTTCCATTCGTCAGGGTCCTTAGAAAGAACACTGCGGGGATCGAAGTTAAACTGCGGTTCCCTTCCTTCAGACCACGCAAGGGCGAGTTCACCGATTTGCTCGGATTTGATGTCGTTGAATTGGTGAAAAGAGTTCCCACCTGATAGCCGTTCGTACATCTCCTTGAGGTCGGCATTCATGTTTGATATTCGCGATTCTTCCTCGTGCGACCAGGAGTCGGGGCAGCAGATCATTTGCAAGAAGCGTAACTGAAAGATCAAGCCGTACAGTTCTTGCCAGAACGGATCAGCCGCCAATCTCTCTTGCGCTGGTGTTGTCGGATTCTTGAGCTTCACCAAGTTGCTAACCACAAATTGGTCAAGATAGATAATCTTCTTTCTCCCTTCCGGAAGGCGAAAATCCGCCTTGTTCCAGCAATCCCGACAGCACCGCGTGTACTCTGTCCCACTGATCGAGATGATGCCGAACGTCTCATGTCCGCACTTCGGACACGTTCTATAGGGCTCACTGATGAAATCCCTAGGATCGAATTTGATCGTCTCTGTCATAGCTACTGGCATAATAGACCCAATACGCCCTTGCCGTACGGGGCGGGGTGGGCACATGAGATTTCAAGCGCCCCTACGGGGCTGGAGATTCTTTTGCGGATACATTCCCCGGATTGCGCTGCGCTCCATCCGGGGCTAATTAACATTCTCCCTACGGGAGAAGCTGCAAATATATAGTTGCCGCTAGAAACGATTCCCGATTGATGCGAAATCGATTTCATATTCGTCCTGGCCCTATGGGGCGGGGTGGATTGGGGCAGGCGAAAAAGGCCCGGGCCTGAAGGCGTATTTTTTGATGCGCATATTCAGGAGCCTGAAGGCTCCTGCTCCCTCCGGAAAAAACTACCTCAGGGGATAAATGGATGGGTTAAAACCCATCCCTACCAGCCCAATTTATTTTTTGCTGTACTATCGGCAGTCAGGGTTAAAACCCTGACCTACCAGCCGAGCCCTGATACAACGTGCATTTTCGCAGCGCCCCTACGGGGCTGGAGATTCTGTTGCGGATACATTCCCCGGATTGCGCTGCGCTCCATCCGGGGCTAATTAACATTCTCCCTACGGGAGAGATTGTAGTTGTAAATATCCCACCCTAGCCGCAAAAACAAAGACGCGGCGAGGATGGGGCACCCTATAAAAACAAAAGCAGGTCCTTCGACTCGCTGCGCTCGCTCAGGATGACAGGCGAAGGTGGGATATCATTCCCCGGTCCCCAAATGCGAGGGACCGGGGGCACCCATTCATTGTGGATGGACAGAGCTGCGCCACATGTCTAGCGTCCTCCAGTCAAAGTTGAGAAGTCGCACATTTTGGCTTTTTTGTATCCCACGGCGATGACCTCGGCTGCCCGTTCGAATTCCAGCGTCTTACAGACGTTTCTGGGGATATCGATGACCATGTCGGGAGGATAGGCGGCCAGCTTCTGGCGGGCGATGGAGCTTTGCATGGCTTCGAAGGCCTGAGCGGCGATTTCGTACGGTCCCCAATCACGGCTGACAGCGCCTCCCAAATCCCGGCTGCCGCCGCTTGGCGTGGATGTCTTGGGGCTAGGTTGGAAGCGGGCGATGAAGTGATTGATCTTCTCGCGGAGGGGGGACGGAGGAGATTGCGGGGCGGCAGGCGCGATAGGCGGCTCCTGGTGAGCTTCATCGGGGCCGTTGAGATTGACGGCGATGGTGATGCTGGTTTGATCGCCAAAGGTGGGCGCGATGGGCACGGGATTGAGAACCCCTCCATCGACAAGATCGAGGCCCTTCAACCTGAAGGGAGTGAAGAAGAGAGGAATGGCGAAAGAGGCGCGCATGGCATCGAAGAGACTGCCGGAGCGAATCCAAACCTCCTTCTGGCTTCCGAGGTCAGTGGCGACGGCGGTAAATGCGATGGGGAGGTTTTCGATCAATTGTTCGCCGATCAGGCCTTTGAGGGTGTTGATGATTTTCTCGCCTCTCACCAGCCCGCTCTTATCCCAGGAAAGATCGAGCAGGGTGAGGACGTCGACTCTGGTCAAGGCACGCACCCATTGCTCATACACATCGAGTTTTCCGGCAGCGTAAATGCCGCCGATGACGGCGCCGATGGAGCATCCGACGATGGACTTGATTTTGAAATCATTTTCTTCGAGCCAATGAATGACGCCAATTTGCGCCAAACCACGAGCGCCTCCGCTGCCGAGAACCAGGGAAACGGTTTTGCTTTCCGCCGTTGACATATTCTCACCTCATTTCTTTCACTGATGATGCAAGCAATCAAATCTGCGAGGAGGGGAGGGGGTTGAGGATCAGGTTGGTGATGTTGCTGACGATGGGCTCGTAGTTGTAGCGCGGGTTGGAGGAGAGTTTTTTCCAGTCGGGGTGGTTGCGGAAGGCGTCCCAGCGGGCGTTGTACTCGTCGAGGCTGGAGAGGCTGAGCATGTAGGTGAGGCAGGGCATGCGGGGGCCGATGAGGGTGTCGGCGAAGAAGACGGGATGAAAGCCGGCGGCCTGGAAGCAGGCGAACTCGCCGCTATTGAACATTTCGACCTTGCGGATGTGGGCCTGCTCGCTGGGGCTTTCGTAGGTGCGCATTTGGAAGATGCGTCTGGAGTTGACGGCGGAGGCGGGAGGGGGCGTGAGGCGTGGCCAGCCGGAAAAGGCTTGCAGGAGCGAGCTTTCGACGCGGTCGAAGGAGGGGGCGGAGGCTGGGGCGTTCCAGAAGGGGTCGGCTGCTTTGAGGAAGGCGGGGTCGCCAGCAAGGCGCAGGGTGATTTGCGCGAGGGCCTCGACGGAGGCGGCGGGGATGAGCAGATAATAGGCTGGGGATTGGGAGCCGATGAGCGCCTCAAATGCGCCGATGGGGCCAAGGCCGAGGCGAGAGAGAGCGGGGATGAGCGCGCCGGCGAAGTAACTCTGGGTGAGGGCGGTTTGCGGGCCGGAGTGCAGCTGGTATCGGCGGATTTGGCAGTACTCGGGAGTGCTGGCGGACTGGGCGACGGGGGTTGGTTGGGCGATGGCTTCGCGCGTGAGGGCGAGGGCTGAGGCTGCAAGAGAGGCAGAGAGAAAGTCGCGGCGCCGCATGGGGTCCTCCGGAAAATGATTGTACGCCTCGAACCAAGTTCAATGCGTCTATCGAGCCGTGCGGGGCCACTACTTGCGCAGCGCGTTGCCGGTGGAGCGCAAGGTGAATTCCAGCGACTCGCGGGGAACGCTCTCGACGAAAGGGCCAATGGCCCAGCCGAGGCCGGTGGGGATGGAACGCGTGAGGGAGACGGACTCGATCTGCATGTAGAGTCCGCCGTCGCGCTCCTCGCAGCTCCAGTAGGTATACAAGCGCCAGAGGAAGCCGTGTTCCTCGCTGGACGACAGCGCGCGTTCATGGTCAGTGCCGGGCGAGTTGATCTCGGAGATTTGCGTGCTGCGCGAGAGGCTGTATCCGTGGAGCGGGTCGAGGCGGCCAAAGGTGATGTCGTAGGTAGTATCCATGACCACGGTGAGGATGTGGCGCTGGCGGACGCGCATTACAACCTGGAAGCGATCGCCCTGCTGCATCAGGATTTGTGCCTGGAGGACCTGGGGAGAATAGTACTGAGGATAGGCGCTGAAATTTTTCATCAGGCGCTCAAAGTCCGCGGCTTTGGCGCCGGGGGCAAAGGCCGTTCCGCGCCAATGGTGGAGCATGGCTCCGGGAAGATCCGGTCCAGAGGACGGCGTAAGCCGCTCGATGATCAGCTCTCCCCGGCGGAGGCGCGATTCGCTCTGCGCGGCTGGGGATAGGGGAGCGAGGAAGCCGTTTTGCGAGCCATGCTGCTGAGCCAGGCGCGACTCCAGCGCAGTGATGTAGGAGTTGAATGCTGAAAGCGCGGCGGGCGTGGGTTCGGCTTCGAGGCATACGGGATTGACTGTAAAGAGCAGGAAGACGCAGAACAAGAGTAGTCTTCGCGTGGTTGATTGTTGATGCATTATAAGAACACCTTAACCTTAGACCGGCCTGAGAGGCAATGCGTTATCCCGCAGGGGCTAAAGCCCACGATTCTATTGCGGCGATTTCTGCAGTCAGGGTTAAAACCCTGACCTACCAGTCGTGCCCTGATACAAGGCGAAAGCGATGCGGCGCGGGGTGGACCGGGAGGTCCACGCGACAGCCGGCCAGGAGGCCGGCGCTACGGGTTCATTACAGCACGTGGGCGAGCCAGTGGCCGGTGTGGGAAAGCAGATTTGTCGCGATCTCCTCGGGGGTGCCTTCGGCGACGATGCGGCCGCCGGCTGCTCCGCCTTCGGGGCCGAGGTCGATGACCCAGTCCGCGGACTTGATGACGTCGAGATTGTGCTCGATGACGATGAGAGAGCCGCCGCCATCGATGAGCTTGCGGAAGGCGGTGAGGAGCTTGGAGACGTCGTCGAAGTGGAGGCCGGTGGTGGGCTCGTCGAGGATGTAGAGGACGCGGCTGGCCTGGGAGGGCATGGCGGTGGCGTTGACGGCGCGAACCTGGGCAAGATGAGCGGCGAGCTTGACGCGCTGCGCCTCTCCGCCGGAGAGAGTGGTGGCGGACTGGCCTAGACGGAGGTAACCGAGGCCGATTTCGTCGAGGACGGCGAGCTTTTCAAGCAATCGGGTTTGGCCGGCGAAGAAACGCAGCGCTTCTTTCACGGTCATTTGCAGGACTTCGTGGATGTTTTTGCCTTTGTAGGTGACGTTGAGGATCTTGGTTTGATAGCGGGTGCCGTTGCAGTCCTCGCAGGGCAGCTCGACGTCGGCGAGGAATTGCATTTCGACGGTGACGGTGCCGTCGCCCTCGCAGGTATTGCAGCGGCCTCCGGGGACATTGAAGGAAAAGTGGCCGGGGGTAAGCGAATGGCGTTTGGCCTCGGGCTGCGCGGCAAAGAGTTCGCGAACTAGGTCAAAGCCCTTGATGTAAGTGATGGGATTGGAGCGGGGCGTGCGGCCGATGGGAGTCTGATCGACGAGGACGACGTCGTTTAGGCGCTCGACGCCGGTGAGGGATTTGTAGACGCTGGAGGGGTCGGCTCCTTCGGACTGGCCGAGGGCGCGGGCGACGGCGCGATAGAGCACCTGATGGACCAGGGTTGACTTGCCGGAGCCGGAGACGCCGGTGATGGCGACCAACATTCCGAGGGGAATTTGGACATCGAGGGAGTGGAGGTTGTTGGCCGTGGCTCCGCGCAGGATGAGGCGCTCGCGTCCGGGCGGACGGCGGCGCGCGGGGATGGGGATGGAAAGCTGGCCGGAGAGATAGCGGCCGGTGAGCGAATTGGGATTGGCTTCGATCTCGGCAAGAAGACCCTCGGCGAGAAGTTTGCCGCCCAGCTCGCCAGCGCCGGGGCCGAGGTCGAGGAGATGATCGGCGGCGCGGAGAATGTCGGCGTCGTGCTCGACGACGATGATGGTGTTGCCCAGGTCGCGCAGCTCCTTCAAGATTCGAATGAGGCGGGCGGTGTCGCGGGAGTGCAGACCGATGGAGGGCTCGTCGAGGACATAGAGCGCGCCGACAAGCTGCGAGCCGAGCGAGGTGGCGAGCTGAATGCGCTGCGCCTCTCCGCCGGAGAGCGAGGAGGCGAGGCGGTCGAGGGTGAGGTACTCCAGGCCGACGGCGTCGAGAAAACCGAGGCGCGCGCGAACCTCTTCAAGGATGGGGCCAGCAATCTCCTCGTGCATGGGCGAGAGGCGGAGAGCGGCGAAGAAGGCTTTTGCTTCGGCAATGGTGAGCGCGGTGACCTGGCAGATACTCTGGCCGTTAATGCGGACGCTGCGGGCTTCGGCGCGGAGACGCTGGCCGCGGCAGTCGGGGCACTCGGCATAGCCACGATACTTGCTGAGCATGACGCGCACGTGGAGCTTATATTTTTTGCGCTCCATCTGCGCAAAGAAGCCGTATACGCCGACGAATGTACCTTTGCCGCGCAGAACAATTTCGCGTGCGGATTCGGGCAGGTCGCGCCAGGGCACGTCGAGGGGCACGCCCAACTCGGGAGCCTGACGGCGAAACTCCGTGAACCAGGGGCGGTATTTGGGGCGGTTCCAGGGATCGATGGCGCCGTCGTTGAGGGTGAGCGATTTGTCGGGAATGACCAGGTTGAGGTCGAAGTCCATGGTGTTGCCGAAGCCCTGGCAACGGGGACATGCGCCGAAGGGATTATTAAAACTGAATAAGCGCGGCTCCGGCTCGCTGCCCGGGCGATGGCAGCTCTTGCACTCGTAGGCGGCTGAAAAGCGGTGACGGGGGCGCGGGGCGGATTCATCTTTCAGAAGTTCCTCGAAGATGACCTCGCCCGACTCGCGATAGGCAACCTCCGCGGCATCGACGATGCGGGCGCGATTATCCTGACTCACGACAATCCTGTCCAACAGGACAAAGACGGGCAGCGTAAAGTCCAGGTCGAGGAGCGACTCGGGAGAGGAAAATTCGAAGATGGTTCCCTGCTGATAGAGGCGGTTGAAGCCGGAGGCGCGCAGTTCGATGAGACGCGCTTTGAGGGCCTCGGTGAGGGGGGATTCGGAGGCGGATTTGGCGGCGGATTTGACGGTGCGACGAGCGGGTTTTGCTTCAGCATCCGGCGCGGGCTCGGCGTGGCGCACGGGGAAGAGCACGTTGAGGCGAGTTCCCTCCCCCAGAGCGAGCGTGGCCTCGGCGATCTCGTCGATGGAGTCGCGCTTGACCAGGCCATCGCAGTGGACGCAGTGAACGGTGCCGCAACGGGCATAGAGCAGGCGCAGGTAGTCGTAAACCTCAGTGGCCGTGGCGACGGTGGAGCGGGGGTTGCGCGTGGAGTTTTTCTGCTTGATAGCGATGGCCGGGGCGAGGCCGTCGATCTCGTCCACGTCGGGCTTTTCGATGCGCTCTAAAAACTGGCGGGCGTATGCGGAGAGCGACTCGACGTAGCGGCGCTGCCCCTCGGCGTAGATGGTGTCGAAGGCCAGCGAGGACTTGCCCGAACCGGAGACGCCGCTGATGACCGTCAGCCTGCCGTGGGGGATCTCGCAGGAGAGGTTCTTCAGGTTATGCGTCCGCGCACCGCGGATGATGATGGCGTCATTCAAAGGGAGGTCACCGGGCGAGAAGTCGGCCGACGATGTTCCTGGAGCCTCAGAGAGGCTTGGGACGCAGACGGCCATTCTCCATTATAAGACGTGGGGAAAGCTGACGCTTAAACCCATCCTGTGAACCCTGGGGCCAGTTGGATTATTCCGGCGGCCCGACAGCAACGACAAAGTAGGAAGCTGGCTCGGTCTTGCTGGCGTTGGAGATGTGGTGGTCGTCTCCGGCGATGCACAGGCCCATTTCGCCGGCCTTGAGCGTGCGCGTGACGCCGGCGGTCATCAGGTTTACCGTGCCTTCGCGGACGAACCACATCTCCGAGTGCTTGTGATGTTCGATGGGCTCGGGCGGAGCGCCAGGCGCGAGAACCGTAACGTGAGACTCCAGCCGGATATTGTCCGGCAGTAAGCCGCGAAGAAAGCTACGCGAGACGCGCGGCGTGTCGGGGTGTTGCGCTTCTCCGGGAAGATACTTACCGGAGGCCAGTTTGGGCAGTGCCGCCGCAGTGGCAGGGCTGGCAACGGTGGGCGCGCCTGGTGTTTGAGCTTCGGCGGCAGACGCGAGGGCCGGAACAGCGAAGAACATGGGCAGCAGAGCGGAAAATTGGCGACGATCCACGAAACCTCCTATTCGTAAGCAATACTCATTTTTAGCCATCGAGGCAACCGCGCGGCGATTCTCACGCTGCTGCCTCGACTGGACTGGAAGGACTGCTTACTGGAACTGAGACAGGGCCAGCAGCGCCTTGTCGATATGCTCAAGGCTGTGTTCCCGCAGCCCATGGTTTTCAGGCAGATCGCGGCCGTGTTCAACGTCAGCACGCGCCTCTTTCAACAGCCTGATGGCGGAGTGAATCGGCCAATTGGCATTGCCCGTGCCCTGCGGCGGCGGCGTGACATTGGGGTCTCTTCCATAATCGCTGACGGCCTTTGCTATATCGTCGATGGCGCGGCCGACCTCCTTAATGGCATGCTTGCAGGCGCCTCTTGTTTCCGGCCGGGCGGGCATATTCAAGTAGCCGCGCGCGGTGCGCAAGTCGGAGAGGGCATGAAGGTAAGCGGGGTGCTGGGCGTTCGCCGGAGTCGCCGGCAGCAGGCACAGGAAGGTCAACAGCGCGCAGGCCGCGAGGATAAAAGATTTGAATTTACGCATTTCAGTAGCACCTTTCCAGAGAAAATAACAGCAACTACTCTGCGGAGTAGGATACACCGATCACCCAATCTTGCGTCATGGCACAACAATGATTTTTAATCCTTCAGGCCTAATCATTTTTCCTGCGCAACGGTTTGCCTATCTGTCAACAGCCGTGACAATGCCACGAATTCCTTCCCTTCCCTGGCGCGTCGAAGACTTAGCCACTCGGGCCAGGCTCCGCCCCGTAAACTGTAGATTGAGGTAATTTGTGCATCGAATTGCTTTGATAGTGCTGCTGTTTGCGTTGGTTGCCGGATGGGGTCTGAGTCGCGCGCAGAATGGAGAGAAGCCGGCGACGGATGCGGCCGCGGCCCAGGCCGTGTCGGAAGAAGTGGCGGCGGCTGAGGGATTCATCGTCAAGTCCGACTGGAAGGCGGCGGAGGCCAAGCTCGACACCTGGCTGGCGGCGCACCCGGCGGATGCGCGGGCGCTGTTTGACGCGGGCTACGTGGCCGATGCGCAAAATCGGCTGGAGGCGGCGGCCGGATTCTACCGTCGGGCGGTGGTGGCGAACCCGCAATCGTTTGAGGCGCGCGTGGAGCTGGGGCTGCTGCTGGCCAGGCAAAATAAATTGCCTGACGCGCGGACGGAGCTGGGGGCAGCTACACGGCTGGATCCCGGCGATGCGGGCGCGGGCGCCAAGGCTCGCGCGTGGCGAGCGCTGGCGGAGATTGACCGCACGGACGATCCGGCCAAGGCGTCTGAGGATTTGCTGGAGGCGCTGAAGCTTTCGCCGGAGACGCCTAACGACACGCTGCTGGCCGCTGAGTTGGCCGCGCAGACCGGCCAGCTTGACGCCGCGGAGCAAACTTATCGCCGCATTCTGGCGAAGGATCCGAAGTCGGCGGCGGCCAACGCCGGGCTAGCTCATATATTGATAAAACGCAAGCAGTATCCGGAGGCGGAGACGCTGCTGCGGGCGGCGCTCGAGCAAGCTCCCGAGGACGCGGCGCTGACCGCGCAACTGGCCACCGTGCTGGCCGCCGAGGACAAGGCCGAGGCGTTGCCGCTGTTCGAGAAGCTGCACGAGGCACACCCACAGGACGCGTCCATTACCCGCATGCTGGCCGCGGTGCTGGACGACGCCGGAGACGCGGCGGGCTCGGACAAGCTGTACGTTTCGTTGCTGGCAGCCAGCCCCGACGATCCGGCCCTGCTGGTGGCGCACGGACAGAACCTGATCCGGCAAATGAAGTATGCCGAGGCTTATGCGGCCTTCAACAAAGCTACGCGGCTGGATGAAAGCAACGCCGACGGATGGAGCGGCCTGGCCTTTGCCGCATCGAATACCAATCGGCCGGCGGTGACGCTGCACGCGCTGACTATGCGGTCGAAGTTTCTTCCTGAGATTCCGTCTACTTACTACCTTTGGGCAATCAGCTACGATGCGCTTCACCAAAATCAGCAGGCGGCGGCTTACTACCATCATTTTCTGGACTCGTCGGCGGGCAAGTTCCCGGATCAGGAGTGGCAGGCGCGGCATAGGCTGCTTGTGCTGGAGAGAAGATAGTACAGCTATCAGCCATCAGCTTTCAGCCATCAGATTGCATTTGCCTACAACCGGGAAACTGGGTAATGTCTTAAATGTGCGTTGAGAGGAATGGGCTTCTAGGTCTCAGGCTCTATCTCTACCATCCCGTAATTTTATATTTAGGCAGCCTTGGTACTCCAACGCATTCGAAGCTGTAATGCCCTCGTGAGCTACCATTTCGTGCATTCGCAATTCTGCCCGAGCGAGCCGTTCTGCGTTCTCATCCCTATTCATTTGCTCACGGACCTGTTTATACTGCCTCGACCTTGATTTTTCTCGCCTATATCCAGTCCCTAAGCCATTAGTTAGATAAAATTTTGCCCTTCTCGCGAAGTCCACTCGTTCATGGAGATGATTGCACTCTTCGCAACCTTCTTTTGGAGTAAGCGGTTTCGGGTCGAAATCTGTCATATCAGAAATCTACCATGATGGGCTTTTCAGCCTCAACGCAGATTTAAGACAGTACCGGAAACTGTGAGCTGACGGCTGATAGCTGTAAGCTGATCTTAGTGGCTGGCGATATTGTTCAAATCTTTCAGGAGGAGTACCGGGCGTTGCGCCCGCGGGCGCCGATGCCGGCGATGACGGTGCGATTCCGGCGGTTTACCTCGCTGAATACGCGGATTCGGCTGCGCGAAGGGCAGATATGGGCGAGCCTTTCCGATCTGTTGGAGGGCGCGCCGGAGCCTGTGCTTCGCGCCATCGCGCACATTCTGCTGGCCAAGCTCTATGACAAGAAGAAACTTGACCCGGTGCAGGAGCTACGCTACAAGCGGTTTTCCTGCTCGGCCGCCGTGAGCCGGCAGACGGAGCTGATTCGCGGGGCGCGCGGCAGCAAACGGTTTTCAGGGCCGGAGGGACGCTTCTACCATCTGGAAGAGGTTTTCGACTCGCTGAATGCGAGGTTCTTTGGCGGGATGCTGGGGCGGCCGGAGTTGACCTGGAGCGAGGGGATGGCCAAGCGGGCGCTGGGCCATTACGATGCCGCGCATAACACCATTGTGGTGAGCCGGGTCTTCGACCGGCCGTCAAGCCCGCGCTACGCCGTCGAGTACCTGCTCTTCCACGAGATGCTGCACCTGAAGCACCCGGTGAGGATGCGCGGGGTGCGGCGGTGCGTGCATTCAAGGGAGTTCAAGGCCGAGGAGAGGCTGTTTCCACAGCTAAAAGAGGCGCAGGCGTTTATTAAGCGGCTGTAGGGAGTTAAGGCTTCCCCAGCGGGATGCGCACCACAATCACATCGACTTTGGCAGTGTCTTTGGCATGGTCCACGCGCACAATCAGGCGGGAGAATTTTTCCTTGCCCACGTTGCTCATGGCCGGGTAGCGCGGGTTAATCGATTCCACGTTTGCCGATAGCGGCGCCTTGGGGTCGCGGGGCACGTCGAAGCTGACGCGGATATCAGGCTTCCCATCGCCATCTACATCCACCACATCGGAGACATGCGGCGGCAGGGCGCTGACGGGTGTCCAATCGAGTTCGACGAAGGGCTTTTCGCTTTGCAGGAAATGCGGATAGACAGGGCGGTGAACGTCGATGGTGTAAGCGCCCATGGGAATCGAGCGCACTTTTGGCCCGCCGGAGTAGACCTCGTCCACGTGGAGCGGGAGGGCGGCAACGGCTTTGGAGAAAAAGCCGTAGAGCAGGAAAGGAGTGAGCAGCGCCGCAAGCAGTGTCGCGCCAGCCGCCGTGTAGCCGAGAATAGGACGAAGTTTCATCAGTACCTCCTAAACGACAAAGTGCAGAATGGCGGCAAGGCCCTGGGCGATGATGCTGCCGCCGAACATGGCGGCCATGGCCCATGCGCCATAGAGAAACATGAGCCGCGCGCGCTCCGGCTTCCAGTTGATTTGAGTACCCTTGATATGCCAGACCATCGCCTGGCGCGGGCAGACATCCACGCACGCGCCGCATTTCATGCAGGAGAGCAAGGTCTCGCCGCGGGCGACGGATTCCTTCGACATTTCATGCAGGAGAGCAAGGTCTCGCCGCGGGCGACGGATTCCTTCGACAGGGAGAGATTGGGGCAGGCGTTCTGGCAGAGCAGACAGGGCTTGCAACGCTCCTTGTCGATTTTCATTTCAAAGATGCTGATCTTGTTGAAGATGGATTGGAACGCGCCGAAGGGGCAGAACCAGGAACACTGGGTTCGCTTTTTTGTCAGGAAGGGCAGCGCGATGACCAGGCCTGCGAAGAGCAGGATAAAGATCACGTTCTGTATCAGGCCGATGGTGTTGCGGGCGGCGACGTACTCCGATACGGCCTTGAAGGGGCAGAGCCACATGCAGTAAGCCGGCTCAAAGAGGGCCAGCGAGAGCAGCACCATGGCCAGCAACACGGCCCATGGAACAAGGCGCAAGCGGGGGTCGAGCTTGCGGATTTTGGCGCGGGCGGGAATAGCGGCGACGCCCTCTTCGATGCCACCGAAGAAACAGGCGTAGCTGCACCAGCCTTTTCCGAGAACCAGCGTCATGGCCAGCCAGATGCCCACCATGGCCGCCATGCCGTGGCTGGAGCTGGCGATGGAACCGGGAAAGACCAGCGTGCGCGTTAAGGCTGCCGGGAGGATGAGAAGCGGGATGGGCATGAAGCAGAAAGGCGTGCGTCCGGCGATCATCTCTTCGATGGGGATGCCCATGGTGCCGCGCACGAGGACGAGGTTATAGATAAAGCCAACCGGAAACAGGAGCCCCAGAGTCACGAAGAAGATGCGACGCCAGCGATAGGTGCTATTGGTCCGCATCATCATGAAGAACAATGTGGTCATGAAGAGCGTAGTAAGGATGGCCGCAATGATCGATATCGGATTGAAGCTCGCGCCAGGACGAAAACCCATCATGAGCAGCGACCAGATGAGAATGGGCAAGGTCAGAAACAGAGACCAGAGGATTCCGCGCGGCGCCGGACGGGCGAGCGGTAGAGTGCGAGCGTCAGTAGCCATAAGTTTTTTTCCCCAACAGCATGGCGATTCCCATGGAGAGATAGTAGAGGGCGATGAGCGCCATCGCCATGCGCGCAACGGTGATGACGGCCTGGTTGCGCACGATGCAGCCCAGGCTGATAAACGGAATAAACCAGACGGAAGTTCCAACAAAAAAAGCCGCAAAGAAGATGAGGGCGGCGGCCATGCTGCCCAGCTGGGCTGCCCTGACGCCGGCGACTACAAATGGAGGACAGAGATTCAGTCCAGTGAGGAGGCCCAAAGATGCAGCGCCGGCGACGCCGCGAGTCTTTCTTTCACCGATTTGGATCAGTTTTGAATCCGCGCAGGGTTGAGCGCAAGTGCGCCGGGCGGAAATTGCGTACCAAAGCAGCACGCCGGCGAGCAGCAGATAGACCACGCCCATCATCAGCAGGCGCGAGGCCGGCGGCAGCGAGATCAGCGCGCCAAGCTCCCATGCGACAACGGCAAAGAGCATGTAGCCCAGGAGGCGCGCAGACAGAAAAATGGAGAGATAGCGCGCATGAGGCCGGAAGCCCGCGCTCTCAGTGAGCAAGGAGGGAACCAGAACGGGTCCGCAAGCCGCTATGCAGGCAGGACCCGACGTCAGACCCAGAGCCAGGGCCTCGCTGAATGAGGCAAATGCCGCCATGCGTGGATGATCGCTGGCCTTCGATGCCGGGGTCAGTGATGAATGGCACATCGCTATTGATCCCGTAAGTAAAAGAGGCATAGGGATTTATCAAGCGATTGGAATGGAGGCGGGATTGTGCTAGCATTGCTTGCATTGCTAGCAGATTTGAGCTATATTGGATTCATGGCAACCCTTACGATTCGCAATGTCGACGAAGCCGTCAAACGTCGGCTGAAAGTCCGCGCGGCGCTGAATGGGCGTTCGATGGAGGCTGAGGCGCGAGCGATTCTGACTGCATTAGTGAAAGACGCTCCGAGAACAGCAGCGCCTGATGAGGATCTTGGGACGGCCATTCGCAAGCTCTTTGCGCCTCTGGGTGGAGTAGAGCTTGAGATTCCGCCGCGCCACAAATCGCATCGACCGATTCCCACATTTAAGTAATGAGTCGGCGTTTTTTCGCACAGATTGATTGAGATTGGTGGTTTCCCACCCATGCGCCTGACCACCCCAGCGGCGAAGACCTGCCGCCAGGGACCCCGGTAGGGCGCATGGATGGGGCACGGAGCATTCGCGGGATAGGAGATAGGAACCCGGCCTGCCGTTCCAGCGACTTTCTATGTATTCTTACGCGGATTTCTCTGTTGCCTTAGCGGCTTGATCGGGGCTGGCGGCGGGGCGCGAGGCGGCCCAGACGATGAGGATGACGCCAGCGATGACGGAGCCGGCGCTGGCTAGTTGGGCGTTGGATAAGCCCCATAGAACCTTGGGGTTGCGGCGTATAAATTCAACCAGAAAGCGAGCAATTCCGGTCAGCAGCAGATACTGTCCGAGGATGGCGCCGTTGCGATGGGGCTTGCCGAGCCGCCACCAGAGCCACGCGCCAATGAGCAGGTTGGCGGCCATCTCGTAAAGCGGAGTGGGATAGACGGGTACGAAGACCGGCTCGAGCCCTTTGGGAAAGCTCATGCCCCAGGGGCGAAAAGTGAAGGATAGAAAATGAATCGGCGTGATGGGGATGCCGTAGCAGCCGTCGCCGGAGAGAAAGCAGCCGATGCGTCCGATGCCATAGCCGATGGCGGCGGCTGGCGATGCCAGATCGAGGGTGCGCAACATGCCGATTTTCGCCCACCTGCCCTGGATGAGCAACGCGCAGATTCCGAAGAGGAGGCCGCCGAACCAGGCGTATCCATCCCTTTGCCACAGAACGCTCCAGCCCAGATAGCGAAACTCTTCAGGCGAGTCGAGGACGTGCCAGAGCTTTGCGCCCACGATTCCGGCCACCACGGTGACGGCGACCATGCTCAGCGCATCCGCCGAGACGCGCGCGCGGCGGAAGCCGCGGTCCATGACAAACGCGGCTACCACGGCAGCCAGCCATAGCATCAGCCCGAAGGTGGGCATGCTGAAATGCCAAATGTGGAGATATGGAATCATGCTTCTCAAGTATAAACGGGAGGCGGAAGCAGCGCTCAACATCCTGCCCTCGAACGAAAAAACGGGATTTTCACAGGCACTCTTGCCTTGAGGCGCGGGGTTCAGGCGATACTGTGTGCATGACAATGAACTTCCCCCAGGGACTTGAGGTTCTTTATACCCGCCAACAGATTGCCGAGCGCGTGGCCGAGATGGGCGCGCAGATTACCCATGATCTGAACGGCGAGAAGCTGGTGATGATTGGCATACTAAAGGGAGCTGCGCCGTTTCTGGCCGACTTATCGAGGGCTATACAAGCCGACGCCACGTTTGACTTTGTAGCTACCTCGAGCTACGGCCAGGGGAAGAGGTCCTCCGGCGCGGTGAAGCTGGTAAAGGACCTGGATGAGTCGATCGAGGGAAAAAACGTGCTGGTGGTGGAGGACATTCTGGATACCGGGCTGACGCTCTCTTACTTGCGCAAGCTCTTCATGCAGCAGAATCCCAAGTCGCTGCGCATCGCCGTGCTGCTGGACAAGCCCTCGCGGCGCCTGGAACCCATCAAAGCGGACTACGTGGGCTTCTCCATTCCCAACCTGTTCGTGATCGGCTACGGAATGGATTACGCGGAACGCTACCGGAACCTGCCGGATATCTGCGTGATGACGCAGGACCACCCGGAGTAGATCATCTCTATCGCTTGACGACCTCCACAACTTCGTTGTCCGGCCCGCTCCAGGCATTTGCGCCATCATGGGTGAACTTGCCTGCCGCGTCATCCCAGCGCAAGCGCGTGATGGATCCCGCGCCTTGCTCATAGGCGTAGGTTGTGCCGTCGTCGGAAAAGAACGTGAAGGCCGCGTCCGCGCCCGGATAAACGCGAATCCTGGCGATGGCCTGCGCTTGATGAGTGCTCTCGACCGGCGCTCCCAGCGGGATGATTGAGCCGGCGCGGACGAAAAGCGGAATCGTGTCAATGGGCGCGGCCACGGTGATGGTCTGGCCGCCCTTCACCAGCTCGTTGGTCCAGTAGTTGTACCAATCCGTTCCGGCGGGCAGATAGACCTCGCGGCTGGCGGCGCCTTGCTCGGTGACCGGCGCAACCAGGAATGCCGGGCCAAACATATATTCGTCGCGCACATCAGCAACCTTGGGGTCGCTGGGGAAATCGAGGGGCAATGCGCGCATGAAGGGCGCACCGGTCAGCCAGGTCTGATAGCCGAGCGAATAAATGTAGGGCATGAGCTGGTAGCGCAGGCGCAGATACTTCTCCAGAATCGGTTGCGCCTCTTTGCCGTAGGACCAGACTTCGTTGGCCGAGCGGCTGCCGTGCGTGCGGAAGATGGGCAGGAAACTCGCGTATTGGAACCAGCGGGTGTAGAGCTCCGGATAGTCGTCGTAGCCGCCCACGTTGGCGCGCGCGTCCGACGGGTCGAGCAGCGGCTTGTGGGCGGGATGATGCGTTTCGGGAAGATACTGCCAGCCGCCGGTGTCGTTGGACCAGTAAGTGATTCCCGAGGCGGCGACATCGAGGCCGGTGGGAATCTGCCGCCGGAACGTGTCCCAGGTGGGATAAATGTCAGAGGACCAGAAGATGGTTCCGTTGCGCTGCGCGCCGGTGTAGGCGTCGCGGGAGAGGATCAACGCCCGCCTGCCGGGCTCATCCTTGCGGAAGCCGTCAAAGAGCGCCGCGGTGTGGAAGAGCGGATAGACGTTGAAGAACTCGGTGCCGGGACCAATGTGGAAGTATGCGCCATTGGGAGGCAGATCGGGCTCGGTCTCGTCGGCCCACAGCGAATCGAAGCCCTGGCTGATGATGTTCTCGCGGAGGGTATTCCAGAACCACTCGGCGGCTTTGGGGTTGGTGGTGTCGATGTCCGAGCCGGCGCGGTCATAGGGCAAGCCGTCAATGGGCGTGCCGTCGGCTTTGTGGATGAGCCAGCCTTTTTTGAGCAGCTCCGCATAGTAGCGGTCCTCGGGCACAAAGCGCGGCCAAACGCTGATCATCGTCTCGAAGCCCATGGCGTGGAGCTGCTTGTTCATCGCTGCTGGATCGGGCCAGAATTTAGGATCGAAGTCGAACTGGCCCATTTTGGTGTAGTAGAACCAGTCCACCACCATCACGCTGGCGGGCAGATGGCGGTCTCGATAGCCCTGCGCCACGTCCAGCACTTCCTTCTGGCTGGCGTAGCGTTGCTTGCACTGGATGTATCCGTATGCGGCCTTGGGCAGCATATGCGTGGGACCAGTGAGCAGCTTATAGCCCGAGTAGATCTCGTCCGCGTCAGCGCCGGCGATCACGAAAAAGGAGACGCGGTCGCCCACCTGCGATGTCCAGCGGGTCTGCTCGTTGAAGCCCGGCTCGATGGTGGTCTTGGAGGGGTTATCCCACAGCAAGCCGTAGCCTTTGTTGGTCACCAGAAAGGGCACGCAGAAGCTGGGAGCAGCCGTGGCCAGATAATCGGCCCAGCAGCGCACCGCGTGACCGCGATGGTCGAGGAAGCCTTCGTGGTTCTGGCCCAGGCCGTAATAATGCTCGTCGGCGGGCGAGACAAATGTCGCGCCCACGGTATAGAACCTGGGGTCGGAGTCTCGCCGGTCGTGGAGCACCTCGGCCGTTCCGTCCTTCTGATTGGGCTCGCCCTGCATCCAGCCGGTCATCTCCAGCAGCGTTTTGCCGTCGGGGGAGCGCAGCGTGATGTGCGCGTCGGGAGCCGAGCCGCTGAAGTACTTGCCGAGGGCGGCCTGATTTGGATCGGGCGGCCTGGTGCTGGGCTGGTAGCGGTCCACGGTGGCGACGATGCGCGCTGATTGATAGACATCGGCCTGCGCGGTCTGGCTGGCGCTCCATCCAGCAGCGGCGGGCGTGGCCAAGACACCATAGCCCGGAGCAGCCAGCGCGGGAGCGCGATTGAGGCTGAGCGTTACGCGCAGGATGTTGGGCGCGTACGGCTCGAGAACAATGGTGCTGCCGCCCCGCTCAAGAACAACCCTGCTCTGCTGAGCAACGAGGATGGAGCCGCCAACAAGGAATGCGATTATATAAAGAAGAATGCCGCACCTGCGAAGGAATGAAACCATTCTTGAATCCTCCTCTTGACGCGTATACAGTCTACAATCCAGACGGGAGCCAGCGCAGCAAATTGGCAGTGTCGCGCGGCAGGCACTATACTCATCTGCGGCAGACACGAGGCAAGCCGCCGGCTGAGAGCGACAATTCGCCTGCAAGGAGTATGACCTTATGAGCGCAACCACCCCCCATCAGGACGCGGAGAACAATAAAGGGTGTTATGACGCCGCCGCATTCGCCGCGGCAACGCTCAAGAACTGGCAGTCGCTGGCCGCCGTGATTGACCACACTCTGCTGAAGCCCGACGCCACCCGCGAGCAGGTGGAGAGCCTGTGCGGGGAGGCGATTCGCTACCGATTTGCCTGCGCCATGGTGAACCCGGTGTGGGTTTCGACGGCGGTGGGGGAGCTGAACGGCAGCGGCGTTGCGGTGGGCGTAGTGATCGGCTTTCCGCTGGGCGCGTCGCTGGTGTCTACGCTGCGCCAGGAGGCTGCGGCGCTGAGCAAGCTGGGGGCAAGCGAGCTGGACATGGTGATTCCCATCGGCCTTCTGAAGAGCGGCGACAACCGGGCCGTGCAGAACGCCATCCGCACCACGGCCGCCGTGGTACACCATCATGGCGCGCTGCTCAAGGTAATTCTGGAGACCGCGTTGTTGAGCGTGGAAGAGAAGCTGCGCGGCTCGGAGCTGGCCATTCAGGCGGGAGCGGACTTTATCAAGACGTCCACTGGATTTTCATCAGGCGGCGCAACCGCGGCGGACGTGGCGCTGATGCGCGGCGTGGCGGGCTCGCGCTGCGGCGTGAAGGCCTCGGGCGGCATTCGCACCCTGGCCAACGTGAAGGAACTGCTGGAAGCGGGCGCCAACCGCATCGGCGCTTCGGCCTCGGTAGCCATCGTGCGGGAGCTGGGAGCGGAGTAAGACAGGAATAGTGAATAGGGTGCAGCTTCACGCATCAGAGGAATAAGCCGTGCAATCTATCGACGTCGAGGTACTGCTTCCCGTTCATAACGAGGGCGAGAGCATCGAAGCAACCATTCGTGAAATCTATGCTGAGCTTTCTACGGTGGTGAATCCCGGCTTCATCGTGTGCGAAGACGGAAGCCGGGACAACACCAAAGAGATTCTGCGGAAACTGGCTGCCGAGTTGCCGATGCGGCTGAATCTGAGCGATGCGCGCAAGGGCTATTCCAAGGCCATGCGCGAGGGCATGGCCATGCTCGAAGCCGAGCGTCTGCTCTGCCTGGACTCGGACGGGCAGTGCGACCCCAAGGATTTTGCGAAATTCTGGGAGGCCCGCGGGAGCGCCGACATCGTAATCGGCTGGCGCGTCCGCCGAGCCGATACATTGCTGCGGCGGAGCTTTTCACGATTTTTTTATCTGCTCTATCAGGGCGTCTTCCACGCGCCGGTCCACGATCCCAGTTGCCCCTATGTTCTGTTTTCCAAGGCCGTGGCCCACAGGCTGGCGGGAGAACTGGGGGATATGAAAGAAGGCTTTTGGTGGGAGTTTGTGGCTCGCGCCCATCGACGCGGGTTTACCATCCGGGAGTTGCCCGTACACCATCAACTGCGCACAGCCGGCGTGACCCAGGTGTACAAGTGGAGCAAGATGCCAAGTATCTTCTTTCGCCACGTCGCAGCCCTCGTGAAGATCTGGCGGGATACGCGGCAGGCATGATGAGCGCAGGCGCGAGGAGAAGACCCTATCGTATTTCCACTTGGCTGGCCGCCCTCGGCATCCGCATCGAGCAATCGATTGCCCTCCATGAGCGCGTTTATCTGCTGACTGCCCTAACGTTGTTTGCCCTGTTCGCCGTATATCATGCGCTCACCGTTCCGCTGTGGTTTGATGAGCTATTCACACTCTTTATTTCCCGGCTCAGCTCGCTCGAGAAGATGCTTCAGGCCATTCCCGCCGACGGCCAGCCGCCCTTGCAGTATCTGTTGACGCACCTCTCGCTGCGGTTGCCTGGGGAGACGGAGTTAACTCTGCGCTTGCCTGAGTTGTTGGCCTACATGGCTGCCGGCCCATTGACCTACAGAATCGTACGCCGCCACGGCACGGCCGTTCAGGCGCTGTTTGCGCTTGGGCTGCTGCTGGGCTCCTACGTAGGCATGGAGCAAGCATATACGGCACGGCCGTATGGGTTGCTGATTGCCTTCACGGCCCTGACATTCTACAGTTGGCAGACGGCGGCACTCAGAGAGCATCACCGGCTCTTGCCTTTGTGCGGTGTTGCCGTGGGGATTGCAGGCGCTAATCTCAGTCATCATTTTGGAGTGGTTCATACCGGCTTGTTCCTGGCCTGTGGCGAAATCGCACGACTCATTCAGCGACGCCGGCCGGACGCAGGGATGGCAGCGGCCATTGCCGCGGGACTGATTTCGCTTGTTTTTACACTGCCCTTGGCGCATATGTCGCGCACGGTACTTGGCGAGGCCGTTCTCCACTCGACAAATTTCTGGGCTAAGCCTATGCCGATCCATCTGCTGTGGTATCTGGTAATGTTTTCCCTTCCTCTGCTCTGCCTGGTTTCCATCTTCACGTTCCTTCCCTGGGCGAAACGGCCTGGCGACTGGCAGACAAGTTCCCCTCCCGCTGTGCCTGCATACGAGTGGGCCGCAACGTGCGCGTTGTGCTTGCTACTGCCCGTTCTGATTATGCTGACGAGATTGCAAACCGGCTACTTTCAACCCAAATATGCCATCAGCACATCGCTGGGATTGGCTCTGCTCGCCGGATGGGGATTGCCGCGGCTTAGCCGCCCGCGCGCCCTTGCCCAGCCACTGCTTGCGCTGAGCATGGTTAGTTATCTTCTGCTGATAGCAATAACATTATTACTCGAAAATAAGCACTTACCCGCCTGGAAAGCTCAGCCGGGCACAAAGGCCGTCTCCCCTGTCCTGCTCAATGCGCCCGCCGGATTTCCTATCGTGGTTGCCAACGCCTTTGACTACGCTCCGGAGTGGTGGTACGCGCCGCCTCCCGTTCAACAGCGGCTCATCTATCTGTCCGACGTTGCATATGCCGAGCGGCAACCTGACTTTTTGCCGGAGCTCTCTCTGGCTACCAGTCAGGACTACATCCCGCTGCGCGTCACGGCCTACGCTCCGTTTGTGTCCAGCCATCGAACGTTTCTGCTATTTGACAGCGGTCTTCCGCGCCTGACCTGGGTTGTGCCGCGACTGGCAAACGCCGGCTGGCGCCTTAGCCCGATTGCCAGATCCGGAAAAGATGTTCTGTACCGGGTTGACCGGCCGTAGCAGAGAGCGCCGATGCGCTATGATTTTCTTCTACACATATGCAAAACGGACCTCCATCTCCGCGCGCCGAACCCGAGTATGAGGGCGACTATCGCCCGGCCGACCCGGCAAACCCTGGTGTTTATTATGACCCAGGGGAAATTCGCGTGGAAGCGGCGGATGTGGCCTACATGATGCAAATGGCCGATGCGTTGAACACCACGCTGGACCTGGAAACCCTGTTGAAGCGCACCGCGGAGCTGGTGAGCGCGGTGATTCCCTACCGCATCTTTGCGATTTTACTGGTGAATGACCGCACGCGGGAGCTGGGGGTGAGATTCCAGATCGGCCACACCATGCAGGTCGAGCGTCTACACATTCCCCTGGGCAGAGGCGTGGTGGGCCAGGTGGCGCTGACCCGGCAGCCGGTGCTGCTGAACGACGTTAATGCGTCGGAGATCTACTTCGAGGTGAATCCCGGGGTGCGCTCCGAGCTGGCGGTGCCGCTGATTGCCAAGAACCGGCTGATCGGGGTGCTGGACATCGAGAGCGAGCAGGCCGGCTACTTTCGCCCCGAGCACCTGCGCCTGCTGACGCTGACCGCCTCGCGCATTGCCCAGGCGATAGAAAACGCGCGTCTCTATGCGCGCGTCTCCCGCCAGGCGCAGACGCTTACGGTGCTGAACGAGATCGCCGTGGAGCTGTCATCGATTTTGGAGCTGGACCCGCTGCTGGAGCGAGTGGGTCAGCTCTTGCGCCGGCTGATCGACTATCAGATGTTTACCATCCTGCTGCTTGACGAGAAGGGCGAGATGCTGATTACGCGCTACGCCTGGCGGTTTGGACACGCGCACGCGCCGCAGCGCAGCATCCCCATCGCCGCAGGCCTGGTGGGCGCGGCGGTGCGCGAGTGGCGGATGGTGAACGTGCCCGACGTGAGCCAGGACGCGCGCTACCTGGCCATCAATCCTGAGACTCGCTCGGAGCTGATCGTGCCGCTCTTTCACAAGGGGCATATCATCGGGGTACTGGATTTGGAACACACGCGGGTGGGCTTTTTCAACGAAGAGCATGAGCGAATGTTGAGTACGCTGGCCGCGCAAGTGGCCATCGCCATCGAGAATGCGCGGCTCTACGAGGCGGTGAGCCGCCAGGAGGCGCAACTGGAGCGGGACATCTCCATGGCGCGCGAGGTGCAACTGCGGCTGCTTCCAGCCTCGGCGCCGGAGATGGCCAATGCCGAGATGGCTGCGCGATTTCTTCCGGCGCGCTCGATCGGCGGCGACCTGTACGACTTTGTGGATTACGGACCGGGGCGCACGGCAATCGTGCTGGGCGACGTGAGCGGCAAGGCGGCGCCGGCGGCCTTATTTGCGGCGCTGGTGAGCGGCATCATGCGCTCGGCGGCGCAGCAGCGGCCGGAGCCAGCACGGATGCTATCCCAACTGAACGACGCGCTGCAGGAACGCATGTTGGAATCGCATTATGTGACCATGTTGTTTGCGCTGTGGAACGATGAGAACCGCACTTTGCAGGTGGCCAACTCGGGCGCGGTGCAGCCTATCTTCTGCCGCTCCTGCGAATCGACGCCGGTGCGCGCCGAGGGCTTTCCGCTGGGGATGTTTCCCAACGTGATCTATGACGAACTCACCGTGACCACCGAGCCTGGAGACGTGATCGTCTTTATCTCGGACGGGATACTGGACGCGGAGAACGCCGAGGGCGAGATGTATGGCCAGGAGCGGCTGGCGAGCATATTATGCAGCCGCCGCGAGCAGCCCGCGCAGGAGATAGCCGACGCGGTACTGGCTGACGTGGGCCGCTTCCAGGGCGAGCAGGAGCGGTTTGACGATGAGACGATTATTGTGTTGAAGATGCGGTAGGACAGGGACTAGGGAATAGGGACTAGGGAATAGGAGGCAAGACTTGGGCGAGTCATTTAGAGATCTCATCGTTTGGCAGCGAGCGATTCAACTCACGGTCGCGATTTACAAACTCACTTCATCTTTTCCAGACTCTGAGCGGTTCGGACTTACCAATCAACTGCGGCGGGCATCCGTCTCTGTCGCCAGCAATATTGCGGAGGGTTATGGCAGATCGACGAAGGGAGAGTATCTTCTCTTTCTCGGTCATGCAAGAGGCTCAAACTGTGAAGTCGAAACACAACTTGTGATCGCGGAGTCACTGGGATTTGGCTCCAAGGAAGCCCGACTCTCGGCTGAAGGTCTTTGTGACGAAATCGGACGTATGCTTGTTGCCATGATGAAGAAATTGAAGCGTTGAGCGCCGTTTTTCTATTCCCTATTCCCTAGTCCCTAGTCCCTTCTTCTCCTGTTGTTAAACTTGGATAGAGCCCACACTCTCGGAGTTGCTTTGCGCACTGAACGCATCATCCGTCCGGCTAAGAATGTCTATGGCAGCCTGCGCTTGCCGGGCGATAAGTCCATCAGCCACCGTTACGGAATGCTGGGTGCGTTTGCGGACGGCACGTCGCGGTTTACGAATTTTTCAACCGGGGCCGATTGCGCCTCGACGCTGGGCTGCATGGAGGCTCTGGGCGCTCAGGTGCGGCGGCGGGAAGACGGCTCGGTGGAAGTGACGGGCGTGAGTGGGCGCGTGAGGCCGCCTGAGAGGCCGCTGGATTGCGGCAACTCCGGCTCGACGATGCGCATGATTTCCGGTTTGCTGGCGCCGCAGGAGGGCCTCTTCACGCTGGTGGGCGATGAATCGCTCTCAAGGCGGCCGATGGAGCGGATCAGGAAACCATTGACGGCGATGGGTGCGAGGCTGACGTTGACCGAGGGCCACGCACCGCTGACGATTGAGGGATGCGCACTGAAAGCCATCGACTACACCATGCCGGTTCCCAGCGCGCAGGTAAAGAGCTGCATTCTGCTGGCCGGATTGCAAACGGCGGGCGTGACCACGGTGCGCGAGGCGGTGCGCACGCGCGACCACAGCGAGTTGGCCTTGCGAGCCTTTGGCGCAAAGGTGGAGCGGACGCTGGATTCGATTTCGATTCAAGGGCCGCAGAAGCTGCATGCGATTGAGGCCGCTGTTCCGGGCGACATTTCTTCAGCGGCGTTTTTTCTGTGCGCGGCGGCATTGTTTCCCGGGTCGAACCTGGTGCTGGGCGAACTGGGGCTCAATCCCACGCGAGCCACGCTGCTGGAAGTGCTGACGACGCTGGGCGCGCGCGTCTCTGTTTTGAATCTGGAGGAAAAACACGCGGAGCTGGTAGGCACGGTGCAAGTGACGGGGCCGGCCAAAGGCATGGGGTCGGCAGAGATTTCCGGGGCGCTGGCGGCGCAACTGATCGACGAGCTGCCAGTGCTGGCGGCGATTGGGCCTTTTACCAGCGGCGGCATGCGCATTCGCGACGCCAAAGAACTGCGCGTGAAGGAGTCGGACCGCATCGCGCTTGTGGCGAAGAATCTGCGCGCCATGGGGGCCGAGGTCGCGGAGTTCGAGGACGGCCTGGATGTGCCGGGCGGACAGAAGCTGCACGGCGCGACCATTGACTCCGGCGGCGACCACCGCATCGCCATGGCCTTCAGCGTGGCCGCACTGAGAGCCGAAGGTGAGACGGTGATTCAGGGAGCTGAATCTGCGGCCATCAGCTTTCCGGAGTTTTTTGATTTGCTGGATCTGGTGGCGGAACGATAGGCAGCGAGTCAGCGTTGAGAATTGTAATTCCCGCCCATTCCGCAAAGAACGCGGAATGGATGGGGCACGGAGCATTTGTGCGTATTCAGTATCAATGCAGCATATGAAAAGGCCCGGCGGCTGGCCGGGCCTCATCTTTGCTGAACTGTCAAACTGCCTACTGGTTGGCTGGCGGGTTGGCCGGAGGTACGGTTGCGGGCTCCTTGGTGTCCTTGGCAGGTCTAACGCCGGTAATGACGGGCGCCGTCTTCACATCGCCCGAGGCTGCATCGTTCAGGTTGATGCCGTAGTGCTGCAAGGTGGTGGCCAGCGTCTGGTAGAGGCCGGCGCGGTCTTTGGCATAGGCGGCGTGGGCGGCGATCAGGTTGTCCTCCGCCGTGGCCAGGCCGCGTTCCTGGAGCATGACAGTGGCCGTGGTGGAAGCGCCCAGGCGCAGCTTGGTGTACTCGGCGTCGACGTTCTGCTTGTTGTAGTCGCGGGCGGCGATGGCAGCCTTCACCTGCGCCCGGTCGTTCATCAGCGCGTACTGCGCATTGACTACCTGCATGCGAATCTGGGTGTAGAGCTGCTCTAGACGCAACTCCGATTGGCGATATTCAATGAGCGACCGCGCCTGGTCGGCTTGCGCCGTCCGGTTGCGCAGCGGGATGGTGAGGTTGAAGCCGATTCCCTTGTCGGGGGCGGTGCTGTTGCCCAGATCCTGAATCACGCCACCAAAGCCGGTCGGTGCAGCGTTGCCCTGGACGACGCAGGAAATTCCGTTGAAGTTGCAATTCTGGTTGACGGCGCCGCCAATCACACTGGCCCCGTAGTAGCCGTAAGCGTCAAGGGTGGGCAGAAGGGCATTGCGCGCACCCTTTAGCGTGATCTCGTTGTTTTTCAGTTGCAGCACGGCCTGCTCGAGTTCCGGCCGCTGCTGAAAAGCCACCTGTACCAGCTCCTCGACCGGCTGTTTCTCCTCGGGAATCTCCTCCACAGTCACGCGGTCGGTGGGAATCACCGGAGCGATGGAAAGCGCCGCATCGTTGAGGTTGCGGGCTACGGCCTGCTTGATGATCTGCTGCTGATAATTCAGGTAGCTTTGCGCGGTGATGAGGGCCTGCCTGTCGCTGTTGACGATCGAATCGTCCTGCACCACCTGCAGCGGTGCCACCGACCCAATCTCCAACTGCTTGCGGTCGTCGCTGGCCAGTTTGGTGCTTTGCGCCAGGGCGCGTTCTTTGGCCTGCACATCCTCATAGGCTTGCACCAAGCCCCAATAGATGTTTTCCACCTGGTTGACGGTGTAGAGAATCTGCTGGCGGAAGGAGGCGTCGGTGATGCGGCGGTCATTCAGTGCCTGGTACATGAAGCGCTTGTTGACCCAGATGCCTGCACCTTGCAGCAGGTGCTGCGAGACAGTGGCCTTGAAAGTTGAGGAAAGCTCAGGTACGTAGCTGGCAAGAATGTTGCTCGTAGCATTGCGACTATTGTTCCAGGCGACGGCCAGCGAGGTTCCGGGGATAAAGCCCTCGGTGTAGGTGAAGTTGTATTGCTCGGTATTCGTTTTGGAAGCCGGGCTGAAGAGGCTGGTCTGCTGCGTCTTGTTCCGGTCGAACTGGATCGTGCCACTCACGCTGGGGTCCAGGTTCTCCGGCTGGGGGCCGGCGCCTGAGGTGGAGAGCACCAGGCCGGAACTGCCCGAGGCCGCGCCGCCGGAACCGCCTGTGGTGCCGCCAGGACCGCCGCCCGAGACCAGCGTCGAGGCAGAACCGCCTAGTGTGTTGGCTACAACACCTGAATTTACGCCACGCACCAGGCCCCCTGCGCGTGTCCGCAATACATCGGTGTCCGCGATATCCAGGTTGTAGCGGGCAATGGCGATGTCGAAGTTGTTTTCAAGAGCCAGCGCCAGCGCGTCGGAGAGGCTGAGGTAGATCTTGCCCTCCTTCACCAGGTCAGTCAGCCGCACCGAGTTTTGAAAGCTGGCTTTGCCGATGCTGGTGGGCCGGTACATATTGATTGGATTGCCCAGTAACCTGCCCGCGGGCTTGGAAAAATCCCGCAAGGATGGACGCAGATTGACCGGCTCCGTCAGCACCACCGAGGGAGCCGAGGGCAGATCGGAGGCTGCCTTATCCTGAGTGGTTGCCCCAGCTCCCGGAGTTTGCTGGGCATAGCCGGATGAAATTCCTAAAGTCCACGCCAGCAGGACTGCCGCTGACGCGCACAGCCATTTACCTACTTGTCGGCGCACAGTCAGTCCACCACGGCTGACCGCAATCTTCTCCTGCTGCTCAACTACACAGATACCGAACAAATGCATGGTTCCTCTCCACGACATGATTCCTCTTCAGGAATTGCTGAGGCATGTGGGCACTATTGTTATAGACTCCCGGAGCACCTCTCCGGACGCGGGTTTTTGACTACCCATAACAATTCTAACGTGCTGCCCGGCCAGCGGCCATCCGCCTACTGGGACAATACGCGCGCCTGGCGTGATTCGTTCCGTTATGACGGCATATTCTTGTGGCGGCCACCCGCGGTGGGGGGACTGGCCGTCCAGGCATACGGCGCTTGCGCGCCATGGACCACTATCGTTGATCGCAAATGTTGCTTACGCGGCACTGTCGTTTAGGCTACTTGAAGTGCCCACAAAGATGGCTGATGCCCCCCAACCCGCGCCCGCGCTTCAGACCTGGAAACTGACCCTGGCCTACGACGGCACCAAGTTCCGCGGTTGGCAGGTGCAGCCGGGGGAGCGAACCATTCAGGGAGAAGTGCAGGCAGCTCTGGGGCGGATTTGCGGGGAAATGCCGCTGCCGCAGGGCTCGGGACGCACCGACGCCGGCGTTCACGCGCTCGGCCAGGTAGCCAGCTTCGCGCTGACGGCGCCCATTCCGCCAGAAAACCTGCAACGCGCGCTGAACCGGACGTTGCCCCCTTCCATTCGCATTCTGGAGGCGAGAATTGTGCCAGGCACATTTCATGCGCGACATTCGGCCGTGGCCAAGACCTACGAGTACAGGGTCTACAGGGGCGCGATTTGCCCGCCTTTTTTAGCTCCTTATGTCTACGCTTGCTCCTGGCCCATGGACATAGAAGCGCTGCAAAGGTCTGCACAGATTTTTGAGGGCACACATGATTTTTTGAGTTTTGCGGCCACTGATCCCGACCAGGCCGGACGGGAGCTGGATGAGGATGCGGAGCCGGACGAGCGGCCCCTGCCCAGGCCGGGCTTTCAGATGGAGCCGCCGATGCCGGCAACGGTAAAGACTATCTTTTCTTCGGCCTGGGAGGCGCGTCCGATTCCAGAGGGCGGACTGCTGGTCTATCGTGTGCGTGGCAGCGGCTTTCTGCACCACATGGTGCGCAACCTGGTAGGAACAATGCTGGATGTGGGGCGGGGACGGCTCAAAGTCGACGAGATTCCGGGGATTCTGGCCGCCCGCAACCGCGCAGCAGCCGGACCAACCGCGCCGGCGAGGGGGCTATTTCTTTGTTCGGTGGAGTATGGGGAGGAAGTTTAGCCTGAAAAACTAAATATAGTCTTTATATTATCTTGAATAAGGACTATATTTAGTCTAATAAAGGAATATTGGAGGCTGTCATGCGTTTTTCAACCCAGATCAAGCCCATCAGCTATGTGAAGGCTCATGCCGCCGAGCTTCTGGACAGGATTACCGAGGAGAGGGAGCCGATCATCATCACCCAGAACGGCGAGGCGCGCGCGGTGCTGGTGGATGTGGCCAGTTACGAAGCGATGATGCAAGAAACCCAGGCCTTGCTCAAGCTACTGGCGATGGCCGACAAGGATATTGAAGCCGGAAACACGGTCCCCATCGAAGAGGTGATGGCGGAATTCGGCGTGGAGGCCATGCAAGACTGATGGATTACACGGTTCGGTTTACCTCCGTGGCTCGGAAAGACCTGCAAGGAATTCATGCCTGGATAGCGAAGAATGATTCGATGGAGAATGCCAACTATGTAGCCCGTGAAATTGTTCGAGTAGCCCTGACACTGCGGGAATTCCCCCAACGCGGCGCGCATCCACCGGAGTTGCTTCTGCAAGGTAACCGCTCCTTTCGTCAACTTCTCTTCAAGCCGTACCGCATTTTTTACCGGATACGCGCCAAGACTGTGTTTATTGCTTTAATTGCCGATGGCCGGCGAGATATGGCTTCTCTGTTGGCAAGGCGTCTGAGCGGATCGTAAATTGTTTACGGTTACCCTATATTCCTGAATTCCGCATCCGCGCTTCCCTGCTACCCTGTAGCCAACGCATGGCGCCGTTTTCCAACAATTCGGCCTTCTCTCGCGTGACGGCGCTCGCCGAGCAGCGGCCGGTTCACGCGGCCTTTGCGTGGCTGCACGGCAATCCCAAGACCATCATGGACTGGCAGGCGGAGATGGTGGCCATTCCCGCGCCGCCTTTTGGCGAACAGGCACGCGCGGAGTGGATCAGCGAGCGCTTTGCCGAGGCCGGCCTCCAGAGAGTGGAAACCGACGAGGCGGGCAATGTTTTTGGTTGGCTGAGGGCCGCCAAGCTGCCGGCGGAGAGCAGCGGGCCAGTGGTGGTGCTGTCGGCACACCTGGACACCGTTTTTCCGGCAGAAACGCCGTTGAAGCCGATGGTGGACGGCGACCGCCTGACTGCTCCCGGAGCCTGCGACAACGGCGCCGGCGTGGCGGGAATGTTGGCCATCGCTCAGGCGCTGATCGAGGCGAAGGTGGAGTTGCAGGCGCCGCTGATTTTTCTGGGCAATGTGGGCGAGGAGGGCGAAGGCGACCTGCGCGGCGTGCGCCACCTCTATCAGCAAAGCGCGTTGGCCGGACGCATTGCCGCGCACATGGTGCTGGATGGAGCGGGCGCGGACTCGGCCGTGACGCAGGCTCTGGGCAGCCGCCGCTACCGGGTCACCATCACCGGACCGGGCGGACACAGCTTTACCGACGCGGGAACGCCCAATCCGATTGCCGCGCTGGCCTCGGCGCTGGCCGCGCTGACCGAGACGCCGTTGCCGCAGAACTCGCAAGAAGAGGCCCCGCGAACCACACTGAATCTGGGAACCATCAGCGGCGGCACCAGCGTGAACTCCATACCGGAGAGCGCGCAGGCTACGATTGATTTCCGCTCGACAAGCTCCGACGAGTTGCTGCGGCTGGAGGTCAGGTTGCATCGCGCCGTGGAAGATGCCGTGGAGCATTGCAACGCGCAGGCGAAGGCGGCTGGCGCGGATGGTCGAGGATTGCTGGAGTTTGCGATTGACAAGATTGGCGACCGGCCCGCCGCGCAACTGGCCGCTGATTCGCCGCTGCTTGAAGCGCTCCTTGCTGTGGACCGCCATCTGGGGCTGAAAACCGAGCTGCGGCTAGGCTCGACCGACGCCAACATTCCGCTTTCGCTGGGGGTTCCGGCGCTGTCGATGGGCGCGGGCGGCGAGGGCGGCGGCGCGCACACGCTGGCGGAGTGGTACTCGGCCAGGGATCGCGAAACAGGGCTGAAGCGGGTGCTGCTGCTAACGCTGGCGATGGTGGAGTGGGCCGCTGAGCAGTAGGCCGTTGCAGAGAGCTTGAGACTGAATGCCCGATAGCCGCTAGCCATTCCGGCTTCGGCTGCAATAATTCATGAGATGAAACTGCGCGCCTATCTGCTGATGTTGTTTGTAGTCGCCGTGTGGGGATCGACCTTTGTGGTGGTCAAAGGCGCGCTGGCCGACGCCACGCCGGCGGCCTTCAACCTGGCGCGGATGACGCTGGCCTTCGCCGTGCTGGGCGTGGCTTATCACCGCAACTGGCGCGCGATTCAGGGCTGGCAGGTGGGAGCCGGGGCGCTGGTGGGAGCGTGCCTGGCCATGGGCTACCAGTTTCAAACCACGGGACTGGCCCGCACCACGCCCTCGAAGTCGGCGTTCATCACCGGGCTTTTGGTGGTGATGGTGCCGCTGCTGTCGATAATTCCCGGGCTGCGTCCGCCGGGAGCAAGATTGCCGCGCTGGAATGTTTTTCTGGGAGCGGCACTGGCGTTCATCGGGATTGTACTGCTGACCGCGCCAGCCGCCAGCCCTGCATCCGGTGCGGCTTCTGGTTCGAATTCACTGTTGGGAGTAGCGGCGCGCCTGCTGCCCGACATGAGTTCAATCAACCTTGGCGACGTGCTCACCCTGGGCTGCGCTCTGGGCTTCGCATTCCACTGCATAGCGCTGAGCCACGTCTCGCCGCGCATCGCCTTTCAGCCGTTGGCGCTATTGCAGGTGGGCTTCTGCGCGCTCTTCATGGCGCTGAGCATGCCGCTGATCGAGCACCCGCAGATTGCGTGGACGCCGCGGCTGATCGTGGCGCTGGGGGTTGCCGCCGTGCTGGCTACCGCCGCTGCTTTTTCCATCCAGAGCTGGGCACAGTCGGTGCTGCCCCCCACGCACATTGCGCTTTTGCTCACGCTGGAGCCGGTCTTCGCCTGGATTACTTCGTTCCTTGTAATGGGCGAGCGGCTCGGATTGCGCCCCGGCTGCGGCGCGCTGCTGATTCTGGCGGGGATTGCGCTGACGGAGTTGATGCCGCAACCGCACGTGGCCGCGGCGCATGAAGCGTGATAGAGACAGGGAATAGGGAATAGGGAATAGGGAATAGGGAATAGAAAAACAGTTGTTGCTGCGCTGGAGCTACGCTCGGCCGCGGAATTGAATGATGCGGCGGCGGTCGCGCTTGGAAGGGCGGCGCTCAGGCAAGGGCGCGAACTGCTGCATGGCCTTGCGTTCGGCGGCTGCTTTGGCCCGTGCGGCAATGCTGGCCTCGCTCTCGCGATAGAGCGTCTGCGCCACCGCAGCCGGGCCGCGCATATGACTAAGCGCAAGGACTTCGATTTGAAAGTCGCCGCCTTCGTTTTTCACGATGAGATGGTCGCCGACATGGACCTCGCGAGAGGGCTTGGCTTCGTGTCCGTTGGAGAGAATGCGGCCCAGGTCGCAGGCCTTGGAGGCCAGAGCGCGCGTTTTGAAGAAGCGCGCCACCCAAAGCCATTTGTCGATGCGCAGGGAGTCCATAAGGTTATTGTCCTATAAGCTATGGAAGCAAACAACGCAAGGGACCAACATTTCGGTCGACCGATTGCACAAGTGAATTAATTCATGGGAGAAAAACCTAGATCCAAACGCGGACTACGCAGGAGAGGATCAAGCGGGAGCACTCGATCTTCTCCAGCGTCGTTTGGCTTTGCGGCTGACCTGCTGGCCAGATGGCGTTTCTCAACTTTCCTACTGGCAATGAATGGTGAAGTTGATCTTCTGCTGGACTGGATTGGGAGATTCGATAATAATGTTCACCCAGCCGTGAAAATCGGCGAATTTAGGTATATTCGCGCCTAGCTGCCAATCATCGTAGACCGGCACGGATTGGTTGGCCCGCGGAATCATGACTCTGTCTGAGTGAGTCGTATGGCCGCCGTCGCTGCGGTCAAAGCGGTAAACCACCTCGGTGGGGCCGGTGCTGATTAAACCCCAGCCAAATTTCAGAGCGACGGGGCAGGAACCCGTGTATTGAAAGCCCTGGGCAACCTGGCCATTGGCACGCAGAGAATATCCTCCCACCCGAACGCTCTGCGCCATCAGGCTGACAGATCCCAGGCAGAGAAGAATCCCAAATACGGTTGCAATCTTGATGATTTTCATTTGTCCTCCTTGGGGTTGAAGCTGCCGTTATGTTTCAGCGGCACGAATCAATATACCTCACCAGACATATCGTTGTATCCATTTTTTTGCGATACCTTTCAAGTACACTGACGAATAGGAGCCAACCATGCCGGGCGTTTGGGCCAGGACACGAACGACGCTGGAGATGATCAAGTGGGAGCACTCGATCTTTGCGCTTCCGTTTGCGCTGACGGCTGCGCTGCTGGCGGCTGGCGGATGGCCGGAGTGGCGTACGCTGGGATGGATTCTGGTGGCGATGGTGGCGGCGCGCTCGTCGGCCATGGCGTTTAATCGCTGGGCCGACGCGGAGCTGGACGCGGCCAATCCGCGCACGAAAAACCGCGCCATTCCCGCTGGACTGCTGACGCGAAAATTTGTGCTGGGATTTACGCTGCTGGCGGCCGCGGTGTTTGTGCTGGCTGCTGCGGAGCTGAACCGGCTGGCACTTTATCTTTCGCTGCTGGTGCTGGCGGTGCTGTGGGGATACAGCTATTTGAAGCGCGTTACGCGCTGGTCGCACCTGGGGCTAGGGCTGGCGCTGGGACTGGCGCCGGCGGCGGCGTGGATTGCTGTGAAGGGTTCGTTGGACGCGCGGATTCTGGTGCTGACGGCGGCAGTGACGCTGTGGGCGGGAGGCTTCGATGTGCTTTACGCCTGCCAGGATTTTGAGCACGACCGGGCAGCCGGGCTGCACAGCCTGCCGCAAGCGGTGGGAATTCCGGCGGCATTTTGGACGGCGCGAGCGATGCATCTGGCGATGCTGGGACTACTCGTTTGGTTTGGGAAGCTCTTTCATTTTCAGAGGCTCGGCTGGATAGGGATCGCGGCGGTGGGGCTGCTGCTGGCTTATGAGCACTCACTGGTTTCTCCGCGCGATTTGCGCCGGCTGAATGCGGCATTTTTTACTATGAACGGCGTGATTGCCATGGTTTTTATGGGATTTGTGGCGTGGGATTTGTGGCTGAAATAGATGACAGATAATTGAGGAGCGGAGAATTTGATGAAGATTGCGATCCAGGGCGAGCCCGGCTCATTCAGCCATGAAGCTGCGCTGAAACTTGTGCCCGATGGGGAGATCGTTCCTTGTTCGCTATCGGCCGAAGTTTTTGCGTCGGTGGACAGCGGAGACGCGGACGCCGCGGTCATTCCCATCGAAAATAGCCTGGCAGGCTCAGTGGCGGAGCACTTTGACCTGCTGCTGACTCATGATGTGCGGGTGGTGCGGGAGACACGGTTGCGCATCCGGCACAATCTGATCGGACTTTCCGGAGTGGCGATTGAGGAGATCGAGAAAGTTTTTTCGCACCCGGTGGCGCTGGCGCAGTGCCGGAAGTTTTTGGCTGTGCATCCGCGCATGGAGGCCGTAGCTTTTTATGACACAGCGGGCAGCGTGAAGCATTTGATGAAGTTAGGCGACAGGCACGTGGCGGGGATCGCCAGCGAGGCAGCGGCCCGGCATTATGGCGCTGAGATTCTGGTCGCCGGCATTGAAGACAACCCGGAAAATTTTACACGCTTCTTTCTGGTGCGGCGCGCGGCGGAGGCGGTGAGCGATGCGGAGGCGAACAAGATCAGCCTGGCGTTTTCCGTGGAGAACCGTCCGGGGTCGCTGGTGGCGGCGCTGAACGAACTGGCTGCAATGGGCACCAATATGACCAAGATCGAGTCGCGGCCGGTGCACGGAAAGCCGTGGGAGTATATCTTCTTTGTAGATTGCCAGATTCACTCTGGCGGCGAGGGCACACGCGCAGTGGAGGCGCTCAAGCCGCATTGCGCGATGGTGAAGGAGCTGGGGCGCTACCGGGAAGCAGTGGACTAAAAAGACGAACGGCCGGGAACGCCAACCATGCCCGTAACTGCGCCCCGACCGTTCGAGGAGGACACACACTGTTTCTGTGATTGCCTATTTCCTACTGTTGCACAATGGGCGATAATTATACGCAAATATTTTCGACTTATTTTCGACTGGATTTCAATATTAAAACTCACGCCACAAAATACTTGGCCTGGGGATGGTGGACGATGATGGCGTTGGTGCTCTGCTCAGGCTCCAAATGGAAGCCCTCCGTGAGGCGCACGCCGATGTTCTCCTCGGGTTTGAGCAGGCGGAAGATCTTAGCCTGGTCTTCCAGGTTGGGGCAGGCTGGATAGCCGAAGGAATATCGGGAACCACGATACTTTTGATGAAATAGATCGGAGATCCGCGGAGAGTCTTCGCCGGCGATGCCGAGTAGCTCGCGCGCTTGTTTATGGACTAACTCGGCTAGGGCCTCAGCGGTTTCTACCGAGAGGCCATGCAGATAGAGATACTTTGTGAAGTCGCCGGCCTCGAATAACTTTGCGGTCTGGCGGCTGGCCTCGTCTCCGATGGTGACGATGGAGAAGCCGACGACATCGCGCTTAGCTGAACTCATCGGCTCGAAGAAGTCCGCGATGGAAAGCCTGCGGCCCTGCGCCTGACGCGGGAAGCTAATGCGCTCTAACTCGCGTGCTGGGTCTTCGGGATCAAAGACAACTAACTCGTTGCCGTCTCCGGCGCAGGGATAAAAGCCGATAACTGACTTAGGCTCGAACCAACCCGCTGTTATAACTTCTTTCTGCAAGTCGAGCAAGATGGGCTGGTACTTTTCTTCGACCAGGCGCAGATAGTCGCCCTGCGCGGCAGTTTTAAGTTGCCACTGATTCTTGAAGAGCGCGGTCTCGTTGAGATATGGGAAGATATCGTCGAGTTTATAACTCCTGAAGACGCGCGCGCCCCAGAAGGCTGGCTTAGGAATGTCAACAACCCGCTCGACGACCGGCGAGCGGCCCTCTGGAGTCAGCTCGACGAGAGTAAGTTCCGGAGCAGGAGCGCTGCCTTTGGCGAAGACCTTCACCGTTTTGCCTTCCGCTTCCCTGCTCTCGCGCACCGCTTCATCGTCCGAGGTCAGGTCGGCCATGGCATGTAATCCGGCAAATGCGTCCTCGGCATAAAATACCGGGCCGGTGTACTCCTTGCGCAGATCTTCCTCGACGTACTTGCGCGTAAGCGCCGCGCCGCCGCAGATGACAGGAACAGTGAGTCCCAGCCGCTCCAAATCCTGCAAGACATACTTCATCTCCAGCGTGGACTTGACCAGCAGACCGCTGAGGCCGATGGCATCGGCGCCAATCTCTCGCGCGGCGGCGATGATAGCGTCCGACGGCTGCTTGATGCCCAGGTTGATAACTCGATAACCGTTGTTAGAGAGAATGATGTCTACGAGATTCTTGCCAATATCGTGTACGTCGCCCTTGACCGTGGCCAGCACCATGGTACCTTTGCCGCCGCCATCGGATTTCTCCATCTTCGGTTCCAAGTATGCGACCGCGGCCTTCATCACGGAGGCGGAATCGAGCACCGAAGGCAATTGCATTTTGCGCGCGCCGAAGAGATCGCCGACGGTCTTCATGCCATCGAGTAAGACTGTATTAATCAGATCGAGAGGAGAATGAGTTAGAAGCGCCTCCTCCAAAGCTGCTTCCAGAGTTTGTTTGTGCTCATCCAAACCAATCGACCGCTCGCCGCGAATGATCATCTGCTTGAGTTTCTCGTCGGTGGTAAGGTTTTCGACGGCTAACTCCTCTTCCACAACAGAAGCTTTTCCGAGGCTGGCAAAGTAAGCCATATAAGTTTGCAAAGGATCGCCGCTACTACGATCCTGAAAGACGAGTTTGCGGGCTAACTCAACTTCTATCTCGGGAATCTTGTAGAGCGGGTAAATCTTGGAGTAGTTGACGATGGCCGCATCGAGTCCGCGGTCCACGGCTTCCTTGAGGAAAACGGAGTTAAGCACGCGGCGGGCATAGGCGTTGAGGCCAAAAGAAATGTTGGAGACGCCCAGCACGGTGCGCGAGCGCGGCAGCTCGAGCTTGATGCGGCGCACAGCTTCAAGAGTTTCAATGGCCGCGGTGCGATAGTCTTCCTGGCCGGTGGAGATAGGCAAGGTGAGCGCGTCGAAGATGAGGTCCTCGGAGCGCAAGCCGTATTTGTTGACAGCCAGATCGTGGATGCGATGGGCGATAGCCACCTTGCGGTCGGCGGTGAGCGCCATACCTTGCTCGTCGATGGTGAGGGCGATGACCGCGGCGCCATAACGGCGGGCCATGGGCAGCACGAGGCTCGTGCGCTTTTCGCCGTCTTCCAAATTGATGGAGTTGATGATGGGCTTGCCGGGGATGCGCTTGAGCGCCTCTTCGATGACGGCGGCCTCAGTGGAGTCCACTAAAATGGGCGCGGGAACGCGGGTGGCGATTTTTTCGAGGACGGAATTCATGTAAGCCTGCTCGTCCTCGCCGACGATGGCGCAACAGAGGTCGAGCATCTGCGAGCCTTCGCCGACCAGCCGCTTGGCGAGAGCGAGAATTCCATCGTAGTCGCCCGCGCGCACCATGTTGCGAAAGGTCTCGAGGCGGGTGGTGGTGTTCATCTCCTCGGCGATGATGATGGGCTGCGCGTCGGCTTCGAGCGGCACGGCAGAGAATGCGCTGGCCGCGACTGATTGTTGGGGCACTGCGCGTACGGCGGGAGTTGCGTTATTGACAGTCTCAACGACAGCGCGCAAGTGCTCGGGGGTGGTTCCGCAGCAGCCGCCAACAATCTGCACGCCGTACTCTGTGACGAAGCGCCGGAGCCACGACGCAAGCTCGGCCGGGGTGAGCTTGTAGACCGCGCGGCCGCCCTCGTTGTGGGGCAGGCCGGCGTTGGGCAACACGCTGATGGGCAATGTGGAATTCTGGCAGAGGAAACGGACTGCGTCGTTCATCTCCGCCGGGCCGGTGGCGCAGTTGAGGCCGATTACATCCGGTTGGAAGACTTCAAGGACGGCAAGAGCCGCGCCAATCTCCGAGCCGAGGAGCATGGTTCCGCTGGCTTCGAGAGTGATCTGGACCTGGAGGGCGACATTGCGGCCGGTCGAAGGGATGCGGCCTTCACGCGCGTCGCGCATCGCATCCTGACAAGCGGCGAGGGCGATCTTGGCTTGCAACAGGTCCTGGCAGGTTTCGATGAGCAGCACGTCGACGCCACCCTCAATCAGCGCTTCGGCTTGCTCGCGATAGGCGGCGGCCATGGTGTCGTAACCGATATGGCCCAGCGAGGGCAGCTTGGTGGTGGGTCCGATGGAGCCGGCTACAAAGCGAGGTTTGTCTGGAGTCGAGAACTTGTCAGCCACCTCGCGGGCCAGGCGCGCAGCGGCGAGATTCAGCTCGCGCGTGCGGTTCTCAAGACTGTACTCGGCGAGAACGATGGAGGTCGAGCCAAAGCTGTCGGTTTCGATGACATCGCAGCCGGCTTCAAGAAATGAGGCGTGAAGGTCGCGGATCACATCGGGCCGCGAGAGCACCAGCAACTCGTTGCAGCCCTCCTTGCCCTGGAAATCTTCAGCGGAGAGGTTGCGCTTTTGCAGATTTGTGCCCATCGCGCCGTCGTAGACCAGCACGCGCCGTTTCAGTTCTGAAAGAAAATCCGCCAAAGTTGCTCCTGATGTTATGGGCTTCCGGAAAAGAGGAAATACGGCCTATCTATATAGGATAGCTGGAGATTTCGTTTTGTGCCGGCCTTCGAAGGAACGGGAGGTTATTTTGCCGCCGTAAGCGCCGCGACCGGGACGAACATGTTCTCCTTGAGCATGACTAGATTCGCTGGCTTCACATGCCGTCTGTCGAGTAGACCCGAAAGCCGTTTTTTCCGTGCTCCTTGACGCTGTACATGGCGGCGTCGACATGATCTAACAGTGTCTCCATATCCAAACCGGCCTCGGGATAGGTGCAGACTCCGACGCTGACAGTGACGGAGACGGGGGATTTACCCGGCCCGACGTGAAAAGGCGCGGAGATAGCGGCTACAATCTTGGCGGCAATTGCCTGGGCTTCTTCCGGCGCATGCAAATCAGGAAGCAGAACGATGAACTCGTCGCCGCCAAATCGGGCAACGGTATCGGTCAAACGCACCGCATGGCAGATGCGCTTGGCCAGTTCGCAAAGCAACTTATCTCCGACGAGGTGCCCAAAGTTATCATTGACCTCCTTGAATTGATCCACGTCCACGCAGAGCAGCCCCATCCTCTCCTTGAATCTCTCTGCGCGCTGCAATGCCATGGAGAGGCGATCATTGAGCAGGACGCGATTGGGAAGGTTGGTGAGCGCATCGTGTTCCGACAAGTGACGCAACCGTTCTTCGTTGCTGCGCAGAGCCTGGGTCTGCCGCCACACTTGTCGGCGCAGGACAATGATCCAGGCCAAGGCCACAAATACCAGCACGACAAAGAGCCCGAGAATCTCCCACATATGCCACGGCGTCCACCAGGATGGCGCGCGAAGCACCTCGATATCCCCCATTGAACGCAATAGAATTCGAACCATGCTTGGCCGCACTCCACCTTCTCCCTGAACTGTGGTTTCGTTGTCAAACTGGACGCTGCAAATTCCCGTCAGACGCAACGTGCTCCCCTCTTTCCAGGGAAGGGCGCCGGAACCAATCGCATACTGAGGCAATACCACAGGAAAAAGGAAGTTTCCAGAACGCAATATCAATGTAAGATCGCCAGGGGAACTATCCTGGCCAATCAGCTTTCCCTCCATGATGACCAATTCGCCGTCATGATCTCCCTGCAAAGCCTGATGCATGGTGGTGGGTGTGGCGATCAGCGGCACAGCGCCTCCACTCGCCAGCCGATAGGTCGCGTCCTCCATGGTCAACTTGAATTCCTTGATAGCGGGAAAGCCGAGGACATCCACCAAATCGCCGACGTTGACCCGTGCGGCCTGCGCCGTATTCATACAAAAACCATCACTCTCCTGCTGAATGCAGAGCATACGGCCAGGCCATTGCAGCGTCACCCTTCCCTGCACATGCACGCGATGGGCAAGCTCCGCAGTCTTTTTTCCGGGAATATAAAGCAGAAGGCTGGTAAGCGAGAGCACGGGCATGGCAAAGGGATCGGGAGGCGCGGGCTGCACGACTGTGATTTCGTGAAGAGAGGGGAAAAAGATATGAACGCCGACCTTCTGGCGTTTTCGGTTGAAAACCGGGGCAGCGTTGCCGTGAACCAGCACGAGCGAATCGACGAACTGATCATAGTCGATTCCCGCATCCCGGCGTGTAATTACGCTGATTGGCCCTTCGGTGGTTGCGATCTCGAAGGTCGCGTTCCATTCGCTGAGGCGCACCACGTGAACGACCCCAGTTATCTCCACCCAGTGGCAATCCATGCTTCCGGATAACAGTTCGGCCATCGATGCCTTATGGGCCTGCCGGGGGACATGGGCGTGGCCAACGACGCGCACCTGAGCCTGATCGACAATGGGGGCATAGTCTCCAGCTTCGCTTACACCCTCCACATTCACAACGTCGCCAGTCTGCAAAGGAAGAATAGGACTGGAGGGAATCCTAACGAAAATGCATCCGGTAGCATCACATACAAAGAGTGCGCTATGCCTGGAATCGATGTAGGGATCGTAATACGTCACCACGGCCCGCAAGTGAATGGGATACGCGCGCGCAGCCTCTTGGGGCAATATATCGTGAGCTTCACGCGCGGTGAGCAGAGTGCTCGGCGGCGCATGAGTGCTTGGCGAATTTTCAGCTCCGGCCGCGGCGAAGATCAGGACCAGGGCAACACTCGCTCCGACCCTGCAAGCAAGGCACATTCTATCCCCCATTCGAGCGGCATGTGTCATCCGGGGTGCGCTCCAGAAGCGGACCGTATCCTTTGTAGGCACACTACTCTTGCACAGCGCTATGCATTCTATCGGCTGTTACGTTAGGAAACATTAATGCACGCCGTCGAACGCTTACCACCTGCCGGTATCGAGAAAGCCAGAAGGAAATCAATGCCGTCAAACTAAAGTAAGACGAAGATTATTGAAACAGGACCCGTGAGTAAACAGTCAAAGCGAAAAAAAATGATGATCCTGTTACTTGATGGCAGTGAGCCCCGCGAGCGGCGCCAGCATGTCTTCTTTGCGCATGACCAGATTGGTGGCGTTCAGCGTGGCCAGCTCGAAGCCGTGGCCGTGGGTGATGGCGTCGGTAGGGCAGGCTTCAACGCAGTAGCCGCAGAAGATGCAGCGGTTGTAGTCGATGTTGTATACCTTGGCGTAGCGTTCCGAAGAAGAGATGCGCTGCTCGGCGGTGTTTTCCGCGGCCTCTATATAGATGCAGTTGGCGGGGCAGGCGGCGGCGCAGAGGAAGCAGGCCACGCATTTTTCCAAGCCGTTCTCGTCGCGCTGCAGGATGTGGGCGCCGCGATAGCGCTGCTCGAGGACCGCTCCGCGCAAGGGGCCCTTGCCGTCAGGATAGTTTTCCACCTGCGTGGGCGCAAAGATCTCCCCCAGGGTGATGCTCATGCCCTTGGCGACGCCGGCGAGGTTGCGCGCAATCGACATGAGGCTAGTATACGACGGGTCGCATCAATGTTTGGGCCTCGGCGGGGCGGACTGGCCGCGGTTATTGGCGGGAGGAGTGGTGACGGGTTTGCGCTCCGGATGGGCATTTTGCGCTTGCGCGCAGAGCGGTGAGTCCTGACCGCGAGCCAGGCCGGGGATGGGGCTTAAAGCACTGCAAATGCGCTGCTTAATGGGTAGGGCCGGCGTGCGAGTAAAGGTCTGCATACGCTCCTGGCCGTTGGCCGGGTCGAGGTCGTAGCAGGCGACTATGTCTTCTGGTTTCTGCTCGCCGTGGTCGATGTGATTCCAGGTGCACATCATGGAGCGGCCGTTGGGCTGGGTGAGCGCGGCGTAGAGCTGAGTGAGGGCGACGCCCTGCGGAATGTTCGCGCTCCAAACGAGGATGGCCTGGTTGCCGCGCATCCAGCGAGGGGCCCAGGCGTGCCGCTCCATGTCGTAGTGGAAGGCCGTGAAGTAGGTAGAGGGCTGGCAGTCGTTGCAGTCGTCGTAGATTGCGGCCAACTCGCGCGGATGGCCGTCATCCAAGAGCATCCAGTCGAGAAGGCGCAGGTTAACTCCCTTGATGAGAGGAACATAGCTGTGGTTGGTGAGGGAAAGGCTCCAGACGGTGAAGGTGTCTGCGGCGGGCAGCGACTGAGGATTGGGGCGCGAGGTGGTGACGACCAGGGCCGCGTCGTACTCCACGCCGACCTCGCGAATGGCCGAGAAGTTTTCGACGGTGAGGGAGCGGGTGACCCAGGTGAGAACGTTCTGGTCGGCGGCGGAGTGGAAGTCGATCCAGCGGAAGGCGTCGGGGGCTTGCTGGGCGAAGAGAGAGATGGGGAGGGGGGCGGAGAACAGGGCCGCGAGCAAGCCAAAAAGGCGAAAAGAAGAGACGAATCGCATGGTTTAGATATAGCAGAGTGGAGTTGGGAGGACACTTTTTTGGCATTTTGAGGGCGTGGAAGGGCGGGAAAAGTGTGCTTCTAAGGACACCTACATCTGAGGAATTCGGGTACAAAGTGATTTGCGGTGTGGCGGGGAAGGATAAGCGAAAGGACTAGCCGTCCAGGCGGAGGCTTTCGGCGCGGAGAACGAAGGGTCGGTTTCCTACCTTCGCCAGGGAAATGCGAGGGAGAGCGCACACGCGCGGCAGCGCGAAGCCGATTGAATGACAGTATCAGTCAGGTGGGCATAGCCCACTTGATTTACATTCCCACATATGCTAATCTCCCACTATGTCGACTTTAGCGGTCATCAAAGATACCGATTTCCAGTTGGTCTCGGAGTTCGCGCAGCCCGATGCGAAGAAGCGCCTCTCGCTGGGAGCGGCTCTCAGCGATGCAACGGCTTACAACATCTACCGCAATCCTCTAGGGCAACTCATTCTCGATCCGGTCAGGACCATCCCTGTCTCCGAGATGTGGCTCTACGAGAACCCGGCGGCCCTGGCCAGCGTGAAGCAAGGCTTGAGGGAATCGGCTGAAGGCAAGAGAGTTTATCGCGGTTCGTTTGCCAAACACGCCAAGGCTTAGTGATGCAGCGCAAGCTCAAATTCACGCCCACGGCAGATGCTCAATTGACAGCGCTCGAAGATTCGCCCTCCAAAGCCGCGCTCCTTGCGCAGGTGCGCAAGGCTTTGGGATACCTCGAAATCGACCCGCGCCACCCGGGCCTGCGCACCCACGAGTTCACCTCGCTCACGGGCGCCAATGGCGAGAAGGTCTTCGAGGCCTACGCGCAAAACGACACCCCCGGCGCCTACCGCATCTTCTGGCATTACGGTCCCGATGAAATCAAAGGCAGGAAACGAACGCCTGTAATCACCGTTATTGCGATCACGCGCCATCCATAAGGACTGGCCCCTTCGACTGCGCTCAGGGCAGGCTGTCAAGGGGGGCGGCCTTCGGCCACCTGCGTTGGGGGGACTTGCCGTCCAAGCGGGCGGCCATCGGCTTGGCGGGTTGAGGTTTGTGGTATCCCACATCTGACGCGATGAACGGGGCACAGATTCTTATGGTTCATAGTGATTCTTCGGGGCTGAGGAAAGGGCCATGCCAGAAAGAAGGAAGAATTTATGCGGCAATCGCGCTGCTTAAGATGAAGGAAACCGCGAGCACATCCATATCGACGCATATCTCTTGCCAGGCTCATCCATAAACACGCATATATCCAGCATGAAATACGCATAAACACGCATATATCTCCCAAAAACCTCATCCATATATACGCATAAACCGCCTAAAGTGAATTAGACTCTGTTTGTCCAAATACCTGTCCCGAACACGAAGATGATCACAGGCCGAGCTTCGCCCATAACTCATCCACGCGGGCTTTGGTGGCGCGGTCCATTTCGATGATTGCGGGCCAGGGGCGGGTGAAGCCTTCGGCTTGCCATTTGCGGGTGGCGTCGATGCCCATTTTGGAGCCGTAGTTGGGCAGGCGGGAGGCGTGATCGAGCGAGTCGATGGGGCCGAGGGTGAATTGGATGTCGCGCTCGGGGTCGATGTTGTTGGCTACGCGCAGGACGACTTCGGGAATGTTTTGCACGTCGCAGTCCTCGTCGACGACGATGATGATTTTGGTGAACATGGCCTGGCCGAGGGACCAGATGGCGTTCATGACCTTGCGCGCGTGGCCGGGATAACTCTTGCGGATGGAGACGAGCATGAGGTTGTGGAAGACGGCTTCGACGGGGAGATGGATGTCGACGATTTCAGGGATGGAGATGCGCATGGCGGGGAGGAAGATGCGCTCGACGGCCTTGCCCATCCATGCGTCTTCCATGGGCGGAGTGCCGACGATGGTGGCGGCGTAGATGGGGTTGCGGCGATGGGTGACGCAGGTGAGATGGAAGACGGGGTACTGGTCGGCGAGGGTGTAGAAGCCGGTGTGGTCGCCGAAGGGGCCCTCGGCGCGCAGCTCGCCCAGCTCGACGTAGCCTTCGAGGACGATTTCGGCGCGGGCGGGGACCTGGAGATCGACGGTTTCGCATTGCACGATTTCGACGGGAGAGCCGCGCAGAAATCCGGCGATGAGGTACTCCTCGATCTCCGGCGGGGCGGGGACGATGGCGGCGAAGGTGGTGGCGGGATCGGTGCCGATGGCTACGGCGACTTCGAGGCGGGAGCCTTTGAGATTGCCGAGGGCGATTTGGGGCAGTCCACCAATGGATGATATAGGCATGGCGCAGGCGCCACCGGCTGATTCGGCCATGGCGGCTACGCGTGCGGTGAGCGGGCTGGAGGTGGATGCGGCTGAGGCGGCGTTGCGAATCGCCTCGCGGTAATGCTCGGCGGCGACCTTCTGGCGCTGCCAGTGCATGCCGGTGGTTTGGCCGTCATAGACCTGCATCCTATACATGCCGATGTTGCGCTTAGCGGTGAGCGGGTCGCGGGTGACGACGCAGGGGAGGGTGATGAATCGGCCAGCGTCGTGGGGCCAGCACTTGAGGATGGGAAAGTAGTTGAGGTCGAAGTTGTCGCGGCGAATGACTTCCTTGCAAGGGGCGTTTTTGGCGCTGACGGTTTTGGGAAAGGCGCTGGAGAGTACGCCAAGCTGAGGGAGCATTTTGAGTTTGTCGAGGAAGCCTTCGGGGGCTTTGAGATTGAGGAGGGCGGTGATGCGGTCGGCAATTTCGTCAAGAGAGTTGACGCCAAGAGCCATGGCCATGCGCCGCTGGGAGCCGAACTGGTTGATGAGGACCTGGTGGCCTGGATGGCCCTTGACGTTTTCGAAGAGGAGAGCGGGACCGCCGGATTTGGAGACGCGGCAGGTGATCTCGGTGATTTCGAGTTCCGGGGAGACTTGCTCGCGGATGCGCTTCAGCTCGCCGTGATCTTCGAGGGTTTTGATCCAGTCGCGCAGATCGTCGCAGGCCATGGGGTAATCCTCGGGCAGTTATACACCTTCATAGTAAGGCTTTTGACTGCCCCACATTATTAGTATGCACGCCGCAATACATAGATGACCCAGGGAGCGATGCTTGTTTCGCTGACCCAGGGGTAGGGCTCATCGCCGGTGGCGAGGGGCTTGCGCATCTCCACGATTTCAAGGCCGGCGCGGGAATAGATGTCGAGGTAGGAGTCGTGGGGGCAAAGAATGTCGACGCATGGAGTGCGGTCTTCGAAGTCGGTGGTGATGATGCGCACCTGGTCGCCGGGCTGGGCGTTGCGGTTTTCAGGGAAGTCGATGGTGGAGAAGGAGGCCCACTCGTTCCAGTAAATCTCCGGAGCGGAAACGATGTTGACCAGAACGCCGCCGGGCGAGAGCAATGCGCGCAGATCGCTGAAGAGACGGATTTTGGTGTCGACGCCGGGAACGTTGTCGAAAGTGAATGCTGACTGTATGAGAGAAAAACCTTCGCGAGGCAAGGCGCTCAGGTCGTCACCGGGAACGAGACGATAGTCGCCGACGGGATCGATCTCATGGGCCTTGGCAATCATCTCGGGGGAGATGTCGACGCCGATGGCCTCAAAGCCGATGGAACTGAGAAAGCGGGTGGAGCGGCCGGAGCCGCAACCGAAATCGAGAGCTGCGGCGCCCTTTACATGGGCGGAATATATCTCCGGCAGGTCGCGAAAGGCGAGGTGGTAGGTATTGGCAAAGCCGAGTGTCGCGTAGGATTCCGCACGAGTTGCGCTTTGGTAGCTGTTGACGAAGCTCATCGATGATTGCCTTTCCGCGCTGATACGGGTGGAATATGAACAAGAAGTTCCGCTTTGCGTGCAGCTTCTCGTTTATAAAAGGTTCATCCGGATTATAAGGCTGTTCCGTGTTCTCCCCTTCCGCTCCACCCGTAACGTTGCGGGTTCCCCCTTGGCGAGGTTGCAGACAAAGCCTATGGAGTGGGGCTATATTTAAGGTTGGCGATTCTCACGACCTTGCTCAGGCGTGAAGACTCAACGCAGTAACACAACCCGTTCCTTCGCGTGGGAAGATGAAGCGCCCGAGGAGCCTCTCTCGCGGCGTGATAAGAAGGGTGTGCCACAACGGTTGAGCGCGCTGCCTAATATTCCGCTGGAGATGGACGATTCGGAGGAGGATGAGATTCCTCTGAAGGGAAGGCCTCGCTTTGGCGGGGGCCGCTTTGAAGGGGGCCGCTTTGAGGGGCCGAGCAGGCCGCGGCGGCGCAAGGCAAGCGTGGCAAGACGGGTATTTCTGACGCTGGCCGCACTGGGCGGACTGGCCGCCTGCGCCTATATTTTCATCAACTTTCTGAGCAGCGACACGAACTTCCGCATAGCCGGGACGAGCAACATCGAGGCTACCGGACTCACCGAGGTGAGCCGCGCGGAGTTGCTGCCGGTCTTCGGCGAAGATATCGGGCGCAATATATTCTTTATCCCACTGGCCGAGCGACGGCGGCAACTGGAAGAGATTCCGTGGGTAGAAAAAGCCACGGTGATGCGCCTGCTTCCGGACCAGATTCAGGTCTCGGTGGTGGAGCGGAAGCCGGTGGCCTTCGTGCGCCAGGGAGCGCAGATCGGGCTGGTGGACGCGAGCGGAGTTCTGCTCACCATGCCGGCAGCGATGATGGCCCAGCGCCATTACTCGTTCCCGGTGGTGACCGGGATCAATGCCCAGGACCCGCCTGCTCTACGCAAGGCGCGCATGGCGATTTACCAGCGGCTGCTGGGAGAACTGGACGCGAACGGACAGAAGCTCTCCGAGCAGATATCGGAGATCGACCTGAGCGATCCGTCGGACGCGCGCGTGCTGATGCCCGAACAGGACGCCGACATTCTGGCACACTTCGGCCAGGATCATTTTCTGGAGCGTTACCAGCACTACAAGGCGAACATTGCCGACTGGCGTCAGCAGTATCCCAGGCTAGCGGCAGTGGATCTGCGCTACGACCAGCAGGCGGTGTTGGAGATGGCTACCGGGACCAACGTAGCGCAGGCCGCGGCTGGGGAGCAGAGCGCGGAAAATGCAGGCGAGAACAGTGCATCGTCAGGCCAGATTGCGGTAACAGGACAAGTTGCAGACAAGTCTCCGATAAAACACACCTCCGCAGCCAAGGCCCATAAGCCGACTAGAAAAGGCACCACCAAGGTGAAGGCCATGGCGGCAAGGGACACAAGCGTGAAAGCCAGGAAGGCTCCCACAACCATCAAGACACAGGATAAGAAGCGCGCGGAGGACAGACGCACCGCGCTGAATGTGAGCAAGCGGAAGACCTCTGCAACCACCTCTCCGGCCTCGTCTGCCGGGCAGGGTCAGTGAGCGCCATGAGCCAGAATGGTGACGACATGATCGTAGTGCTGGACATCGGCAGCGCGTGGACACGCGTGCTGGCGGCGGAGTTGAATGAAGGCGCGCCGCGCTATTGCGGTCACGGGATGGTGGCTTCGGCGGGAATGCGCAAGGGGTTAATCGCCGAGCTTGGGCCGGCGGCCAAAGCTGTGGAAGCGGCCGTGAAGCAGGCCGAGTTTACGGCGCGCATCAATATAGGGGAGTGCGTGGTGGGGGTGGGCGGACCGCACATTCGAGGGCTGAACAGCAACGGGGGAATCGAGTTGGGCGGGCGCATGCGGGAGATCGACGCGGAGGATGTGCAGAACGCTGTGAAACAGGCGCGCTCCATCGAACGGTTGCCGGAGCGGAGAATACTGCACCTGTTGCGCCGCCAGTTCATACTCGATGACCAGCCGGGCATCTTCGATCCCGTGGGCATGGTGGGCAAGAAGCTGGAAGTGGAGTTGCACATCGCCACCTGCTCGGGCAGCGCGCTGCAAAGCACTGTGACCTGCGCGAACCGGGCGGGGCTGGAGGTGATCGAGGCGGTGCTGGAGTCAGTAGCCGCCGCCGAATCCACACTTTCGGCCGACGAGCGGGATTTAGGCATCTGCCTGCTGGACATTGGCTGCCACTCCACCGACCTGGTGGTGTTTTATGAAGGCGCGGTGGTGCACACTGCCTCGATTCCGGTAGGCGGGCAGCACTTTACTAACGACCTGGCGATTGGCCTGGAGATGCCTGTGGCGCAGGCCGAGGGGCTCAAGAGACTCTATGGCAACGCGGTGGTGACGGACGTGCCGATGGACGCGGAGATTGAGATTTCCAACCCGCAGCCTCAGATGTTGAGCCTGCGCAGAATGGCCGAGATCCTTGAGCCACGGGCCTGCGAGTTGATTCAACTGGCGAAAAAGAATCTTCGCGATGCAGGCGTACTGGAAGCCCTGGGCGCGGGTTGCGTGCTGACCGGCGGCGGGGCCATGCTGCGCGGAATGCTGGACGTTACCGAGAGCCAATTGCGGGTTCCGGCACGCATTGGCACTCCCGTGCGCCTCTCGACGAATATGCCCGGCGAACTTGTTCATCCCAGCTTTTCCGCTGCCATCGGCATGATTTTGTATACGCAGCGCACCAGGATGAGCACTGCAACGCAGGGCGGCACGTGGCGATCAAGATTTGGGGAGATGTTTGGCGGCAGCTTTTAAGGATTTCGCATCAGGCATCAATGAGGAGGCGGAGCGCCTATGGAACAGATGAGAAAAGAAGTTGTGGAGATGCGCATTCAGTATCACGAGGAGAGCGTGCGCGGAGCGCGCATCAAGGTGATCGGGGTGGGCGGCGGCGGGGGCAACGCGGTGAATCGCATGATTCAGTCGCGCATGACGGGTGTGGAGTTTATCGCCGCCAACACCGACGTGCAGGCACTGAAGAGCTCGCAGGCTCCAGTGAAGCTGCAACTGGGCGTGCGGCTCACCTCGGGTTTGGGAGCGGGATCGAACCCCGACCTGGGGCGGCGCGCCGCATTGGAAGATTCGGAGAAGATCATCGAGGCGCTGGAAGGCGCGGACATGGTGTTTATCATCGCCGGGCTGGGCGGCGGGACGGGCACCGGCGCAGCACCTGTGGTCGCGTCGCTGGCCAGCGAGATGGGCATACTGACGGTTGCCGCTGTCACACGGCCGTTTGCATTTGAGGGCAAGCGCCGCCAACAGCAGGCGGAGCGCGGGATTGCAGAATTAATTGAGTGCGTGGACACGCTGATCGTGATTCCCAACGAGAAGCTGCTGGAGGTGGCCAAGGACGCGGGGTTTTTCGAGAGCTTCCGCATCGCCGACGACGTGTTGCGCCAGGGAGTGCAGGGCATCAGCGACATCATCACCATCCCCGGCATCATCAACCGTGACTTTGCCGACGTGAAGAACACTATGGCGGGCATGGGCCATGCAGTGATGGGCACAGCGGTGCGCTCGGGCGCGAATCGCGCGGTAGAAGCTGCGCAGGCAGCCATGAATTCGCCATTTCTGGAAACGGGCGCCATGGATGGTGCGCGCGGCATCCTTATCAATATCACCGGCTCGAGTTCGCTGAAGCTCTCCGAGGTGAACGAGGCGTCGTTGCTGATTCAGGCGGCCGCTCATGAGGACGCCAACATTCTGTTCGGCGCGGTGCAGGACGAGAAGATGGGCGAGGAGGTGAAGATTACCGTGATAGCCACCGGCTTCCGCGATCCGATGCCGGAGCGGCGCAAGCGTATGCTGGAGGTGGAAGACGAGACGCCGGTGGTTTCGATTCCACTGTCCCCTGCCCCGGTGGCGCAGATATCGCTGGTGGCGCGCAACGATGGGATTCGCGAGCCAGCAGCCACTCCGGTGCTGACGCCTGTGGCTGTTGCTGCTCCTGCAGCAACGCACACGCCGCCGCGCTTTCTGTCACAGGAGGAAGAAGAGGAGCAAAAAAAAGTTGCTCAGGAGAATGTGGAGACCGCGAGCAACACAGACAAATGGGATGATGGTGGATTCTTCTCGGAGCCTGCGGCTCAAGCAGAACCCTCTGTAGAGGCGGTTGCAGCGATTGAGACCGAAGAGATGGAATGGACAGTCGCGCCTGCGCCGCCGAAGTTTGCTGAATTGGCGGAGGAGCCGGCATACACTCCCCTGCCCATGGATTATGCACCAGCTTTCAGCAGCAGAGTGCGCGGGCCGGCAGCGATGGAGGAGAAGCTCATGCAGCCGGCAGCGACGCTGTTTCCAGAGAGGGACGAGGAGATGGAGCCAGATTTGGAAAAGCCAACCTTTTTGCGCAACTTGCAGTTGTAGGGAGGGTTACTATGAAAGAAAGCTTGAAGGGCGTATAGTGCAATATAGCTCACAAATGCCAAGTGAACGATGGCACCGGCCGAAGGGCGCGCCGGGATGAGAATTGTCTCATTTTGCAACAACGATTGAGAATAGAGTACATAATGGCCGATTTAAGTGATATAAGTATTACGGCCATTTGTAACCAGTGCAGGGCAGTGATTTTTAGTTGGGAAATTGCCACGAAGTACAGTTTTTGGCAAGTGCAATGCTGGATGAATTGACGACAAACGGCACGACACTCCGCAAGGAGAGAGGATACCGGTTGGATGAATTTAACCCGCGTTTTTGGTTGTGCATTGGTTCTGATCGGTTTAGGAGGCGTTGACGCCGGAGTGGCGGCAGCGCTGGACGCTCCACGCCCGATACACCACGCAAAAACAACCGACGCCCATTTGACAGAAGCCCATCGAGCCGCCATCCATCACGCCACAACTCATGCTGCCGCGCCAGCCGCCCACAAGCCGACGGTCACACACACAGAAACGACGCATAGCACGACCTCACATGCGGGGACGGCGCATACGACTACTGCTCATGCAACTCCAACTAGAGGCACGGCTCATCGGATCACAAGTAGCAACAACAAGGCCGGGGCGCGGCGCACCACCGTCACCACCCATCGCCGCCATCGCTATTATGAACGCTTTACCGCCAGCTCCTTTGCCAAGGGAGACATCTTTGCGGGCGACGTGACGGCGGGCGAGGACCCCGTGGTGCGCCGTGCGGCCATAGACGCGATGGGCGACATGAATGGCACGGCGGTGGTGATCAACCCCTCCAATGGGCGAATTCTGGCCATGGTCAACCAGAAACTGGCACTGTCGCCGGGCGCCGAGCCCTGCTCGACAATCAAGCTCACGGTGGCATTGGCCGCGCTCTCCGAGGGACTGGTGACGAGCGATACGCCGGTCAAGCTGCCAGGTTATCGCATGAACATGACGCAGGCGCTGGCCAAGAGCAATAACCAGTACTTTGAGGAAATGGGCCGGGAACTGGGCTTTGAGCGCGTGCACTATTACGCCAACCAGTTTGGTTTGGGCGAGCTTGCTGGATACAACATTGAAGGCGAACAGTTGGGCGTTTATCCCGACACGCCACTTCCCGCCTCCCTTGGCGGAGTGGGCCGCATGTGCAGCTATGGCGAGGGAGTTTCTCTGACGCCGCTTCAACTGGGTGCCTTTGTGGCCGCCCTGGCCAACGGGGGAACGCTCTACTACCTGCAGCATCCGAGGACGCCGGAGGAAGCCGCGAGCTTAGAACCCCGTGTCAAGCGCACGCTGGAGATCGCCCGCTTTGTTCCCGACCTGCAGGACGGGATGGCCGGCGCAGTGGAGTACGGCACAGCGCGCAGTCTGAAGGCCAATTTCCATGAGCTGCCGGTGTTTGGAAAAACCGGAACCTGCTCGGCAAAGGGCACACGCTTCGGCTGGTTCGCGTCGTGGGCCGACTCGCCGCAAGGCAGCCTGGTGACGGTTTTCTTTTTGGAGGGTGGGCGGCCTACGTTTGGACCGCGCGCCGCCGAGATGACTGGCGAATTCTACCAGAATCTCTGGGACAATAACTGGTTCACGGCCAAGATGCAGAACACGGCCGCCGTGTGGCCGGCAACATCACAGGGGGAGCAGGCGCAGCCGTAGAGCGGCGTTGGCTGCCGAAGTGATTGAGAGGCCGCATTGTGGCGGCCTTTTTTATTGTTGCCGCTGCCCGCAGTGACCTTCGATCAGTGTTCTCCCGGCGGCATTTTGCAACAATCCCCAGCCTCGGGCGGTTCATTCGCCCCCGCATCCAGCACCACCTTCCACTGCCCGTCGGCCTCTTTCCGCCAGATGGTCATATACCGTCCTTTAATCGTCACTGGATTTCCGCTGGCGTCCTTGCTATGCCCCTCGAAGTGGCCCCAGGTGTAGCCCATATCGCCTGACGGCCCCATCATCGCATCGGCTGGCGTCCACGTCAGTTGATAGACCTTGGGGTCCCATTTGGCGGATTTCTGAATCGCCACCTTTCCAATCAGCGGCGCAGCCGCATTGCCCAGCGCCACGCCGTCCGCGGCAAACCAATCGGCAAAGCCCGCTCCGCCGCGCTCCAGCACGTCCTTGGCAAAGCGCGCCTCCAGGTCATAGAGCAGCATCTTGCCGGCATTCATCGTCGCGTCGGACAACGGATTGGGCTTCTCCTGCGCCGCCGGGTCCGGAAACGTCAACTGGCCCAAAGCCCCCTGCAAACCCATCCCCGCGAGCACTACCGCACAAAGAAATACTCTCCGCCTTCCAGCCACGTTCCCGCCCTCCTGCAACACAATAAGGTTATATGCCCATCGTACAACGCGGGATTCGGGGTTGCATCTGTATAAGAGCCAGTATGTAGTGCGCGATATTGAGCAGACAGAACCAGCAGACCGTGTAAATCTGATGATCAAAGCCCATCATGCTTCGAGCGCCGCCAATATCTGCGGCCCCAACTGGCTTACGCTGCCTGCGCCAAGGGTCAGGATCAAATCTCCTTCGCGGACCTGGCCGGCAATAGCGGCAACCGCGGCGGCAAACTCCGGGGCATAATGAACGGTTGGCCCCTGAATTCTGCTGGCCAGCCCCTCCGCCGTCACGCCGGGGATAGGTTCCTCGCTGGCGGCGTAGATGGGCAGCACGATCACCGTGTCCGCGTCGGCGAATGCGCCGCTGAACTCGTCCAGCAGGTCCCTGGTTCTTGTGTACCGGTGGGGCTGGAAGACGACGAAAATACGCTGGTGTCCGCACTCGCGGGCGGCGGCCAGGGTAGCGCGAATCTCCGTGGGATGGTGGCCGTAGTCGTCCACCACGGTGACGCCACGCGCCTGTCCGCGCAATTGAAAGCGCCGGTCCACGCCGCGAAAGTGGCTTAACCCTTCGGCAATCTGGGTCGCGTCAATCCCCAACTGATGGGCGATAGCCACAGCGGCCGTGGCATTGAGCACGTTATGCCGTCCGGGCACATGCAATTCAAAAGGCCCGAGAGAGTTGAGTGCGGTTTGAACGTGAAAGCGCGCGAAACTACCCGCCGATGCCGCAAAACTTCCCTTATGCGTTTCGTCAAACTCCAGACGGTAGTCGGCCTCTGGCGCAACTCCATAAGTGAAGACGCGGCGGTGCGCGCGAGGCAAAATTCCCGCCAGCAGCGCGTTGTCCACGCAGGCGGTCACTGCTCCGTAAAACGGCAGCTTGTCAATGAAAGTCAGAAATGCCTGCTCCACATCGGCCATGTCGCGGTAGCAATCCATGTGCTCGCGGTCGAGATTCGTGACCACTGCCAGGATCGGCGACAGCTTGAGAAAGGAGCGGTCGCTCTCATCGGCCTCCACCACCATGTACTGCGACTTGCCCAGCTTGGCGTTCGAGCCCAGCGCATCCACCCGCCCGCCAACCACGATCGTGGGATCCAATCCGCCCGCGGCCAGCACCGCCGCCACCATCGATGTTGTCGTTGTCTTGCCGTGCATCCCGGCGATGGCGATACCATACTTCAGCCTCATCAACTCGGCCAGCATCTCGGCGCGCTGAATCACAGGAATCTTGCGGGCTCGCGCCTCCAGCACCTCGGGATTGTCCGCATGAACCGCCGAGCTGGTCACCACCACCGTGGCCCCGGTCACGTTAACGGCATCATGCCCTTCGTAGATCGTTGCGCCCATCCTGGCCAGACGGTCAGTCACGGCGGAGCGGCGCAGGTCGGAGCCCGATACCTTCATATTGAGGTTGAGCAGGATCTCCGCAATGCCGCTCATGCCGATGCCGCCGATGCCGATGAAGTGTGCGTGCTGAGAGGTAGCGAACATGGGAGGTTAACTTCACTTTAACATTTGCGAGCAGGGCTGCGCGCCAAGCCAGGCTGGTTTGCGTCACAGAGGCTTCCGGGAGGAGCGGTTTTCGGGTCTACTCTGGAAGTGTGTACTCGAAGTCGTATGAATGTTGGCCGTTTTCGATGTGAATGGTGAACGTGCCGGCTATGCCCTTCAATTCCCCCGTTCCCGAGCCTGGCACGACGACCACGGACATTTTGTACCCGCTCCGATCCATGGTGGCCAACTGTTGCAACGCGAAGCTGCCGTGTTTCCCTGCGAGAGTCCCTGTGACCACTTCGATGGCCACGTAACCGGCCTCTCCCAGCTTCGGATCGCCACCCGAGTACATCTCGCCCTTGGTCGTCGCTTCCAGATCGCCGTGGATAATCTTGTCGATGGAGAATCGGCCCAGCCCCTCGGCCGGAGGTGGCGTAAGCGGCTGAACATTCACAGTGAACGTGCCGTGTGCATGGTGAGTCATAGGCGTCTCCTTTTGCAGTGTAAAGGCAATCGGTGAGAGCGATAGGAAAGTAAAAGTGGTCAAAAGCAGGCAGCGCATATCGAGCATTTTACATCAGGCCTCGCTTGCTGGTTCAAAATAAAAGCGTTAATGAATCGTCTCCTCGACGAGAACAATGTCATAACTCTTGCCGTCGCTTGAAGTATTCTTCTTGGCGAGGTAATGCAGTTGGTTGGCGGAATCGAACTCGCATCTCGTCCCTTTCACCAGGCCATCATATTTCTTGCCCTCATTGTCGTCCAGCACAACAAACTGCTTGGCTCCTTCTCCGGCCACATAGGCCACATGCCGGCTCTCCGGGCTAAAGATGAGATCGCCGATTCCGTCGTAAGGCCGTTCCTCTTTGCCGTCCACCACCGCCGCCCACTTCTCGCTGACATTGAACCGCTTCTCGCCAACTTTGGCCACATAGGCTACGCGCTTGCTGTCCGGGCTGAACAGGAACGGTTTTTCTATGTAATATGCATCCCAGCAAACCTCTTCTTTACAACTGTGCACCAGCTTGATTGCATCCGCATCGACAATGGAAGCGTAAGGTTTCCCCTCAACTCCATCCACCACGAGCACTCTTTTATCGTTGGCATCAGCCAGATACGCCAGCCGCCAGCCATCCGGGCTGAAGACGAGACGGCTGATGGCATCGTAGGATTTGCCTTCTTCGCCTTTCGCCACTGCCGCCCACTTATCGTCAGTCTTTGCGGCATAGGCCACCTGCGTGCTGTCCGGGCTGAAGACGAGACCGCCAATGGCATCGTAGGATTTCCCCTGCTTGCCGTTGACTACCACGCTCCACATATCTTTGATTTGCGCTCCATAGGCCATGCTCCTGCCATCCGGGCTATAGAGAACTGTCATGTCGCCCATGGTATGACTGCCGATGTAGTCGTAGGACGCAACCTTCTTGCCATCGACCAGGAGAACTTCCTTCCCTTCGATATTGGACACATAAGCAACGTGCTGGCTGTCTGGACTGAAGATGAGTTCTTGCGCGATATCGTACGGTTTGCTCGCAGTGCCGTCCACAACCGCAACCCATTGCACGCCATCTCTGGCCAGATACGCCACGCGGTTGCTGTTCGGGCTGAACGTCATGCTCGGCTCGGCGATAATGTCGAAGGGCTTCTCTTCTTTGCCATCCACCACCACGAGCCAATTCCCAGCAACTCTGGCCGCATACGCGACCCGCCGGCTGTCGGGACTGAAGATGAAACTGCGCGCCTCATCGTAGGGTTTTCCCTCATTGCCGTCCACCACCACAAACTGTTTCCCGCCTGCGCTCGCCACATAGGCCACCCGGTGGCTGTCGGGACTGAAAGCGAGGCTCGACACATCGATAAAGTCGTAAGCCTTTTCCTCTTTGCCGTCCACCATGACAAGCCGCTTCGCGCCTGCCTTCGCCACATAAGCCACCCGCCGGCTATCCGAGCTGGAGACAGGCTGGCCGATGGCGGAAGAGCCATCAATATGACAGATCAGTTTTTCCGTGCTGGTTCTGCCTCCGTGAAAGAGGGCGCCGATCCATTTGCAGCTAACGGCAGATAGAAGCAGTGTGAACACTAGCAGGCTCTTGATCGTTCTCATCGTCATACCTTTCTCAGAGCGAAGTTGGACGATTTCCGATATCACCGCGGATTATATCCCGGCCGCGTTTGCAGCCATGGCCATAGTTCGCCGGCGACCAATAAGCAGCGGCAGCACTTGTGCCTGCGCCGCATCCACGGTAAGCCCGTGCCTCACGCGCAGTTCCTCCACCTTGCCATGCTCGATGAAGCGGTCAGGCCAGCCGATGCGCACCACCGGAACTGCGCTGCCCAGTTCGGCAAGCGTTTCCAGCGCCACCGAACCGAAGCCGCCCATCTTCACGTGGTCCTCAAAGGTGACAAAGGCAGCCACGCGTCCGGCATATCCAGCCAGCATCTCGCGGTCTATCGGCTTGACAAAGCGCGGATTGATGACCGCGGCGGAGTAGCCAGCACACTCCAGTCGAGCGGCCAGCTCCTGCGCCAGCGTAATCATGGGGCCCAATCCGAGAATCGCAACGTCGGAGCCATCCTTGATGACCTCTGCCTTGCCCACCTGAAGAATCCGCGGCTCGGGCTTGCGCGTCGCGTCAGGGCCCAGTCCGCGCGGATAGCGGATCGCGCTCGGCCCCGGAAGCTCAAGCGCAGTCTTCATCATGTCGGCCAGTTCGTCCTCGTCCTTGGGAGCCATCAAAACCATCTCCGGCACATCGCGCAAATAGGCAATGTCGAAGAGCCCGTGATGCGTTGGGCCGTCGTCGCCCGAGAGGCCGGCGCGGTCCATGCAGAAAAGCACGGGCAGCTTTTGCAGGGCCACGTCGTGCACGATGCAGTCGAAGGCGCGCTGCAAAAAAGTTGAATAAATCGCGCACACCGGCCGGCAGCCGCGCGCCGCCATGCCAGCGGCAAATACCACCGCATGCTCCTCGGCAATGCCCACATCAAAATATCGTTTGGGATGATGCGGCCGGAATAAATCCAATCCCGTTCCGCTGGGCATCGCCGCGGTGATGGCTACAATGCGCTCGTCCCGGTTGGCTAGTTGCACCAGCGTAGTCGCGAAGACCTCGGCGTAGCTCATCTGCCCTGCGGGCTTGGTCTCGCCCGTATCCGGATCGTAGGGACCAAGGCCGTGGAATTTTTTCTGCCCGTCCAGCGCAGGTTGGTAGCCGCGGCCCTTCTGCGTTAAAACATGCAGCAGCACAGGGCGGTTTTGCGTCTTGAGAAAGTTGAAGGTTTCCACAAGCAGGGGAATGTTGTGTCCGTCGAGAGGGCCATAATACTGCAGGCCGAATTCCTCGAAGAGGATCGAGGGCCACAGCATGCTCTTGGCGGCCTCTTCAGCGCGCCGCGCCACCTCTACCGCTGTCTTGCCGCCGACCATCTCCAGAATGCGTTTGGCCCGGTCGTGCAAGCTGGTGTACTGCTCGGTGGTGACGATCTTGTGGAAGTAGCGCGCAATCGCGCCCACGTTGCGGTCGATGGACCACTCGTTGTCGTTCAGCACCACGATCAGCCGCTTGGTCTGCTCGGCGATGTTGTTCAGGGCCTCGAAGGTAATTCCATTGGTGAAGGCCGCGTCGCCCGCCACCGCAATCACGTTCTCTTTGCCGCCGGCCAGGTCGCGCGCCACGGCCATGCCCAACGCCGCTGACAATGCTGTTCCCGCGTGTCCCGCGCCGTAACAGTCGTGCTCGCTCTCGGTGCGCAGCATAAAGCCGTTCAGGCCGCCCGGCTGGCGAATTGTACCCATGCGCTCGATCCGTCCGGTGAGCATCTTGTGCACGTACGCCTGGTGGCTGACGTCGAACAGCAGCTTGTCAGTGGGAGTATTGAAAACCGTGTGCAGCGCCAGGGTCAGCTCCACCACTCCCAGATTCGGCCCCAGGTGGCCGCCGGTCTTTGCCAGCGTCTGGATCAGGAATTCGCGAATCTCCTCGGCCAGTTCCTCCATCTGCGTGAAGCTGAGGCGCTTCACATCGGCCGGCGAGTGAATCGATTCCAGCAGTGTCCCCATGGTCTTCCTTCCCCGGAAAAATGCCGGGCATCCGGCAAAAAGCCCACTGACTCAGGGGCCATCGAAACCAGCTTTGCCAACCGCTAGTATACCAACGCGGCGGATTCGGCCGTTGAAGGCGTAAGTGATTCCGAATAAGTGGATGTTTTGAACGGGCACGACTTTACAGCATGCGGAAAAAAGGCTGGGGAACCAGGTCCGGCACGATGTTTTCCAAAAGGGCGATAGAGTATGTATAAGTTATGCGCGGAGACGACCAGCAGCAAGAAGCAGTATTCAGCGACATCGGCCTTGAACAGCGGGTGCCGAAGGATCATCCATAACGCGCATTCGGCAAATGGCCGATGCGGCATTGCGAGAGTTGGACTCCGAGTTCCAACAACTGTACGCGCGGCGCGGGCGGCGCAGGATGCGGGGGCGAATGAGCAGCCCGAGGCTGGGGATTGCTGCAAGCTGCCGCCGGGGGAACGGTAAAGACAGGGAACAGGGAACAGGGATCAGGGAACAGGGTGGTTGAGATTCGTGGTTTCCCGCATCTGACGCACAAGACGGGCTGATATGGAGTACCCGGCACCCGGCCAATCGCTCGCTATACTTTCGCTTAAGTTTCGTGGTATACCCCCACCCGTATTTTGGATGCAAAATCCTTGTTTTCTTGAGGTTACAGGCAGGGTTGCGCTGTAAAATCGTCAAAACAAAGGAGTTCCCTGCAAAATCTTCCAGGATAAGGAGTTACGGGCCGTTTCGGCCTCTTCTGGCTGAAAAGATGCGCGAAGAGGACGTACCGGGACGATTGGAGGGAAGACTTCTGAGGATCAGTGTGCACGAAGTGGGGAAATAATCTGCACCACCTGCGGTTGGGCAGCCGCTCGCTATCCGCTCGCTTGAGATTCGTGGAAACCCGGCGAACCTGAACGGACCGCTGAAGATTCCTATGGAGTAAAGTAAAAGGTAAGAGATCAACTCGATGCGAAAAAATGACCTAACGCCCAAAGGATTCTCATCCAAAGAAATCCAGCAAAATTTTATAGAAGAGTCCAAGGCTAAACTGAAGCCAGAACAGGCAAGACTATCCTATGCGAGAAGCAGACGGAATCTGAGTGATGCTCTTGATTCTGGAGAACTAGCTTTATTCCTTCAATCTCTTGATGCTATTGGGTTTGTGGAAGGTACGCCGCAGAGAAAAGAGGCTCTGAAAGTATTCAACGGGAAGCACGGGCCGCATTCCCGATGATCTCCAGTTTCTCGCTTGCGTCCCTATATTCCTCAATTGACATAGACTTAAGGCGGTCAACGGCCATATCCAGAAACCTTATCTCATCTTTAGAGCGAGGCGATTTCTTTGAAGATTTAGGCTTGGAACTTAAACGCTTTGCGCGATAAATTCTCGGCTGTGACGTAGTCGCCATAGATCGCCCCTGAGGAAAGTCTACCACAAAAGGCGCAGGAAATTGAGTTACGGGCCGTTTCGGCCTCTTCAGGCTGAAAAGATGCGCGAAGAGGGCGCACCGGGACGATTGGAGGGAAGACATCTGAGGATCATTGTGCACGAAGTGGGGAAATAATCTGCACCACCTGCGGTGGGGCAGCCGCTCGCTATTCGCTCGCATGGGATTCATGGTTTCCCGGGTCCCCAAATGCGAGGGACCCGGGGCACCCGGGGATAGATTAGAATCCTCCTCAATCCCCAATTTATGAGTGGCTAATATTTTGAACCGCTATGTCTACAATGTCTTCGGGCTTTGGCGCTCCCGGAAGATGGGCGGTGTATTCCAGTATCAGGCTCCCGATTGCGCTCTTTATCGCCACAAATACTGTATGCATTTGGTCATGCGTCAGAGAAATTTTTGTGTCTGCTTGGCATATGCCATTAAGAACCTTGAGCTTAGCGTGATCGGCCGCCCCCAATACTCCGCCATTATGCACAATGCTTATCCGGAGAAGCCGTAGATCACCGAATGCATTGATTTTTACCTCGTCCGTTTCTACGCCCCTGATCTTGGCAATCTGCGGGCGGATTTTTTCGTCCCAATATGCGAAGATAAACACAATGATGGACCAGCAAACTTGCTGTTCGTTGAATCCGGCTTCCGAGTTTGCCTTGATAAATTCGTCGGCACGAATGATTCGTTGATGTATTACGTCAGGGCGGGTGGGGTCTTCCAAGCTGGCCCGCATTATAATTGTCTGACCATTCTCTATACACCTTGATGCGGGGCGCGACACACGAGCAACCTGACGTTCAATGCGAACCTTGTTACCTTGGAAGCTAGAAAGACAATCACAATAGACTCCTAATTGACGGTTCACAAAATCGATAAATCCTCGAAGGACTTCTAATTCTGCCAAGACTTTTGTCATGTCCGCTCCCGTCATTGTGGCTTCGCATGATGCGCCTCAAACCACTTTCGCGCTCGCTCCTGTTCGCGGGATAGATCGGCTGGTGTCAAGTGTGACGCTACCCTATCACGCTCCTCCGCAACGAATTCCCCAAGCGGGCCAGCAGCCGCTAGATCAAGCCAAAAGTAGGCTTCAGAAAAATCTTGGGGCACACCCTGTCCTTTGTAGTACAAACGCCCGAGGGTCTTTTGCGCGTAATCATCTCCCTGTTCAGCAGCCTTGCGAAACCAAAACACGGCTTGGGTATAGTCCTGGGGCACGCCTTGGCCGTCGCTGTATAAACCCCCAAGCATGGACTGCGCGTTACGGTGTCCTTGCTCAGCAGCCTTGCGAAGCCAGAAAGCGGCCTGAACGTAATCCTGGGGCACACCCTGGCCGTTGCTGTATAAAATCCCAAGCTCGTGTTGTGCGGACGCTTGTCCCTGTTCAGCAGCCTTGCGATACCAGGTTGCGGCTCGACGATACCAGGTTGCGGCTTGAGCGTGATCCTGGGGCACACCCGCGCCGTCGCTGTATAAATCCCCAAGATTCTTTTGCGCGTCAGCGACGCCTTGTTCAGCCGCCTTGCGATACCAGAGCGCAGCCTGAGCATAGTCTTGTGGCACTCCGTCGCCCATGTAATACAAACCCCCGAGGCTGTCCTGCGCGTCAGCGTCGCCTTGCTCAGCCGCCTTGCGATACCATGCTGCCGCTTGAGCGTAGTCTCGGGGAACGCCGTGTCCGTATTCGTACAACCCCCCGAGCAACCATTGCGCCGTGGCATCGCCCTGTTTAGCCGCCTTGCGATACCACGCTGCTGCTTGAGCGTAGTCCTGGGGCACACCTTTGCCATGTTCGTACCTCATTCCCAGGAGCCATTGCGCCGCAGCGTCGCCTTTGGCAGCCTGCTGTTCGATTACAGCGACACTCTTTTCATGAGATACTGGCGGCGCGCTCTGCTGTGCCCATCCGCCGGATGCTGTAATGGCAAAGGCTGAAACAATCATCCAACGACAGGATCGAGAGTCCATTGTGTTTCTCTTTCTGCGCTCCCCTTCAGCGCGGCATTTGCAGCAGTCAAATTGATCCGATACAAATTGTACGCTATTACACAAATGCACATAATTGAAAACAAGAACCGCAGGGGCTGAAGCCCCCGATTTTATTGGGCGTTTTGCGGCAGTCAGGGTTAAAACCCTGACCTACCAGTCGTGCCCTGATACAAAGCTCGCTATCGAATTGCGCGCTAATACGCTTTCAGGTCGAGGATGGCTTTTAGGATGGTGTCGGGCTGGGGGAGGATGGCGTCTTCGAGGATGGGCTGGTAGGCGACGAAGGTGTCCATGGCACCGACGCGGCGGACGGGGGCGTCGAGGGAGTCGAAGAGTTCGTCGGCAATGCGGGCGGCGATCTCCGCGCCATAGCCCCAACTGAGCATGTCCTCGTGAGCGACGAGGACGCGACTGGTTTTGCGGACGGAGGCGGCGATGGATTCCCAATCATAGGGATTGAGGGTGCGCAGGTCGAGGATTTCAACGTCGATGTTGTGCTCGCGGCGGGCGCGTTCGGCGGCTTGCAGGGAGCGGGGGACGAGAGCGCCGTAGGTAATGAGGGTGAGGTCAGAGCCCGAGCGGATGATGCGGGCCTTGCCGAAGGGGATGGCGAACTCCGGGCCGGGATAGGGGGCGCGGTCGTGGGTTTCGCGGTAGAGGCGCTTGTGTTCGAGAAAGAGGACCGGGTCGTCGCAGCGAATGGCGGTGCGCAGCAGGCCGTTGGCGTCGAGAGCGTTGGAGGGCATGACGACGCGCAGGCCGGGGATGTGGGTGAAGATGCTTTCGCCGGATTGGGAGTGGTTGATGGCGCCGCCGGTTAGATAACCGCCGATGGGCACACGAATTACGATGGGGCAGGCCCACTGGCCGTTGGAGCGCCAGCGCAGGACGGATAACTCGTTGCGAATCTGGTGCATGGCTGGCCAAATGTAATCAAAGAATTGAATTTCTACGACGGGTTTCATGCCGCGTAAAGCAAATCCGATAGCGCGGCCGACGATATTGGCTTCGGCTAGAGGGGAGTTGAAGACGCGCTCGGAGCCGAACTCGGTTTGCAGGCCGGCGGTGAGCTTGAAGACGCCTCCCTTCCCTTTGACTTCGGCGAGGGCGGCTTCACGGCTGGCGTCGGCTACGTCCTGGCCGTAGACGACGATGCGGGGGTCGCGACGCATTTCGTCGTGGAGGCAGGCGTTGATGAGGTCGGCCATGGTTCTTGGTTCGGTGCTGAGCGCGCTGCCAGACTTGCCGCCGCTGACGGTTCCTGGTGTGGAGGGTTGTTCGGCGGCGAAGGTGGAGCTGGAGGGATCGAGATCGTTTGAGTATACGTGGCGAGTGATTTCGGAGACTTTGGGCAGGGGGGCTTGAAGGGCGAGATCGGCGGCTTCGGCAACTTCGCGTTCGACGGAATTTTCAAGAGCGGTGAGTTCGGCTTCGGTGAGGAGGGATTCGCGAAGCAGGCGCGCGCGCATTTTGATGAGGGGGTCGCGGAGGAGGTCGGCTTCGCGTTCGGCCTGAGGGCGATAGAGGCGGTCGTCGTCAGAGAGAGAGTGGGAGTAGGCCCGGACGCAGTGGCCGTGAACAAAGGCAGGGCCGAGTCCTGCGCGGCAGTAGGCAACGGCGGATTGAAAGGCGCGGAAACTGGCCTCAGGGTCGGTGCCATCCACCTCGGTAAAGAAAAAATTGGGGAAGTTTGCCACCAGGCGAGAGATGTTGCCGCCGGGCATACTGACCTCGACGGGAGTGCTGATGGCGTAGCCGTTGTCTTCTACGCAGAAGATGACGGGAAGTTTTTTGTTGGAGGCGGTGTTGAGGGCCTCCCAGAACTCGCCTTGGGAGGTGGAACCTTCTCCGAGGGAGGCGTAGGCCACCTCGTCGCCGTGAAACTTGACGTCGCGAAAGGCGCGGTAGTCGCTCACTGACTTCTCAGCGGCTTCAGGATGGAGGCTGAAGTAGCGGCCGGCCTCGGCGCAGCCGACGGCGTGGAGCAGTTGGGTGGTGGTGGCGGAGGAGAGGCTGACGATGTTGAGCGAACGGCTGGCCCAGTGAGTGGGCATCTGGCGGCCTCCGCTGGCTGGATCAGTGGCCGCGCCGACGGCTTGGAGCATCATGTCGGCAGGGGTATAGCCCAGAGCCAGAACGAGCGCGCGATCGCGGTAGTAGGGGAAGAACCAATCGTAGCCGGGACGCATGGCCATGGCCGCGCCCACGCCGAGCGCCTCGTGGCCGGCGCCGGAGATCTGGAAGAAGATTTTCTGCTGGCGCTTGAGCAGTATTTCGCGGTCGTCGACACGGCGGGAGAGCAGCATCAGCCGGTAGATTTCAACCAACTGCCGCGGGAGCAGGCTGGCGGCGGCTGCCGACAGAGACTCACGAGCGCTGGAAGCTGCGAGTTCCATTCCATTCACTCCTAAGATGCGATGTTTTGCTACGTTGCGGGGATGCAAGAACTTACATATCTGATTGTAACAACCCAGCGGAATGTGGAAAAGCGGAGCATGAGCGCCGTCCCTACGGACTCCGGAACAAACTTGTGGAATCCCTTTTCCCCACGCTGAAGCGCGGAGCTAATAACCCATGCGCCTACGGCGCAGGCTACGGGCGGCTGCCAGCCTTGCAGAGAGTGATGGCGCGACTGAATGCGTCGGCCAGTTTTTGATTTTCCGCGTGATTTGCGCTGCCCGGCAAGGGATAGGCGGAGATAGCACTGGCGATTTTTTTGTCACGCCAGATCATGATCGACTCGCTCCTGTCCGCGGTTCGGAGGATGACCCACTCCCGATTGTCTGGGAGCTTGTTGGCATTCAAATCCTCTGGAGCGGCGACTACCTTGGGGTCGAGATCCTTAAGATTGAAAATAATGTCGAGGTTGATAGACTCCTTCTTGTAAACCGGATCGTCTGCGCTCACCGCAAATACATGCAGGGTGGCATTGCAGCCGTCGAAGACGATGTGGTCGCGTTCGCTTAGGTACTCACCGTTGGGACCGTTGGTTTGATAGTAGCCAAATTGTTCAACAGCGGCGTGGATGTAGGCTTCGGTTTTGCCCATATCGGATTGCGTCGCACTACTCTGCGCCGTAGCCAAGACGGCTATGATGCAGAACGCCAGTGAGAGCGGGGCGGCAATGATTATCTTGACAGCCATGTTTCTTTGCAGTCTCATACTGTTTTCCTCATTGCGAGTTACAGTCTAGTCTATAAGCAGGAGTTTGCCATGCTTCCTTTGTTATTGGCGGCAAGAACGGGGTGGTTTGCGGAAGAGCGATTCCTGGGCAGGGTGGTGGACGGGTGGGCTGTCGATGCCCAGGAGTTTATTCGCGTCAAACTGCCGCACCTGTTGGTGGTGGCGGTAATTGCCTTTGTTCTCATGCGGCTGCTTCATCTGATCACCTATTCCATGACGCGAGTGGCTGTGCAGCACTCGGCCACGCCGAATCACATCTCCCAGGCTAAGACGGTGGCCGGGATCGTCCGAACGACCGGGTTAGCCTTCATCTGGCTGATCGCCGGATTGCAGATTCTTGATACCCTGGGCGTGAACCTGGCGCCATTGCTGGCTTCCGCCGGGATTGCGGGAATTGCACTCGGTCTGGCGGCCCAGAACATCGTCAAGGACGTACTGAACGGCATCCTCATTCTCATCGAAGACCAGTTCAACGTGGGAGACACGGTGCGGCTGGCCGGGGTGTCTGGAACCGTGGAGGCGATGACGCTGCGCAAGACCACGGTGCGCGACATAGACGGAACGCTTTACATCATTCCCAATTCGCAGGTCACCACCGTGGCCAACCTGAGCGTGGGCTACTCAGTGGCCACCGTGAATGTGAGCGTGGATTTCAGCGCCAATCCCGACAAGGTGGTGGAGTTGTTGCGAGGGATTGCCATGGATATTCGCACGAGCGAGGAGTACCGGGAGGTTTTTGTAGCCGACCCGCAGATTCTGGGCGTGGATGCGATCAAGGGCTCGGAGCTGATTTTCGCGGTGGTATTCAAGACGGTGGCCACGAAACAATACGCGCCGGTGCGGGAGTTTCGGCGGCGGGTACGGCTGGCGCTGGAGAAGAATCATCTGCTGCCCGGCGATCCCAACCGTGTGTTCAACACGTTCATGGATAATGCGGCGAACGGCCGGCCAGCTACAGAGGCCGCGCCGGGAGCTGATCCGACGACGCTCAGGCCGGTGGAGGGCAGCCCCATCAGCGCGAGTTAGCGGGCGGATTGCCAGGTGCTCTGAAGACGACGCGATTGCGGCCCTCGGCTTTGGCGTCATACAGGGAGCGGTCGGCGATGGCGAGCAGGGATTCGACGCTTCCGGCTTGATCGGATGGGTCGAAGACGGTGGCGCCGATGCTGCAATTGAGCGTGAACCGGACTCCGTGTTCGCAGATTTTGAGGTTGGAGATGGCGGCATGGAGGCTGGCCAATCTGGGTTCGATGGCGTCGTGCGGAAGCTCGGTGAGGACCAGCAGGAACTCCTCGCCGCCGTAGCGGCCGGCATGGTCATAGGGACGAACGGCGGCTCCGACCGCAGCGGCGAACCAGCGCAGCGCGTCATCGCCGGTCAGGTGCCCGTGGGTATCGTTGACGCGCTTGAAGTGGTCCAGATCGGCCAGCGCCACAACCACGGTGCGGCTTTCGCGCCGGGCGCGGTCCATCTCCGCCGTCAACGTTCGCAAGATGGCCGTGCGGTTGAGCATACCGGTGAGCCCGTCGTGGGTGGCCTGTATACGCAACTGCTCGCGGCTGGCCTCCAGTTCCCTGGTGCGCTCCGAGACCAGCTTCTCCAGTTGGCGGCTGTTTGCGCGCAGTTGCCGGGCATAGAGATGAATGGAGGCCATCAACAGAAGCAGGAAGGTCAGGCCGCAGAGGGTATAAAACCAGTAGCTTCTCCACCAAGGGGAAAGAATCCTAATGTCCATTTTTACGGTGGGGGAAAATGCATGGAGGCCGGAATTGCCGGCCATGGCCATAAAGGTATATTTTCCTGGCGGCAGCGCGGAGAAGACAGCCATGCCGTCCTGGGTTTCGATCCAATCCGGCTGCAAACCCTCCATTCGATACTTGAAGATCAAATCGCTTCTGTTGGCCGTGGCCGGGGAGGAGATATGGATGCGCAGCGGTAAAGAGGCCCAGGGCAGCGTGATCTCGCGCGCAGCCGGGTAGACCTGGCTGCCGCGCATGATGCCGGAAATCGAGATCGCCAGAACTCTCGAATCAAAGACCCGCTCCGGATGCGCCAGGTGAGCCAGGCCGGCGCTGGTTTCTACCCAGAGCGAGCCGTCCTGGCCGTTGGTCAAGGTACCTTTATTGATGTCGTTCCAGATCAACCCGCTCTCCTGCGTCATGTGGCGCCATTCCTGGCCGTTCCACACCACGAGGCCCAGATCGGTTCCCAGCCAAACCCAGCCACGTCGATCCGCGAGGATGGCCAGGGGCGCGAGTTTTTGGAATTCCTGGGGCATCGCCAGTTGCCAGGCATTCACCCGCGAGCCGTTCGGCGTCAATCGCCATGTGCCAGTCTGCAGGCCGGTTGCCCACAAGGAGCCATCCGCGCCACAGGCCAGATCGAGCAGCGGCCCTCTCAGTTCCGGGAGGCCGTCGATCGGCGGAGCTGTCCAACGGCTGTCCTGTTCGCGGATCAGCTTACCTTTGCCCAGAAACCATACAGCGCCGCCGGGAGCTACGCAACTGGCATCGACCCGGGTGGAATCTCCCAGCAGCGCGTCAACAGCATGAATACGCTGCGGCGGAGCGTTCTCGGCTCCTGCTTCGCGCAGATAAATTCCCCCGGCCGTCGAAAAGAAGACGCGCCCAGCAGGATCCTCAACCGCACCCACGATCAGTACCGGCAACTTTGCGGTTTCGTTTATCCTGCCGGTTTTCGAATCGATGCGGAGAATGGCCCCGGAAAAGGTCCCTGCCCAAACGGAGCCGTCGTGATTTGTTCCGATGGCGCTCACCTGTCCGTAGGTCCACTTGTGATCCACAAAGAGCGAGCCCGCGGATCCATTGCGCGGGTTCACCCACCCAGGCCCCTTTTCCGTTCCCGTCAACACGCGATCCTCGCGGAGGGGGAAGACGCTCAAGATGTTAGCGCTGGGCAATCCTCCGAGTTCGTTCCATGCTTCCCATAAACCTCGGCCGGCCCAGTGGTGGATCCCATGCCCGAAACTGCCCAGCCAGAGGGCGCCTGCCGCACTGTAGGCCATGCTGGTGATGTGGCCGGTGCGCAACCCGTTGGCCGGGCCGATCAGCCCCCAACCCGTTCCCTCCCAGAGAGCGATGCCCACCTCGGTGGAGACAATTACCCTGTCGTCCTTATCGACGATGATCGCTGTGTGCTGGTAGACACTGTTGGGGTCAGGACCGGGAAAGGAGCGATCGACAAAGCGCGTTGCCCCGAAGGGCAGGGCTACCACGTTATGTTGCTGGCCTGCGGCCCATAACATGCCCGTGTGGTCCAGAACCGCGGCATGCCAGATGGTCTCGGGAACGCCCTTGTCCGTCCCCCATTGGGTCACGGCATCTTCGCGCCCACGAAGCCAGGAACAGAGTTTTATCCCGCATCCTAGCCAGACGGCCTGGCCGTCCACTACATTTACGCTGGAAAGATTGCCCAGATCCGGGATGGAAGCGAGCGTCTGCGCGGAAAAAACGGGAGTGTAGGAGAGCATTCTTCCCTGAGCATCGTGCTCCAGGCGGAAAAGCCGGTGCTGATCCACCACCAGCAGGTGGCTCGCATCTTCGGAGGCTAAACGCTGTGCGCCTTGTATATGAATGGGATTCTTGCCGACGGGAAGGAAGCGCTGGCCGTCCCAACGGTACAAATTTTCGTCCGTGCCCGCCCAGATGACGCCGTTGGGATCCGCGTAGATGTCCTCAATGTTGCGTTCGGCGATCCCCTGCTCCTGGCCATACTGCTCAAAGCTGGAACCGAGAAAGCGGTAGACGCCGTTCTCGGTGGCTGCCCACAGGAAACTTGAGCTGTCGGCCGTCAACGCGTTCACCGCGAGGTTTTTCAGCCCTTCGGCCTGCCGATAGGCGCGAAAGACGTACTGCTGCGCCTGCAGGACGGCTGCACACATCAGCCAGCAGGCCAGAACCCGGATTGAACCCAACCGACTCATGCTTTCCTTCGCGCAGTTCCAGCGGCAGCGGGAAATGCCCTGTCGCGAGCAACAAGTGACTATATGGATTTCATCGGCAGATTGGGTTAGAAAGGCGATATAAAACACGAAACTTTTGTATTTATTGGTCTGTACTGGGCACAAAAGGGGCGTGCCGCACGGGTATGGCTTCATTCTCGGCTTTAAAGCGGGTTTTTGAGGGCCACGATGAGCGCCTCGGCATCGGTAATCGGCGGCAGGCAGGTGTGCCCGCGGCAGACGATGGCCCAGGCTTGGGCGCTGTCCGGCTTGGGGGCATGGAGCAGGGTTTCGGCCAGAGCCTCGGGAATTCCACTGGGAACCAGGCGTTCGGGAGCGAGGCGGATGACGGTGCGGTTGACCGCGAAGCTGGAAAGGGCCAGCGATTCGAGGTGCTCGGCCAAAGGACCGGAACCGACGACCACTACCTGCACGGGATCGAGCAGCAGCCGCTCCAGTGCCAGAGCGTAGGAGCCGGCGTAGAGGCCGAAGTGCTCGACGATGCCTGCAAAGGAGGCGAGAGTCTGCTCGGCGATCTGGCGATAGTCACCGCGGCCGCTGAGGGATTCGAGACGCAGCAGGGCTGAGGCGGCGGTGGGATTGCCGGCGGGGGTGGGCGAGTCCTGCAAAGGCTTGCGGCGGGCGGCCAGAGCGCCCAGCGGCGTGGCATTTGGATTGGCGGTGTCGTAGAACGCTCCGGCTGTCCGGTCATGGAAGCGGGCGATCATGGCGTCGGCGAGCTTTACGGCTATGTTGTAGAAGCGCATCTCGCCAGTGGCCAGCCAGGCGTCGATGCAGGCGTGGATGGTGAAAGCGTAGTCGTCGAGGGCGCCGGAAACTTTTTCTGGCGGCGAGCCTTGATTGTCGCCATAGGCAATGACGTGGTATAGGGATTGATTGCTATCCCAAGCATCGCGAAGCAGACGATTGAGGGTGAGCAGAGCGAAGTCGCTGTATGAGTTGATTTTCAGGATGCGAGCGGCTTCGAGACAGGCGCTGACGGCCATGGCGTTCCAGCCGGTGTAGAGCGTGCGGTCGATAAAGGGCGTGGGACGCCGGGAGCGGGCGGCGAGCAGCGTGCTGCGGGCATGGTCAAGGAGCGTGCGGAGCTCGTCCACACTGTGGCCGGTTACAGCGGCCAGCTCCTCGAAGGTCTGGGTGATGTGGAGGACATTGCGGGCCGGATCGTGATGCATATCGCCCAGTTCTCCGATGTCCCAGTAGCGCAGGGCGAGGTCAACGCCGTCTGGGGAAAAATTGGCCGCAAGCAGCGCCATGCGGGCCTCGGCCTGTGTCCAGGTGAAGTAATCGCCGTCATCGTCGAGGTTGATGTCGGCGTCCTGTGAGGCGTAGAAGCCACCGAGTTCGGGGTCGCACATAGTGGTCAGAAGCCATGCGGTGCTCTCTTCGGCGATGCGGCGAAAATCCTCGCGGCGCAGGTTCTGGAAGCCATGCAGGTAATTGCGCAACAGCTCGGTGTTGTCGTAAAGCATTTTCTCGAAGTGGGGAACCCGCCAGCGCTCGTCAACGCTGTATCGATGAAAGCCGCCAGCGAGCTGGTCGTAGACGCCGCCGCGGGCCATGTGCTCCAGCGTGGAGGCGAAGGCTTGAACGGCAGGTTGGTTGCCGCGATTCATGCCCACGTGCAGCAGGAGGTCGAGGGCGCCGGGGTGAGGAAACTTGGGTTGCGAGCCGAAGCCGCCGTTGCGCGGGTCGAATTGCCGGAGGATGGAGGCGGCGATCTTGTCTACCAGTTCCAGGGAGAGTTGCCCACTGCCTCCGGAAAAGGATTCATTGTGCTCGATAGCGGCCATGGCGCTTGAAGCTGTTTCCAGCGCCTCGTGGCGGCGCTCGCGCCAGACATGAGCCATGGTGGTGAGCACGCGGCCAAAACCTGGCCGCCCGTAGCGGTCGTCGGGGGGAATATAAGTGCCACCAAAATAAGGCCTCCCGTCTGGAGTGAGAAAGACGGTCAGAGGCCAGCCGCCCTGGCCGGTGATGGCGGCAACGGCAGCCTGGTAACGCGCGTCCACGTCGGGACGCTCATCGCGATCCACCTTCACGGCGACAAAATGCTCGTTGATGAGGGCGGCGATCTTCGGGTTCTCGTAGGATTCGCGGTCCATGACGTGGCACCAATGGCACCAGACGGCGCCAATGTCGAGCAGGATGGGCTTGTCTTCGGACTGGGCGCGGGCAAATGCCTCATCTCCCCAGGGATGCCAGCGGACGGGCTGATGACGCGCCGAGCGCAGGTAGGAGGAAGCCGAGTATTCGAGCTGGTTGGCGTGGCCGGAGTTGGATTCGGGGGGCGTGGGGGAAACGTCCTTGTTCATGGGGTGAGGATACACGGGCAGCGCGCGGGGCGCGACTGTAGCGGAGGCTTGCAACAACAGAAGGGGATGAGCTAAGGACCATCCCCTTCATTCTAAAGCGTTTGCGATTAAGATCAGAAGTGGTAGGCCACGCCAATGGTGGGCATAAACATGTTGTACCACTTGTTGGTGGTGAAGGTTGATATGTTGAAGGTGGGCACCTTGGTGATGATGCCGCGGTACTCGGCGCGGATGTCGAAGCTGGGGCTGATCTCACGAGCGATGCCGACTCCGTAGAAGGCGGCCATCTGGGTCTGTTGCTTAGCGTCCAGAGTAGTGGTGCCGGAGTTGCGGATGGGCAATAAGATGACTCCGCCCGGTCCCGCCTCGATAAAGGGGTTGTATTTGCGGAAGTTGAAGCTGCGGACGTATTCGGCCGAAATCTCCTGGGTGCGGGTCAACACCTGATAAACATTGGGATTGGTGTGATAAGTGATTTTGTTCTGGTAGGTGATGCTGTAGTTGCCCTCGACGGCGCTGGAGGGGGTCAGCATGTAACGATAGCTGACCAAACCGCCCAAAGCGTAGTTGGAGTGGACATAGACATCTGTTGACGAGGCGATAAACGGCTCGATAAGCGCTGTTCCGCTAAGGCTGATATCCTGGCGGCTTTCCTGGGCGCGGCCTGCCGCCACGTAAACGGTCAGCAGGAATGCAATTAAGGCGATCTTCTTCATTCGATTCTGATCCTCACGACTGCTCAACCGTCCGGCTGGCAACGAGCTTTCGATTCCGGCGCCTCGGATAGCGCCGGTCCCCACTCTCAGCATTGTAACTGGCCGGGGCGGTCCGTGGCAGAAGCCAAATCCCCGGAACCAACTGAGGCTATAGACGCAGGGGGAGACAAAGGGGCGTTGGGGGGCGGGCGGAAAGGCAGGAATTGCGGGTTTTCGACTGCGTACTCAGTATCGGGGCTGATTGAGGTCTGAGGTTTCCCACTCTTTCGCCAGATAAAACGCGAAAGGTTGGGGCACGGGAGATTTTGGGGATGGCTGACAGCATTTTAGGAAAGAATCAGCCGGCTCGTTCGACATGGTAGTGGTAGGGCGGCCCCTGCTCCCGGGCCAGCGCGCGGACAGTGCGCAAAAAGGCTCTGGCGGCATAAGAGAGCGTGGCCTGTCGCCGGCAGACCAGGCGCAGCACACGCTTGACCTCCAGTTCGTCCACCGTCACGCGCACCAGTTCGCCGGCCTCTAGCTCCCTGGCCACTGTGAGGTGCGGCACCAGCGCAACGCCGTTGCCCATGGCCACGAAGCGCTTGATGGCCTCGATGGTGGGCAGCTCGATGCCCATGTTGAGGGGCGTTCTGTACTTCTGAAATGCCTCAATCACACGACGCCGCAGGGGCGAGGCCACGTTATGGGCCACGAACAGCTCATCGCGCAGATCGGTAATGGAGACACGGCTAGCCCCGGCCATCAGATGGCTGGGACTGACGATGAATGCCAGGCTATCGGCGTAAACCGCAATGGAACGGAAGTGCGCGGGGTCGGGACGGTAGGAGATCATTCCCAGTTCGAAGGTGCGCAGGTTCAGTTCCTCGGGAATTTGCGAGGCCAACATGCGGTGCACGGTCACGGTGATTTGAGGAAACTCCCGCCGAAAGCGGTGGATAGCCTGCAGCAGGTAGATACAGGTGTACTCATTGGCTGCCAGTTGCAGCCGTCCCCGCTCCAGGTTTTTCAGCTCATCCAGAGCGCTTGCGGCCTCGCGTCGCAGGGCGAGCAAACGCAGCGCATAGTCGCGCAACAACACACCGGAGGCGGTCAGCGCCCCATCGCGCGCGGCGCGGTCAAAGAGCGTTTCTCCGACCGCCGCCTCCAGCTTGCGGATGACCTGGCTGACCGCAGGCTGGGTGCGATGCAGACGGACGGCGGCGCGAGAGAAGCTGCGCTCCTCGGCGACGGCCAGAAAGGTTTCCAGTTGGTTGAGTTCCATAGCAGTGGACAGTATAAGCAATACTAATCGATTCTACAACTATTATAACTTTGATTTATATCACTGAATATATAATACTGAAAACGCAGGTCGAATCCAGCCTGCGGAGGCCGTTTGATGGCAACGAACCGCATTGTCTTCTTCGACACCACGCTGCGCGACGGCGAGCAGTCGCCGGGTTGCAGCATGACGACGCAGGAAAAGCTGACCATGGCGCATGCGCTGGAAGATCTAGGCGTGGACATTATCGAAGCCGGCTTCGCCATGGCCTCGGAGGGAGATTTTGCGGCCATCGCTACGATTACCCAGGCTATCCGGAAGCCGCGTATTGCGTCCCTCGCTCGGGCGAAGACAGAAGACATCGAGATGGCCTCGCGGGCGTTGCAATTTGCCGACCGCGCCCGCATTCATGTTTTTCTTGCATCCAGCGATCTGCATCTGGAGTACAAGCTGAAGATGAGCCGCCAGCAGGCGTTGGATCAGACGGGCGAGTCGGTGCGGCTGGCGCGCTCGCTGTGCGACGATGTGGAATTTTCGCCTGAGGACGCCACCCGCTCGGAGCGCAACTTTCTTGTGGAGATGGTGAAGGTGGCCGTGGAGGCCGGCGCGACAACGATTAATATGCCGGACACGGTGGGCTACACCATGCCTGAGGAATACAGCCGGATGTTCACAGAGGTGCGGGAACGCGTACCGGCCATCGACGAGCAGGGCATTATTCTCTCCGCGCACTGCCATGACGATTTGGGGCTGGCCGTGGCTAATTCACTGGCCGCCATCTCGGCAGGCGTGCGCCAGGTAGAGTGCACCATCAACGGCATTGGCGAGAGAGCCGGCAACGCGGCGTTGGAAGAGATTGCTGCCGCGCTTTATGTTCGCGGCGACCACTTCAAAGTCACCTCGGGCATCAATCTGAATCAGCTTTACCCCACCAGCCAGGTGCTGGGCCAGCTCATCACCTTCCGGCCCTCGCCTAACAAGGCCATCGTAGGCGACAACGCCTTTGCGCACGAATCAGGCATTCATCAGCATGGCATGCTGGCCAACCCGCTGTGCTACGAGATCATGACCCCGGAGTTGGTAGGCGTGGCCAAGACGCATTTGGTTCTGGGCAAACATTCCGGACGAGCGGCGCTGCGCAACCGTCTGGAGCAACTGGGCTTTACCCTGACCCGCGATGAGCTGCAACACACCTACTACCGTTTTGTGGCGCTGGCCGACCGCAAGAAGAACATCTACGACTTCGATCTGGTGAGCATTTTGCCCGATCAGATTCGGGAAAAGCGCCGCGAGCCGGTCGCCGAACTGGATTGAATCGGTAAAGATCGGATGAAGCGGGAACGCAGACAGGATAACCCTATACCATCAAAGAATAAGGAGAGCAAGAAATGAAGTTGAAAGTTTTGGTTACACCCGGAGACGGCATTGGCCCTGAAATCACAGAGCAAGGCATTGCGGTACTGCAAGAAGCAACAAAGGCCGGCGGCCACACGTTGAAACTGAATTACAAGCGCATTGGCGGCGTAGCCATTGAGCAGGATGGAACGCCTCTGCCTCCCGACACAGTTGCCGCCGCGCTCGACTCCGAGGCGGTCTTTTTAGGCGCGGTGGGCGACGACAAGTTCAATTCTCTTCCTCCCAGCCAGCGTCCCGAGGCTGGTTTACTCGGACTGCGCGCCAAACTGGGCGGCTTTGCCAACCTGCGCCCCGTCTTTGCATTCAAGGAACTGACGATTAATAGCCCCTTGCGGCCTGAAATCATCGACGGCACCGACATTATGTTTGTCCGCGAACTTCTCGGCGGCCTTTACTACGGCCAGCCGCGCGGCTGGGACAAGGAAACGGGCGTAGGCATCAACACTATGATTTACACGCGCGATGAAGTGGCCCGCGTGGCCCGCATCGCCTTCCAGTTGGCGCAGAAGCGGCGCAAGAAGCTATGCAGCGTGGACAAGGCCAACGTACTGGAGGTTTCGCAGCTTTGGCGCGACACGGTGATAAAGGTCTCTAAGGAATTTCCCGATGTCGAGCTCGAACACCAGTACGTCGATGCGATGTCGATGCACCTGATGAAGCGTCCGCGCGACTTCGATGTGGTGGTCACGGAGAACACCTTCGGCGACATTCTCACCGACGAGGCTTCGGTGATCACCGGCTCTCTGGGCATGCTGCCCTCCGGCACCATTGGCGGCAAGATCGGATTGTATGAGCCGGCTCATGGCTCCGCTCCTAAGCACGCCAACAAGAACATCGCCAATCCTCTGGCCACGATTCTGACCGCCGCGATGCTGCTTCGCCACTCGTTCGGACTCGACGCTGAAGCCGATGCGATCGTCAAGGCGATCCGCAAGGTGATGGAACAGGGCTTCCGCACGCAGGATCTGGCGCGCACCAATCCCGAGGGATTGACCGTGCTGGGAACCCGCGAGATGGGCGCGAAGGTGCGGGAGACGGTGAAGGCGATGCTGAAGTAGGGACTAGGGACTAAGGGACTAGTTTTTGATGACGAATCGGCACTGAACAACAATTTGAAACAAGGATGATGAATGAGTAGCGAAGCAAAGACGTTATTCGAAAAGGTCTGGGAGCAGCATTTGGTGGTTGAGCCGCAAGGCGAGCCGACACTGCTGTACATCGACCTGCATTTGATCCACGAGGTCACTTCTCCGCAGGCCTTTGAGGGGTTGCGGCTGGCAGGGCGCAAGGTGCGGCGGCCTGACCGCTCGGTTGCGACGGTGGATCATAATGTGCCGACGATACTGGCCGATCGCTTCAACATCGCCGATCAGATTGCGGCAACACAGATCTCCACGCTGCGCAAGAACTGCGCGGAGTTCGGTATTGAACTTTACGATGTGGACTCGCGTGATCAGGGCATTGTGCACGTGATCGGGCCGGAGCTGGGACTGACCAAGCCGGGCATGACGATTGTCTGTGGCGACTCGCATACCTCGACGCACGGGGCCTTCGGGGCGCTGGCCTTCGGCATCGGCACGAGCGAAGTGGAGCATGTGCTGGCCACGCAGACGCTGCCGCAGTCCAAGCCCAAGACCTTCCGCATCGCGGTTGAAGGCGAGCTGCCGAGAGGAGTGACGGCCAAAGACATTATTCTGGCAATCATTGGACAGATTGGGACCGACGGGGCGACTGGCTGCGTGGTGGAGTATGCGGGCTCGGCGATTCGCGCGCTTTCGATGGAAGGGCGCATGACGGTGTGCAACATGAGCATCGAGGCCGGCGCACGCGCGGGCATGATCGCTCCGGATGAAAAAACATTCGCCTACCTCAAGGGCCGTCGTTTTTCTCCGAAGGGCGCGGAGTGGGAGAAGGCCGTTGCGGAGTGGAGCAAGCTGCCGAGTGATCCCGGCGCAAAGTTTGATCGCGAGCTGGTCATCGATGCAGCGAAGCTGGCTCCGTACGTCAGCTGGGGCACGAGTCCGGGAATGGTGGCGCCGATTACGGCTGCCGTGCCCGACCCGGCCGCTGTGACCAACGAGCAGGAGCGCCGAGGCCTGGAACGTGCACTTGTATATATGGACTTGAAGGCCGGCACGCCGCTGGAAAAGGTTGTCATCGACCGGGTCTTCATCGGCTCCTGCACGAATGGGCGGCTGGAGGATCTGCGCGCGGCTGCTCGCATTGCGGCGGGGTACAAGGTGAGCACGAAGGTGAGCGCGATGGTGGTTCCCGGCTCGCAGACGGTAAAGGCACAGGCGGAGAAGGAAGGGCTGGACCGCATCTTCCGCGAGGCGGGCTTTGAGTGGCGCGAGCCAGGCTGCTCGATGTGCCTGGGCATGAATCCGGATATTCTTTTGCCGGGCGAGCGCTGCGCCTCGACCAGCAACCGCAACTTTGAAGGCCGCCAGGGACGTGGCGGACGCACGCATCTGGTCTCGCCGGAGATGGCCGCGGCAGCCGCCATAACGGGGCACTTTGTCGACATTCGCAATTGGGAGGTGAAGGGCTAATGAACCCCTTTCGCAAATTGACCGCACTGGCCGCGCCTCTTGACCGCGCGAATGTAGACACGGACCAGATTATTCCCAAGCAGTTTTTGAAGCGGATTGAGCGCACCGGCTACGGCGAGTTTCTGTTCTTTGATTGGCGGCGCACGGCGTCGGGTGAGCCGGACCCGAATTTTGTGTTGAATGATACGCGTTATAAAGGAGCGCAGATTCTGATTGCGGGCAAGAACTTCGCCTGCGGATCGAGCCGCGAGCACGCTGCCTGGGCGCTGGAAAACTACGGCTTTCGCGTGGTGATCGCGCCGTCGTTTGCAGACATTTTCTTTTCCAACGCGGGCAAAAACGGGATTGTGCTGGTGCGGCTCGGCGAAGAGCAGGTAGCCGAGTTGATGAACAACGCGAAGACGTTGCCGAATTATCAACTTACTGTCTCGCTGGAAGAGCAGACCGTGAGTGACGGCAAGGGATTCAAGGCGAAGTTCGAGATTGATCCCTTCCGCAAGTTCTGTTTGCTGGAAGGGCTGGACGACATCGGCCTGACGTTGCGGCACGCAGCAGAGCTGGATACATTTGAAAAAAAGCATGACCAAGCCAACTGGCTGAAAGCGAAATAACCATGACCATTGAAGGCAAACGACAAAGCATTCCGATGACTGAAGGGCCGAGCCGGGCAGCGGCGCGCTCTTATCTGCGCGGCGTTGGCTATAGCAAGGACGATCTGCACAAGCCGATTATTGGGATTGCGAATACATGGACGGAGATCGGCACCTGCAACGTGCACCTGCGCGAGATCGCCGAGGCGTTGAAGGAAGGCATCCGCGAGGCGGGCGGCACGCCGATGGAGTTCAACACCATCACTATCTCCGACGGCATCACCATGGGCACGCAGGGGATGAAGGCTTCACTGGTCTCGCGCGAGGTGATCGCCGACTCGATTGAGCTGATGGGGCGTGGAAATCTCTTCGACGGGCTGGTGGGCATCGGCGGCTGCGATAAGAATATGCCGGGCATCATCATGGCGCTATGCCGGCTGGATATTCCGGGAATGATGCTTTACGGCGGATCGATTGCGCCGGGCAAGCTGAACGGCAGGGACATTACCATTCAGGATGTCTTTGAAGGCATCGGCTCGTACGCCGCGGGACGCATCGACGACGTGGGGCTGGAGGCTCTGGAAGCCCACGCCTGCCCTGGCGCGGGCGCGTGCGGCGGCCAGTTCACCGCCAATACCATGGCGATGTCGGCGGAGATTCTGGGCATCGCGCCGATTCAACTTTCCGGTGTTCCGGCGACTAGTCCGGATAAGCTCAAAGCCACTCGCGAGGCTGGACGCATTTTGATGGACGCGGTACGCGCCAATCGCCGGCCCTCGCAGATTATTACGCGCAAATCGCTGGAGAACGCCATCGCCAGTGTAGCAGCCAGCGGCGGATCGACGAATGCGGTGCTTCATCTGCTGGCTATTGCGCGAGAGATGAACATTTCGCTGACCATTGACGATTTTGACGCGATCAGCAAGCGTACGCCGTACATCTGCTCGCTGACACCGGCGGGGAAATTTGTTGCTTCGGATTACCAGGCGGCGGGCGGATCGCGATTGCTTGCCAAGCGGCTGATTGACTCAAAACACGCTGACGGCTCGGCGCTGACTATCAGCGGCAAGACGCTGGCGGAAGAGGCTGCGCTGGCGAAAGAGACTCCGGGACAGCAGGTTATCGGCACGTTTGAGAAACCGATCAAGCCTAATGGCGGACTGGTGATTCTCAAGGGGAATCTTGCTCCCGAAGGCTGCGTGATGAAAATTGCCGCTGCCGACCGCGTGGAGCATCGCGGACCAGCGCGGGTTTTTGATCGCGAGGAGGACTCGTTTGCCGCTGTGCAGGCTGGGCAGATCAAGCCGGGCGATGTGCTGGTGATTCGCTATGAGGGACCGAAGGGCGGGCCGGGCATGAGAGAGATGCTGCAAGTGACGGCGGCCATCAGCTCCAATGCGGAGTTGAGCGCGACGGTGGCACTGTTGACCGATGGGCGTTTCAGCGGCGCGACGAGAGGTTTTACCGCCGGGCACGTGGCGCCAGAGGCTTTTAATGGCGGACCGATCGCCGCAGTGCGCGAGGGAGACATCATTCATTTTGACATTCCTAATCGCAAGCTGACACTGGAAGTCAGCGACAAAGAAATCGCGGAGCGGCTGAAAGGATTCAAGCCGCCGGCGCTGCGTTGGCCGAGGGGTATATTCCGCAAGTATGTGGACCGGGTGACGAGCGCATCCGAAGGAGCAACGACGTAGAAGCAGCTATCAGCACGAAATTTGACTTTTTGATGATTACTATCCCAGGTCCCAGAATCGGGACCTGGGTCACCCACAGTAAGTAGTACAACAGGAGGTCTCACATGGGAAAAACCGCCAAGACGCAAGCAACGAATAACCCGCCCACGCGGCTGACCGGCGCGGAGATAGTGTGGGCTACGCTGGAGGGCGAGGGCGTGACGCAGGTCTTCGGCTATCCCGGCGGGGCGATTCTGCCAGTCTACGACGCACTGCGCAAGTTCCCCATTCATCACACGCTGGTGCGGCACGAGCAGGGCGCGGCGCACATGGCGGACGGCTACGCGCGCGCCTCGGGCAAGGTGGGCGTGGCGATTGCCACCAGCGGACCGGGAGCGACGAATTTGGTAACTGGTATCGCCACCGCCATGCTGGACTCGATTCCCATTGTCTGCATTACCGGCAATGTGTCGAGCAAGATACTGGGCACCGACGCGTTTCAGGAAGTGGACATCACCGGCATCACTCTGCCGGTGACAAAACATAACTTCCTCATCAACCGCGCCGAAGATATTGCCTCTGCGATTCGCTATGCCTTTCAGATTGCACGGAGCGGACGCCCAGGGCCGGTGCTGGTGGATATTACCAAGGACGCGCAGCAGGCCACGGCCGACTTCGACTTTGCCGCCGCCCAGCCTCGGGCGCATCGGCCGCACCCGATGTTGAAGGTGGAGGAGCACGGTCTGGAGCAGGCCGCCGAACTGATTCGCAACGCCAAGCGGCCCGTGATTCTGGCCGGTCACGGGGTCATTGAATCTGGCGCGGAGAAGCAGTTGTACGCGCTGGCCGAGCGCGCGCAGATTCCCGTGGCGCTTACGCTGCTGGGGCTGGGCGGCTTCCCTGCCTCGCACAAGCTGAACCTGGGCATGATGGGCATGCACGGAGAGTCATGGGTAAATCACGCTATTCAGGAGGCCGACCTGCTGATTGCCTGCGGCATGAGGTTTGATGATCGCGTCACCGGAACCACCTCGACGTATGCCACCAAGGCCAAAAAGATACACATCGAAGTTGATCCCGCCGAGATCAACAAGAACATCAAAGTCGATGTGGCGCTGGTGGGCGATCTGAGCGAAGTGCTGGATCAGTTGCTGCCGCGTATAACCAGCCGCGACGGCTCGGCATGGATTAAGACTATCGAAGCAAGCAAGGGCGAGGTGGCGGTGCGCGACATCAAGAACCTGCCCGACTCCGGTCACCTCTACGCGGCGCACGTGATCAACGATATCTGGCGCATGACTGGCGGCAACGCCATCGTGGTGACCGATGTGGGACAGCACCAGATGTGGGAGGCGCAGTACTATCACCACGAACGGCCGCGCACACTGATCACCTCGGGCGGTCTGGGAACGATGGGATTCGCGCTGCCCGCAGCCATCGGCGCAAAGTTCGCCTGCCCGGATAAGGAGGTCTGGGTGATCGTTGGCGATGGCGGCTTCCAGATGACCGCGGCGGAGCTTTCGACCATCGTGCAGGAAGGCATCAAGATCAACATTGCCATCATCAACAACGGCTACCTGGGCATGGTACGCCAATGGCAGGAATTTTTCTACGAAAAGAACTACGAAGCCACGCCGATGGTCAGCCCCGACTTTGTTAAACTGGCAGACGCCCACGGCATCAAGGGCCTTACCGTTCGCACACGCGCCGAGGTTGCTGAAGCTGTGAACACAGCGCGCTCCGCATCGGGAACATTTTTGCTCAACTTCAAGGTAGAGAAGGAAGACTCGGTTTATCCGATGATTCCCGCCGGGTCTTCATTGCATGAAATGATTCGCAGGCCGGAAAAATAAGAGATCAGGGGTCAGAGAGGCTTTTATGCTGCACACATTTGTCGCTTACGTGGAAGACCGGCCGGGCGTGCTGACTCGCGTGGCCTCGCTCTTCCGACGCCTGAACATCAACATCCACTCGCTGACCGTGGGGCGCAGCGAGCGCGCGGGGCTTTCGCGGCTGACACTGGTCTGCGAGGCATCTGCCGAGGCCGGCCATCGCATCCGCGCCAGTTTGTTCAAGCTGGAGAATGTGGTGGATGTGGACGACATTGCCCAGGCTCCGAGCGTCACGCGGGAACTGGCGCTCATTAAGGTTGCCACCACGCCACAGAACCGATCCCGGATATTCGATCTGGTGGAAGTCTTTCGCGCCCATATCGTGGACCTGGCGCCGGAGTCGCTGATGATCGAGTTGACCGGCGTGGAAAGCAAGATCGAAGGGCTGATCGAGGTGCTGCACGAAGATGAAGGCCAGATTTTGGAAATCTGCCGCAGCGGCAAGATGACCATGCGCCGCGGCCATCATATTTCGAGCGTCCTGAAGGCCATGGACACAGGTACAGACGAGCCCTCAGAACAAGACGATGAGCCCGCAGAAGACGTCGCGGCTGAACCGGAATAAGCCGAACGAAATGCGCGGCTGTTTTTTCCAAATCAACATCACCACTCAAGCAAAGGAAGCGAGAAAATAACATGGCGAAGACTTACTACGATCAAGATGCCGACCTCTCTCTGATTCAGGCCAAGAAGGTGGCCATCATCGGTTACGGCTCCCAGGGTCATGCCCACGCTCTCAACCTCAAGGATTCCGGCGTACGGGTGAAGGTTGGCCTTGCGACAGGCTCCAAGTCTATCGCCAAGGCGCAGAAGGCCGGCCTGGAGGTGGACACCGTTGCCGCAGCCACCAAGTGGGCGGATGTGGTGATGGTGTTGGTTCCGGATCAGACGGCGGCCAAGCTGTATGCCGAAGAGATTGAGCCGAACCTGAGCGCGGGCAAATTGCTGATGTTTGCGCACGGCTTTAACATTCATTTCAAGACCATTGTTCCGGCGGCGGGCATCGACGTGGGCATGGCCGCGCCCAAGGCGCCGGGCCATCGGGTGCGCGAGGTCTTCATGGAGGGTGGCGGCGTGCCCTGTCTCATCGCCGTCCACCAGGACGCGACGGGCAAGGCTCATGCGCTCTGCCTCAGCTACCTGAAAGGCATTGGCGGCACCAGGGCCGGAGTTCTGGAGACGACGTTCAAGGAGGAGACCGAGACCGATCTCTTCGGCGAGCAGGCGGTGCTGTGCGGCGGCGTCAGCGCGCTGATCAAGGCGGGCTACGAGACGCTTGTCGATGCAGGCTATCAGCCGGAGAGCGCGTATTTCGAGGTGCTGCACGAGCTCAAGCTGATTGTGGATTTGATTTATCGCGGCGGCCTGGCGTACATGCGCTACTCGATCTCGGACACCGCCGAGTGGGGCGATTACGTGAGCGGCCCGCGGGTTATCAATGCCGAGAGCCGCAAGGCGATGAAGCAGATTCTGGCGGAGATTCAGGACGGGAGCTTTGCGAAGCGATTTTTGGCCGATCAGAACTCAGGACGCAAGGAGTTTTTGGCCTTCCGCGAGGCAGAAGCCAAGCATCCGGTGGAGATTGTCGGGAAAAAGCTGCGCGCACAGATGCCCTTTCTTGATCCGGTGACTGTGGAGGAAGTGGCGAAGAACCGGTAGACGATTTGCAGAAAAGCCTGCAGCATCCTTAAAACCAAGAACGCAGCAGGCTTTTCCGGTTGATTAGATACGGTTGTCACTCTTCTTGCGATTGTTTTCCCACTGGAGCGGTTGCAGATTACTTAACGACTCTGAACCGTTCCGTGCGAGTGGAATGATATGGTCAGCTTCCCAGCCATACGGAGAGGAAGTATTTCCATACTGGTTCCACTGCATCCAAGCTCCGTAAACGTCCTTGCGGAACACATTGGCATTATTGCCCAGGACTGCCTGGCCTTTGTTCCAGACAGCAGTAAGCGTTGCATGGTCGTACTGCGTGCTTGTTGCCATTTCGTCTCCTTCACTGTGAGGCTGTGGGAACCCACAGCATATTTCTGTTGACAGCGAAGGAATAGGTCGATCAATATGTTGGTCGATCTAAAAATCAACTTGCACCCTTCACCAATGGGTGCCGGGGCAGGTGGTATCGAGAAGTTCTCTAGGCTACCGATACTATCTGGACTCAACGCCGCCTTCGGGCGGCGTTTACCGTGCCTCAAATCTAGGCATCCGGCAAATGTAAACGTACTGCTACCTGTGGTGCATGTCAATATGTAACCACACGATTTTGTACCCCTTTTTGTACAGATTCTCAATTTTGGCCGGAAAATTGCTACAAAAATAGTGCTTATTGTGGAAAAGTAGTCCTATATGCAGATAAATAAGATAATTACGATCCAGTCAATACCTCATACTTCATCAATGCGACCGCTCCCGTATGGCCTCAGTTAAGTTGTGGCGCAACTATCTTTGAGCAGAGTCAACAACGGGCGAAAAAACGCCTCCGAAGGATAGCATTACTTCGGAGGCGCTTGTATTTAACAAGTAAATCGGGGACCAGTAGCCGGCACTGGAGGTCGGTAGCACGCGGCTACTGGTGATCCCTGCACAAACGAAGCTAGCTGCGGCTTCCCCTTTCCACGGCTACTCCGTGTCGCCTAGCTCAAGGAGGACTTTCTTACGTGCCCTCCGAACCATGTTGACTAGAGGAGTGTCGCCCATGTGAGGGGGTAGGTCCGTGACGGCTGTCACACACGTGTGTGTAACAACTAATAAGATCGGAATGCTGTTCAGAATTGAACAATTGGAGGAAATATTATTATTGGTCATTATTGAACACGATGCAGTTCCGGATCAGATTTCATCCTATAAGTTTTTTATTATCAACAGCTACGAAGAGAGATTGACAAAGCGCTCCCCTGCCTAGAAAATCGGAGACTTAGTTTTATCAGAGGAGAACTTTCCCTGGCAACTCTGCTGTGCAGGAATCAGACAAGTACACGTCCAGTGATGTTGAGCCTTTGCATACGTATTTCATGAGGAGTTTGTAGCGGCGCCAGAGGAATCCGGAACACGGATCGTAGAAGGAGCAAAGAATGACACTGGTGGACTGGGCGATCGTAGTGGTATTGGTGATGTCCGTGTTTGGCGGACTAACCGAGGGCTTCTTCCGCTCAGCCTTCGCTCTTTTCGGCCTTCTGCTGGGCCTGGTGCTGGCATCCTGGAACTACGGCCTCATTGCGAAATTGTTTTTGCCCTTGGTGCGCATTGAGGCGATAGCCGATACAATCGGGTTTCTGCTGATTGCGCTGCTGGTGATGGGATTGGCCGCGGTTGCCGGGAAAGTACTTTCCAAGGTCTTCCATCGCATGGGGTTGGGCTGCCTGGACAGGCTGGCAGGCGCGGTCTTCGGATTTTTTCAGGGGGTGCTGCTGGTGACGGTGGTGATATTGGCGGCCCTGGCTTTTTTCCCCAAGGCCCACTGGCTGAGCGATGCCAAACTGCCCAAATATTTTTTTGGGGCCTGTCATTTGAGCACGCATATGGACCCAGCTGATCTGGCCAAGCGCATCCGGCATACGCTCAAGGAGCTGGAAGTAGAGTCGCCGGTGTGGCTGCACCCCGGCAGCGGCGCAATGTGATTTTTTGCAAGCGCAACCCAACAGAATATGGCAATCTATTAGAACAAGCTGAGGTGGACGTGAAACGAATTCTGGACGGCCTGGTGACACAAATGCATTCCGGCGGTATCGGCTATGAGGAGGCCGTGCGCGAGTTTAAGAAGCATTATCTGCGCGAAGTACTGGTGGCGCACCGGGGTAACCAGTGCAAAGCGGCCAAAGAATTGGGGATGCATCGCAACACGCTGAGCCGGACGATGGCAGAACTTGATCTGAGTCTGGCCGAAGTTCGCGCCTGCCTCAAGCGTCCGCCGCGCAGTGAACGTCCTGTCTATAGCGCCACCCACCAGGTCGTTGGCCGGGGCTGACGGCGCTTCTCAAGGACATGCAGACCACTCCGCAGGCCATCGAAACGCGCATACCTAAGACCCATACGCCACATAGGCAATGGGAGAAGATCTGGACGCAGGTGCTGCTGTTGGCAATGATTTCCGGCGGCGCGCTGGGCCAAGCTGCGAATCCATCTACGGACAATGCAACCCCTGCCGCACAAAGTACAACCCCTGGGACAGTTACTGCTGCGGATCAGACTCGGGGCGCGCAACCAGCTAGTCCGGTGCGCAGCGCAGACCGGCGTAGGGCGGCGAAACTCTATCTTTCATCCAGCAAGCTGTTTGTAGGCGAACAGTTTGAAGAGGCCATGCGCGGCTTTGAGCAGGCGGCCTCGCTGGACCCCGGCACTGCCGACTACCTTCTGGCGGCGAGCGTGGCGCGCAGCCATGCGGTGACGGCGCTGATTCAGGCCGCGGCCAAGGACCGGCTGCGTGGCGATGGGGCGCAAGCGCGCGTGACTCTGGCCCATGCGCTCGAACTGGAACCAAAGAACATTCAGGTGACCCAACACCTGTACGAGTTGGGCGATGATGCCCTGCTGGGTCAGTCCAGGCCGAGCTACGAGCAAGGCGCGGACACGGTTGGCGAGGCGGTGGAACTCGAGCCCACAGCCGGAGTGCACAGCTTTCACCTGCGCTCCGAGCAGCGCCAGATCATCCCGCAGGTCTTCAAGGCCTATGGAATTGACGTTACGGTGGATAGCAGCGTGCTTGCCACGCAGACCCGGCTGGACCTGGATGACGTAGATTACGAAACGGCGTCGCGAGTGGCTGGACTAGTAACGAACACGTTCTACGTCCCGCTGGACGCGCACCATGTGCTGACAGCCCGCGATACCAAGGAGAACCGCCAGCAGTTTACGCCCCTGGAATTCGAGACAGTCTACCTGCCGGGGTTGAGCGCGACAGAGTTGACCGAGGTAGTCAACCTGGCGAAAAACGTCTTCAATGCGCAGCAGGCGACGGCGGCTCCCACCTCCGGGACGATCACCATCCGCGCCTCTCAACGCGCGATCAATGCGTTCAATGCCACCATGCGCGATCTGCTCGACGGGCGGAGCCAGGTGATGCTGGAGGTACGCATGATCCAGCTTGCGCACACCAGCACGCGCAATACCGGAGTGCAGCCTCCACAGAGCATGACGGCCTTCAACGTCTATGCCGAGGAAAGATCCATTCTGAACGCGAACCAGAGCCTGGTGCAGCAGATTATTTCCTCTGGGCTGGCCGCTCCCGGCGACACGCTGGCGATTCTGGGCATTCTGCTGGCATCCGGGCAGGTGTCGAGTTCCCTATTTTCCAATGGGATTGCGCTGTTTGGCGGCGGACTTACTCAATCCGCGCTGGCTCCGGGCGCGGCCACACTCAATCTGAACCTGAACTCCTCCGACTCGCGCGAGTTGGACCAGATGCAGTTGCGCCTGGGCGACGGGGAGGCCGCAACCATCAAGTCAGGCACGAAATATCCCATCCAGACCTCTTCGTTCTCCAGCCTGGGGGCCAGTGTCCCGACTATACCGGGGCTGACCGGGGCTGGAGCGTCCGGCAGCCTCTCCTCGCTGTTGGCTGCTTATAGCGGCAGCGTGCCGAATATACCGCAAGTGCAGTACCAGGACCTGGGCCTGACCCTGAAGGCGACTCCCAAGGTGCTGCGCAACGACGAGGTGGCGCTTACCATCGATATGAAGATCGACGCTCTGGCCGGAAGCTCCATCAACGGCAATCCGGTACTCAACAACCGCGCCTGGAGCGGGGTAGTGACGCTGAAGAAGGGCGAGGCAGTGGAAGTGATCAGCGAGCTGGACAGGTCAGAGAGCCGCGCCATTAGCGGCGTGCCCGGAATCAGCGAGATTCCCGGCATGAACGATCTCACCGATAAAAATACCCAGAAGAACTACGCGACTTTGCTGATTGTAATCACACCCCATGTGATCCGCGGCACGCAAGCAGCCGGCCACTCGCCGGTGATGCGCGTGGAGCGAGGGCCGGGGCAGTAACGGCAAGGGCAGACAGGATTGAATCCCTGCCTGCCCATGTTTGATCGCTGATTACCGTTATTTTTCGGCTTGCTGACCAACCCTTCTTACTGGGCGGCCACGCCGTCCATCCTAGCTTGATAGAGAATGATCTGTTTGAGGGTATCGTAGGGAGCGGTTGCGGGAACCGAGCGTCCGTTGATCAGCAGCGTTGGAGTCTGGTTGATCTTCAGGTCCTGGGCCAGCTTTACCATAGCAGCGACAGCGGCAAGGGCCGCCGGTGATTTTGCGCAGGTGGCGATGGTTGCCGGGTCCAGTCCAGCCTTGGTCACGGCGCTGTTGAGGGTCAGCGTGGCGCCATCGGCGCTCGACAAACCCTCCTGGCCATCAAATACGGCCGAGGCGAAGGTGAAAAAGGAGTTGCTTCCTCCCTGCTTGGTTACGCAATAGCCATATGCAGCCGCAGTTGCAGCCGCGGGATGCTGCGGCAGCGGAAAGTTCTGGAAGACAATGCGCGCCTTGGGAAAATCCACCGCCAGCTTGTCCATGTTGGGCTGTGCATCCTTACAGTGGGGACACTGGAAGTCGGCAAACTCGACAATCTCCAAGTCCTTTGAGGCTGAGCCGCGGTAGGGACCGTCGGCGCGCTGCTGCTCGATAGCGCGCGCATCAGCGAAGGGATTGGCGCCAAATGGCAAGATTTCATCGCCGGCAAAGATGTGCTTGTTGTCAGGAAGGACGTAGAACTGGGCAGGTACGATTTTCTGCTTGCCGCTCTTGTCTCCCACCAACAAGGTCACCCTGCTGATGCCATCGACTTCAGTCTTCTGGATGGCCCAGACCTCCCAGACACGGTTCTCATCGTAGCCCCAACTGGCCTGCAAGAAAGCGTTGACGGTCTCCTTGGCAGGCGCCTCTGCAGTGAAGTTGGCGGGATCGGGTTTAGGAAAGACGGGCGCCGCGGCAGCTGGGGCAGGTGCGGAGGGGGTCTGCGCGGCGGGCGCGGCAGGCACATCCTGCTGGGCAGAGACCGGGAGGACGGGCAGGAATAAGGCAACCAGCGCCAAAGCACCGGCAAAACGAATCGACAGACGGATCAAGCTGATTCTCCTTCAACTGTGGAAAAGCTGAACTGCGGGAGGATTCCCACTTACTAGGTTACACCTGAACTTTGACGGCGATGGGGAATCTGCGGCCCATGCCAAAGGATTTGGAGGTTACCTTGAGGACGGGTGCGGCCTGCTGGCGTTTGTACTCACTGCGCTCCACCAGGCGCACAACCTGTTTGACGAGTTCCAGGGGAAATCCGTTTGCCTGGGCAATCTGCTCGGGGGTTTCGTAGCGCTCGACATAGGCTTCGAGAATGGGGTCGAGAAGCTCGTAGGGCGGCAGAGAGTCGGTGTCCTTCTGGCCGGGACGAAGTTCGGCTGAAGGCGGCTTTTCGATAATCGCGATGGGAATCACCTCGCCAGAGCGGTTGATCCAACGGCAGAGCTGGTAGACGCGGGTCTTGACCAGGTCGCCGATGACCGCCAGGGCGCCAACCATGTCGCCATAGAGGGTGCAGTAACCCACGGCCATCTCCGACTTGTTGCCTGTGGTGAGCACCAGCGCGGAGAATTTGTTGGAGAGAGCCATGAGCATGACGCCGCGAATCCTGGACTGGATGTTTTCCTCGGTGATGTCCGGGCTGGTTCCCGCGAAGTGCGGCTCCAGGGCGCGGGTGAACTCAGCAAAGAGGCCGCTGATGCCGATGACCTCGTAGCGAATGCCGAGGTTAGCAGCCAGGCGGCGGCTGTCATCGATGGAGCCGGCCGAGGAGTAGGGGCTGGGCATGCCGATGCCGACGACGTTTTCCGCGCCCAGAGCATCGGTGGCGATGGCTGCTACCAAAGCAGAGTCGATGCCGCCGCTCAAGGCCACTAGAACCTTGCTGAAGCCGCATTTGCGCACATAATCGCGCGTGCCAAGGACCAGCGCGCGGTAGGCGGCCTCGGTGTCGTCCTCAGCCTGGATGGGCAGGGGCGGCGCATTGAAGGGGTCTACGAGAATCAGATCTTCTTCAAAAGAGGCGGCCTGAGCAATCAGCTCTCCGAGCGCATTGAGAGCCAGTGAAGTACCGTCGAAGATCAGGCTGTCGTTGCCGCCCACCTGGTTGCATAGCAGCACCGGAATGGCGTATTGCCGGGCAATGACAGAGAGCATCTGGCGGCGCATGGCGCGTTTTCCGTGCCAGAAGGGCGACGCAGAAAGATTGATATGAAGGCTGGGCTTCTGGCGCATCAGCTCTTCGACGGGATCAACGGCGTACAGGCGTTGCTGCCAGAAGTTCTTATCGTTCCAGGCATCCTCGCAGATGGTGATGGCCAGCCGCAGGCCGTCCAGCTCGACAACCTGCTGAGGCCGCGAGGGTGCAAAGTAGCGCTGCTCGTCGAAGACGTCATAGAAGGGCAAAAGCTGCTTGTGCTGTTCGAGCAGGAGGCGACCGCCATCGAGCAGTACTGCGGCGTTGACGGCCGGACGTTCGCCCCAGCAAATTCCGGCGTGGGAGGAGAGTGGCTTCGCTCTCTCACGTTCAGCCGGCAGGGCTACACCCGCCAGCACGGCGGTAGGCAAATCACGCGTGGCCGCAGCCAGCTCATCGACGGTCGCGCGGCATCGAGCCAGGAAACTTGGCTTTTCCAGGAAGTCGGCGGGGGGGTAACCGCAAAGGACCAGCTCCGAAAAGACGGTGAGACGCGCTCCCTGAGCGGCCGCGCGGCGGCTGGCCGCGACAATCTTTTCAAGATTTCCGGTGAAATCCCCGACAGTTGGATTGATCTGGGCCAGCGCGATCTTCACACATTCAGTTTAATCCAGCGCAACCATGAGCCGCCCGCCTGGAATCATGCATCGGGTAATAGAAGAGCATTCATGCTTATCATAGGTGTATGATCTTGTTGCTTCTTGAACCAGAAAGGAGATTTCAGACACTATGAAGCCGCCATTTCAGTCCCGGCAAGGAATATCGATCAATGCGCCTTTGGAAGCAGTTTGGGCGTTCAATATGGATCTCTCCAAGATTCCTGAGTTTCATCCCAGTGTTTTCAAAGTTGACCTAATCTCAGGAAGGACTAATCGCGAAGCAGGAGCCTCCTATCGGTGTCACTTGTCCGGCGGAAAACACACCTGCATTGAAAAGGACATAGAAGTCACTCCCATGGAAAAAATCGTTACGGTGCTTCCGGAGGACACTTATGGAATAAGCAAAATTCTGAATGACTATATGGTGGAGACAACATTTCAAAGAGCAGGTGAATGGGCCACGAGAATGAAAATCAGTCACTATTACTCGACGAGAAGCCTAAAAGCCAAGTTAATCAGTATGATAGCAAAACGAAAAATCGCTCACCAAACCCAGGCGATGTTGCAGGCAATTAAAACCATAATTGAGCGCGAGGCCGTCCGTTAAGGACAAATCGCAATTTCTCTTGATACACTATGCCGGATCGATTTGATTCTCCCGAACTACGAGCACTTATTGTAACCACTAAGCCGCTATGTACCGTTTCCTGCCAGGACCACGCCGATGGTGCGCAGGGTCACAGCTGAAATCCCATGTCCCGCCCCACGAGGAAATCGACGTGCGGAGGCTGAACTCCCAACATGCGCAACAGTGTCGCCACCTGGCCGCGATGATAGCTCTGGTGATTCATTACATGCGCGATCATCTCCCAAAGCGGATAACTCCACTTCTCGCCTTGAAAGTTTATGTATGCCAGGAGACGCGCCAGCGCCTCCTCATCCAAACCGGCCAGATATTCGCGCATCTCGCGCTCGACCGCATTCCACCGCTTCACCACTGCCTCCAGATCCGGAAAATCACCGACAAGAATCAGCGTTTCAGGAGATCTGCCTTTCCAACGTTCCAACCAGAGCCACTCAACAGCAACCATATGCGCCAGGGTGTCGCGCAGCGATGGAAAACTGCCTCCGATGGGCCGAAGAAATTGTTCTGCGGTCAGCGACGCGCACACCTGGAGTTGGCGATCACGCGCCCAATAGTTATAGTTCACTCCGTCACGAATCATCGACATTTGTTGCATAGGATCACCACCGCAGAATAGACCTGATAAAGGCAGTTTAACTGAGGCGGCCTAGAGCGTGTTTGAAAATGATTTTGCGGATATGCCGTGATCTCTCAGGGGCTGAAGCCCTTTGTTTTTACGGACATCATCGGCACGACTAAAGTCATGCCCTGACACAAAACGCGTTTATGATCACGCTCTAGCCAAACTTGAGGTTGATAGCCTCCGCTATGTTCCGGTTCCTGCCAGGACCACGCCGATAGTGCGCAGGATGATCTGGATATCCAGCCAGACGCTCCAGTTTTCGATGTAGGTCACATCCATGGAGATATAGCTGTCGAAGGAGGGGTCCTGGCGAGCTTGCACCTGCCACAGGCCGGTAATACCGGGGGCCACGTCGAGGCGGCGCAGGTGGCTCAACTGGTACTCGCGCACTTCGCTGCCGATGGGCGGCCTTGGACCGACCACGCTCATTTCGCCGCGCAGTACATTGAGGAACTGGGGAAACTCATCCAGCGAATACTTGCGCAGGAAGCGGCCCAGCCTGGTAATGCGGGGATCGCCGGAAATCTTGAAGAGCACGCCCTCGCGCTCGTTCATGTGCATCATGCCGTCGCGCTGCTTTTCCGCGTCGTGAACCATGGTGCGGAACTTGATGCAGCGGAAGGCGCGGCCCTTTTTGCCGATACGCTCGGAGAGATAGAAGACCGGTCCAGGGGAATCCAGCTTGATGGCGATGGCGATAAGCAGCAGGAGCGGCGAAAAAAGGATTAACACCAGGATGGAGAAGGCCAAGTCACCCATGCGCTTGAAAAACAGAGCAAACTCGGGCACCTTGCTATGGTGCAAGGGAATGGTGGGAAACTGACCAATGAATTCGACAGGGTTGTTCCATGCGAGGCCATCGTACATCTCGGGAACGATGCGCAGGTCCACGCCGTGGATGCGAGCCTGCACGAGCGTGTATTGGACGACTCTGCGCTCACAGGGCGTGGTAAAGAATATTTCATCCACAAACTGCTTGCGGGTGTTCAGAAAGAGCGAATCGAGAGTGCCAACCACGCCGCTGGCAGGTTGCGAAGAGCTGAGTTGTGGGCCGGGTAACTCAATAAAACCCTTGAATGTATATCCCAGGTGGCGAAGGCTGTCCAGGTGATTACGCAGGGCTTGCGCCTTGGGTCCGGTGCCTACGATGAGCACGTTGCGCGTACCTACGCCACGCTCGAAGTCGCGGTAAAGCAAGAGGCGATAGATAAGGCGTCGCAGGCCGAGTCCGACCATGACCAGCCCCACCGTGACTAAAACGATAAACCGGGAAATGTCCTCGGCTTTTACCAGGTAGAGCAGGCCGGCCAAAAACAAACCGGATGTGAGGCAGGCACGCGCGCTGAGGATCTGCTCGCGGAGTATGCTGGTCAGCTTGATAGGCGTATACAGATTCAACCGCCGGCTGGTGAACATCAGCGTGACGGCGAAGAAACACAGAAGAGTCAGCAGAATTCCCATGGAAACGCCGTGAATAAGCGTTCCCTGCCAGAATCCTCTTGCGCCCGACAAAGGGTCCTGATGCTGCCTGTAAAGGGTGGCAACAAAGGCTGCGAAAAGAATCGTCAGCGCATCGAGGAACATCCATATCCAAGCCTTGCCCTGCGAATCGCGCGCGACGCCCACATCCTGCCCCTCCGCGATTGCCTGCGTAAAAGAGTCGGATGTGGATAGCTTGTGCCAGAATTCCGAAGTAGCCATATACCTTTCGCGGACCTCAAACAATCAGACGGCAAAGAAAGCGTGAGGTGCAACCAGCTCAAAACACCCCATCAGCAAAGAAATCCAACGCGAAGTGGTCACTCGGAGCGAATCAAATGAACAATAGCCGGTGATTTGAAGCGCTCCGGCTGGAATATAATCTGTTGGTAACGAATTATACAGTACTATTGTCAGCAGAATCCAAGCAGACACCGTATCTCTACCCCCAGAAACCCACCGGCCTCGCATTCACATACTCACAAGCATCGCCCGAATCTGCAATGACGGCAAGGATAATCAAGAAGCGAGTGGTTACGGCTTGAGAAGCAATTTATTCCGAAGGTAACGTGTATGCATCCAAGGCCAGAAATTGCTGAATATCAGGGTCAGATGCGTCCATGAAACCCTGGATGGGACCGAAATACAGAGCCCGGCCCTGATGGAGGAAGAGGATCAGGTCGGCCAGCCGCAGGGCAAATCGTGTATCGTGGGTGACCACAATACTGGTAAAGCGAAGATGTTGCTTGAGAATCTCGATGAGGTCGCCGAGATTGTGCGCGATGATGGGATCGACCATGGTGGTCGGCTCGTCGTAGAGCACCACCTCCGGCTTGGCGGCGAGGGCACGAGCGATGGCGACGGCGCGCTTGCGTCCGGTGGAGAGACTGGACGGCAAGGCATCGAGCACGTCTTCCGCGCCCACCAGGCCGATGAGCCGGTCCACAGACTCCATAATCTCGTTCTCGTCCATACCGCCGCGTTCGCGCATGGGAAAGGCCACGTTCTCGCGGACGCTGAGGGAGTCGAAGAGGGCGCCGTTCTGGAAAACCATGGTGATGCGCTTGCGGATGGCCCTCATGCCCTCTTCGTCAAGGGTTGTAATCTCCTGTCCGTCGATGCGGATGGACCCTGAATCCGGGGTGAGAAAGCCCATCAACATGCGTAGCGCAACTGATTTGCCCACGCCGCTACGGCCTAGAATGCAAAGGGTTTGGCCGCGATCCACGTAAAAGCTCACGTCCTCCAGAACGGGGCGGCCATCGAAGGATATGCTCACATGGCTGAAGGAGATGAAGTGCTCCTGCTCCGGGGACTGCTCCGTCATGGAGGGAAATTCGAACGTGGGCATAGAATCAGATTACGCGATGAGGGCAGCGGTTGAGGACTGCATTTTTTGCCTGCGGGGGACGGGATTTTGGACAAGCAGAGTCGAATTCACGTTGGGCGGTTTATGCGTCAATATGGATGTGGTTTTTAGGAGATATATGCGTGTTTATGCGTATTTGAGGCGAGGTATATGCGTGGTTATGCGTGTGACCTGGAGAAAATATGCGTCATTATGGGCGTACTCGTGATTTTCTGATCTGGAGCGATGGGACTGCGCCGTCTTGGCAGAGGGCGCTTGCGCGACCTATGTTTGGTATCTCCGACCCGATTATGCGGCGATGCTGAAAGGTGCAATACGGGGGATTTTCTTGCGCCTGGCTTGCGCGAATTCATAGGACGATTGCATATCGAACCAGAAGCTGGGATGCGTTCCCAACGCCGCCGACAAACGCAGGGACATCTCGGCGGAGATGCCCGCGCGGCAATTGAGAATCCTGGAAAGCGTCACGCGCGAGACGTGAAGATGTTTGGCCACGTGGGTGATGTTCATCCCTTCCAGGTATTCCTGAAGCACCTGACCGGGGTGCGCCGGATTGTGCATTTCCGTGGGCATATCGTCTCCTTAGTGGTAATCGCGATCACTTAGGCGTGAGAGGCGGTCTGCCTTGCCAGCCATGACCTGAGCGCCTCATCTGCGCGGCTTTGCCAGCCGTTGCCGGTGGCGCGCAACCCCTCAGCCACATCTGGGGAGAGCCGAATCGAGATGGGAACTTTCTTGGGCGCCTTCTGCGGCCCGCGCTTGCCGAGCTTCAACAGCACTCTCTTCTCAGCCGCAGGCAGCGCGGAGAAGGGCTTGAAGCTGGCAACGTCCTCGGCTGTTACCTCACGCACCTCGCCGTCTTCGTCAATCAATGGTTTGCGGTTTGCCATAGAGTTTTGCCTCTCTTTTGTTAGTCTTGCGGAAACTGATAACGCGAATTCCGTCCGGTTTGGGAATGTAGCAGAGCAGGTGCAATCGCTTATCGAGATACCCTACGGCTACTCGCCGTTTCTCGCCGTGCCGGGAATAATCGGCGATCAACGCAGTCTCAAAATCGAAATCCGCCGCCCGCTCGAAGGAGAGCCCGCGTTCGCGGACATTGCGCTCATTCTTGGCGGGATCGTACGTGATTCCCATAGGTTTATTGTATATACTATTTGATTTAAGTCAAGTTGATTGCAGAGAATTTGGATTACCAGGTCTGAAAATCCGGCCTGGGGCACCCGGTCGCTGGACTTTCTTTATATTCAGATTTCATCTATCTTCCGCCTTAAGGGTTATCCCCAATTCTAAGAATAACCAAATCGCGGCTTTGCGCAGGATCTGGATCGCCAGTTACATCCTTAATTCCTAATCGATTGAGAACAGTAGCCACTAGTATGACCGAATATTCATCTGACGGAATCTGCAGAGGACTCGAAATACTCGCTGGCCTTGTATCCGAATACCCAACTTGGACTCCTGCCCAAGGAATACTTGATAAGAATGGCACTATTCGCCTCTCTTGAATTTCCCACCCCGCTTGATCGAATACTCGATACCAATCTTGTGCGAATACAAATGATTCTCGATTGTTTACAAGAGCACAGATTTGAATTTTTGATGGCCTTTCCTTGAGCAAATCAATTAACTCCTGCTTTCTCGCCTCAGGTATATGCCTATCTGGCTTTGGCTGTACACCGCAATTTGATGTGTTTCCTGATCCGACAATCGCAGGGCTGCAATCTCCTGTTGTGCTTTGGCTGAAATTCCCCCCAGCCCCCACTTCAACAAGAGTCTTATCGCCGTTTGCTAACCGCTTTTGGTCCTCCACCTTTTTATGTTTTTGTTCTACAGTGGGAGGATTAACCACTTCTAGCTTTTTATTAGGGGCAGCTGGAATAAGAGTCACAGATATTGGATGGTGCATATCCGCAACTTTCTCCGTTGGCGGATGAAAGATAATCCAAAAACCTATTCCAGAGGTTACAAAAGCCCCGCAAATCAGAGCTAACAGTAAAAACGGCCGATGGATGACGAATGTATTCATCGCTCCATCTTTCCGCGCGTCATGCCATTGCCAATACTCTTTACCGATGTAAAGAAGTGCAGCCACTCCTTGCAGTGACGTCGAGGTAAAACAAACGACTTCCCATGCGCTATGCCATCCCATTCAGACACCTCGCTTCGAGTGCAACTTTATCTCTCTTCACATATTTGTGTATCAAGTATGCAATTGCAAGTTGCCCCAGGCCTCGATGTTGATGAGACCTGAGGCACGAGTTTATTTGCCGGCTTCTTCGAGGAAGCGGATGACGGATTCGATGCCCAGCTCGAAGTTCTTCAGATGGAATTTTTCGTTGGGGGCGTGGATGCAGTCGTCGGGCAGGCCGAAGCCCATCATTACGCTGGGTGTGCCGAGGTGGCGGTCGAAGTCGCCGACAATGGGGATGGAGCCGCCGGAGCGGATGAAGACCGTGTCTTTGCCCCAGACCTCATGCAGGGCGCGGGTGGCGGCCTGGATGTAGGGGTTGTCGACGCGAACCAGGCAGGGGTCTCCGGCGCTGATCAGGCGCACTTCGACCTCGACGCCGGCGGGGGCGATTTTTTCGACATAGGATTTGTAGAGTTCGAAGGACTTGGCGGGAGTCATGTTGGGCACCAGGCGCATGGAGATTTTGGCGACGGCTTTGGCGGGAATGACGGTTTTTGCGCCCGCGCCGATGAAGCCGCCGGGGATGCCGTGCACGTCGAGAGTGGGCCGAGCCCAGGTGCGCTCCAGCACGCTATAGCCGGATTCGCCGACCAAGGAGCGGGAGCCTACTTCGGTTTTGCGGTAGTGCTCCTCGTCGAAGGGCAGGCTGCGCCAGGCTTTGAGCTCCTCGGGGCTGGGGGGAATGATGCCGTCGTAGAAGCCGGGGATGAGGATGTGGCCGTTCTCGTCTTTGAGTTTGGCAATGATCTGCGCGATGGAAACGAAGGGATTGGGGGCTGCGCCGCCGTACATGCCGGAGTGCAGATCGGTTTTGGGGCCGCGAACTTCTAGTTCTGTGTAGATCATGCCGCGCAGTCCGACGCAGAGGGTGGGCAGGCCGGGGGCGAAGAGTTCTGTATCGGAGACGAGGGCAAAGTCGGCCTTGAGCTCGAGCGGCTTGGAGGCGACAAAAGCGGCAATTCCCTCCCCTCCCACCTCTTCGTCGCCTTCGAAGATGATGCGCACGTTGACGGGCAGCTTGCCGTTGTTGGCGGCAAAGAGCGATTCGAGAGCTTTAATCTGCGCCCAGATCTGGCCCTTGTCGTCGGCTGCGCCGCGGCAGTAGAGGTTGCCGTCGCGCTCTGTTGGCTCGAAGGGCGGCGAGAGCCACTCGTCGACCGGGTCGACGGGCTGGACATCATAATGGCCGTAAAAGAGGCCGGTGGGCTTGCCGGCAGCGTGCAGCCAGTCGGCGTAAACCAGGGGATGGCCCTCGGTTTCAATGAGGCAGGCGTGCTCGAAGCCGATGCGGGTCAGTTCGCGCATGATAAACTCGGCGGCGCGACGGCAATCGGCTTTGTTCTCGGGCAGGGTGGAGATGGAAGGAATGCGCAGCAAATCCTTCAATTCTTTCAGATAGCGGGGTTGGTTCTGGCGGGCGTAGGTTACGGCAGGTGAAGACATAGGTGTGCTCCCTTAAAATGAAATTCGCAGCCAACAAAGGAGTATAGGCGCTCCGGCGGCCTTTTGTCCGGCAGCAGGAAAGGAAATTTGTTTGCAAAATCGCGTAATAACCGGCCTGACGGCCATTGCCAGCTTGCTTAGCCTTATCGTCCTTTTGACTCTGATATCCACAGCGGCAACCGCGCAAGCCACTTCTCCGGCGGCAAGCCCTTACTACGCGCGAACCAACACCTTCAGCGTTTTCGGCGCTTATTCGGGCGACTCCAGCCATATTCTCTTGGGCGATGCCGAGAACCGCATGCTGCTGGATTTTGGCGTGGCTTACGGCCGTAGGCTCGTTGTGAATCACATTGTGAATTGGCAGTATAACGGGGAGCTGTTGCCGGTGGCGCTGGAGAGCGATCCCTTGAGTAGCGTGGTAACGTATCAAACATCACCAACCGTGATCGTGTCGAAGCCAAACAGCCTAGGTGCGGTAGTTTCGTGCGCTCTGCAGACAATCTCCTACAACATTACCGATCCCAGTACTGGCATCGTCTATATCGGGACTTGGGTACAAACCTGCTCGGGTCGCCGCTGGACTATCGGCGAAGGCATCTCTCCGATTGGAATGCAATGGAACTTTCTACCGCACCGCAAGCTACAGCCGTTCTTCATCGGTCACGGCGGCTATATGTACTCGACTCAGCCCATCCCTGTGCCAGAAGCCGGTTCGTTCAACTTCACCTTCGACATGGGAGCGGGGCTTGAGCTTTACCGCTCGGGGACGCGCTCAGTTCGCGCCGAGTACCGCTACCACCACATCTCAAACCACAACACGGCGAACCAGAATCCCGGCATCGACAACGGGCTGTTTCAGGTTACGTATTCGTTTGGGCGCTAACTATCCCTCTCGAAAAAATACGACAGAGGAGAGTATAGACCGTGGAGGCGCCTACTGCCCAAAGCGGGAGTGTGGACTTACTTGTACTGGATGGTCCCGTTAGAACTCATGAATTTGTAGGTCTGAACAAGCAGCACAAAGGCCGGGTAGTCGCGTTTGAAAATGCGTCCTTAAAAACTTACCGCTCGCCCCAGCTGAGCTTGCTGCGCAGCGCCTCGAAAAAGCCGCCACCGCTCATGCGGACCAGATTGACGACGTGCACGGATCTGTGGCAGCGAACCTCGTCGCCAATGAGCAGCTCAATGCCTTTCTGGCCGTCGACGGTGAGCAACGCGGGGTTTTGGACGCCCTCGACGCGGACGGTGAGCAAGGCATCGTCGCGCACGACAAGGGGCCTGAGGGTGAGCAGGTGCGGGCTGATGGGCGTAACCACCATGGCATCCACATCAGGCGTCAGGATGGGGCCGTTGGCGGCCAACGTGTAGGCCGTGGAGCCGGTGGGGGTGGATACGATGACTCCATCGGCGCGGAAGCGGGCCACGCTCTTGCCGTCCAGCTCGACGGCAAAGTCTCCCATGCGGGCAATGTCGCCCTTGGAGATGACGACTTCGTTAAGGGCTTCGTAACTGGAGCGCAGTGCGCCGCCTCGCCACAGCTCGGCGTGGAGCATGGCGCGCGTATCGAGCACGTGGCAGCCATCGCAGCCGCTGTGCCAGCTCTCCAGCGCCGGATAGAGGTCGGCCAGACGGACCTCGGTCAAAAAGCCGAGGGAACCCAGGTTCACGCCGAGGATGGGCGTACCGGTGGAGGCAAAAATCCGTGCTACAGAGAGCAGGGTTCCGTCACCACCCAACACGATAACCAATGCAGGCGCCTGCTCAGGCATGCGCGCGCGATCCATGGCCGGCGCAGCCGTGGAGTACTGGCCGCCCTCCAGGTCGAGGAGGGGCTCATATTCGTGCTGGCGCAGCCATACGATCAGCTCGGGCAGCAGCCGGGCAAGCTCTGTTTTCTCCGGTTTGCAGACAATGGCGACGCGAATCATGCGGCTTTAGTGTATCGGAACTACTGCGGAGTGGCCAAACTCCATCTACGGCAGGGCTGTAAGGATGCCAGCAGGCCGCGCACAAAGTTGGTGCCTGTATCTGGTGTTTGCGTGTATATTGACTCGAAGCCGAAAATTAAATCCGGACCGCCGGCTGCGCGGGCAGAGAGGCACTATTGATCAGGCGACCATGACCTGGTGTTGGATAATCGGCCAGAAATGGAGGGTGTGATGGATTGGTACTTGATGGTTTGGAGGAAGTACGCCGAGTTCGAAGGGCGCTCACGACGCACTGAGTATTGGATGTTTGTGCTCTTCAATTTCCTGGCCATTCTAGTGCTGGGTGTCGTGGGAGGCCTCGGTTTGGCTCTCATTGACAAGGGCAGCGGTGTCGGCGGTGTCCTGTTCATTCCGCTTGGCATTTACATTCTGGCCGTTATTATTCCCGGGTTGGCGGTCGGCGTACGCCGGCTTCACGACTCTGGCAAGAGCGGCTGGTTGCTACTGCTGTTGATCGTTCTTAGCCTTATCCCCTTCATAGGATTCATAGCCGCCGTGGCCCGGATCGTTCTCATGTGTCTGGACAGCGATCCTGGAATGAACCAATATGGCCCCAACCCCAAGTCCCCGGAACTGGCCGGAATGGCTTTGGGAAACGCGGGGTTTACTCCGATTGGGCTTGGTGGGCGGCCACAACCTTTCACGGGGGCGAACAATTTTGGATTTTGCAAGAATTGCGGCGCACCATTCAAGGACGCAACTACATTTTGCAGTGGTTGTGGCGCGCACCGTTAACAGAGATTTTTTACGCGACTCTATATGGCAAACCAGTGTATATTGGCTACGCACCTGAAACCGGGTGCAGTTCCCAGACCGTGCGGCGAGACGGCGTCAGGGTAGCAGCGCTCGGCGCGTGAATTGACCGACAACCAATAATGGAGGATGAGATGGATTGGTATTTGATGGTATTGAAGAAGTACGCCGAATTCAGCGGACGGTCGCGCCGCAAAGAGCTCTGGATGTTCACGCTTTTCAACATGTTGATCTTCATTGTGCTAGAGATTCTTGGCATCATACTCAGGGAGAATATGGCCGGCAAAATCATTCTCGGCCTGTTGGCTGTTTATGCACTGGCTACCGTGATTCCAGGATTGGCGGTTTGCATCCGCCGACTCCACGATACAGGCAGGAGCGGCTGGTGGTTGTTCATTAGTCTGGTTCCCTTCGTGGGCCCTATAATCCTGCTCGTGTTCTATGTGCTGGACAGCGAACCAGGGGCGAATCAATATGGTCCCAATCCCAAGGGGGCTTAGCCGTTTACGGCGATTGGCTATCTGAAGTGCGTTGTTTCTTCCGCAACTCCGCCCCTGGGCGGAGTTGCGGTTTTATGGGGTTAATGGCCGCCGAGCATAGAGCAGAAACTCGTGGTTTCCCTCCGCGCCAGTGATGGGCGAAGGAATGGTCTCGACCACCTGCCAGCCCAGAGATCGAACGCAATCGGCAACCTTGTCGACGGCGAGTTGATGTGCCTCGGGGTCGCGGACGATGCCACCTTTGCCGATGTGGCCGCGACCGGCCTCAAACTGCGGCTTGACCAGGATGACGGCTTCGGTGAGCGCGGAAGCGGCGGCGAAGACCGGCTTCAGCAGCAGGGTGGCTGAGATGAACGAAACATCCATCACCAGCAGCGTGAGTCTCGGGAAGCCCTGTTCTTCGGCTAGTGCTCCGGGAGCAAGAAAACGGGCATTGGTGCGCTCCACCAGGCGGACACGCGAGTCGTTGCGCAGCTTCATGGCGATCTGGCCGAAGCCGGTATCTACGGCCGTGACCTCGGCGGCGCCTGCTTGCAGGAGGCAATCCGTAAATCCGCCCGTGGAGGCGCCGACATCGAGGCAGGCGCGGCCCTGGACTTCGATTTTCCAATGAGCCAGCGCCGCAGCTAGCTTGAAACCGCCGCGGCTGACGTAGGGCTGGTCCTCGCCGAGCAAACGGATGGAAGCGTCCGAGGGGACGGTGACACCGGCTTTCTCCACCTTCTGCTCGCCAACCAAAACACGGCCTGCCAGGATGAGCGCGCGCGCCCGCTCGCGGCTGGGGACCAGGCCTCGCTCGACCAGCAAAATGTCTACGCGCATTTTTGAGCCGGCGACCATTCTCTTTATCGTTTCACACGGCAGCCAAAACAACCTCGCAACCGTGAGAGCAGACGCAAAGACAGCCAAAGGAGCCTTCCCTTGCGGGAAAAACCTCTTTGGCTGTCGTGTGCAAAGATCGGGTAAATGAGTTATGGCTGCTTCTGGCAAGCAGCAAGCGATCCCAGGGACGCGGAGCCCGGCAAGTTGCAGGGCTGTCCGTGACCGGGAATCCGGCTCACATTGTTGTTGTTTCCGCTGGATCCGTTCTGCGTGGTCACGCGCACATCCACGATGTCGCCTTCCAACAGAATCGTGGTGTCCACAATATCCTGATCGGTGCGCAGGATAGTCAGGAAGTTGCTGTTGGGCGAGGCCACGTAGACCTTACCGTAGGTGGAATTCTGGGTGGAAACCACGGTGCGCGGGTAGCCGGTGACGGGTAGCGTCTTTTCCACCGTGTAGCTGCTCAGGTTGGCGATGGTCACCGTCTGGTCGGTCTGATTGGCCGCATAGGCGCGGCTGCCATCCTGCAAAACGGTCACGCTGGCGGGATTTGTGCCTACCGGAATGGTGTATGTAGTTCCAAAGGCGGCGCTGTCGTTGCCGTACTCGTCCAGGCTCACGTCGATCACACTGATGGTATTGCCTCTATAGTCAGCCACAACCAAAAGGTTCTTGGCGGCGTTGTACTCGGCATAGACGGGTTCAGCTACCGGGGGAACATTAGGTCCTGTGAGTCCAGCGGAGGTGGAAAGCGGCAGTGTGGAATGGCAGGTTACCATCCGCCCAGCCTGATTGAGGAACGGTACGCATGTGTTCAGCGTGCCGTATTGCACGTTGATCACCGAGATGGTGTCGCTGCCCCGGTTGAGCACGTAGAGCCGCGCGGCATCGCTACTTTCGACGGCATAGACCGGGCACATGCCCACCGTAATCGGCGTGTCAGTGGTATAGCTGGCGACCTCGATGGGGGTCACGATGCCGAGTGACTGTTTTGCAGGCGAGTTATTGCACTCCAGGCCAGTGGTAGTGGTAATGTTCTGGCTCAGGGCAAAGTAGCGTTTGCCGCTAAGACCAGGACCTATCACCATGACCGGCGTGGGCGCCACGGGAATGGAAAGCTGGAGGGCTACAGGTGCCCCTATAAAAACATCGACATAGTTTCCAGTCAAATCCGTAGCCCACATCCCGGTGGACGGCACGAATAAGTTCAAGGGTTTTGCCGTGCTGGGCAGCGTGGAGAAAGATATGTTTTTGGTCTGCAGCGAGGTGGAAACAGGGATGTTGGTCAGGGTGCCATCACTGTCGATGGTGTAGCCGTTGTATCCTGTTTCGTCCAGAGTGAACTCGGTCGGGCCAGGACCGATAGAAGCCTGAGCCAGAATCGAATCGCCAGCATAGTCGATGACCGTGGCGATTCCGGGCGCGGTGGGCGATGGAGCAGTAACCACCACCGCCAACGATTGCGGCTGGGCGGGGGGGCCACTGGGATTGACGGGTGTAATCACGGGCCGGTAATTGTTGCCACAACCAGCAACCAGGGCAGCCGCCGCAAAGACCGCGCCCGCCTGAACCAACCGCACACGCGCCTGACTAAAATTCATGCGTAAAAGCCTCATTCAGTTCTTTCCTGCTTACATCGTGATTGTAAATCAGGGGACCGGGGTTTTGACGCGACAGGGACAGAAAGGGTACCGAAACCGGCCAGAACCAAGCACCATCCCGTAATGCCCTCCACGGGTTACGATGGATTCGTGGCGCGAATCAAAGTGCTTTGGCAATCCAAGCTGGTGCTGCTGTTGGTGCTTCCCGTTGCGGGCGCCAGCGTGGTTCTGCAGGCACACTGGTGGGCGGTGAATTATCGGCCAGTGGCGATCTGGTCGCTGGGCCTGAGTCTATTGTTGGGGCTGGTTGTCCTCGAACTTGGCGCGGCTACGCCTGGCGGGGCCTTTGCTGGGGCGGCGATCACTGCCAGCCTGATGTTTTCCACAGTGACCTTCACTCCCGGCGAGCGGCTTGCTTATGCCCCCTGGCACACAGCCATGATGCCCGTGCTGGCAGTGTTTGTGCTTACCCACATCGCCACGCGGCTTGGCCGGGAGCAAAAGCTGCGGCTGGGCACGGCGGAGCGGAGGCAAGGAAGAACCGCGGCGCAGGTAGCGGCAAACCTGGGCATAGCCGCGCTGGCCTCAGAAGGAGTGGTGCAGTCCTGGTTGGCAGGCAGCCGTTGGTTTTCGCATACTGTTCCGGCTCTTCTGCTAGCCGCAAGCCTCGCCGCGCTGGCCGAAGCTGCGGCGGATACCGTCTCTTCGGAGATAGGCCAAGTGCTGGGCGGCAAGCCGCGCATGATTACCACGATGCGCCGGGTGAAAGCGGGGACCGACGGCGCTGTGAGCCTGATTGGCACGCTGGCCGGAGTGGCCGCAGCGGGGATTGTGGCTGCAGTTGGAGCCTGGGCGCTGGTCGGCGGCCGGAGATTCTTCGCGGTCAGTTGCGCGGGCGGGATCTTCGGGCTCTTTTTCGACAGCCTGCTGGGAGCGACACTGGAACGGCGCGGCTGGCTGAATAATGATGCGGTGAACTTCCTGTCCACGTTGAGCGCGGCGGTGTTTGCGCTGGGAATGCTGGCGGTGTTGCCGCTACCCTGAATGGGATCAGAATAGCCGGTTATCGGCTTCAGGAAGGGTGAGCGCATTACACCCGTCGAGATCGAAGACATACTTTAGAAACCGGTCTCTCTTCTCCCTGGGCAGCTTTGTCACTGATTCTACGAACTCAGGATGCCTTGCCCGGCAGACTTTTTGCATTTGCACTGCATAGTCGCTGTGCGGGTCTTCGACTGAGGATAGGGAATACTCTACATATTGCGGAATCTTGTCTGGAACCAGGAGGACAGCCCTGGCCAGATCACGCGGGATGCGTTCCGCTAATTGCGAAAGTAATTTCATCTCGTGATAAGACTCCGTTTCGCAATGATGTTCGCCTAGAGTCATTACAATGCGCTGCTGATCATCGTCTTTGGGAATGAGATTCAGCAGCAGTACGGCCGCATCCTGCCGCTGGGGCGCCAGTTCCGACAGCTTGGTTGCGTACACAATCTGCGCGCGGTAACTCTCTCCCGCGTTTAACTTATGGGCGGCCAACTCGGCAGTGGAGATGGCGCGCGCCATCTTCGCAATGGCATCCATCTCTCCGCAATTCGGCTTCTCCGCCGGCAACATCTTTGAGGGCGCTAGCAGGAATGCCATGGCAAGCAGCCAATATGCGATTTCATGCGCTTTCATGGTGACTCTCCCGGTAGTTGCCCAACATGATTGACATTCTTTCATTGCTTACCGATTCTATCGCTTTAAGCAAACTCCGCATCAGTGCAGATGCAAGCGCCAAACGGTGTAGCTGAGGATTTCGTGGGCGATGCGCTTGAACCCCGATCCGGTTTCTCCTGTTCCACCCTCGATTGCTACGTGTGGCCGGGGCGAGGTAAGCACGTCCAGGCCATCGGCGGCGCAGATTTCATGGATGCGGAACATATGCGTCCCGTCGCTGACGATGACCAGCCTGTGCAAGCCGTTTGCGCGGGCGATCACGCTGACTCGGAGGGCCGACTCCTCGGTGTTGCGGCTCACGGTTTCGGCAATGATAGCTTGCCGGGGAACGCCCATGCCCATCAGGTACTCGCGTCCCACGGCGCCTTCGTTATACTGGTCGCCGCCGTTTCCGCCCAGGGTGATGATGAGCGGGGCGATGCCGTGATGGTAGAGCGAGAGTCCGTGGTCCAGGCGGGCACGGTAGACCGGGGAGGGGCGGCCATCGTACTCCGCCGCGCCGAAGACGACGATGGCGTCCACAGGCGCGCTCTGGGCAGCATGGGCTACTTGGTCCAGGCTGGCATAGCGCTCAATCTGCACATAGACCCAGCGACACCAGCCCAGAGTAGTCACGGCCAGGGCGAGCGCCAACCAGAGCGCGGTGCGGAGAAGCCAGTTGCGGCGTTTTGGCTTGGTCTTAGGCTTCATGGATGAACCTATTGGCGCGGTGGTCAGCGAACAGTTGTCAGATTTCCGCCGTCGATAATCTCAACATACGTTCGGAATGCAGAGATCAGTTTATCCGCCATCAATGATAATTGCTCGATGGATGGAAGGTCCGTGCTATTACTGAACACTGACCACAGTTCACTGTCCACTATTATCGCTGCAACGCCGTGACAATCTCTTGCGTGGGGATGACGCCCTCGCGCAGAATCTCCCAGCGTCCCTCGCCCAAGGTGATATCAACGATGGTGGTGGGCTGCGCTTGTCCGATGGAACCGCCGTCGACGATGAGCGGAATGCAGTCGCCCAGCTGGTCGCGGACACAGTCTGCGTTGCTGCAATCAGAGGCTCCCCGCAGGTTGGCCGAGGTGGCGGTGATGGGCAGCCCGAAGCGCTCCACCACGGCGCGGGGAATGGCGGCGTTGGGTACGCGCAGGGCCACGTTGCCGGTGTTCGCCGTAGAGCGCAACGGCAGTTTGAAGCCGGCTTTCATGATGATGGTGAGCGGACCGGGCCAGAAGCGTTCCGCCAGCTTGTCCAGCAAGGGGTCGGTGTCGCGAGCCAACTCATAAGCCTGGGCCAGGGAGGCAATCAACAGGGACAGGGGCTTATTCTTAGGGCGGGTCTTGATCTGATAAACCTGCTCGACCGCATGGAGATTGACCGGGTCCACGGCCAGGCCGTAGAAGGTGTCGGTTGGCAGGGCAACGACATCACCCTTGCGCAGACAGGAGACGATATAGTCGATCCGGTCCGGCTGGGGTTCATCGGGATGGACTTGCAACATCTCCGCGGACAAGTAGTTCTACCTCTTTATGTCAGAATTGAGGACGGGGCCGTGACGATAGTTATCATAGCACCACTCATGGTGCAAGCCACATTTTGAAAGTCAGAAATTCGGAGTGTTTCCCAGTTTGCTCGGTTTGCTCATTGAATAAAACATATTCTCCGCGTAAAAATGCCATACACATCGTACACTCTATTTCGACCTTGACCCATTTCCCGGCGCTACAATCGCTGTAATCGAATTTCATGCCTGGAGCGCGATGGAATGAAACCGCACTGGAAGATAGCGGGAGCAATACTCTGCGTGGCCGCAGTCTGCGGCGCTGCATTTTGGTGGCTGGCGCACAAACAAGCGGATGAGCAAAAGCTGGCTGCGCAGGTAAAAGCAACGCGCACACTTGCGGAGCAAGGCGATGCAAAGGCTCAGTCTCACCTCGGATATATGTACCGCTATGGCCAAGGTGTGCCGCTGAATAACGACGAGGCTCTTCGCTGGTATCGCAAATCCGCCGACCAAGGCTATGCTGCCGCAGAGTTTGGCGTTGGAAATATGTATTTCTACGGTTTAGGTGTACTGCAGGATTACACCGAAGCTACCCGCTGGTGCCGCAAGGCTGCCGACCAAGGGTATGCACCGGCTCAATATAGCATTGGCGCCAATTATTTCTATGGATATGGGGTGGAAAAAGACGATTCACTAGCTGTCTTCTGGTATCGCAAAGCAGCCGATCAAGGCTATGCGTGGGCCGAAACAAACCTTGGCTATATGTATTCCCAAGGCCGAGGTGTTCCAAAGGATAAAGACGAGGCCAACCGCTGGTATCGCAAGGCCGCTGACCATGGAGATGAATACGCACAACGCGCACTGGGACTGAGAACTTGCTCCCTGACAACATGGCGCAAATATAGCCTGTTCATTGGTTTGATGGGAGGATTGCTCTTTACTTTCAGCTTTCAATCAAAGGGTAATAGCTCCGGGAAACAGAAATGGTCTAGATGGAATCTGATGGGACCGCTTGTCTTGATTGATACCGGAATGGACTGGTATCAGTGCTCTAAATTCGGTGTCTTCCACTCTGCGGCAGCTGCAATCGCATTCACATTCGCAACGATGTTTCTTGGCGGTGTGATTGTCGCGCTCCTTATTCACTTTGTTCTGCCGAGGTTCTTGAAGTTTTTGCCGATTTTTGCCGCTATCCTGTTTGCCTTATTGACCCTTTCCCTCTGCGTTATCGCACATTTTGATATGCGAGTCCTTACAGCAGTATTCCCGAGATTGTTATCTTTCAGCGCCTGTCCACTTGGGATCGCTATCACTTCAGCCTTCCTTCTTTGGCGCGCCCGCAATCATCCTGAAGCTGAGGTAGTTCCAGTCATCGAAGCCTCGTCCGAATCCACGGATGGCAGCGGCAGTTAGGCGAACCGGATATAGAATCGACTTAGGTTCGCCCGTTATGAGTTTTCGAGTCGTCGAGAGCAAACAGAATTCACGCCTGAAGGAATTGCGCCGCGCATTGGCCCAGCCGGGGCGCGACAGCCGTAGTTTGACGGGAATCGAAGGGCCGAATCTGCTGGAAGAGGCTTTACGTGCTGGCCTGCGCGTAGAGACTGTCTTTGTGGCGCAGGGCACGGAGCATTTGTTGGAAGGGCTTTCGCTGCCTGCGGAGACCGAGGTGCTGCTGCTACCGAGAGAGCTGCTGGAATCGGCTCTGGCCACCGAAACTCCTCAGCCAGTGGCGGCGCTGGTTGAGCCGCCGGAGTGGAATTGGGCAGACGTGCTGAGCGTCAGGGCAAAAGCCGCTCCGTTGCTGGCGAATGCCAAACCACTGATTGTTGTGTTGGCTGGATTGCAGGATCCCGGCAACCTGGGAACGATTCTGCGCTCGGCGGAGGCCTTCGGAGCCAGCGGCGTTCTCAGCCTGCCGGGAACCGTAAGCGAGTGGAATCCCAAGGCAGTGCGCGCCTCGGCGGGCAGCGTCTTCCGAATGCCGCTGCTGGCCGTGAACGAGAAAGATTGCTTTGTGCGGCTGCGGAAAGCCGGCGTGAAGATTTGGTCTACTGCCGTAAGCGGAGCTGAAGCGGCCGACCGCATCGATTTGACTGGGGCGGTGGCGCTGGTGATTGGCAATGAAGGCAACGGAGTTCCGGAGGAGCTGGCTGCACAGGCCGATGGAGCCTTGACGATTCCCTGCCCCGGCCCGGTGGAGAGCCTGAACGCCGCTGTCGCGGCGAGCGTACTGCTCTACGAGGCCAGCCGGCAGAGATCCTGCGCGGATGGCGGACCAATGGACCATAGAGGGGGCGCGCGATGAGTCTCTTTGACGGCGAGCAGGAAGGTCCCAGCGGCCCACTCCGCACGGCGCCGCTGGCCGAGCGGATGAGGCCGCGCTCTCTGGATGAGTTGAGCGGACAGGAGCACCTGGTCGGACCCGGCAAGCCACTGCGCGTGCAGATTGAGCGCGATGATCCGGGTTCGATGATCTTGTGGGGTCCGCCGGGGGTGGGAAAAACCACCCTGGCCAAGATTATCGCCGAGACCACCAAGGCCACATTCATCGAGTTCTCCGCCGTGATGAGCGGCATCAAGGAGATTAAACAAATAATGGCAGCGGCGGCGCGGGCCTCGCAAATGCACTCGCGGACGATTCTCTTCATCGATGAGATTCATCGCTTCAACAAGGCGCAGCAGGACGCCTTCTTGCCCTATGTGGAGCGCGGCGCCATCCGGCTGATCGGCGCGACGACGGAGAATCCCTCGTTTGAGATTATTTCGGCGCTGCTTTCCCGCTGCCGGGTTTATGTGTTGGAACCACTGAGCGAGGAGCAGATTGTTGCATTGCTGCGGAGAGCTCTTGCCGACAAAGAACGCGGCCTGGGGGCGATGGAGCTGACCGCCGATGACGATGCGCTGGAGCTGATTGCAGGCTACTCCAGCGGCGACTGCCGCAATGCGTACAACACGCTGGAGGTGGCGGCGCAACTGGCGCTGGAGCCGAATCGCGCAGCGAGCAAGCACATCGACAAAAAGCTGGCCGGAGAAGCGGTGCAGCAGCGCGTGCTGATGTACGACAAATCCGGCGAGGAGCACTACAACCTGATCTCCGCGCTGCACAAGAGCGTGCGCAACTCGGACCCCGACGCCGCGCTCTACTGGCTGGCGCGCATGTTTGCCGGCGGCGATGACCCGCTCTATCTGGCGCGGCGCATCGTGCGCATGGCCATTGAGGACATCGGGTTAGCTGCTCCCGAGGCGCTGAATCTGACGCTTTCCGCCAAGGAGGCTGTTGATTTTTTGGGTTCGCCGGAGGGCGATCTGGCGCTGGCCGAGGCAGTGGTCTATCTTTGCCTCGCGCCCAAGTCGAATTCGGTTTACACGGCCTACGGCGCGGTGCAGCGCGAAGTGGAGGAGACGCGCCAGGAGCCAGTGCCGCTGCACCTGCGCAACGCGCCGACAAAGCTGATGAAGGAACTCGACTACGGCAAAGGCTACCGTTACGCGCACAATGAAGAGGGCAAGGTCGCCGACATGGATTGCCTACCGGAATCGCTCAAGGGGCGCAGATACTACCACCCCACGCAGGAGGGGCGGGAAAAATTACTAGCGCAGCGTATGGAGGAGATTCGGCGGATTCGGGCGGGGAAGCGCGGGGAGAAGTAATTCGAATCAGCGCGTCTGCTTCGGCAGCTTTGCAAGCGCGTCCGTCACAATTCCTGGCGTCAGCACTTCCGGCAGGAGTCTTGGACTTGTTTCTCCCGGAGCGTAAAGTGCGTAAGCGGGAACGCCGCTGCGGCCCAGCGCAGTCAGGGCTTGCGTGATGGCCTCGTCGTGGCGGGTCCAATCGGCGCGAAGCAGGACGACGTTGGCGGACTGGAAGGCTTGTTGCACCTCCGGCCGATTCAGAGCGACGCGCTCATTCACCTGGCAGGTCAGACACCAGCTTGCAGTAAAGTCCACAAAGACCGGACGACCCTGATATTGAAAGCGGCTGACGGCTTCTGCGGACCAAGGCTGCCAGGCGCTTGAGGCGGAATCCTGATTTGTGCTGCAGGACTGGATTGCTTTTCCTGCAGAATCGCTTACCAGCCTTTGTCCGAAAATCGCCAGCGCGATGACCCCTAGCAGAATCAATGACGCGACGGCCGTAGCCCATCGTTTGGCCGGCCAGCGGCCCAAAAACCATCCGGCAATGGCCAACAGGAGAAAGCTCGTCAACAGCGCGGCCAACACGCCAGCTCCGTAGGCTGCGGCGAGCACCCAGGCCAACCAGATGACGGTGGCGAAGATGGGCACGGAGGTCGCCTGGCGCAGCACCACCATCCACGCGCCGGGCTTGGGCAGCAGGCGCGTCCAAGCCGGTTGCAGGGTGAGCGCAACGTAGGGCGCGGCGAGGCCGAGAGCGAGCGCCGTGAAGACGGCAAAGGTGACCAGAGCGGACTGGGAAAGCGCGTAGCCGATGGCCGCTCCCATGAAGGGCGCGGTGCAGGGTGTGGCTACAACGACAGCCAGCACTCCGGTGAAAAAGCTGCCGGTGTAGCCCTGCTTTTGAGCGAGCGAGCCGCCCGCGCTTGTCAGCGTGAGGCCGATTTCGAATTGCCCGGCCAACGAAAGGCCGAGGAAAAAGAGCAGCCCGGCCATCAGCGAGAGAAAGACCGGCGACTGGAATTGGAATCCCCAGCCCAACGTGGCTCCCGCCGCGCGCAGACCGAGAAGCACTGCGACCAGCACCCAGAAGGAAACCAGAATTCCAGCAGCATAGACGAGGCCATGGGCGCGCAGCTTGTGTCGTTCTTCATTGCCGGAGTTGACCAGCGCGAGGCCCTTCAAGAAGAGCACCGGAAAGACGCAGGGCATGAGGTTCAGGAGCAGGCCGCCGAGAAAAGCGAGGCAGAAGGTGCGAGCCAGCAGCGCCCATGAGAGTGATGGAGCAGTGATGGGCGCGGAGCTGGAAGAGGTCGTTGAGGCAGCCGCAGAAATCGAAGTTTGTGCCGTCGTTCCTATTGGCAGAGCCGCAATTTCATAGGCCCGTCCGCCGGAAAGCTCGAGAACACCCCTAAGTTGAGCTGGATTGGCGGAAAGATTCGCGTCTTTCTTGAGGTCGAGAATCAGGCCATTTGCAGTAGTAGTGAATTTTTGCGGGGCGGGATTGTCAATTATGTCCTGGTCTTCCGGGAAAAACACAGCCTCTGTCTCGCGCTGGCCGGTTTCGACGGAGAGGCGGAAGCCTTCCTTCGTTGGTTGGAAAGCTGCGCGTTCGTTTGGCGGCAGCGCATCAGGGAGTAGAATAGCCAGCCGTCTCCAAATCTCTACACCTGGCCCATCATCCGGGTCCCCCGCAGGGGTGGTTGCACGAATCTTCTGCTTGATTTCGAGATCCGCTTTACCGGGAATGCAGCGCTCGCGGCAGACTAGCCAATCGACTTTGGCGTGTAGAACCGCTGTTCCCGGTTTCACCGATTTTGCAATCACCAGCCGGAACGGGAAGAGGACTTCATTTTCGTAGCCGTAGTCCATCAACGGTCCAAGCGGCAGCCGCTTCGGAGCAGTGAACTGCAACGGCTCGGCCGTCACCCCTTCGGGAAGCGTCCAGTGAATATGCGGCGGTTCACCGGCATCGCCGGGATTCTTCCAATAGACGTGCCAGCCCGACTCCAGTTTGAAGTAGAGGCCTCCGTGATCACCAGTGCCCGGAAAGAGTTGAGCTTTGCGAAAGACAAGCTGCACTTGCACGTGGTCACCCTCGAATGAACTCGACGCCGCCTGGGCGGGCAGGCTGGCGGTGAGCAGCAAAGGTAGAACGAAGATCAATCGGGAAATGCGCATGGGGAGAACTATGACTCCTCAACAGTTGGACTCAGTTTACCGGACAATGGTCGCGCAAAGATGCGACAGGATATTTTGCGATAAAGTCTGCCCCACAGCAGGTGGTTACACTTCCAGATCGTCGTCCAGCTCGGCGGTAACAGCGGTGCCGCGGCGCTTGGCCAACAGGTAGCCGCGCAGGAAGGGCTCCAGGTAGCCGTCCAGAACCTTGTCCACGTCGCCCACCTCGACCTTAGTGCGATGGTCCTTGGCCATGCGATAGGGCTGCAGGACATAGGAGCGAATCTGCGAGCCGAAGTTGATTTCGAGCTTGGAGTCTTCCAGTTTTTTGCTGACGGCGCGTTTCTTTTCCAACTCGTATTCGTAGAGGCGCGAGCGGAGCATCTTCATGGCCTTGTCGCGGTTCTTGTGCTGGGAGCGCTCGTTCTGGCATTGGACGACGATGCCTGTGGGCAGGTGGGTCATGCGCACGGCGGAGTCGGTGGTGTTGACGTGCTGGCCGCCCTTGCCGCCGCTGCGGTAGGTGTCGATACGCAGGTCGTCGAGCTTCAGGTCTACGTGGATGGTCTCGTCGATCTCCGGCGAGACGTAGACGCTGGCAAAGCTGGTGTGGCGGCGCTTGGCGGAGTCGAAGGGCGAGATGCGCACCAGCCGATGGACGCCGCTTTCGCCGGCCAGTTGGCCGAAGGCGTACTCGCCGGTGATGGTGAAGGTGGCCGACTTGATGCCCGCCTCCTCGCCGTCCTGGTAGTCATTCATCTCGGTTTTGAAGCCCTGCTGCTCGGCCCAGCGCAGGTACATGCGCAGCAGCATCTCGGCCCAGTCCTGGCTCTCGGTGCCGCCCGCGCCCGGGTGCACGGTGACGATGGCGTTGAGAGGGTCGGCTTCGCCGTTAAGCGTGGTGCGCGCTTCGAGGTCTTCGGCAAAGACGGCCAGGGCCTTGATCTCGCGCTCCAGATCGGCGAGGACATCTTCGCCCTCTTTCGCCAATTCGAAATAAGTCTCGATCTCGCCGGTGCGGCGAAGCAGAGCTTCGTCATCGGCGACCATGATCTCCAGGCGCTTTTTGTCGCGCATCAACGGTTTAGTCGCGTTGGGATTGGACCAGAGAGCCGGATCGGCCAGCTTGGTTTCTATTTCGGCGAGTTCCCTGCGGATGCGAGCAGGGTCAAAGATACTCCCGCAGGTCGCGGACTTGGTCGCGCACGGGAGCGTAAGCGAATTCGAGATCGTTCAGTGACATGCTTTGCTCTTAAGACCTGGCTTAACTTTGAATTTTGCGCCGCAGGCTAACCCGCAAGGCCAAGCCCACTACGCCTAAACTCAGTATGGCACAGGCCCACCCAAAAACGTCGCCGTGCGCGGTATAGAAGGTCACGTCGTCGCGGAAACCGTACCCGGCGGGCAGCGCGTCTGTCTGGTGGCGGGGAATGCTCTCCCGCACCCGGCCATAGGGATCGATGACCGCGGTAACGCCGTTGTTTGTGTCGCGCAGAATCCAGCGGCGGTTTTCGATTGCTCTCATGCGCGCCATATTCAGGTGCTGCCATGGAGCGCTGGTGTCGCCGTACCAGCCATCGTCGCTGATGTTGACCAGCACCTCGGCGCCTAACTGCGCGAAGTGCCTCACCTCGTCGGCAAAGACCGACTCATAGCAGATGAAGACCCCGTAGCGATGACCGTTGAGGCGAAAAACCTTGCGCTCGGTTCCGCGCGTGAACGACGAAACCCGGCCGGTGAGCTTGTGGGCGAAGAACAGCAGACGCTGGAAGGGGGTGTACTCGCCGAAGGGAACTAGGTGAATCTTGTCGTAGCGGCCTACACGCGCCCCGTCCGCGGCAACCACCAGCGCCGCGTTGTAATAGTTCCAGGCGTGCTCCTCGTCGGAGTAATCCACGCCCAGACTGCCGACCACCATCGGAGCATTAGTTTGGCGCGTGATCTCTTTGAGCGCCTGCTGAAACCTTGCGTCACGTTCAACGAACGGCGCGGGCGACTCCGGCCAGACCACCAGGTCGGGATGTGTGGGGTAAGGCGGACAAATGATTTCGCCGTTCGGCGCGCCGGTCTGCGGAATTCCGGCGATATAGGTCTTGCAATTCTCTTCGGCCAGGCGCATGAATTCGGCAATATGGCTGTCCCATTCGCTAGGCAGCGCCCAACGGTTCTCGCCCGCTACGTCGAGATTGGGCTGCACCAGAACGGCTGTTGCCGTGGTTGGCGTTTCACGGGGCAGAACATTTACACCGTTCCACAGAAGCATGAAGCCGAGCGATATACAAAAAAACCACGCGTAAGTCTGGAACTTTCTCTGTCCGAGCCGAAAGACTCCTAACCAACCGGAAGAAAAAAACGCGTTCGCGGCAACC